>CAZOPR010000001.1:0-618781 GCA_964581895.1 uncultured Brachyspira sp.
ATTAAAAAGCTAAAAAAAGTAAAGAATATAAATTAAAAAAGTAAAGACAAAAAATCAAATAAAATAGACAAAAGGAGATTGAGAAAATGAAAAAGAGTATTATACTTTTATTAGGGTTAGTTTTATTATTTGCAATTCCTGCACTTGCATCAACTCCAGAAAATGAGAATGCACCAGCTATGACAAGTGAGGATCAACAATTTATGGGATTGACAACTCTTAGTGAAGAAGAGTTGATGGGAGTAGAAGGAAATCATGTAATTTATGAAACTACAAAACCAGATGATTATATTATTTATATTTTAGATCCAGGTGGAAATGAAGGATATATTATTGTTTATAACGATGGACATGCAAGCGGTCATAATATTATAATGGTTTTGCAAGATGGAACATATAAAACAGTTGACATATATATTCCTAACTTTCATCCAAGTAACTTAAATACAATTCTTGTTCCAAGATAATGTATATTTTTATTATATTAATGTATTAAGGAGGGAAATAAATATGAATTTAAAATTGACAAAAATATTTATACTTATAATATTTTTATTATTTCTTAGCAACAATTTGTATGCAAAAATTATATATGAGCCAAATATAAATATAAAATTTGATATGCAAAATATTATTCTATCATCTTTAGTTGAATTAAGTGATGATGAACTAAGTATTATTAATGGTGAACAAGCTGTTTGGCCATGTGATCCTGGCAAACCTCCAAAAGTATATTTATTAAATCCAGGAGAAGCTTCAGGTAATAATAAATTTGGCTTTGCATTTATGATTGTTTGG
This sequence comes from uncultured Brachyspira sp., assembly GCA_964581895.1. Lineage (GTDB taxonomy): Bacteria > Spirochaetota > JAAYUW01 > JAAYUW01 > JAAYUW01 > Exilispira. Next base: position 799 of record CAZOPR010000001.1, read on the forward strand.
CCTGATGGAACAGTAGATTATCAAAAATTTAATCCATATAATGGCTCTACAATGTTAGGCAATATAACTACTTCTGATCCTTCAAAACCAAATTGAAATAAAAAATAATTTATTAAATATACTAACCTTCTAAAATTATTTATATAATTTTTGGAAGGTTAGTATAAAACTAATAACTTTTTAAGGTCTGTAATATGCAAAAATTAAAAAATAAAATTATTTTGTTAATTATAATCATCTTAATTTGTTTTTATTCAATGAATGAAAGTTTAGCTAATAATTTAGAAATAAAATTAGGAAAAAATAAAACAATTTTAATGGATAAAAACAAAAATGGGTATGAAATAGATTTAATAGATTTACAAATTATATTATTTACAATTTTTGGAGTAAAAACATATAATGAAGATTTTGATAAAATTCTTTTAAGATTTTATCAAGAGAAAAAGGATTTAATAGAACAAATTAGATATGATTTTTATAAATATCTTTATCAAAATTTCAAAAATACTAAAATTTACAAAAATTCATTATTTTCTTTTTTTTATTATTACAAATATATTTATGATCTAGATGAAGAACAATATAATATTTATAAATTAAGATTTAAAAATATAGATATTAAACTAATAGATTCAATATCTTACATGTTAAATTCATCTTTTTTAAATCTATCTTTTCAATATATTTTTAGTAAAGTTTATGCCCTTAGTTTTTATGACATGCTTGTTAATTTTATTATATTAAATAGAAATGAAATTTCTGAAGTATTTCATAATAATACGGTAATTGAAGAAATTTATTCTTATTTTGATAATTTTCTTAGTAATTTTCAATTAGATAAAATAGTAAATGATTATATTGAATATTACTCTATTAATATTTCTAAAGATTCTCCATTATCAGTTTATTTTTTATGGTATGACCTTAAAGGTTTTCCTGATAAAGATAATAAATACTTTGAAACTCAGGGTTTATATGTAGAACAACAATCACTAATTTGTATATCTGGAATTAGCAATATAAATAAAGTCAAAAGCATATTTCTCCATGAGTTATCTCACTATTTTTTTTCAAATTTAATTGAATATCCACGAACAGATAAAGGAGATATGGTTCTTGAGCATAAAAATGCATTTTTATATACTGTTTTAGAATCAGAAAATTCATCTACCGATAAAGAAACAAAAGAGAAAATTATAAAGGAAATCAATAGTACAATTACTAATTATAGATATGGTTTATTAAAAGAATTAATTGCAGATACTTCAGTATTATACTTTATAAAGAATAATAAAAATTATTGCGATCTGGAAAATGACCTTTTTTTAAAAAAGTATTTGGTAGAGTATAAACCCGGTACTTTTAAATTTAAAATATATAATAACAACCTTTATCAAATATTAGTAGGTTATATTGTATCATACTTTATAACTAAAAATATTGCGTTAGAAAAGATAATTTATACAAGTCCAGAGAATATGGAGGAAATTATTTACAATCTGGTAAACAATTTTATAAAAAATGATATTCAATACTATTTTGATAATATAAAATGGTTATATATCCCTTAAATTTTTTATTTTTTTGAGTATATATACAAAAATATATTCGCGGAGCTAATTATGAGAAATGTTTTAATAAATAAAGGAAAGTTTATTTTCATTTCGTTTTTTTTTATTATTTTTTTATTTTTATCATTTTCTTATACGGAATATGAAAAATTTAAAATTGTGGAATATAGAAATAATCAAATAAATATAAATTATATTTTGGATAAAAAACTTTTAACATATTATTTACTTATATTAAAATTATCAGATGGTAATATCTTTATTGAAGATCAAGAAATTTCGACTATTTTTTCTAAATATATTAATGATTTTGATATAACTGCTATCGAATCATATAAAGAAAAATTAAGTATTTTATTTGACTCTTATAAATATAAAAAAACAAATGATACTTATTATTTCTACATGATAAACTATATTCATTATAGAAATCAATATTTTACAAAGTACAATGACTTAGTTAATCTATTTTTGAATAAATTTAATATAAAATATAGGATTTCTAACATTAAAGATTATTTAAATTCAAATATAAGAGATGAAAATGATTTATCTAAATTTGATAAAATTAAAACAAAATATAATGAATTTTTTAAGGATTCAGAAGTATTATATTCAATGTATATTTTTAGTGATATTGCTATAGAAACTGATGACCTTTTATCTGCTTTATATAATTCAAATATTGCTCTGATAGATAAAATCTGTGTTGAATTAGAAGACCAGATAAATAAAGAATTTAATTTCTTTATAGATTCAGATACAAATAATATTTTAAATAAAATTATCGTTAATGAAAGTTATGTGTATATATATTTTGCAATATTTTCAAGTAATTATAATGAAAATTTTAGTTATTCAGATACAAGTGATAATAAAAACAATTTTATAACATTTTCCTTAATGAAAAATATAAATTATTTTTCTCTATATTTAACTCATGAATATATTCATTTACTATACAGCAATATTAGCAGTGAATTATTCGAATATTCCTTTAATGAGTTTAAAGATGAAATATTAAATAATTGTTTGGATAATTTAAAATTAGAATATTATTTACCTTTAACTGTAAATCCTTTTTATGTTAATTTTATACCTTTGATACGATCTAAAGATTTTTTAAATGGAGGAGAATTTGTAAAAGTGTATTTTGAAAATTATAATAAATTTTTGGAAAAATTAGTTAATAATATTTTCAATGAATTTTTTGCTTATACTTATTCCTATTATCTTTATAAATATAAGTTTAATAAATCTGAAAATTTTATTTTAATAAAGTTATATCTTGATGATTATGTAAGCAATATTGATTATATAAAACAAAAATATTTGAATATTTATTATTTTCAACAATATCTAGTTTCTAAAGATAATAATTATTTAGAAGATATAATAAATCATGGGCTAACTTTTAAAACTATTCTTCCAATTTTTAAGCTTTTTGTTTTTTCCCATAAATATCCTTTAAATACTGCTCTTGAATTATTGAAGTAAACTTTTAAAGAAAGGTTAATATCTATTTTTTAAAAAAGATATTTTTCTTTTTAAAGAATGAAAAGATAATTATTATGAAAGTAAAAAAGTCATATTTAAGGAAAATTAATATCTTAAAATCATAAAATGATAATATTAAAAATAAGGGGTGGGAAAATGAAGCCTTCAGTGAAAGCAGTATGAAACAAATAAAAACATGTTGTTAGAAGGAGAAAATAATATAATGTTTCAATTTATAAAAATATCTTTCTTTTTTTGAAAAATTCAATTAGTTTTTACAATAGTTTTTTAATATCTCTTTTTTTAATTATTATGAAAAAAAAAATATAATATTTGAAATTTAAAATATTTCTTTTTTCAGGAGTCCCATAAAATAATCTGCTTAACAAGGACAATATGGGTAAGTTGTTTATAACAGTTTTTGCTTTTACTTCCGCACTTAATGCACATTTGTAATGATTCTTGCACCCGGATACGCGTATCTGCAGACAATTTAATTCCTGAACCTTGATAAATTGATGGCTTATAGACAGCTTGTATCGTGACACTCGTAATGCTCAGCAAAATTTGTATCATGACTGCAAAAACATGTGCCATACCCTGCTTGCAGCGTGAAAGGTTGGTGGCTAAATTACAAGTAGTCTTCCCCCATTGCTTACATGGGGTAACACAACCTCTCCATATTGTCGGATCAATAACCACCATTGCCTAAAATTAAGGAGGAAAACTCATGGATTATCATGACCGAATAATTTCATTTCTAATTGAAAATAATATAGGAAAATCTGTTGCCCTTGACCTTGCTTCTGGAGGTGATCAACGATGGCCTTTACGGCATGCAATGATTTTAAAAGAATATTTTGAAAAGGTTTATGCAAATGAACATTCCCGCATTCCAGATGAGATCAAAACAAAATTAAATGAAATTTGTCGTTTGAATCCCACTATTGAAATGCTTTGGGGTGACATGCGAGAACTTAAGCGTAAAGAAACCTATGATCTTATTTGCTTCGGATTCCCTGAAGTTGCTTATTATGAGTTTTTCATTGAAAATGCGTTGAAATTATCATCACATTTAAAAGAAAATGGAAAATTCCTATTTAGTTTCAAAGTCAATAAATATAATAATGATGAAGAAGAATTTGGATAGCTTTCAGCAAAGATGATGATCTATGATCACAAACAACATTTTTTTGATGATGCTGATCTTGAAAAATATTTCAAAGATTCCGGTTTTCATATCTTGGCGACTCAACTCGATTATTTTGATGAATATTATCCTTGGAATTCAAATCCGCAAAATGGTAGAAACATAGATCATTATGGTACAGATCAAATATCAGTTGATGAAAAAAGACGATATCTAGAATTATTAACCAAAAATACTCAAGCAAAAGTAGGATGGTATAGGTTAATACTAGTAGGAAAGAAATAATGTTAGTGAACATTGCCTAACATGTGTTAGCAGCTACTGAGTGTTTCACATCTCCTCGACTTCGTTTGAGCGAGGAATTAAGGTAGGTAAATCGTCAAAACTTTAGTACATTTGTCCAACCAATCACACTTTGGCGCTAAAGCTATACTAACGCCAGATAGAAGTGACGGTTACATCACTTTAACTAAAAATATATTGATTAAAAATATTATGACACAAAGAGTAGCTTTTGTGATTGTCATCGGGGATAAAATATACTTCTCCATCGCTTTTCTTATGGTAAAGAATATTATATATACCCCTTTGTTTATGAATATAATGGTCAACTTGAACTAAATGGACCAGAGGTATCGCAAAAATTAAAATCATATTTTTACGAGTTGATTTGGTTTCCAATCCTTAGATTAAACAAAGTAAAATTATTTCCTAATAAAATCCGGGCTAAATTGCTAGATATATTTTTAGGTAACAACTATAATACTCGATATCCTTAAGGGCTAAAGCCACATTTCAATTTATGTTTTAAAACATAGTTTTGCCGCTCACCTTCTTTAAAATGGAGTTGATATAAAATATATTTAGCAGCTATTAGGATATAAAAGTATTAAGACAACTGAAATATAAATACATGTAGCAAAAAATAGAATGCATAAAATAATAAGTCAGATATATTCAATTTAATTAAAATTTTATAAATATTTTATTAAAAATTATGTGGCTCAAACTTAAAATTTAACATATATTTCATAAAATGAAACTTAAAACTTTTAAGAAATTTTATAATCATAAATTTTATCCTTACTTAAATTGTATTTTATTAAAAATTAACCTTTATAATATATTTTTAAAATTTTATTGGTTTTTCTCTTACTTCTACCCTAAATGAATCTAGAGTTAAATTTTTATATTTTGGAACTATAAAATATTTATTTTGTAAACTTAATTTCATTTGTATTAGATACTTTTCTTTCAAATCTTTGGGTAAATGCATTTTCTAAATCCTCTAAATCTTGTCTTCGTAGCTCTCTAAACATCTTAATACTTTTTCTAAAAACATTTTCAGCTTTATCATTAATTGGTTTAGAATATGTTGAATTATGTTTTATAGTTGTATTTAGAATAACTACCATATAATAAATTGATACAAGAAAGCCATATCTTTTTCAATATATTTTAAATCTTCTTTTTATTTTTGTGTAAGAAAAGAATTTTTTTTGACCTTTAGGCAATTCTAAAGGCTTACCTTTCTACTAAATCTATTATACAAGATAGATAACCATGTTCTTGAACAATTCAATAATTTAGCTAAATTTGTAATTGTAATTTCTTTTTTTTCAACCTTTTCAAATTTAAATACAATTTGTTTTTTTAATACCAAGTTTTCATCTCCTTTAAATCCTTTTTTTAAAGAAGATGATATATTTATTTTTTTATTGTTAAGTTTCTTTTTAAAAGATAAGTGTAAAGTTTCAAAATTTGCTACGCATATATTTATTTTTTTATTGATAAGCCTCTTTTAAAAAGATAAATTTAAAATATCAAAATTTATTGCAAAAAAACCCAAAATTTTATTTGAAATTAAAGATAAAAATATTATTCTTTAATCACCAGTTAAAAATAATTTCAGGATACAAAAATGGATAGAAAACAAGAAAGACTATTATTTATTTTTATTATCTGCATTCTTATTATAGTCATTGTAAATCAAGCTATTACTACTCCAAAAGCATTGATACCAGAGTCTACTGATTCTTCAATACTATATCAGGTTGAAAAATTAATTAATGAAAATTACTATATACAACCACCTACAAATAAAGAGCTTTTCGAAGGAGCTGCAAACGGGATGGTTGGCTCATTAAATGACCCATTTTCCTCATATGTTACCAAAAAAGAGTTGGACGAAAGACAGCAAAGTCTTTCTCATAAATATGGTGGAATTGGAGCATATATAACTATTGAGAATAATATGCCTATGATATTAAGACTCATACCTGATTCACCTGCAAAAAAAATAGGATTGCTTCCTGGTGATATTATTCTTGAAGTTGATAATCAAAGTACAAAAGGATTGGAATTAGAAGAAGTTACATCAAGGATAAAAGGAAAAGAAGGCACAATAGTTCAATTAAAAATTCAGAGGCAGGGGGCTGAAAAGCCGATTATTTTCAATATCAATAGAGAAATAATCAAACTAACAATGGTCAAATCTGGAGAAATCACAAATGATATTTTTTACATAAAAATAGAGGATTTTGGTGATAATACTGCAATTTCAGTTAAAAACGAACTATTAAAAGCAACAAAAAAATATAAGGGAGCAATAATTGATTTAAGAGGAAACCCAGGTGGTTACCTTTCAGAAGTAATTCAACTTCTTAATTATTTTTTCAATAACAAACTTTTGGTTTATACAAAAGGAAGAAATCCTAAGTTTGATGAAAAATATATGGCTACCAATTTACAGGTTATCCCAGACAATTTTAAGTTAGTTATCCTTGTAGATTCAAATACAGCATCTGCCGCAGAAATATTTACAGGTGTTATGAAAGATTATAAAAGAGCGACAATAATTGGTGAGAAAACCTTTGGTAAAGGGGTTGTTCAGCAAGTCTTTGAACTTAATGATGGCTCAGCAGTTTTTCTTACAATAACTCAATATTTCACGCCAAAAGGTTATGTGATCCATAAAAATGGAATAGAACCAGATATAGAAGTTAAATACTATCAATATTCTGATATTGAGTTTGCAGCAATATCAATGTTAGAAAAAAAAGGTATTTTATATCAATATATCCAGAAATATGGAACTGAAAATAAAGAAATTTTATATAAAGAAATTAAAAAGCTTCTATCTTCTGAAAAATTATATTTATCTGATACTTCCATAAGATTCCTTGTTTCTCAACTTATGCAATATTATGGTGAGGAAAAACTTTTCGACCTTGAATTTGATTATCCTTTACAGAAGGCAATTGACCAGTTTTAATTGATTTTTGATTTCTAATATTTCTAATATTATATTAAAAGGCTAAAGTTTATGGAAAGATTGATAATACAATCTTCTAAAAGGATTGAACTTATTGATATCACTTCAAGAATAATGGAAAAGATTAATGGTAAGATAAAAGATGGAGTAGTAATTTGCTATAATCCTCATACCACAGCAGGTCTTTTAATAAATGAACACGCCGATATAGATGTAGCATTTGATATTGAAAATTTTCTTTCAAAAATTGTCCCTCATAATAACAATTTTGCACATAGTGAAGGGAATTCCGATGCTCATATTAAATCGGTCTTGACAGGCAATAGTCTTTCTCTTATATTAGAAAATGGCAGAATTCAACTTGGAAGATGGCAGGGAATATTTTTTGCTGAATATGACGGACCAAGAACAAGAGAGATTTGGATAAAGATTTTGAAAGAGAATTAGCTAATTTTAGCGAAAATAAGAAGAAATGATTAATGAATTTTATAAGAAAACTAGAGTCATTTTTCAGGAAAAAAGGGAAAGTTTCAGTTATTATACCAGCATTAAATGAAGAACAGAGTATTGGAAAGGTAGTTGACCTTGTCAAAAAAAGTAAATTTACAGATGAAATCATTGTAATTGATGATAATTCTGAAGATAATACAGTAGAAGAGGCAAAAAAGCATGGTGCAAAAGTTTACATAAGTGCAGTTAGAGGCAAAGGTTATTCAATGAAAGAAGGTTTACACTATGCTAAAAATAACATAATTGTTTATCTTGATGGCGATATTGGAAACTATGAAGAAGATATAGTTGAAAAGTTAGCTTATCCAATTTTATATGAAGAATATGACTTCGTAAAGTCCACTTTTGATAGAGAAGCTGGAAGAGTAACTGAACTTGTAGCAAAACCATTACTTGGAATATTATTTCCAGATCTTTTAATTTTTTCCCAACCACTTTCAGGCATGATTGCTGGGAAAAAAGAAGTTTTTCAAAAGGTGAATTTCGAAAATGATTATGGAGTTGATATAGGTATACTTATAGATGTATTTAATATTCAAGCCAGAATAAAGGAAGTTCATATTGGTAAAATAGAAAACAAATCAAAACCATGGCAGCAACTTGGTAAAATGTCGTCTGAGGTCGCAAAAGCTATATTAAAAAGAGCAGCAGATAGAAAACTTCTTGATTTTGATGGGCTTCAATCTATTAATGTTATTCAAAATGAGATGCTTTCCACTATTCAAAATTCACTATTAAACTTAAAAAAAATGATTATTTTTAATTTAAGTATTGTTGTAGCAGAAAAAGATATTTTAAGGGAATTTTTTGTTAAAAAAAATCTTGTTAATGATTATATTGAAATAATAACAAAATATAATGATTACACTATACAAAAAAAATTAATTGCAAAGTTATTTTCTAACATAAATAAAGATGAACTAATAAGTTTCATAGAATATATAAATATTTCAGAAGATTTTAAGTATACTATTAAAGAACTAAAGGCAAGAGGCTATTTAACTGGAATAGTAAGTAATTCTTTTGATATAATTACTGAAACTATTAGAAAAAAATTAGGGATGGATTTTTCTCTTTCAAATCAGCTTGGAATATCTGATAGCATTTTTTCTGGCGAAGTACTTATTCCTTCTTATTTCGTAAATTCTACAAAATCTTTATGCAATCATCCAGTATGTAAATCAAACGGAATTATTTATCTTTCTGAGAAATTTGGCATAAAAATGCAGGATATAATATATGTTGGAGATTCAAACGAAGATGTCTGCCCTATAAAAATAAGTGGAGTAGGTATAGCATATAAACCACAGATTGGCTTACTTTCAAGTATTTCTGATGAAGTAATAAAATCAAATATAAAAGAAATCTTAAAGTATGCTAAATGAATTTTTGTAAATTTTTTATGGTGTAAGTTTTATTGAATAAAGATTTTATTTAATATAGAAATTTTAAGAAGTTGACGAATTTTTTTATTTTTCATATATTTATATTGATAGATCTAATTTTATGGATTTATCTCAAATCTATTTATTTTTTAATTTTAAATTTTTATAATTTTTTTTTATTTTAATTTTAATGTTTAGATTTAGCTTTTAGTTTTTAATTTTTATTTTTAATAAATTTATATTTTTAAGTTTTATTCCTTTTTAAGTTTTTTATTTCTTTTGTTTTATAATTTATTTTCTAATTTTTTTATTTTTAGTTTTATTTTTTTTATTTTTAGTTTTATTTTTTTTATTTTTAGTTTTATTTAAAATTTTTGGAGGTATAAATGTACGATTTAGTAATAATTGGTGGTGGTCCAGCTGGAATGAGCGCAGCTATCTATGGTTCCAGGTATGGATTATCTACATTAGTTCTTGAAAGAACCGCAGTTGGCGGGCAGATGAATCTAACAGCAACTATAGAAAATTATCCTGGTTTTGACGAACCAATTTCAGGCTATGTTCTTGGTTCAAAGATGCTGGCTCAGCTTAATCATCTTGGAGTTGAGGTTAAATATACAGAGGTGATAGAAGTTTCTTTAAAAGAAGACATAAAGAAAATAAAAACAGAAGATGGAATTATAGAGGCGAAAACTGTTATATTAGCAATGGGGGCAAGCCCTAAAAAGCTTGGAATAAATGGGGAAAATAAATTTTTAGGAAGAGGTGTTTCATATTGTGGTACTTGTGATGCTCCTTTATTTAAGGATAAAGTTGTAGCAGCAATAGGAGGCGGAGATACCGCATTAGAGGAATCTATTATTTTAGCTCAACATGCAAAAAAAGTCTATTTGGTTCATAGAAGAGATCAGTTCAGAGGACAAAAATTCCTTGTTGATAGAATAAAAGAAACAAAAAATATAGAGATCTTATATAATAATATTCCAAAAGAAATTTCAGGTACAAATTTAGTCGAATCAATTTTGCTTGAATCAACAGTTGATAAAAGCCAAAAAAGTTATGCAGTAAATGGAGTATTTGTATTTATAGGATATAAGCCAAACAATGATTTGATAAAAGATCAGATAGAACTTGATGAAAATGGTTTTATAACTACTAAAAATAATGTTGAAACAAATATAAAAGGAGTTTATGCAGCTGGTGATATCATTTCAAAAACAATGAAACAGATCGTCCTTGCTGCTGCAGATGGTGCCTTTGCATCATTTTTAGCCTTTCAATATTTACAGAAATTAAAATAGATGACACAATAGAATTATTAATAAAGCTTATAGAGTAAAATTATTAAATAAGATTATTAGATAAGGTTATCAAATAAGATTATTAAAATAAAATTATTAAATAAGATTCTTAAAATAAGATTATATAGAATAGTTAATCTTAAAGGCTTTTTTTGCTCCAGGAGGGATTTCTTCTATTTCCATAAAATCAATATTTGTTAATTTATTTACTGTTTCCATAAAATTAAGAGTGCATAATATTTCTCTTTCTTTTGCGATATCTTCACCAAGTTTACTTGAAGCATTAACTTCTGCGCCAAATACATCGGTATCCCCAATTTTTAAAATCTTTCCATAGCCAAGCCCGACACAAAGTAAAACTTTTTCTTCCGGGATTTTTTTTTGATTATATATAAAAGATTCTTTTTGCATTTCTATAGCGCAACTTAGAGCTTTGAAAGGATTTCTAAATATTACAAGCATGCTATCTCCTTCCATTTTAACTAAGATTCCATCATGTTTGTCAATGATGGGAAGAAATAGCCTTTTTGATTCATATATTATTTGAAGAAAATGAATTATTCCAAATTTTTCCACCTCTCTGCTAAAGCCAGCAAGATCTGTAAACATAATACTCCAATCTTCTCCAAACAGATCCCAAATTCTTTTATCAATGTCTTCTTTGTCTGCTCCATTTTCTAATCTTTTTTTTATCAAAAGCTCAAGTCTTTCCATTGAAGTATGAGAAATATGGGTAAAGTTATCTTCCATTTAAAAGCTCCAAAATGTTTTTGAATTTTAAATTTGTTTTATGGCATTTTTCAATCTTTTAATGGTTTCCTCTTTTCCTATGATGGATAAAGTCTCAAAAAGACCAGGAGAGAATCTACTTCCACAAACAGCAACACGAATTGGCATAAAACAATCTTTTACTTTTAAACTTTCCTTTTCAATAAAAACCTTAAGACTATCTTCAAGTGCTTTTTCTGAAAACTCAGAATTTTCAAGAACAGGAAGAACTTTTTCCAGAATTTCTTTTGATCTTTGTAAGTCTCTTCCTTTATCTATAAAATCATCTTTATTATAGTTTTGGGGAGCATTAAAAAAGAATTTACAGTAAGATATAATATCTGATAACTTAAAAATCCTATCCTGAATTTGTGGTAATATCTTTTTAATATACTGCTCTTCTTCGTTTGTAGGGTTCTGTTCAACAAAATTTGCCTTAACAAAGTAAGGAAGAGCCTTTTCATAAAACTCTTCTAATGATAGATTTCTTATATAATATCCATTGTACCAATCAAGTTTCTCATAAGAAAACACAGCTGAAGCTTTTGAAACCTTTGAAATGTCGAAAAGCTCAATAAGTTTTTGCATATCAAATATCTGAGTTTGATCGTCATAAGACCAACCTAAAAGTGCAAGATAATTTATAACTGCTTCAGGTAGATAACCTGCTTCGATAAATTCACCAACTGAAGATGCACCATCTCTTTTTGATAGCTTTTTACCACTTTCACCTAAAACTACTGGAAGATGAACATAAACTGGAAGTTCATAGCCAAACATGTTAAAAAGGATAACATGGACTGGCATTGAAGAAATCCATTCTTCTCCTCTTGTGACATGCGTGATCTTCATATCATGGTCATCGACAACATGAGCCATATGATAGGTTGGGAAACCATCAGATTTTATTAAAACAATATCTTCCAGGGTAGAGTTATCAAATCTAATTTCCCCTCTTAAAAGGTCATTACAAACTGTTTCCCCTTCAAGTGGAACTTTTAGTCTTATTACATAAGGATCACCATTTGCAAGATGTTCATCTATCTCTTCTTTACTTAAGTTTCTGCATTTTCTATCATAACCAGAAGGAAGTTTATTTTGTTCTCTAAGTTTTCTAACTCTTTCAAGTCTTGATTCAGAGCAAAAACATCTATAAGCTTTTCCTTCTTCTAAAAGTTTGTTTGCAGCATTTTGATAAAGTTCCAATCTTTCAGATTGAAAAATCAAGTCTCCATCCCACTTAATCCCAGCCCATAAAAGAGATTTTTTTATCCCTTCAACAGCCCCTTCGACATAGCGAGATCTATCGGTATCTTCAATCCTTAAAAAGAATTTACCATTATTATGCTTTGCCCAAAGGTAAGAAAAAAGAGCAGATCTTAAACCGCCAATATGTAAATGTCCAGTAGGTGAAGGAGCAAATCTTGTTCTAATTTCCATTAAAAACCCCCAGATGATAATATAGAATTTTAGAAAAATGATTTATTAAATTAAAAAAAAGAAAAAGCAAATTAAATTTGAATCAAAGGATTTAAGATATCCATAAGCTCATTAGCATTTTTACATTCAAGTATTTTTTTTCTCTGCGCCGGATTATGTAAAATTTCAGCAAATTTTGCTATGACTTTTAAGTATTTTAAGTTTTCACTTGTATGAGCACAGATGCAAATAAAGATAGAAACAGGTTTTTTATCGATAGAATGAAAATCTATTTCCTTTTTCAATGTGCCAACAATAATATAGAAGCCCTTGAATTTTTCAGAGAAAGCATGAGGGATTGCTATCCCTTCACCAATACCTGTAGTAAGCTGTTCTTCTCTATTTATAAGTAATTCGTTTATATATTCTTCTGAAACTTGGGAAAGATCAGACATCTTTTCACTTAAAAATCTTATAAGTTCAGATTTAGTTTCAACATCAACATTAATAAAAATATTGTTGTCGGTAAAAGTAGGGCTCATGTATAAACTCCTTCTAAAAGAAGTATATAATATATTTTCAAAATTAAAAGTATTAAAAATTTTCTTCAACCATAGAAAGTCCACCGGTATTTTGCAAGTAAACTTTATATGTTGATTTTGAAAAAATTTTATGGTGTAAAGCAGAACCAACGATAGATCTTACACCATTTTTTCTGGCAAAAGCATTATCAGAAATACATTTAAAAATAAAGTTTGATAAAGAATTTACTTTTTTTTCGTTTAATCCAATAAATTTATCTGAATCTGCCGAAAGAAATTCTTTTAATTCATTTGAAGTTAAAAGTGCGATACCATTATCGTAGGAGATTGAATCAGAAAAAAGAATAGAAGGATACGCTATATTATTTGATCCATTTTCAATAAACATATAATCAAAATTTAATACAACAAAATCGAGATAAAATTCGGTTCCTATAAGTTCATAACTTGATTTTTTAAATAATTTGCCTGTTAAAGAATATAACTCAAGCATACAGTTAAAGTTATTTTCCGAAAAATCAGTAATAGAAATCTTTGCAAGAACTCTTTCCCTTGAAAGGTTCTTAACATATTTTTTCATTTCTACTAAAGTTAGATATTGATTTATAATGTTATAGATGTAGTAAACAAAATATAGAGCTATTACAATGAAAAAAACTACAACAATAGATTTTAAGAAGGTAAATAATATAAAGAAAAATTTTGAAATCTTTTTTTCTGGATGAAACTTAAAAAGAAACTGAAAAAATGTGTATAAGGTGCTTAAAAGGATAGATGCTGATAGCAAAATTATAATGGTTTTAGAATCAACGCTTAACAATTTCTATCCCCCCTTTTGAAGTATGGCATACAAATTCATAAACAGCATTTGGGTCTATTTCGGAGATGTTGCTTAAAAGGTGAAGGGCATTCCCATTATAATTTGAAGAAAAGAAGGTAATGTTGCCACTTTTAATAGCTTGCCATATTGAAGAGATAAATTTGAGATAATTTTCATTCATGTTTTCAGCAGCATATATTTCTGGGAAAAGAATACCATCATAGTTTTTTTCATAAACATCAAAAATCTTTTTCCCCATAACTGGTGGAATTTCATTCGAATAAATTAAATAAGGAAAAAAAAGGAAATTATCTTTTATATTTATTACATAAAAGTCAATGAATAGTTGATTTCCACTTATTTCATTATTAAAAGCAGCAACATTTGTTCCCATTAAATCATAAAATTTAAGTTGATAACTTATTTTAACTTCATCAATAAGAACTTTCATTTTCAAAGGAACAAACTCATTTTTTAAGATAGTGATGGCTTTTTCGACATTTACTCTTGATTGCACCACAAAATTATAAGTTATCTTGAGTATAAAGCCAGCTATAATAAAAAGTATAATAATAGCTATTAACCAGAGATATTTTTTCATAAAATTCTTTATTAACCTTACGATTTTTACATATATAAGTAAATATAATTTAAGAAAAAAAAATTTCAATTGACTTGATTATATAAATTAAATGAATTATAATTTTATTAAAGATGATAAAAAGAGGTTTTTATGGATATTAAAGAAGTTATAAAAACTGCAATGAGAAGTGAACTTGAGGGGAAGGAGTTATATAAAGCAATAGCTGAAAAAACTGATGATGAAAAAGCTAAAAGTATATTTTCTTCTATGTCTTTAGAAGAAGAATCGCATTTTCAGATTTTGCAGCAAATATTGAAACACCTTATAAAAAAAGAGGAATATAATATTGAAAATATTCAGAAAAAGGTTGATTTTGATAATACCGATAGTCCTATATTTTCCAATGAATTTAAAAACAGAATAAAAGATAAGCATTATGAAATGTCCGCCTTATCCATTGCAATAAAGCTTGAATATGATTCTTTCGAGTTTTATTCTAAGGCTGAAAAGGAAACAGAAGATAAGGGATTAAAACAATTTTTTCATTATCTATCTGAATGGGAAAAGACCCATTATGATAATCTTAATAAGCAGATGAAATTTTTAGAAGATGATTATTTTGTTCAAAATCAGTTTGCTCCTTTTTAACTTTCTATGAAAGGAAGAAAATATTAAATAGTAAAATAAAAAAATTATAAACTTATATATAAAATTATAAATTTATAGTATAAACCTATATATATACTTATTTTTTGGCTACTTTTATTTGTTGATTACTTAAAATAAGTGTTAAGGAACCAAAATGAAAGTTTTTGTTATAGATACAAATGTTCTTTTGCATAACCCAAGATCTATGTTTTCTTTTGCTGATGAAACAGTGATTATCCCACTAAAAGTCATAGAAGAACTTGATAAATTTAAAAAGGATCAATCAGAGATAGGAAAAAATGCGAGAACTGTCATAAGAAAATTAGATCAACTAAGAGCCAAAGGCCCATTGACAGATGGAGTAAAGTTAAAGGAGGGAGGGAAACTTATTGTTGCTGCCGGTAAATCGATAGGTTTCCCTTCCGAATTCTCAAAAGAAATAGCCGATGACCTTATAATCGGAACAGCACTATATTATAAATCAATGACAGATGAGGTGTTTTTTGTTTCAAAGGATATAAATGCAAGAATTAAAGCTCAAGCTTTAGGGATAAAAGCAATTGATTACGAAAAACAAAAAGTATCATATGAAACTATTTATAAGGGTTATAGAAAAGTAAAAATTGATTCTGAACAAATTGATATAATATATAAAGAACATAAAATTTCGACAAATGAAAAATATATCGCAAATGAATTTGTCGAATTAGTAGATTCAAAAAATGAAAAACATACCGCTTTAGCAAGATTCATTAAAGAGGAAAATCTTTTAAAACTTATAAATTCAAAAGAGATGTATGCTTTTGGAATAAGACCTAAAAATATGGAACAGATATTTGCCTTCAATCTTCTATTGGATGATTCTGTTAAACTTGTAAATCTTATAGGTAAGGCAGGGACTGGGAAAACTTTGATAGCCATAGCTTGTGGTCTTTTAAAAGTTCTTAAAGAAAAGAAATATAAAAGACTTTTAGTTGCGAGACCTGTTATACCTATGGGGAAAGATATTGGATATCTTCCAGGAAGTAAGGAAGAAAAACTATCCAGCTGGATGCAACCTATTTATGATAATATAGATTTCATAAGTTCTTTGCAATATGATGAACAATCTCAATCTGATTTTAAAAAACAGCTTATGGAAGAGTCTTTATTACAGGTTGAAGCTTTAACATATATAAGAGGTAGATCTATCCCTGAACAATTTATGATAATAGATGAAGCTCAAAACCTAACACCTCTTGAAGTTAAAACAATAGTGTCGAGGGCTGGAGAAGGAACAAAAATAGTTCTTACTGGAGATCCTCAGCAAATTGATACCCCTTATCTTGATGAAAACTCAAATGGCCTTTCATATGTGGTAGAAAAATTAAAAGATTACTCAATTGTTGGTTCTATCTTGCTAAGTAAAACAGAAAGGTCAAAGCTTGCAGATATTGCTTCTGAACAATTATAAAATGGGAGTTAAAAATGATATCACGCCTCTATATTTTTAGAGGATATGTCCAGAATGTAGGATTTAGATCCTTTGTTAGAAATATTGTTACCCGATATGGAATTACCGGATGGGTTCAAAATATGTCAGATGGTTCTGTTTCTGCCCTTTTTGAAGGGGAAAAAAGTAATATTGATAGTGCTGTTGCAAAAATTGTCAATGGCAATGGTATTATAGAGGTAACTGAATTTGTGATTGAAGAAGAAAAATATCTTCAGCAAAGGTGTTTTAAATCTTTTTTTATTAAATTTTGACATTCTTTTTACCGAATCAATTTGTATGAAGCAATCTTCAAATAAGATTCAAAAAATAGTTATTCTTTTCTTTATCCTAATTTTATTTTGTTTCTTATCTTTTACTAACTTTATTATAGATATAAAAACATATTCAAAAAATTCTGATGATAATATTACAAAAAATATTTTTTTTTATCAACCTATTATTCAGAGACAGGAAAATCCAAAGGTGTTATTAACTATTTCAGATAATACAACTTATAAGGTACAAAAAGGAGACACCTTATATGGTATAGCAAAAAAATATAATATTTCTGTTGAAGAACTTAGAAAAGCAAACAATCTGAAAGAATCCGACACTTTAAAAATAGGGATGATTCTTAATATACCTTCAAAATCTCTTGTAATATACTCACCAGTCGATAATTTTGAATTAAAGTTAAAAACCGAAAAAATTCTTTTGTTATACTTAAAAAGCAGTATAATTTTTTCTCCAGTAGCAAATGGTGAAATAATCTATGTTGGAGATATTTCTGGTTTTGGAAAATCAGTTATTGTTAAAATAGAAGATTATAGTATAGTTATTTCTAATTTTCAGGATATTTTTGTTCAAAATGGTCAAAAAGTTAACTTACAAACCTGTATTGGGTATTCACCCCAGGATAACGTTTTAAATTTATCTGTTTTTTTCAAAGAAAAAATGCTCAGCCTAAAAGATTTTTTCAAAAAATAGTATTTTAAAAAAGTGTTTTTTCGATTTTGTTGTATTATTATATGATGAAATTTACGGATAAAATTTATCAAACCTAGGAGGGTGAGATGAGTAATTCTGAATCCTTCTTTTTTAATAATAGTAATAAAGAAGATAGTTTTTTAGAATATGAAATCGAGGAGGAAGAGAAGAAGATAATACAAGATGAATCTATTCTAAATGATGTTTTTTCTCTTTATTTTAAGGAGGTAAATCATTATGATCTTTTAACTTCTGATGAAGAGGTGGTTTTTTTTAAGAGGTTAAGAGATAAAGAAAAAGAGTTGTCTTCATTATTTGAAAAATATAAAAAAGTTGTTGATTTGAAAGAGAAAAGGAAGATAAAATCAGCCATTTTCGAAATTGAAAATGAAATTGACTGTATTAAAAATAAAATAGTAGTATCAAATTTAAGATTAGTTGTTTCTGTTGCAAAAAGATTTCAAAACAAATATATATCTTTAATAGATTTGATAAATGAAGGGAATATCGGTCTTTTAGAAGCCATTGAAAAATTTGACTATCGAAAAGGGAATAAATTTTCAACTTATGCTCTTTACTGGATAAAGCAGGCAATAACAAAAACTTTATCAGATAAAGCAAGAATTATAAGAATACCAAATTACTTAAATAACTTGCTTAATAAGATTAATGAATATATAGATTTTTACACAAAAACATATGGCAATAACCCTTCAATTTCTCTGCTATCAGAAGAATTTTGCATACCAGAAAAAAAATTAAAACAGATTTTAGAACTAAACAAAGAAATAAATTTTCTAGAAGAACCGATTCAGATGGATTCCAACTCTGTTATAGGGGATTATATAGCTTCAGATAGTTTAGAAGAAGAGATTTTAGATGAATATCAGCGACAATGGATGAAACATGCATTGCAATTGGCTTTTTCTAAGCTTACCCCTAGAGAAAAACTGGTTCTTGAACTTAGATATGGCTTAAAAGGCAATAAGTCTTATACTCTTGAAGAAACTGGTAAAATGCTTTCACTAACTCGTGAAAGGATAAGACAGATTCAGAATAATGGATTAAACAAAATAAAACAATGTATAGAAACTGAAATTAAAATATAGATATTGAAATTTAAATTCTTCTAATGAAAAGCAAAAAATTTTATTTAAATTTTGTTTATATTAAGATTATTTTTTTAATTTTGATTATAGTATTCATAAGTTTTATTAGTTGCGCATATTTTGATAATAGTAATAAAGCTGTAAGTAATGAAAATAAAAATTCTAACTATAACTTAAACAATTATTTTAATGCAAACATAGAATATAATTCACCTTTAACATTATTTGAGACAACTTTTGATTTTGAAATTAATTATTTAATTAATGAAGTTGAAACTTATCCTTTAATAAAAATCGTGGCTTCTATGCCTTTACAAACACCTATCTGGATAAATGATAAAACATTTTGGATAGAGCAAGATTCTGAAAAGACTATAAATATAGTTTATGAAAGAAAAGAAGAAACACTTGCCGCAGCAAAAAGACTTGCCGAAAATGAAATAAAAATAAGAATAGATGTTAATTTGAGACTTTTTTTAAATTTTGAAATCTCTGAATCCTTCAAAATTTTAAATATTAATGATGATAATTTACTATCAGATATTAAATATGAAATCCATAATATTAAATTTAATATTAATCCGACTGTTAAGGAAAATTATTGGCAATATATTCTACTTAAATTTGATAATCAATCTATTTCATTTTATAGATACTATGTCTATCTAAAGTTATTAAGTAAATATTATGAAGATATTAGAAATCAATTTATAATAAAAATGTACAACCAAAAAATTAATGATAGGAAAAAAATTGAATTGATAATTAACTATTTCCAGATTAAAAGATAAAAAAAAGATAAGGAATCAAAATAAATAAAAATAACAGATAAAAGATAAAAAATAAAAAGGAAATAAATATAAAAAATAAAAAACAAAAATAAGTAGAAGTAAAAGATAAAAGTCAAAATTAAAAATGAAAATAAAGAGAAAAGATAAAAATAACTTGACAAAAAGAAAATTAAATTTACTGATAAGGCAGTTCTGTATGGAATGTCTTTTTATCAGTTCTAAAAATCAGGATTTTTAAAATAATATAAATTTCATGTTATTTTTATAATAAAATAAATTTTTATGTAACTTAATTTTTATGTAATGTAAAAACCGTTTTTGTTTTTTATTTCATAAAGAAAAATAAATAAATTTACAGGAGCAATTTAATGGGAGATCATTTAGATCAGCCAGATATTCAAAATGAGGAATCTATCGAACCTGCGAACTCAAAAAATGGAAAAAAAATTTTGATAAAAGCTAGGAAAAAAGCAGTAAAAAAAGATGATGAAAATAACATTAATGATTCAACAAACGAAAGTTTAACTAATGAAAGTGAATTTACAGAACCTTTTAATTTTAATGAGAAAATAGGTAGTTTTGAAAAAGAAGATGCTAATATATCCAATAAAGAAGAGGTATATTCAAATCAAAATCTACAGGATAATGCTCAAACAGAAAATGAGGAAGCTGAACAATATAGATTGATAGAACCTACAATTACCTTAAATAAACTTTTAGAAAAGCCTGTTCCTGATCTTATCGAATACTTAAAACAAATGGGACAAAAGCAAATAAGATATTCGAAAAAAGAAGAGATAGTCCTTCAAATATTGAAATTACAAGCTAAAGCAAAAGGTTCGATAAAGGTAGAAGGGGTATTTGAACAGGTTAAAGAGTATGGTTTTTTAAGATTTTCTTACTATTCATATATTGAATCTGATGGAGATGTTTATATTTCTCCATCTATAATTAGAAATTATGGATTAAGGACTGGAGATACACTGCTTGGATACATTAGACCGCCTAATCCAAATAGTACAAATACAGAAAAATACTTTGCCTTAGAAAGAATTGAACAGATAAATTTCTGCCCACCAGAAGTGACAAAATCCAGAATAGCATTTGAAAATCTTATACCAATATATCCAGATAGAAGAATCAAACTTGAATATGCTACTGAAAAAATTTCAACAAGAATTTTAGATCTATTTGCTCCTATAGGAATTGGTCAAAGAGCGTTGATCGTTGCACCTCCAAAAGCAGGTAAAACAATGATGCTTCAAGAAATTGCTAATGGCATATATCGAAATCATCCAGATTATCATGTAATTATACTTTTGATAGATGAAAGACCTGAAGAAGTCACTGATATGAAAGAAAATGTTCCTTCTGCCGAGGTAATATCTTCAACTTTTGATGAACAACCTTCAAGGCATATAAAGGTCTCGGAAATAGTTATTGAGAAAGCAAAAAGAATTGTAGAGATGGGTAAACATGTAGTAATTTTACTTGATTCAATAACAAGACTTGGAAGAGCATATAACTTAACAGTTCAAGCTTCTGGTAAAGTTCTTTCTGGTGGTGTTGATGCAAGTGCTTTACATGGTCCAAAGAAGTTCTTTGGCGCAGCAAGAAATATAAGAAATGGTGGTTCTTTAACAATATTGGCAACAGCACTTGTTGAAACAGGCTCAAAAATGGATGATGTTATATTTGAAGAATTTAAAGGCACAGGAAATAGTGAAATAATACTTTTAAGAAAACTTGCTGATAGAAGAATTTTCCCAGCTATTGATTTAATTAGATCCTCTACAAGAAAAGAAGACTTGTTATTAAATGAAGAAGAAAGAACAAGAATCTGGGCTTTAAGAAATGCAATGGCAGATTGGGACGAGATACAGGCAACACAAAAAGTCATTGAAAAAATGAGATCTACAAGAGATAATAATGAATTTCTTGCTGAAATTGTAAAAAGCAGTAGTTAAATAAATTAATTGCAAATTCGAAAAAATCTGTTATTTTGCATAAGCAAATACAGATTTATAAAATGGATATAAGTTATAAAAATAAATAAAAATAATAAGGAATGGGAAGATATGAAAAAAGGTATTCATCCAAATTTTCAAAAATCTATTATTAAATGCGCATGCGGCAATGTCATGGAAACAATGTCAATAAAACCAGAAATGCATGTAGAAATCTGTTCTGCCTGCCATCCTTACTTTACCGGTAAATCCGAAAGAAATGTTGATACAACAGGTAGAGTAGAAAAATTCAAAAACAAATATGGTAAAATAAATAAAAAATAAGATAGTTTTTAATGAAAGTTCTTCTTTTATCATATACACCAGAACCTGAAAAGCAGGTAGCAATTGCAGCTAATCTTTGTTATTCAAATAGTGATATTGATCAAGTTAAGCAAAAATTTTATGATAAAGATGAACAAAAAAGATTAATATCTATTCTTTTACTTCACAACCATCTTTCACCTTTTGAACATGCTTCATTTACCTTTGGAATACAGGATGTTAGTAGAAGTCTAACACATCAACTTGTTCGCCATCGTATTGCATCATATTCACAGCAATCACAAAGATATGTTACTATGAAAAAAGATCTTCCATATATTATACCAAAGTCGATTGAGAAAAGTAAATATAGAGATGATTTTATAAACTACATAAATGAAGGCAAAATTCTTTATGAGAAGATGATAAAAGATGGCATAGCCAAGGAAGATGCCAGATATCTGCTTACCAATGCAACATGTTCAAATATTATTGTGACTATGAATGCAAGATCACTTCTTAACTTTTTTGAACTTCGCTGTTGTAAGCATGCCCAGTGGGAAATTCGAAAACTTGCATTTATAATGTTATCAAAAGTTAAAAAAGTCGCACCACTTTTATTTGATAAAGCAGGACCTTCCTGTAAAAGAGGTTTTTGCAGAGAAAATGATGAGAATTGTGACTGGTTTTCAAAATTTAAGGGCGATATTTCTTCCCCTTAAAATCTGGTGGAGAAAAACTATTATCTAAAAAAAACTTGGGACTTGGATTTCTAAAGGCTGCAAAAATATTCTTTTTTAATTGTGGAAATTCTATCTCTAATTCATTTAATAGTTTTTGGATTCTTTTCCTTCTTTTATTATCACCTATTTTGCATCTACTTTTTATGACTGGCAATCTATGGGATTTTACATAACTTGATATTTTACTTTCTTCCATATATGCTAAAGGTCTTATTAACCAGAATTTATCTTCTAAAATAGAAAGTCTTGGTAGCTCTGACGCTAAAGTTCTATTGAAAAAAATATTCATAATAGATGTTGTAGCAATATCATCAAGGGTATGTCCAAGAGCAATCTTTTTGATACCAAGCTTTTCTGCTTCATCTAAAAACCACTTTCTTCTTATCTGAGAGCAAAGATAACAGGGATTTTTTCTATGATTTTCATGTTTTGCAATAAATGGATGCAAATCTGATAATTTTAAGTGAAAATCAATACTGCGCTCATTGCAATAATTTTCAAGTTCTTTGTAAGAAATAGAATCTTTAGATAAGGTAACATGAAAAGCTATTATCTGATATTCTTTTGGGAAGATCCTTATTTTTTTATTTTCATAAAGTAAATCTAAAAGCGTAAGAGAATCTTTCCCTCCAGAAAGACAAACCATGATTTTATCGCCATCTTGTATCATATCATAATCTATAATAGCTCTTCCCAATATTTTAAGAATTTCAATTTTCTGGTTATCTTTTTCTCTCATTTTAAATTCTCGAATCCTCAAAAAAAGAAAACAAATTTTCCGATAAAGTAAATAAAATTACTTTGTTGACAAAAATGGAAAAAACGAAAATATTGTTGAAGAAGAAAAAAATAAAAAAATAAAAAGTTGAAATTAAAATGTTGAAAAGAAAAAATAATAAAAAATTTCAATCTGAAACACTTAAAAATATAACTAAAAAAAAATTAATGCTCTTATATTTTATAATTTTGTTCTTCTTCTTTTTCATTTTATTATCTGCAGATCAAAGTAATGTCGAAGTAATTAACTCAAAATCATTATATCGTTTTGATGGAATATTGATACCATCCTATGTTCAAAATGGAAAATTTAATACAATTTTAATACTGGATTCAACAATTGAAAAGATTTTTTTAGATAAATCCGAACTTGATATTATCGAAAATGGTGGTTTTAAGCTATCATTTTTTGTTTTACCTTTGAACAACAAAAAAAGTAGTATAAATTTGATAATTCAAAAAAATGGAAAGTTAGTTGAATATAAAATTGCGGTTATAGAAAAAGATCCATACCCAAAATCTGAAATTATTTTAGATAACTCTACAAAAGAGATTGTATCTTCTGAAAATGCTGCAAAAAGAGATGAAGAGTCAAAATTCTTTAATAATTTACTAAATACAAAGACAAATTTAAGATATTTCACTTTACCATTTTTAAACCCCCTTGATAATATGAAGATAGTATCTGTATTTGGCAACAGCAGAATTTATAAAGATAAGAATAACAATATATTATATACATCTACTCATTTAGGAGTAGATTTAAAGGCTTCTGAAAATACTAAAGTTTATGCAATATCCACAGCAAGAGTTGCATTTGCAGGATATTCCCTTACTCGTGGAAATTGCATATACCTGGATCACGGCTATGGACTTTATAGTTCATACTTTCATCTGAATAAGGTTAATGTTAAAGAAGGTCAAATAGTATTTACTGGTGATTTGATAGGATATTCAGGTAGTACTGGTATATCAACTGGACCTCATCTTCATTTAGGGGCATCATTTTTAGGTATAAATCTTGACCCAATATCACTAATAAATGAAATGAATGAAATCGAACAAAATTATTCACAAATCGAAATGAATCAAAACAATAAATAAATAATAAATAAAAGAGAAATAAAAGAGATAAAAATGATTGAAAAAATTATAGAGTATAGAAGAAACCTTCATAAAATCCCAGAAATTGGATTTAATGAAATCAAAACTTCAAGTTTTATCAAAAATGAACTTTCAAATCTTAAAATAGAATATAAAGAGATTGCTAAGACTGGAGTTGTCGCTTTTATAAAAGGTAAAACTGATTTAACCATTGCTTTCAGAGCAGATATTGATGGTTTGGAGATAAATGAGCAAAACAATTTTGAATTTAAAAGTGTGCATCAGGGTTATATGCATGCCTGTGGTCATGACTTTCATATGGCTTTGCTACTTGGACTTGCCTATTATTATAGCAAAAACAATCCTCCATGTAATTTGCTTTTGATCTTTCAACCAGCAGAAGAAGGTGGCGGTGGAGCATTAAAAATGCTGGACGAAGATATTTTAAAACTATATAAAAAGCCAGATCTTATATTTGGTTTACATGTATACCCAGAATATAAATATGACGAAGTAGCCTTTTTAAAAGGTCCAGCTTGGGCTGGAAGTTGTGAGTTCGAGATAGAACTTACATCAAAAGGTGGACATGGTGCTCAGCCTAATAATTCTACTGATTTATTGTTTGTTTTTTCAGAGTTTTATACCTCAATACAGGCAATGCTATCCAGAAAAAAAGATATAAAAGATATGGCTCTTGTAACAATTGGTAAACTAAAAGGTTTTGACATTCCAAATGTTTTAACAAGCAAAGCTATAATAGGTGGAACATTTAGATTTTTTTCTGAAAAAATTTATAAATTCTTAAACAACTCAATATGTAATATTTTAGATGGCTTAAAAAACTGCTATGATTTTAACTATTTATACAAAGAAAAATCGGTCTATCTTCCAATAGTAAATGATGAAAAAGTTTCTGAAAATTTTAATAATCTATTTTCAAATAAAAATGATATAGGGTTTAATCTTTTATCTTCACAAATTGTAATGATTTCAGATGATTTTAGTTATTTTTTAAGTAAAATTCCAGGGATTTATTTCTTTTTAGGTGTTAAAAATGGTGAAAATCAAAAGCTTCATACCCCAAACTTTAATCCAGATGAAAGAGCCTTAAATACTGGTTTTAATTTGTATAAATTTATTATAGAAAACTATAAAAATCTTTTACAATAAATTATTAAGATATAAATTTCGATAATATTAAAAATAAAGAATTTACTGAAAATATAAATTTTCTATTTTAATCAAAATTATGAATAAAAAATTACTTTTTCTTTCTTTTTTAGTTTTAACAATTTTTTTTATTTTATTTTTACTATTTTTTAGCTCAAATGCATTTACATTAAAAGCCCAGCAGATAAATCCACCAAAACTATTGAAAGTTTCTGTTACTGACTGCTTTGGACTTCCTATAAATCAAGCAACTATTTCTGTTAATTTTAAGCCTATCGGTTTGACTAATATAAGTGGTGAATTTTGTTTTGAAAATAATGGTGGAACTTTAGCCATTTCAAAACCAGGTTATATTATTAAAATGATGCAAATTCCAATTTATTGGCAGGGAGATATTGATATAACATTATTTAAAGTCGAAGATTACAAAATTGACAGTAAGGTAAATAATTATAAAAGAAAAATATATCTTAATGGTGCTCCTTTAATTAATCATAAGATTTTAATAGTCGATAATTATTCGAACTATTCATTTATAAATACTGATTCTGAAGGTTATTTAAAAATATTTTTTGAAAAAAATTCAAAAATCTATCTTTTTTATATTGAAGAAAGACAAAATAGTATTTATCTATTTTTTTCAAGACTTAACCAAGAGGATAATGATTCTATTTTAGTTTTGGATTATAATGTCGTAAAAACATATCAAATGGATATTGAAAATAAAATACTTGCTGATGAAGTTATCTTAAAAAACAAAAACTTATTTTTAAGAATTCCTATATATCTTAAACCAAAAGTACTATCGCCATACAAAATATATATTGGAAGTAATGAATACGATTTTTTTGAAAATTTCGATCTGTTTTTACATTTTTATTTAAATCTTCAGGATTTTGTGAAAATATCAAATATTAATCCAGACAATTTTATGAAAAACAATACCTCATTAAAAAACACACTTTTATCCTATATGATTAGACTAAATTCAAAAAATGAAATTTCTAATTTAGATTTTAAGAATATTTTTGAACAAAAACTAAATTTTTATAATGTAAATAGTTTAATAGAAAAGATATTTTTATTACAACAATTCTATTTTGTTAACAATGAATACCTTGAATTTTCAATTGAAGAAAATGATATAATAAATATGAGTAGGATTAAGATTTTTGATAATAATTTAAAATTAGTCTTGCAAGGATATTTATATAATAACTTAAAAATACCAAAAATTTATTTTGAAAAGAAATTTTCGATAGTAATTGAAATGTATCCCAATATTTATTATGATAATCTTATTAATGACACAAATCTATTAAGCAATGATTCTTATTTTGCTTTTGAATTTAAAATCTGGTAAACTATTTCAAGAAATTTAATTTTAAAAAAAATAATAACTAAATTCAAAATTTTCTACTAATTGGGATTTTCTTTAAGTTGTTTAGCAAGAATATTTCTAATGTTATTAAAATGGATAATATTTTGTGGGTCTTTATAGTCTGGATAAGTCCATTCTAAAGAATTAAAACTGTTTTTCTTATATATCAAAGTAACTTCAGCGTAAATTTCTGGTGATATGGCAATCCTATGAGAATAGTTTTTTGTGGTCGCTAAAACAAGATTACTTAAACTAATATAACCTGGATCAATATTTATTTTTCTATTTGAATTTACTTTGAAATAATTTTCAATATCATTTGTCCTTTTCTTAATATCTGCAAGTTGATAAGGATAGATAAGTTCTGAAAATGAAAGATAAAGTCTATAGATTTGGTTTCCCATTTCTGGTTGATAGTAAGAGGTATATGAAAAAGGAATTTCAGATGAAATATAATCTATCTTTGAAAAATCTTTCTCAAGTATTTCCAAGGCATTTGTATAGATAGTTTTATCTATATATAATATTGCGCAAAATAACTTAACTTTCTTTTGTTTTTGATATTCACCCATAAATTAAAAAAGAGGTTTTAAGTCATGTTTATATAACTCTCCACAGGTTTTATACATCCCAAATTCTGTGGATAAAAGTATAATATTATTTTCTTTAGCAAGACGAATTAATTCATCCGAAGGCTTTTTACCTCTGACAAGCAGTATGGCTTTTAAATCAAGCACTTCTGCTGTTCGGATTACCTGTGGATTTGCAAGTCCAGTAACTAAAAGGGCAATATCGCCATAGTTTGAACCATGTAAAAGCACATCACTCATTAAATCTGATGCGAAGGTATAATAAACTTCAAATTCATAGTCAGGGCAATTATAAACAGTAGCTTGAGTAAGCTCTATAATTTCTTTGATTTTCATAATCAAACAATAATAAACTAATCTTAAAAGTCAATATTTGTTTAAATTATTGCAAAATAAAAAATATGAATTATAATTTAATAAGTATTAGAAAATAAAAGTTATTATGAGGAAATAATGATGGGATATGATTTTATTTTAATTGGTATAACTTCAGGAGGACCAAAAGCATTGTATTCTATTATAGAAAAATTCGATGAATCTTTCAATCTTCCTGTTATTATTCTTCAAAATCTACCTGTTGGTTTTGATAAAATATTTTGTGAAGTTTTTGCAGAAAAGGCAAAATTACCGATAGAAATTGTTGATAAAGAGACTACTTTAGAAAACAAAATCTATTTATCCAAAGCTGGTCATATTTTAAGCATAAATGAAAACAAACATATAATAATTACAAATTATAGATATCAAGAAAATTGCATTTCTGAATTTATAAAAAATTGCATAAAGCAAAAGTTTAAACCAATAATAGTATGTCTTTCTGGTGTATTGACAAAAAATGATCCTCTGGAAGGATTGAAAATAGCAAAAGAAAATGATATTCCTATTATTGTCCAAAAAATTGATGATGACCCAAATTTGACTTTGAGAAATGAAACAAGTTTGCCAGAAGCGATAATAAAAAAGAATTATTATACTTCAATAATTAAACTTAATGATATTCCACAGGCGATATTAGAAATTATAGAAAAAAATGAAGATAAAAAGTAAAAATAGCAAAAAAAGGAGTAGAAAGTGAAATCAAAGCAAAATATTTTAATAGTAGATGATAATACACAGCTAAATGAAATGTTAAAAACTATCCTTGAATCTGAAAATTTTAAGATAAGACAGGCTTATAATGGTAAGGATGCTTTTAAGATTGCAATATCAGAAGATATTGACCTTGTTATTATGGATTTGATGATGCCTCAAATGAATGGGGAATCTTCCATTAAGGCTATCTTTCATGCTAATCCTAAAACTAAATTTATAGTAATTTCTGGAAATATGGGATGTATATCAAAAGAAAAACTATCTGATTATAATGTTGTTGCCTTTTTTGATAAACCATTCCATATCCCAGAAATAATTGATACTATTAAATTAGCACTGACTTCCTAAAAAGCAGTTGAATCAATAAATTTCTTAAGCATAGGTTTAGGAAGTGCTCCTATTTGTCTTTTAATCTCTTTCCCATTCTTAAAAATTGCCAAAGTAGGTATAGAAGCTATCTGATATTTCATGGCAATATCTTGAGCTTCATCGGTATTTACCTTACATACTTTAAGTTTTCCTTCATATTCCTTTGCTATTTCTTCTACAATAGGTGCAACCATTCTACAAGGTCCACACCATGGAGCCCAAAAGTCAACCAATACTGGCAAATTTGATTTTAATACTTCATTTTCAAAATTAGATTCATCAACTTCAACATAAAAACCCATTAATTCCTCCAAATTACTATAAATTAATTTTGTATAAACAATATAAAAAAATTAAATTAAAAGGTCAAATTTTAAACTTGTTGAACCATTTTAGTAATCTGTTGAATCTTTTATTAATTATCAAATCATTTTGTAAGCTG
Organism: uncultured Brachyspira sp.; assembly: GCA_964581895.1. Taxonomy (GTDB): domain Bacteria; phylum Spirochaetota; class JAAYUW01; order JAAYUW01; family JAAYUW01; genus Exilispira. The sequence goes on from CAZOPR010000001.1 coordinate 30,569, forward strand.
CTCGACAAGTTTTAAAAGTTCAGTTTTCTTTTTTTCATCAGCAAAACCAAGATATATATCTATCAATTTTAAAGCTTCATCTTTTTTACCAAGTTTTATTAATGAATATATTGCAACATCATATGCATCACCATATTTTTTATCAAGATTTATAGCCTTCATTGAATAATTATAGGCTTGTTCATAGAGCTCATAGTTGAAACAAGCCAGACCTGACTTCATGTAAAACCTTTTTTTCGAATCTTTGACTTCTAATTTTGTTTCTACTGATATTTTGATTCTTGTATCACCTGTTTCTATTATCTTTATAAGGTTTTCCTGATTTACAATTTTTTTTTCAGAATCAGCTATGATGCAATCTAAAATCCCTTCATATGTTTCAAGATAAATAGAGGAATATTTAACTGCAAGATTATAATATTGAAAAGCTTTTGATTTATCTTCATTTATAATCATATTTCCAATGATTGTATAGATATTTGCGAAGTTATCACTTCTTTTTTCAACATTAGTTATATTTTTATTCTCATTTAAAGCACTATTAAAATAGGTCAGTGATTTATTTAAATCTTTTTTGGTCCTTGCTTTATAATATGCAAATCCAAGATTATAATAAGTGCTGTAAGATTTTTCCCCCATAGAAAGCGCTTGTTCATAATATATTATAGAATTATCATAATCTTTTAAGCTAAAATATGAAAATCCTAATTCGGTATATGCTGGTAAATACTTAGGTTCAAGTTCAGTCACTTTTTGAAACATATTAATTGCTTTCTGATACTCACCCTGGTTTTTTAAGAATAACCCGTAATTAAAATATGTTTTATATAAATAGGAATTATCGAAAGCATTTTTACTTGAAATCGCCAGATTAAAAAATTTATCTGCCGAAGGTTTATCTCCAATCTTATCATATGCCAATGCTGCCCACATTCCTTCTTCTACATAGATAGGTTGAGTCTTAATCGAATTATTTATCACTGAGATAACCTGGTTATACATTTTTTTCATGTAATAGGATTTAGCAAGCATTATGTTTAATTCTTTATTTGTGCTATCTTTAGAATATGCTTTTGATAAATAGTCTATAGATTTATCCCAGTCTTCTTTACTGAAATAGTATTTCCCAAGATATTGGTTAGCTAAAAAATTATTTGGATCCCTTTCAAGAAGACTTTCAGCCGTTTTCCTGGCATTTTCTAAATCTTCAAGAGCGACCAAAGAGACTAGCAAGCCTTCTAATGCTTCAATTTTTTTAGGATTTATTGATAATGCTTTTAAAAAACTCTCTTTAGCTTTATCGAATAACTTAGATTTATAATAAATTTGACCAAGTAAAATGTATGAATCAATGGCATCTTTATTTAATTCTGTTGCTTTTTCAGCATTTTTTTGAATCTTAGAATAGATTTCAGATGAACCATCATCAATGGCAAAATATGAATATGCAAGATCCTGATAAACTTTATAATCATCGTTTTTTATTTTCATCGCTTCATTAAAGTATTCTATTGCCTTTAAGTAGTTGCCATTTTTGTATTCATTTTCACCTTTTTTAAGAAGTTCATTGTAATTTTGGGTCTTAGAGTCAGTATTAGAGTTTTCTTTATTTTGCTCTTCTTTGTTAGGAAGTTCTTTTGGCTTTGGGTTTTCTTTTTGAACTATAACAATCTGTTTTTCTATGATTTGTTTTGATTCGGCTTTGTTATTATCAATATTATCAGAATTTGATTTGTTTTCATTTTGAAGTTTTTCTTTTATTACTAAATCAAGTAAATTCTGTGCTTCTTTATTTTCAGGATTTTTAAGCAAAATCCCTTCTAATATCCTTTGAGCAGATTCATAATCCTGCTTTGAAAGGTAGATTTGAGCAAGTTTTAATCTATTTTCATCTTTATTATTTACATTTCTTAAAATGAAAAAAATAGATAAAGCTATAATAACTGCTAAACCTATTCCTGCAAAAATAAAAATCTTTTTATCTTTCATAATTTCCTCCTCTTATTTGAAAACTTTTTTTGTTTATAAAAGATTTTTAGGTCTATTTAATTATTTTACAATATTTTTTTTATATAATCATTTAACTTATTTTTATTTTACCATTTAGCTCTTATATGATTGTTTTTATAAGTTAGCTGTTATCAGGTAGCTCTTATAAGGCTTCTTCGCTATCTGTTGGTTCAGGAGGAACTTCATCTATTGTTGTAGCACTTTGAAGTATAGTATCAATAAGGGTTGTATCTATTGATGATGAAGAAGATGTTGTTGATGAAGTAGAAGAAGATGATGAAGAAGAAGATGTTGAAGAGCTAGAAGATGAACCAGAAGAGCTTGAAGAAGAACTATTTGATGTATTAGATGAAGAGGCAGTCATATTTTCAGGGAACTTAAAATTAGGGTCTGAAAGAACCGAAATGAAGTATAATATTTTTTCCTTTTTTACTGGATCAGTTGGATATTCGACATATAATTTCCAATATTTTAATGTATTATCTTTATCTTTTAAAAAATAATAGCAAAAACCGAGATTTAAGAAGACAGAACCATTCGTTGGCTGCAATTCTAAAACTTTTAAAAACCAATTTATAGCTTCTTCAAATTTAAATAAATTATAATAAGTCAAACCAATATTATAATAAAAAGTTGCTACATTTTTATTGAATTCAACCCCTTTTAAATAATAGCTTAATGCAACTTCATAATTTTGTTCTAAAAAATAGATATTTCCAAGATAATAATAGATAATATAATTTTCAGGATCTTCTGTAAGAGCCTTTTCCAAAAAGATTTTAGCAATCTGGAATTTCCCTTCAATATAATATTGTTCACCTTTTTGGAAATTTGATTGAGTTTCTTGTCCTAAAATATAAGATTCTTGGTAAAAAGGTAATATTTCTGGAGTAACGATCAATATGAATATAATAGACAAAAAATAGATAAAGATTGAAATATTAGATTTTAATTTTTTCATAATTTCTTATTAAAATAATAGCATAATAAATTGATTTTTCTATTTCTTTTTCGATTGAAATAAAGAAAGAATTAGATAATTAAAATGCAACTTACAACTATTTGCTTTTTGCAAAAAATTTATTAAATTTAAATCGGTTATTATAATATTTAAATAATTAACAAAGTAAATTTAGTAAAGTTACCATTATCAATTAAGGGAAAACATAAAAAATGGAATTAAGTATTTTAGTTTCAATTATAGCTTCAATTCTTTTAATTTTAATTTTTCTCGCGATTAGAATAATATTTAATCCCTTAAAAATATCTAAGATAAATGAATTGATGGCAAAAGGTGAATTTTCAGAAGCAGCAAATATTTGCCAGAGAATGCTTGAAAAAGATACAGATAATCCAAAGTTACACTACCTTTTAGGAGATTGCTATTATAATTTAAGTAATTATACTGGAGCAAAGGCAGAATATAATTATCTTTTTAGATATAACCTTGAATCTTATGATATTCCTGAAGAAGATGTAAGATATAAACTTGCTGAAATCTATTTACAATCAAATCAAACTGAAGAAGCATTAAAAGAACTTTTGCTAATAGCAAAGAAAAACCCCTCAGATTTAAGAACTATGCTTAAAATAGGGAATATTTTTAAGCAATTTGGCAAATGGGAAAATGCCATTTTATATTTTCAAAAAGCATTAGCAATAGACAAATCAAATGTTGAAGCCATATTTTCACTAGGTGAAGCTTTTTATAACAGGAAACAGTATAAAACCGCATTAAAATATCTTTCTACAGCTTTAAAAACAGCACCAAATTCGGTAGATGCAAACTATTTTATCGGACTTTGTTATAAGGAATTGGGAGAGTTAAGAACAGCTTTAATACACTTAAAAAAAGCTGTAAATGATAAAAAATTAGGTTTGAGTGCAGCATATTCAACTGGTTTAATTTTTTATGAATTAGGAGAATATAAAGAATCTATAGACTATTTTAAGATTGCTGGTGATTATGTGGAAGATAAAAAATCTACTACCTATTTAAATATTCTTTATGCACAGGCAGAAAGTTTTTCAAAGATGAATCTTATACCTGAAGCTGTTGAAATCTGGGAAAATATCTACTCAATAAGATCTAATTTTAGAGATGTCGTAATAAAATTATCAAAATATCAGTACTTAAAAAATGATGAACCAGTTAGAGAATTCTTAACTATGTCAAATGAAAATTTTTTAGAAACATGCAAAAAAATTATCCATCATTTTGGTTGCAAAATTGTTAAGATTGAGCTTATAGAAAAAGGCAAAGGTGCAGAAGCCCAGACTATTGGTTCTACTTCTCAATGGAAAAATTTAGATAAATTACCTGTTTTCTTTTATATTATAAGAGATGTTTCGGAACCTATCACCCAAAGAGAAATAGGTCTTATTTTAGATAAGATGAAAATAACAAAATCGGCTAAAGCTTATTTGATTTCACCATCATATACAGTCGCTGATGTAGAAAATCAAGCAACATCAAGACCGATAGAAATAATAAATCGAGATAAGTTGTCCAGTCTTTTAGTTGAAATACAAAATGAGATTTTTGAAGAAATTTAAATATAAACTCTTGACAAAAAAATATATAATGTAATTAATTCATTTGCTTTAGCCATTAAGCAAGTTATTTTGGGCGATTAGCTCAGCTGGGAGAGCTTCTGCCTTACAAGCAGGAGGTCGTAGGTTCAAGCCCTGCATCGCCCATTTTGCAGGAATAGCTCAGTTGGTAGAGCTCCACCTTGCCAAGGTGGATGTCGCGGGTTCAAGTCCCGTTTCCTGCTCATTTTTTAAGGAGCTATCGTAAATACTGATAGCTCCTTTTTTTATTATTTAATAGATTTTTTTGAATAATTTGTTAAACTTGGATAGCAAAATTACTAATTGAGGAAAATAGATGACTGACTTAAAAACTTTAGTTTCACTTGCTAAAAGAAGAGGATTTGTTTTTCAAGGTTCAGAAATATATGGCGGACTTTCAAATACATGGGATTTTGGTCCTTTAGGTGTTAGCCTTAAAAATACCATTAAAAATATATTCTGGCACAAGATGGTTACTACAAGACAGGATATGTTTGGGTTGGATAGTGCTATATTGATGAATCCAAAAGTCTGGGAAGCCTCAGGTCATCTTGGTAATTTTACAGACCCACTTGTAGATTGTAAAAACTGCAAGGAAAGGTTTAGAGCCGATGACCTTTTAGAACAAAAATTACCAAAAGATAAAATACCTACTGAAGCAGAACTTTTGAATAAACTATTAAAAGAAATGAATATAACCTGCCCATCATGTGGTTCCTCTGATTTTACTGAAGTAAGAAGATTTAATCTTATGTTTAAGACATTTGCTGGAGTTGTTGAAGATAAAGCTAATGAAATATACTTAAGACCAGAAACTGCTCAGGGAATTTTTGTTAATTTTAATAATATTGTCAATTCATCTAGACCGAAACTTCCTTTCGGTATTGCTCAGATTGGAAAATCTTTTAGAAATGAAATTACCCCGGGAAATTTTATTTTTAGAACTAGAGAATTTGAGCAGATGGAGATTGAATATTTTGTATTTCCAGGGACAGAAAATCAATATTTTGATTCCTGGATAAATGAGTTTATGAGTTTTTTAACTTCGTGTGGTATTTCAAAGGAAAATTTGAGGGTAAGAGAACATAGTAAAGAAGAGTTATCACATTATTCAAACAGAACATGTGATATAGAATATAACTTCCCTTGGGGATGGGGAGAATTGATGGGTATTGCAAGTAGAACAGACTATGACTTAAAAAGACATTCTGAATATTCGGGGGTTGAGTTAAAGTATTTTGACCCATTTACAAATACTCATATTACTCCATATGTAATTGAACCAAGTTGTGGTGTAGAAAGATTACTTTTAGCCATAATGTTTGATTGTTACTATGAAGAAACTGTCAAAGATGAAAAAAGGGTTGTTTTAAGATTTCCGATAAATCTCTCTCCTATAAAGGTTGCAATACTTCCTTTGAAAAAAAATGAACCAAGGATAGTTGAAAAAGCAAAAGAAATTTTTAAGATCTTATCACCATATTTTGCTGTGCAATATGATGATACAGGTTCAATAGGTAAACTTTATAGAAGACAGGATGAAATAGGAACTCCTTTCTGTGTCACAATTGATTTTCAAACAATCGAGCAGGATGATACCGTGACTGTTAGAGATAGGGATTCAATGCAGCAGGAAAGAATAAAAATTAGTGAACTTTTAGGTTATTTTAAGAATAAGATAAATTTATTTTAAGTATTAATAGTTCTAAAATTTTATTTTTGTGCTATAATTCTAATATAAGTTAATAGGGGAGTTTATGAAAAAAATGAAAAGAACTCTCGTAGTCTTTTTATTCATCATATTTTTTATAATCTTAAATTCAGCCGATTTTACAAATGGTGTTTTTATAGAGGGGGGAGCAACCCCTTTATTTATAACTGGCTTTGGCGGTTTAAGTATTCCTTTTTCTACTGGAAGTTTTATTTTAAACCCATCTTTAGCAGCACCTTTATTTCAAAATGAAGGGGCTTTTTTATTTGGTGGTTTTACAAATTTTTTATATATTTCAAGTTACTTTAATTTTATAACAGATTATGGTAATCTTTCTTTTTTTGGTTCATATATAGGAAATTATAGTAATATAAACTATGTTATAATAAAAACTTCATTTTCAAAGATGATCAATGAATCTTTTTATGCAGGTTTTGATATAAATCTTTTTACAAATAACTTTTCAAGTTTTGGATTTGGATTTGACTTTGGAATAACAAGTATCAATAATGAAGAGATCCCAATAGGTTTTTCTTTTTCAAGATTTTCATATGCTTTTGTCATAAAAAATCTTGGTCTTCCAATAAAAGTACTTTTAAGTGAAGAAACTTCAGTACCTCCTATTGGTATTGGTGGTGGAGCAAGTTTTACCTTCTTAAATATATCAAATATTATTTACAGTAAACTTTATTCCGATTTATATTTGTATTTTTATCCACTTGGGTTTAGCTTAAAAACTGGTTTAATCTTTAATATTTTTGATTATGTAGATATTGTTACTGCTTTTAATATAGGAACCGATAATACTTCAATTATGAAATCTGCTTGGTTCTTCCTTGGTTTATCTTTTAAGATACCAATAAAAAATAATACTATTTATGCCTCCTATAGCTATATTCCTACTACAACAGGTGGGCAGCATTCTATAACTACCTCTTTTGCTTTTGGTAAGATAGACACAGAAGCACCAAAGGCAGAACTTATAATTCAAAGTAGTTCCAAAAGAAATGCCTTTTCTCCAAATTATGATGGGCAAAAAGATGAGATTAATATTGAACCAAAATTTTCAGATAATGGAATTATTGCTGGATGGAAAATTCAGATTTTCAATCAAAATAATGAAGTAATAAAAGAATTTGTTGGCGAAGATGTCAGAAAAATTAGCTATCTTACCCTACAAAAAATATTTTCCAGATTGTTTGAAAAAAGAAAAGCTGTAGAAGTTCCAAAAGTTATTGTATGGGATGGAACAACTAAAAGTGGGGTTATCGCTCCTGATGGGGTTTATAAGGTTGTTGCAACTGTATGGGATGAAAGATACAATCAGACTGATTCAGAACCAGAGTACCTGGTTATTGATACTAAAATTGATCCATTTAACTTAAAAACCAATACCCAGATATTTTCACCTAACAAAGATGGGAATCTTGATACTCTTGAAGTAAAAATAAATTTTAATGATTTTGAAGAATATGGCTTTTGCCAGATAAATATTTTAGATAACTCGCAAAATATAGTCAATACATATAATTTTGATAAAAGTAACATTAAAGAAAATGAACTTGATTTTAACTGGGATGGACTTACAAGTTCCGGGAAAATAGCAAGTGAAGGAAGTTATATAATATATGTAAAATACTATGATGATGCTGGAAACTTTTTAGAAGCAAAATCTGAAAAGATAAAACTTGTTATAGATTATGAGATACTGAAGCTTAATCTTAAAAACGAATCTTTCTATTTTTCATCAAATAAAATATCAAAGCAAAACCAACTTGATTTTACTTTAGATATATCATCTGTCGAAGGCATTCAATCTTTAGTATTTTGCATAAAAGACCAGAATGGAAATATTATTTTTTCTAAAACATATGATGAAAATATCCCACAAAGTTTTAGCTGGAATGGTATTGACAATAAAAACTCTATAGTTGAAGACGGGAAGTATTTTGCCTTTGTAACTGCAAAATACGATAGTGGAAACGAACCAAAATCCAATGAAGTTTTAATATACAAAGATTCAACTTTGCCAAAAGTAGATGTGAAAGAAGAATACACGGCTTTTTCACCAAATGGTGATGGCGTTCAGGATACAGTCACTATTTCAATAGAAAAGGAAGATAAAGCGAAAATAACTGAAATACAAATAGTATCTTCTGATGGCAAAAAATATTCATTCCCAATAGATTCAATAAGAGATGGAAAATTCATATGGGATGGTAAAGATAACAGCGGAAATGATTTGGATCAGGGTAATTATTATATAGAACTTAAGGCAATAGATCCAGCTGGAAATATTTCTAATGTTCAGTCAAACACCATAACTTTGGTTCGCAAAGCAGAGGAAGTATCTATAAATGCAGATATTTTTTATTATTCGCCAAATAATGATAAGAGAAATGATATTATTAATTTCTCATGTTCTGCTGAGAATAATGAAAATGTCGTAGGAATGGATCTTATTATTGAGGATTCAAATAATAAAATAATTTACACAAAACATCTTACAAAATTCATTTCGAATATTCAGTTTTCTGATCTTTTACCAGAAGGAAAGATTTTTTATTATATAAAGGTTTTTTATAACAATGGAAATTCTCCAGTATCTTCCAAAAGAAATATGGTAGTCGATTTAACTGCACCTATCATTAACTTGAATCCAGTAAATCAATATTTTACAACTAATGAACCATTTTCAACAAGTTCACTTATCGAATATGATATTTCTGAAAAGATTTCCAATGCATACTATATTATCTATGATTCGAATAATAAAAAGATTTTACAGCAGCAAGTTAATGTGGAAAATGGTAAAATCGAATGGAATGGAAAACAAGATGATAAAATACTACCTGAGGGAGAATATAAGATAACTTTAGAGGCTTATGACCTTGCACAAAACAAATCAGAAAAATCAACTTCTATTTATCTTGTTAAGACAGTTCCTAAAATAAAGCTTGAATCAAAATATGATGTTATCTCTCCAAATAATGATAATCAATTTGATGAAACAGAAATAAAAATAAATTCTGAAGACCTGAAGACTTTAGATAAACTTATAAAGAAAACCATTGTGGTAAAAGATAATGAAAAAAAAGTTGTAGCAACAGTTGATATCCCTTTGAGTTCAGATAGCTTTTTATTTACTGGAACTGGTTTACCTGATGGTATATATGAGATTTCAGCAATTTATTCTTATATATCTGGGATAAAAAGTAGCGGCGAAATAAATATTACTATCGATAAAACCCCTCCAAAAGTCGATTTGGTCATAAAACCAGAACTATTCTCTCCAGATAATGATGGTGAAAAAGACACTCTTTTTATTACTTATTCTATAAGTGATTTTTCCGATATAGAATCTTACACTATAAGGATTTACAGGCTTTTTGAAGAGGGAAAGAAAAGTGTAAAGCCATTTAAGGTATTTCAATTTAGCAAACCTTACGGTAAAATTATAACAAATCAATTACAATGGGATGGAACAGGTGATGAGCCAAACTCTTTGGTAGATTCAGCTACGGATTATCAACTTGTACTTACGGCAGTTGATAAGGCTGGAAATGAGATAAATATAAGTCAAAATTTTACAGTTGATATACTTGTTATTAAGACAGATATTGGCTTTAAAATAATGATAAATTCCATTGAATTTGATTTCAACTCAGCTGTTCTTAAAAAGTCAAATTATAAGATACTTGATCTTTTGATAAAAAAATTACTGAAATTTCCTGATTATAAAATACTAATAGTTGGTTTTACAGATTCAACTGGAGATGAGAATTACAACCTGAAACTTTCTGAAAAAAGAGCAAAAGCTGTTTATGATTACCTTATAAAAAATGATATTCCAAAAACAAGGTTGGAATATAAGGGCATGGGTTCTGCAAATCCTATTGATACAAATGACACTGAAGAAGGAAGAAGAAGAAATAGAAGGGTTGAATTTTACCTTGTTAAAATGAACCAATAGAAATAAAAAGGATAACCTATGAGCAAAGATTTGAAAATACTTGTTTGTGGGGGTGCTGGATATATTGGAAGTACATTTTGCCACTATCTTAAGAAAAAAGGATATAATCCAGTAATACTTGATAACCTTTCAAAAGGGCATAAAGAATATGTAATGGATTTTGAACTTTATAATTATGACATAGGGGATTATAATTCAGTTTTAAGTCTTATAAAAAAGTTTAAAATTGATATAGTTTTCCATTTTTCTGCTTTTATAGAAGTTGGAGAATCAGTAAAAGATCCAATAAAATATTATGAGAATAACACTGCTAAAACAATTAATTTGCTTAAAGCTTGTATTGATGGCAATGTAAAATATTTTATATTTTCTTCGACTGCAGCAGTTTATGGAATACCAGAAAAATATCCTATAACAGAAGAATTGCCTGCTAATCCTATAAATCCTTATGGAAGATCCAAAAGTATGGTTGAACAGGTTTTAAGAGATCTTGATATGGCTGGATCAATGAAAAGTGTATCTCTTAGATATTTCAATGCAAGCGGAGCCTTACATTCTCTTGAAACTGGCGAGGCTCATAATCCAGAAACTCATATTATACCAAGGATTTTGGATGTAATACTTGGGAGGTCTGAATATTTTACGATTTATGGAGATGATTATCCAACTTTTGATGGCACCTGTGTAAGAGATTATATCCATGTTGCCGATTTGGCTGAAGCTCACTTTCTTGCAATGCAGTATCTTTTAAGTGGTGGGAAAACCGATATTTTTAACTTAGGTTCAGAAAATGGCTATTCTGTGAAGCAAATTATCGAATCTATTGAAAAAGTAACAAAAAAGAAAGTTGATTATAAAATAGGCAAAAGAAGAGAAGGAGATCCTCCTATTTTAATAGCATCATCAAATAAGATTAAAAAAATTCTTGGATGGAAGGCAAACAACAATTTAGATGATATAATACAAACAGCTTATTTATGGCACCAAAAAATAAATAATAAAAAATAAATATCTAATCTTCTTTTATTTCTTTTATCTCTTTTACCTGGTTTTTATCGTTTTCAATTAATAAAAGATCAATATCTGGTTTTTCACTATTATTTGCTCCGCTATTTGATATTGGTTTATCCTTTTCTTCTATTTTATTTTTTTCTTCTATATTAATTGAATCGTCGGAATTTTGCTCTTTTGCCAATAATTCTTCAATGACATAACCAAAAGAAATGCAGAATAAAAATTCTCCTTCTTCTGAAAAATAAGGTCTAAATATTGTAAAGAATGTTTTATCAAATGCTCTTTGAAATCCAATATAATCTTTTGCTTCTTCAATAATTGTAGAGTAGAAGATAGATTTTTTATATAAAGAAGTGCCTCTAATAGATTCCCCTTTGTCATTTACGACTGTTGTATTGACCCTAATTAATTCTCCAGAACTTGAAAGTTGAAGTATAGAAAAATCAGAATTGTACTTATCTTTAAGCATTTGTGTAAAAGACAAGTCATTTGTTATATCAATTCCATTAACTATTAATGTTTGAACCTCGTAATTGTTAATATTAACAATATCTTTTTTCTCTATTTCCAAAAGATCATCTAATATCGCTTCTTCTATCTCTTCTACTACATCTATTAGTTTGTTTTCATAATTTTGCTGGGTTTCAGCAGAAACTGGATTGAAATTGAAAAAAGAAAACATTTCAACGATATAGGTAAAATCTTTCATAAGTCCATTTATATATTCTGAGATAGATTGAGTTTCTGTAACAAGTTCAGAAAGATTTTCTGCATTTTGAAGTATTTCTGACTTAAAAGTAAATGCAGAGCTACTTGTAAGATCTATCATATTTTTTATCTGTTCAATTAGTCCATTTAAGCCAGATAGATTTCCAACTATCTGTCTTAATAATGTTTCTACTCCTCCAGTAGATTCAGATGTTTCAAGTATTATTGTTCCTATTTCCTGTGTCATACTTGAGATACTATCAACAAAATCTTTTGTCCTTGTTGCAAGTTTCCTTATTTCTGATGCAACAACAGAAAATCCTTTTCCGAATTCACCAGCTTTTGAAGATTCAATGGAAGCATTGAGTGAAAGTAAATTAGTCTGATTTGCAAGTGTTCTAATTTCATTTGAAAATTGTAGTATCTTATTATAGAGTTCTTTAATTTTGTTCATATTTGCAATTAAATCAGAAACTACCTTTACATTTTCACTTGCTTTTGTAAGTGAATCTTTTGAATAATTTAATGAAGTTCTTGCTATATCCTGAATATTTTGAAATTTTTCAAGTATTTCACCAAAATTCTCTGTTAGTTGTCTAAATTTATTTTGATATTCAGAAAGCTTGCTGCTTTCTTCACTAAACATTTGATTTGTCGTATCTAATGTTGTTGAAAAAACATCTGAAAGATTTGATGTTTCTTCAAAAATAGACTTAAATTGTTTAAGCAGGGTTTTAATAGAATTTCTAAGAGGATCAAGCTCGTCCTTTTTTAATTCTATATCCATCGAAAGATTTCCAGAATTTATACTTTTATAGATTCTATTGAAATACCTTAGTGGATTGAAAATTATTAACTGGATAAATAAGTTCACTAAAATTATTAAAACAATAATCATGATAAGGGAAACGATAAATATCCATCTTGTTATTTTAGATACTTTTTTATCTACATTTGAGTATGGAAATAGTGATACAATCTTAAAATAATAGACTTCAAGAACCGAAGTAAAAGAAAGATATCTTTCCCCAGTGCTAACATTATAAATATTGCCTTTACCAGAAATTGTTAAAGCTGGAGTAAAATCAATTTTGCTGACATCACTTCCAAGAGTATAAAATGGAGTTTTTTTATCTGATTCTGTTCCTATAGTAAAATCCGAAACATCTATTATTGAAATAGCGTGCAAATCAGCGGGGAAATCTCTAAAATCAAAAGATTCCTCAATAAATTTTTCAAAAGATTGTTTGCTATATATTATTAAAACCTGATATAAGACTTCTTTTTCAAAATCATCTATTTTTAATGCCTGCGTTCTATAATTATAATAATGTCCATCTATAAAAATAATTCCTTCATAGGAAAATGAATTTGAAGCATATTTTCTTAATCCTTTTTCTCCTTCAGTTGTAGGAAGTTCGGTAAAAGTAGAGATTTTATCAGCATTTGTATAAAATAACTCAGAAAAATCTCCATTATAAATATAAATAGTCTTATCTGGATTTTTTGGCTCAAAATTATTTTCAATATACTGTATTATATAAGGTGTAGCAGAATTTTTATATTTTATAGTATACTCTTTTAAGGTAGGGTAAATCTGTGAAATAGCAAAAGACAAATTATCTCTTATTGTTTTAGTATTTGTTTTAATATATTTAATCAAAAAAAGGTTCGAGGTAATTAAATTTTCAGTAGTTTTATTGAATAGCTCTGCCTTCAACTGCCTTGAAATAGAAATATTTAATATTATAAAGAAGACAAGAAAGAAAATGATAAAGAAAATAAAAATTCTTAATTTAATGTTCATAATCCGAACCTTCTTTAATTTTATTAATGTATAGTTTTATCTATTTTTTTATCCACATTTTGAATAACCACAATCATGGCATGTTATACAACCTTCTTCCTGGACTAAAACACCTCCACAATCAGGGCAAATTCCAGCTACTTCCTTTCTTCTTTTTATTTCATCAATCTGATTTTTTTCTTTTGGAAATTTTTCATTTTTAAAAATAAATTTCTTTGTAATATCTATTTTATTTTCGACAGAATGGTTATAGTTTGTTACACTTTCTGATTCAAATAAAGAATTTTTTTCATTTAAATAAATTTCAATGGCTTTAGCTATCCCATCAGCACATGATAAAGTTTTGCCATTTTCAGAAGGAAAAACTGTTGGATTTGGACATCTTATCCCTTTAAGTTGTTTAATAATGGAGTAAGGGTCGATATGAGATCTTAATGCTAAAGAGATTAATCTGCTTATCGCTTCAATCTGAGAAGATGCGCAACCTCCAGCTTTCCCGATTGTTGCAAAAAGCTCAACCAATCCATATTCATCTTCATTTATAGTAACATAAAGATGCCCACAACCTGTTTCAATCTTTATTGTTTTACCTATTGTAGTTAAAGGTCTTTTTCTAGGTTTTTTAAATCTTTCATCTATTTTACCAATATTTTCTTTTCCTTCGGCATTTTCTTTTTTTTCATCTTTTTCAGAGATACCTGCTTGCAAAATCCCTTCCCTGCTTTTATCTCGGTAGATTGTTATACCTTTACATTTTAATTTGTATGCAAGTTTGTATGAGTTTGCAACATCTTCAATAGTTGCACTTTCAGGAAAGTTTATTGTTTTTGAAACTGCATTATCAGTATATTTTTGAAATGCAGATTGAATCTTGATATGCCATATTGGTTCGATATCATGGGCTGTTACAAATACTGATTTTATAGACTCTGGAATTTCTTCAATCTCTTTAATACTTCCATTTTCTATAATTTTATCCACTGCCTTATCATCAATCTCAGGTATCTTGGAAATGACAGTTTGAAAATATGGGTGGAAGTATTTTAATATATTGGAATCCATAGCTTTTCTAGAATATGCCAAAGCAAAAACAGGTTCAATACCGCTAGAAGCTTCAGCGATTAGAGAAATAGTGCCAGTAGGTGCTATTGTTGTTAAAGTCGCATTTCTCAACTTCAGATTTTTAGATGGATAAATAGATTTTTCCCAGTTAGGGAAAACTCCTCTTTCTTCAGCTAATTTAATAGAAGATTCTAATGCATATTCATAAATTTTACTCATAATAAGCTCGGCAGTTTCCACTGCTTTTTCGCTATTGTATGGGATTTCAAGCTTAAAAAGCATATCAGCAAATCCCATTAACCCAAGACCAATTTTTCTATTTCCCTTAGTCATCTTCTCTATTTGTGGCAAAGGATAGACATTTTTATCGATAACATTATCTAAAAACCTGACAGCCAAAGCTGTTGTTTTTTGTAACTTATCAAAATCAATTTCAAATTTTCCATATTTTTCTTTCAGCATATTATTTAAGTTTATAGAACCAAGATTACATGATTCATAAGGTAAAAGTGGTTGTTCACCACATGGATTAGTAGATTCAATATCACCTATTTGAGGAGTAGGATTTTTTCTATTTATTTCATCTATAAATATAATACCAGGTTCACCAGTTTTCCAGGCGCTTTCGACAATTAAATCGAAAATTTGTTTAGCAGATTCTTTACCAACAATCTTTTTGGTTCTTGGATTTATAAGTTCATAATCTGAATCTTTTTCTACAGCTTCTAAAAATTTATCTGTAAGGGCTACAGAGATATTGAAATTTGTAAGTTTTGTAAGGTCATTTTTATATGTAATAAATTCTCTAATATCAGGGTGATGTACGCTTAAAATACCCATGTTTGCACCTCTTCTTTTCCCACCCTGCTTTATTGCATTTGTAGCTGCATCAAATACTTCCATAAAAGAAACCGGACCTGAAGAAACACCTGCTGTAGATTTTACAATATCATTTCTTGGTCTAAGTCTTGAAAAAGAAAATCCAGTGCCACCACCAGTTTTATGAATAATAGCGGCATGCTTAACAGCATCAAAAATTTCATCAATTGAATCACCCACAGGTAAAACAAAACATGCAGAAAGCTGCCCAATATCAGTTCCAGCATTCATAAGTGTTGGTGAGTTTGGAAGAAAATCAAAAGAAGTCATAAGTTCATAGAATTTTTTTTCATATTCTTCTATATTAGCATTAGCATTATAAATCTTTTCAGCTGAAGCTATATTTTTTGAAACTCTTTCAAATAAAGCTTCAATTGTCTCAACAGGTTCTCCTTCTTTATCTTTTAATAGATACCTTTTTGTAAGTATTACTTTTGCATTTTCACTTAAATTAAGCATTATTACCCCCGCTTCCCCAAATAGCTTATAAATATACAAAAATATAATGAATTTTTTTAATAATTCAATAGAATAAAAAATGATAATAAAAAATTTTTAATAACTTATTTTGCAAAAATTTAATAATCTGTTATTTTTTAAATGCGTATAAAAGTATTATTATTTCTATAAATTGGAGATATATTATTATTTGAGCCGCTCTCATTGAAATGTTTAAAGTATTTTTGTTTTTATAGTTTCTCTTTTTAAAATTAATAAAGTGAAAATGGATAAAGGATTTTTTAGTGCAAAAGAAAGTTCTTGTGGTTGATGATGTTCTTGTTATTTTAGATTTTGTAAAAATGGTTCTTGAGATGAATAACTATAAAGTTATAACATGCTTAAATGGTTATGATGCAATAGATCTAATTAAAAAAGATGATTCGATAGGTCTTGTCTTACTTGATCTTATGATGCCAGAAATCTCTGGCTGGGATACTTTAAGAGAAATTCGAAAAATTAAGTCAAAGGATCAACTTCCTGTTATAATATTTACTGGTAATGTTAAAGAAAGAGAGCAGCTAGAAAATAACCCTTTAAAAAATGAGATATTAGATTTTATCTTGAAACCTGTTTCATACGAAGATCTTGTAAGAAGGATTGAGGTTGTTTCAAATACCTGGTAAATAATATATTAATTTAAGTGGTTTGACAAAATTAAAAAAAATAATAAAATTATTTGTAGATTATTCTTGCTTATAAAATTAGATATAATAGATATTAAAACGAATAAAATATTTAATAAGATAATTTGAAGAAATAAGGAGCTTTTGATGGAATTTCAACAGATAGTAGAAATTCATGAAAAGGAAAAAGAATTAAAAAATGAACTTCAAAAAGTTTTAGAAAAAAAGAAAAATGAGTATAATTCAATAGATCAATACTATAAAGACAAACTTGAAGAGTTGAAGAAAAAAATAGATAAGTATACAGAAGAAAAAGAGAAGCAGGTCAAAGATAGAGTAGATACTGAAATAGAAAATATTGAAAATGAGACTAAAAACGTTATTAAAAAGCTAGAAGTGATAGATACAAATCTTATAAATAAAGCAATAGAATATGTTAAAGAAGAATTTTTTAATGATTAATATATTTTAATTGGTAGGAAGCTATGCCTGTAAATAAGGTTAAAAAAATAAATCTGCTTATTCATAAATCAGAATATGATGAAGTTATAAACTCTATTCAAGAATCTGGAATAATTCATATAGATG
Organism: uncultured Brachyspira sp.; assembly: GCA_964581895.1. Lineage (GTDB taxonomy): Bacteria > Spirochaetota > JAAYUW01 > JAAYUW01 > JAAYUW01 > Exilispira. Next base: position 48,019 of record CAZOPR010000001.1, read on the forward strand.
AACAGATCCTTGAGAAAGCTGAAAAAGAGATAAATATAGAAAAAACAGAAATTAAACTTACTGATGAAGAAAAACTAAAAAATTATATCTTGATTATAGATAAACTTTTAGAAAGAATAAAAAGTATATCTGTCGAATTTGAAAGTAAAGAAAAACAGTCTTTATTAAATGATTTTTGCTATAAAATAGAAACATTTACAAAGGCAGAATATAATAGACTTATTAATAGTTTCAATTATGAAAAAATTTTGTCTGAAATAAACGAACTTTTAGAAAAAGAAAAAAGCTATTTAAGTGAAATTGAAAAAGATAAAGCCAGGATAAATGCTCTACAACCTATTTCTAATCTTACTATTCCTTTAGAATATTTAAAAGATTCAGAAAATTGCTTTATAAGACTTTTTGTTATATCCAGACTACAGTATCAGCAATTTTTAGAAGAGTTAGAAACTTCAAGTGAAAAAAATATTTATCAATTTTATTTTATTTCTGAGTATGAAAACAATATCTTTTTTGTTTTGGTTTCACATAAAGATATCTTTCAAAATATTTTCCAGTTAATAAAAAAACATGGGGGAGAAGAATATTCTTTAGCAGAACAGGAAAAATCTGTCGATGAAAATATTTTGCTCTATCAGCAAAAGATAGATGAAAATTTAAGTAAAATAAAAGGTATTCATTCTACTCTTATAGAGATAATTGAAGTTTATGGAAAGTCTATTAAAGCATTTTATGATAATATCTTTGCAAGATTTGCCAGAGAAAAAGTTGAGCAAAGATTTGTTTCAACCCAGACAGTAAAATATATCGTAGGGTGGATCTTAGAAAAAGATACAGAGCAAATTAAAAAAATTATGTCAAGATTCAATTTTGTCGAATATTCGATTGAAGATCCCAAGCCGGATGATGAACCTCCTGTCGAGTTGAAAAATAATAAAATCATTCAACCTTATGAGTCTTTGACAGAACTTTATTCGATCCCAAAATATAACGAAATAGATCCAACTCCTTTAATTGCACCAATTTATCCAATTCTTTTTGGTATTTGTCTTGGAGATTTCGGTTATGGAGTGCTTTTATTTATAGGTTCATTGTTTTTAATTAAAAAAAACAAAACTGAAAAGCTACTGAAAGTCTTTTTTCAAAGTAGTATATGGACTATTGTTTTCGGTATTCTTACAGGTACATATTTTGGTACAAGACTTGATCTTTTAGAAAAAAGTTCCCCTGGTCTTTTTAATTTTATCAATAAATTTATCTGGTTTGATCCTCTTTCAAATCCTATGAAACTACTTGTACTTGCTTTGCAGATAGGTATCATTCAGATGGCAAGTTCTTTTTTGATTGCACTTATAACTCAGATAAAATCAAAAGAATACTATAAAGCATTTACTCAGACCCTAGCTTATTTTTTAATAACTATAGCAGGCTCACTTTTGGTAAGTACAATGTTTGGATTTAATCTTCCATCGCTTATTAAAACTATTTTAACAGGTATTTGCGCCCTATCTCTTTTATCTTTGTTGATTTTCAGTGCAAATAGTGAAAAATCGGCATTCGAAAAAGGGATAGGCAAATTCTTTGCGATTTATAATGTTGCAGGTATAATGGGTGATATTTTATCTTTCTCAAGACTTTTAGCCTTAGGACTATCTACAAGTGTAATAGCTATGGTTGCAAATATTACCGCTCAAATTGTTCGAGGATCAAAATTCAATCCAATTTCCTGGATATTATCTTTAATTCCTTTGGTATTATTACATGGGATTAATTTCCTTTTAGGTCTTTTAGGTGCTTTTGTTCACTCGATGCGTTTACAATTTGTAGAATTTTTTAAGAATTTTTATGAAGGTGGCGGTAAAAAATGGACTCCATTTAAGAGAGTTCATAAATATTCCATCATTGTGAAACAATAAAGATAAAAAATATTGGTTTTGACAAAAATAAGGAGGATTAGATGGGTTTTACATTAGCAATTGCAGGAGCAGCTATTGCTGTTATTTTAAGTGGTATCGGTTCAGCTATTGGGATCATGATAGCAGGAAGAGCAGCAGCAGGTTCACTTTCAGAAGATCCAACAAAATTTGGTAAATTTTTACCACTTGTAGCTTTGCCTGGAACTCAAGGCATTTATGGTTTTATAATCGGATTTTTAATCTTTTTAAGATTAGGCATAATTACTGGAAACCCAAACGAACTTATTTCAATAGATAGAGGTATGCAGTTTATTTTTGCAGCAATGCCTATTGCTTTTGCAGGACTTTTTTCAGCAATTTATCAAGGAAAGGTTTGTGCAAGCGGTATTAATCTTGTATCAAAGCAACCTACCGAAACTGGTAAAGCTCTTACAATGGGTGGTCTTGTAGAATTCTACGCTATTTTAGGTTTACTTCTTTCAATCTTCTTTGTTCTCTTTATTAAACTTTAATAATAATTATTTTTATAAATAAAAAAGAGGGAATATGGGGTTTTCCGAGATAATCTCAAAGTTAATTTCTGACTATGAAGAACAAAAAAAACAGATAGAAAAAGAATGGGATGATAGAATTTTTGAAAGAAAAAAAGATATAGATAAACAAATTGAGTTGCTTTTTGAAACAAAATCAAAAGAGATAGAAAGACAGATTGAACAAGAGCAGCATTCAAGATTTTTAAATGCTAAACTACTGCAAAAAAATCTTGTATTAAAAAAGAAAAGAGAGCTTATAGATGATGTTTTTGACAAGGCTTATCAGCAGATCTGTCAGATGGATGATCAAAAATATCTTTCCATTTTAGTTGAACTAATAAAAAAATACTCTGAGAAAGAAGATGAAGTTATTTTCCTTTCAGCAAAAGATTTTGCAAAGTATAAAGATTCTCTTAAGAAAAAACTTGATGAAAATGGGATAAAACATAAAAATATCTTTTCTTCTGATAAGTTTGAAAAAGGTGTCATACTTTATGATGAAGAAAGGAAAATCGAGACAAATCTTAGTTTTGAATCAATAATGAAAAGGAAAAAAGAAAAGTTAGAAAATCATATAGGGAAGATATTACATGTTATCTAACATAAAATTAAAAGATAATTCCGAATACATTTATTTAAGCTCTGTTATTAAATCCAAAGAAAAACAACTTCTTTCTGATGGTGATTTCATAGAGATGCTTGATCAGGATTTTTCTAAATTTTTTTCAATATTGGTAGAAAAAGGTTATCATCTTCATGATGAAAAGGAAAATATCTCTTTTGAAAAGTTGTATGAATGGGAAATATGGCATCTTTATCATCTTATTGAAGAACTACTAAATGTTTCAGGTTTAACTGATCTTAGATCTTTATTTTACTTGCAAAATGAATGTGTGAACTTGAAAATTATAGGGAAAAAATTGCTTTTTGGTCAAGGCCAAGCCAATCAAATTAGTGTAGAAGATTTAAACAATCTTCCTTTGACTGCATATACAATTCATAATAAATCGGAAATTCTCTCTTTTTTTAAAGATTTTTTAGTTTTGACAGATTTTCTTGAAAAGTACTTAAATGACGAGATCTTTTATGAACTTGCAGAAGATCTATTAAAATATATTAATGAAAATAGTAAAGAAAATCTTACTGGTTCAAAACTCGATATTTTAATAGATCAATTTTATTTTTCTTTTGTTAATAGAATAGTTAAAAAAACAGATTCGGAATTTTTAATCTTTTTTTATGATATTTTTTATAGCCTTACAAACATTAAAAATATTTTAAGACTTTATTTTGAGAAAAAACAATATTTTGATTTTGAACCTTTCTACATCGAATCAAAATATATAACAAAAGATATCTGTAAAACTTTATTTGAAACAAAATTTGAAAAAGTTTCTTCAATATTGATAGAAAATCCTCTATCTTCTCAAATATCAGAAATTATTGCTACTGTCCTAAAAGATAAAGATTTATCTATGGTTGAAAAATGGATAGATGATACAATGACAGATATTATGAGAGAAAATATGAGAACTGCGTTTTTTAACTTTGAAAATCTTATTGCTTTCAAATGGGCTAAGGAAATTGAACTTAAAAACATAAAGATAATTTATGTTGGGAAGAAAAACAATTTACCAAAAGAGATGATAGAAAAATTAATAAGAAAAAGTTATGTTTCTTAAAAATAAGGTTTAATATATAGAATAAATAAAAAGATTAGCTGAATAAAAAGGGAAGTAAATGGCTGAATTAGAAAAAAATGAGATTGCAGTCATTGGAGATAAGGATTCAATATTAGGTTTTAAGTCGATAGGATTTGATACATATGAAGTATTAAAAACCGATGAACAGGAAGTTAAACAGTTTGTTATAGCAATCTTAAGAAAGAACTATAAGATAGTATATATTACTGAAAATTATTTCATGGTCTGTGAAAAAGATATTGATGAATTTATGAAAAATAAGGCTTATCCTATAGTTACTGTTATTCCTACAACAACTGGTGATAAAAATATTGCATTTGATTCTATGAAAAAACTTGTTGAAAAAGCTTTAGGCGGTTCATTTTTCTGATTCGTGGAGGAATAGATGAAAACTGGAAAGATAATAAAAGTAGCAGGTCCTTTGATCATAGCTGAAGGAATGGAAGAGGCAAATCTTTTTGATGTTGTAAAGGTTTCTAAGATGGAGCTTATCGGTGAAATAATCGAGATGAGAGGTGATAAGGCATCTATACAGGTATATGAAGAAACTTCAGGTATTGGAGTTGGAGATCCTGTATATTCTTTAGGTATGCCTTTATCTGTTGAACTTGGACCTGGGCTTATATCCAAGATATATGATGGAATTCAAAGGCCACTTGATCTTATAGCAGAACAAGCTGGAGACCTTTTAACAAGAGGTATATCAGTCCCTGCTATAGATAAAAATATTAAATGGCATTTTATTCCTATAGCAAAAAAAGGTGATGAAGTATCTGGTGGAGATATTATAGGTTATGTTCAAGAAACAGTTTTGATAAAGCATTATATAATGATACCTCATGGTGTTGAAGGTATCATTGAAAATATAACCGAAGGTGATTTTGCAGTTCTAGAGCCAGTTGCTGAAGTAAAAAACAAAAATAATGAGAAAGTTAAAATACAGATGTTACAAACATGGCCAGTTAGAAAACCAAGGCCTTATAAAGTCAAAAAGAATCCAATAGAGCCTATGTTAACAGGCCAAAGAGTAATAGATACTTTTTTCCCTGTTGCAAAAGGTGGAACAGCCTGTGTTCCAGGTCCTTTCGGTTCTGGGAAAACTGTAGTTCAACATCAACTTGCAAAATGGGCTGATGCAGAGGTAATAGTCTATGTTGGTTGCGGGGAAAGGGGAAATGAGATGACAGATGTATTACTTGAATTCCCTGAGCTAAAAGATCCTAAATCTGGCGAACCGCTTATGAAAAGAACAATACTTATAGCAAATACTTCAAATATGCCTGTTGCTGCAAGAGAAGCATCTGTTTATACTGGTATTACCCTTGCAGAATATTTTAGAGATATGGGTTATTCGGTTGCACTTATGGCAGATTCTACATCAAGATGGGCAGAAGCTATGAGAGAAATGTCTGGTCGTCTTGAAGAAATGCCTGGCGAAGAAGGGTACCCTGCATATTTAGGAACAAGAATTTCAGAGTTTTATGAAAGAGCAGGAAAGGTAATAACATCAGGCAAAAAGGATAAAGAAGGTTCTTTAACTGTTATTGGTGCAGTTTCTCCTCCAGGTGGAGACCTTTCTGACCCTGTTGTTCAAGCAACTTTAAGAGTAGTAAAGGTTTTCTGGTCACTGTCTGCAAATTTAGCTTATAGAAGACATTTCCCTGCAATAGATTGGCTTACATCCTATACACTATATGATAATAATATAAAACAATGGCTTACGAAAAATGTTGCAAATGATTGGCCAGATATGAAAATTAAAGCCATGACTATTTTACAAAAGGAATCTGAACTTGAGGAAATTGTAAGACTTGTAGGTCTTGATGCTCTTTCTGCCGAAAATAGACTTTATATGGATACTGCAAAATCAATAAGAGAAGATTATTTACATCAAAATGCTTTTCATGAAATTGATACATATACAAGTTCTAAAAAATCTTACGAAATGCTTTCGGTTATACTTTTCTTCCATGATGAAGCAAGCAAACTTGTTGCTCAGGATATCCCGGTAAAGGATATCATAAACCTTGAGGTTAAAGAAAAAATCGCCAGAATGAAATATGTTGATGAAAAAGAGATAGATAAAATTGTGAAAATAAAAGATGAAATTTTAGAGCAGATGCAAAAGTTGAAAGATAAATATACAATTTAAGTAGTATATTAATAAATGCTATAACTATCTTAAGGAGCATTTCATGATTAAAGAGTATAAAACAATTTCCGAAATTGTAGGTCCTTTGATGCTTGTTAAAAATGTTGAAAATGTAAAATATGAGGAACTTGTTGAAATAGAATTGCAAACAGGTGAGATTAGAAATGGTAAGGTTCTTGAAGTCAATAAAGATATGGCTTTGGTTCAGCTTTTCGAAGGAGCAAGAGGCATAAATATAGGCCAATCAAAAGTTAGATTCTTAGGTAAAGGTGTTGAAATTGCTCTTTCAGAAGATATGCTTGGTCGTGTTTTTGATGGGCAGGGAAGACCTATCGATGGGAAGGAAAAAATACTGCCAGAAGTAACTAAAGATATAAATGGTTCACCTATTAACCCATTTTCAAGAGATTACCCGAATGAATTTATTCAAACTGGTATTTCGACAATAGATGGGTTAAATACTCTTGTTAGAGGGCAGAAACTTCCTATTTTCTCTGGAAGTGGTCTTCCTCACAACAGAATGGCTGCTCAGATAGCAAGGCAGGCTAAAGTTTTAGAAAAAGAGGGAGAACCAATTACTAAATTTGCAGTTGTTTTTGCTGCTATGGGTATTACATTTGAAGAAGCACAGTTTTTTATTGAAGATTTCCAGAAAACTGGAGCAATAGAAAGAACCGTTCTTTTTATAAACCTTGCCAATGACCCTGCTATAGAAAGAATCTCAACCCCAAGACTTGCTTTAACAACAGCAGAATATCTTGCTTTTGATAAAGGTATGCATGTTCTTGTTATTTTAACAGATATGACAAACTATTGTGAAGCTTTAAGAGAGATATCTGCTGCGCGACAGGAAGTTCCTGGAAGAAGAGGTTATCCTGGTTATCTTTATACTGACCTTTCAACAATTTATGAAAGGGCTGGAAGGATAAAAGGGAAAGAAGGATCAATTACTCAGATACCTATTCTAACAATGCCAGAAGATGACAAAACTCATCCTATTCCAGATTTAACAGGATATATAACTGAAGGGCAGATAGTTTTTTCAAGATCACTCCATAGAAAAGGGATCTATCCACCAGTTGATGTCCTCCAAAGTCTTTCAAGATTGAAAGATAAAGGTATCGGAAAAGGAAAGACTCGAGAAGACCATGCCGATGTTTTTAACCAACTTTTTGCATGTTATGCAGCTGGACTTGAAGCAAGAGAACTTGAAGCTATTTTGGGTCAAGCAGCACTTTCAGATTTAGATAAAGTTTATTACAAATTTGCAGAAGAATTTGAAAAAAGATATATAAATCAAGGTGAATATGAAAATAGAACTATCTTTGAAACATTGAATATGTCCTGGGAACTTTTTAAATTAGTTCCTAAGTCTGAATTAAAGAGAATTCGTGATGCTTATCTTGAAAAGTACCTAAAATAAAAGGACAAACTGTAAACTTAACTGAAAACTAAAAATTTGATTAAGAGGAAAAGATGGAGATAAAAGTTGCTGCAACAAGAATGGAGCTTATGAACCTTAAAAAAAGAGTTAAACTTGCATATAAAGGTCATAAGCTTTTAAAAGATAAGCAGGACCAACTTGTTAGAGAATTTTTCTCAATAATAGATTCATATAAAACACTAAGAAAGGATGTCGAGCAGAAGCTTAAAAAAGCATATGCAGCTATGATTCTTACTCGAAGTGTAATGAATGATGCTGAACTTGAAAATGCTTTATTTTTACCAGTAAAAAAGGTAAAACTTTCAGAAAAATTAAAAAATGTAATGTCTGTAAGAATCCCAGTATTTAAGATTTCCATAGAGGATAATGAACAATCTTATTCTAAGATAACTACTGCTGCAGATTTAGATATTGCTGTTGAAACATTCGCAAAAGTTACAGAGGATCTTATAAAACTAAGTCAGGTAGAAAATGAGGTAAAACTTCTTGCTCAAGAGATTGAAGTTACAAGAAGAAGAGTAAATGCCTTGGAGTATGTTTTAATACCAGAACTTGAATCTGCCATAAGGTTTGTTACAATGAAGATAAATGAGATGGAAAGATCAAATCTCGTAAGAATAATGAAAATAAAAGATATCGTAAGAAAAGAAAGAGAGTAGAAAATCATAGAAATTTAAAAATTCATATAAATCTTTAATTTTATTAAACATTTTTTATGAAATATAAGATAAATTTTAAGTTTGAACCAAAAAATATCTAAAGTCATAATCATTATTTTGATTTATTTTATTAGTTTGATTATCAGAATTATTTAAGCACTAAACAAGTAAAATTTAATAATCTCAAATATAATTTTCAGCAAACATACATAATTTAGACGAAATGAAAAATATTTTTAATATTTGATATCTATTTCAAGATGAGATATAAAATATTTTTTGAAATTTACAGAAAATCAAAAAATTTAATTTCATTTTACTTTAAATTTATTTGTTCTATAAAAAGATCAAAGAAGGAGGCATCATGCTTGATAAATTATATGAAATAATCTGTAAAATCGATGCAGATTATGTTGATTTAAGGTATGAAAAAAGAAGCGATTTAAATGTTGAATATCTTAACCATGATTTAAATAAAATTAATTCGAATGATGCTGTTGGTTATGTTTTAAGAGTCCTAATAGATGGAGGTTTTGCCTCTATTTCATTTACAAATATCAAAGATGCAGATAATGCAATAAAAAATTGTATTGTTAATGCTAAAATATTAGCAAAAAATAGCATTAAAAAAGTTAAACTTGCTAAAACAGAAGTTATAAAAGATAGGTTTTACCCAAACATGAAAGTGGATCCAGATAAAATCCCTTTTGATGAAAAGATAAATTTATTAAAAAAATATAATGAAATGGCTCTTAGTGAACCAAAAATTGTTTCAACATCTATGAGACTTTTTGAAACTAAAAGAGACAGATTCTTTGTTAGTTCAGAAGGTACTAAGATAAATGAAAAACTTATCACTTGTGGTATTAGTGGGATGTTTACGGCAAAAAAAGATAATATTTTGCAAAATGTAAGAGTATCATTTGGTGGTAGCAATGGTTTTCAAAGTTTAATTGACCAGGAAGATTACATCGAAGAAAGGAAAAAAATTGTTTGCGATCTGCTTGATGCAGAGCCGGTCAAAGGTGGAATCTATAATGTCATATTAAATCAGAGTTTGGCAGGGGTTTTTACTCATGAAGCATTTGGTCATTTTTCTGAAGCAGATCTTATTGAAGATTCTCCTGTAATGAGACAGAAGATGAAATTGGGAAGCGAACTTGGAAATCCAATTCTTACAATTATAGATGACCCAACAATAGAAGGAACCTTAGGTTTTTACAAATATGATGATGAAGGTGTTGCTGCATCAAGGGTAATCCTTATGGAAAATGGAATATTAAAAGGAAGACTTCATTCAAGAGCAACTGCTTCTGAGTTTAATGAACCTATAAATGGACATTGTGTTGCCGAAGACTATAGATATGCTCCAATTATAAGAATGGGGACAATTTTTATTGAAAATGTAACTGATACTCTTGATACATTAAAAGAAAAACTAAAAGATGGTTTATATCTTTGTGATGCAAAAGGCGGACAGACAGCCGGCGAAAATTTTACCTTTGGTGCTCAATATGGATATATAGTTAAAAATGGTAAAATAGATAGAATGGTAAGAGATATAAATATTTCAGGTAATCTATATGAGACATTGAAAAATATAAAAGCAATTGCAAATGACCTTGTTTTATCAAAAATAGGTGGCTGTGGGAAAGGGCAACTTAATATTCGTTCCTGCCATGGTGCACCGCATGTTTTAATCAATAATCTTGTTGTCGGTGGAGTATAAATTTGGGTATTGAAAAAATATTTATTGGAAAAAGGAAAAAGAAAAAGTAGAAAAAAAAGATAAAAAGGTGAAATTAGATTTTTATAAATATAAAATTAATTTATGGAGGATAAAATGGGAAATGATATAGAAAAGATTTACCAAAAATCTATAAAAGAGTTTGACCAGGTTCTTTTAAGGAAGGTAAATACTGATAATATAGGTGTTTCATTTGAGGATTCTAAATTTAAAAAGGTAGAAAGCAGTATTAATGAAACCATAAGTCTTAGCGTAATAAAAGACAAATACTTTGGATTTGCTTATACCACAAGCATTGATGATATAGATCTTTTTATTAAAAATGCAAAAAATTCCTTAACTGGTAAAGTTGATGGTTCTTTTGAATTTGCTGAAAAAGATAAGATTAAAAATCTTGATACATATAAAAAATCAATAGAAAATTTGACTGCTGAAGATTTGCTGGGAAGATTAAATAGCATTGTTGATTATCTTAAAGGTAAAACAAAAGCGCAGATAAATCTTGAAGGTTTTCTTGAGAAGATTTCCTTAAATATAATGACAAGTAAAGATGTTGATTATAGCCAAAAAATTTCCACATATATAAGTTATGTAAGTTTAATTTATCCTGGTTCTTATTCAAATGTTTCAAGGATGTTTGCATCTTATGATATTATTGATTTTGATAAAGAGACTTTAGATTATCTGATTTTCCTGTACAATCAATCTGAAAAGCAAGTAAGACCACAAAGTGGCAAAATGAAGGTTCTTTTTTTACCTGAAGCTTTTTATACTTTTATTTTCAGGTTAAGTTCAGCACTTTCTGGAAATAGCCTTATTTACAAAAGAACTCCACTTGAAGGAAAAATAAACCAAAAAATTGCCTCAGAAAGTTTCACCCTTTTTCATGATCCTCACAGGACAGATTTGCCTTATGCTAGAGCCTTTGATGATGAAGGGACAAAAACTGAAAAAATAAATTTTATAGAAAATGGTATTTTTAAAAATTTCTATTTTGATAGAAAATCAGCATATAAATATGGAGTAAAACCTACTTCTCATGGTTATTGTGACCAGCCAAATGAACCTGCTTCAACTTTTGTCCCAAATTTCATGGTTGAAAAAGGGGATAAAACAATTTATCAGCTTATTTCTAATATGGATAAAGGAGTCATTATTCCATCAGTTCTTGGTGCTCATTCTGGAAATATTCAGAATGGAGATTTCTCTATAGGACTTTCACCTGGAATTTATGTTGAAAATGGCAATATTATTGGTCATGTTAAAGATGCAATGGTTGCAGCAAATATTTATGATTGCTTAAATAAAATTGTAGCAATAGAAGATAAAATCCATTTTTCCATTATGGGAAGCTTTCCAGCAATACTTTTTGACGATATAAATGTTGTTATCAAGTAATATTATTCATAATATTTTTTATAAAGTATTGACAATAGCTGATAATGAAGGAAATCTACTAGATATGGGTTCTTATTTTGATGATATGGCAGATCTTGTAATTACAGATTACTTTGAAGAAAAACAAAAAAATGGAGAAAAATTAACTGAAAAAGAAAAAAAAGTAATAGAAAATAGAAGATTGCTTTACAATATTATGATAGAGCAAGGTTTTACTAATTTTGTTAATGAATGGTGGCATTATGATTATGGTAACCAACTCTGGGCTTATAATGGTGACCATAAATATGCAATATATACTAGTACAAAACCATTTTTCTTCTGGAAACAATAAAGTAAAATTTTTACCTATGAATATACAGCAATTTTTTCCTTGGTTTTATCTATAGCCAGTCTTTTTATTTTTTTAGTTGTTGTCTTTTCAAATTCATTTTCATAAAGTGAAAAGAAGTGTATTCTTTTGAAATTTGAAATTTTGAGGTTATTCTGTTTTATCTCTTCTTTTATTAATGGTGAAAGTTCACTTATGGTAATATTTTCTTTAGGTTTATTTAATATTTTTTCAAGGTTTTCAAAATTTGGATATATGTAAGCTACAATCGTCTCATTTTTTGTCTTTTCCTCAACCATTTCATCAACGACAATTTCAGAGATAATCTGGCTATTTTCATAAAGAACCTCGATATCTTCGGGGTAAATATTTTTACCATTTCTTGTTACAATAACATTTTTCTTTCTACCTCGAATATAGATAAAACCATCTTTATCTATAAAGCCATAATCACCAGTCAAAAAGTATCCATCAGCAAAGGTATTTTTTGTCCCTTCAGGGTCATTATAATAACCAAGCATAACACTATCACCTTTTACAGCAATTTCACCAACACCTTCTTCATCTTTATCTAAAATTTCGAAGTCATGCTCAGGAAGTGGCATACCTGCTGCATCATCTTTGAAATAATAATCACGATTTGCAGCCAAAAATGGAGAACATTCAGAAATACCATAACCCTGTAAAACTCTAAAGCCAAGACTCTGTAAAAACTTCGAAACTTCGGGTTTTACAGCGGCTCCACCAGATATAAAAAGATCAAGTTTTCCACCAAATGCTTTGTGGATAGGAGAAAATACAACTCTTCTTATTTTTCTGCCATTTTTTTTACCAAGTAAAAGATCGAAAAAAGATCCTATACCATTTCCTAAAGTATAATATACTTTTGTTCCGATAGAATGTGAAAGTTTTTCTCTTAATCTTTTAGCAAGAGCATCAAGTAAAAGAGGAACAACATTTATATTTGTAATTTTCCCCTCTTTGATATTATCTGCAAGTTTTTTTAGACTTTGTGCATAGACTATTTTGGAACCAGCATGAACCTGACATAAAAATCCACAGGTACACTCATATGCATGGTGAAGAGGAAGAACAGATAAGAAATATTTAGTATCATCTATCCAGATCAGTTCCCTCATATGATTGATGTTTTGAACAATATTAAACTGGGAAAGCATGACTCCTTTTGGTTTTCCAGTAGTTCCGGATGTAAATAAAATTGATGTGCATTGTTTTGGATCAATAGCAATTGTATCGTATTTTTTAATACCAGATTCTCTAATTTGATTACCTTTTTCTTTAGCTTTGTTAAAATCATCTAATATTTTATCAGAAAATTTTATATTTTCTTCTATCTTAGTAAAAGGAATAATTCCTTTAATAAAGCTATATTTTGAAGAAAGTCTTGTAAAAATTTCTAGAAAGCTATTTTCACATATAACCAATGAAGGTTTAGATATTGAGATAATTGATTCTATCTCATTTTCTTTTAATTCTTTATCTATTGGCACAACTATAAAGTTTGAGCTCGTTATTGAATAGTAAGAAATAGCCCATGCTCTACAATTTTTACCGATTAAGGCTATGCGATCTCTTTGATTTATAGGTAAAGAAAGAAGATATTCTCCAAAATTTATAACAGAATTCTTAAAATCATTAAATGAAATTCCTTCATATTCATCTTTTTCATTTTTTTCAAGAAAAGAAAGTTGATCACCATATTTTTCACAGGTTTTCTCAAGCATATCTCTAAAATCTTTTCTCTGTTCAATCGTATAAAGTGGATAACCATAGTTTTGCCAGATCATCTAATCCCCCTTCTTTTTTCAAGAATTAATAATTTTAAAAATTAATATAACTGTTTGTTCAATTAAAAAAAATCCCTAAAAAAATGATACAATAAAAAATTAAATAATCAAACAAATTAAATTTATACTTTTAATTTTTTAAATTAAGGTTATTTATTTTGTTAATTTGAAAAAGAGAAAAATTTTATAAATTGTTGGGGTAAAAATGAAATTATACAATGTTGGAAGTGATATTTTAAAAACTTTAAAAGATGTTTTAGGTATTGCTTTCGGTAGTGCTATCTGCGGTTTTGCATTTTCATTATTTTTAATACCTTTCAAAGTAGCACCAGGTGGGGTTGGAGGACTTTCACAAATTTTATATTATAAATTTAACATTTCAGCAGGTATTTCCATGTTAATTTTTAATATCCCTTTATTTATAATAGGTGTCTTGGTTTTAGGAAGAATGTTTGGTCTTAAAACAATTGTAGCAATACTTCTTGTTTCTTTTTTTACAGATCTCTTTTCATATAAAAATATATTAAATTTCAAATTACTTATACCTTATCTATATCAGATTAATAGTACTGCATATTCATTCACAGATCAAATATTGTTAGGTACTTTAGCTGGGGCAGCCCTTCTTGGAGTTGGAATGGGTATTGTATTTAGATTCAATGGCTCAACAGGAGGAACAGATATACCAGCACTTCTATTAAAAAAATATTTTGGAATTTCAGTCGGGACTGGTTTCTTAATTATAGATTCAATAATAATTTTTTCCATAGGTGTTATATTTAAAAATGGTAATATAATTTTATGGGGTTTTATAAGTTTATTTGTCTCTTCTAAAGTTACAGATTATGTTCTTGAGGGTTTACCAGGAACAAAAGGAGTATTTATTATAACTGAACATCCAGATGTAATAAGGCAATTTATATTGAAAAATCTCGATAGAGGTTGCACAATTTTTAAAGGTGAGGGTGGATATTCTGAGAAAAATATTGATATTTTATATGTTGTAATAAACCTAAGAGAGTTAACAAAATTAAAAGAGACAATTGTTAAATGTGATCCAAAAGCTTTTGTTATTGTCAATGATGTAAATGAAGCTTTAGGCTATGGATTTAAAGAATTTTAAGTTGGTATTTTTTCATAAAAAAGCTTATAATTAATTTAATAAAAAAGAATATTTAACTAAATATTAATTTTAAATAAACAAAATTTTTATAAAAAGTAAAAAAAATGGAGCAAAAATGGAAAATTTTGATTTTGATTTTTCAATTAAAAGTCTTGGAAAAGCTATATATTTTTCTCCAATCAAGAATATAAATTTTATCAAAGATTCAGAAAAAATTTTTTACAATATAAATTATGATGATGTAAAAAGCGCAATATCAAATGGTGATGAAAAATCATTAATAATTTTAGAAAAGGCAGGTCCTCGGGAAAATATATTTTTTGATCCTGAAAAAACTACAGCAGGAATTGTAACATGCGGTGGCTTATGTCCAGGGCTTAATAATGTTATAAGATCTTTGGTTCTGCAACTACTATATCAATATGGGGTTAAAAAAATAATTGGGTTTAGATATGGTTATAGAGGAATAGATATCTCTAATAAAATAAATCCAATTTTTTTAGATGTAAGTGAAGTTGCGGATATACATAATCTTGGTGGTTCTTATCTTGGTTCATCAAGGGGCAATGTAGAAAGTTCAAAGATTGTTGATTCTTTGGTATATTACGGTATAGATATACTTTTTACAATTGGTGGAGATGGCACAATAAGAGGTGCAATTGATATTGTTGAAGAAATTGAAAGAAGAAAACTGCCTATCTCAGTAATAAATATCCCAAAAACAATAGATAATGATATCCCTTTTATAAGTAAATCTTTTGGTTTTCAAACCGCTGTCGCTTCGGCACAAGAGGCTATAAGGTGTGCACATAATGAAGCGAAAGGTGCTCCAAATGGCGTAGGGATAGTAAAACTTATGGGAAGAGAATCTGGTTTTATTGCAGCTCAAGCTGCCTTAGCTCAGAAAGATGCAAATTATGTTTTAGTTCCAGAAATTGATTTTGACATTGATGGACCAAATGGCTTGCTTGCTGAACTTGAAAGAAGACTTTCAAAGGCAAATCATGCTTTAATAGTTGTTGCAGAAGGTGCTGGGCAGAAGTTTTTCGAATCAAAAGAAATAAAATATGATATGTCTGGCAATAAAATACTTGAAGATATTGGAACTTACTTAAAAAGCAAAATTTCACAATATTTCAAAGAAAAATCAATAGAAGTAAATGTAAAATATATTGATCCTTCATATATGATTCGCTCTGTTGTTGCAAATGCTGAAGATGCTGTATACTGTGGATTTTTAGCAGAACATGCAGTACATGCTGCTATGAGTGGTAAAACAAGGGTGATAATTGGAAAATGGAACGATACTTTTATACATTTACCAATGGATATAGTTAAATTTGGAAGAAAAAAAATAGATCCAAAAAGTTCTTTATGGCAATCTGTTGTTTTATCTACCGGGCAACCATCACTAAAAAATTGAAAAAATTAAAAAATATGAAAATATTTAAATATTTTTGTTAAAAGACTTGACAAAATACAAATTAATTACAATAAGTTATAAAAGTAAATAATATTTTTCAAATTATCTGCATCTGGTTCGTTTTTGGGAGGGGGGATGAACAAGTATGCTGCCGTAGTTGTATTTTTGTTTCTCATTTTCTTGATATTTTCTTATAGTGAAATTGTATTTGCTCAGCAAAATACTATTCCAATACCTAATGTTAATATTTCAATACAAAATGCTAAAAATCCTTCACAGGTTGCATCATCCTTAGAAATTCTTTTATTAATTTCTCTTTTATCTTTAGGCCCATCACTTATTATTTCTCTTACAAGTTATGTTAGATTTATCATTGTTTTTGATTTTTTGAAAAGAGGTCTTGGGACTCAACAGATGCCACCAGCCCAGGTAATGGCTGGTCTTGCAATATTTATGACTTTGTTTGTTATGATGCCTGTTTTTACTCAGATGAATACTGATGCAATTCAACCTTATATGCAGGGGAAGCTTGATTTAAATGGTTTGTATTATAAAGGAATAGAGCCTTTAAGAGTTTTTATGTTTAAAGTGACAAGACCAGCTGATATCGCCCTTTTTTTAAGGGCTGCAAATATTAGTCAGGTAAAAACATATCAGGATATTCCAACATATGTTTTAGTGCCAGCTTTTATGCTTTCGGAGCTAAAAACTGCCTTTAATATAGGAATATTAATAATGATTCCTTTTTTACTTATAGATATGCTTGTATCAGCAACTTTGATGGCTATGGGAATGATAATGCTTCCTCCCATAATGATATCGCTGCCATTCAAGATTATCGTATTTATTTTGGCTGATGGATGGAACCTTTTAATAGGTAGTTTGATAAAATCATTTCCAAGATAAAATTACAAAAATAGAATATAAATTAGAAAAAATAAGGGGAAAAGATGACCTTAGGTCTTGTAATGGATATTTTAAGAAGATCTATCTATGAGTTAATATTAATTGGAGGACCTTTACTTGTAATACCATTAATTGTTGGTTTAATTGTATCTATCTTTCAAGCGACAACTCAAATACAAGAACAAACTTTAACCTTTGTGCCAAAGATAATCTCTATTTTTGCTGTTTTAATAATTTTAGGCCCCTGGATGTTAACAAGATTGATAAATTATATAAATTATCTTATTAATTTGATTTCAAGTGCAATAAAATGAAATAGAATTCAAAAAGAGATAAAAAATAAAAAATAGAAAAAAAAATAGGAAAATTAAAAAAAATAGGAAATAAAATAAGAATGGTACCATTTTATTTCAGAGATATTTTCCCGCTTTTCCTTCTTATCTTTATAAGATTAGTTGGAATAACTATAACTTCACCAATTTTTTCTTCTTCTATTATTCCCCCTCAAGTAGTCATCGGCTTAATGTTTTTAGTTGCTATAATTTTATTTCCTTTTGCATCAGAAAATCTTAAGATTACAATACCTTTGGATACATGGTCTTATATTTTACTTTTGGCAAATGAACTTTTCATAGGATTTTCTATAGGTCTATTTATCTCGATAATGTTTACGACATTCCAGGTAGCCGGAGAATTTTTCTCCTATCAGATGGGGCTGGGAATTTCAGAAGTGTTAGATCCATTAAGTGAAGTAGAAGTCCCAGTAATATCGCAGGTATTTCAGGTTTTTGCAATGCTTATTTTTATATCAATAAATGGGATGGAATATGAAATACTTGTTTTGAGAAAATCATTTGAGCTTGTAAAATATGTAGATTTTTCAACAAAAATTGGCGCTTTGATACCTCAAGTTATATTATTATTTAGAGATTTATTTTTGATTTCTCTTCAAATAGCTATACCAATAATAGTAACATTACTTATTCTTAATATAACTTTAGGAATAATATCGAAATTCGCGCCACAGGTCAATATCTTTATGGTAGGTATTAACATTCAAGTAATTGTTGGATTTGTACTGATCCTTTTATACATACCTTTTTTTAGCACATTTGCCAATAATCTTTTTAACAATATTTTTGTGAGAATTGTTTCCTGGCTTAAGTTAATTGGATAAAAAATAATTAAAGGGAAAGTTTTGGTTTTTTTTGAATTACTTAAAATTTATCCTAAAAAATTTAAACAATTTACTTATTATCAGCAGTTAAAGAAAGTTCCAAGGCTTGATATTCAAAGATTTGCTGCTGAAGATGAAGGAAGAACAGAGCTTCCTACAGAAACGAAGAAAAGAAGAGCAAGGGAAAAAGGACAGGTCTTAAAATCTCAGGAGATAGTTGCTCTTTCATCTCTTATAGCTACTCTTTTCTCTGTTTTTGTCTTTTTCCCGACAATCTGGCAAAGGATAATTAATATTGTTTACTTTTTCTTTCAAGTAGATCTTCAATTTAACATGGAGAATCTTGATTATTTTCTTAAATATTCATTAAATCAACTCTTACCTGTTTTTGCAATAATATTTATTCCTCCTATTGTTGCTTCAATTATTGCTAATGTGGCACAGGTTGGTTTTTTAGTTGTTCCATCTCTTATAACTCCAAATCTTTCAAGAATTGCCCCTAATTTTTCTGCATATTTTAAAAGAATATTCAGTGTCGAAGGTCTTGTAAATCTTTTAAAAAGTCTTGCTTTAGTTATAGGACTTTTAATAATTGTATTTTTAGCAATAAATTCATCACTTGGAAATCTTTTCGAATCAGTTTCGGATTCATACCAGAAAACAATAGAGCTTGGTATAAGTCTCTTCCGAAATATATTTATTAGAATGATAATTATTTTGATCATTATTGCTGTTGTCGATTATGTTATGCAAAGAAGAAGATATATAGATTCGCTTAAAATGAGCAAACAAGAACTTTTAGATGAAATTTATGAACAGGAAGGAAGACCAGAAATAAGGCAGGCTTTGAATAAGAAAAGACGAGAAATTGCACAGAGAAAAAGTCTGCAGAATGTCAAAACTGCTGATGTCGTTATAACTAACCCGACTCACTTTGCTGTTGCACTGAAATATGAAATGGGGATAGATCCAGCTCCAAAAGTTGTAGCAAAAGGGGAAGATCTGCTTGCTCAACAGATAAAAAGAATTGCATTTGAAAATGATATTATTACTATAGAAAACAAACCTCTTGCTAGAGAATTATATAGTAGAGTATCAGTTGGGGATTATGTCCCTGAAGATATGCTATATGTCGTTGCAAATGTTTATAAATATATTTATAGAGAATATTCAAAAAGGAAAAAACCAGGTTATAACTGGGGGGGTTAAATAGATGGCTGATACTGCAAGACCAAAAATAAATTTTTCAAAAATTTTAAGTTCACCAGATATACTTATAGCTATAGGTATAATGACTATACTGTTGATGTTCATAATCCCTTTACCGACTTTCTTCCTCGACTTTTTTATGTCGTTATCCTTAGGGTTTTCTATGTTTGTTCTTTTTCTTGTTATTTTTTCGACAAATCCATTGGAAATATCAATCTTTCCAAGTCTTTTATTGTTGATGACATTGATGAGGCTTGGATTAAATATATCTTCAACAAGGCTTATCCTTTCTCAAGGGCCAGCATTTAAGGGAAAACTTATTACAGCTTTCGGTACATTTGTTGTTGGGGGGAATTTTATTGTCGGTTTGATAATATTTATAATAATTATTGCTGTTCAATATATTGTAATAGCAAGAGGAACAACCAGAATGTCAGAAGTTGCAGCAAGATTCGCCCTTGATTCTTTGCCTGGAAAACAGATGATGATAGATTCAGACTTAGCAGCAGGGATTATCAATGAACAGGAAGCTTTAAGAAGAAGGCAAGCTTTACAGAGAGAAGCAGATTTTTATGGTTCAATGGATGGTGCATCAAAGTTTGTATCTGGAGATGTAATAGTAGGTATTTTTATAACGATTGTAAATATTGTTGGAGGTGTATTATTAGGAAGCTTAAAATTTGGTTTGAGTTTTGATGAAGCGATGCAGACTTTTTTGATATTTACAGTAGGTGATGGTCTTGTTTCCCAGATTCCTTCACTTTTAAATGGTATCTCAGCTGGTATCATTGTTTCTCGTTCTGAAGCGGCTGATTCTCTTGGTTCTGAATTTAAAAGAGAAGCAACTCGTTCAGTATTACCTCTTTGGGTATTAAGTGGTTCATTGATATTTTTTGGATTTGTTCCAGGTTTTCCTTTTTATGTCTTTCTTCCACTTGGTGGTTTGTTTGGTTATTTAGCTTATACTATGCAAAAAACACAAAAAGTTGAAGAAATAAAAAAAGAGGAGAAGAAAGAAGAGGAAAAACCAGTTATTATTGATAAACTTGTACCTATTGAACCAATTGCTCTTGAAATAGGTTATTCACTGATTCCTCTTGTTGACAAAAGTCAAGGTGGTGATCTTTTCGACAGGATAGCAAATGTCAGAAGACAGATTGCATACGATTATGGAATGATAGTTCCTCCAATAGTAGTAAGAGACTCTTTGAAACTTGAAGCAAATGAATATACTGTTAAAATTCATGGTGTAAAAGTAGTTTCCTGGAAACTTTTACCAGATAAATTTTTAGCTATTAATCCTGGATCTGTTACAGAAAAAATTGATGGTATTGTAACTAAAGAGCCAACTTATAATCTTGAAGCAGTATGGATAGATTTTAATAAAAAAGATGTAGCCGAATCTTTGGGATATACTGTAATAAATTGTGCCACAGTTATTGCTACTCATTTAACCGAAACTATTATTGCACATGTAGACAGTTTACTTGGTAGAGAAGAGGTTAAAAAGATTATAGATTCCATTAGAGAAGAATATAAAACGCTTGTAAGCGAGGTTGAATCTCTAACAAATATAGGATTTTTACAAAAAGTATTTCAAAATCTTCTTTCTGAAAAAATTTCAATTAGAAATATATC
Organism: uncultured Brachyspira sp.; assembly: GCA_964581895.1. GTDB lineage: Bacteria > Spirochaetota > JAAYUW01 > JAAYUW01 > JAAYUW01 > Exilispira. Next base: position 69,186 of record CAZOPR010000001.1, read on the forward strand.
AACAATTCTTGAAACTGTTGCTGATAAACTTTCACAAAATAAAAACTTAGATCCAGATCTTGTAACAGAATTTGTTCGACAAAGGTTAAAAAATCAGATTTGTAGAGGCTATACAGACGAAAAAGGGAGGTTAAGGGTTTATACATTTAACCCCAAACTTGAAAATTATCTTGCAAATGAATTTGAAAAATCAGAAAGACTTGGAATTTATTCATTTCCACCAAAATTTTTGCCAAATTTTATAAATACTATATTGAAATATGAGCAGGATTCTGTGATTAAAAAACTTGATTATTTTATAATTTTAACCAGTCCAAGAATAAGAAGACAGATAAGGTCAATAACTTCAACAGTCTGCCCGAAAGCTGTAATACTTTCAACTTCAGAAATTTCTCCTTCAGTATCATTGGAATATGTAGGGCAAATAACAATATCTGAAGAGCAGGAGGAGAAATAATGCACTATATAACATTAGAAGGCGAAAGCGTTAAAGAACTTAAAGAAAAGTTGATTAGAGAATATGGTGAGGACGCATATGTAATAAAAGTTGAACAGAAGAAAAAAGGACTTTTGAAAAAAACAAGATATGTAATGATAGCTGGTATAAGAGATGAAGATTACCTTCAAAAGCAGAAAAAAGAAATATTGAAAGCAGCTAAAAATAAGAAAATAGCAAATGTTGAAAATAGGAAATTTTCCAGTAATGAAAGTCAAATAGTTTCTCAAAATAATCCTGAAGATTATGTTTTTAGTGAGGAAGACGAAGAAGATACATACTCAAATAGTCAAATTGATGATGTAGTTTCAAATAAGTTTGAAAATAATCTACTTGCCCAAAAACTTGAACAGATAGAAAAAAAGCTTGATGAAGTGGTTAGTTCAAATATAAAAGTTGAATCAGTACTTGATAAATACATAAATTCTCTTTCTAACCTTGATTATTCAAAAGATTTTCAACAAGAGCTTTTTGATTATCTATCAAGAAATTTATCCTATGAAGAATCAAATTCCATAGAACAGATAAGAAAAAAAGCTATAGAATATATTAGTACCAAAATTAAATTAGATGATAAAAGAATTTCAAAAGATGATATTGCTGTTTTAGTTGGACCTACAGGTGTCGGTAAAACTACAACTATTGTTAAGCTTGCTACTAATGCTAAGGTAAACCAAAATTTTAAGGTAAAACTGTTGAGCGCAGATCAAGCAAAGATTGGTGGTTATGCACATCTTCAAATTGCAGCAGAAATACTTCAGGTCCCATTTTACCCAATAGTAAAAAGAGATGATTATATTTCAATGATTTCTGAAAAAGATGATGTTATCTTTGTAGATAGTCCTGGTACATCTCAAAAAGATAGCAGAATGCTTGGTTCTATAAAAGAAATTCTTGATGTAAGGAAAAAGAATATAAAAACATTCTTAACAATATCTGCAACAACTAAATATTGTGATCTGATAGATGTTTTTGAAAGATTTAAATTTTTGAATTATAACCATTTAATAATAACTAAAATTGATGAGACTTCTACCTTCGGACAGGTTATTAGTGCAATAACAAAATATGATATTCCAATTTCATATATTACTAATGGTCAAGAAATGACGAAAAACTTAATAGAACCAGATTCAAATTTTATTTTAAAATTAGCTTTTAACTCAGAAGACTATTGATATTATATAATAAAACTTAGGAGTTTGCAATGATTAATCAGGAGCAACAGCTAAAACAGATTGTTGAGAATGTTAACAAAAAGCAGAAAACAAAGATACTAACTGTTTCATCAGGGAAAGGTGGGGTTGGAAAAACAAATTTTGCTGTGAATCTTGCTATTGGATATGCAAAACTTGGTAAAAAAGTGATAGTAATGGACGCAGATCTTGGTCTCGCAAATGTAAATGTTATTCTTGGAGTTATTCCAAAATATAATCTATATCATGTAATCAAAAATAAAAAGCCTTTAAAAGAAATAGTTCTTGATACTCCTTATGGGATAAAAATCATTGCTGGAGCTTCTGGTTTTTCTCAACTTGCAAACTTAACTGACGATCAAAGAGAAATTTTTATAAATTCTCTTTCTGAACTAGAATATGCTGATATAATAATAATAGATACTGGAGCAGGGGTTTCTAATAATGTTTTATCCTTCATTTTGGCTGCAGATGAGACAATAATAATAACGACACCAGAAACAACTGCTATAACTGATGCATATGGGATTATTAAATCTATTTATGCTTTGGATAAAGATATCCCTATTAAATTAGTTATCAATAAATGCGAAACAATTTCTGAAGGTAAAAGAGTAGCTGATAGGATTATAAACATTTCTTTTCAATTCCTATCTATAAAAGTTGAAAATTTAGGCTTTATTATGAATGATGAAATTGTCGAAAAAGCTGTAAAAGTTCAAAAACCATTTTATATTTTAAATCCAAAGTCAAAAGCTTCAATAGGAATAGATCATGTTCTTTCGCAATTGGAGCATATAAATGTTGTTGAAGGTAAAGGTATAAATAATTTTTTAAAAAAATACCTGAAATATTCTTAAAAAATAAAAAATGCTTAAATTGACTAAGTTATGAAAATAAAATATAATGATTTTTGAAAGAGGAATATTGTAAGGGGAAAGTTCTTTGGAAAATAGGTTAACAGTTCCATTAATTTTTGGAATTTTTGGTTTTTTAATTTCATTTATTTTATCTTTGATTTCTGGTTCCTCATTTTCTGGTATATTACTTAAATCTTTGTTTTCCACTTTATTATTGGGTGGTTTAGGATATATATTGGTTTTTCTTTTAGATAAATATGGTAATGAATCTGCAGAAGCACAAAAACAAGAAAATATTTTGAAACAAGCAAATAACCAAAAGACCCAGACAAATTATTTTCATAACAAGACGAATAATTTACATACAGGATTAAATAATTTTCAAGAAGAAATGAGTTTTACAAATGATAAAGAAAATAAATTCTCAAAAGGATTTGATAGTAAAATTTCTGATAAAATCTCAGATGAAGAGGAAAACCCTATTTCTTACGAAGATATTTTTTCAAAACTTACCGAAGAAGAAAACTTAAATGCTAAAGAAGAATCTGTTGAAAATTCTGAAATAAATAATCAAGATATGGTTAAAAAATCTGTTATAGAAGAATTGAAGAAAGAAAAAGAAAAAGAATCAATAGAAATAGATCTTTCAAATCAAACAGAAATAATAGCAGGAGATACAGATTTAAATCCAAACTCTATTTCTGCGGAAGATGCTGCTAAAATTTCTGCGACATCAAAAATGAGTTCTTTGGTTGGAGAAGTGAAAGGGATAGATGATAAATACATATATTTTTCAAAAGGTTCTAAAATTGAAAACAAACCAGAGAAGATTGCTAAAATTATAAAAGAGATGCTAAAAAATGAATAAGTTTTAATGAAGGGAAATATGGCTAAATCATCTTTACAACAATTAATAGAAGAAACAGGAATTGACCCAAAATTGGCAAAGTCATTATTGATATTTACTGGTGGTGATGTTGAAGGAGCAAAAAAAATTATTTCATCATTTGAAAAAAATATTGGTTGCTTGGTTGTCAAATTTGCTCTTAATAGTATTAAAGCTTATGGATTATTTATCTTACTTATTAACCTTCATCAGAATAAAATTGAAAAAATGTATCTAACTATTTCAGATAATTCACAATTAATGTCTGTAGATTTATTAAAAGATGTAAATGAAATAAAACAGCTTATAAGAGTAACCGAGGTAACTTCCGATTTCATTTATATAATCAAAGCCTTGGAAGATAAACTTAACAATGCAAAATATTTAGAAAAATTATATCCTATTCTTAAATCAACCAATCAAGAACATTTTTCTGATGCAATAATTAACTTCTTTTCAGCTTTAATTAATGAAATCACAACAGAAGTAAATATAGTTATAAAACATAGATATACTCAAATAGATCCATTTGAAATGGGTAAAATTATTGCAGAAGGTTCAGAAGAAATAGCTGATGAATCTCAAAATAATCAAAATAATGAAGAGAAAAAAGAAAGTTTCAGTAATAACCAGTTGAGTTTTATTGAACTTGAGTGTGAACCAATTTATTCCCCAATTAAAGGTATTGATGTGGGAATATTACAGGAAGGAGATTTTCTTAAAGTTAGAATATCTGATGATAGAGAAATAGCACAATATCTTTCTAAATTATTAATAAATATTGAAGAACAAAACACTGATGGAATTAATGCAAAGATTATAAGTAAAGAAAATTTATATGAGAATCTTGTGAAATTTGTCGTAGAATTTGGGCCAGGAATATTAGGTAAAGTTATATGCGGTACAGATGTTAAAATTGAAGCAGATATTTCCGGGAAAAGATTGAATGAAGCAAAAGATATGAAGAGTCTTGGAAAAAAATCCACAAAGAAAAGAAAAAAAATGACTTCAAATCTTTTATTGATGGTAATAGGAGCGGTAGTAGTGTTTTTTATAATAATGATACTAGTATTGACTATGTAAATAAAAGATAAAATTGGGAGGGTAAATGGATTCTTTTGACAAAATAGATGAAAAAGAGTTATGGATAGAGTATAAACAGACAAAGAATGAAAAAATTAGAGAGTATTTTGTAAAAAAATATGCTCCTTTGGTAAAGCATATTGCTGGTAAAATAGGATATAAAATAAAAGGTTCAGTGGAATTTGACGATCTTATAGGGTATGGTTCTTTGGGTTTGCTTGATGCCATTGAAAAATATGACCCAACAAAAAATATTAAATTTAATACTTATGCAATGACAAGAATTCAAGGTGCGATATATGATGAGCTAAGAAATATGGACTGGATTCCAAGAACTATAAGAACAAAAACAAAAAGAATAGAAGAAGCAATGGCTAAAATTGAACTTGAAAAAGGTTCTCCAGCCACAGATGTAGAAATTGCTTCAGAATTAGGAATTTCCTTGGAAGAATTGCAGGATATGTATGTTGAAGTAAATCCAACAACAATAGTCAGTCTTTCAGAAATATATTATCAAAATATGAAAGATGGAGAAAATATTGAGGTAATTAGCACCATAGAAGCCCCGTCCCATAAAAATCCTGACACTGTCATGGAAAAGGAAGAAGTAACAAAAATATTAGCAAAGGCAATTAAAGAATTACCAGATAAAGAAAAAAAAGTTTTAATACTCTATTATTATGAAGAATTAACATTGAAGGAAATAGGCGAAGTACTTGAAATCACTGAATCAAGGGTATCCCAACTTCATACAAAAGCTGTTATGAGATTAAGAGCTAAAATAGTAAGGTTTTTAGGTGATATTTCAGGATTTTAAGTTTTATTTTACTTCTAAGTTTACTTTTACTTCTTTGTAAAGAAGGGATTTATATGGATAAATTAAAAAATGCCTTAAGAAATCTGAATTTTGGAACAGATTCAAAAAAAATTGAAGTTGAAGCACCAAGTCTTGAAAAAGCAATTTCTGAGGCATGTAGACGATTAAAAGCATCTCTTGATGAGATAGATTATGAAATAATTCAATATGGTACTAAAGGTTTTGGTGGTATAGGAAATAAAAATTATAAAATCTTAGCATATAAAAGACCAGTATCTGAAATCATTGAAACAATATCAGAAGCTAATGAATCCTTTGAAAAGGAAGAAGAGGTGTTACCACCTCCAATAGATGGATATTTTGCAATTATTAAAAGTAGAAATGGTCTTCTTTTTAAGGTAGTTCCTCCTCAAAAAAATGGTAAACCAGTTAAATTAAAAGATGTAGAATTAGCATTAAAAAATAAGCAAATTGAAAAATATAATGTTAATTTAGTCAGACAAGAAGTCGTTAGACAGAGTGGAGAATATATTGTAATAGGTCCTTATGAAGGTATAGAGGAAAATTCTGCAACTGTTCAGGTTAATATCGGTATAAATGAAATGACTGCAACTGCAACTTTGTTTCCCCCTAAACCTGGTGGGTTCGAATTGACTCCCGAAGAGATATTATCTGAAATTCAAGCCCAGGGGGTATCTTATGGTATTTTAGAAGATGTTGTCACAAGAATGACTGATGAAAAAATAGAATATAAAGAAATAATTGTAGCAAGAGCTAAACAACCTGTACATGGTAAGGATGCCGAAATTAAAATGTATTTTGATCCAAACGCTGAAAAAACTATTTATAAATCAATTGCAGAAGACAAATTTGATTTTAGAAATATTGTAAAAAATATTCAAAATGTTTTGAAAGGCGATCTTATTTGTGAAAAAATACCTGCTACACCGGGAGAAGACGGTTATACTGTTACTGGTAAATTACTTCCAGCTAAAAAAGGTGTTGATAGACAGATACTTGCAGGACCAAATACAGAGTTATCACCTGATGGAAAATTCCTTAGAGCAACAGTAGATGGTCATGTTGTTAAAAAAGCAGGGAAAATTGGTGTAGAACCAGTAAAACATATAAATGGAGATGTTGGGATTAAAACTGGAAATATTACATTTGTTGGTTCTGTTGTCGTACATGGATCAGTTTTAGATGGATTTTCTGTAAAAGCTAAGGGAAATATTGAAATTAGAGGGAATGTAGGAAAATGTGAGATAATTTCAGATAATGATATATATGTCGCTCAAGGAATAAACGGACATTACGAAGCTTTAATATCTGCCGAAGGAAGTGTTTTTTCGAAATTTATCGAAAATGCAAAAGTATTTGCTGGTGCTTCAGTTATTGTAGATGATCATATATATCACTGTGAGGTAAATGCAAACGATGCTATAGTATGCTTCGGACATAGAGCTCAAATAGGTGGCGGGACAATAAGAGCAGCAAATGAGGTCAATACAAGAAATTTAGGAACTGTATCTTACTCAGAAACTATTGTTGAAGTTGGTATTCCTCCAAAATTAAGAATAGATTTACAGGAATATATGATGCAGAAGAAAAAAACCGAAAATGCTATTGACGATCTGAAAAGAGATATTGCTACACTTACATCTCAGAGAAAACTAAAGAAAAGTTGGAATAATGAAAAAGAAGAACTATTAAAAAATAAAATCGAAGTTTTAGCCCAGCAAGAGGAAATATTAAAAAATTCCCTTGAAGGTATTGAAGAAATAAATCAAAAACTTTCTACTATTAATTTAAATCCTAAAGTTGCAGTCAAAAACAAGATTTATGCAGGAGTAAAAATATTTTTTAAGTATGGTGTTGATCCTTATGAGATTACCTATGAACAAAATTCTTGCACCATTCGTTTTGTAAATAATGAAATAAAAGCTGGTCCTTATGAACCTCCTGATGTTGATAGAAAACTTTTTGATAAAAGGATTTTATCACTTAGAAACAAGCTATAAGGGGTTTTTGTGCCGATAAGACCAATAGACATTCAGAATATGCTTGTTCGTTTAGAAAATTTATCTAAAAGTTCTACTTTAGCTCAAATTTCTGAATCTATTGCAAAGCAAGTGCAAGAAAAAAAACAAAAATTAGAATCAATTCAAAAAAAAGAAGGTTTAGCAACAATAGAAAAAATAAAAGAAGAAGAAAATCAGATGAGAAAGATTGAAAAATTTAAGCAAAATTATCAAGGAAATAAAGATTCAAAGAAAAAGAAAAATTATTATCAAGATAATGAAGATGAGCATACATTTGAAAAGAAAATTTAAAATATGACAATAACAATAATAATAGTTGCAATACTAATCTGTCTTGTCTTTTACTTTATTTTGAACGATAAAATTAATAAAATAAAAAAAGAATATGTAAAATCAGATTTAATATCTGAGATGCAAGAAATAATAACTTACTTTAATCAGGAAGCAGAAAGAAATATAAGTTTGTTAGAAGATAAAATAAAAGAAATAGATACTAAAACAAAAAAATTAGAAAAATTAAAAAAAAGTTTAGAAGAGAAATTTTTAATCGAAATTAATAAAAATCCTAAAAAACAAAATGAGACAGAGTTAACGAATTTGGATGATAAATCCTGGCAGCAAAAGGCATATGTAATGTTTGAAAATGGATTTTCTTATGAGGAAATTTCGGAAAAACTTAAAAAAAATGTCGGGGAAATTCAATTTGCTATTTCATATTTTGATATGAAAGAAAAAATTAAACCATCTGAAAAGAAGATGAAAAAATCTTAATCTGTGGGGAAAAGATGGAATTTGTTCTTGGAATAGATTTAGGAACAACAAACTCATCATGTGCAATCTATGAATATGATGAAATTTCAATGATACCAAATGAAGATGGGCAAGTTATTACTCCATCAGCAGTGTTTATCAATTCTATAGACAATATTATTGTAGGGCAGAAGGCTAAGAATCAGAAATTACTTTACCCAGATGAAGTTGTTACCGAAGTTAAGCGTTTTATGGGTAGCGAAAAAAGATATTTTATAAAAAACAAAGAATTTTCCCCAATAGAGATATCTTCATTTATTTTAAGGAAATTAAAAGAAGATGCAGAAAATAGTATTAAGCAAAAAATAGAAAAAGCTGTTATTACAGTTCCAGCATATTTCAATGAAATTCAAAGAAAAGCAACTTTTGAAGCAGGTAAATTAGCAGGAATGCAGGTTTTAAGAATTATAAATGAGCCTACTGCCTCATGTTTAGCTTATGGTTATGGTAAAAAAGATATAGATAAGTTAGTACTTGTTTATGATTTTGGAGGTGGTACATTCGATGTTTCATTAGTTGAAATTACCCAAGGTGTTTTTAATGTCATTGCTACAAGTGGCGATAACATGCTTGGAGGTATTGAATTTGATAATTTAATAGTAAATGAGATATTAAAGTATTTTAAGACAAAAACTGGAAAAGACTTAAAAGAAGATAAATTTGCTTTGACAAAAATATATGATGCTGCCGAAAAAGCAAAAATAACACTTTCATACGAAAGAGAAACAGAGATAGTTATACCTTTTATTTCTGCCAATGAAAAGGGACCACTTCATCTTGAATATAAAATAACAAGAGAAGATTTTGAACAGATGATTGATAAATATGTTAACTATACTGTAGATTTAGTAAAAAAGGTATTGAAAGATAGTAATTATGATATTTCAGATATTGATTCTGTTGTTCTTGTAGGTGGTTCAACCAAAATACCTCTGGTTCAGTTAAGATTAGAGAATCTATTTGGCAAAAAAATAGAAAAATCAATAGATCCAGATCAGGTGGTAGCTATTGGAGCTGCTATTCAGGGAGCGATAATAGAAGGTAGTATACAGGATATAATTCTGGTTGATATAACACCTTTATCTTTAGGTGTAGAAATAACAGGAGGTCTATTTGTTCCTGTTATAGATAGAAATACAAAGATTCCATGTGAAAATTCTAAAATGTTTACAACAATTGTAGATAACCAAAAAATTGTCGAAATAAATATATATCAAGGAGAAAGAAAAATTTGTAGTGAAAACTTTAAACTTGGAACATTTATTTTAAGTAATATTAGAAAAGCAAAGTCAGGTGAACCAAGAATAAAGGTAACTTTTTCTTTGGATGTAAATGGTATATTGACTGTTCAAGCTCAAGATGTGGATACAAAAGTATCCCAGCAGATAACAATTGATGCTTCAACAAAAGAGTTGAAACTTGCCGATTTGCAAAAAATCATAAAATCATCAAGGGATTTTGAAAAAGAAGATTATGAATTTGAAGAAAGACAAAGACTGAAAAATAGCTTAAAAACATTAAAAAATATTGTTAAAGAAAAAATTACTCAGACTAAGTTTCCAATGGAAATTAAAAATGAGATTGAAGAATTGATTAAAGAGATTGATATGACTATAGCCAGTGCCAGTTATGAGAAATTAAAAAATTATTATGAAGCTTTACAGTACTACAATGATGAAATAGAATACAATGAGCAAAAATATTTAATGAAAGGTCTTTTAAGCTAATCCTGCTTCAAGGAGGAAGTTATGGATGAACTAATGAATGATTATTATTCAATTCTAAGAGTTAAACCTGATTCTTCAATGGAAGAGATCAAAGCAGCATATAGAAAACTTGTTTTTCAGCTTCACCCTGATAAAAATAAAGATCCTTTAGCAGTAGAAAAATTTAAAAAAGTTACAAAGGCTTTTTCTGTTTTATCAAATTCTAAATCTAGGCTTGAATATGATATTTCTCTTGAAAATCAATATAAAATTCAATTATTTAAGCAAAATATGTCAGATATAATACTAAAACTTGATAATCAACTTAAAATAAAACTTAATCAGGTAAATAAAAAAATATTAAAAGAATATGAAATAGATGATATTACCTTAAATCTTCCTTTTTCTGAACTGATGCAAAGGCTATTTTATTCTGATGATATAAATGTTAAAAAGAGTGCTGCAAAAGCTCTTATTGAAAAGGATAAAAGAGTAGCCTACTCAATTCTATTTAGATTCTTAAAAAAAACAGATAACCCAGAAATTATCATATTTGTATTAAAAATTTTAGAAAAAAATTATAAACAAAAGATTTTTGAAGATATAAATATAATTTCATTTCCAGATTCTTCTGAAATAAAATTTGCAATTTTGGAAATATTAGAAAATAATTATAATGAAAATGCCAAAGAGTTAGCTATAAAGTTGCTTGAGGATAATGATCCCCAAATTAGATTAAGAACCATTAAACTACTTTACAAAAAAGATAAAGCTCTTATCTTACAAAAGATATATAATCTTTTAAGTGATCCAGATAAAAAGGTTCTTGTAGAGGTTAAGAATATTTACAATCTTTTAAAAAAAGAAATTAAAAAGCAACAGGAGTAAAAATATGGATATTGCAACAATTAATGAGCTTCAGATAATTCTTTTTACAATTGGAAAAGTTACATATGCTATACCTATATCTTATGTTGATTACATTGAAAAATACATGATACCTACTCAAATTCCAAACTCCCCTCCATTCGTCGAAGGAGTTATTAATCTTAGAGGAGCAGTAATACCTGTCCTTGATTTAAGAAAAAGATTCCATATAGAAAATATCGAGAATACAAATAAAACCAGAATTTTAATTGTTGCAATAGGTAATAGAAAATTTGGTTTTATAGTTGATACAGTTTCAGAAGTAGTTACATTAACAAAAAATCAGATTGAACCTTCTTTACCTACAGTTTCAGGGATAAAATCAGATTTTATAATGTGTATTGGTAAGATAAGTGAAAAATTAATCATAATATTAAACATCGAAAAACTTATTTTTACTGATAAGGATGAAGATATTGTCGAAAAAAGATGAGTGATCCACAATCTTTTGACACCCTTTCTCCCCAGCTTTTTTCTAAATTTTCCAAACTAATATTTCAGTTATCTGGTATTTATATGAAAGATTCAAAAATAGTGCTTTTATCCAATAGATTGAAAAAGAGGATGAAACTATTAAATTTAAGTACATATGAAGAATATTATAATTATCTATTAGTTCATAAAGAAGAATATGAAAAATTTCTAAATGTTATTTCTACAAATGAAACATATTTTTTTAGATCAGAAAACCAGTTAGAAGCTTTTTCTAATATGATACTTCCTTTAATAATAAATAGAAAAGGTTATGCCAGGATTTGGAGTGCAGGGTGTTCTACTGGGGATGAACCATATTCATTAGCTATAATGGCAGATACTCTTGGTGTTTTAAATAAAGTAGATATATTAGCCACAGATATAAATTCCGAAGTCATAGAAAAAGCTAAAAAAGGTATATATAACAATAGACGATTAAAATATGTTGACCAAAAGATATTAAATAAATACTTTATAAAAATAGATGATGAAAATTACAAAATAATTCCTAACTTAACAAGTAAAATTAATTTTAAGAACCATAATCTGGTAAAAGACGAATATCCGAAAAATCTTGATGTTATATTTTGCAGAAATGTAATGATTTATTTTAATAGAGATGTTCAAAAAGAAATTGTAGAAAAATTTTATAATTCACTTGATAATGGTGGGTTTTTCTTTATAGGAAATGCCGAAACTCTTTATATTATTTCAGATAAATTTAAATACTTGAAAATAGGAAATAGTTCTGTTTATTACAAAGAATAAGGTTAAAAAGTTTGAAAAATTTGTAATCTGTATTATCTATGTATTTAATAACTTATGGTAATATAATATGAAATTATTTAAATTTTTTAAAAAAGAAGAGAAGGATTCAAACAAAATTATTTCAGATGTTATCGATCAATTCGTAAAAATAGCATCTATTGAAATATCAGAAAAGCTGCAGGAGCTATTTAATATACCAGTTATTCTGGATAACATTTCTAAGATATCGATTTCTGTAAGTGAATTACCTCTCTTAATTGGTGATGTCGAAGATACAGCTATATCAGTAATATTCAATATTGAAAATGAATTAAAAGGTAAAATTGCACTTCTATTTTCTAAAAATTCTGCATTAAATTTATATAATCTTCTAACTCAGAAAAATATTAATACTATAGAAGATAATCCGGGGAATTTAAATAGTGAAGTTGCATCTTGTATCGAATCAGTAGCATCAATTTTTTCGATGTCGTTTGTTTCTACAATATCAAATCTTATTCAAAAACCTATATTTACTTCAGTTCCAGTTATTTCATATTCATTTAGGGATTCTGTTATAAATGAAATTATCTGGGAGCAAGCAAATTCAGAAAACACCTTAGAAATTTTTATTTCTAAATTTGTAATCGAAAAAGTTGATGGTTTTTTCCTTTATATTCCTGAGGTTAAATAAAGATGCAAGAGAATCTAAATATTAATGATATTGAAACTATTAATTCAAAAAATATTGTATATGTTCCAATTGGAGGAATGGATTTCAATTATTCACCAAAAGTTCTTAAAACTATTGTCGGTTCTTGTGTTGCCATTGCTCTATACGCAAAATCAGATAAGTTTGGGGCTTTAGCTCATATAATGCTTTCTAAGTCAACCAAGCACAAGTCTAATAATTATAAATATGCTGATTTTGCTATAAATAATATGGTGCAATTATTTTATTCAAAAAATTATAAATCTAAGGATATAGTGGCAAAACTTGTAGGAGGAGCCAAAATTTATTTTTCTTCTCAGGATTCTATTATTCCAGATATTGGTAAGGAAAATGTTCTTACTTGCCGAAAACTATTAATAGAAAAAAATATAACTATAATAGCAGAAGATGTTTTAGGAGTATTTGGTAGAACCGTTCTTTTTAATTTGCAAGACGGTTCTATTATAGTAAGAAGCTTTGATGGTAATACTTTAAAGTTATAGAAAAAATCCTTTATGGGGAAGATTATGATTGAAGATAGATACAAAAAAGCTTTTTTGGAAGAAGCTTTTGAATTAGTCGAAAACACAAATCAACTAATCTTGAAGTTGGAAAAAGACCCAAAAAATGAAGGTATCATTAATGAATTATTTAGATATATGCATTCATTAAAAAGCGAAGCTGGTTTGCTTGGTTACAATATTATAATGGAAATGTCGCATCTTCTTGAAGATATTTTTGATTATTTTAGAAAAACTAAAAAGCAAATATCAAAACAAATAATTACTGATATATTCAAAACAATTGATTTTATATTTGATTCTCTTAATTCTGTTTCTGCAACATCTGAAGAGATAAAAGAAAATAGTGAAAGCATAATTCATAACCTAAAAAAAATAATAAATGAATTGGCCGGACAAAGTAAAGTTGAAAAAGGAAAAGTTGAAAAAGAAAGATCTGAAAAAGTCGAACAGAGATATGAGGAAATATTAGAAAATAAAGAAGAAGATAAAGTTACACTTGAAACTGGAATGGATGAACTAGAAATATATAAGAAGGAAGAGGTCGATTTCGAAAAGGTAAAAAAAATTTTTACATTATCAGAGTTTGATGTTCAAATGATAGAAAGTGATGAATCAGAATACTTTTTAATAAATGTTTTTCCTATAGAAAGTTGTATTATGAAATACCCTCGAATTTACCTTGTCTATAATAACTTAAAACAAAATGGGGAAATAGTAAAATCTAAACCAAATATAGAAGAAGATCAGGAAGATTCTCATTATGATAATGCTTATTTTATATACAAATCTTTAGTTGATATTAACTCTGAGGAATTTTTATCCTCATTTCAGGTTGATGAGATAAGTAAAGTCATAATCCAAAAAATCAAAATACCAAGAAAAATAATAGAAAAAGAAGTTGAAGAAATAGAACAAGACCAACAGATTAGCGAAATAAGAAAATCAAGTTCAAACACATTAAGAATTGATATTGAAAAATTAGATAGTCTTGGAAGATCTGTTGGAGAGTTGATAACAAACCGAGCAAAATTCGAAAAAATACTTGAATATACCAGAAGTGGAGAATCTTTGACTTTTATCAGTCAAAAATTAGAAGAAACAAGCACAGAATTATTTAGAATTTCAGATGAGCTTCAATCCATAGTAATGCAGTTAAGAATGATCCCAGTCAATGTAATATTTAATAAATTCCCAAGAGTTGTTAGAGATATAGCTTCAAAATTAAATAAAGATGTGGATTTTATCATAAGTGGAGGAGATACCGAGATTGATAAGAAAGTAATAGAGGAAATACAGGATCCAATAACACATTTAATCAGAAATGCTATAGATCATGGAGTTGAATCGAAGGAAGAAAGGATAGCAAAAGGAAAACCACCAAAAGGAAGAATTACTCTTTCTGCTTATCAAGAAGGTTCTCATATTATAATTGAGGTTTCAGATGATGGTGGTGGAGTAAATTATGAAAAAATAGCTAAAAAATTAAAAAAGTTATATCCAGATCTGAATACAGATAACCTTACACAATCTGAACTGATAGATTATCTTTTTAAACCTGGTTTTACTACTAAAGATGAAATAACAACCTTATCTGGAAGAGGTGTTGGACTTGATGTAGTAAAAGAACATGTCACACAATTAAGAGGAAGGATTGATGTTACTACAGAGAAAGATATCGGCACTTCAATAAAGATTATATTACCTTTAACCTTGACAATATTAGAAGTTTTAATGGTCAAAGCGATGGATTCATTTTATGCCATTCCTATATATAATATTGAACAGACAGATAGAATCCCAATACAGTCGATTGAACAACTTGACAATTATGATATTTTGCAGTATAGAAATGAAGTGTATTCAGTTATTTACCTATCTGAACTTGTGGGTAAAGAGAAAAAGATAAAAACAGAGGATGATCTTGTATATATAGTAATTGTAAGATACAATAGAAGAAAGATATGTATATTGATCGACGAATTAATTGGTGAACAGGATGTAGTAGTTCAATCATTGGATGAAGTTTTTAAAAGAATAAAAGGTATTTCTGGTGTTGCAATACTTGGTGATGGTTCGGTAGCATTAATTTTAGATATTCCAGAAATTGTTAAAGATTTTGTTACGAAAAACTCCGCATTAATTGATAGATTAGAACAAGAAAAAAGTCTGGCAAAAGTTCATGATGAGATAGTAAATAAATATAAAGAAGAGCCAAAAATAAATTTAAATGAAAATACAAAGAAGGAAATTTCAGAAAACGAAAAAAATATAAACAAAAGTAAAATTATTGAACAGAAAGAAGAAATAAAAAAAATGAGTGAAAATGAATTTGAATTTGCTAAAACAAAAAGTGAAGCAAATAAAGAGATTACTGAATTATCTATTTTAGATTTATCTTGATTTTATTAAAAAATGTTTTTAAATATATATGAATTTCGGGGGCTATGATGAAAACTAAGATACTTTTAGCAGATGACCTCTCATTTATGAGAATGATGCAAAAAGATATGCTAGAGCAAGAAGGTTTTGAAATAATTGGCGAAGCTTCTAATGGTATTGAAGCTGTGAATAAATATAAAGAATTAAGACCAGATATTATAATTTTAGATATTACAATGCCATATATGAATGGATTAGAAGCGATGAAGAAGATTTTTGAATTTGATCCATCAGCTAAAATTATAATATGCTCTGCATTGGGTCAACAACAATTGATTATTGAAGCTATAAAATCAGGAGTAAAGGATTTTATAGTAAAACCTTTTAAAAGAGAAAGAATTATCTCTGCCATTAAAAAAGCTCTTCAATAAAAAAATTAGTTTATCATTTACTTTCATGTTTTCTATAAAATTAACCAAATATTAAAATAAGATTTAAATCAAATTAAAAAGAGGAAATTTGCACAATAAGATCAAAATTGCCATTGCTGAAGATCTTGATTTTTTTCGTTCAGTTTTTATAGATATTTTTCAAGATGAAAAGGAATTTGCCGTCGTTGGTGCTTATAAAAGTGGTTTTGAACTTTTAGAAAATATCGAAAAAATTAATCCAGATATCATTCTTTCAGATTACCATATGGAAAATGGTACAGGATTGGATATCTTAGAAGGTTTAAGCAAAAAAAATCTAACTATACCAGTAATAATAATTTCTTCATATACAAAGCAGGAAAGCGAAGCTATTTTGAATTGTTTGGATAAAGGTGCTATTGATATTATAGAAAAACCTACAGAGCAAAGTTTTAAAGCAAGTTTTGAACTACTTAAAAAATCTTTATTAAAAAAGATAAGATATGTTTATAATAATACTTCAAAATTAAACTTTTATAATAATAAAAATATTAAGAATGTTGATTATATTTTAATAGGTGCTTCAACTGGTGGGACAAAAGCGATTGAACTGATTATCAAATCGATCAAAAAGCTTGAAAAAACTTCCATATTTATTTCTCAACATATGCCACCAAGATATACTAAGACTTTTGCTCAAAGATTAAATGAAATAGGTAAAAATCAGGTTGTAGAAGCCTCAGATGGTGAAAAAGTTGAAATGGGGAAAATATATGTTGCTCCTGGTGGTTTTAATATGATTTTTTTTGATAATAAGATAAAATTGACTGATGGTTCAAATTATATTGTAAGTCCTAATATAGATGTGATGTTTGAATCTTTTTTACCTTATTCTAAGCAAAGCTGTGGAATTATTTTAACTGGAATGGGAAGTGATGGGGCTTTGGGCTTAAAAAAACTTTATGAAAATGGAGCAATAACTGTCGCTCAAGATGAGAGAACTTCTATAGTTTATGGCATGCCAAAAGCTGCAGCGGAGCTTTTTATAGTGGATTATATCCTTCCATTAAATTTAATTCCTGATTTTATTGATTCTATTTCAAAATAAAAAAATATTTTTCAAATCATTTGATTTTTATAACTTTAGTGCTATATTAGATATTGAAGGAAAATCTTTCTTTTTTTCATTGGAGGAAAAATGAGAAGAGTAATATTATTTTTTATTATCCTCATTACTTTTTCATTTATTGTTTTCGCACAAGATAATGGTTTAAATTTTGGATTCAATCTTGGGCTTGGAACAATAGTCTATAATAATAATACATATCAAACCTTAAGCTTAAAACCAGATCTTGCATTTGGAAAATTCGGTATAGGATTAGACATATTTATTATGTTTGATCAGGATTTCAATATAGTTCCAGACAACTGGGATAGTTTTGCGGACTGGATGAACAAGATACTTTATATTAGATATGGATTAAAAGGTGAACCTTTATATGCTCAGATAGGTATGTTTAAAAATGTTACTTTGGGGCATGGACTTATAATGTATGGTTATACAAACATGCTTTATTTTCCTGAAATAAGAAAACTTGGTTTTGAACTTGACCTTGATGGAGCTCTTTTTAATTTTCCATATCTTGGTCTTGAATCCTTTATAGATAATTTACTTGATCCAGATATTATGGCTTTTAGAATATATGCAAGGCCATTAATATTTTTGGATATCCTTATTATTTCAGCTATGAAAATAGGTTTTACTTATGCAATAGATACAGATCCTATGGAAACAAAACAAGACGACATGGATCTTAAAGATAATGCATTTTCTACTTCATCTATCGGTATTGCAGGAATTGATATAGAATTTCCTTTGCTTCAAAAAGATTTAGCATTTATTACGCTTTATGGTGATTGGGCATCTATTAGTGGTAAAGGAACTGGTGCTGAGATTGGCTTAAATAGTTATCTATTAAAACTTTTTTACATAGGTTTGGCTATAGATATGTTTGGAGATAAATTTACCGGTCAATACTTTGATATTCTATATGAAAATTATGAAGTTAGAAACAATAAATATAGTTATTTAGATACTGTAACAGCATACACTGGATGGAGGGCTTTTGCTTCATTATTGATAGGTCAGGAAATTTTTTCTTTATATTTTGAAATGCGAGGGGATTTTTCTCCAAATCCAGTTACTTTAGTTGGGGTTTTAAAATTAGATAAGAGTGTATTAAAGATAGTTTCCGTTTCTGGAATGTTTATAAGAAGCGGTATAACTGCTTTTTCCGATTTATTTAATTGGCAAGGAACAAGCCTTTTAAATTCCTATTTAATGTTAAATGTTACTTTGAATGTTGGAGACACTTCTAGTATTACTTTAGTATATCAGGTTACCTGGGATGCTTATGGAAATCCTATAGCATCGACCCAGTTACAAACTGGTTTGTCTTTTAGTTTTTAAAAAAAGGAGGAAGGTATGAATAAAATTTACCTTCTAAAGGGAACAATAATCTTTTTATTTATTCTTGTATTTAGTTTTTCTATTTTTGGGCAGGCAACTTCACAGCCATCAAATCCACCTGCTGGTATAGTAACTGTTAAAATAGCCATCGGTGATGTTCAGGTTGCTATCGGCGACACAGCTGCAACCGCAGCCCCTGCTTTTGCAAAAGCCAAAATTAACATGGAATTAAAAGCTCCAACAAGGATTAAAACAGGGCCTGATTCTACAATAGAAATTCTTTTGCAGGACAAATCTGTTCTTAAAATTGGTGCACAATCTGATTTTCTTATTGAGACCTGGAATTTTGATCCAAAGACAGGGACAAAAAAAGGATTTTTCAAACTATTTTCTGGAAAAGTAATGGCAGTCGTTACAAAACTTTCTGGAAGTTCATCATTTCAAATAATTACAAATAATGGTGTTGCTTCTGTCCGTGGTACAAAATTTGGCGTGAATGTTAAGGATTCACCATCAGGATCAATTATGGATTTATTGGTATTCAATGGCGCTGTTGCTGTTGGTGCTCCAGGGCAAATACCATCTTCAATCGTAAATGCAGGACAGATGATAAGTGTGGCTGCTAATGCTGTTTTATCCGCAGTAACCGAGATTTCTCAGCAGGCTTTGCAAGAATTCAGCAACAATGGCTCTGCACCTGGTATGGATACTCTTGAGACCGAACTTCCAGATGAAGAACAAACCTATGCTGAAGAAACACAAACAGGCGGTGAATCGCAGCAAACAACAACACAACAGGCTCAAACTACAGAAACCCAGCAATTACAGGGCGAAGAGGCTAAACAAGCCGAACAAAAGGTCAAATCAGAACTTGAAAAATGGATTGAAAAATACTTAAATATGATTGGTGATTTTGGTTCAATAGTAATAGATGGGAAAGTATGGTCAACATTTACAGTAAATACAGAATTTGATTTTGGTACCATAGGTTTTGGTATTTATATGCCAATCATTTATGGAAATGATCTTTTTAATCCAGTTTCCTGGTATAACTATGAAAGTTATCATCTTGTCTGGGGAACACTATCAGATTCATTAGATTCTGTTGGTAAGATTCTTTCAATATTTAGATATTTCAGAATAGGCTATCCAGATGATCCATTCTTTCTGAAACTTGGACAATTCAATGATTTCATACTTGGAAATGGAATGAATCTATATATGTATTCAAATATGTACGATTTTCCACAGACAAGAAGACTTGGTTTAAATATGAATCTTTTACTTGGTGGTTTTGGTATAAATCTAGCACTTGATCAGATAACAAAACCAGAAGTCTTAGGATTTAGACCATATATTCAATTTATTAAAGGTGTGCCTTTTTATTTTGGTGTAGAGATTACTGGTGATATTAAACCATTATACAATGAAATCCCTTCTGATCCAGTATTTGGTTCAATAGGGACTGGTTTCACATTCCCGATAATTAGAACTCAAAGCTTCTTAAATATTATAATGTTTGCAGACGCAAGTATTAACTATGTTTATAAACCATATGAAACAGAAAATAAATTTTATTTTACAAATGGTTTTGGTTTATTTGCTGGTTTAAGAGGAAATATTTTATTTATTAAGTATAGAGCTGAATATAGATTCTTAGCTGGAGAATATAAACCACAGATTTTCAGTTTTGATTACCAACTAAAAAGAGATGGTTATGTCGATTATTTCAAAAATCAAGCAAATCCTTTAGATTTTTCAGCTATCTCTGATCTTATCGGTTCAGCAAAATCAGGTTTATTTATTGAGGCAAGTTTTGATCTTTTCAATAAAAAAATCACTGGTTTTGCAACATGGGCTCATTATTTTTATGAGCAAGACGCAACTACTCTTACAAATGACTTTTTAACTGCTGGAGTAACATTATCTGACGAGTTATTCCCACCATTTGAAGGAGTTATTGAGATAGTAAAACCAGATTTTTTGGTACCAGATATCCCATTTTTTGAAAATCTTTCTATAACAGCAACTATCGGTTATACAGTATCTCAAGGTTTTAAGATCTTTGTAACATATTCTATTTTCTATGTTCAAGATGATAGTGGAGTATATCAGCAACAGCAATCTTATAGCGTAACAACTCAGGTAAGTTTCTTCTAAAAAGTTTCTTCTAAGAATTTTCTTTTTAGAATTTTTTCAATAAAAAAAAGGAGGTTGACTTTAAGTCAGCCTCCTTTTTTTTATTTGATAATTTTTTTATCAAATATTTTAGAAATCAAATTTTTTAGTTTTTGAAAAAATTCTGTAAATTGCGTAAATGATAGTTGTTGAGACGGATCTGATAAAGCAGATCTTGGATCTGGATGTGTTTCGATTATCAGACCTTTGAAACCTGCTACTATAGCAGCAAGAGCAAGATCTGAAACAAAAAGTGAATTTCCAGAAGGATGTGATGGATCTGCAATAACTGGAATCTTTGAGTATTGTTTTATAAAACTTGAAGATAGAATATCAAAAGAGTATCTGTAACTTGATTCAAAGGATTTTATCCCTCTTTCACAAAGCAAGATCCTTCTACCACCACTATAAAGATAATATTCAGCCATATTGAGCCACTCATAGATATTTGCTCCAAAATGCCTCTTCAATATTATTGGAAGATTTTTTTCACCTAAAAAAGTCAATAATTCAGTATTATACATAGATCTTGCACCAATCTGGAAAACATCTACATAATCTTTTACTATTTCATATTGCTCAGTAGTAGAAATTTCACAAATCAATCTAATTTCTGGGAAATCTGATTTGATTTCTTTAAGAATATCAATGCCATCTTTTCCTATCCCTTGAAATGAATAGACACTGGTTCTACTCTTAAAAAGAAAAGCCCTAAAAAATTTGATATTAAATCTATTACAGAAATTTATTGAATCTAATACCATTTCTCTACTTTCGATTGCACATGGACCAATCGCAAGGAAAATTGGCAGTTCTTTATTAAAGAAAAAATAATCATAACTTTCAGAAAAATTTAAGTTTTCATATAGATAACTTTTCATAAATGTAACTTTTCCTAAAAAGTAACTTATCTTAAAAGTAACTTTTCATAAATGTAACTT
The DNA here is from genome assembly GCA_964581895.1 of uncultured Brachyspira sp. Classification (GTDB taxonomy): domain Bacteria; phylum Spirochaetota; class JAAYUW01; order JAAYUW01; family JAAYUW01; genus Exilispira. The sequence goes on from CAZOPR010000001.1 coordinate 90,844, forward strand.
ATAATATAAATGTAACTTATAAAAAATGTAACTTTTATAATAAAGGCAACTTTTCAAAAATATACTCCAATGCTAAAATATATGAATGAATTCCAGCCCCAGCTATTAAAATATCTACATTTTTTGCGGTAATTAGATTTTGTCTTTCTTCTTCTCGTGCAAATATATTAGATAAATGAACTTCACAGATAATTTTGTTTTGCAACTTTAATATTTTAAGAGTATCTGAAATAGCAATAGAATAGTGGCTATAAGCAGCTGGATTTATTATTATTGCATCATATTTATCGATGTTTTCTAAAAGAATATCTATAATTTGTCCTTCTGAATTTGATTGAAAAAACTGAACTTCAATTTTATTTTGAAATCTTTTTTCAATGAAGTCTTTAATAAAATTTTCTAATTTTTCCAGAGTATATTGCCCATAAAATTCTTTTTCTCTTAAATGAAGATGTGAAAAATTTGGTCCATTTATGATAAATATTTTTTTACCCATTGTTAACCTTTATTATTTTTTCTTTATTATTTATCTTTTTTTTATTTTTTTTAATATTTATTTTGCTTTCTACTTTTGTTTTTTTTAGTATTTTTTTACATTCTACTTTTACTTTTTTTAGTATTTTTTTACTTTCTACTTTTATTTTTTTTAATATATTTTTCCATTCTACTTTTACTTTTTTTAGTATTTTTTTTGCTTTCTACTTTTCCTTTTTTTTACATTTATTTGTTATTTCTATTATTATCCTTCTTTTATTTAATTTGGTAAATATTACTACCCTCATTTAATAGTTAATAGTTTATCAACAATTAATCAATCAATTTTTTAAGTTCAGTGTAGAACATTGAATTCCTTTGTATTTTTAGTTTGTCATCTGTTATTGGATGAACCGTAAAACCTGTAGCTAAAATATCATTATCTTTGAGAACAACATATTCAAGTGTTAATTTAATAGGGGTTAACTCCTTAATAGATACATCTATATCTATTTTATCTTCAAATAACGCTGGTTTTATGAATTTGGCATAAACTTCATATACTGGAAGCCATATACCAGATTTTTCTATTTTATCATATGGTAGTTTGCATTCCCTTAAAAAGTGAAGCCTTGCCTCTTCAAACCATTTTATATAGTTTGAATGATGAACAATACTCATCTTGTCTGTTTCCCAATAATTAACAATTTTTGAATATCTTACTGTAAATTTACTCATATTTATCCTTTCTGATTTCAGAATAATTAAAATTAAAAAAAAATAAAATTAAAAAAAATCAAAAAAAAGTATTAAAAATTAAAAATTCCAAATTAAAAAAATTAAAGTAAAAAAAAGAAAAGTATCAAAAATCAAAAAATTTAAATTAAAAAGAAAAAGTAAAAAATTCAAAATTTAATCAAAAATTCTAAATTAAAAAAGCAAAAAATAAAAAATTTAAAATTAAATCACAAACAAAACATAAAAAATTAAAATAAAAATAATCTAAAAGTAAGAGTAGAATCTTTAGGTATTTAATAAAATATCTCGTAGTTTTGAAGCATCATCAAGATATAAATCTTTAACTTTTTTCATTGATTTACAATTAATGACAAATCTGATTATATTTTGAGGTGTGCCTAAAACTTCTATATCTGAAAATGTTATACAGGGAAAATCATAACCATTTTCCCTTAAAAAAGTACAGGGATAAGAAGAATGAAGGTTTTTTGGGGCGACAATCATTATTAGCAAGATATCTTTTGGTTTAATCTTGTTTATTTCCAAAAAGGATTTTATAAATTTAATTGTTGCTTTTTCAATTTCAATTTTATTATCCTCTTTGAAAGAAATTGCGCCTCTTATCCAAAATCTTCTTTTAATTATACCTAACATATCTACTCTTATCTTTTAATTTACTTTGTGGTAAAAAATATTTTAAGATAATCTTAAAATGCAATTTTTTAGGAAAACAAAATTGATATTTGACTTCAAAATAATAAAAAAGTTAAAAAAGTAAATTATCTTCTAATTTATCAAATCCAGATATATTTTTTAGGTTGTTAATAGATTCTTGATTTATCTTTTTTGAATCACTATTTGATTTAGCATTTTCAAAAATATTTATTCCATCTTGAATTTGGTTTCTTGGACAAATAACATAATTAAAATCAAATTTACCATTTATTAAGATATCTTTTTTCAAAATTTCTGGACTGTTATTTATTTCAGATAGATGGCAGAAATAAACAATCTTTATCCTGCAATTATTTTTTGAAAGGTAATTTAAAAAGTTAATGGCATTTAGATTTGAAAGATGACCTTTGTTTGATTCTATCCTTTTTTTAAGATAAAGAGGGTATGGACCTTCTTTTAGCATTTGGGGATTGTAATTTGCCTCCAAAAATAGCACATCAGAATTTTTAGCATAATAAATCATTTCTTTTGTAATATGCCCTGTATCTGTGATTACTGTAAATGTAGTATTTTCAAAATTTATTGAATAAGATACACTTGCAGTAGCATCATGAGATGTTTCAAAAGCAATAAATGAAAACAGGTTATTACTATATATTTTGTTTGTTTCTATTAATCTTATGTCTATTTTTTCTTTATTAAAATATTCTTGGTAATCTGAATTCTTATGAATATAAACTGGAATTTTTAATTTTTTTGCAGATACTTTGACACCGCTAATATGATCCTTATGTGTATGAGTTACAAGAATGAACTTAAATTTTGTTAAGTCATAATTCAAAGATTTTGCTCTTTTTGAGAATTCATTAAAACTATATCCATTATCTAATATACATGAGGAAGAAGTATTTGAAAATAGATAACAGTTTGCTTTACTACCGCTTCCTAAAATAGAATATTTCATTTGATTACCTATTTGATTACTTATTTGGTTAACTATTTTATTTAATTAATTATTATATTTGGCTAACTATTTATCGAAAATAAAACCATAATCTATTTTCATCTTTTCTTTTGCCTGCAGTAGTATAGAAGAAGTTAAATCTTGAGCTTTCTCTGTTCCATTTTTTAGGATTTTATAAACATAAGGTAAATCATTTTCAAGTTCTCTTCTTTTTTCTCTTATAGGTCTTAAGTATTCACAAATAAGTTGTGTAAGTTCACTTTTACATTTTACACAACCTCTTTCACCTTTTAAGCATTCTGTTTTAACTTCATTAAGTTTATCAAAGCCAAAAATATCCATATAATAAAAAACCATACAACCATCAGGGTGACCAGGATCATTTTTTCTAAGTTTAGTCGGGTCTGTATAAGCTGAAAAGATTTTTTGCTTGATCTCATCTTCAGAATCTTTTAGGTAGATTGCATTATTTAAGCTTTTACTCATCTTGGAATTCCCATCGAGACCTTTGATTCTTGAATTTTTCTCTGGTATTAATGCATCTGGTTCATTGAATAAAGTTCCATAGATACTGTTGAATCTTCTTGCGATTTCCCTTGTAAGTTCAATCATAGGAGCTTGATCTTCTCCAACAGGCACTAAGTCTGCATTAAAAGATAGAATATCCGCAGCTTGTGAAACAGGGTATCCAAAAAATCCATAAGTGACAGAATCATTAAATAAATGAGTTTTTTGTTTTATCTCCTCTTTTACAGTAGGATTTCTTGAAAGCCTTGAAAGACTAACTAAATTACTGAAAAATATAGTCAGTTCTGCAATAGCAGAAATTTTAGATTGCAAAACTATTGTTGATTTTTCAGAATCTATTCCAGAGGCTATATAATCCATAACTACTTCACAAACATTATCCCTAACTTTCTCTGGATTATTAAAATTATCTGTAAGAGCTTGAACATCAGCTATAAGTATAAATGTTTCATATTGATTTTGAAGTAAAACTCTATTTTGTAAACTTCCAAAATAGTGACCTATATGAAGAGGTCCTGTTGGTCTATCTCCTGTCAATATCCTTTTCATAAAATATTCCTTAAAAAATAATTAAACTAAAAGCCTTCCGAAATATTGGAAGGCTTTTAGTTTATTATAAACAAATAAAAATATAATTCATTAAGATTTATAAGATGGATTTCCCCACATAAGCAGCACTGGAGATGCGATATAAATAGAAGAATAGGTACCTATTATAAGACCGATAGATAGAACAAATGCAAAATCTCTTGTAGGTATTCCACCTAAGATTAAAATACAAAATACAATTACAAATGTAGTTAAAGCTGTGATTACAGTTCTGGATAAAGTAATTGTAATGGAATTGTCGATGTTATCCATAAAAGAATTGATAACAATTTTTGATTCACTTCTATCTTTTTCAAGTTTCTTTTTCAAATCTTTTGAGATATTTTGTGAAACATACTGGAATTCATTTTCTTTAATTTTAGAGAGAACGACAATGGAGTCGTTTAGTGAATAACCTAAAAGTGTAAGAATACCAGCTAATGTTTGAGTATTAAGTTCTCTTTTAAAAATAATAATAATTGCAAGAACAAAAAATGCGTCATGAATTATAGAAAGAACTGCTCCAAAAGAGTATTTGAAATCTTTAAATCTTAAGAAAGTATATAAAAGGATAAGAACAATTACAACAAGAAGCATTATGATTGAAGAATAACTCATCTTTGCAGATGAAGAAGGACCAACAAGATTGACAGAAAGTATTTCGTAATCAGTTTGAGAAAAATTGGATGCCAAAAGAGATTTGAAATCTTCTATTTTTTGATTATTTAAGTTAGTCTCTTTAGTTGCTGGGATCCTCAAAACATATTGCTGAGAGTCATTTCCACCAATTTGAGTTATATTTGAACCAAAACCATGATCCTGACAAAATTTTCTAAATGTAGCAATATCCATTCCAGATTTTGAAAATCTAAGTTGGATTGTTATACCACCAGTAAAATCTATTCCAAAACGAATACCACCATTTATAAAATAAAATACAACACCAAGAAGTATAACAGTTAGGGAAAAGGCAAAGGCAATATAACGATATCTTGAAAAAGGAATTACTTTTGATTGTTTCATTTTATGATTCCTCCAAGCTTTGTAAGAGTTTTCATATTCCACTTTTTAAACATTGACATATAGTACCATCTACCAGTTACTAATACTATAAAAATGTTTATAATTATACCTATGGTTAAAGTAACACCAAAACCTCGGATAGCGCCACCTCCTAAAAGTATAAGAGCACCAGAAGCTATTAAGGTCGTAATATTGGCGTCTACAACTGTTGCTGATGCTATTGTAAATGAATCATTAACAATATTGACAAGTTGTATTCTATTTAATCCAGGAAGATAATCCTCGCGAATTTTTTCAAAAATAATAACGAAAGCATCTACACCCATACCAATATTTAAAAGAATACCTGCTATACCAGGAAGTGTTAGAGTATAATTGAATGCTGCTAAAAATCCTATTATCATAAAGACATTTAAGATAACGAAAAGGAATGCAATTAATCCAGAAAACCAATAGGCTAAAATCATTATAACAGCAACAATAGCAGAACCAATAAGTCCAGCTTTTATACCTTTAACAATGGAGTCCTGACCTAAAGTAGGACCAACATCCTGTCTTTCTGCAATAATCAAAGGAACTGACAAAGCACCAGCTTTTAATATATTCTCAAGGTCTTTTGCTTCTTCTAAAGTAAAATTTCCAGAGATAGCGACCTGTCCATTTGGTATAGGTTCATTTATAACTGGCATTGATTGTATTTTCCCATCCAAAACAATAGCTAAATGCCTTCCTTTATTGTCTGCTGTTACTCTATAAAACTTCTGAGCACCTTCTGAGTTGAGGCTAAATGTAACTTCAATCCCTCTCATGCCATTTTGCACAAGAACCTGACCTATATAAGTTCCATCAAGCTCGACCTTCTTTTTAAGAATCGTAGGAACTGTTCTAACAAGTACTCCATATTTATCTTTTTCATATACCCAATAAATAGCTGAATCTTCAGGAATTTTTTCAGGATGAAGATAATTGCCATATTCATCAAAATCTGTTTTTGGATCTAAAGAACCGATTTCTGAAAGTGTTGCTTCATCAACCAGCTGAAAAGTAAGTTGACCTTGTTCAAGTAAGATTCTTTGAATTCTTTCAACATCCTTAGCTCCTGGAATTTCTATTTCGATCCCTTCGGTTCCCATTTTTCTGATATGAGTTTCTGCAACGCCAAATTGGTCAATACGGTTGTTTAATATAAGCATTGCTTTGTCTAAAAGTTCCGACATTTCAGATGCTGAAAGTTCTTTCTCGAATCTCGAAGTATCTGGTTTCAAGATGATATAAAGACCTCCCTGTAAATCAAGACCGAGATTGATAATTCTATTTTTTAATTTTTTGTTTTCTCTAATTTTAGCAAGTTCTTCATCAGATACCTTTAATTCTCTTAATTGCTCATTTGTCATCATTGTAAGTTCTCTATCGTGAGAAGAAAGCATAAAATACCATTTTATAGTTGGATATAATAAATAGCAAGAAAACAAGAAAAGAACTACTGTCAAAATAATTCTTGCAGTATCATTTAAAACTTCTTTCGAACCAAAAGTTTTTCTGATTCTTAGTGATTTTCTATCTGACATTTGTTTCCTCCAGAAAATAGAAAAGAAAAGAATTATTAATGTTATTAAATTTTATTTTATTCTTCTCTTTTTTTGACAGAAGCAACAGCTCCTTTAAGTATCCTTATAGTAGTATTATCATCTACTTTTATTGTTATAGAATCTTCTTTTACTCCAACAACGGTGCCAAAAATTCCACTTGTTGTTATAACCTCATCACCTTTGTCAAGAGATTTAATCATTGCCTCATGCTGTTTTTTCTGCTTGTTTTGTGGTAAAATTAATAAGAAGTAAAAAATTACAATAATAGCAAGTATAGGTAGAAGATTTACTAAAAAACTTGATGTAGAAGACGCAGGTTGAGTTGCCTGAAAAATAGGTAATAAAATGTTCATCATTATCTCCATATTTATTTATTTTTATTAACACCTTAATTAAACTTTTTATAAGACATTGTCAATAAAAAGAAAATTTAGTAGTTGTCATTTTTAGATAGTTTTTTACTAAAAATCTTTTTCAAAATAAAGATAAAAATGGAAAATAGACCGAAAATTATTGCAAGCTTAATTCCATTTGCTTTTATCGAATCATAATCTTTTAAGGTATTCAAAATACTGCCAGAGTACGCATAAAATATTGTTGATGGTATACAACCAAGTATTGAATAGATAATGTAATCTTTGATCATAATATCTGATATACCCGACACAACATTTAAGGCATTGTAAGGAGTAATGAAAAATAGTCTTGCAAACAAAATATACTGTTTACCATTTTTAGATAAATTATCCATAATACTTTGAAATGTCCTATTCTTATCTTTCAACTTTTTGAAAATAGAATTTAAGAAAAATCGGCTAATCAAAAAGGAGATTGTCATAGTTATAGTAGAACCAAGTAATGATAATAAAGCCCCTAAAAATTTATCAAAAAGGATTCCAGAAAGTATTGACAATGGCGCAATAGTTAGAAATAGAAATGAAAATATAAAGTATAATCCAAGTATTGAAAGGAAAACAAGTATTGGATGTTTTGTTAATAATCTTTCTTTTAGTTGCAATAAATTATTGAAATTAATAAGTTTCTCAAAATCAAAAAAAAGTATTAAAAAAATTACAACAAAAAGAAATATAAAAAATAAAATTAATTTATATTCCTTTTTCAATCAAGATGACCTTATATTTTTCATTATCTGTGGGGTTTGTAACTATATCTCCGACTTTTTTGTTAAGCAATATTTTGCCTAATTCTGTCTCATAGGAAATAATATTGTTATTAAGGTCAATGTCCCATTTTCCAAGAATTGTATATGTGGCTTCTTTACCAGTGCTTTCAGATTTTAATCTGCATTTTGTTCCGATAGATATCTTATCCAGTGAAATATTGTTAGGATCGATTGGTTTTACATTATTTAAGTCTCTTTGGAGTTCTGCAGCTTCAATATTTAAACTCTGTAAGGTTTCTCTCGCTGAATGATACTCGGCATTTTCTCTTAAGTCGCCTTTTTCTTTTGCAATCATCATTTCTCTATTTACTCTTGGTATCTCCTGTTTGATCAAGAACTGCAGATGTTCTTGCTTTTCTTTTATAGAATCGATTGTTGAGTAAAAAATATTTTCATTTTCATCCTTTTCTTCTGGAGAAATTTTAGATAAAATTTCTGGGAAATATTTTGCTAACAATGTTTTAAATTCAATAAGGTAATCATCATATTTCCATTTGGTTCTAAGAAAGATTGTAGCAAGTTTTGAAACCTGATTTTCAGGTGGATTTTGCTCGAGATAGCTTTCCAAAAGTTTTTCTTTAAAAATAGCATCACCTATGCTTGTAAAAAGCTTTCTATTAGCATTCACATTTATTTTCTGTATAATGGATTTATTTGCAATATCTAAAAGATTTGCGAGTATTATCAGTAAATCTCCTTTATCTACAATTCCAGAGAATTCGGGATGGTTAAAGATATTTTTTAAAAACCATAAGAAAACTTCAGGGTTATCCTTAGCATTTCTTATTACATCTTTACTTTTTTCTTTGATGATTTCAGTAAATCCTTTAGAAATAAGAGTTGAAATAATAAATTTAGAAGGGTACTGAAGTAGATATTCCCCCATAATTTGAGGCCAATTTGAAGCATAAATCATCAAATCTGTAAAAAATAACTTTTCAAAATTACTATCTCTAAAATTAAATATATACTTTTTTTCCTCTAACAATTTAGAGAAAAGATATTCAGAATCAAAGGGGAGGTTAATATTTAATTGATTATATTTACTTTTCAAATCTTTCAAAAATAAAAATGCTATAACCAAATTTTGATGAACAATTGCGTCTTCCCTTAAAAAGTTTTGAAAAACCCTCAGCATAGCTTGTGAGTATTCGGATTGGAAATCATTTTCTTCATTGATATAATTTAAGTAGATCTGCGCTTTATGTATTAAGTTCTCTTCAGATTTAAATCTTTCATAAATGCTTTCTTCTTTTAAGGCTGGTTTATTTCTTAAGCTATAGTTTGTTGCATTTCTTATTATCAAAGGATCATCTTTTATAGCATTTCTTAGTGAGGTCCAAAATTTCTCCCAGGAAGAAATAGGTATAACTTTTCTAGTAAGTATAGTCTTTAAATCTTTTGTTGAAAGTGGTTTATCATATGATTTCAATAGATTTATTAATAATTCTTTAGGGTTTTCTTTAGCAAGCTTTTGCAATTTCTCTGGATGGTAAGCTTCTAAAACAAGAAAATCATTGTCATCAAGGATTCTCAAAGCCTTCAAAGCCATAGTGATAGAAAATTGGTGGTTTTTCTTCTTTTCAAAATCTACCACTATAAAATTTTCATTTATATCTTTTATAAAACCAAGACCAGAAAGTTGATGAAAAACATATTTATTTTTATCGAAAGGTATGTACTTTTCAAATTCAGATATAGCAACAGAAAGGTTTTTCCATTTTTCCGTTATTCTTACTCTTTTTAAGAATTCTTCCAGTTGGCTATTATTTGAATATTTTTTTCTGTAAGCATTTACTATCTGGTCCCTTAACTTTTGAACTAAATTACTTTTGCTTTTATCTGGTATTAATTCATAAGTTAACTTAATAGTATCAATAACTAAATCCCAATCTTCATCGCTTTCAAAATGCTCAATCAATTTTTCAGCCAATCTAAGTTTTAAGTTGATATTTTCTATTATATTTAACTTAAGAAAAAAGTAATCAGGTTCAATCTGAGTAAATTCAAGTAATTTTTTCCAGAGTTCTTCAACTTCATTTTGAGATTTAGTATTTGCAGAAATATCAAATAGCTTTTTATAATATAAAATAGCTTTCTCATAGTTTTTTGAGCTCTCATAAAAGGTAGCAAGTTTTCTGGTTATCTTAGCATCTGTAAAATCTATCTTATGTAAACTTTCCATGTAAGGTACAATTTCGGTTTCATCCTTCTTTTCATCTTCAAGAATCTGTATATATCTTGATAAAACATTTTTATAAATATGATTGTAACTTAAATATTTTTCGCAAAGGTATTTTACAATCTTTATTCTTCTATTTTCATCAAATATCTCTATAAGTTTTTTTGCCCATTCGTTTCCCTTGTAATCCTGGGTAATGGCATATATTATAGATAAAAAATAAAGAGCTATAATAGAATTTGAGTTGCTCTTTAAGTAATTTTCGAGAAATGAACAGACCTCTGAAATCTGATAACTTTCTTGAATATCTTTAATTAAAGAATCATAAGATTCGAACATTGATAAAGAAAATTCAGATATAGAAGTTCTGGTCCATTTTTCTTCTTTTAGTATCTCTGTAATAGATTCGATAATTGTCGCCATATTTTAGTAAACTCCTTTAATCATTAATTAATATCTGCTTTGCAATTGTTTCATTAATATTTTTTAACTTTAATTTAATCTGTTCTTGCTTAACAGTATCAACTTCTTGAAAGGTATAATATTCAAGAAGTAATATACATTTCTTTATTAATTTAGCTTCCACCTGACTTTTAATCTGAGGATTGGAATAAAAAATCTTCTCAAATTTGGTCATTTCTGAAAAAATTTTTTCAAACTCGGTTTTATTTAGTTGTCTTTTTACATTTAAAAATCCATCAATATAACCATAAATAGGAATCCATTCCAAAATTTCATATTCAGGGTAATTATCTTTTTTTATTTTTTCAATTATTTCTAATATTTTATCGCATTTAACAAACTTAGTATCGAAAGAAATAGTATTATCAAGGAAGAAAACATCTTTAAACAAAATCTGTGCTTCTAATGTTTCTCCTTTTGCATATAAAAAATCTGCAAGCATCAAAGATATAAGTTGATTTTTATTCAACTTATATGCATATTGCAAAGTCTGAATACCCTCTTCATACTGAGAAAGTTCTCGAAAACAATATGCAATCTTTATAAGCAAATCTATATCATTTATTCTTGTTTCAGTTCTAGATTCTATAAATAAAGATAAGCATTTTGAAAAAACAAAATTATGTATGCAATGAATCTCAGAAATCTTGGTATCTATATTGTTTTCCTGCAAAAACTTTAAAAAATTATCCCATTCATCAAAATATGCCAGTGCTTTTTCGTAAGGCTGATTTATCCTGTTTAATTTATCATCCCTGTTGATCCAGTATTTAATTATTTTATGTAAAGTAGCATATTCTTCAATATTATTCTCATTGGATAAACTTGAAGTTAAAATATCAATGGCATTTGTAAAATCACCATTTGTCAATAATGAAGAAATCTGTTTTTTTATAGGCATTGATAAATCTATTTATGATTTATTAGGGAGTTTGATTATAAAAGGATTAATTATCCCCTTTGAAAGTAAAGAATTATTTATTTTTGTCAATAAGAAGAATTATCTTTCCATTTTTGATTAGTTCAAAGTTTTTTGGATTTCCATAGAATAATCTTATATTTTCTTCTGAAACTATGACATCTGTATTATTGATACCATAACTACCAATAGCTGGAATTATATAGGGATTATCTCCAACCAGATCTTTTAGTGCTTTCAATCCTGAAATATCGCAGATATATTTAATAAATCCCTGTTTTTCAATCACTTCCCACTTTACATTATCAAAAGTTATTATTGCCTGTCGATAAGGATTTAATATTTTTGGTTTTAAGGAAGGGTTTATCATATATCCTCTACAGTCAATAACTAAAGATGTAAAATTTGAATTATTTGGAATAGAGGAAAAAACCTGTATTTCATTTGTATAATCTCTTTTTAGTTTTAGTACAGAATAAAGAGAATCATTTTTTAAGATAAATGGCAATAAAAAGTATATTATTCTTTTAGTACCAGAATATTTTAAGTCAGACTTATAAGCATTTTGAACAAATTCAAACAGATTTCTATTGATTTCAGGATCTTCTTTTATTAAATCAATTATTTTTGTTCTTGAATCAACAATCATGTTAATTATAAGTGATGTCAGATTTGAATATCCATTTTCTTCTGCTTTTTTTAAAGTTAAAAGTTCATTTGTGGCTATATTGGTAGCATTAGGATCAAGCTCAGCATAGCCACTTGATTCAAATTGCATAAAGGTCCAGTTAATATTACCTTCAAGTCTTCTATCTATTACCTCAAAATTTTCAGCACCACTTAAAATATTAATAAAGATCAAAAATAATACTATAAAAGTTAAAAAAATTTTTTTCATTTTATTCAATCATTAAGCTTATCGAAAGATTTAATTTAAGCTTTATACTTTTGTTTATAAACTATGAAAACCTAAATTTTTGTTAAAAAATCTGTAATTTCCTTTTCAACAAATGAAGGGGTTGAAGAAGAAGAAACTACTAAAATTTCTTTCTCTTTTTCAATTTTATCTAAGATTTTCATTAGATCGCTTTTATTCTCAATAAAATAGATATCTTCTTTTACTTTTTTTAACATTAAAAATAATCTTTGAGAGTTTGAAGAGAGTTTATCTCCAATGACAATAGCTTTAATATTGTATTTTCCTAACAAATCTATAGAATTATTTTCTCTATTTACTATTGAAGGGCAAATTGTATTATAGTTTTTTAGTTCAATAATAAAATTATTTTTCAAAAGGTTATCCAAGTAATTTAAGGTATCAACATATAAATTTTCATTTGCTGTTGTCTGAGAAATTAATAAGATTTTTTTATCCTTAATCTGCTGGATAAATTTTTTTTTGTCGAGTTGGGCAAGATCCGATATAACAATATTTTTTGATGAGTAGCTTTTTAATCCAATGGTTTCAGGGTGATTTTCTTTCCCTGTAATTATTGTTAAGTAATCTTTATGTGAAAAAATAATTTTTTGAACATTTTTTACTTTAGGGCAGGTAAAATCAAATACTTTAAGTCTTGTTTTTAAATTGTTTTCAAAATTTCTATCTATCCCATGTGTAGAAATTACTAAAACAGAACCATTTTCTATTTTATTGAAATCTTCAGCACTAATAATATTTTTACTTTTAAGAAAGTTACCATATTCCTTATTATGAATGAACATTCCCAAGATATAAATTATTCCATTATAGTTTTCTCTGAGCTCTAATAGTTTTTTTTCAGCTGCTATTACTCCTGGGCAAAATCCAGATCCTTCTGGTATTATGATTTTCATAGGATATTTTGGATATTTTTATATAGGATATTTTTTTAGGAACATGAATTACATAAACAATTGAAACAACAAAGACAGGTAAGACAATCAAGACAACTACCTGTCGAACTTGTTTGAGCCTGAGAATAATAAGGTCGGGAGTTATAGCTTATTAACTGATCTCTAAACTTTTGGTAATTTATATTATTAGGTTCTATTGATATTGCCACTTGTATATAATTCAAAGCATTTTGTAGATCACCCATATTTGCACTTACAATAGATTTTAAGTAATTCCATAAACCAGAGTTTCTATCATTTATTTGATCAAGCTTTTGATTGGCAACCCCATATCTACCATTTTGAATTAGTGAAATTATATTTTCATAATCAACATTGTATGTATATGAAGAACTTGAATAGTTGTTGTCATAACTTTGAGAAGATGATGCTCTATTATTTATAATATCATCATATGCCTGTTGTATCTCTTTGAAACGTTCTTCAGCCAAATCTGCAAGTGGATTGCCTTGATGTTTATCTGGGTGATATTTTTTAACCAGTTCTCTGTATCTCGCTTTTATTTCATCCATCGATGCGTTTCTTGGAAGTCCAAGAATTTCATATGGATCTTTTCCCATTAAATTTTATACCCCTTTTTTAATTCACCTGTTAAAATTAAATATATTAGATAAATTGTCAATTTTATTTGGTAATTTACCAAAAGTTTTCAAATAAATTTTATCAGATTCCATACAATAGTAAAGAGGGAAAGTACATTTTCTCTTATTATAAATATCTACAATTTTTTTATAAATTTTTAATCTTTCATCAATAAAATATCTAATTTTGCCATCGAGACCTTTTATTGTCTCATAATTCAAAAGAATTCTTCCTTCATCACTTTTTCTTAAATTTTCCATCATATCGGCATGATATCTTAATGTACCAAGGGAAAACCAGGCAATTGAATTACCAGCAAGCTCAATTATTTCATTGAAAAGTTTTAAATATTCGTCTTCATCTGAACTTAAAGTTAAAATAATTGGATCAAAGTGAAAAGAGACCTTCCAACCATTTTTTATTAATATTTTTGCAGCTTCTAACCTTTCTTTTATAGTTGAAGAAAAAGGTTCTAAAATTTTTGAAATATTTTGCGGATTAACAGAAAAACCTGTAACTATGTTATTTAAAGGTTTTCTTTTTAAAAATGGTTCAATATAATTTGTTTTTGTCTTAAATTCAAAGGTGATATTCGGTCTAGATTCAAGGTAATCCATAACAATATCAGAGTAATTTGTAAATGGATCATATAAAAGTGAATCAGATAATTCTCCACTTCCCAATCTTAATCTTTCAAACTTGTTAATTTCATTCAGAAAATTATCAATATCATAATAGATTGTAATATTGTTGTTTTTAAGGTAAAACTTAAGAAAACAATAAGTACATCCAAGATTGCAATTTACATAAAAGGTTGTTATAAAGTAATTACAGCAAATATAATTGGGTGTTCCAGGACATTTTTTAATATATATTCCAGGATTTTTTTGAATAATCAAATTATATGAATCATCTATATTGTTTTTGTCCTGTTGATTGAATTTTATTATATTTTCATTTTCTATATAATCTATTTTTATATTTTCATCACTATTTCTATTTAGCTTTGTAATGTTGTCTATTATTTTTTCAATATTATCTTGTTGAAAATTATTGTAGCTCCCTTTTTCTATATAGATATTTTTTATCTTAGGAAGTTTTGAAAGTATATTAGTCATTCATTTTCCTTATCTTAATTAAATGTATTTATAAAATTTTTAAAAATCAATAACTAAAAGCCAAAAATCAAAAATCAAAAAGATTATCCTTGTTTTCCAAAATTTTAATAATCTCATCTTTTAAGATCTCTAGTTCTTTTTGCTCTTTAATATTAGCAGAAATTGAAAATTCATTTTTTTCAAAAAATAGAGATGGTTTTATATTTATAAGACCAAGATTTAATGAACTTACAATCTTATTAAAATTTTCATATTTTTTTGAATAAGATGGATTAATTATTTTATTTATGATATTTGATAGTTTTATTTCTTTTTGAGAACTTGTTATTTTTGAATCGTTAAAAAAAACATCTTCTTTTTCAACGATCATTAAAAACTCATCTAATTTTTGTAAATCAATCAATCTATAAATTTCGAAAATAAACCTTCTTAACCTATTTTTATTTAGCTTGCAGATTAAAATATATTTAATAATTTCATTTAATTTTGGGAAAAAGGTAAACTTATCGATAATATTTTTTAGCTCAAAAAGCAAAGATTTATCGGCATCTATTGTTATAAGATAGATATAAAATTCTTTTGGTATTGAATCCTTTTTTTCAAGAAAACTATAAAATTTGAAACTATCTTTTAAATATTTAAAAATTTTAATATTATCTTTTGTCAATAAGTATAATAAATAAAGCAAAATTGCAGGTTTGCTTTCGAATCTATTTTTAAAAAAGGAGAATATAAAAATAAAAGAAAATATCTTGTAAAAATCATCTTTAGTAAAAAAATCATTTTTATAATTTTTTGTATTTAAATTTAATATAATTTCACTTAATATTTTAATGATTTGATAACAATCGCTAGTATATGACTTTTTATCCTCAATCATTTCTTTGATTGAAGAAAGTTCATATTCAACTATTAAACTTTTTAAGTTACAATTATTTTTATATGAGTCTTCAATTAAAACTATTGGAATATAACCATCATCATCTGTTTTCAAAAATATTGAGGTTGGAAAATCAATAAAAGAACTTTTCTCGATAATAGAAAAGTCGATAAATGGCTCGAAGTTTTTGTTTATTTTTTCTATTTCTATCATTTGAAAGTTAATAATCATAAAAAATCTCCATAAAGAAAACAAAATATTAGGATCATTAAGTAAAAAAATAAGATTTTTATTTTACATTTTTAATAATTTTCAAGTTTAAATTTTACATTTTTTTATTCAAGGTTTCAATCAGGTATAATAGAAGGTATGAAAGAAGGAATTAATGTGAGAAGCAAAGCTACAAAATCAAGATAATATTCATTTTTAGAGTAATTTTCTTCAATCTCAATAAAAATGTATCCCTGATTTTTATTTTTTAGAAAAAGTGGGAAGATAAAGTAATTTTCCTTGAATATTTCATCATTCAATAAAGAATTGATTTTGGCTAAAGAAAAATTATTTTCAAATTGCTCTGGAAAATTATTAGAAAAAATTTCAATCTTTTTTTTAACATCATCCTGTATATTAAAGGAATGAACAATTTTATTTTGTAAAAAAATATAGTAAGACTTAAAATAATAAAAGGTAGAAAGATTTTTATCAAGATAAAAAAAAAGATCTTTTTCATCATGGATATAGATTAAATTTTTAAGAAATATTTTGGTATTGGATAATAATTTATCAAGAATATTTATTTCAGAGTAGTTTATTTTTTTATCATTTGTTTCAACTTTTTTCTTATTAAAAAGATTTTCTATTTCACTTTTTTGAATTCTTATAGAATTTAAGTTATCCAGATTTTCCTTTATTTCAGGATTTTGTTTGTCAACTTTAAAAAAAGATTGATTTGACAATGGTCTTTTTTTATCGTCATTAGATGAAGAATCATCTTTTTTAGATAAAGCTTTTGTAAACTCTTCTTGGGATATTAATATTTCAGATAAATCCTTTTGTTTCATTATTCTATTAAAAATTTTTTCGGCTTTTTCTGATAAGCTCATTTCTTTTATTTATCATTTTTCTTATTTATCATTATTTTCATTTTTCAATTCGTCCAATACTTTTTTATATAGTTTGTAATAATCAGATTTTACAAATTCTTCAATTTTATCTTCAGGTAAAGCATCAAGTAGTTCATCTAAATAATTTACAACAGATTTTATTTCTTTTATACTTAAATTTTCATCAGATTTTTCATCTGATTCAATTTCTTTTAATAAATTTAAATCCTTTTGATAATTTTCTTCATTATTTTTTTCAGTAAGTTTTTCTTCATCTTCATTTTCAATTATCTGTAGCTCATCATCTAATAAGATATTTTCATCTTTGTTTAAAATATTAGTCGTTTTAGCTTCGGAAAACTTATCAAGTAATGCATTTCTTTCAGTGTTGTAATTAAAAGAATCAATTTTATCACTTTTTTCATCTATATAATATTTTAATTTACTTTTTTTTTTATATTCTTCTTCAAGTTCAGTAACAGAAAAAACCGCTATAATATCTCCAAAATTATCTTTATTCATAGAAACATTTTCCTCTACAATATTATTTAAATCTATATCTTTGTTTTTCCCTCTGTTTAATATATCTTTATGCTCTGATTGGTCAATTATTGAAAACAGCTCTTCTTTAGATAAAGCAATATCTGTTTTTAAATCTTCATCAAGATTAAAAAAATTATCATTATTATTAAACTCAGACATAAATCGAATCTCCCAATTATTTACCTTTTTTAAATAATCTTATCCTCTGTAAGAGTTTAATAAATTTTTACTAAAATATCAAGTGAAAATAACACATTTTAAAAAATAACTTAAAACTTGAAAAGTATTATAAAGTAAGTATAATAAATATGACGAAATATAAAAAAATTACTAAAAATTAAAGGATAATTCGTGAGAAAACTTAAAATAGAAAAATTACCTTTTATTCTATTAATTTTAATTTTTATTTTGTCTTATCTTATATTTAATAATAATATTGTTTATGCACAGAATTTAACATTCGGCTTAGGTGTTGGTTATACAGATATTTTTAGCAAAGGTTCTAATAATTTAAATACATACCTTATAACGCCTCAACCAGCCATTGGTTATGAGATATTTAGTTATTTTTCTTTACCTTTTTTAAAATACATTGATTTAATTTTAGGGATAAAAGTCATTTCTAAGGGTTTTTTATATTCTGAAAATAAAAAATATGAAATAGTTTATCTTCAACCTATTTTCAAACTACGATTTTTATACTTTAAAAATTTATATTCTAGAGCTTTTTTTGAAATTGGATTGGATATTTCTGGAAATTTAATTTATGATTTTATATTGAATTATAATGATTTTTCTATCTCTTATGATGATAATATTTTTATAAATCAGCATGATAATTCTTTTGATTTAGGAACTGGAATTATTTTTAAAAATATAATTTTTTCATTAAACATATATTTACAATTTGACAATGTTAAGAATGTTAATGATGTTTATTTTTCTAATTATTCTATGTTATTTTCTATTGGTATTATTTTATAGTTTTAATAATTCATTGGAGAATTAATGAAAAAAAAACTTTTTAATTTAGCTATATTTCTTTTTTCTATCTTATTCATATTTCTTTTTACTTTTAACCTTTATGCACAAGATTTGAAATACAATGAGGTTAAAAATAAAGGGATTTTATTGGATTCTGATTTAGCTTCACATCAAATATTTATAGTGATTGGCAATCTTACTTCTGATTATCTGATATCTGATATATATATATACGGTAAATTTTTTCTTGATTTTTCTCAGTTAGAATTTGGTAAAATTATTTATAAATCAGATTCCAGTAAGATTTTCTTGCAATTTGCAAGTTACAAAAACTATTATAATCAAGATGAGCAATATCCTTATTGTGAAAAATTCCAGATTCAAATTAGATCTGATGATATTTCAAAGATTATGGAAAATAAAAATGAAACTATATATTTTCAATTTACAGGTAAATATGGCGTAATAAATGCCAGATTAAATAAAAAATTTATCAGTGCTATAGAAAAACTTTCTGTAAATGATGAAGAAACTAACAATTATATAAGTATAAATACAAGACCTTATACTTTGTTTTTAATATTATATCCAATAAATATCTACTATAGCTTTGACAATCAAAATCCTGTGATTAATGATTTTGCAAGTTCTCTTTTATTTCATAACAACAGTTCTTTAGAAGTGGGGATATATATTAAAATACCTATTTTAAGTGCAATATCAATATATTATTCCTATGCAAATATTTTCGACTGGGAAGATGACTTTGAAATTTCTAGAATTTTGGGGTTAAAAATATATCTTACGATTTTTGACTTTTCCGAATCAGTTTTTTTAAGATTTAGTGCATTTGCTGGATTATTGGCTTATTCTAGAAATTACGAATCAATTCAAAGTTATGATCTTAGTTATATTTTTTCTCTTAACTTAGGATTCCCGATAACATCTGGTATTGAGTATATAGCTTCTATTTCTATAGGTAAAATGGAGTATTCCGATGCTGTAGTATTATTTCAAATGGCGATAATAGTAAATCTATTTTAAAAAATTATTTTAAAAAACTATATACTGCAAGATTGTCTGCAGCTTTTTTTCTCCGATTCCTTTTACATTTAATAAATCATTTGGTGATGAAAAAGGTCCATTTTCATTTCTATAATCTATTATTCTTTGAGCTAAAACCGGACCAATACCAGGGATTGCACATAATTGCTCTAAATTAGCTGTATTTATATTTATAGGAAATTTTATCTCTTCTTTTTTAAAATCTTCTTTTTTACTATTTCCCTTATTATCTTCCAAATTAACTTTTTTAGCTGAATCAAAACAGGTTAGTTTATCTTTGTTAGAATTTAAATCATAGTTATTTTTATCAGCATTTAATGTTTCACTTATTTGATCCAACAAATTTGAATTTTCATTTTCAATCATAACTATACTTTTGTTAGAGTTATTCATATTTTCATTGACTATCGTTTTTAACTTATTGTTTAAATTTATTTCAATAAATATCTTGTTTACTAAAATGATGGCAAACAAAAGAAACAAAAAATAGAGGTATCTTTTAAGTAAAAACTTATTCATAACTTTTACTGCAACTTATTTTATAATATATTTTTTATAGATTTCAAGTAGAATGTTGAATTATAAAAATTGTGAATTATTATTTATATGTAGATAGGATATTTAATTGAATTTATAGGATATATCCATGAAATACATTAAATCTCTTATTATTATATTTTTTATCTTTTTAATTTTTTTGTTATATTCCACTAAGACTTTTGCCTTTGATTTATATTTTGGACTTGGTATTTTAGGCACGACATCTTATCCCATAAATTTAACAAATAATTTTGATATATATATGAAAATTAATGATGGAGAAACTATTTTTATAGGAACCTTCCTTAGATTAAAAAATAATGATTTAGTTAGTTTTGAAATAGGGTATCTTTCTAGAGGATTGTGTTCATCTAATGATTATTACTTCTTATTGTTTAATGGTTATGTTAAAACATATTTTTCTAAAAATATTACAGAAACAAAATTTTTAAGTTATTATTTTAATTTTGGCTTATGGGCTAGCTTTTTAGTTTATTCTGTCTATAAAAATAGGACTTCCTCTGGTATTATAGATGTTATAGATATTAAAAATTTTTCTTTTTTAAATTGTGGTATTTATCTAAGTTATATGATTAAATTTGGTAAATTTTCTTTTGATATTGGTACAAATGTAGGTTTTATAGATGATAATTTAAAAGATGAAGATTACTTATTATCAGCGTGGTTTTCTATAGCTTTTATATATTTTTTATAACTAGTTGCATTTTTATATTAAGAGAAGTCAGAAAAAATTTGAATAGAGCTAAATTTTTTTATTTTATGAAGGTAAGATATGAAAAAACTGATTTTATTTATTATGTTGATTTTATTTTTAATATTTTTATTTTCCTGCCAGATTGTTGATCTTCTATTTAGTGGTTCAAAAGATATAAAGTATAATTCAAATTATTTTTCTTTACAACTTACCTACAATTTACCTATACCAGAAAGAGGAAACAAAATCACATCTTTTGAATTGGGAAATATTTTATTGATATCATACATAGATATAAATTATGGTCAAATAAATTTTAAGTATAAAAACTTAAATGAAGAAAATTTAAATAATCAAACTTTTGGGGATATTTTAGATAATACATACTATCTATTTATTTTATCAACTGGATTTGATTTTTCTAATCCAACTCATCCATATTCATATATTCCTGTTTTTGATAAGTTGGATGAGAATTCTATTGATTTTTACTTTCTTGATTCCACTTATTATCTACAAAAAAGGAAGTTAAAACTTTTTTATGATTTTAATTACAATTCATATAATTTTTCTATAAATGATTCTCAAACTTCTTCTTATCCAGTTGATTCAGATTTTCCCCAAGATAATAATGCTATATTATATAATCTTAAAAAAAGTGGTAAAATAGGATATATGTCGTTTTATAACAATACTGTGTATATTGTCAGTTGGGGAAAAGAAGATTTAACGAATTTTAATAGGATTAATTTTATCATTCCTGATTACAATCTTACTCAAAATTTATATTCAACTATGGTTGAATATGATACAAATAAAATCTATGTTGCAAGTATTGCATTAAACAATTCAGATGGAGAATACTACCTTATTATATACTCCGTTGACCTTGAAAGTAGGGATTACAATAAATTGTATGAGTCCAAATATGAAGGCAAAAAAACCTTTTACTCAACTATAAAGATGAGTTATATCGAGGAAAAGAATAAATTATATATAGCCTGGGGCTATAGTAAAGATGGTAAAGATTATGTTTCAATTTCTGAATTTGACTTTAAAACTAAAAAATTAGTAGATAGGTTAAAAATTGATATAAGTGGAAAATATTTGGTAGATATAGATATAAAAAGATTATTTGCTAGTGGTATCAGTGGTTCAAATTTCTTTATTGTATATCTGGTAAATGATATTAGTGGAAATCAATATAATGTTGGTTATGTTAAAACTGATGATTTTTCTGATTCTAACTGGTCTTATAATATTATAAAAGGATTCACTTCTGAATTGATTTTTAGTAATTTTGCTGATTCTTCTTCATATCTTTTTATTAACTTATCTAGATATGATAACTCAGTACCTCAATTATACTATAATTTATCTTTAATATATTAAGAAGGTAGTTTTATGTTTAATAATAGATTTTTTCAAATTATCTTGATTTTATTCATCTTCTTTTTTTTATTTTCACTAAATTTATTTGCAGAAGAAAAACTATTGTTTAAAACTTCGACTATTTCTTTTACTTCATCCGATGCAAAGTATTTTTTTAATATCTGGGCTTCAAAACAAACAATAAAAGAAGATATAATTTATGAAATTGGTTTACAAGTTGGATCAAAATTGTTTTTAAATCTTTCTAAAGCCAAATTTATAATAAAAACCGAAGCAAATGAAATAAGACTTACCCCTATAAAAAAAGGGTATAAAAGATGGTTTGACAAAGATAAGAACCTCTGGATAGAACAATTTATTTTTAGTTGTAAAAACAAAGATTTTGAAAGTTATCTGCATAGTTCTTTAAGCCTATTAATTATTAAGACAGATGAGATTTTTATAACAGTGGATATGCCTGAAGAGTTTAAAAAAAGTATTATGGATTTTATAAATTATATGAAGACAGCAGGATTGGATATAGAAGAAAAAGATAAACCAAAGATATTTTTAGGTTTTTCTCAGCTTACTTTCCCATCGGTAACAATTGTAAATAGTGTTTTTTCTGATTTTAACATTCTTAGTGGAACAACTTTGCATTTATGGGATCCTATTTTTGCTTTCAATTTTGTATCTGATTTTTTCTCTTTTCAGTTAGCTTTGCCTATTAATTTTTTATTCTTCTCAGGTATAAATCTATCCATTTTTTATTTACAATATCCATTTAATATCGCTAATAGCAATAATTTATATTTATTTAATTTTATTGGTGTTTTCGCCGGTCTTACAATGAAGTTTTTTACTCTTTTTAAGGTTATTACTTTCTCTTTTAGCTTTTTACCTGGAATATTTATTTCAACTTTATATGACACAAATGAAAATCTTCTATATCCAATTTTTAATCAAAATATAATTATTAAAATGTTTGGTTTTCAAACTGACTTAAATCTTGATTTTAAGATATCGGAAGATTTTATAATGAGTCTGGTTTTTAATACATGCTTAAATCTATATGGTGCTGTATACTATAGTATAGATTTGCAGACAAAAATAGGTTTTTAAGATAATTTTTCAACTCTAATATTATTTGTTGAACCTTCTTTTCCAAGTGGTAATCCACTAACAAGAATAAAATAATCAGAAGACTTTGCATAACCTGATAGTTTTATATCTTCATGTATATATTTTACCAGTGACTCAAGATTATTGAAATTTCCAATAAATCTTGGTATAACTCCCCAATTTAATGAAAGTTGATTATAAACATCAAAATCAAAGGTATATGCCAAAATTGGTAGTTTAGGTCTTACTTTAGATATCATTCTTGCTGAGTAACCAGAGCCAGTTATTACTGCTATAACCTTAGCATTAAGATCATATGCAATTGTAACACTTCTTGTTGCTATAGAAGTTGTGATATCGGTATTTTTAGGCACCCTCATTAGTTGATTCAAGATATCATTATAATCCAGACTATTCTCCACTTGATTTATAATTCTAGACATTGTTTGAACTACTCTTATCGGATCTTTACCTACTGCTGTTTCACCAGAAAGCATTACTGAAGAAGCTAAATCATAGCAAGCATTAGCGACATCACTTGCTTCAGCTCTTGTAGGAATAGGGTTTTCTATCATACTTTCAAGCATCTGAGTCGCAACAATAACTGGTTTTCCTTCTCTATAACATAGTTTTATAATCCTTTTTTGAATAACTGGGACAAGTTCAATATCCATTTCTACCCCTAAATCACCTCTTGCAACCATTATACCATCAGAGTGACTTATTATTTCATCAATATTTTCTATAGCTTTTTTATTTTCAATTTTTGCAATAAGCTTGGTTTTAGATTCTATTTTTCTTTCTTTTTCAATCTTTTCTATAAGCTGTCTGACCTGTATAATATTTTCCTTTGAAGATACAAAAGATAAAGCAATATACTCAAAATCGTTTTCTATTGCAAAAGAAATATCTTCTTTATCTTTTTCTGAAAGAAAATTTAAAGGATAAACTACATTTGGTATAGTAAGATGAGCTTTTGGAGTTATAATACCCCCATTTTTAATTGTAACTTTTATTGTGTCTTTATCTAGTATTTCATTTACAAATCCTTCAATAAATCCATCTTTTAAAAGAAGTCTGGTATTTTTGCTAACTAAATTTCCTATTTCAGGCAGATTTGTATAAAAAAGATTAGTTGTATCAGAAATCTTTGAATAGATATCATCTTTTAAGTAGCTTTTTATTGTTATAATTTGCTCTTGTGAAAGTTCTATTTTATCTTTATATCCATAGATTCTAACTTCTGGACCTTTTGTGTCTAAAATTAAAGCCAAAGGAATTTTTTTTGTTTCTCTAATATCTTTTATCATTTTAACAAGTTCAATAATCTCTGAACCTTTAGTATGAGAAAAATTGAATCTTATAGCATTCATTCCAGATTCAATAAGTTTTTCTATAATAGATGCATCAGAACTTGCAGGACCAATCGTACATATTATTTTTGTCTTTTTCATAATTTATCCTTATAATTCATATTTATAATTTATTTATATAATTTATTCTTATAACTCATCAGTGCAATTTATCCTTATAATTCATCATTTAATTTATATCTTTTTTTGTAATTATCAATATTCTTTTTTCATAAAAAATTTGAAATTACCCTTAAACATAAATTGCCCTATTTTTTTAATTTTTTCAATAGGATATTAGTTTTTTATTTTTGCTTTTTTAAAGTCAATTCTTTTAGTTTAATGTTTTATTATTTTTTAGGTATGCTTATTTTTTATCTTTTATATAGTCAATTAATTTAATTTATTATCATTAATTTAATTTATTATCTTTTAAAAACCAAATAATTTCCTTCTTTTTTATCTTCACATTTATCTTCACATAGATAGAATTATTTTTTTTGTTGTTAAGATTAGTTTTTGTTATTAAGTCACTTTTTTTGTTGTTAGGATTCTTTTTTTGTTAAGTCACTTTTTTTGTTTTTAGAATTCTTTTTTGTTATTAAGTCACTTTTTTTGTTTTTAGAATTCTTTTTTTTGTTAAGTCACTTTTTTTGAGGCAAATGTAAAATTTCAAAATTTACTATGGATTCTTGATTTTTTTTTAATGCTTAAATATAAAAATATGACATTTATGAAAAGGGGTTAAAATTGGATGGAATAATATTGTGCAATAAACCTAAAGGGATCACATCAAATAAAATAGCGAGAAATATTTCCAAAAAATATGGCATAAAAGTTGGCAATACCGGTATTTTAGATTTTGCGGCAGAAGGGTTATTAATTTTAGTCGTCGGAAAAGCTACTAAATTTACATCTTATTTTCAAAATTTAGAAAAGGTTTATATCGCGGTTGGTGAGCTTGGAAAAGAAACAGATACCTATGATATAAGTGGAGATATTGTCAAAGAAGCCAAAGTGAATATAGAAAAAGATAAGCTTTATGAAATAATAAAAAGTTTTGAAGGTGATTATAAAATGATTCCACCACCATACTCCTCAAAAAAAGTAAATGGTAAAAGGGCTTATAGATATGCATTAAAAGGAAAGGATATAAAGCTAAATTCTGTAAATGTAAAATTATATAGAATTGATATCTTAAAGCTAAATACCCCTTTTTTTATGATTAAGGTCAAATGCTCTACTGGTACTTATATTAGAAGTTTAATAAAAGATATTGGAGAAAAATCCAGTTGTTTTGCTTATATGTACTCTTTGCAAAGAGAAAGTATTGGAAAATTTTCAATTTCAAATAGCATTGATTACGAAAAAATAATGAATCTATCTTTTGAAGAATTTAACAAAACTATAATTAACTTGAATGATGCATTATATTTTTTTCCTAAAATCAATATTATGGCAACAGATGCAAAAAGATTTAAAAATGGTCAAAAAATAAAAACTGAAGTTGAAAAAAGAAATTATATTGAATACAATAATTATCACATTTCTGAAGAAATGGTGGATTTTAAAAATAATAAGGATACAGATAATAAAAATGAGAAAAATAAAGAGGAACTGATTCAATTAATAAAGGTTTTGGATAAAGATAATAATCTTATTGGGCTTGGAATAATAAACGATGAAGGTGAAATTCAGCCAAAGATAGTTTTATAAATTATTGACTAGATAAAAATTTCAAATATTTTCTTTTTGATTTATGGTTGATTTATGAATGATTTAATAAAATTTCCAATATCATTAATATCTTTATACCCTAAATATGAAAACCAAAAAGATGATAATAAATCTGTAAATTTAAAAATCTCAAAAGGTTCTTTAGCTGTAATTTTAGGTCCTGAAAATTCTGGTAAAAATCTATTATGTAAAAAAATTGCGGGGATAGACAATACAATCCTTGGAGAAATTTTATATTTTGGTAAAAGCATCAATGAGATAAAAAAGCAAAATTTATTACTTTATATTCCATCATCGAATCTGTTTTTTGAGAACCGCACAATTATAGAAAATTTAGTAATTTTAGGAGAATTTTCTAATATACCGTTAAAAATTATTGAAAGAAGAATAAAAAAAATATCACCTACATACGGTTTAGAAAATATAAAAAATGTAAAACTTGTAAAACTTCCAAAGTCAATAAAGTCAATATTAATACTATGTTTGATTGAAATCGTTATGCCAGAAATAGTTATAATTGCAGCACAGGATTTTTATGGAGATCAGTTAAAAGAAGAGTTTTTCTTTAAAAGATTGGTCTTTTTAAAAAACCTTGGAATAACTATAATAATTGCTACTCAAAGATTCAGTAATATTGACAATTCAGATAATATTATATTACTTTCAGAATCAAAACCACTTTTTATAGGAAATCCGCAGAGTATATCTAAAATTAATAATCCTAAAGATATTGAACTAATGTTGCTAAAAAAAATCGAAGAAAGCTATGAAAGAATCAAAATCAATTAACCTATTTACTTTGCTTTTTTGGTCTATTTTTATTAATTCCAAGAAAGTTTTTATAATAACAGCTATTTCTTTATTGATAATTGCTACGATTCTTTTTTCTGCTTACTTTCCAAAAACCAACTTGGTTATTGGAATTGTTAATCTGGATAAAGGAATAACATTGCAGTTTTCATCTCAAGTTTTATCTTTTTCCAATCAGATTATAGAAAGTCTAAGAAAACAAGGAAATGAATTAAAGAATTTTAAGAATCTTGATAGTGCTATTGAAGCTTTGAATAATGGGAAAATATCTTTAATTTTGTATTTTCCTGAAAATTATACTCTTTTTAGTCATCTCGCTAATTTTTCTAAATCAAGTAGTGTAAAACCAAGGATTTTGATTTATTCAAATGAAAAAAAATTTGCAAAAGAAATAAAGTTGGAACTTTTTACTGCATTTTCAGAAATGGTAGAAACAAAAATAATCCCTCTTGAAATAGTTGAGACTATAACTAATAAATCAGTTCCTTCAAATTATTCTATTCTATCTGGTTTGATAATTTTTATTTTTATTTTTGCCTTTCTTTCTTCCTATAATTTTGGAAATTATCTTTTAAGTAAAGAATATGATGATTTTTTAAAAGCTATTAGTCAATCCTTTTTGCCTATTATAATAATCTTATCATTTTTGATCTCATTGGCTTTATTTATATTAAACTCATTGGGGTTATCGATCTATAGTTTGATTACTAAAAAATTACCTTTTTTTGGATATGCATATTTCCCAATAAATATATTTTTTCTAAGTTTTGCAGCCTCTTTGCTTGGTTATTCCATATCTTATTTAACGAAAAAGAAAAATATCTTTGCGTTATTATCTTTTATATTGTTTTTTATTCATTACTTAACATTCCCGATGATTGACAATAATACTATTTTTTCGAATATAATCTCTTATATATTACCAAGTGTTCAGGTAGAAAAGATATGGTACTGGGTACTATATCTGAATCTTTCACCATTAAAGTCAATATATTTTTCAATACTATATTCTCTTATTTATGCGATTATATTATTAATTATTTTTTTAATTAATAGCTATATTAAAAGCAAAAGGAATAGCAAAAGATTATTGATTTAATATAATTAAAAGTCTCCGAAAATTTAATTGTAAATGAAAATTAAATCAATCCTTATTATTCTTTGTTTAATTTTAGTTTTATCTACTTTTTTTTCCTTAGATCAAGACGATTTCCCATTTTTTTCAAAACCTTTATCTCAAGATTTCTTATATAAAGAGTTTATCTCTGAAATATCATATAACTATGGATGTCATTCTTCTGGAAAATTTTTGCCTCTTCGATTAGCCTATTATAAACCAGAAAAATATGATGATCTATATAGAATTGCAAATTATTTTCAGCTTTCTGTAGATACTATAGCTTCAGTAAATAACCTTTTTTCTCAATATTTATTTGATACTGAAAACACCTATTTGATTCCAAATTGTGAAGGAATCTTTATTGATAATGATAATGAAAATATCCTTGAAAAGATCACCAAAAATTATGGTGTAACTGTTGATTCGATTTTATATGTGAATCATTTAAGAGATAAGTCTGAAATTAAAAAATTAGAGAAAATTTTTGTACCACTTGCTCATTTTTCAAAAGAAGAAAAAATTCTATTTTTAGGCTCATTATTTAGGGATCCACTTAGAGGGAAAGGTGTTTTAACTTCAAGTTTTGGAGTAAGAGTAGATCCTTTCAGTCATAAGCCGACTTTTCATGGTGGCGTTGATATAGCAGTTCCAATAGGGACAAAGGTATATCCTGCTATGCCTGGGAAAGTCATTTTTACAGGTTTAAAACAGAATTATGGAAATCTTGTTGTTATTGAACATGGCTTTGGCTATGAAACATACTATGGACATTTATCTAAAATACTTGTTCAGGCCCAAACTCAAGTTGATTTTGATACTGTAATTGCTTTGACAGGTAATACTGGGAAAACTACTGGTCCACATCTTCATTTCGAAATAAGATACAATAAAAAGAAGGTAAATCCTTCAAATTTGCTTCTTTTGCTTAATCATTAATAGCTTTCCAATAAATAATTGCGTTTTTTGTTAAATCATTTATTTTTGCAAAAAAATATACATATGGTTATAGTTTTACAAAGAGTTAGATTTGCCAGTTGTGAAGTAGATGGTAAAATAGTATCTGAAATTGGCAATGGCTTTTTACTTTTGGTGGGAATAGCCAAAGAGGATGATTTTAATTCTTCTGAAAAAATGATAAAAAAAATTGTTAACCTTAGAATATTTGAAGATGAAAATGATAAAATGAACAAAAATATTTTCCAGGTTAATGGTGAGATTTTAGTAATTTCTCAGTTTACATTGACTGCAAATACAAAAAATGGAAATAGACCTTCTTTTGATTCTTGTATGGAACCTCAAAAGGCGAAAGAAATGTTTGACGACTTTATAAAAAAATTAAAGCAACATAAAATAAATGTGAAAGAAGGAGTTTTTGGTGAGCATATGATAATAAATATTGTAAATGATGGACCTGTTACATTTGTATTGGATTCAAAACAGTATTAAAAATTGGCGGAATCATGAATAAAAAAGAGTATTCAATAGTTTATTATAATAACCCTATTTTGAATCAAAAGTGTGAAAAGGTTGAAAAAGTAGATAATAGTATAATTGAATTTTCAAATATCTTGATAAGTATGATGATTAAATATGATGGGATTGGACTTGCTGCAAATCAGATTGGTAATAATAAATGTATTATTGCTATTGCAGGGATAGAACCTTTTAATTCTCCAGTCATTCTTATTAACCCAAAAATTGTATCTTATATTAATCCTATCGTAACATTCGAAGAAGGATGTCTTTCTTTTCCTAAACTTTATCTATCTATCGATAGGCCAGAAGGAGTCATTGTCGAATATCAGGATTTAAACTTAAATAAAAAGACAATTGAAGCTCATGAGTTACTGTCAAGAGTTTTACAGCACGAAATAGATCATATTAATGGCATAAGATTTATCGATAGGATTTGTCAAGAAAAATTGAAAAATATTGAAGCTATTTTGGATTCCATTAATAGGAGATATAATGGATAGCTTCATCTTTTTTACAACATCAGATTTTGGCAATATTGCAGCAGAGTATTTATTTAATAACTATGAAGTCAAAGCAGTCGTTACTTCAACACCAAAACCAAAAGGGAGACATTTAAAGTTAGAAGATATAGATACAGTAAAAAAAGCCAAAGAAAAAAATATACCTATTATCTATATTGAAAAATCAAGTCAAATTTATGAAAAGATAAAAGATATAAAAGTCGATTATTTTTTAGTAGTAGATTTTGCCTTTATTTTAAAGAAAAATGTTCTTGAACTTCCTTTGAAATATCCCATAAATATTCATCCATCACTTCTTCCTAAATATCGAGGCCCATCACCACTACATTTTCAAATAATTGATAATGTAAAAAAAACAGGAATTTCAATAATTAAAATGAATGAGTTAGTGGATAGTGGAGATATCTTATTTCAATTAGCTTTTGAGTTAGATGAATGGTATACATTTACAAAATTTTATGATTTAATGCAATATTATGCTTCTTTTACCTTAGAGATATTTCTCAAAAATATTAATTCATTTTATCCACAAAAACAAGATGAAAAGTTAACTACCTATACAAGAAAAATAGAAAAAAAAGATGCTTTTATTGACTTTCAAAATGAAGAAGCAAATATAGTGGTTGGAAAAATAAAGGCATTTGAAAAGTGGCCAAAAGTTAAACTAAAAGTTGAAGAGGATTTGCTTGTCCTTTTAAATGCAAAAGTCGAAGAATATTTAAACATTAAATCAGGTTATCTAAGCATTAGAGACGATGGACTATTTATCGGATGCAAGGATAAAGCCATTTCAATAGTAAAGTTACAAAAAGCAGGTAAAAATCCGCAAAATATCACAGAATTCTTGAAAGGTTTTCGAAAAAGATTTGAAGAAAAAAAGATTGATATGGAGCTAATTTTATGAAAAAAAAACATTCGCTTTTCATTGTTATTTTTTATTTTATAAAAAAATTCTTTTCAAATTTATTTAAAAAAATAAAAGGAATAAAACATAACTTTATTAGAAAAAAAGAAAGAGTCGTACATATTGCAAATTATTTATTTACAAAAGATGGATTTTCTTTTTATCTAAACAAATTTAAGTATAGGATTATTTTTTTAAGATATAGAATAATATATCTTGTAAAATCTTTTTTTAAGCATTCCAAAAAGATTATCGATTCTGGATATCTCGCTTTTACAATAATTTTTTATATTGCTTTATCTATTCTTATTTTTTTATTGACTTATAATATTTGGGTTCAAGGTTATGATACTGTAAAGATTCCAGAATTTAAAAATATGAGAGTTTTGGAAGCTATTGAACAGATCCAAAGCTTAAATCTTATTCCAGTAGTAGAAGCAAGATTTTCTCATCTTCCTTATGGTACAATTATTTCACAATACCCCCATTCAGGGCATGTTATTAAACAGCAAAGAAAAGTAAAATTAATAGTTTCTAAAGGTCTTGAATCATCATTTTTAGAAGATTTTTCTGGATGGACTGTTTTTGCACTACAAAAGAAGGTGCAAGAATTAAGTCTTATATTAAAAAAAGAGATCAAAATTGAAAAGATAGGTGAAGAATATTCTGATATTTTTGATAAAGATTTGATAATATCTCAACAACCAGAAGCTGGTGTAGATTTGTCAACTGTAGACACGATAAAAATAGTAGTATCTAAAGGAGCTTTGCCTGATTTTGTTACCATACCAGATTTTACCGGAAAAACAGTTGAGCAAGTTCAACAAGAAATAGAAACTCTTGGACTAATCTTAGATATTCAATATGTTCAAACAGAAAATCTTGATAAGGTTGGAGTGATTTTAAATCAAAAACCTTTAGCAAATGAAAAGGTAGTTAAAGGTACAACAATAACTATTTTTGTTGGACAGAAAAAGTTATAAAACTAATGCAAAGATTTAAAGACTATATGTTAAATAATAAAAATAAATAATAAAATTAATTAATTAACTTAAATAATAAAATATAATAATAAAATAGAATAATAAAATGATGTTAAGATTGAGAAGCAAAATCAAATAGTAAAATTGAATAATGAATAATTAAATTTAATATTAAAGAATTATTAAATGGAGAAAAATTTAAAACAAATTGATTTTGCCGATAAAATCTGTCCTTCTATATTTGCATCTGATTTTTCAAAATTAAAAGAAGAGATAAAAAAAATCGAATATGCTGGATGCAAATTTATTCATTTAGATGTGATGGATGGTAATTTTGTCCCAAATATTTCTTTTGGTCCTAAAATCACATTTGATATTCTTAAAGTAACTAATTTAAGTGCAGATCTTCATCTTATGGTATCAAATCCATCTTTTTATATGGATAAATTTTTATTCGATAAGATTAAATATATAACATTTCATTATGAAGCTATAAATTTCGAAAAAGATATTTTTGACTTAATCAATAAGATAAAAAAAATAAATAGAAAAGCTGGAATTTCGATAAAACCTAAAACTGAAGTAAGCAAGATTCAAAAATATTTAAGAGAATTAGACCTGGTTCTTGTAATGTCTGTTGAGCCAGGGTTTTCAGGTCAAAAATTGATTGAAGAAACCCTAACAAAAATTGACGAACTAAGTATATATAGAAAGAAAAATAACTTAAAATTTTTAATTCAGGTAGATGGTGGTATAAATTTTGAGAATGCCAGATCGATACTTGAAAGAGGAGCGGATCTAATAGTCATTGGTTCTGCATTCTTTGATTAATAATATATTTTATGGAAGCATTAACTCTTTTACTTTTTGCATCTTATCCCTTTAATTTAATTTCTTTTTTTGGTTTGACTTCATACTACAAAGATTCAAGCATATATTTTTCTGAGCAATACCTGCTATTAGCAAAATGGGAATATGGCTTTTTAATTTATAGAAATGATAAAATCTCTTCTTTGATAAATTTTCCTGATATAAAAATAATTTTTGGAGAATTTATTTTAAGCTATGGGTATGGCTATCTTTCAGGTTACCTTGGAAATAGCCTTAGCGTTCAATATATCACCAAACCTAAAATAGATGTTGATTATTATTTATCTCCTTCTGATTCATATAAAAGTTTAATTTCAAAAGGATTTTATATTCAGACTAATCCTTTTGATACAAGTATTTTTGAGTTATCTTTTTACTATGATAATAATAAACAAAATTATAACTTTCTTTTCAGGTTTAATTTAAATAATTTTTCTTCTCTTATGCTTTTTAATTATTTTTTAATTCCAAACATTATAAATATAAATGATCTTGAATTTGAAAATAAATATCAATTTTATATTGGTTTTGATTTTTCTATTTTTGACTTTATAAAATTTGCATTTGAATCAAAATTTTATTTTCTCCAAAATTCATATTTTTTTACCAACTGGGTCCTTTTCATAAGTTTTAAGGATTTTCTGATTTTAAGAGTCATCCATAAAGAAATTAAAGAACCAGCTCAATATTATTGTTCAGATGGCAATTTTTACCAGATTATTTTTAATATTAATCCAATATATTTTGGCTTATATTATAAAGATTATCTTTATAGTAGTGAAATTAAGAAATTAAATTTTGAATTTTACTTAAAAGAGTATAGTTTAATTTTGAGAAAGTTATTTATAAGCATCTATTTTTCAATACCATATGTAATAAATGATTTTGTAGATATAGAACCAGATTACACAATTTCGTTGAAGGTAAATATTTTAGATAATATGACATCTAATATCCTTTCGTTCTTTTCTATTTCAGAATCTCTTTTAAGTATAAAATTTGATTTTATTTTCTATCAAAAACATAGATTTGTTTTTCAATTTTTTTCAAATATGAGCCATGATCATTATACTTCTTTTTCTGCTGCGCAAGCCTCTTTATATGATTCTTATGATTTTTATATACCACCATCTTCCTATGGTGCAGGTTTTTTTTATTTCTTTTATTTAAATAATTTCAAGCTTTCTTTGAAAGTAATTATTTCTATGACCGATAATCAAATTAATAGGATTTATCTTTACAATTGTGTTTATTTAGTATTTTAAAGGCATAAAATGGCAAAAACAAATAGAACAATAGTAATATTTTTAATATTTTTGGTACTTATAACTCAAGCCTTCTTATTTGTTAATGAAAAGATTCAGCAAAACCAGATTGCTTTCGATGAAAAGTCTCATGCTCTTGAAAGTTCAAGTTTAATTGATAATCAAACGACTACTTCTTCTGATTCATTAAATGAAAATAATGAAAATCAGCAGGTAAATACGGTAGAAAATCAAAATAATATATCTTCAAATATTTCATATAAATCATTATTTGGTGGTTTATACGAAATCCCAGATTTGATAAAAGTCAATCCAGCTTATGAATATATAAATGATTATAAGATTAAAGATTCAAATACAGCTATAATAGTTACAGACAAAAGTATTTATATAAGAATTGGCGGGGAAATTAAACAGGTACCAACGGATGGTATACCATCAAATGCTTACTTTACTTCCTGTGAAATGACAAGATTTAATAATAAATATTATATATTTATTGGGACTTCTTATTCTGGTCTATTTGCAAAATCGCTTGACGATGAAAGATTCTATCATTTTTTTTATGGAGTAAAAAGAGTTTTTTATACATCAGATCAGAGTTTGCTTTTTGAAACAATCACAGCTTTATTTGTTAAAAATAGCAGCCTTTTTATTGGCTACCAATCTTCTAAGGGAATAGATATAATAGATCTTGATTCTTATTATTCGATGAGGACAGGTAAAAATTCTATATATAAGATTTACAGTGTTAATTTAGAACTAAAAGACAATGTAAAACAAAAAATTGAAAAGTTTTTTGAAATAGATGATAAGGTTTATGCGTATACAAATTTTGGGATTTATAAATATGAAAATGGACAATTTCTGAATGATAAGGATTTTCTGGAAGAAGAAGATATTATAGATAACAATATTAGAGGTATTTATTTATCTTCTTTTGCTGCAAGTAGCAAAAGTAAGATAGATAAATTGATAGATATAGCTAATTACTGCAACTTAAATACTTTTGTAGTAGATTTTAAGGATGATTATGGTTATCTTTCATATGGCTCAAGTTTGGAACTTGCAAAGAAAATGAAATCAACAAGAAAACTTATCGATGTTGAGTATTTGTTTGAAAAGGCAAGAGAAAATAATATAAAAATAATTGCAAGAATCGTTTCTTTTAGAGATCCAATCGCATATGATTATGATAACCATAAATTTGCGTTATGGAGTAAATCTAAAGATCTACCATGGTCTGGAGCTAAAAGTATAGAAAAATGGATAGATCCATATAACGAAGAGTACTTAAATTATTTAATAGATATTGCAAAAGAAATTGAAAATTTAGGTGTCTATGAAATTCAGTTTGACTATGTAAGATTTCCTGCTGAGGGTAATACTTCAGATATAATTTATAGGTATAATAGTAAAAATGTCTCAAAAAATGTTCAGATTTTTAATTTTTTAACTAAAGCAAGAGAAAACTTAAAAGTATCGTTATCAATCGATTTTTTTGGTTATCAATGTTGGTATAAAATTTCAAAACATATCGGGCAGGATATATTTTTAAATAGTCAAATAGTAAATGCCATATACCCTATGTACTATCCATCTCACTTTTCAAAGGGCTTTTACTCAAAAGGAATAAATCAGTTAGAATCAGTAAGGTTGATATACAAACATGGAACAATTCGGGCAATGGAGAATTCTAACTATAAAGTTGCGATAAGACCATGGATTCAGGCATTTAAGCTTGATGTAAATGAAGATTTTGTGCAGTATATTAAAAATGAAGTCTCTGGCGTTATAGAAAGTGGAATAAACTCTTATATATTCTGGAATCCAGCTTCTGATTATAATGTATTGTATGAAGTTTTTAAAAAATAATTAAATAATCTTAAATAGGTTTAGCTAATATTTAATTGCTTTTTGTATTATTTTCTATTTTATAGTTTTTTAAGAAATCAACTAAATTTTTTGTTTGAGATATTAACTTATTGATTGGTTCATTTATTTCATATTCTAAGATATCAGAAAGGTTAACATAATCTTTTTCTGCAATGGAAGTCTTTATATTGCCAAAAATCTCAGAAAAAGATTTAATTAAATCATGTATTTCAGAAAAGTTATAATCTGAATCTGCAAAACTATCTGTGCATAAAATAAGAACTTCAAAATAAAAAGCTAAAAAGTTAATTGAAGAACTGAATAATTCCATTGCTGTTTTTTCTTTCCCTTCTTTAAAGTTATTTGCGATGCTAACAAACAACTCTTTTATTTTGGATAGTAGTTTTATATTATCTTCGAAAAGTGTTATAAAATGCTCTTTTTTGGTTTCTTTAGGAAGATTTTTTAATCTTACAAATACATATGTGACAATCTTTATCATTCCATCCATAAAATCTACTATTGTTTCAAGTAATTGTTGCTTGAACTCTTTGTTAGAAAAGATAAGATGAAGATTTTCTGCAATCTCTTTTAATTGGTTGCATACAAAAGAAAATTGCTTTTCAGATTTAGTTAAAAAATATTCAACTGAAACAGAATAAATAATAAGAATTTTATCTACAACATTTGTACACCAGATTAAACCATCTTTTATTTTATTTAAGTTTTCCTCTGTGTAATTTTCATTTTCTTTAATGTAAGATACAACATTTGTAAGATAGGAAATTATATTTTCAACAGTTTCACTTACTAGTTCTTGCTTAAATGCTGCTTTAATATCAACTTTATCAATCTGTTCTATTGAATAGGATTTAAACTTTTCTATCTCTTCAAAATCGTATTCTTGATTATTTATTGATATTTTATCTATGTAAAGGTCATTTTTATCTAGAAAAGAAAGGATAAATTCAAGTACATCATTGAATGTCTTTTCATTTTGCAAAGTATAAGAGACTTTTTCACCATTGATATAAATTTCCATAAAACTCCAATAAAACCAGATTTCTGGTTAGATTATACTTATAGTAAATATCGGATTAAATTTAGTTTTGTCAAATAAAAGATGGTACAACATCTTCAACAAAATCAAAATCTCTAATTTGATTGATTATATCTTCTTTTTCAGAGAGTTTGATTGATGTTACTTCAAATCTTCCAGAGTAATTTATAAATTTTATTGTGATAGGGCAATTACCAATATTGTTGTTAAAAAAATTTGTTAGTTCCTGGATATTTTCCTCTGTTAAATAGGGGTTAAGAAGTATTGTGTATGATTTTACAGAAGGCTTTTTAACCTGCTCAATTGGTTTAATATCTAATATATTTAATCTTTTTTCTATTTTATTATCATATCCAGTATATTCTTTGCAATTTATAATAAATACCCTTGGTATATAAGATTTAAGCATCAGTTCATAAAAAGAAGGATCAATATTTTCAGATGGAAAAAAGAAAAGTTCTAGACTTTCATATCCATCGAAAAGCTTTATAATATAATAAATACCTGTTTTGCCATTTTGTTTTGTTTTAGTTGTCAGATTTTCAATATATCCAACTATTTGTGCAGATTCATTTGGTCTAATATTTTCAATAAAAGAAGAAAAATTTTTCGGATTTATGATATTAACAAGATCAAAATATTTTTCTAAGGGATCGCTTTTCAATGGAAGTCCGCATAGTTGTGCTTCCCATCTTGCATACTCATAAATCTTATCATCCTTATTTAAATCAAAATCAAAAGTATCTTTATATTTTGTAATCAATGAATTTTGATAATTTTTTTCAAAATCCTCATTATTTGTCTCATCAAATAGTGAAGAACCATCATCATTTTTTTTACTTAAAGCATACTCTGAAAGTTCATCATATGCTTTCAAAAGTGGCTGCCTATCATGTTCAGTCCAGTCAAATGCTCCAACCTGGATTAATGCTTCAATTACCTTTTTATTTATCTTTTGAAGGTCCATTCTAATAAGAAAATTTAAAAAGTCCTTAAACTTACCATTTTTTTCTCTTTCATTAATTATAAGTTCAGCGGCAGTTTCACCAACCCCTTTAATAGCTGCTAAACCAAAGACTATTTTATCATCAATAATTTCAAAATTAATACTTGATTCATTTACAGAAGGGGTGACAAACTTTATTCCCATGTTTTTAGCGTTTCTGACATAACTTGAAACCTTTTCTATATCATCAATATTATTTTTTATTAAAGCGGTCATAAACTCTATTGGGTAATAAGCTTTGAAATAAGCAGTATATACTGTTAGATAAGCATATGCAGCAGAGTGAGATTTATTAAAACAATAATCTGCAAAATTATTTATATCTTCGAAAAGCTGAACTACCTTTTTTTCATCCTTTCCTCGCTTTAACGCTCCTTCTATAAACTTATTTTTCATTTTTTCCATCAAATCACCCTTTTTCTTAGCAACAGCTTTTCTAAGGGTGTCTGCTTCTGCACCGGTGAATCCTGAAAGTATCATTGAAATCTTCATTATCTGTTCTTGATAAGCTATTACACCATATGTTTCTGCCAAAACAGGTTTAAGTTCATCGAATGGATACTCTATCTTTTCAGGATTATTCTTTCTATCTATATATGTTGCCACATAGCCACTTTTTAATGGACCTGGTCTATAAAGAGCCAAAGCAGCAGTTATATCTTCGATATTTTTAGGTTTAAGCTGTTTTAACATTTTAGTAAATCCAGCAGCTTCAACCTGGAAACAACCAGCAGTATTTCCACTGGATAATAGTTTATATATTTTTTCATCTTCTAAAGGTATGTTTTCTAATGATATTTTTATCCCATGCCTTTTATTTATGTAATTAATGGTATCTTTAAGAATTGTTAGATAATTTATACCTAATATATCCATCTTAAGATAACCAAGTCTTTCAACTGTATCTTTTTCAAATTGACTAACTATAAGGTTGGAATCGGAGCTTATCATGAGAGGAAGTTCATTTATAACTGGATTTTGAGTTATTACGACCCCTGCCGCATGAATTGTTGTTTGTCTAAACAAACCTTCAACAAATAATGCATATTCAAGACATTTTTTATATAATTCATTTTGCTCCATCAAAGACTTAAACACTTCATTTGTTTTAATTTCTTCTTCTAGGGAATCAGAATTGATTAAAGAAGTAATTTTATTGGCATCAGATGCACTTATTTTTAATACACGGGCAACATCTTTAATAGCTTGTTTTGCTTTTAATGCAGAAAAGGCTCCAATAGCTGCTACATGGTCAGAACCGTACCTTTGTTTTATGTATTCAATCACTCTTGGTCTTTCAACATCCTGAAAGTCTATATCTATATCAGGCATATTGGTTCTTTCTGGATTTAAGAATCTTTCAAACATAAGATTATGCCTTAATGGATCTATATCTGTAATGCCAAGAGCATAAGCTAAAATTGATCCTCCTGCACTTCCACGGCCTGGCCCAACCAATATTCCATTGCTTTTTGACCAGTTTATCAAGTCCCAGACAATCAAAAAATATCCACAAAATTTTTTAGAAGATACTACACTAAATTCATAATCAAATCTTTCTTTTATTTCAGGCGTTATTTCAGTATATCTTCTTCTTAATCCTTCTTCTGCAAGCTTTTTTAACATGGTTTCTTCGGAAAAACCATCATCAAGAGGATATTTAGGAAGGTTCATTTCCCCAAACTTAAAGTTTACTTTGCACATTTCCATTATTTTTAAGGTATTGTTTAATGCTTCAGGGTAATCCTGGAAAATCTGCTTCATCTCCTCATAACTTTTAAAGTAATATCCACTTCCATCAAACATAAATCTTTGTTCATCATCTATTGTAGATTGAGTTTGAATGGCAAGTAAAATATTATGCTTTTCTGCATCTTCTTTTTCAAGATAGTGATTGTCATTTGTTGCAACAATATCAAGGCCATATAGTTTTGAAAATTCGATTAAAGTTCTAT
The DNA here is from genome assembly GCA_964581895.1 of uncultured Brachyspira sp. GTDB lineage: Bacteria > Spirochaetota > JAAYUW01 > JAAYUW01 > JAAYUW01 > Exilispira. The sequence continues at coordinate 131,019 of CAZOPR010000001.1, forward strand.
TTACTTTTTTTTCAGCTTCAATTCCATGGTACATAAGTTCCAAAAATAGATTTTCCTTCCCGAAGATATCTAAATATTCTGACAAAGATTTTTTAGCTTTATCAATATCATCCTTTTGAATATAATAAGGTATCTCGCCTGCAAGGCATGAGGTTAAAGCAATTATTCCTTCGCTATGGGATGCTAAAATTTCCTTATCTATCCTTGGTTTATAATAAAATCCTTCGATATAGCTTATACTTGAAAGAAAGTATAGATTTTTAAGACCCACCTCATTTTTTGCCAAAAGAATTAAATGAAAAGGGTTTTGAGGATCAATAGAGTTATTGGTCTTACTTTTTATTTTTCTATCTTTTGGGGCGACATAAAACTCCTGTCCAACAATTGGCTGAATATTTTCAGCAGACATTGCATCACAAAATGCTATTATCCCATGAAGGTTACCATGATCAGTTATAGCTACTGCAGGCATATCAAAAGATGCTGCCTTTTTTGCAAGTTTTTTAACTTTACAAGCCCCATCCAGCATAGAATATTCTGTGTGTGTGTGCAAATGAACAAAAGGAGTTTTCGCCATTTATTTTTCCTAATTTATTTTATTAAGTTACAAGTTTTCTGTTTTATAATTTTTCATTTGTTATAGTTTTATGTTTTTGTATTTATTTTATTTTTTTATTATCTTTTCTATAACTTTTTAATTTTTCATTTGCTGTTGTTTCAATTTTTAAACTGTTGTTTTATTAATTTTTTCTTTATTTAAATATCACCTTATCTAGTTCAGATATCTTATCAATTATGAAATCAGGTTTGGCTTTAATTTTAAGATGTTCTGGTGAATATTCCCCTTGTTTTACAAGGCAGGATTTAATACCAACGACTTTTGCTCCAACAATATCTGAACTAATCCTATCTCCAACCATTAAGACTCTTTTTTTATCTATATCATAGTTTTTCAATATTAGATCAAATACAAATCTATTTGGTTTTCCAATATATGTTGCTTTTATATTTGCTGCTTTCTCAATCATACTAACCCAGGAACCAACATTTAATTCAAGTGTTCCCAGACTGGAATCTATAAGTTCAGAAATCATTCCGATTAATTTTGCACCACCTACAACCTTTTGTAAGACTTTATTCATAGTATTAAAATTAAAGGAATCTCGACAATCGCCAATCACAACATACTCGGGGTTTTCTTCATCGATAGCAAAATCTTTGAATTCTTCCACACCTTCTCTTGCTAGTAAAAGCCAAATAGTTTTTGGATTCAATATTTTTAAGTACTGTGCAGTCGCAAAAGAGGCAGTAACAACTTCATCAGTATATACTGTAAAGCCTCTTTTTGCTAATTTTTCAGCAGCACTTTTAGAAGATTTTAAGGTGCTGTTGGTTAAAAATTTAACTTTGATACCATCATTTCTAATATTATTTACCAAATCTATTGCACCTTCAAATACTTTTCCTTGATACTCCAAAACACCATCAATATCGAATAAAATTAAATCAAATTTTCGTTTTTTCATACCAAATCCATTAATTTCATAGTGAAAACTTTTATTTAGGTAATAATGAATTAATTCAAAAAAAAGAAAAGATGTGAATAAAATGTTCTTAATTTGTGAAAAATTTTATATAATCTGAATATCTATTTCATTTAGCATTTTTTCAATTTCCGATTCAATATTTTTTTCAAGATTCGAAAAAATTTTATTGATACTTTTTTTAATCATTTCATTATTTTCTTTTGTAACGACAAAACTATATATTGCAAAATTATTTAATGAAAAAGAAGATATACCATCATCAAAGTAAATTTCTCCAACAATAGTATCATTTTCATCAAAGGTACCTATAAATTTTAACGGAAATGTTTCAAAAATATTTTTGCTATTCTGAAATTTTGATGTTAAAAATATTCCCTTTCCTTTTTTTAAATAAATATCAATCCAATCAAAAACTTTATATTTCTTAAACTCAAAATCATCTTTTAGTAAATCTGTCTCAAATGGATCATATACTATTGTATCTGAGATAATTATAACTTTATCTGAAATGTTAAATTTATCATCTTTTTTGTATATATAAGGCATAATGTAAGGTTTTTTATTGAAAGTAGATATCATAAAAAGTGAATAAATCGAAGGAATTAATGCATATCTTGTGTTTATGATGCTTTTAATCTTCTCTTTGACTTTTGTTTTTAGTAATGGGATTTCCCTTGGTTTTGCAAAAATACTACTATGATTTCTATAAAGTGGATGAAATAAGCAAGCTTTAAACCATTTAACCAAAAGATCATTTGTAGGATTAAACCAAAAACCGCCAATATCTGTTCCACAATACATAACAAGTGAAATTGAAAGACTTATTATCTGCTGAAATCCAGTTTTCAAGTGAAAAAACCTTGGTTGATTGTCTCCAGTCCAATTTCCACAATATTGATTCATAAATGTGTAAAATGATCTTGAAAACATCATAGGTCTGATATTGTTTGCAATATAGCATTGGTATGCTGCTTTAGCTTGAAAATATGGATACATATTGTGTAACTTTTCATTTTCGATTTTACCATCGAAAAATCTTGCGTCTTCGGAAAATGTTCTTGATTTCTCATTGAAAATAGAAGGTTCGTTCATATCAAGCCAGCAGCCATTTGTATCTGTCTTTTTTATCCAATCATCCATTAGATTTTTAAATATAAGCTGATCTTTTACATCGAAAAAATCTGGGAAAACAGATTTCCCAGGCCAAACATTACCAAAATAAAAGTTACCATTTTTGTTTTTAACTAGACTTCCTTTGTTTTTAAATTCTTCGTAAGCTTTGTAATCTTCTTCAACTTTTATGCCTGCATCAATAATAGGGATCAAAAAAGTATTTTTCTCTTTAAGTTTTTTGCTGAAATTTTCAAAACCTTCAAAATTCCCGTAATTTTCATTTATAGTAAAATTCTTAAAAGAATCCATATAATCAATATCGAGGCAGATATTTGTTAGAGCTATATTTTCTTCTTCATGAGATTTTGTTATTTTTTCAATCTCTTTTAGTGATTTAATCCCCCAATGAGAGTAAGTATAACCAAATGCGTGAAAAGGTGGTTTGTAAAAATTTTCGCAAATCTGATAAGCTTTTTTAACTGAAGAGTAAAAATCTTTTTCCTTAAATTTTATTAACTGAAAAGAAGTAGAAGAAATTTCTATTCTTATCTGATTTATACAGGTTTTACCAAAATCATATCTTATTATACCAGGATAATCTAGTATGAAACAAACTGTTGTCTCTGTTTTTTCATCAAATATATAAAAAATATTGAGTGTAGAATATAAGTTATCGACAAAATATGCATGATAAGGATTATCAGTATTTAGGTTGTCAAAAACCCTTCCTTTTCTTTCAAAAGGTGCAAACTTAGAACCAAGTCCAAATATTTTTTTATTATTATCAATAGAAATTGTAATTATTGATTTTTTATTGTTTGTATAAAATTTAATTGGAAGATTATCTTCTATCTTCAATTTATCTTCAAATTTTTTTTCTTCCCAATCTTTTTCCAATATCTTTTTTATCTTATCCTGTTCAAACAAGAAAAAGTCTTTTATCTTTAGAAAATCATCTTCATTTATTTTAGAAAGATAATAAAAAATTGAATCCTTACTTTTTATTGCAGGAAAATATTCAACAAAGTTATCTAATCTTACCTTTTTTCTTTTATGATTAATCTTTTGAAAAAATATTAAATTTAATATAGAAAATAAATCTGAAATTCCCATAAAATTTTCCTTTTCATTGTATTTATAAAAATCATAATATAAGAATATCATATTGCAAAGAAATATTGCAAAGAAAACAAATTATACATATTAAATTTATTTTTTTGTTGTTAAGTCTCTTTTTAAAAGATAAGTGTAAAGTTACAAAATTTGCTATGCACAAAATATTTTATATTCTTGACAAAGAAATAGTAAAAATTATATTTCAAAAAATTTATAAGGGAAGAGTAATGAAAACATCAAAAAGAGGGCAGATGATGCCTTCATCACCTATAAGAAAACTTACTCCTTATGCTGATGCAGCCAAAGTTAAAGGAATTGAAGTTTTTCACCTAAATATTGGGCAACCTGATATTGAAACTCCAAAAATCATGTGGGATACTATTAAAAATTTCGATAAACCAGTCCTTGAATATGGTCCATCTCAGGGTTTTTTAAGTTTAAGAGAAGCTGTTTGTGAATATTTTAAAAACTATAAAATAGACTTGAAACCAAATGAGATTTGCATAACTATTGGTGGTTCTGAAGCAATAATGTTTGCTATAGATTCAATATGCGACCCAGAAGATGAAATAATAGTATTTGAACCTTTTTATGCAAATTATGATGGATATGCTTTAAGTGCAAATGTAAAGTTAGTACCTGTAACCTTGAGGGCTGAAGATGGTTTTCATATTAAAGATTTTGGACAGATTGAACAAAAGATCTCTCCAAAAACAAAAGCTATCTTGATAGGATCACCGAATAATCCAACTGGCACAATATTAAAAGAAGAAGAAGTAAGGAAAATTCATGAGATAGCTAAAAAATTTGATCTATATATAATCTCTGATGAAGTATATAAGGAGTTCAACTTTACAGATTATCCTCATTTTTCGGTTTTACAGCTTGATGATCCAGAAAGAGTCATAGTCATAGATTCTGTATCTAAAAGATTTTCTGCATGTGGCGCAAGGATAGGAACTCTTATCACAAAGAATCAGGAGGTTATGAGTATCGTTAACAAATTTGCCATGGCAAGACTATGTCCTCCTACAATAGAGCAAGTCGCTGCAGAAGCTGCTTATAAACTTCCTTTTTCATATTATCAAACAATTGTAGATGAATATCAAAAAAGAAGAGATATATGCTACAATCTTTTAACTCAGGTTGATGGTATAGTCTTACAGAAACCTGAAGGGGCATTTTATCTTGTCGTTAAATTACCTATAAAGAATTCAGAGTTATTTGCTAAATGGATGCTTTCTGATTTTGAAAAGAATAAAAAAACAACCATGGTAGCACCAGCTTCAGGTTTTTATAAAACACCAACTGCTGGGCATGATGAGGTTAGAATTGCATATGTACTAAAAGAAGAAAGGCTAAAAGAAGCTTTGATGGTTTTTATCGAAGGACTTTTAACCTATCAAAAGATTGAAGATAAATTATTAAAATCTTTAGTTTAAAAATTAAATTGATTGGAGGAGCGATGAAAAGTATTGCTCTTAAAAATGTTAGCTTTTTCGATGGAGAAGAGTTGGTTCAAGATAAAAATATAGTTGTTAAGAGAAAAACAATTAGTATAACAGACATTATTCCTGATGAAGAAAATATGAAGATAATTGATTGCTCATCACTTATCGCTCTTCCGTCACTTCCATTAATTAAAGAGACAATTTTTGACCTTTTTGCATATAAATATACCAATTCTTTTTCAATAGATTTTATCCTTGATGGTCCTATTTTCGATAAATTACCTTACAATTATTTAGATATCTGGACAGATATCGCATCTGAAAAGATGATTCAAAATGGTTCCTATTTTTTATTCTTAAATCATCTTTGTTATCATATGGTCAAAAGTTCTTTGATAACAATAGCAATGAAACTTAAAGCCATTGGAATAAAGTCTTCATTGTCATATTTATTTAATGATGTTTATCCAGAGCAGAAAATTGTATCTGATAAAGAAAACTCTTCTTATCATGATTATGTAAATAATTTAAAAGATCCTTATCTTTTCCATCATTATGGATATTATTTTAACAAAAAACATCAACTTGAAGATGGGAAAATAATCTATATAAGATTCCCTTCCAGTACTTCTTTAACCATAAAAGATATAGATTCTTTAGATGATATGGAGAAAACTTTTATTATAAAGTATGAAAATCCAAATATGTACTTTGAAAATTTTGTAAGAAAACCAAATCTTTACTATATAATTGATGATGATTATTTTGTAAATAAAGAATTTAGCAATAACATATTTTCTATTATTGATTCAAAGATTGATTCTCATTTTATACTTGCGAATGGTTTTAATAGTTTTAGTCTTTTTAATTCAATTTATAAAATAGTGAATTTTGTAAAAGATATTAGAGTATTGAAGCTTTTGAAAAATCAACTTTTAATTTTACCTCAATTTATTTTTGATCTAACTGAAAGGAAAATAGGGTACATAAAAGATGATTATGAAGCCAACTTAATACTTTTCGACGCTAAAGGTTTTTCAATACAATCTTTTGATGACTTGATTGATTTGTTATTTATCAAATATATTTCAAATCCAATTCCAACAATCAAAATATTAGAAGGTGAAATTATATAGTATTATTATTGCTAATTTTTTACTAATTTCAGCCAAATAATTTTTTTATTTTATATTTTCATCTTTTTTATGTCATCGATAGTTTTATTTAATAATTATATGAGGTGATTTTATGAGAAAAAAAAGTTTAAGTTTATCTATATTTGTCTTGCTTTTAATAATTCTATTTGCTTTTTTATCTTGCACAAATTTAGAATTAAACATAAAAAATGAGCAGATAAGACTAAATAATAGCATATTAATAAATATTTCTGATAACAAAATTGAAATTCTTTCAAATAGTAAGAATATTCTATCTTTTCCTAAAGATTCTTCTTTTATAAATGCTTATGAAAAAGATTTTACCTATGAATATCATATGGCTTCCATTAAAATTAAAGAAAAAATAAAAAAATCATATACCTTTCAAAAGATTTCAAAGATTGAAAAAAATGATGATTATCTTATAATAGAAGGATATATCAGTCAAAGTAAAAATTCAGAGAAAAAAATACCTTATACTCTTAAAATTTATGCAGTAAATGAAAATATGATAAATTTTGATTTAAATTTAGAAGATAAAACTATTAATCAAATCAACTTAAAATTTTTATCAAAAGAAGATGAAAAGATATTTGGAGGTGGTGTACAATACTCATTTTTAGACTTAAAGGGTAAAAATGTACCAATTTTGACTTCAGAGCAGGGAGTTGGAAGAGGGGATCAACCTATAACTTTTGGTGCCAACTTAACATCTAAAGCCGGAGGAGATTGTTTTACCACCTACTTTCCAATTCCATTTTTTTTCACTTCAAAATTAAGAGCCTTTTACTTTGAAAATTCTGGATATGGAGAATTTGATTTTTCTAATCGAGATTATATTGATGTAAAATTTGTTACTGATAAAAATTCAAACAAACTTTCTGGTTCTTTCTTTATAAATGACTCATATAAAAAAATTATATCGACTTTTTCAGAAATAAATGGTAAAATGCCTCCTCTACCAGATTGGACATATGGAACAATACTTGGTATTCAGGGGGGTAAAGATAAGGTAATATCCGTAGTAGATAACTTAATAAAACAGGGGAATCCAATATCTGCTATCTGGATTCAAGATTGGTGTGGCAAAAGAACAACCTCATTTGGGCAGCAATTAAAATGGAGATGGTATGCTGATGAAGAGCTTTACCCTGATTTCAAAGGATTTGTTAAGATAATGGAATCAAAAAATATTAAGGTCCTTGGTTATATAAATCCATTTTTAGCAGCAAAAGATCCTAAAAAGGCAGACGATGATTTTACAAATCCAATGCTGCAGGAGGCTATAGAAAAGGGTTACCTTGTAAAAAATAAAGAAGATAAACCATATCTTATACAAACAGTTGGATTTCCAGCATATTTAATAGATCTTACCAACCCTGAGGCAGTTGAATGGATAAAAAATATAATAAAAGAAAATTTAATAGGCAGTGGACTTTCTGGCTGGATGGCAGATTTTGGAGAATGGCTTCCAATGGATGCAGTTTTGCATTCAGGTGTAAGCGCAGAGATTTTACATAACCAATATCCAGTAATTTGGGCAAAGATTAATAGAGAAGCAATCACTGAAGCTAAAAAAGAGGGAGAAATTGTTTTTTTTGCAAGAGCTGGTTTTTTAAAAAGTCCAAAATACTCAACACTATTCTGGCTTGGTGATCAGATGGTAAGCTTTGGAATAAATGATGGACTTGCCTCTGCAATTTTAGGGACTATTACTGCATCTTTAAGTGGTATCCCTTTTATTCATAGTGATATTGGCGGATATACAACTATTACAAATCCGCTTATGACTTATCATAGAAGTAAAGAGCTTTTGATTAGATGGATAGAATTTGAGGCATTCACTCCAATTTTTAGAACCCATGAAGGGAATCAGCCTTTAAACAACTGGCAGGTTTATCAATATAGCGATTTTAAAACAAATTTTAAATCTGATGAAGAAACAACTAACTTCTATAACTTTTTTGCAAAACTTCATTTTAAGCTAAAAGATTATTTTAAGAAATACATTGAGATTGCTTCAAATGATGGAATTCCAGTTGTAAGAGCACTTTTTATCAACTATCCTGATGATATGGAATCATATAAGATTAAATATCAATTTATGGTAGGGGATGATTTGCTAATAGCACCAGTTATAAAAGAAAAAACAAATAAAATTAGATTGTATCTTCCAGAAGGTAAATGGATTCATGTTTGGACAAAAAAGGTTTATGAGGGAAAAAACTATATTGAAATAGATGCACCAATAGGGAAACCACCTGTTTTTATTCTTGTTGGTGGTGAAAATCAAAACAACCTTATGGAAATTTTTTCAGAATTTAATCAATAAAAAAAAAGAAAAGTAAAAGTAAAACCCCCAATAAAAATAACTAAAAGTAAAAACAAAAATAAAAATAACTAAAGGTAAAACTAAAAATGAATAAAAAGAATAAATAAAAAATGGATAAATGATAAATAATAAAAAACGAAGAATAATCAATAAAAAATAATAAATAAAGAATGCTGAACAAAGAATACTGAACAAAGAATAAGGGGAAAAAAATTTAATGAATTTGAAAAATGATTTAACAGAAGGTCATATTGGTTCAAAGATAATAAGTTTTACTCTACCACTTCTATTGGGAAACTTTTTTCAACAGGCTTATAATGTTGTTGATTCTATTGTTGTAGGACGTTTTATAGGGAAGCAGGCTCTGGCTGCCGTTGGAGCGAATTTCCCAATAATATTTCTAATGGTTGCTCTTATAATGGGGATTGCTTTAGGTATCTCTATTATTATATCTCAATATTTTGGAGCAAAACAGAAAGAAAATATTAGAATCGCAGTAGATACGGCATATATAGTTTTAATTTTTTCATCACTGATAATAACAGTTTTAGGTTTGTTGTTTGGTAAATATATTTTACTTTTAATTAAAACACCAGATGATATATTCCCTTCTGCTTTGATTTACCTTAAAATTATTTTTATTGGTATGTTTTTTACATTTGGTTATAATGGACTTTCAGCTTTATTAAGAGGGATTGGAGATAGTAGAACACCAACTACCCTTTTGATCATTGCCACAATAATAAATATTATTTTGGATCTTATTTTTGTTATATATTTTAAGATGGGAATAAAAGGTGTAGCAATAGCAACTGTCATTTCTCAAGCTATTTCTTTTATAGCAGGTGTTGCTATTTCAATAAAGAAAAAGCTTCCTATAGCACCTAGAATAAAAAATATCACATTTAGCTTTGATATTTTTATTAAAAGTGTAAATCTTGGAATTCCCACTGGTGTTCAACAAGTTTTAGTATCATTAGGTTTTATGGCTTTAACTAGGATTGTTAATGGATTTGGAACAGATGCAATAGCTGCCTTTACAGCAGCAGGAAGAATAGATACATTTGCCAGTATGCCAATAATGAGTTTTGGAATGGCGATAACGACTTTTGTGGCTCAAAATATGGGTGCAAATAGGATTGATAGAGTTAAAGAAGGTGTAAAAAAAACTTTTATTTATTCAGCCTCTATCTCTACTTTTTTAGGGATAATAATAATCATTTTTAGTAAATATCTATTATTAATCTTTACAAATGATATTGAAGTTCAAAAAATCGGACAGGATTATATTAGAATTGTTGCAAGCTTTTATTTTTTCTTTTCTGTTATGTTTACTTTCAATGGAGCATTAAGGGGTGCAGGGGATACAATTATCCCTATGCTTAATACCTTGGTTGCTTTGTGGATACTAAGGGTGCCAGTTTCATATCTTTTATCTATAAAATTTGGAACTTCTGGAATCTGGTGGGGTATACCTATTGCCTGGTTTTTCGGAGCTATTTTAGCTTATTCTTATTATAGAAAGGGAAATTGGCAGAAAAAGAAAATTATTCAAAATACTTGACAAAAGAAAAAATTAATATAAATAAAAAAAGCACTTGGGGGTGTAGCGAAGCTGGTTATCGCGCAGGTCTGTCACACCTGAGATCGCGGGTTCGAGCCCCGTCACTCCCGCATTCCTTTTATATCAAACTTTTCTGATATTAAGGGCCCATAGCTCAATCGGTTAGAGCAATTGACTCATAATCAATGGGTTTCAGGTTCAAGTCCTGATGGGCCCAATTAAAAAATCATCAAAATCATTCACTTTTATTTTATTAAACAATTTTCCATTAAAAATAGTTGGATTTTTTAATTTGCAATATCTATAAGATATTGATTTTACAATTTTAAGTTTTAAAATAAGGAAAGATGAAAAAGCTATATTTGGTATTATTAGTTATAATTTTTTTAAGTCTTTATTTTAATTTAAATTTAGACGCCCAGAATAAAAAAATAATAGATAAAATAGTAGTTGCAATAGATCACAATTATCCGCCATATATTTTTAGAAGTGAAGAAGGGGTATTAAAAGGGTATCTTGTTGATTTATGGAGAGAGTGGGAAAAACAAACAGGTGTTCAAGTTGTCCTTTATGCAGTGGAATGGTCGCAGGCATTAAAATCTATTATAGATGGGAAAGCTGATGTAATAGATACACTTTTTTATACAGAAGAAAGAGCAAAAATATTTTCATATTCAAAACCTTATGCTAAAATAAATGTTCCATTAATCTTTTCAAAAACAATTTCTGGAATTGCAGATTATGACTCACTTAAAGGATTTTTGGTTGCAGCCAAAGAAGGGGATGCTGCTGTTGAATATTTACAAAAAAATGGAGTTACAAATATTGTTTATTTCAAAGATTATAAAGATATCATTTTGGCTGCAAAAGATGAAAAAATAAAAGTTTTTACAGTAGATGAACCTTGTGCCCTTTATTATTTAAATAAATATAACATTCTTGAAAACTATAAGATAGGCTTTAATCTATATACAGGGCAATTTCACAGAGCTGTAAAAAAGGGAAATGAACCTTTATTGGATTTTGTTGAAAAAGGATTTGATGCTATACCAAAAAGAACCTATAATATGCTTGAAAACAAATGGTTTGGTGCTCAATTCAAAAAACAGATCCCATTAAAAGTTATTTTGATAATAGCTGGTATTATATTATCTATAACCATTGTCTTTATTATAAGTGCTTTGACATTAAATCAACTTGTTAAAAAAAGAACTATTGAACTTCAAAAAGCAAACCAAGAGATTGAAAATGAAAGAAATTTTTTAGAAAGTCTATTTAAAATAATTCCAGATATTATTATCGCTTTTGACGATAACTTAAAAGTCGTAACCTCATTTTTCCCTCAAAAATTTGAAAATCATAAAGAGATATTAAAAGAGGAGTTTGTTAAGTTAATTTTTGAAGAATTGAAAAAATCAGATAAATTTGAAGTAGAAGATATCTTATTACTAAAAACTGAAATAAATATTGATTCTCAAATAATTTCTTTTGATGTTAGATTTATCTCTTCAAAAAGTGACCTATCCCTTTTACTTGCTCAAGATGTTACTGAAAAAATTAATATTGAAAAAAATATATATGAAAAACAAAAGCTTGAAATAATAGGAACTTTGGCTTCTGGACTTGCCCATGATATAAATAATGTTTTGCATTCAACTTTAAGTATTTCTTCTTTGATAAAAATGATGGTTGATGAAGATGATATTTCAAAAGAAAATTTGGGTGAATATTCACAAATTTTAGAAAGATCTGCTTTAAAAGGTACATCTATCGTTTCAACTCTTTTAAATTTTTCAAAAGATACAAAAGATGTAAAAACAAATTTTGATCTTAAAAAAGCAATTGAAAATTCAATTGAAATTTTTAACATGAAATACAAGAAAAATATTTTAGTACAATTTTTTACAGATTTAAATGATGCTACTATATATGGTTCAGAAAACCAGATTATGCAAACTATTATAAACCTTTTAATTAATTCTTATGAATCTTATGAAAGAAAAGGGGAGAATGAAAATTTCATAGTAAAAATAAACTTAAAAAAATCAGATAAATTTTTTGTAATAGATATAGAAGATTATGGCGAAGGGATAAAAAAAGAGATTGAAGACAAAATATTTAATCCATTTTTTACAACAAAAGGTCAGGGTAGAGGTATTGGAGTAGGCCTAACAATCGCAAAAAAAATAGTTGAAGAGCATAGTGGTCAAATAAAGTTTAGTAGTATACCAAATATAAAAACTATCTTCTCAATATATCTTCCTTCGACTGAAAAAATCTTAGAACCAAAAATTTATAAAGAAGGTATAAATAAAAAAGATCTTGAAAATACTACAATATTTATAGTAGATGATGATATAAATGTCCTTGAAGTTACCAAGAAAAATCTTCAAAAAAGAGGTTTTAATGTTTTATCTTCAGATAATATTGGTGAGGCAAAAGAAATATTTTTTCAAAACAAAGATAAAATAAAATGTTGTATTTTAGATCTTGTAATGCCAGAAATGGATGGTTTAGATCTTTTAAGATATTTTTCATCAAGTGGTTATAATGGTTTTTCAATAATATCAACAGGTTATAAAGATGATCCAAGATTAAATAGTAACAAAGATGTAAAAATAGATTTTATTATTGAAAAACCTTACAATCTTGATTTTATTTACGATCTGCTTCTTAATTTAATATTTGGGAATAATTAAATGAAAGAAAAAAAATCTAGTTTCAGAGAGTTAATTGCAGTAACAAGAGGTGAAATAGTAGAAAATCTTCATTTTGGTTCTTACTGCATATTTGAAAAAACCGATGGAATTATCTATTCATATGGCGATATAAACAATTTGATATACACAAGATCAACAGCCAAACCTTTTCAAGCTTTAGCTGTAATTCTAAGTGGGGCTTATGAAAAATATAATATAAGTTCTAAAGAACTTGCTCTTATCTGCTCTTCACATTTTGCTGAAAAACAGCATATCGAAACGGTGCTATCTTTACTTTCTAAAATAGGCTTAAATGAAAAAGATCTTCTTACACCTTTGACTTATTCTAGATTAAGTAAAGTAAAAGAGAATCAACTTTTACTTGGTGAAAAACCATCAAAGCTAAATAGTGATTGTAGTGGAAAACATGCAGGGATGCTTTCTGTTTGCAAAACAAAAGGATATCCTATTGAAAATTATGTTGATATAAATCATCCACTTCAAAAGGAAATATTAAAAATTGTTTCTATAATCTATTCTTACGAAGATATAAAAGTAGGGATTGATGGTTGTTCGGCTCCTGTTTTCGCAGTTCCACTTGAATCCATAGCAAAATCGTATCTTACTTTAATTACATGCAAATTAGACAATAAACAAAAGGAGATTGCAAAAAAATATAATTATTCGGTTGAAAAAGTTGAAGATGCCTTAAAAATAGTAAAAAATTCTATCTTACAAAATCCTCAGATGATAGCTGGAACTGAAGGTCTATGTACCTTATTGATATCTTTGTATGGTGGTTCGTGCATTGCAAAAGTTGGGGCTGCTGGAGTTTATTGTCTTGGACTAAATGATTTTAACACAAAAAAAGATCTTGGCATTGCATTAAAAATATCTGATGGTTCTATTGCTGCCGCTGAGTTTGCATTAATGTCAATTTTATATAGACTAAATATTTTACCATCAACAAGGTCCAACTATATAGATGCATTTCTTTTTAAGAAAAACTTAAATGAACATGGTAATCCAATAGGAGAATACCTGTTTTTAGACCAAAATCTTGCTCCACTAAGCAGTCTTATATAATTCATTTGACATGATATTAATTTTCTTTATTTTTTATTTGAAGTATTTCTTATGAATATCATTGAGATAATAATATCGGTTCTTTTACCTATATTTTTTGGCTATTTCTTAAAATTGATAAAAGTCTTTTCATCGGAAGATGCTGTTACTTTAAGAAAATTCATAGTAAAAGCCTCGGTTCCGTTTATTATTTTTAAGAATTTATATACTGCTGATGTTTCTGTTTTCTCACAAATATTGCCAAATTTACTTGGTTTTATAATTGTCTCTATCTTTTATACTATTTTTTCAAAATACACAGCACATGCTGTTTCAAAAAATGTAAAAGAATCAAGGGCATATTCTATTGCAACTCAATTTGGAAACTATGGTTACCTTGGTTGGGGAATAATGTTTTATTTTTTTTCTGATGGTGGTTTTACTCGAGCAGTTTTTTTCTCAATGTTTTTCTGGCCGGTATTTTTAATTCTTGGCTTTACAATGATTTTTTTTGAGACAAAGAGTAACTTATCTAAAAAAGATTTTTATGATGCACTTTTAAGAAATGCAACTATTCCAATAATTTCTGCTATTTTAGGTTTGGTTTTCAATATATTAAAGGTAAAATTTCACCCAGTATTAAAAGACTTTCTCTTCACATTTAGTTCTTTTACAATTCCTATGATTTTATTCACAATTGGTCTTGATTTTAATCTTAAAATAGATATAACAAGATTTAAGATTGCCTTTTTTTCAAGTTTTGTAAGGCTTGTTTTTGGTATAATTTTTGGTTTGATAACCGTATTTTTAATAAGTAGAGTTTTTAAGATTGATGAACTTACATTTAAGGTAATACTTTTAGAAACTGTTATGCCAACTGCCACTATGACAGCATTTTTTTCAGATTTTATTGAGATGGATAAAGAACTTCTTGCCTCTACTTTGACATTATCTACATTATTATCTTTAATAACTTTGCCTTTATGGTATTACCTTATTCAAACTCAATATGTTGCAAAAAATATTCTCCCATATTTTGTAAGGTGAAATTTAAATATAATTTTAAGTATTTAATTTTAAGGATTTAAATGGAACTAAACTATAATATTGAAGACATTTATTTTATAAGAAAAGGAAAAGGGAAAAAGGTCTTACTTTTACATGGATGGCAAGCAGATTCAAAAAGTTTTCAAATTGTTTTTGAATCTTTAAGTAAAAATTTTGATGTTATTGCAATAGATTTTCCAGGCTTTGGAAATTCTCCTAAACCATCATTGGATTGGGGAGTATATGAATATGCAAAACTTATTTTTAATTTTATAAAATTTTATAATTTTTACCCATGTTCAATAATAGGGCATTCTTTTGGAGGAAGGATAGCATTGATTTTAGGCTCAAAATATTCGGATGTTATTGATAAAATTATTCTTGTTGATGCAGCAGGTATTAAACCAAAAAGGAAGATTAAGTATTATTTTAAAGTATATGGTTATAAAATCTTGAAATATTTCACAGCAATTTATTGTAAGATTTTTAATAAAGATTTTGAAAATTTAATTTTTAAACTAAGACAAAAACTTAAAATAAAAGGTAGCGTAGATTATGAAAATTCAAAAGAACTAAAAAATATATTTGTCAAAGTTGTAAATCAAGATTTATCTAACGAAGCTAAAAATATAAAAAAGCCCACATTAATAGTTTGGGGAGAAAATGATAAAGAGACTCCTTTATATATGGCTAAAAAACTTAATAAATATATAAAAGATTCAGGGATTGTCTTGCTTGAAAATGCCGGACATTATAGCTTTTTAGAGCAGTTTAATAAATTTATATCAGCTGTTAATTACTTTTTAAGTCTTGATTGATATTTTATGGCAAAATAAAAAATCTGAAAACTAAAAGATAATAAAAACTATATTATTAATGTAAAATTAAAAAGATTATAATTAAAAAGACTAAAATTAAAAAAGCAAAAAATAAAAACTGAAAAGTTTAAAATAAAATACAAAATGAAAAATAGTATAAAGCAAAAATGAGAAAATTATGATATTTTTTATTCAAATACTTTTAGTTTTTATCGTTTTATTAGCAATTATTTTTGATTTGGTTCAAAAGGATTACCTTCTTCATATGGCTCAACTTAACAATTATAGATATTATGAATATTTTAACTGGCTTAAAAAAAAGGAAAATATTAAAATATTTATCAAAAGATCGATTTACCTTCTTCTTTATTTTATAATCAACCTTATTTTAATAATTATTTTGAAGAAAGGTTTAATTAAAAATTTTATTGTAAAAGAGGAATCGGTAAAATTTACAATTTTTGCAAGGAACTTTGAAATAAATTTTTTATTCTTATCTATATGTGTATCTATTTTTATTTTGAATCTTATTATATTTTTACTTTCATATGAAAAAAGGAAAAAACAAAAAAAGCCACTTGTCTATACTAAAAGAGCAATTAGATTAAAAATTTTATATTCTTTACTTTACCTTTTCTTTTTAGTATTAACATTAGTTATTTTTAGTAATAAAATCAAAAATTATTTGGTCTATGCTCCAATAAATACTGACTCAATAAATACAAATATAATAAATACAAATGTAATAAATATTAATTCAATAAATACTGATTCAATTGTAGCAGGTTCAATTAATCAGAACTTTTTAAGTATAAAATATATTATAAAAGTTACTATTTTTCTCTTTTCTTTTTCTTTTTTAATATATTTTATTTATAGTCTTAATTTTTTTATAATGCTTATAAGTCAATTTTTAGCTTTACCATTGGAAGAAAAGATTAATAGTAAATACTACAATCTTGCAAAAAATAAGATAGATAAGTTAAAAAATGAAAATCTTTTAATAATAGGTATAACTGGAAGTTATGGCAAAACCTCTACTAAATTTTATATAAAGCAGGTACTTGAAAAACAATATAAAGTTTTGGCTTCAAAGTTAAGTTTTAACACTCCTATGGGTCTTTCTAAAACCATAAATGATGAGCTAGATGGTAGTTATAATATTTTCATATCAGAAATGGGTGCAAGGTATAAAAATGATATAACAGAACTTGTAAATCTTGCAAAACCTGATATCGGTATATTAACAGCCATCGGACCAGTTCATTTAGAAACATTTAAGTCAATAGAAAATATAGTTGAAGAAAAATGGAAGATAATAAAAAATTCAAAAGTAGGTTTTATAAATATAGATAATGATTACATATTTGAAAAACTAAGATTAGAAGAGAAGAGCGATAAGATAAAAATAATTGAAGATTTTGAAATTGATAAAATAAACTTAAATAATTTACTTAAAGCTGATACTACTCATATTTTTACAATAGGTTCAAAAAAAGAAAGAAAACCTTACTTTTTAATTGATAGTATCTTTTTTAATAATGAAAAAAATTCTTTTGAAATTATAATCTCTGATAAAAAAAGATACAGTTTTGAGACAAATCTTTTAGGAAAACATTCAGTAGAAAATCTTGCTATATCTATTGGATTAGGTTTTTTATTTGTTATAGAGTACAATGAGATTTTTAATGCTGTTAGCCAAATCCTACCTGTTGAACATAGACTTTCTGTATTAAAACCAAATGAAATACTAACGATACTGGATGATGCATTCAATTCCAATCCTGATTCGGCAAGGGCAGCAATAGAAGTTTTAAGAGCTTTTACCGATAGGAAAAAGATAATAATTACTCCAGGTTTTATAGAACTTGGAAAATTTCAATACCAGAAAAATTATGAATTTGGAAGACTGATATCCGAAAGTGTAGATTATGCTATTTTTGTTGGTAAAACAAATAAAGATGCATTGATTGAAGGATTTAAAAGTTTTAATAATAATGATAAATACAATTTTGCTGATAATTTAGATATAGCATCTTCATATTTACCTGCTCTTATAAATAGAAAAACAGTTATTCTTTTTGAAAATGACCTGCCAGATAACTATGAAAATTAATTAAAGTCAAAATTAAAAAGTAGAAAATAGAAAAAATAAAAAATATAAAATAAAAAGCAAAAAATATAAAATAGAAGGTTAAAACTAAAAATTAAAACAAAAAATGAATATAAAAAATTAAAATAAAAAATGAAATAAAGAAAAAATGTTATATAAAAATAAAGGGAAGATATGGAAAAGAAAAGATGTCTTGTAGTTTTCGGTGGTAAAAGTGTTGAACATGAAGTCTCTGTTATAACTGGACTTCAAGTCATGGAAAATATAGATAAAGAAAAATATATTGCCATACCTTTATATATTTCCAAAGAAGGTCAGTGGTTAACTGGAGATTGCTTAAATGATATAGAAACATTCAAGAAAAAAGATTTTAAAAAAGCTAAAAATCTCTATCTTTCATTTAATAAAAAAGATAAAAGTCAGTTACTTATAGAAAAAAATAAACCTTTGAATATAGATATCGTTTTTCCAGCATTACATGGAACTTATGGAGAGGACGGAACAATTCAGGGAGTTTTTGAACTTTTAGATATACCATATGCAATGGCAAACATTGGGGCATCAACAAATGGTATGGATAAGGTTTTGATGAAAAAGATTTTTTCATATCATAATCTACCTTTAGTCCCTTATAAATGGTATTATAGAGAAGCTTTAGAAAATAATATTGAAGGTAAAATTGATGAAATAGAAAAATTACTTGGTTACCCCGTTATCATAAAACCTTCAAATCTTGGCTCAAGTATTGGTATAACAAAGGCAAAAGATAGACAGCAACTTAAAAAATCACTTGAAATCGCAATGCAATATGATTCAAAAATAATAGTTGAAAGGGCTATTGAAAAGATTCGAGAGATAAATTGCTCTGTGCTTGGTTATCATGAAGATGTAGAAGTTTCGGTCTGTGAAGAACCAATTGCTATGGATAATATACTTTCATTTGAAGATAAATATATAAGATCGAATTCTAAGGGTAAAGGATTTTCAAGAAAGATTCCTGCACAAATTCCAGAAAATATTAAACAAAAGATAGAAAATTATGCTATTGAATCTTTTAAGGCTATAGATTGTAGTGGTGTTGCAAGGATTGATTTTATTTTAGAGGAGAATGAAAAAATATATGTTAATGAAATAAATACTATCCCCGGTTCTATAGCATTTTATCTATGGCAACCTAAAGGAATATCTTTTAAGGAATTGATTAATAGAATTTTAAGTATCGCAGAAAAATCTTATAATGAGAAAAAGAAAAATATGTACAATTTTGATGCTGATCTTTTTAATAAAATTAATAGAAAATCATTGAAAAATTCGCAAAAATGATAAATAAAAAGTTAATAATTTTCTTTATTTTATTATTAAATTTTATTTTATCTTTTTCATATACAAATTTAAGTTATACTTTTTCAATTTTAGTTATATCTAAAGACGCTAATGTTGCTATTCCTTCTTACTTGAAAGAAGATTATTTGATATCAAAACTCAAATGGCCAAAGAAGCTTGTTTTATTGGAATCTCAAATTGAGAAGATAAGACAGATAAATAAAGATTCGATAGAACCTTTAAAAGACATTATAACAACTGACTTTTTTATACTTATAGAACAGTATTCTGAAAGCTCATTTGTCAGAATTCATATTTATTCATTTTTACATAATATTTATTGTGGCAACTTCTTAATAAATTTAGATGATACACAAATTGCATTAAATAGCCTTAATTTAATTCATAATTTAATATTAAAATTATCTTTTAGTTATGAAAAAAAAGATTTTAGCACAATTATATATACAATATTTAAAAAATACAATGATGAAAACGGTAAAGATATTTTTATTCTACCTGAAAAAGCCTCTGAAGAATTTTTAGCATTGTCTTTATTTTTAAGCTTTTCTTCTGACTCAAAAATTATAAAATATTATCAAGAGCTATATCAAACAAAAGATTTAGGTGAAATAAATAATAATCTTCCTATAAATTTAATATTGTTTAATTTGTCTGAAAAACTTACAAAAACCTTGTTGATAAAAAACTATTATGAAAAAATAGTTATCTCAAATATTGATTTTTACTTAATAGACGAAAGTTATATCAAAAAAGCAATTACTGATTTACTTAAAATGAAACAGACAGCTTTAGAGTACGAACTTCTTTCATTGATTTTATTAGATTAATATCAATTAATTTATTTTTATTGGATTTATTTTCATTAATTTGATTTTTTATTATTTTGATTTTGAAATTTGCTTCGCATTTGTTAATTTAAATTTATAATTTTATAATTTTGGCTCAAAGACTGCACAAGGTTTTTGTAAAGTTTTTCAGGTTCAAAATCCTGCTTGAAAAAAATGGAATCTACAAAAGCATTTGATTCAATATGATATGGTTTTTCACCTAAATTCTCAATCTTTTTATGAAGCTGGTAAAAAGCTCCCGAGAAATCATTAAAACCTGAAGAAATAATATAAAAGATTGTCGTTAAATAAGGTTCAAATTGGTAATCATCTTTAATTTTAATATATTCTTCATCTTTTATAAATAAAAAGTATTCCTGATTTATATAAATCAAATTATGAATGTTGATATCCTTTACAGAAAGACTTTCTAAAATGATCTGAGCATTCTCATAATTTGTTTTTATAGTATGAAGATTGGAAATATAATTGATTGAATAGATAGAAGATTTTTCATCAATTTGATCTATAAAATCTGAAACCATTGTACCTCCATTCGAAGAAAAGGAAGAACGAACTTTATAATTAATATGATAATTTAATGCTAAAGAACAAGCTCTGTCATGCATTACTTTTGCACCTGTTTTAGCCATAAAATAAACCAACTGATGATTAATATTTTTATAAGCTTTAGCTTCAGGGAAAAATTTTGGGTTTACTGGATATATTCCATCAACATCTGTGCATATTTCACAATTTTTTGCTTTTAAGGAAGCAGCAAGTGCAATTGCTGTAAGGTCAGAACCACCTCTTCCTAAAGTTGTGATATTTTTCTCTCTTGAAACACCTTGAAAACCAGCGACAATAACAACTTTATCCTTTTCAAGTTCTTCAATTATTCTAATAGGTCTTATTTGTTCAATTTTTGCCTTCATATGAGAATTATTCGTTATTATACCTGCTTGAGAACCAGTAAAAGAAACTGCTGGAATGCCAATATCATTTAACGCTATCGAAAGAAGAGCCATAGATATCCTTTCCCCTGTTGTAAGAATCATATCGACTTCTCTTTCTAATGGTTTAGGGGAGATATCATATGCAAGTTTTAATAGTTCATTTGTGTAGTTTCCCATTGCTGAGACAACAACAACTATTTTTTTGTTTTTTAAGTATAGCTCTTTTATCTGATGGGCTACTATGATTATTTTTTCTTTTGTGGCAACAGACGAGCCACCAAATTTCAATACATTTATTTCCATAATTTATATTATATCCAAAATTTACATTAAATCTAATAATTTATATTAAATTCAATAATTTACATTAAATCTAATAATTTACATTAAATCCAATAATTTATATTAAACACAATAATTAGATCCAATCTAATCTAGCAGTGAAATGTCTTAATAATTTAGGTTCATAAACAAGTTTCATCCCACGAATTTTATCCTTTCGTTTTAATAGTTGATTTAAAGAAGCGGCAACAACATCCATATGCCTATTTGTATAAACTCTTCTAGGGATAGCCAATCTTAAAAGTTCAAAATCCGGTTTTCTGTTTTTACCTGTTTGCGGATCTCTATCTGCAAGTAAAGTTCCAATCTCAACACCCCTAACGCCAGACTCGATATATAACTCAACTCCAAGCGCTTGAGCTGGGAATTGGTCATGAGGTATATGAGGAAGCATTTTGGATGCATTTATAAAAACAGCATGCCCACCAGCAGGATTTATTAATGGTATTCCAAATTCTTTACATTTTTGATGAAGATATGAAACCTGAGAAATTCTATCATTTAAGTAATCAAATTCTGTGGATTCGTTTAATCCAACAGCTAATGCTGACATATCACGACCTGCCATTCCGCCATACATTATAAAACCTTCAAAAAGAATGCAAAATTGCTGAAGTTTTTCATATAGATTTTTATCTTTAACTGCTATAAAACCACCTATATTTACCAACCCATCTTTTTTAGAAGACATGGTGCAACCATCTGTATAGGAAAACATTTGTTTAACAATTTCTTTGATTGTCTTATTTTCATAACCTTTTTCTCTGGTTTTAATAAAATAGGCATTTTCAGCAAATCTTGCTGCATCAAAAAATAACATGACACCATATTTATCACATAATTTTCTAAGATTGATAATATTTTCCATAGAGACAGGTTGCCCACCAGAAGAATTACAGGTAATGGTTAAAATAAATAGGGGGATTTTTTCTTTAGGGGTTGTTTTAAAAAAAGTCTCAACTTTGTTAAGATCAACATTTCCCTTAAAAGGATAATCACTTTCAGAATCTTTCGCTTCATCAGTCAAAAGCGAAGCTTCTCTTGAATGGCGAAACTCGATATGGGCCAGTGTTGTATCAAAATGTTTATTGCCAGGAACAATATCTCCTTCTTTTAATATTGCGGAGAAAAGAACATTTTCAGCGGCTCTTCCTTGATGTGTCGGGATAACATAAGGCAAGCCTAATAGTTCATTAATGGTGCCTTTCAATTCAAAAAAGGAGGAAGCGCCAGCATAGCTTTCATCACCTTTCATTATAGCAGCCCATTGATTATTGGACATGCTTCCAGTTCCAGAATCTGTTAAAAGATCTATAAATACATCCTCTGATTTCAATCCAAAAAGCGAATACCCTGCTTCTTTAATAGCCTTTTTTCGATATTCTAAGGTAGTTCTTTTTAAGTTTTCAACAACTTTTATTTTGTAAGATTCAGCCATATCGAAATAATCCATCATCACTCCTTTTTAGTAAAATATTCTATAACATAAAAAAATGAAAATGTTTGTTCGATTTGAATATCTTTTGGTAGATTAGTTTTATCAAGGACTAAAGAGTAATCTTTAGAAAGAGCAACCGCAATATTTAAAAGTTTTGTATATTTTGCATAATCTCGTCTCATAACATTTATAAAATCAATAGATTGCTTTTCGTAGGTCTCTAATATTTGTTTTACAGTGTTAATCATGATTTCAACTCTTTCAAGACCATTTAAAAATATAGTCAATTGGCTATCAATTATTCTAGATAAGTCTTCGGCTTGAACTATATAATCTGGAAAGCTATAAAGACCAGGTACACTATATTGATTTAACTCTGTACCAGATAGAACCATCTCAATGAGTTGGTTGTTAAATTCAATAAATTGTTTGATATATCCAATACTTGTCTCATCAAAGCCAAGAACTGTTTTCATGTCCTGCAAAATGGAATATAAAAGATCATTCATTTTCATAACAGCTTCAAGATTTTTAATATAAACATTTAAAAGATCTTGAGCTTTGTTTACCGACTCAACTGTTTTGGATAAACCGCTTCTAAATTCTTTTATCTTTTGCACAACTTCTTTTTCCAAATCCAAAATAGAAAGAACACTATTTTTTATAGAAAGATAATTATTAAAATTTTCAATTACCATTTGATTTATCTGATCATAGTTTGAGCCAACTATTTCTGGTAATTTATATGAAACCAATTGGCAGCTTAGATAAATTGTTGGTAACTTTGTAAATGTACCTGATAAAAATATAGAGCTTGAAGAAGTGGGATAAGGGAAAATAGGTATTGTAATAGAATAATTTTCTCCCTTAAATACTTTTATTCCAAGAGGGACATCAACCTCTTCATAGTCTGTGCTTTTTACATCTGTAGTTACAAGAACAATGTAAGGTAGAAGCAAATCTACTTGTTCTGTGATAGTTTCATTGTTTGGGAATGTTTGATATTCAATGGTATCTCGCACAAGAGAATTGTTATTTGCAGTAATTCTAATTTCAAGGGTTCCTTTTGAATTTATTATATTTTCAGGAGAAGTTTCTTTGCCATTTAAAATATAATTTATATTGAATGAAACAGGAAGTTTGAAATTTTCTACATTTGGTTCAACATAAAAATAAACCAATTTATCTTTTGTGGTTATTTCAACTTTTTGAGGGTTTTGATTGATTTTTTCTATGCCATCATCTATCTTAAAATTAGTTAAATTAAACTTATTCAGAAATGAAATTATTTTATTTTCAGCCCATTTAAATGCATAAGAAACTTTAATTTTAGTTGGCTGTCCTTTATAGTTAAGAGTAACATAAACTGTCTCATTTTTTATTATTTTGATACTCTGGGAAAAAGTATTTAAAGTAAAAACAATTAGTAATATACACAAAAATAAAATCACAATTTTTTTATTCATAAATTATTAACCTATAAAATTAAGTAAGAAACTTTAATATATATGATTTATACAAAAAAAAGATAATAAGAATTAATTATTTTGCAATATTTTGTGAAACTTTATTTTTTGAAAAAATTGAATAAATCCTTCTTTTTCTATTGTCCATATTGATAATAAGCTTCGAAAATACAAGGACTATAAAAGGCATAAAAAGTTCAACGACTAAAAAGCTAACAATTGCTCCTCTTCCTATAAGTCCAGAAATATTAGATACAACATTTACTGGATCAAATAAATTAAAACCAACTGTTGCAAAGAATAAACACAAAGAAGCACTGAAAATAGTGCTTGCTGTTGAAATTGATGTCCTTTTTATTGCAAGTATTAAATCTTTATCCTTTTTATATTCCTCCAAAAATCTGGTTATATATAAAAGAGCATAATCAATTGTAGATCCAAGCTGGATCGATCCTATAATCATATTTGCTATGAATGATATTTCATGGGCGAAAATACTATATAGATATAGATTAAGCATGACAGCAAATTCTACAACTACTATAAGAATAAGTGAGAATATTGGAGATGTAAATAAAAATAATAATATTATGAAGATAAATATAAGAGAAGCCAAATTTATTCTTGCAAAATCAACTTTCGCTATTTTAATAAAATCATATAAAAGCTCAGATTGACCACTGATATAAAACTCATTGTAATATTTTTTAAAAGTTTTTTTTACTTGTTCTAAAAGAAAAACAGATTCTTTTGTCCCTGGAGGATAAAGGATTTTTAAATAAATCTTCATATATCCATTTTTGTAAAAAGTTTCAATTTGATCATATGGAATAAACGAAATTGGTACTGAAGGATGAGTATAATCATTTATAGAAAATACTAAAGATACACCATCAATTCCTTTTATCTCTGATATTGCCTTTTGAAGTTTGAATCTATTAAAATTGTAAAGCGAAGGAACTGGTAAAACTATATTTAAAATATCTCCAGTTTTCGCTATCCTCATAATATCATTTAAGCTTTCAAAAGATTTTAAATTTTTTGGCATCGAATCATCTAATCTATATGATATCGGCAAATGAAAACCTTGATAAAAAATAAATGGGATCAATATGCAGATAATAATGCCTGTTATTATTATTAAAGCTTTAACTCCATATTTTCTTTTTAAGTTTAATTTATTTAATTGATCAGCTTTTGTAATTATTTTTTTTATTTTATTGGTTTTGATAAATTTAAAAATATTAATTTTTGAAAACGAAAAAGACTCAAAACTTGTTTTTTCAATGATTTTTTCAAAAATCAAGATTAATGAAGGAAGTAAAGTTACAGAACAAAGTAGAGAAAGTAAAACACCTTTTGCCACAACTATACCAAGATCAAAACCAAGTTTCAATGTCATTATTGTTATGGCTAAAAAGCCTATAAAAGTAGTAAGTGACGAACCTAAAATAGATACAAAAGTTCTATCGATAGAAATAGCCATAGCAGATTTTTTATCAGGATGAATATTTTTTTCTTCAAAATATCTATGAAATAAAAATAAAGAATAATCCATAGAGACACCAAATTGTAAAGCAGCAGTTATCGCATTAGTAAGGTATGATATTGAATGTAAAAAACCGTTGGTTCCCATATTTATTATATATGCGATAGCAAGATTTATGATAAATAAAAAAGGAGGGATAAGTGTTTTTGTAGTTAGAATCAGCATCAATAACATTATACCTATTGAGACTAAAAAGTACCATGGAAAAGCACTGGTCCTAAATGCCCTTCTAAACTCCCAGTTCATTACTGAAGAACCAGTAAATATAACATCCTTAAAATTTTGAGTATAATTAATAATATCGCCAATTGCATCTAAAGTTTCAGGATCATTATCCTGTTTTAAAAATTCAACAGTTACAAAGATTCCTTTTCCTTGATAAAACAGTTCTTTAGCGACTTCAGGTAAAAAACCTTCTGGAACCGTGAAGATCCCTACCTGATCGGGTCCCAGAGCATTTTTTATTTGTGGATGATTTCTTATATATTTTATAACTTTGAAATATGTTTCTTTATCATTTATATTTTTAAAAAATAAAATTGCAGAAGCGGAGCTACCGAAAGATTGTGAAAGGATTTTTTGAGCTTTGATGCTATCTATATCATCGGGGAGAAAGCTTGCGAGTTCTTTGACTACGGTGACTTTCGACCATTGTTTAATAGACCAAACTGAAAGCAAAATAAATAATATTAAAATAATAAATCTATACTTTACTATTAGTTTTCCCACTTTATCCCCAAAAATTAAAATATATAGTTAAAAAAGTTTCATCTGCTATTTAGCAATTTTTCTTATTGTATCAATAATGGTCCCATCCCTGTACTCTACAAGAGCAACAATATCATCTGTAAAGTTTATAGGTTTTGGCTTTCCAGTAATTTTTTCAATATTTTTCTTTAAGTCAACAATATCATAAACAGGATAACCTGCGTTTTTTATCCAATCTTTTATATCTGTTCTTAAAGGATTAACTGCAACTCCTCTTTCTGTAACTATAACATCTACATCTTCTCCTGGTGTTATTACAGTAGTTACATCATCTACGACTATAGGTATTCTACTTCTAAATGATGGTGCGATAACTATTGTAAGTTTTGCACCGTATGCAGTATCACAATGCCCACCAGATGCTTCTCTAATAATACCATTTGAACCTGTAACAACATTTACATTAAATTTGGTATCTACTTCTAGTGCAGATAAAATGACCACATCAAGATAATTAACAATTGGTCCAGCATTAAAAGGGTTAGAATAAAATGAAGAATCCATCTCTACATGATTTGGATTTTCTTTCATAGATAAAGAAGCATTTATGTCAAAAGATTGAACATCATAAAGAGTTTGAATAAGACCTTCTTTTAAGAGTTCAACCTGATAACTTGTTATGCCACCTGTTGCGAATTTTGCAATTATATTCCTTTTGAGCATATGTTCTTTTAAGAATTTTGTAGTTGCTAAAGCTGCGCCACCAGAGCCTGTTTGAAAAGAAAAACCATTTTTAAAATATGGAGAAGATGCGATTATATCAGCACTAATTTTAGCAAGAAGAAGATCCATTGGATTTGTTGTTATTCTTGTAGCTGCTGTGCCAATTTTTTTTGGATCACCAATATTATCCATTTTGACTATATAATCGACTAGATAATGCGGGATAGAGATTCTGCTCAATGGAGTTTCTTTAATATCATTTGTAATAGCAACAACATAGTTAGCATATTTTGCATCGACATGTGCATAACCAAGAGAACCGCAAGGAGTTGTCGAATCTGTACCATTGATATTACCCATAAAGTCACAACCAGGAGCTGCAATAAATGCGACATCTATTTTGGTGCTTCCTTCCTCAATTCTTCTTGCTCTTCCTCCATGAGAATGGAAAAGAACAGGATATTCTATCTCTCCATTTGAAGCGATATCTCCAAGTTTTTTTCTCAACCCAGAAGTTAGAATTTTTGTTATGACTTTTTGTTGAACATAAGGAGCAATGAGATCATGAGGTTCAGTTAAACTTGATGGAGCAAGTGTTAGATTTTTAATCCCCATTTTTGCTATCGCTTCAATCACTGGTACTAAAACCATATCGCCATTTCTAAAATGGTGGTGAAAAGATATTGTCATTCCATCCTTTAACCCAGTTGCTTTAATAGCTTCTTCTATTGAAGGCAAGACTTTGTTTCTCTCTAAAGAATATCTTTTTAATATGCCACCAGCTTTTTTATTTTTTTCAGGGTAAAGAAAGTCACTTCCCATAAAAGGTTTAAGCTGCCCATAGCCTTTTATAGAATCAGGTATATATCTTCCAACAGCATTTTTTTGCATATTAGTCACCTCTTAATTTTCTAATATTCTATAGGTTTTATTTTCAATTTTATTTTCATAATTATTATAACTTTTATTTTTAGATTATAGTAGAAATGTCAATTCCAGCCCTAGATAAAGTTAGTTCAGCTCTTTTTACAACAGGATAATCAATCATTTTACCATTTAAACTTACCACACCACCTTCGTTTTTCCTCGAAGCTTTTATTATTTCAATCGCTTTTTCAATCTCCTGCTCAGTTGGATTAAAGATTTCATGAATTATTTGAATCTGTCTTGGGTTTATACATGCTTTTCCATCAAATCCAAGTTCTTTTATGGTTTGAGTATCTTTTCTTAATCCTTCTTCGTCATTGATATCTGAAAATACGGTATCAAGCGCAGCTACTTTAGCGGCAGATGCAGCCAAAGCCACTTTAGCTCTCGCCCAGAAAAGTTCATGTCCTTCTCTGGTTCTTGAAACTTTCATATCTGCTGTAAGATCTTCTCCACCAATAGTTATCGCGATAATTCTCGGGGAGCTTTTTGCTATATCATAAGCATTTTCAATGGCAATAGCTGTTTCTAACATAGGAACGATCTTAGTAGTGCCTATTGGGATATTATTTTTTTCTTCAATTTGCGAAATTAAATTTTCATAATTTAATATATCTTCAACAGATGAAGTCTTTGGAAGTCTTATTGCATCAGGTTTTAATGGGATAATTGCTTCCAAATCATCTTTACAAAAAGGTGTATCTATAGCATTAATTCTTACAACTACCTCAATATCTTGAAAATTTAAAAACGAAAGAGCTTCAGATACTAAAAAACGAGCAGAATCTTTTTGATATATAGAAACTGAATCTTCAAGATCTAATAAAACGCCATCTGCTCCAAAAACCATGCAATTTTGCAACATTGAAGGTGAATTTCCAGGTACATAAAGTTGACTTCTTCTTTTAATTATTTTTTTCATCTTAACCTCTTATTTTATTTTATCTTTTTAAAGATCTTGATAATGCAGTCATCAATCTTGCTTTAAGTGCAAATGATAAAGCTCCTCTATCTTCCACTTTTACTTTAAGAGGCAATTCAGATATACCATATTGATTTTTAAATTTTTCTATTGTTGATTCGATATCTTTTATAATAATTTCATGAAATTGTTTATCAACAGTTGAAACAATTTCAAGAGAGAAGTCGTTTGAAGGCTCAATGCTAACAAGACAATCGGAGGATTCAAGACTACCAGATTCAGATTTTATAAATTCCATAAAAACCTCTTGAATTTGATATTTGATTGAAAACTAACATTTTTTTATATTTTTTCAATTAAAAATAGTTATCAATATTGACAATTTAATATTTTTATAAGATATTTAATTTGATGAATAAAAAAGGTGTTTTTATGAATGATGAAAATCTCAATGAATTATTAAAATATTATTTCGAAGAGGCTTATCAAATAATTGATCAATTAGAAAAATCCGTTTTAGAATTAGAAAAA
The DNA here is from genome assembly GCA_964581895.1 of uncultured Brachyspira sp. Lineage (GTDB taxonomy): Bacteria > Spirochaetota > JAAYUW01 > JAAYUW01 > JAAYUW01 > Exilispira. Next base: position 160,777 of record CAZOPR010000001.1, read on the forward strand.
GATTTTTCTAACAAAGATATTATTAACGAGATTTTCAGAAATGCCCATACTTTAAAGGGTTCTTCAGGTTCGATGGGTTTTAAGGAGATTTCCGAATTCGCCCATATTATTGAAGATTCCTTTGATTATTTAAGAGGTCAACAAAATGTTGTTTTAAATTCTGAAATCATAGATATTCTTCTTGAAAGTGTTGATATTATTAAAAATATGATTCAATCAAGAAATGATGGGAAAGTTTATGAAAATAATAATTCTGAAATTATAGAAAAGATTCATAGTATTCCATCTTTAGCATCTAAAGATCTTAAAAACAATAATAAAATTGAAGCAGTAAAAAAAGAAAAGCAAGATGAAAGTTTTATTGAGCTAATTATTACTTCATCAGAATTAGAAATATTTAAAAATCAGATAAAACCAGGTTTTAATTTATATAAAATTATTGTTGAATTTAATGATGAAGATCCAATGGCTATTGTGGGACCATTGCAGATTTATTCATCATTAAGAGACTTAGGGATAATATTGAAAACCTCCCCAACTCTTAATGAAATGAATCAAGATAAGTTCTATAAATTTTCGACTTACCTTGTCATTTCAGACAAAGATAAAGATTCTATAAAAAAATTTATCGATATTCCAGATATTGTTAGTAAATTGGAGATTATACCAGTTACTTTAGAAAGTTTACAATCTTTTATTAAAGATAGATCATCAGAAAATAACTCTTTTGAAAATAAATCTACGGTTGCTGAATTTAAAGAGTTAAAAAATAATGAAAATATTGACAATAATACTGAAGAAAAGATTTCTTCAACAGAAAAATTTTCTACAAAAGAAGAAATAGTTAATAATCAAAATATTTCTGGTGATTTTAAGGGAGCTGCTACAAAAGCCTCGACTATTTTAAGGGTTGATTCAAGTAGAATAGATGAGTTATTAAACCTTGTATCTCAAATAGTTATAAATAAGGCTGCATTAATAGAATATGCTTCAAAAATTATCGGACAGGTATACTCTTTTGATATTTTAAGTTCAGATTCTTCTAGCCTTGTTAGCTATTTAAGTACAATTCTTGATTCCGAAGAAGATTTTGTCACACTATCAAAAAGTCAGATCGCAAAAATCATGAATTTACTAAGTCAATCAAACTCAATAATAGATAACATTAAAAACAACACCAATTTTCTATCAAATGAATTGCAAGTATATTCTAGAACTGTCAATCTTTTACAAGAAGGGGTCATGAAGATAAGAATGGTCCCAATAGAACAAATGTTAAGTAGATTTCCTAGAATTATCAGAGATCTTTCAAAAAAACTAAATAAAGAAGTAGAAATAATAATGGAGGGTGAGGATACAGAATTAGATAAATCAATAATCGAAGAGCTATCCGATCCGGTTATGCATATCCTTAGAAATTGCATGGATCATGGCATAGAAGATGTCGCTACAAGAGAAAGTCTAGGAAAGAAAAGAAAAGGAACAATAAAAATTTCTGCAAAAAACGAAGGGAATATAATTAAAATCTCCATCGAAGATGATGGAAGTGGAATAAATGCAGAAAAAGTTAGAAAAAAGGCGATTGAAAAAAAACTTATAGGTGAAAATAGAATATTATCTATGCAGGAAATTTATGACCTTCTTTTTACCCCTGGTTTTTCTACTGCAGATAAGGTATCTGATGTATCTGGGAGAGGAGTCGGATTAGATGTTGTAAAAAAAGCACTTGAAAATTTGAATGGGGGAGTTCAAATTGAAAGTGAACCTAAAAAATTCACAAGATTTATAATTAAAATACCTCTTACTCTCGCAATAATACAAGCACTCTTGGTATATGTTGCTGATGAGATCTATGCTTTACCTATAAGTAACATAATAGAAACAAAAAGAATTTATGAAAATGAAATAATAAAAATTGAAGGTAAAAATGCCGTAAAAATTAGAGAAGAGTATATTTCAGTAATTTTCTTAAATGAAATATTTAATCTGGCTAAGGATGGATCTAAAAATTATAGTTATCTTGTAGTTGTGGGTGTACAAGATAAAAAGATCGGACTTGTTGTCGATTCATTAATAGGTAGTCAGGATATAGTAATTAAACCTTTAAAAAATTCATTTACAAAAGTACCTTCAATAGCTGGTTCGGCAATATTAGGGAATGGCGCAATCGCATTAATAATAGATATAAACCAATTGATTTTAAATGAGTCTAAAAATGAAATATCTGAAATAGATATAAATTCAAAAATATAATCTTGGAGGAGATATGAATATTGATTTTATAAATCCTTTTGTGGAAGCTTCATATGAAATACTTAAAGAAGTTTTACAAGTTGAAATAAAAAGGGAAGATATTTATCTTAAAAGTCAAGTTTCAAATATTAAAGGTATAGCTGCTTTGATAGGTCTATTTGGCAATGTTGAGGGTAGACTTATTCTTGATATGTCGCCAGAAACCGCTATTCAGATTGCAACTAAAATGGTAGGTGAAAATTTTAATACAGTTAACGAAATGGTCGTTAATGTCATTACAGAAGTTGCCAATATGATTACTGCAAATGCAATAACCAAACTTCACAATAGAGGTTACAATTTAGATCTTACACCTCCTACAATCATAAAAGGAAATGATATAGAAATTACAGATAAAGATTTAGAGGCTTTGGTAGTCCCTTTAAGAATGCAATATGGGCTTGTAGAAATAAATGTAGCAACTAAAGAAAAATAATACTTAGGTGATTATTATGAAACAGAAATTTGTAACTTTTCTATTAGGTGATAGATTATATGGCTTAGATATTATGAAGGTTAAAGGTATCGAAAAGGTTGAAAATATTTATATTATACCTAACATGCCAAAATCTATAAGAGGTGTTTTTAAGTTGAGAAACTCAATAATACCTATTATAGATTTGAAAAAAAGATTCACCTTTGAAGAAGATCAAACAAATTTAGATATTATAATCCTTGTCAAGACAAATGAAATGGAATTAGGCATTTTAATAGATAAAGTAAAAATGGTTTTTGAAATAGAAGAATCAAATATTCAACCCCCACCAATATTAAATAGTGGAATTAATAGAGATTATTTGAAAGGAATTACTAAAATAGATGATAAAAATTTGTTAATGATTATAGATTTGGACAAATTATTTTCAAAAGAAGAATTATTGTCGTTAAAATCTCATCTCTAACAATTTTTCAAAACAAATAAATTTAACCGATATTAATAATAGTTTTGTCAATATATTTATCATATTTGATATTATTGAGCTATAATTTAATTGATAATTTTAGTGTTAAGTACTGGATTTAGCGATTAAAGGATAATTTATGATAAAAATAGGAAATAATAGAAAAATTCTTATTTTAACTATTGTATCTATCTTAATTGTTTTTTTATCTTTATATATAATTAACAAAAGTAGTCCTACCATTAAAGCTCAAAATGGAAGCGATTCAAATTCAATCTATTTACTTGCCTTAGAAAACTTTGAAAAACAAAATTATTCAAAGTCTATAGAATTGTTCTTAAAATATTTGACTACAAATCCTCCTATAGCAAATAGATCTTCTTCAATGTATTATATGGCAATAGCCTATTTTTTCCTGTCAAATTTTAGCTCAAGCGAAAAATCTTTTTTGGATGCAATGTCCGGAGTAATTTCTGATCAACAAAGATCTATTTCACTATATTTCCTTGGAAGAATAAAATATTTACAAAAAAATTATAATTATGCTATATCATACTTTAAAAATTTTCTTGATTCCTCTGGCAATCAATCTTTAATAATAAATGCATATTTCTTTTTATGGCAATCATACCTTAATAAAAAAGATAATGTCTATGCTGAAAAATATAGAAATTTATTTGAAAAAGAGGTAGCTAAAGGAGAAATTCTTTATTTTTCAAAAGAAAAAACAGATGGTAAAACCGAAATAGATTTACAAAAATATGCTGAAATATATGAGATGTTGTATATAAATCAGACCTTGATAAATCAATATAAAGATATAATAATTGAACTTACTAAAAAACTTGAAAGTACTAACCTTCTTCCACCAATAAATGAAAGTGAAGAAAAATATAGAGAACTTTATGAAAAAGGTCAAAGTGAATATAAAAATTTAGAAAATAAATATACGGAACTTCAAAATGCTTACAATGAATTGCAAAAACAATATCTAAGTTTTCAGGCAGAGTATGAAAACTTAAAACAAAAACTTTCCGAAGGTTCTAAATTAGAACAGGAATATGCAAAACTTTTTTCAGATTACAATGAGTTATTGAAAAAGTATAATGATTTAAATGAAAAAGTTAATAGTGGAGCACCAACAATTTCTAATGATGAAATAGAAAAATTAAAAAAAGAAAATGAAGAATTAAAAAGTGCTATTGCTGAAAAAGAAAATACTATTAATTCACTTAATGAACAAGTGAATAGTCTTGAATCAAAGATTGAAGAAATTTTATCTGGAGCAGAAAACTCTATTGTTCAGGCATATGAGACCAAATTTTTGGAACTAAGAAAAAAAGAGGCAGATTTGAATAATTTAGCTCAGAAATTGCAAGAAAAAGAAAAAAGTTTGACTGACCTTGAAAATAAGCTTAATGAAAAGGAGAATCAACTAAATTTAATTGAAAAAAAACTAAATAGATATTCTATGGTTCTTGATTTGAAAATTAGATTGCTATCATCTCTTGTAGATTTCATATTAAAAAAATTTGAGTTATTCTTAAAGATTACTTCAAACTTAAATCAATAATTGCATAGAAGGATTAAAATGAAAAAGATAAATGTTAAAATATGGGTAATTGCTATATTTATTTTTCTGTTTTTATTTTTCCTAAATATAAATTTACGCTTGCTAAAGGCAGAATCTTCTACTCTTGAAAATGATTTATATAAAATTGTTGCTGATTCAAAGACTGGAATGATAAATATCTATATTAAAAAACTTAATACTTATGCCTTGTATTATAGTGTTCCTTCCTCATCAAAGATACTATTAAAATATGATAATTTTCAATATTTACTAGAGTCTACTGGCTCAGTCATTCAAGATTTTACTCTTCAGGATAATAAACTTGTATATAAATGGGGTACCAAGTTTGTTAATTTGACTGAAACAATAGAATTTGTAAGTATTGACCAATACAATATAGGAATTCAAGTTAAAATAGAAGTTCAGAATCTGGATAGTAGGGGACACTTTTTAGCCATTGGAGTTCTTTTCGATACTTATTTTGGAGAAAATTATAATAAACCATTTCAGATAAGTAATCTTGGAATTATAGATAGTGAGCAATATTTTTCAAAATCTTCTATTCCAATGACAATTTTTTCTTTGGATAATCCAAATAATCCAGTGGTTGGATTAGTTTTTTACCCAAGAAAAGCAGGAATAACATCACCTGATAAAATAATTATTGCCAATTATGATGAATTATTAAACAATTTCTGGAATTTTTCTTATCTTAAAGGTAGAAATTTCAGTTCTCAATATAAAAGACAGGACGCAGCTGTTGGTTACATCTATGATGAATCTTTTATAAATACAAATCAATCCAAATCAATTAGTTATCTTTTAGGTTTATATCCTATTAAAAAATCTTCCTCCGAAGAAGAGACAAAGACTGAAGGCGAAGAAAAAAAGGAAGATAAAGTAAATCCAGAAGATGTTGATTCCAAAATAAAAGAACTGAAAACTTATTTAGAGGAACAGATAAAAACCTTAAATGATAAATTAGATGAACTTAAGAAAAAATATGAAAATATAGCAGCTATGGATAGTGCATTTTTTTCAGGGCAAGATTTGATAAATGCAGCAATGCAACTTTTGACAGAAGTCAATGCCTTAGAATCTAAAATGCAAGAGCTGAATGATGAAGAATTTAACCAATTATATATGGATTTACTTACTAGAATAGAAGAATTAATTCAAAAACTAAATGAGCTTTTAAATTCCGCTTAATTAATTTTTCTACAAATAAATTTTCTAAAGAAATTGGTAATATCCGTTAATCTTCAATTTGTTATAAATAAGATTGATTACAAAAGATTCTCAGTTGATTTATTTAAATTTTTTTTCATCTGCTCTGAAGAGATAATAGGTTTTTTACCAAGTTTTTCCATTAATTCGATAGCATTAATTACGGCTTTTGCCTTATAGTGATTGTTAAAACTGATTATTATGTTTTCTGCCTTATTTTGAATAATAGCATCTTTTAATTCATCTATTTCTTTTTCACTATATGAATAATTATATCTTTCATAACTCTCAATATTATCAGCAAACCAGGTATCTATTTTTCTACCATGAAAACGAAAGTATGAAATTTTATTATTTGTGCAAATAGTGGTAAGTGGGATGTTGTATGAAATTTGGGGTTGATCGATATTGACAAAGATTAGATTATTATCTTTACAAAATCTAAAAAAATTATCCTCAATAAAAGACTTATGTCTCAACTCTATAGCGATATTAATATTTGAAGATAAATTTTTTATATTTTCTATTTTTTTAAGATTCTCTTTGTTATTATGAAATGAATAAGGGAATTGGAATAATATGCATAATAGTTTATCTTCAAGTATTTTTGTCAAATCAAAAAAAGATTTTAATTCATCACTCGACCAATCACTTTGATGAGTAAAGATTTTGTTTGCTTTAATAGAGACATTGAAATCTTTTTTCAGCCTTTTTGAAAAAGATGTAAAAAATTGTCTTTCAGGAATTGAATAAAATGTTGAATTGATTTCAACAAAATTAAAAATAGAGCTATAATAATCCAATTTATCCTTTGCTTTTGGATAGAAAATCCCTTCCCAATCTCTATAACTAAAACCTGCTGTTCCTATGTAATAATTCATAAAAATCCTTTATACTTTTTATTATAAATTACAAAACTACTTAATTATTTTCCCTTTAATATTATAGTTGTTTTTTTTGATAATTGCAATATTAAATTAAATATAGTTCAATATAGTTATAAAATATAAAGGTTACCTATGAAAAAATCATTTTTGATAAAGTTAAATCTATTCTTTATACTTTTTATTGTTTTTATTCTTTTTATTTCTGCTACTAAAGATACAGATATTTTTGGAAAAGTAACTCTTGTTTTAGGTGATGTGAAGATTTACACACATGATGGTAGCCAACCTTCTTCTTTGAAAATAAATACCAATATTTTACTTGGAGATACTATTGAAACAGGTAAAGAATCAAAAGCAGAAATAATAATGACTGACAATAAAACAAAAATTATAATAATGGAAAAAACAAAAGTTAAACTTTCTTCGTTGATAAATCCAGAAAAACAAAAACAAACAATTATTTCTATATTATTTGGTTCAGTTAGTTCCATAGTTCAAAAATTATCTGGTTCATCAACATATGTTATTCAAACACCAAATGGTTCCGCTTCAGTTAGAGGAACTGAATTTGCTGTTAGTGTTTCAGATACAGTAGACACAGTTGTAAGTGTTACAGATGGAGTAGTTGTATATCAAAAAGATGAAGGCGGTCAATATTATAGTGTAACTCAAAATCAGTATTGTATAACAGAAATAGATAAATCTCCTGAAATTTCATCTGGTGAATTTGAAACTCAAACCTGGCTAAATGATAGAAATAGTCAATTTGAACAAAATTCAGCAGCCAAATCAGATTTTATTGCTGCAAATTTAATAAATATAATAAAAACAATCGGCTCTTTAGTTTATGCTGTTCAGGATTTTGTAAATAATTCATTGGTTTATAAGTTATTAACCAAAAGATTAACTCCATTTGAGATTTTTCAGTTTGCTTCTCAGAAAGGAAGTCTTCTTCAAAGGGTTTATGAATTTTACTTTAGGTTAAATTTATATGACACTATTGTTCTTGGATTTTATAGATTTTTCGATTTTTTATCGAAAACAAATCCAAATTTTATAGAAACAAAAGACAGATGCTGGCAATCTCATTTAAACTTATCAAATTGGATATCAAAAGTCGTTGAATTATACAAAGTAATCTGGTTGTTTTATTAAAAAAAAGGCGGTATCTTATACCGCCTTTTTATACAGCTTTAGTTAAGGATTTACTTAAAGATTAAAATTTCTTTAAATTAATTTAGTTATTGTAACCTAATCCAGCCATCATGTAAAACTGCATAATCCCATAATGTATCATAGGAAATTGATTTATTGCAGTTTTAACATTTTCAAGTCTTGAAAGATAACTTGATAACTGTAAATCTGTTAGAACTCCTGCATCTTTCAATGCTTTGCCAAAAGAAATTTCTGCATCAACAACCTTCAATACATCAGGTGTTATGCTTTTTAATGCCTGAATTTGTGCATCTGTTAGCTGGTTTTGATACATTGGACCAAAACCCTGACCAAAACCTGGTGCACCTGCTGGAGGATTACCCTGGTTAGGTTGTCCCTGGTTGTTTTGCGGACCCTGTCCAGGCTGTTGATTTGGTTGACCTGCAAAAGGCATTTGACCTTTAGGTCCTCTAAAACCAATGCCAGTCATAAATGGAAGATATAGTGTTTTTGTCTTGATTATTTGGGAATAAGCAGCATCAAGATTTTTGATTATGCTTTCAGCATAATAACTGCTAATTATCCCTGAAGAAACTTCTTTGTTAACAAGATTTTTCAATGAATCATAAAGATTTTTAATAGCAGGTTCAACCTTTTTAAAGGAATTAGAGTCAAGCTGGATTTTTACCTGGTTGTTACCTCTTCCTCTTGCAAAAGCTGTAAATGTAAGTGCGAGAACAAGAACCAATAAAATGGTAAAAATAGTTAAAGTTTTTCTTTTCATGATTTCCTCCTTTCGTCAATAAGAAATTAGAATTAAATTATGAAGAAATTATGAAGAGATGATGGAATTAAGGTGGAATATTTAAGGAATAAATTTTTATTTGACTAAAATACAATTTTTATTAGTTTTAGAGAAATCGAAAAAATTTTAAAATTAATAGTTTGGGGGATAAAACTATGGCAAAATATGTTTATTTTTTTGGTAATGGTAAGGCTGAGGGGAATAAGGATATGAAAGACTTGCTTGGTGGAAAAGGTGCAGGTCTTGCAGAGATGACAAGTATCGGGCTTCCAGTTCCTGCTGGTTTTACTATAACAACAGAAGTATGTGATCTTTATTATAAAAACAACAAAAAGTATCCAGTAGGTCTTGAAAAAGAAGTTGAAGAAAATATGAAAAAGCTTGAAAAAGCAAGTGGAAAAAGATTCGGAGATCCCGAAAATCCACTATTGGTTTCAGTAAGATCTGGTGCTCCAATATCAATGCCAGGAATGATGGAAACAATATTAAATCTTGGATTAAATAGCAAAACTGTTGAAGGACTTGCAAAAAAGACAAATAATAGAAGATTCGCTTTAGATGCTTATAGAAGATTCATAATGATGTATGGATCAACAGCAAAAGGGATAGATAGAGAAAAATTTGATCATATTTTTGATACAATTAAAAATGATATGACAAGAAAAAGACTTCAAATACCAGCAGATAAAAAGGTAAATGATATAGATGTTAATGCAGAAGAACTTGAAGAGGTTGTTAAAAGATTTAAAGAACTTTATAAAAAGGAACTTGGTGTTGATTTCCCAGAAGATGTAAAAGAGCAACTTTGGGGGTCCATCGATGCAGTTTTTGGTTCATGGATGGCTGAAAAAGCAGTTACTTATAGAAGAGTTGAAAATATTAAAGGTATCATAGGGACTGCCGTAAATGTTGTACAGATGGTTTTTGGTAATATGGGCGAAAACTCTGGTACTGGTGTTGCTTTTACAAGAGATCCTAACACTGGTGAAAATGTCTTTTATGGTGATTACCTCTTTAACGCTCAAGGAGAAGATGTAGTTGCTGGTATTAGAACACCTATTAAACTTTCTGAACTTGATAAAAAGGATCCATCTGTATATAAGCAACTTGTAGAGATAAGAAATAAACTTGAAAAACATTATAAAGATATGCAAGACATAGAATTTACTGTCGAAGAAGGCAAGCTTTATATGCTTCAATGTAGAACAGGCAAAAGAAATGCAAGGGCTGCTTTTAAGATTGCTTATGATATGGTCAAAGAAAAACTTATAACTAAAGAAGAGGCTATTTTAAGACTTAAAGGAAAAGATATTGAAGGTCTCTTTTATCCTGTTATCGATCCTAAAGAAGCAGACAATAAGAAAAAATCATATCTTGTTTCTGGTATAGATGCAGTTCCTGGTGCTGCAGTAGGTAAGGTTGTTTTTACTGCAAAAGAAGCTGAGCAGATGGCTGCAAATGGAGAAAAGGTTATTTTGGTAAGAAGAGAAACAAGTCCAGAGGATGTTGGCGGAATGCATGCTGCAAGTGGTATTTTAACTGCTACTGGTGGAAAAACATCTCATGCAGCAGTTGTAGCAAGAGGTTGGGGTAAATGTTGTATAGTAGGATGTGAAAAACTTGTAATTGATTATGAAAAAAAGCAGATGATGGTAAATGATAAAATTGTAAAACAGGGAGATGAAATAACTTTGGATGGTTCTACTGGAGAAGTTTTCCTTGGAGCATTAAAACTTATAAAACCAGAGCTACCAGAAGAGTATAAAGAAATAATGAAATGGGTTGACCAGATAAGGAAAATAAAAGTTAGAACAAACGCAGATACTCCATATGATTCTGAAAATGCCAGAAAACTTGGTGCTGAAGGCATTGGACTTTGCCGAACTGAACATATGTTCTTTGATACAGAAGAAAGAAGACTTGCAATTCAAGAAATGATTGTCGCAGATACACTTGAAGGAAGAATAAAGGCTCTTGATAAGCTTCTTCCTTTCCAGAGAGAAGATTTTAAGGGTATTTTTAAGGCAATGGATGGATATCCAGTCACCATTAGGTTAATAGATCCACCTCTTCACGAATTTGTTCCGCATGATGAAAAAGGACAGAGAAAACTTGCTGAAACTGTTGGTGTTCCTTTTGAAAAAGTTAAAGATAGAGTTGAACAACTTCATGAAGCAAATCCTATGCTTGGCCATCGTGGTTGTAGACTTACAATAACCTATCCAGAAATTCTTGATATGCAGGTAAAAGCGATAATAGAAGCAGCTGTCGAAGTTGCAAAAAATGGTGTAAAGGTTTATCCAGAAATCATGATACCATTAACAATAGATGCTAAAGAATTCCATCTGCTTGAAACAAGAGTCAGAAAGGTTGCCGATGAAATAATCTCTAAATCAAATACTAAAGTCGAATACCTTGTTGGTACAATGATAGAAGTTCCAAGAGCAGCTTTACTTGCGGATAAGATTGCCCAATATGCTGAATTTTTCTCATTTGGAACAAATGATTTGACACAGATGACAATGGGACTTTCAAGAGATGATGCTGGTAAATTCTTGCCAGATTATGTTGATGAAAAGAAGACAGGTGTTTTCAAAAACGATCCTTTCCAGGTTTTAGATCAGGAAGGAGTTGGATTACTTGTAAAAATGGGTATTGAAAAAGGCAGAAGCACAAGGCCTAACCTTAAGGTCGGTATATGTGGCGAACATGGTGGTGAACCTGAATCTGTTAAATTTTGCGTATCAGTTGGAATGAACTATGTATCCTGTTCACCTTTTAGAGTCCCAATAGCAAGACTTGCAGCCGCTCAGGCAGCAATCGAACAGGGCAAAAAATAATATTAAAACTTATGGATAATGTCTCAGATTAAAATTTATGCATTATCCTTAAAATCAAAAATTAAGATTTAACCTAAAAATTAAGCCTGCTTCTTGTTAAGCAGGCTTTTTATTTTAATTATTATTTATTTACTTGGTTTTTTCAATTTTAGTTTTTTCAATTTTATTAATTTATTTCTTTTATTTTTTTTTATTTTTTTTTATTTTTTTTTATTTTTTTTTATTTTTTTTTATTTGCCGCAGACCACCCCACCACCCACCCTGAAAAATGGTAGTTATGGTTTTTGTTGCAAGTTTTGTAAAAAATTTCGAAGTTATGTTTCTATTTTTAAAATTTTTAATCTTTTGCAATTTTAATTTTTTGGCAATTTTTTACCAAAACTCAAAAATTAAGCTATTTCAAAAATTTTAGGATTAATAAAAATTGCTGAGAAATAAAAGTAAAACCAATATTAAAGATAAAGATATAAAAATAAGTATATTAAAACAAAACATAATTGGATTTTATATAATTCTATATAACAGAAAGCTAAGATACTCTTTATTAATCGAGGAGGATTTTAATAAATTAAAATTTTCAAGGCTTTGACACAATTATCTTGACATTACCAATTAATCAGTTTAATTATTAAAACAATTACATAAATTAATTATTAAAACAATTATATAAACAATTAAATAATCTTTTATTCCGGTTTTACTTGATATTTTTCTCTGTAAAATAGATAAAGTTTTTTTGCTTCAAGATAGGGAAGAAATCTTAACTTTCCTACATTTTTTGATTTACAGTATATTTTACATCCCTTTTCAAGTATAATAGCACAGGTCAAAGCCTCTTTAAGTGTTCTTCCGCAAGCTATGGCACCATGATTTGCAAGAAAAGCTGCATTTGCATCTTGCAATAAAGGAATAGTGTTTTTAACAAGAAGCTCACTTCCTGCAATCGCATATTTGGTACATTTTACAGCAGGTCCACAAATCTGTGCAATCTCTTCTAACATTGGCTTTAAATTTTTATGTGTTGCAGCAAAAATAGATGCATATAATGAGTGAGTATGTATAACTGCATTGATATCATTTCTATTTTGATAAATTGCAAGGTGAAGATTCAGCTCTGTTGAAGGTTTTTTCCCGATAAACTCAAAAGTTTTTCTATCTACAATGCTTATACTTTCTTCATCAAGTTTATCGTAACTTATAGCACTTGGAGTAATTATTATAAAATTTTCATCTATTTTGCAACTAACATTCCCCCAGGTTCCTGCAACAAGATTTTTTTCGACAATTTGCTTACAAATATCGATAAGCTCTTTTTTCTTTATATTTACAGATAGCTCAAAATTCTTACTAAATTTTTCCATTTATGATCCTTTATTCTATTTTTATTATAATATTAAAGGTTTATTTGCTTCCTATTTATATATTGTGTTTTTTTATTGTTTTTTTTATGGCATTTTTATTTTGCTTTTTATTTTGCTTTCTATTTTGCTTTTAATTTTAATTTTTATTTTAATTTTTATTTTAAGTTTTTTATCTGTTCTGCATCTTTCCTATCTTTTTACGGATTTTACTAAATAGTCTTAAAATATTATAAAGTACTTAAAAAAAAATTATAAAAGGTGAACAGAGTCATCTATTTTAATTTCAAAAAAATCAATTTTGTATGAATATTTTTGATTGATATTATCTACTGTTAACCTAAGTTTTTCGGGATCAAAATCATTTTTTGTTACAACAAGGCAGCTGCCACCAAAGCCACCTCCAACCATCCTTGCACCATAGACATTTTCAAGCTTTTGAATATCAAAAACAAGCTGATCAATTTCGGTAGTTGATACCTCATAAAGACTTGATAAAGATATATGAGATTGATTTAAAAGTGAAAATGCTTTTTCAAAATTTTCTTCTTTTATAAGTTTGTAAAATTTCTTTGTTCTATCTGTTTCTGCAATAAAATGGTTAAATCTTTTATTTAAAACTGGATCTTGCAAATTTAATACTATATCACTATATAATTTATAATCATCTATAGACCTAATAGCAGCTTCTCTAATAGAAAGGTTAAATTTATCTTTTAATATATTTGCAATTTTTTCTTTCTCTTCAATCCTTTTTTTATAACCTTCTGCAGCTATCGAATGTTTGATTTTTGTATCAATTATAAAACACCTTATATCATCAGGCAAAGAGCAATAAGAATGGGTGAGCTGACTATAATCTAAGTATAAAAAGCAGTTTTTTTTCCCAAACATAACTGTATATTGATCCATTATTCCACAAGGCGCATTCATATATTTATTTTCGCTATATCTTGCTATTTTAACCATTTCTATTTTGGAAAGTCCAAGAGAAAAAAGTTCATTTAATCCATATAAAAAACCGACTTCTATTGAAGCAGAAGATGAAAGCCCAGCACCATCTGCTAAGTTGCTTACAACTTTTACTTCAAATCCAGATAAGATTTTTACCCCTTTATCATTTAGCGCCCTTAACACTGCAATAAAATAGCCATACCAGAATTTACTGAAATCATAATCTTTTGTGTTATAAATCTGTTCGAATCCGATATCTTTAGAATTACCGAATCTATCAGAATATATTCTTATTGATTTCCCAGCTGTTTTTAGTATTGTTATATCATTATGCAGATTTATTGTCGCAGGGCAAGAAAAAGTTTCAATATAATCAACATGTTCTCCAATAAAATTTATTCTACCAGGGCTTCGAATGCAAACGCTATTCATTTAATCCTCTTTTTTCAAATAATTAATTTTATTTTTTTATATCGATTTTTTTTATAGCTTTAAATTTTTAATATTTATAATCTTTTTTTATTTTCATAATTATTTTCTATCTTCAAATAAAAAATAATTTAGTAGGTCAAGAAGAAGTCTTACTCTTGCTCCTCTTTCTCTTATTTGAATTTTTAATCCAGCAAATCCATATATAGGTTTTGCAGCAAAACCATCTAGTTTTAAACCTAAGATTTTACCAATAAAAATAGCCCTTTCTAAATGGAATCTTTGAGATACAACTATGGCATCACTTATATTATATTTTTTAACCAAGTTCATTATAGAATAAATCGTTCTAAAGCCATCAGAATCAACAATTAAATTTTCTTCTGGTATCTTTAAGTTTAGTAAATCCTTTTTCATATATTTTGTTTCATCGTAAGAAGATTTTCTGCTATCACCGCTTAATATTATCTTATTCACCTTATGACTTTCATATAAATTTTTAACAGTGTCTATCCTATATCTATAAAAAAGATTTTCACTATTTTTAACTGCATATTTTGATGTCCCAAGTAAAAGGCAATACTGGTAATTTCTAATTGAATAAAGATCTGAAAAAATCTCTTTTTGAGTTGATATTGATATATATAGGTCGAATAATAACAATAAAAATATAAGAAAAAGAGTGATATAAAGAAAAATTATTACTTTTTTCTTTATTTTAGCCATTTATTTTTTTATTTTTACATTTTCTAATTTTGTATTTTTTTTAAACAATTATTAAATCAATTTTTTATTTTTTCTTGTTTTAATAATTCTTAAAAGATTTTTTTATTTAAAGATAAGAAACTACTTGCCTGGGCAACAATCTTCAACCGCTTTTGGTATGCCTTTACCTTTGAACATCTTATCATAAAAGTTTGAAAACTCTTCGGCAAGCTTTATTGCTCTTTGTTTGAAAGAAGCTTTATCCTTCCAGGTTGACTCTGGATTTAAAATAGAACTATTTTCAATACCAGGACAGGATGTAGGGATATTTAAGTGAAATAGACTATCTTCTTCGGTAAATATATTTTTAAGTTCACCATTTATTGCTGCTCTAACCATAGTTCTGGTAAGAGAAAGAGGTATTCTTTTGCCTGCACCATAGCTACCTCCTGTCCAACCAGTGTTAATAAGAAATACATCTGTATTAAATTTTTGTAACTTTTTCTGCAAAAGATCTATATAAAATTTAGGTGATGCTGGCATAAAGGGAGCACCAAAAAAAGGAGAGAATGTTGATTGAGGTTCTTTGATTCCAGTTTCAGTTCCAGCTAATTTTGATGTGTAACCTAAAAGGTACCATAAAAGAGCCTGTTCTATTGATAATTTGGATATTGGTGGTAATACTCCATTAGCATCAGCTGTCAAAAAGATAATGACAGAGGGATGATTTCCTACACTTGACTCTTTAATATTTGGAATAAATGATAGAGGATAACTACCTCTTGAGTTTTCGGTTAATCTAATGTCAAAAAGATCAAAAGAGCCATCTGGATAGGTCATAACATTTTCAACTATAGCACCATGATTTAATGGATCTGTTTTTCTAAAACATGCATTATAGATTTCCGGCTCTTTAATCGGATCAAGATTGACAAGTTTAGCATAACATCCATTTTCAAAGTTTGCTATGCCATTATCCGACCATCCATGTTCATCATCACCCAAAAGTTTCCTATCTGGTGAAGCAGATAAAGTGGTTTTACCAGTTCCTGACAAACCTAAAAACAAAGCAATATCACCATCGACTCCTTCATTTGCGGAGCAATGAAGCGGTAAAATATTGTGAAAGACAAGATAATAATTCATGACAGTAAAAATAAGTTTTTTACATGTACCAAGGTAAGATGATCCGATAACAATACCGATTCTATCCTCATAATTTATAGCTATAGCCATTTGAGTGGTTTTACCTGTTTCAGGGTTTATTCTGAGTTTTCCCTTATATTTATCTGGGTTTAAGTAATCATCTGGTAGCATGAGTAGTAGAAAAGGTTTATCCTTAAATACACTTTGAGAATCATCAACTAATGGTCTAAACATATTTAATGTAAAAAGCGAATTGACAGCTTTTGAAGAAAAAGAAATTATGGTAAGAGCATATGAGGGATCTGCCCCAACAGTTCTTTTAGTTAAAAATATTTCATCTTTCTGAGAAAGCAAGTTAACAGCATCTTCATAAAGCATTTCAAAAGTTTCATTGCTGATAGGTATATTATATTGGGAATCCCAATCTATTGTTTCTTCATTTGAATCTCTTCTAACTGTAACTGTATCTTTAGGACTTCTTCCTGTGGAATGGGCTGGAGTGATAGAACATAAAGTTCCTGTTTTAAGAACATAGACCTCTTTTTTTTCGATACATTTTTCTATTAAAAATCTCCTTTCGGGGTCTAAATGAATCTTTACATTCTTTTCATTTAAGTTTGATATCAATTTTTCAACTCTATCATTCATAACTCCTCCATAAAGTTAATAAATAATTAAAAAGAGAATGTGTCAAGCAGATTAGATTCAAAATTTATTCCATTCAATATTTGCTAATAATGAACTTAAGAATTTTATTTATAGACTCAAAATTTGTTACATACATATATTCAAAATTTGCCATATATTCAAAATTTGCTACGCAATATATTCAAAATAGATTGAAAAAAAAAGCAAATGATATATATTTTTAAGGTGATGAAAAAGAGGGCTTTTTATTTTCTTATATTTTTTATATTGTTACTAATATTTTTTTCTTTTTCCAGTTGCCCAGAGAAGAAAAACAATGAACCTACGCAATTAAAAACCCCTATAATTTATGAGACAAATTTCTCGAGTCAATATGAACTTGCAGTATCGCTATTTTACAAATTTCAATTTGAAGAAGCTATTAAAATTTTTACTGAACTTTACTTAATAAGAGACAAAAACCCTTTACTTAGTGAAGATCTTTCAATCTATTATTTTCTTTCACTAATATATCTTAATAAGACTTCTGAAGATAGACTTGTTATTATTTTACCTTATCTTTTGGAAAAATTTAATATAAAAGAAAATCTTCAAAATTTGTATGACTTTTTATACTCAAATTATAATAAAGAGTTCTATTATTCATCAAAAAAAGGATTGATGCTTTTCTTTCGTTTTATGAGTATATATGTTCAGAAGATGTATCTACCGTATATCTCAAAGTATCAAAGTTTAACAGATGCAGAAGTAAAAACTTTAGATAAAGAACAAAAAATTTTTTTAGATTACATTTATGCCTACTGCTACCTTATGATGGAAAATCCAGCAAAAGCAAAATCTATAACTTTGGATGTTATTAAAAACAATTCTATAAATCCTCCTTCCTACCTTTATAATTTGCTGGCTTTTATTAATATTCAATATTCAAAAGATTTAGTCGAATATTCAGAATATGAAAAATTGATGAAAGATCCATCAGATTCAGAATTAATATTTTATAGTTTATTAAATCCTTTAAGTGAAGAATTTATTAAAAAAGAAAGAGAAAAAATACTTTTCATAGTTTTTCATAATGATGAGTTTTTTAAAAAGTCAGCTATTTATGCGGTTGGAACAATAAAAGGTTTTATATTTTTAGGAACATTTTTGGATGGTGTTTATCTTTATGATGAGTCAAGAAATCTCATTCAATTAATTCAAACCTCAAATTCAAATCTTTATTCGAATCTTATTAGAGATTTTCATACATACGAATCAAGAATACTTATCTGTACTTATGATGGCATAAATAGTATAGATTTTTCAAATATTGATATGAAAAAATATTCTGAGCTTTCTTTTGCCCAGAAAGTTGAATATATAAAATCAAATATGATAATATCAAGATTATCTATCTTTCCCTACGGTAAAAAATATTCATCAATATTCGAAGATGATAAATATATAGTAGCAACAACCCATTATAATGGTATATATGTCTATAATAAAAAGAAAAAAGATTTAGTGAATATTTACAAAGATTATACAATAGAAAAAGCGATTTGTATACAGGACTTACTTTATGTTGCTACTTACCAAAAGGGAGCCTATATATATGATTTGAATGAGCAAAGGCTTTTATATCACTTATTTAATGATAGTGATGTAAAGTATGTATATAAAAAGAACGATTTTGTATATTTTGTAACTTATAAAAATGGTATATATAGAGCAAATATATCTGATAATTCTGCAAGATATGGTTCATTTAGTCTTTTATTGACCGCTGATATGGTTTCATATACCAGATCCTGTGTTGTTATAAATGATAATCTATATGTTGGGAGTTTGAAAAATGGATTATATATTTTTAATCTAATTTCTGGTAAATTTCAAAACTTAAATACTTCTACCAAATTTTTTTCAGATAATATTACTTCTTTGGCTGAATACAATGGTTTTTTGCTGATATCTTCGCTAAATGATGGAGTGGCTATCTATAATAAAAATGAATAACATAGCAACTTTTATATTTAATTTTATATTTCTGGCTGGATAGATATTTGTAATAAAAACAAATAACTTGTTTCCTAATTTAATTTTGAAAAAAAATATTTAATTTGAAAAAAAATTATTTAAAAGGTTATAAAAATGAAAAGGTTTTTATCTTTATCTCAATTTGATAAATATTACTATAAACAGATTTTTGTCTATTTTTTAGGTTCAACAAGTATCTTTGTTCTTCTTTTTGTCCTTGGTCAGGTTAGAGTAATATTAGAATTGGTTAGTCTTGAATATTTATCATTCTGGTATATTTTACGGTTATTAATATTGACTGTACCCATGCATTTATTTGTATCTATGCCTGTTGGATTGAATCTTGGTAATGCCTTACTATTTGGTTTTATGGCTGTTAATAGTGAAATTTTAGCATTAAGAAGTTTTGGCGCTAAAGTAGAAGTTTTCTTAAAACCAGTTTTGATATTTGCATTAATAGTATGTATTTTAGTATATCTTGATATGGATTATTTATACCCTTATGCTAATAAAATTTATCTTGAACTTTTAATCAAAGGGCAGATGAGAACTATTCAATCTATTATTCAAGAAGGCAAAGTAATGCCATATAAAAATTATAAAATATATGTTGGATCCTCTTCTGGAAACAATAATAATAAAATCTATTATGATGTTGTAATTACTCAAAGTTCTGCAAAATCTTATAATTCAGTTTATGCAAAAAAGGCTATTATTGAAGACAATCCTAATAGTTTAGGTATAATTTCATTAACATTAATAGATGGTGATTATATTATTAATTATCAAGATCAAAGAAATTTGATAGCAAAATTTGATAAATTGTATCTACTTTTTTTTAAGCCAAATATTAGTGCAGTAGGCGAAAGTTTTTTGATGTACACAATAAAGAAGCTAGACAATATTATCAAAGAATATAAAGCTAAAGGTGAGGATAAATCTTCTTATCGTTTTATAGAAGAAAAACTACATTTTAAGATTGGTCTTATAATTTCCTGTATATTATTTGCTTTTGCTGGTTTTGCAATAGTAAAAGCCTTCCCAAGGTTAAATCTTGGGATTTCACTTTTTACTTCGATATGCACTATAATGATATTCTATTTTATCTTTATAGGTTTATCCAAAACCCTTGTTGCACGAACTTTAATACCTATACCAATTATATATTATCCATTATTAGGTGTTATTGGTTTAATCAGTTTTATTTTATATTTTATTGGTATTATAAATAAATAAAATTAATATTTGGAGGTTTTATGCCCATACATGTAAGAGGTGAGCCTAAAGATTTAGCCAAAGTTGTTTTACTCCCTGGAGATCCTCAAAGAGCAGAATATATTGCTACTAAATACTTTGAAAAACCTAAAAAATATACTGATTACCGCTTAATGTATGGTTATACTGGAGTATGCAATGGATTTCCTATTTCGGTTCAAACGACAGGTATGGGAACACCTTCACTATCTATAGTCGTTGAGGAACTTATAAGTTTAGGTGCTGAGGTATTAATAAGAGTTGGTACATGTGGTTCAATAAATTCTAATTCTAATTTAACAGATGTTATTTTAGCAACATCTGCATCTTCGAGTCATGATATTTTTTCAAGAAAATTTGATGGAGCTTGTTTTTCAGCATCATCAGATTTTGAATTGAATTTGGCTATTTATCAAACTGCAAAAGCTAAAAATAAAAAATTAATTTTCGGGGATATACTTACCTCAGAAACTTTTTATGAAGATAATTTTGATTTATATAAAAAATTTAGCAGTTATGGAACTTTAGCAGTTGAAATGGAAAGTTACGCCTTATTTGGTCTTGCTAAAAAATATGGGAAAAGAGCAACTGCTTTATTGACAGTTTCAGATATTGTTTTTGAGAAAAAAAGAGCAGAATCTGATCTTATTCAAAAAGGTGTGGATGCTATGATTGATATTGTAGTTGATACTTTACCAGAGATTTATAAATTTATAAAATAATTTTATTTACGAATATTTTTCAATTTTTAATTTTATTTTCTAATTATCATTATTTTCATCTTTTTTTGGGGTTTTATCAAGCAGCTTTTTAAGGCTTTCAGGGGAAATTTTTTGGGCTTCAATATTAGCTGCTTTTATCTCGTCATAAATCTCTTTTCTATAGATTTTTATTGAAGTTGGAGCGATTATTCCTATTTTTACCTGATCCTGTTTAATATCTACAATCATTATTTCAATATCATCACCTATCATTATACTTTGATTTGTTTTTCTTGATAGTACCAGCATGCTATTTCCTTATTATTATTTATTATAAATTAAAATACCTTGGCTACTTCGAAAATATATAATGTTTTGTAGTATACTTAGGGTTATTAACAATATATTGCATGGCTTTATGTGTTTTTATATTGATTACAATAGGTCCTACAAGATTTGCAGAGACTTCTTCTATTTTATCTGATAATGTTACTATGACTAAAACAAGCAAGTCTGTTGATTTTTCTAACTCTAAAAGATTTTTAGCCTCATCTGAAAGATCAAATTCATAATCAGAAAAAAACAGAAATGGATCGCAAACTATAAAACCTATAGCCTCATCCTCTAAAGATTGAAGTAACATAAAAGGTGCAAGGTTCGCATCTATTAGATAATATTCTTTAATATGTTCAAAACCAAAAATTCCTTCATCAAAAGAAATTTTTTGAGATTCATCAACCTTAAAAGAACCAAGATTTATATTTTTTATAATTGTAGTTGAATTTTTGTTCACAAATTCCTCCAATTAAAACAAAAAATTTAACGGATAAAGTTTAATAAAGTTAAATCATATATTTTTGAACCAATTTGTAATGCTGCTTGATGCATTAATTCATAGGATTTTAAGTCTGTAATTGTTTTTGTAACATCTGTTTCAAGATTATTTGATAACTGATCTTGTAATATCAAAGAAAGATTTTCATATTGATTTGATGCAAGTGATGCTTTTTCTGATCTTGAACCAATCTCAGCTTGATATTTAATCAAATTATTAATTGAATTATCGATAAGGGCAAGTGTTCTTGTAGATAATGATTCAATATCATTTGATTTTAATGCGTTAGAGAAATTTATCAACTGATCAAAAAGACTTCCTCCAAATTTTCTTACATTTCTTGCAAGATTTGCAGGAGGTTTACCTATAGGATCTATAATTCCCATTTTTTGTAAAAGGTTACCTTTGATATCTTCAAAAAAAGGTTGATGAGGATAAGTTGTTTCAAAATAAAATTCAGATGTATTGATATCAAAGTTAGCTTTAACTCCTGTATTTGCTTTATTTATTCTTTCTATTATTACATCTATTGTATCCCCTTTATAGATATTTATTTCAGTATTATTTATTTTGATAGTGCTATCTTCTGTTGCTATGAAATTTGCCAAATTTTTTTCAGGGATTATTGTTTGATTTTCAGAGTAAAATAACTTGCTTGCAGGTATAGAAAAAGCAACTTTGTTTGAATTACCTATATCAGCAGTCATTTCTCCACTATCTCCTACATAGTTAATAGACTGTAGTTCTCCCTCTATTTCTGTTATTACAAATGGTGGTCGCAAAGTCTCAAAACCGCTAAATAGATATCTTCCATTATACTGTTCGTTTGCCGTTGCTGCAATTTGAGAGGTTAACTGCAAGACCTCTCTTCTTACATTTTCTCTATCTTTTTCTTCAAGAGTCCCATTTGCAGCTTGAATTATTAATTCTCTTAGCCTTTGAAGAACATTTGTCATATGTTGTATATTTGAATCTATGAAATCTAGATTTTCTTTAGCAAAATTTGCATTATCTTTATAAAGAGATATCTGAGACAAAGATGATCTTAGCCTTAGTGAACTTAAAAACGATGCAGGATTTTCACTTGGTCTTGAAAAGGCAATTCCAGAAGAGATAGCATTATTTGATTCAAATATTTTCCCCTCCAGGCGCATCATATCTTTTTGAATATTTAAAGTATGCATTGAAGAACTTACTCGATACATAGCAAACTCCTTTTCGCTTATTTATTTTTCGGTTTATACTGAAATTCTATAATTAAATATTTATCTGATACTTATTTTGATTAAAAACTATTTGCAAATTATAAATTTTTTTTTAATATTATTAAAACATACAAGAGGTGATTATGGAGCAAGAATCAAAAAGATCTTTTTATTTAACAACTTTTTTGATAGGACTTGGTTTTTTTACTATGGGGATGATGGATCCTTTATACGATTCTTTTGTTCCTATATTTTTGCAAAAATATATTTCAAGTAAGGGAATTATCGGCTCAATAATGACAATCGACAATATCTTTGCTATATTTTTGATACCAATAGTTTCAGCAATTTCCGATAGAACAAGAACATCTATTGGAAGAAGAATGCCTTATATTCTGGTAACACTCCCTATGTCAGCAATATTTTTTGCATTGATACCTTTTGGTTACTTAAAAAGTCTTGCTGCTTTAATCATAGTTCTGTTTTTACTTAATATTTTTAAGCAATCTGCAAGAGGACCTGTTGTGGCATTAATGCCAGATACTGTTCCTGCTGATTTTAGATCTGAGGCAAATGGAGTTATAAATACTATGGGTGGCATTGCGACAATAATAGGGAGTCTATTTTTAGCAAAATTAATGGATCTTTCTATTAATCTTCCAATTATTGGCAATAGTAAGGATAAACTTCCTTTTATCATTGCTGCCCTTTTAGTTATTCTTGCAACAATTATCCTCTTCATAACAGTTAAAGAGAAACAAAGAGGAGAAAGTGAGAAAAAAGTTTCAATAGGTAAATCTTTGAAACTAATATTTTCAGCAGAGGATAAAAGTGCAGTTTTAATACTTTTTTCTTTATTATTCTGGTTTTTAGGATATCAAGGGGTTCTTCCTTTTGTAACAATGTATGCTATGCAATTTATTGGAGTAACAAAAGGAACTGCTGGAATTTCACCTGGAATGGTTGGACTAGCATATGCAATATTTGCAGTTCCTTCAGGCATTGTTGCTCATAAAATTGGCAGGAAAAAAACAATCTCTATTTCACTTATTGGTATTTTTATAATAATATTATTGATCTTCTTCTCGAAACCTTTTGCAGATTCTATCAATTTGTCCCAATCGATTCATCTTTATCTTTTTTGGGGACTTCTATTTTTATTTGGTATTTTCTGGGTAAGTGTTATAACAAATTCTTTCCCTATGCTATGGCAGATGGCAACCTACGATGATATGGGTATTTATACTGGCCTTTATTATACATTCTCTCAAACAGCAGCAATATTAGCTCCTCCAATTGCCGGATTTTTAATGGATTGGATTGGATTTAGAGTTGTTTTTATTTATACCGCTATCTGTATGATGATTGCCTTTATATTAATGCAATTTGTTAAAAAAGGTGAACCAAAGATTTCTGATTAAATACCTGATTAGATATCAGAGTTTTCGACAACTGAAAGATTTATTCTTCTAAATTCTTCATTTTTTAAATAATTATCTGCTGTTATGTTAATAATATAAACTCTTTCTGAATATTCAAAGATGGTGGGAAGAAATTTCTTCCCCCATTCAAAACAATTTATGTATTTTCCTTTGAAAAAATAATCAAAAGGAAGAGAAATAAGATCTTTGGTGTCTTCTATCCTATAAAGATCAAAATGATTAAAATTTAATCTACTTCGCTTTATTCTTCCAGAATAATTATTAACAATTGTAAAAGTAGGAGAATCGACTTTCATTTTATCAATTCTAAAAAAATATGCCAATTCTCTTATTAATGTTGTTTTTCCAGAAGCTAAATCTCCTTCTAATATTATGGAAGCTGGAATTTTTATTTCTTCAGCTATAAGATAAGCCACTCTTTTAAGATTTTTAAGTGAATAAGTCTTAATTTGAAAGATTTCTTTTGACACTTTTTCCCTCAATTCTTTATTTTATAAAATTTTTATTTAAATTTCAAATACCTTATTTTTTCATTTTATTTTTCAAAATACTTTACTTTTAAAGTAATTTATTTTTCAAAAACTTTTTGAATTTAATTATCAGAAAAATTCAAAATTTCATCTTGTTTAATTTTATAATTAAAAGTAAAATTTTTCAAAAAATATTAAAAAAATTACTCAAAAAACTTGACAATAGGAAAAATATGTTCTATTTATATGGTGAATAGTGGTGAATAGTGGATGATAAATTTTTTTGGTGAATTTAGATTTTCAATAGATGATAAAGGTAGGACTGCTTTACCAGCATCTTTTAGAGATACTTTAGAGAATGAAAAGGAAGATTCAGAGCATTGGGTTATAACTAAAGGAATGGAACAGTCAATTCTTTTATATCCTATAAAAATCTGGCAGCAACTACTTGAATATCTATCTCAAAAATTGTCTTATAAAAATGAGGCAGATAGAACATTTCTTCGTTATTTTATTTTTCCTGCAAAAGAGGTTACAGTAGATAAACAAGGAAGATTTGTAATACCAAAAAATTTAATTGATCACGCCAAAATTGCAAAGAATGTAGTGTTTTTAGGAGCTTTGAATAAGATAGAGATATGGTCAGAAGATTACTGGGAGGGGTATATTAGTAATTCTTCTGACCAACTATCTCAACTGATAAGTAGATTAGATGATTTGAATCTATGACTGATTCTTATTATAATTGATTTTGTTTTTTTTTCAAGAGAAAAATTTTTGGGAGGGGAAATTTTTAACTCTTGAAAAACTGGGAGGAAGCTGGGGCTCAAAGCCCCAGTAATTTTAAATAATAATTGAAATTTATTTAAATAAAAGAAATTATTTAATAGAAGAGTTATTTAATAGAAAAATATGAAATCTTATGATCTTATCCTTTAAAAAATTAAGAATTTAGGAGGTTGATATTAATTATCATATCCCTGTTTTAATAAATAAAATTTTAGATTTTATTCCCCAAGATATAGATGATGAGCATAATTTGATAGTAGATGCTTGTTTTGGAGAAGGCGGTTATACAGATATATTTTTAGAAAAATTTAAAAAATTATATGTTTTAGGAATCGAGCAGGATACTGAAATATTTAATATAGTTAAACAAAAGTATTTAAATGAAAAAAGATTATATCTTATCAATAATAATTTTATAAATATAGATGAAATCTTAAAAGAAGAATTTTTAATAAATAAGAAACTAAAATTTATTGTTTTTGATTTAGGAATCTCAATGTTTCATATAAAAGAATCAAGCAAAGGTATTAGTTTTAATAAAGATTCAAGATTGGATATGCGAATTAACAAAGATGCAAAAGAAAGTGCTTACGATATAATAAACAATTACAGTAAAGAAGAATTAGCCAATTTATTTTATTATCTTGCTGATGAGACAATGTCGAGACAAATAGCAAACGCAATAGTAAATTATCGTAAAAATAAAAAGATTGAAACAAATCAAGAGCTTGTCAAAATTATCCTTACTGTGAAAAAAGATAGAAAAAAGAATCCTGCAACTAAAGTTTTTCAGGCATTAAGAATCAAAGTAAACAATGAACTTGAAAATCTGCAATTTGTTCTTGAAAAATCTTTAAATTTAATAGAAAAAGGCGGAATTATTGCAGTTGTTTCCTATCATAGTGGTGAGGATAGAATAGTAAAAAATTTTATTAAAAATAATTTATTAAGTCTCAAACCAATAAATAAAAAGCCATTATTGCCAGATTATGAAGAAATAAAAGCAAACCCAAGTGCAAGATCGGCTAAACTACGTGTATTTGTGAAGATATAGGATATTTTTATGAGAACGAATTTTTTCCTGATATTATTAATTATCCTTATAATTCTTGTAATTTCAATAATATACTTAAAAATAGCTCAAAAAGAAAAAAAATTGGATAGTGAAATTGAAAGTGAAAAAAAATTAAATCATAACTTAAAAATTTTACTAAAATCAAAGTTGTCCATATTTAACTTATCTAAAAGCGTTGAAAATGAGAATTTAAGACCTTTGAATGAAGATGACTTGATAATTATCCAAAAAGAAGATAATAAACCTAAAGAAGATAAAAATGAATAAATTTTACTTAAATGATTTAATAGGATTTTTAAAAAACAATAATATCGATTTTGAAATATTTGATCCATTAAAAGTTTTAGAAAAGATTATTGTTAAAAATATTTTTACTGACACAAGAGAAGTTTCAAAAGAGACTGAAAAAGAAAAACTTAAAGAAAAAAAAATTATTGAAAATAGTTTTGAAGAAATTCTTTTAAAAAAAAATCAATCTATAGAAAATTATAGTAATATTTTCATAGCAATAAAAGGCGAAAAATTTGATAGTCACCTTAAGATAAGAGAGATTGCTCAAAAATGTAAAGTAATATTTATAGAAAATACAGATTTTTTATTAAAAGATGAAGATTTAAATTCATTTTGCTTATCTCATAAAGTTGTTGCAATAAAATCAGAAAATAGTCGTTTGATGATGGCATATATTTATAAATATAAATATGATTTGATTGATGAGAAACTTAAAATATTTGCTGTTACCGGAACTGATGGAAAAACCTCTATGGTAACAATACTTCATATACTTTTTTCAGGTTTACTTGGTTTATCAGCTTCAATAGGAACTTTAGGGGTAAACTTAAATGGAATAAAATATAATTTTAATCAGACAACTCCTACAACCCCAGAAATAAAAGATATCTATTATATGTTTAAAAATCTATACGAAAAAGACGTTAGATTTATCTTTATGGAAGCGACATCTATCGCAAGTGTTCAAAAAAGACTTGCGAGCATTTCTTTTGATAATCTTTCTTTTACAACAATGACAAGTGATCATCTTGATTTTCATAAAACATTGGAAAATTATTATGATGCAAAAATCGCATTTATAAGACAACTTGCCAATTCTAAAAAGAGTATAAAGACATTAATTTATAATCTTGATGATTCAAATTCAAATCTTATAAAAAAAGAGCTAAAAAAACTTGATAACATTATAAGTTTTAATTATGGATATGATAAAGATTCTGATTTTCGTATCGTTGAGACAAAATATATTAATAGATTATTAAACATAAAAATTGAAATTTCTAAGAAGGTATTGAGTCTTTATAATTTACCAGAAGATAAAAAAATCATTGAAATAGATACAAATCTTATAGGGAAAGTGAATTCTTACAATATAGTTCATAGCATAGCTCAGATTTTTAATTATCTAATAGTTCATCAAAAAAAGGACTCTAAAAAATTTTTCAGTTATATAGAAAAAGCAAAAAAGATTTTTTTAAGATTATCAATTCCTGGAAGAATGGAAAGAATTGAATATAATAATAATGATATTTTTATTGACTATGCACATACTGCTGATTCTTTACAAAATGCGATTTTGACATTGAAAGATGCGGGATATAAAAAAATAATAACAATAATGGGTTGTGGGGGTGATAGAGATAAGACAAAAAGACCAGCTATGGGAAAAATTGCCACTGAATTTTCCGACTTTGTAATTGTAACTTCAGATAATCCAAGGAATGAAGAACCTGATCAAATTATTAAAGATATACTTACTGGAATAAGTAAAGAAAATTATGTTGTAGAAATAGATAGATATAAAGCAATTGAAAAAGGTATAGATTTAATAAGCAAAATAAATAATAATGCATTATTAATTGCAGGTAAAGGACATGAAGATTATCAGGAAATTAAAGGGGTAAAATATCATTTTTCAGATAAAGAGGTTGTAGAAAATTTAATCAAAAAGGCTATATAAGATGTTTTTATTAATGTCAAAAAATAGATATTATTTTCAAAAAATAGATATTATTTTATAGATAAAGTATGAAAAAAAATTTTGATTTTTATATTTTACTATCTGTTCTTTGCTTATTGTTAATAGGAACCTTAAATATTTTTTCACAAACACAGATTCAATATAAAGATTATCCTATAAGAAAACAAATCTTTATAAAACATCTGATTTTAATATTAATATCAATTATTTCGGGAGTAATATTTTATTTTTTAAATTTAGAAAAAATTATAAAATCATACTTCATCCCTATTTCTATAATAATGCTTATTTTATTATTGATACCAATTATCTTTAAAAAATCAGTTGAAATAAATGGATCATACAGGTGGATAACTTTTAAGTATTTTTCGATTCAGCCTTCAGAGATAAGTAAACTATATCTAATTTTGACTTTTTCTTACTGGTTTTCAAAGAAAAAAGATTCTCAATATTCTTTTAAAAATGATTTACTTTTCCCACTTATAATAGCTACTATAATTTTATTTCTTATTTTTATTCAAAAAGATCTTTCAACTTCATTTTTAATAGGAATATTTTTGATATTTACATTTATGATAATAGGAGTTCCAACTGCTAATATTATTTATTTTTTATTTCTTACCTTATCTATTTTTATCATTTTAATATTTTCAGAGCAGTATAGAATTAATAGGATTATTGCATTTTTAATTCCTAAGGCGAATGCTGGTAGTCTATCTTTTCAAAATTATCAGGCATTAAGATTTATCGGGCTAGGGGGACTTACTGGCAGAGGTTTGGGCTGGACAATGAGTAATGGAGAATATTTACCACTTTCATATTCTGATTTTGCTTTTGCAAGTATTGTTTGTGAATTTGGAATTATCGGTGGGATATTTATATTGTTTTGCTATATAATTATACTGATAAGAGGATATATAATTTGCCATGATACATCCAATCAATTTGATTTTTTATTTGCAAGCTTTTCAGTTTCAATGCTTTTAATTCAAGTCATTATTAATGTATCTGTAGCATTGAATTTAATTCCTCCTACTGGAGTGACTCTCCCCTTTGTTTCCTATGGAGGTTCTTCTTTAATTGTTTCTATGATTATGATATTTGTCTTATTAAAAATAAGAGTTAAAACAAAAGCAAGATTTGAAACTTATGATTCAGATTAAATTGCAAAATTGCAAAATTATTAAAAATTTGATAATATTTAATTTAATGAATGATAAATTTATAGACAATTAAATTTAAATAATATTAAGGGTTTTTAAAAAGATGAAATTTGATGCAATGGATAAATTTAATTTAAGAAATGATAGAAACGAAAGATCAAGATTATTATTTTTATTGATTTTAATATTGATTTTTACTGTTGTTTTTATTTTTATTATATATTTAAATTCAATAAAATTATCTCAAATAGATTTAGGATTTTCTGGTTTATCTACTGATTTTAAGCAAGATTTTTATAATATAATAAAAGATAAAACTATTCTGCAGAGTCTATTACCAAATTTTGAAAACAGAATTGAACGATTGTATTATATTGATAAGGTAAAGGTTCATTATACTTCAATAAAAAAAGTCAATTTTTTAGTTTCTGAAAAAAAACCTTACTGTATAGTTTATGATAGGGGAAAAGGAATTTTTTATCAGATTACTAAAGATTTTATAGTTTTAAGAAAAGTCTTCGATAGTACAATTTTGAATTACTATATAGTTTCTATGGAATTTGACAAAATATTCAATAAAGGCGAAAAAATAGAATTTCCAGATAATAAAATAGATTTATATAATGAAGATTATCAATTATCCGAAATTATTGTAGACAAAGGAGATATTTTTGGTATTCCAGTTAGATATAAAAATATTATATTGTTCGGTTCATTTGTTGATAAAACTAAACTGAAAAACTTAAGGCTATTATTCTCTTTTATGAGGGATAAACAGGAAGACACAAGATTTAGCAGGATAAGATATATTGATTTTACTTATTCTGATATAGCAAGAATTATTCTTGAATAGGAGAAATTTGATTGAAAAGTGGAATTCTGGCTGCATGTGATATTGGCTCTTCTAAAGTTTGCTGTGGTATTGCTAGGGTAGATGAAAATCAAGAGTTTTCATTGATTGGATTTGGGCAAACAGCTTCCAAAGGGATTAGAAAAGGCGTTGTTTCTAATATTGAAGCTGTTACAAAAAATATCATTGAAGCTATAACTGAAGCTGAAGTAATGGCAGGGGAAACAGTATCCTCCTTGACTATAAATATAAGTGGGGATCATATAAGTTCTTCAAACTCCACAGGGGTTGTTGCTGTCTCTGGTAAAAATAGAGAAATTACAGTAGAAGATGTAAAAAGGGTAATTAATGCTGCTAGAACTGTAGTTATACCTAAGGGAAGAGAGATGATACATGTACTTGAACAGCATTATACTGTTGATGATCAGGTTGATATCAAAGATCCTGTCGGTATGACTGGAGTTAGATTGGAAACTTCCGTGCATTTAGTTACTGGTTCGATGATGCTTCTATTAAACTTAAAAAACGCAATATTAAGATCTGGTTATAGTTTTCAGGATATTATTATTTCATCGCTTGCTTCTGCTGCCGCGTGCATTTCTGAAGATGAAAAAGAACTTGGCGTTATACTTATAGATATAGGTTCAGAAACGACAGATCTAATCTGTTATTACAACAATGCAGTTATATATTCAGCTGTTATTCCTATTGGTAGCTCTAATATAACAAAAGATATTGCTATTATGCTTAAAATACCTATAAAAGAAGCTGAAAATTTAAAGATAAATAGTGGTTATGCATATTCTGAAGATGTTGATAATGAGGAAAAGATAGAAATTCCTGCAATTGGTGCAAATCCTTCGAAATTAGAATCAAAAAAATTTTTATCTGAGGTGATTGAAGCAAGAGTAAAAGAGATATTAGAGCAAGTAAATTTTTATATAAATAAGGGAGATTTAAGGAAAAAAATTCCATCGGGAATAGTTTTAACTGGAGGAGGTTCAAAACTTCAAGGAATCGAAAGACTTTGCTATGAATATCTTAAAATTCCAGTTAGAATTGGATTCCCTTATGGTTTTAGTTCTGTAAATAACAATATATTTTCGCCAGAGTACTCTGTTTTAGTTGGGCTTTTACTTCTAAGCCTTGAAGATACTAAACTTGAAGTTAAAGAAAAAGATAAAAAAGGTTTTTTTGAAAAATTTAAATCTTTTTTTTCAAAATAGTTGAAAATTATTTGAAATTTTTTAAATAGATTTTATAATTTATAAAGATGCCAAATTAAGTATATAAATTATATAAAATATTATTTTTTGATATAATTATTTTATCTTTAGTTTTTTCCATTTTTAAAAAGTAAAAATGGTGGCGGGAAACACCATATGGGGAGGGGGAGATGGATTTTTCGATCAGAGTTACTGAAAGTGAAGATAACTCTTTACCAATTCCTAAAATTGTAGTTGTTGGTGTTGGTGGTGGTGGACAAAATGCTGTCAATCATATGATTGATTCTGAAATCAATGATGTTGAATTCATATGTATTAATACAGATAAACAAGCTTTAGTAAGTTCTAAAGCAAAGATAAAAATTCAAATAGGTTCAAAAATCACAAAAGGTCTTGGTGCTGGTGCTAATCCTCAAATTGGTGAAAAAGCTGCCGAAGAAGATCAAGCAAAGATTAGAGAAGCGTTAAAAGATGCTGACCTTGTTTTTATAACAGCAGGAATGGGTGGTGGTACAGGTACAGGTGCTGCACCTGTCATTGCAAGAATAACAAGAGATATTGGCGCTTTATCTATCGCTGTGGTTACCAAACCTTTCAGTTTTGAAGGTAAAGCAAAGATAGCAAGGGCTGAGGAAGGTATTAAAAGGTTAAGACAATTTGTAGATACCTTAATAGTAATTCCTAACGATAGACTTACACAGGTAGCAAAAACATCAATTTCATTATTTACTGCATTTTCAATGGCTGATGATATATTAAGACATAGTGTTCAGGGTCTTGCTGATTTGCTTACGAAAAATGGTTTTATAAATGTCGATTTTCAAGATGTAAAAACAATTTTGAAAAATCAAGGCTATGCTTTACTTGGCATAGGAGAGGGAACAGGGGAGAATAGAGTACTCGAAGCAGTTAACAAGGCTATTTCAAATAATTTAATCGAAAATGTGGCAATAGATGGAGCAAAATATGCTATAGTTAATGTTGAATGCGGAAGTGACTTCCAGATGAATGAGTATGACCTTATAATGAAGACTGTATCTGAAAAGATGGATAAAGACAGTATGGTAATTTTGGGAATTATTAAAAATGAATCATTTAAGGATCAAGAAAAAATAAGAGTCACTATAATTGCTACTGGTTTTTCATTGAAAGATGAGCAAGTTATTGAAAAAGAAATAACAGGCGAAGTCAATATTTTAGGCGATAAAGAAGAAGAAATGCAGCAATTAAAAGAGGATAGTAAAACTGAAATAAAAGTAGCAAATGGCGCGACTGAAAGAATCATTGCTTTTGATACTTATGAAGCTTTAAAAAAACAGATATTTGGTGAGAATGCTGAAATTCCAGCTTTCTTAAAACAAAAAAGATTTTCTGAAAAAAATGATTAGATCTCTTGATAAAGCTGACGAAACCTGGACAATAGATGAAATAAAGAATCTTTCTTTTTCAAAGAAAGTTGCTTTGGTCTATCCAAATGAATATAAGGTAGCCTGTTCAAACTTAGGTTTTCATATCATATTTAAAAATCTTTCTTTTATTGGGCATAAACCAGTTAGATTTTTTTTTGATAGACTAAAAGGTGATTTTATATCATATGATACAGAGAAAAAACTAAAAGATTTCGAATATATCTTTATCTCTATTTCATTTGAAAATGATGTTGAGAATTTATGGAAATATTTTAATAAATTTCAATTAAAGACTAATAAAATTATTATTGGTGGATCTGCTGTCAGTTTAAGCCCATTTCTTTTTACAGATATTGCAGAGAAAATAGCAATAGGAGATAGCGAGCAGTACTTTGCTGATTTCACTAGAATTGAAGATTTAAAATTTATCGATTCCGAGTATGTCAAAGAATTTTTCAATGGAAAAGAGATTTTTGATGAAAAAGAGATTGAAATAAATAAATTGATAGATAAATCAAAATCTATATTTAATGAAAAAGAGATAATAATTGATAAATCAAAATCAATACTCAACGAAAAAGAAATTAATTCTAATTTGTTTTTAGGTTATAAAAGAAGTCTTAACTTAAAATTATTGGAATTTAATAATAAATTTAATAAGATTTCTGATACTAAAACGCCAGCTTATTCTATTTTTATTTCAGAAGAATCTGCTTTCCCAAACTATTTTTTGATAGAGATATCAAGAGGTTGTCCATTTAATTGTTTTTTTTGCACAATGAAAAATCTCTATAATAAATATAGATTATTTGACTTAAATGAAATATTAGAAAAATTATCTATTGGTTACTCAAAAACAAAAAATTTTGGTTTGATATCAGCATTTTCTCCTCCAATAAAATATATAAAAGAAATTAAGAAAAATTTTCCAGATGCAACTTTGCATTTTTCATCTTTACGAGTTGATAGTATTAATGAAGAATTTTTGGAAGTTATATCGACATTAAACCTAAAAACATTAACCATAGCACCAGAAACAGCAATAGAAGAAATAAGATTTAAGATAGGTAAAAAGTTTACAAACTCTCAAATTTTCGATTTCATTCAAAATGCGTCTAAAAATAAGATATTTAAGTTTAAGTTCTATTTTATACTTGGTTTAAAAGCTTTAAATCCAGAAAATGATGAAAACCAAAGTGAACTTGCATTAATAGATGAGGCAAAATCAATAATAGAATTTATTGATATGGCTCAATCTTTGATTTATGAAAAATATAAAAGAACTCCTTTTTTTTCTATCTCAATAAATCCTTTAATTCCAAAACCTTTAACCTTGTTAAGTGATTACAATTTTATGAATATAAATTTATACAAAAAAGCAAAAGAATTTATGAAGAAAGAAATTTATAAAAGAAAAAATCTCTCTATAGATTTTATTTCTTATAATGAAGCTAAAAAGGAATATTTTTATAGTTGGAATTTTGTTGAAAACTTTAAATTAAATAATAATCTTTATCTGTAAAGTCGATAAAATAGTAATTAAATTTTGATATTATGAGCAATATTGAGAAAAGTAAAAAAGAAAATATTAATAATAAATTAAGTTTTGATTCCAAAATAATTGATTTAATTTTTTTATCATTTGATCAATCAGATGATATAATTTTTGTTTTCAAGATAGTTAACGATAATGAAGAGCTTTATTATGCGAATCCATCTTTTTATAAAAACCTATCTTATAGTAAAAATGAAATTAAAGATCTTAAGTTTAGCGATCTTTTTGAAAAAGTAAGTAAAAAAGAAAAAATTGAAGTAATAAAAGAATTAAAAGAGAAAAGATATTTAATAAGATCAACTTCTTTAATAGGTAAAGATTATTCCTTCATTCCAGTTAATTTAAGATTGTATTTGTATGAAAATAATGATGAATTTTATTTGGTAGTAATAGCCAAAAATAAAATAGAAAAAAATATTTTAGAATATAGAAAATATATCTCTGAGTTTTTATTAAAACAGTTCCAAAAACAAGGTGTAGATGAAAGAATAATAGAAAAAGTTGCAGAATCTATTCTTGTTTTTTTTGACTCCAATACTTTATTTTATTTACCTATGCAAGTTAGGGAGGAAAAAGAGCAGCTATTTTATATGAAAAATTCTTTAATGGTGAAGACTTCAAAAGAAGATATTCTTCAACCAATCAAAGAAATAATTGAGAATAACCTTTATCTTATAAAGATTAAAAAGGAACCAATAGTTATAAAAATAGATAAGAAAAAAATAAAAAAATTTAATACAAAAAATGCTGAATCTGGATTATCAACTATTTATTTTAATAATATAATTAATACTGGTATAATAATCCCAATATATTTAGAAGATGATTTGCAAGCAATGATTTTTATAGGAACCGAAAGAGATCAATTTTTTGTAGAAGAGATAAATCTTATTAGATTTACTTTTCAAGGCATTTTAATATTTAAGATGAAAGATTTTTACTTAAAAGAGCTTTATTATCAAAAAAGCTGTTTTACAGATCTATTGAATTATTCCCTTGAAATGCATTATAGGGAGCATTTACCAACTAGAAAATTGGAATATATTTCAAAAGCATGTTTTGATGCAACAGGATTTACAGATAAAGAATTTATTGAAAAACCAAGTTTATTTTGGGAAAGAATATATGAAGAAGACAGGATAAAATTATTGGAAAAGCATCAAGCAGGACTTAAAAATTTATCTAATGCTAAAAATTATTATGAATATAGATTTAAACATAAAGATGGTTCTTTAAGGTGGTTATCTGATCTTTTTGCTATTATTTATGATAATGATAATAAACCTTTATATATTGTAGGCAGTATTAGAGATATAACCAAGCAAAAAGAGAATGAAATAAAATTGATAGAGATGGAAAAACAGATCGCTCAATCTCAAAAAATGGAAGCATTGGGAAGATTTTCAAGTGAAATATCTCATGACTTTAATAATATCTTAGCTGGTATTAAAGGAAATCTCCATTTTTCTTTTGAAAATATAACTAGCCTAAAAAACAAGCTTAAAGAAAAATTAAAAGATAAATCAAACAATATAAATAACAATATGTGTATCGACGATATAAATTTAAATGATGAGTTAAGTGAAATTGAGAATAATTTGAAAGATAACCTTGAAATTGTAAATAAGGGACTTAAATTGGCTGAAAGGATAAAACTTTTTTCACATAAAAAACAAGTTAAAACAATGGTATTTGAGGCAAATAAAGCATTATATGATATAAAAAAAATTTTTAATTATTCAAAAGAAAAAGATATTTCTATATATTTTGATTTGGTTAAAGAAAAAGTCTATATAAATATGAATAGAATTCAATTTGATCAGATGATTCTTAATCTACTTGTTAATGCTTTCGATTCAATCGAAAAAACTGGAAAAATAACAATAAAAACAGAAATACTTAAAGTAGATGAATTAAAACCAAAAGAATTTATTCAGCTTGAAACAGAAAAAGAATATGTAAAAATTACTATTTCTGATACTGGTTGTGGAATAGATAAAAAAGATATATCAAAGATATTTGAACCTTTTTTTACAACAAAAGAAGAGAAAGGAACAGGTTTAGGACTCGCTATAGTTTACTCAATAGTCAAACAAAATAGTGGCTTTATAGAATTAGATTCAAAAGTAGGGTTTGGAACCTCTTTTTATTTATACTTGCCAATAGAAAAGACTGAAAAATAATATGAAAAAAATTAAATCAGTAAAAATCTCAAATTCAATAATTTTCGATAACTCTTTTATTTACCTTCAATCAATGTGTAGCTACCCTTATTCTAAAAAAGAGCAGCTTGAAAATCAAATATTTAATCTTTCTAAAACAAACTGCAGTTTAATAAGGTTATCTATAAGAAATGAGAAGGAAATAGAATTTGCCAAAGCCTTAAAAGAAAAATATCAAAGGGATGATTTTATCTTTGTCGCAGATACTCATTTTTTACCTAAACTTGCTATTCTATCTATAAAAAATGGCTTTAAGAAGGTTAGGATAAATCCTGGGAATATGGATTTTAAGCAAATAAGTGATGTAGCCAAAGTTGCAAAAGATTTTGATGCAACTATAAGAATTGGTTTAAATGGAGGTTCAATAAACGAAAAAGTGGTTTTAAGCGAATCAGATTATATTAATAAAATAATTAATCTATTTGAAAAATATTTAGAACCGTTTGAAAAAGAAAGCTTTTATAAGATTGTTCTTTCCGCAAAATTTTCAGACTTTAATTTAGCAATTAAAATTAATGAAGAACTAAATAAAAAATTTGTTTATCCTATTCATCTTGGAGTAACCGAAGCTGGAACTAAAATTCGCTCAACTATTTTACATACTTTGTTTTTAGATAAAATGATAAAAGAAGGGATAGGTTCTACTGTAAGAATTTCTATCACAGGTGATTCAATAGAAGAGATAGATGTTGGAAATGAGATATTAAAATCTTTAGGCGTTTATAAAGGGATAAATGTTATTTCATGTCCTACCTGTGGAAGAACATGGGGGGATTTAACAAAATATGTCCAGGATTTGATTAATTTGATCAAACCTTTAGAATATCAACTTTTTAAAAAAGAAAATATTCTTTCAAAACCAGTATCTATTGCTATAATGGGTTGCGAGGTTAATGGACCTAAAGAAGCAAGGGATGCAGACTTTGGTGCAAGTTTAACTAAAGATGGTGCCATTTTGTTTTCAAAAGGAAAGATAGATTTTAAAATAGAAAAAGAAAAGATTGTTGATACTTTATATAATCTTATTCAGAAAAGAATAGAAAAATCGATTTGTTAAGCTTATTTTTGCTAACCTTGACAAAGCATACTTTTAATTTAATTTGAATTTATGGAACAAAACTCAATTGGCGTTTTTGATTCGGGTGTTGGTGGTTTAACTGTATTAAAAAGCCTTATTAAAACCTTGAAAAATGAAAATTTTATTTACTTTGGTGATGTTGCAAGATTACCATATGGCACAAAATCAGAACAGACCATAAAAAGGTATGGTTTTCAAGATGCAAAGTTTCTTATAGAAAAGAAAGTAAAATTAATTGTTGTGGCATGTAACACTGTTTCTTCAGTTGCTTTAGATTATCTTAAAACAATATTTAATATACCTATTATAGGTGTTATAGAACCAGCAGCAGAAATTGCCGTTGAAAAAGCAAAAAGATCAATTGGTGTTATTGGAACTGTCGCAACTATTAAATCAGGAAAATACTTAGAGCTTATAGAAAAGTATTCTAAAGATAAAGGGAAATCTATAGAAATATACCAGCAAGCAACTTCTTTGCTTGTACCATTTATTGAAGATGGATGGAAAGAAAGTAGAATTTTAAGAGATGTAATTACAGAATATTTTAAAATTAATGATTTTATTAATAAAATTGATACACTTGTTCTTGGTTGTACACACTATCCAGTTATTCAAGATTTGATTGAAGATATATGCCAAAACAAAGCGTTTGTATTAAATTCGGCAGATGCGGTTTCTATAAAGGTAAAAGAAATTCTTGAAAAATTGCATATAGAATCAAAAGAAAAAAATAAAAAACAAAAGATAGAAATATATGTATCTGATGTTAATGATACTGTTTATTATCTAACAAATAAGATATTAAGTGATGTTTTGAATGATAATGAAATCCATAAAAGAATAAAGTTAGTTGATATACCTGACTAAAAATTTGTAGGAGGAATTTTGTGAAAAAAATTAGTCAAAAATTGATATTTATTATATTTTTAATCTTGGTCTCTATTTTTATTAGTGCTTCAACTGATTATATAATAGTTACAGTAAATGATCAGCCTATAACTTATTTAAACTTTTTAAGTACCTATAAAATGTATGTCTCGCAAGCCAAGGCTCAAGGGCAAACTTTAGTAAATCCAGTGAAAGATACTTTAGACTATATGATAGAAGATATATTGATATCTCAAGATGCTTTAGCGCACGGTATTAAAGTAACAGATGATGAAATTAATATGCAAATAGAATATATTATGAAAACTTATAATTTAACAATAGATCAACTTTCAGAAGAACTTAAAAAACAGGGAATGGATCTCAATCAATTTATGGAAAACCAAAGAAAACAGCTTTTGATGTATAGATACATTCAACAAGTAATAGAACCAAAAGTAAAAAAACCGACAAAAAATGATATAGAAAATTTTTATAAAGAAAATAAAGAAAAATTTAAAGGTTCATATGAGTATTCAGTAAAATCAGTAAAGTTAATTGTCCCAAAAAATTCTGGATTTAAAGAAAGACTTGTATTAAAAAGAAAAATAGATCAGTATTTGAAAATGATAAAAGAGAGCAATCAAAGTATAACAGAAGAGAATGTTAAGAAATTTTCCACTGAAAATCAAGTTGCATTAATTTATGAACAGAAAAATTATTATCCAGAATTAATAGATGAAGAACTTGCAAATGAACTTGAAAATTTAAGTGTCGGTAAAATAAGTGATGTTATCGAATATAATAATGATTTTTATATATTTATTCTTGAATCCAAAAAAGAAATTGATTATATCCCTTTTTCAGAGGTGATACAAAAAATTTATAACTATATTTATGAACAAAGAAAAATGGAACTATTTCAGACTACTGTCGATAAACTAAAAAAAGAAGCAATTATTGTCTGGTATGTTGACATAAATTCTATAGTTATACCTTAAATAATATAAGTATATGAGTAATAATAATAAAATTTCATTTAAAAGACAATCAAGAATACTTGCTTTTCAAGCAATCTATATTAATGCTTTAAATCCACAACCTATTGATGAATTAATCTTATTTAGCTGGACAAATTCAATACCAGCCCATGTATATAAGTTCGCAAAGGAACTTACTAAAAAAACTTTAGAGAATGAAAAGGCTATCGTAAAAATATTGAATGAAAAAATGAAAAATCCAGAGTATGATAAGATTTCAGAAGTTGAAAAAAGTATATTAAAAATTTCTTTATCTCAGCTACTATTTTTTCCTAAAATAGCTGCTGCAATTGTTATTGATGAAGCCATTGAACTTGCCAAATCTTTTGGTGGTAAAAATAGTTATAAAATGATTCATGCTGTCCTTGATGCAATTAATAAAAATCTTTCAAATTATAAACAAGATTAAATGAAGAAAAAGATTATTTATGAAAGTAAGTATTTTGCGAAAAAAACTGACAAAAAAAGTATTCAAACTTATATAGTATTAGGTTTTTTAGTCTTTATTTTTATTGTGATAATTGCAGCATTATTTTTCTTGTTTGGAAATAAAGATGAAAGCAGATTTGTAAGTCAAAAGTATGATGAATATGAAATAAAAAAAGAAATAAGACTATTTTTAAAACTAAAAGAATATGAACTACTTAATTCAAAGATAGATGAATATTTAGATCAAAAAGTCGACAAGAAATTAGCAAAAAACCTAATTTACTTAAAATCTTTGATTTTAATAACCTTAAATGATACTGATCAGATTAAAATTTTTGTTGAAAAATATAAAAAAATATTAGGTAAAGATGATTATTACTTCTTAAATGGTTATCTTAATTTTATCAAAAAAAATTATGATGATGCTAAAAAATATTTAAATAAAATTAATAAAACAAGTGCTTTATTTAGAGATTCGGCAATAATTTTAGCAAAAATATTTTTCAATGAAAATAAAATAGATGAAGCTATAAAAAGCCTTGATAAGGTAGATAATAAAGATGATGCGATATTATATAATCTGGCTTATTTATCCTTGATCAAAAATGATCTATCATCTGCTCAACTTTATATAAATAGCATAGGTAAAATAATCCAGAATTCTCAAACACTTTCTTTTAAGGTAGATCTTTTAAGAATGCAAATTTCAATAGAAAATGAAAACTGGGATATTGCAAAAGATTCTTTAATAAATATTAGTGAATATCCTTTTTTAGATGAAACATATTTCTATAACCTTTTATTGATAAGTTTCAAAAGTAATGATAGTAATAGACAAGTCAATTACCTAAAAGTAATAGATAAAATTAAAGAAAACAATAATTATTCATTTTCTTTATATCAACTTATCTTTACAATACTATATTTTGAAAATATGAATAAAAAAGCAATAGAATTTTTCGAAGAGAATAAAGAAAAGATATTGAAAAGTGAATATGAGAAATATTTAGCCAGTGCAATAGATTTGTATGACAAAACAAAAAATTACAGTAAAATAGATGAAATTTTAGATTTTAACTTACTGAATTCCATATCTGAAAAATATTTTGAGTTCTATTTTCAAATTTATTATAAAGCACTGTTAAATGAAAGAAAGTTAGAGAAATTCAATCAGGTTTGCATTGATCTGTTGAAATTTAGAAATGAAAAGTATTTAATATTAAATCTTTTAGTGGAAAGCTACATTAATCAAAAAAAATATGATGAAGGTATAAATTATTTATTAAATACTTCATTACTTACAAATTATCCTCCTTATTATTACCTTTTTCTTGCAAAACTTTATATTTTTAAAGAGGATGAGAAAAATGCAATAAAAAACTTAAAAATAATAGAGAAGATGAATCTTGAAGGTTATGATAAGGATGAAATATATTCCTTTATATGCAGTTACTATTTAAAAACGAAAAAACTTGATGATTTTAAAAAATTATTTAGTCTTATTTCAGAAGAAGGGAAAAATAAAATTGAAAACTTAAATCTACTTTTAAGATATGATTATATAACAAAGAATTATGATGAAATTATAAAGTTAGCAAATAAAATATCTGAAAAAGGTATTGATGATAAAAATATTATTTTTTATATAGCAAAAGCATATTATGAAAAAAAGGAGTATTCAAAATCAGCTATTTATTTTTCTAATCTTTTAGAAAAAGAGAAAAACTTAAAAGAAAAGGCTATTTTAGCAATTTATATTGGAAACTGCAATGCTTATCTTGGAAATTTTTCGACTGCTAAATTTTTTTACAAACAAGCAATGGTCTGGGATGAGAATCAGACATATAGTATAGTAAATACTCAGATTTTAGAAAAATTTAATGAATAATTTTTAGTGAGATAGGGGTAAAAAATGGAAAAATCTAATGTATTAAGAGAGAGGAATCCTATGGCAACAAAAGCAGACTCGTTGAATTCTTTAATTGGTGAAAAC
Source organism: uncultured Brachyspira sp. (assembly GCA_964581895.1). Lineage (GTDB taxonomy): Bacteria > Spirochaetota > JAAYUW01 > JAAYUW01 > JAAYUW01 > Exilispira. The sequence continues at coordinate 203,310 of CAZOPR010000001.1, forward strand.
TCGGTTTTTGAAGGTAAATTTTATATTGCCGGTAGTTTAAGAATCGATGGGAAATTCGAAGGTGAAGTTAAAACCGAGGAAGAACTTATTGTAGGTGAAACAGGAAAGGTTAAAACAGATATTTATGCAAAAAGAGTAACAGTAGCTGGAACTGTTATAGGAAATATTGATGCAGAAGAAGAAGTAAAACTTCTTTCAACAGGTAAAGTTCTTGGGAATGTCACTGCACCTAAAGTATATATCGAAACTGGAGTTATGATTAAAGGTGAGGTCAAAATTCATTCTGGTCAAAAAGCAAATCTTGAATCTATCATACTTGATACATATAATAAAGGTCCAAAAATTCCTCCAAATATGGGTAAACCACAACCTGAGCAACCAAAAGCACAGGGTTCATCAAATCCTCATTAGAACTTATTTCATAACATATCAATTATTTTTTCATAAATATATTTATCATTGACGATATTTAAGATAAAAGGTTGGTAGTGAATCTACCAACTTATTTTTATAAAAGGGATGTTAAAAAAACTTTTATTAGTGAGATGAATGATGATTATTATTAAAACTGAAAATGAAATTGAATTGATGCGCGAAGGTGGTAAAATTTTAGGCAAATTACTTAAAGAACTTATCGATTTAGCAAAGCCAGGGGTAAGTACTTTAGAACTTGATAGATTTGCCTATGAATTTATACTTTCAAGTGGAGCAAAGCCATCTTTTTTAAATTATAATGGTTTTCCAGCTTCTTTATGTATTTCATTAAATGAGGTTTTAATCCACGGGATTCCAAAAGAAAACATTATCATAAAAGAAGGTGATAAAGTTTCAATTGATGCAGGCGTTTACTATAAAGGATATCATACAGATGCAGCAAGGACATTTACTGTTGGTAAAGTAGATAAAATAATAACTAAACTTATAGATGTTACTGAAAAGTCTTTTTTTGAAGGTATAAATTATGCAAAGCCAGGGAACAGGCTTTCAGATATTTCAGCAGCCATTGAAAAAACAGTTGTATCGGCAGGGTTTTTTGTTGTAAGAGAATATGTTGGACATGGAATTGGAAGGAATTTACATGAAGAACCTTCAATACCAAACTATGGAAAACCTGGGAATGGCCCTGTATTAAAGAAAGGAATGGCGCTTGCCATAGAACCTATGGTTTTACAAAAATCTGCAAGAGTAACAACAAGATCAGATGGTTGGACTGTTGCAGCTACAAATGGTTTAACAACAGCCCATTATGAAAATACAATTGTCATAACAGAAAATGGTCCACAAATTCTGACTATTTGATTGATAGATCTTCTTCAATAGTATCTACAATTATTTTTTCAGCTCTCAATTTTATTTCATCAAATTCTGCTTTTTTTTCTTTATCATAGCTATCAAAATCTGATCTGGCTGTAAGTTTTTTAATTTCATTTAATAGGATTTCTGGATTTATTTCATCTTCATCAAGAATAGAATATAGAGGTGATTTCAATGCAAAATAATTTGCATTGTTTATCTGTTCGCCTCTCGAAGCAGATTTTAAGGGTATAAAAATAGCCGGTTTACCTGTCGCTACTATTTCAAAGACCAAATTTGCACCAGACCTTGAAATTATTAAGTTAGAAAGTTTCATACAGTAAGCGACACCTTTTGAAATAAAACTTACCTGCAAATATTTTGGATTTGTAAATTCTATCTTCTTATTTTCACCAGTTTGGTGAATTATATAATATTCATTGCATAATTGAGGTAATATCTTTAATATCATTTCATTTATTTTTAATGAACCTAAAGAGCCTCCTAAGATTAAAATTAAAGGGAATCTATCTTCTTTTTTTTCAATAAAGCTTTTTATCTCATTATCAATAATGATTTTTTCAGTATCTGAATTGTTTTCAAAATTATTTTCAAAAAACTCAGATCTAACAGGGTTTGATGAAAATACAGCTTTGTTTTGAGGAAGCATCTTGATAGTATCTTTAAAAGAATAAAAAAATTTTTTTGAAAAATAAAGATTTATTTTATTAGCAAGACCGATAGTATAATCACTTTCGTGAGTGTAAAATCGAATTTTCAGTATTTTACAAGCAAATGCTACAGGAACTGATACAAATCCTCCTTTAGAAAAAACAAAGTTTGGTTTGTCTTTTATTAAAATAAAAATTGAAAAAATTGTACCAAAAAGAATCTGGAAAATATCAAGTATATTTTTAATATTTAAGATAGTTAAAAAAACATTTTTTTTTCTTCTTAACTTTCCTGATGGTATATGATAGATTTTTATTTTAGAAAAATAATTATGAATAATCTTTTCCTCAAGTTCTTTACTTTTAATTGAACCAATCCATTTTAATATATACCCTTTTTTTTCTAACTCTAATGCAACAACAATAGCTGGAATTATATGTCCTCCTGTTCCTCCACCAACAATAATAGCCTTTTTCATATAAACTCCATATTAACTCTTTCCTAAGAGAAATAAAACATAAATAAATATAATTAAAATAAATTATTTGACAAAAATGATTTAAGATTTTATTTAACTTTGAAGCTTAAATGGCAAATCAAAAAAAAATTATCTTTATATGCTTTTTAATTTTCTTTTTTGTTTTTCAATCACCTATTTTTATCTTAAATTCAAAAAGCAATTTTGAAACAAACTTTAGTGTATTAATTTCGAGAGATTTTAAGAATATCAATGCTAAACAATCTAGTTTTGAGTTTTACTTTCCAGAAAGTTATTCCATTGCAAATTCTCAGTTAAATCTGCAATCATATTCTTCAAATATTATTTTTAATCCTGAACCAGATAAAAAATATTTTGAATATGATCAATTTCAGAATAAAATCGTAAAATTCTCATATTCAAACATCTACGGTTTTTCAATTAATATTAAATTTAGTGGTAATTTAAAAACAAATAATGATCTTATATCATTTATACCATATCCATACGATGAAAAAGATATTCCATCATCTTTATATCTCTATCTCGAAAACTTTTCTGATCCAGATATGCTTGATTTTGCAACAGAAATAGCAAAGAATAAAAGTAATTTATTAAGTATTCTTTTAAGCATAAAAAACTATATTGATAGTAATATCAAATATACTCCTTTTTATTCAAATAGAAATGTTCAGAAAATCTTATCTGAAAAGATTGCTAACAAAGAAGAATTAATTGATTTTTATGCTTCAATTTTAAGAGTGCTTGGGATCCCTGTAAGGGTTTGCTGTGGCATTTCCATTCCTCAAAAATATGAATTTAATGATGATAAAGCAAATAAAATGAATATTTATAGTTGTAAAGGCATTGTTACCTATTTAGAAATCTGGACAAAAGATTATGGATGGGTTTTTTTTGATCCATTTTTTTCATTGTTTTCCTCTTTGAACAATATAATAAAATTTGGTCATGCTAAATATACAAGCCAATTACATTATATTTATTTTGAAAGTAAAAGCTTAAATATCACAGTAAAAGATGATTATAATGTAGATCTATATAAAAGTGATCAGATATTTTTCTCAAAGGTATATGATAATCTTTATGATTATTTTTTTATTTTTCAAAGTAACTTTTTCAATAATTTTGAAGAAAACCTTCAAAAAAATAGTGAAAAGATAGCCGAAGATCATTATTCTGGTTTTGATAATATAGAAGATAAAAAACTTTATTACCTTGGATTTGATAGTAAGAAAGAGATTAATTTAAAAGAGGGTGCAATATTACAAAATTTCTATATTGAAAAAGATTATACATTTAAAGATCTTATTTTAAGTTCTACTGTTATTGAGGGTAAAATGGAAATAAGGATATATAAAGGAGTAGATATAAATGAAAAAAACCTTATTCATCAAATAAAGATTGATAAAAGCAATATAAAGCAAATGGAAGGAGGAAATATTGATATTAATCTTCCAGATCTTTATTTAAAAAAAGGTTTATATACAATATATATTTTTGTTGCAGAACCTGATAAAAATAATATCTTTTTAACGAATGAGATGCCAAATTTACCAGGTTTTTTATCTATGATAATAGTAAAAAATAATGAAAGAATTAAAACCAATTTGATTCTTCCAATTATTTTTAAGTACGAATAATTTTTATAAAATAAATTTTGGAGGACTTTTATGAACAAACATCCTTACTTTAAAGATGTTGACGATTTAAAATGGAATGATTGGCATTGGCAGATTCAAAACAGAATAACTGACCCAAAAGTATTGGGAGAAATTTTTAAGTGGGATTCTAAAAGAATCGAGCAGATGCAAGGTTATTTAAAAATTTTAAGAATGGCTATTACCCCTTATTATCTTTCATTAATAGATATGGAAGATTATGAGAATGATCCAGTTTATTTGCAAGCAGTTCCTTCTATTTATGAAACTCATATAGTTTCAGCAGATATGGCTGATCCACTTCATGAAGAGATTGATTCACCAGTTCCATTGATAACTCATAGATATCCAGATAGAGTCCTTTTTTTAGTTACAGACCAATGCTCAATGTATTGTAGACACTGCACAAGAAGAAGATTCGCAGGGCAAACAGATAAAATGGCATCAGCTGATTTAATAGATGGAGCAATAGAATACATTAAAAATACCAAAGTAGTAAGAGATGTTTTAATTTCAGGTGGAGATCCGTTAACATTAACAGCAGATCAACTTGAAAAAATAATTGCAAGAATTAGAGAAATTCCTCATGTAGAAATAATAAGAATAGGTACAAGAGTTCCTGTTGTTCTTCCAATGAGAATAGATGATCAACTTGTTAATATGCTAAAAAAATATCATCCTTTATACATAAATACTCATTTTAATCACCCAAAGGAAATAACAGAGGAATCAAAAAGGGCATGCGAAATGCTTGCTAATGCAGGTATACCACTTGGTAACCAAACAGTTTTACTTAGAAGAGTAAATGATGATGCTATGATAATGAAAAAATTGATGCAAAAACTTTTAACAATTAGAGTAAAACCATATTATATTTATCAATGCGATTTATCTCAAGGAATAGAGCATTTTAGAACTAAAGTCAGTAAAGGTATAGAAATAATAGAGATGCTAAGAGGTCATACAACAGGAATGGCTGTCCCAACATTTGTAATAGACGCCCCTGGTGGTGGTGGAAAGACCCCTATAATGCCAAATTATCTTATTTCCATGAGTCCTCAAAATGTAATTATTAGAAACTATGAAGGTTTTATTGCTAGATATGAAGAACCTCAATATGAAGATAAACCTCTTGCAAACAGAGATAAATACTTAAATGATGAAATGATTTCTAAAGATGGAATAGCAAAGTTATTTTATACCGATCAATATTCTATAATTCCTAAAGATAATTCAAGAGAAAAAAGGCATGAAAAATACCATAAAAAAGAAAAAAAATAGTTTACTGCTTCCACTTTATTAATTGTGGGAAATTCATTCTAATAAACTTATTTGCAGGAGTAATTCTCAAAGAAAAATGTTGAAGTCCTGGATAATGAAAAGAGAATTCTCCTGCATACTTTGCAACATTATCCTGATATCTTTCTACAAATTTCAATTTTGTTATAGAATAATCATTTATTTTATCTATATTGTTGAATAATTCTACTTCAATTAATTTTTCATCTATCTGGTCTAAATAAACATAAGCTTCAATAGTTAATGGATCATTAGATCTTAACACTTTTAGTTTATCAATAGAGGTGAAAAAATCTTTAATATAGATCTTTGACCAATTTGCTTTCAATATTTCAAGAGTCGAAGATATTTCTTTCAATAGCTTAAAATCATCTTTTTCTATTTCCTTAAAATTTTCATAAGCAGGAATATAATATTTTTCTATATAATCATCAAGCATTCTTTCTACATTAAAATTTTTTGAAACAGTTATTATAGAGTTTTTCATCATTTTTACCCAATTTTCAGGTATCCCATTTTCGTTTCTTTTGTAATAAAGAGGGATAATCTCATTTTCGAGCATATCATAGATTTGAGTAGCATCGGCAAGATCTCTTAAAAATTCATTGGCATAGCTTTCCCCTGCGGTAATTGCCCAACCATTTTCTCCATTGTAACATTCGTCCCACCACCCATCTCTGACGCTAAAGTTTAATACTCCATTCATTCCAGCTTTCATACCAGAAGTTCCACATGCTTCAAGTGGTTTAATGGGAGTATTTAACCAGATATCAACGCCTTGAACAATATTTTGAGCAATATTCATAGAATAATTTTCAAGAAAAACTACATGCTCTTCACAATTATATTGAACTGTAAAATCGATTATTTCTTTTATAAGGTTTTTGCCCATTAAATCAGCTGGATGGGCTTTACCTGCGCAAATTATTTGAACAGGGAATTCTGGATTTTTTAGTATTTTTGCAAGTCTTTCTTTATCTTTGAATAATAAAGAAGGTCTTTTATACGATGCAAATCTTCTTGCAAAACCTATAGTCAGGTAATTTGGATTTAAAAATTTAGAAACAGAATTTACTCTTACTGGTGAATATCCTTTGTCGATAAACTCATTTGCCAATAGTTTTCTAACGAAAGATATAGTCTTCTGTTTTTGTCTTTGGTGTATATTCCATAATTCTTCATCTGAAATTTGTTCAACATTATCCCATATTTGTTGATTCTTGGCATTACCAATATAAGAGCTACCTATATATTGATCAAAAATTTTTGCAAGGTCACTTGATATCCACGAATAGTGAACCCCATTAGTTACATAATTTATAGGAATTTCTTTTTCCATTAAACTTATATAACTTTTTTGCCACATTTTTCTAGAAACATTTCCATGAATTTTAGAAACCCCATTTGCTAAAGAGCTAAGTCTTAAAGCTAAAGCTGGTAACCAGAATGTGTTTTTATCTTCAGAAATAAGACCAAGATTATAAATATCTTCCCCATTTATATTTTTAGAAGATAAATAGTTATCCAAATATTTTTTCACCATACTTAAAGGGAAATTTTCATTCCCAGCCTCAACAGGTGTGTGAGTCGTAAAGATTGAGCTTGTTTTTGTTATAACAAAAGCTTCATCGAATGTTAATTTTTTTTCCTGTATCAAATCAATTAATCTTTCTATTAATAAGAAAGCCGAATGTCCTTCATTTAAGTGATATATTTTGGCATTTAATTTTAAAGCTTTTAGTAACCTATAACCTCCAATTCCTAAAACTATTTCTTGTTGAATTCTCTTTTCTTTATCTGCAACATAAAGATAGTTTGTGATATCTCTATATTCTGGATTATTTATTTCTATATTTGTATCTAATAGATAAATAATATTATTTCCAACTAATATTTGCCATATTTTTGCATATATATTTTTTTCAATCATTGGTATTTCAACATAGACAGATGAACCATCTGGATTTTTTAATTCTTTTACTGGTATATAATAGGGCGTATTTTCATAATAAATTTCTTCTTGCATTCCATTAACATTTATTTTCTGGTTAAAATAGCCATATCTATATAGTAAACCAATACCAATGATAGGAAGTTTTATATCTGAAGAACCTTTTATATGATCACCAGATAAAATACCAAGGCCTCCTGCAAATATCGGTAAGCAATCATGCAATCCATATTCCATTGAAAAATAAGCTATATAACTATTATTAAAAAGATTCTTAAAATCAGACTCTTTATTTTGATAATCATTAAATTTTTGCCATACTTTATTAAGTTCATTTATAAAAGTTTTGTCATTTTCTAAGTCTTTTAATTTCTCTTCTGGTAGATTATGTAAAAATGCTATTGGGTTTCTTCCAACCTTTTTAAATAATTCTCCATCAATTTTATAAAATAACTTTACAGCATCCTTATCCCAAAGTGACCAGATATTATATGATAATGTAAGAAGGTTTTTAAGACCATTTGGAAATCTTGGATAGACAAATACATCTTTAAAAAACATTGATCCCCCTTGATTTAACTTGATTTAATAGAAGATTTAATTAAATCAATTTTTCTTCAATATCTGATAGAGTATATAAAAAGTTTTGATATGCAAAAGAAGGCGATGGGAAATTTGAAATACTTTTATAATCAATATTTTCAGCAAAAAAATTATCGGACATATAATAAAAATAGTCTACATTAGATAATTTTCTAAGATTTTCAAGGTAAATTTCTTCTTTCATCTGTTTAGCCTGCATTATAAGAGAATATAGAGCCATTTGAGAGTTTTTTTGTAAATCATTTCCAATGAAAGGTTCTAAGTTCTTTGAAAGATTTGCCATTGAAATATAGTCTTTTGTTGAATAAATTTCTAAATCTTGGTTAGTTTCTTTTTCTATCTCTTCTGGTAATAAAAACCTTGTTTTTTCATTACTGTTTTTTAATATCAGAGATGGAAAATCATATAAAAATTCAAAAATCCCTGTATTTTCTTTGTTATAATAACCAAATGTTTCAATATCAAAAATAAGATTGCAATAAAGATTTTTCGCTTTTTTATCACAAAATTGCAAATCATTTATCCATTTTGAATATTTTTCAGCTGTTAAAGGGAATTCTTTCCAATTTTTATTAGAAAAATTAAAAGACAAATCATCTGAAAGTTTTTGATGTCGCAATAAAATAGATTGAGGATTTTTACCATATGCCTTATATAAATAAACTGGAGGTTTAAAACCTATTAATTTTTCAGTAGGTTCTGTTAAAATATTTTTTATAGAAGTAAAACCTCTTAAACTATCTGCGATTTTATTGCTATATATTAAATATGTATTACGGAATGTTTTTGGTATAAAATTAAAAAGATTGTATATAAGATTAATATGTTTGTTAATTTCATAGATAAATTCGTTTTCATCATATAAAAAAGATAATGAGTTATAATATGGTTCAGCAATAATTTCAACAGATTTAGTTTCAACTAGTTCTTTTAATAATTCTAAAATATCCGGGCAATATTCTTTCAACTGTTCAATTAATAATCCAGAAAAAGAAATAGAAAACTTAAACTTTCCTTCATTTTTAGTTATCAATTTTTTAAGAAGACTAAGTGTTGGTCTATAAGATAAAGAGGAAACTTGTTCAATAACCGATTTAGTGAGATTATAATCAAATACACTATCTATATTTCCAATATCAAATATTGATAGTTTTCTTAACCGATAAGGTTGGTGCATTCTAAAATAAATTAAGACATTTAGCATAATAGTTCCTTATAACATTCTTCAATCATTTTAGCAGATTTATCCCATTGTATTTTAGTCACTTCTTCTGCTGCTAATTCCCCAATACTTCTCATTTTAACGGGATCAGCAAGTAAATCAAGGATGATATTTGTCATTTGATCTACATCCCAGAAATCAACCTTGAAAACATTTTCGACAATTTCAGATACACCAGATTGTTTTGATATTATTGTAGCTATGCCGAAACTCATAGCCTCTAAAGGTGCTATTCCAAAAGGTTCAGAAACTGAAGGTAAAATCATTATATCTGTTGCAGATAATATTGATTCGACCTCTTCACGGTTAAGAAAACCAGTAAATAAAAATCTTGTAAGTAGATTTTCTTTGGCAGATTTTTTGATCAACTTGGTGGCTAAATCGCCTGTTCCAACCATTATAAATCTTACCATTGGATATGTTTTTATTATTCTTTTTGCAACATCAAGAAAGTATTCAGGTCCTTTTTGCAAGGTTATTCTTCCAAGAAACAAAATTACAGGATCCTTAAATATTCTTTTCTTTTCTTTATGAGCGTTTTTTAAGTGAAATGCATTATGAATAACTCTTATTTTTGCAGTATCTATCCTGTATCTATTAACTATAAGATTAGCAGTGTAATTTGAAACAGATATTACTCTATCTGCTAAAGATAAGCCAATATATTCTATTTTATGAATCCTTTCATCTCCGACTCCTCCAGATCTATCGAACTCTGTTGCATGAATATGAGAAACAAGAGGTTTATTCTTGATTTTCGAAGCCAAAATACCAGCGGGATAACATAACCAATCATGAGCATGCACTAAATCGAAATCTATCAGGTTTACAAGTTTTGATATTTTATTTGTATATTCTCTTACTTTTCTAAATAAATCTTCCGAAGCCAGTAAATTTGTTCTTAATTCTTCAAAAACTCTTGCCTGATTGGGGTTACTTATATTTTTCTCTATCTCTTCAACAAAATCAGAAAAAAGATAGATTGATTTTAACTTTGAGGAACTTGAATAAGCATCTATTCCTTCGCTTATACCTAAAAAATCAAAGATATTAATATTTATATTTTCTTTTCTCTTTAAAAAAGTTTCTTCATAATTATTCAAATCTGTTGAGTTTATAAAAATTGGCTTCAAATTATCAACATCTTCTTCATTTTTTAATATAAAATAAGCATCTATCTTTGTAGGTAGAACAAGGATAATTTCTATATTTCTTTTAAGTAAACTTTTAACCATTCCATAACAAGCCATCGCTAAGCCACCTGAAATCATAGGAGGAAATTCCCATGTTAAAAATAGTATTTTCATATCTGTTTAACCTCTGTTATAATTTATCAATCATTCTTTCTATAGAGTACAAAGCTGCACATGACCAGGCTTGTGCAGGGCAACCTTTTGCGAGATGTGGGTTTAATCCATCCCATACTTCTGCTATTGAAGCTTTATGGTTTTTAATAAAACCATTTCTTAACCTATTTATTATATTTTCCAGTTCTTTTTTTAATATATTTTTATTTTCATATATTTTTTCAAGACATTTTGCATAAAATAAAAGTAAGAATGGCCAAACAGTACCTTGATGATATGCTATATCTCTTGCAATTTGAGAACCTATATATTTTTTCTTGAAAGATGGGTCCTTAAAAGAAAGTGTTCTTAATCCATAAGGAGTCAAAAGCTCTTTTTTAGCTATTTCAATGGCTAATTCAATTTTATCTTTTGAGACAAAATCAAATGGCAAAGATAAAGCCATTAAGAAATTTGGTCTTGTTTCAAAAATAGGTTCTTTTTGGTAAATCCTATCTGCAATTAAATTGGATTGAAAATATTTTTGCATAGATTCTTTAGTTTTTTTTGCTAATTCTAAAATTTCATTTTTAGAAAGATTGTATATTGAGTCATTTATTTTATTCTTATTACTGATTCTATCAAGATTTAGTTGTTCCATTAGTTCAGTGGTAATCATTAAAGAGTTGTACCAAAGACCATTTATTTCTATTGGCGCACCATATCGAGGTGTTATGGCTTTACCATTTAAAACAACATCCATCCATGTAAGTGCAATAGAATCATTTTTTATAATTTCAATAAGGGATTCATCATTTAAAAAAAATTGATTATTTTTATTGAAAATATAATTTAAGATAATTTCAGAAATAAAATTAAAAATTTTTCTTTTTTTTGTTAAAGGCAGATGTTGAAAAATTTCATAACTTCTTATTATAAACCATAGTGAACTATCTATATTATTATATGCATAATTTTTTCCTTCAAAAACGACATTTGGCAATATCCCATCTTTCATTTTTTCAGCATAATTTACCAAAGTATTGTAAGCGAAATGATAATCTTTTACAGTATCACAACCAGGTATAAAAGCTATAAGGCTTATCATTGTGTCTCTTCCCCAACAGGTGAACCAGGGGTAACCTGCGATAATATCATTTTTTAATTTGAAATCTATCATCGCCAATTTTAGAATTTTTCTGTATTCACTATAAGTGTATAAATCTATGTTATCAAATTTAATTTCTGAAAAAATATTTTTAGGTTCTATATCTTGAATTTTCTTTTTTTTCTCTTTATTAACAAACAAATCTGGTTTATATTTTAAAAATGGATGATCAAAAGCCAGTGGATATTCCTGATAATATTTTATTGATTGCCTTAAAATATTTTTTATTTCATGAATTAATTCATCTTCTTTAGTAGTTATCTTATTTTTATCATAATTTTCTATCTCAACTGTAATTTTTGAATCTGAAAAGATTAAAGCAAATGTTTCTCCCTTTTCGAGTGTTTTGTTTATAGTAAATGGATTTATAAGATCTTCAAAGGAATCATAACCTCTTTCTGCTTCTCTTGAATAATATATATTTCTATAAATATTCTTCTGAAAAAATATCTTAAAATTTGGAATTTCAGATTCATCATATATATAAGTATAGACTCCTATATTATTATCATTTCTTTGAAAATAAATCTCATACTCTTTCATGCTTTTTTCAGAATCAAGTATATAGGAGATATTATCAAATGTGCCTGGCTTATTTATATTATGGTAGAATCTACATGAAAATTTTGGTTTTAACTCGATATTCATTTTTTCTGATGAATAATTTGTATAAAAAACAATATTTATATTTTTATCTGGATGCATCATCAAATATTTTGCTATCAAAATATCAGAATTAAAAGGGTAAGAAGAATAAAGAAAAAATGGAAAAGGTCGCATGTATGATTTTACAAGATGTCTGTAACCATAAGGATAGATAATATTTAAATAATTATTAGAATCAAGGTAAAAACTACTGTTATGAATAAATACTTTTTCTTCAATGGAACTTACAAGATGATTTCTTACCAAATTATCATCAGAAGCAATAAGTAAACCATCATATTTTCTTTCATTTATTAAATTTCCAAAACCTAAAGCAAAACCGCCTCGACCATTTGTTAGTATCCATTCGTTATAAAAGTTTTCGAATAAAGGACCATCAAAAAATTTGATATCCATCATTATTCTCCTTATATGATTATAAAATATAAATCAATGATTTCAAAGATAAAATAGAAAAATTTAAAATTTTTTGATATTAAAATTTATTTTATGATAAAAGGCAAATCGGTGGAATTTTCAATAGCAAATTTTTTAAGTTTTTCACATGTAATTTTAGGAGATTCAACAATAACCTTTGATCCTCCAATAATATCTATCATTCCAAGTTCATTTTCAAATCTTGGTACTATATGTTCATGGATATGTTTGATAGAGGCACCAGAATTTTCACCAATATTAAAGCCAATATTGAAGCCAGAAGGATTGTACAAAAATTTTAGTCCTTTAATAAAAAATTTGGTTAAAGTGAAAAGATGAAAATTTTCATTATCAGTTAGATCTAAAAAGTTTTCAACATGTCTATTAGGAAAAAGCATTATATGTCCGCTATTATATGGGTACAAATTTACACAGGTAGATATAAGGTCAGATTTACAGATTAAAAGAGAGTCTTGTGTATGATTTAAAATATCACATAAGATACAGCTTTTCTGTTTATCCTTTTTATTTATAAAGTACTTCATCTTATCAAACTGATAAACATATTTAGTAAAAATTGTTCCAAGATTATCTAATTTCTTCATTTTCTTTTGGATATATCTATTTTATAAATAAGAATAGGTATATCAATATGATGACTTATATAGTCTACGACAGAGCCTAAAAAAATATCTTTTAAGTTTGTTTTTCCATGACTTCCAATTATTACTAGATCATATTTATTTTCTTTAGCATAATCACATATTTGAGAATAGGGTATTCCAAGGTCTACTTCTATATTATAGTTAACTTCTTTTATATCAAAACTTTCAATCATCTTCTTAAACTCGGTTTCAGCAGATTCTTTCATTTGCTGTTGTGATTCTTCATCCAATTTAACTTCCGGATAATATTCAGGGAAGGTATATACAGTATTATAAGTAAAGAAATTTCTTTCATCAATTACATGGTAAAAAGTAAGATTGGCATTTAGTCTTTTAGATAAGTCAGTGGCATACTTAGCAATAGATTCAGCAGATCTTGAAAAATCAAGAGGAACAAGTATTTTCATAAATTCCCCCCTATATACAATTTTATCCTGTTATCTATATTTTAACTTCCTATTTATCATTCTGTCAATATCTTTTTTCTTAATAGTTTCTCTTTTATCATATAATTTTTTACCTTTTGCTAATCCAAGTTCAACTTTCACAAGTTGATTTTTTATATAAATAGAAAGAGGAATAAGAGTATATCCAGCCTGATTTATTTTTCTTCCTATTTTTATTATTTCTTTTTTATGTAAAAGCAGTTTTTTGGGGCGAGAAACATCGTGTTTTATATAACCAGAGTTTTTATATTCCTGAACTAAAAACCCATATAAATATATTTCATTATTTTTTGTTACTTTAGCGTAGGAATCAGCAATACTGCAATGACCTTCTCTTATAGATTTTATTTCAGTTCCTTTTAATACTATTCCTGCTTCATACTTTTCTTCGATAAAATACTCAAAATATGCTTTTTTATTTTTTAAAATAATTTTAATTGAATCAGAATCCATAACAACCTCAAAAAATAGCTTTTTCTCTCTATTATTTTGTTTTAATAAAATAGTTTAATTTTATAGAAATTCAATAAATTTAATAAATAATTGAAAAATTATAAATTTTAATTATTAAATCAAAAAAGATGAAATATAAAGGTATTATAACTTTTGATCTTGATGGAACACTTATAACTACTGCTTCTAAAGCAAAAAAATCTTATATAGATGCTTTTAAGAAAACATTTAATATTTATGATATCGATGAACCAAATTTTAAAGGGGGTGTTGATTTAGAGATTTTAAGTAATCTCTGTAAAAATTATGGAATAAACCTTAACCCTGAAAATGAAAAGACTTTTATACAAAACTACTTAAAAAATCTTGAAAATATAGGCAATTTCGAATCCTGGCTTGCATATGAATATGTATATGATTTTTTAAAATTTTTAAAGAATCTTGGATTTTTATTGGTTATTGTTTCTGGTAATTATTACGAGACTGGAATTTTTAAGTTAAAAAAAACATATCTTGATAAATATTTTGTATTTTTATCATTTAATAATAAAGAAAAAAGTAGAATTGAAATTATGCAAAAAGCTATGCAATTTGCAAAAGATAATATTCTAAAAATATATGCTCATTTTGGTGATGCCTTTTCAGACATTGTAACTTCTCTTCATTTTGATATAACCCCTTTTTTATTTCTATCAGAAATTGATCAGAAGTGGTTTTCAAATTTTAAAAGTAAGCTTAAAGCTAAACTTTTAGTAAAAGATATTACATTACTTGAAAATAAAATAAATTCAATTTACTTTATAAATTCATCAAGTATAAATGAATTAGATTTAAAAACTGAAAAGTATCCTATGAAACCTTCAATAAATTCGAAGCAAAATCTTTTTATTTTTAATTCCTACAGAGAAATAAAAAATAATTTTGAAAATATTATCAATTTATGTATCATAAATTCTGGAGGGAAATGATGGAAAATTTTTTTACTCTACCTTTGAGGTTGGATTTTTTATCAGCTATTATTATAATTTTATTCTCATTATTTGGTATAATTTTTTATAAACATAAAAAGGACAAAGTATTTTTATCGGCTATATTGTTATTGCAGATTATAATATTAGGTGTTTTGTTTAATATAATAAAACATTTTCCTAACATATTAACTATCAGTTCATCTATCTCAGTTCTTGTAATTATTTTATTCTTAATTTTTAAAAGTGATAAAATCTTTACATATATTTCTTTTTTGTTGCATTTTACTTCTCTGATACAGATTTTATATATACTTAAAATTGTAAGTTAGACTTCAGGTTTTTATTATTTAATAATTATTAAAATGAGTGAATTTAATTTAGAAAATAGAATTGATTTTGCAAAAAAACTTTCAAATCAAAGTATAGTAAATGCTTATAAGTATATAGTAGGTTTATATGAAGAAAATAAAAATTATCTTGATGAAAAAGAAAACTTAAAATTATTATTATTAATTATCGAATTTCAGCAAAAGATAAATCCCCAGGAAGATATTGATTATTTTTTTAAGAAAGCTCTTGAATATGCAATTAAATATAAAGATAACAATTCTATTATTTTGCTTTATAAATTCTATTGTCAGATTTTATATAGAAATGCTAAATTAGATAAATGTGAATTGTTGATTGAAAATTTTTTTTCTAATTTTGAAGAATATGCATCTTTTCAAAATCAACTTGAGTTAAAAGAAATTGGGATAGCGATAAGTAGTTTATTAAAAGAAAATGCAAAAGATGAGGAAGATTTTTCAAAATTAATAGAAGGAAATATCCAACCTGATCAAATAATTAAAATTATAGTATCTTTTAGCAGAAAATATATTTCATCATTAGATGAAAAAGAGATTTTAAAACTTTTAAGTATTTTTAGGTTAGGTTTAAAATATATTATTAAAAACAAAGATCACTTCAAGATATATCATTATGCTTTTGCTGAACTTCACAACCTTGTAGGGAATTTATATTATTATTTTGGTCTTTTCAACAAAGCCCAAAGGCATTTTTTAAGAGCCTTTATGGAAAGTTTATCTGATCCTGATGTCAATCTTTTTGCTAAGTTTCAAAAAAATATATCGATTTCTCTTTATGAACTTGGTGAAATTGGAAAAGCAAATAAATATTTTTTTATGATAGAAAAATTATATAAAAAGATAGAAGATCCCATAGTATTAAATCAGTTCTATTCGGTTTTGGGTCTTTCATATTTAAGGCAAGGTAAATATTCAATCGGCCATTCAATGTTAAAGTCAGCTATTAAATATAGAATGTCTATTAAAGATTATTGGACCTTATTGCATACATTAAACTATGCCATTATTTTTAGTCTTGATCGAACACCTGAAAAAGCTTATTATTATTTTCTTTACTTTGAAAAGATAGTTACAAAAATACCAAATAGTTACTATTATCTTTATTATATTTTGTATCGCTCAATATTTAGCAAAAGCAAATTTGATTCTAGACTTTTTCTGCAAAAATTAGTTAAATACCCAATCTATTCTTTAAGACTGATCCCTTTATTTTCACTTTGCTTAAAGTATAAAATCAAACTAACAAAATTTGATAAGTTTTTGGCTATAATTTCATTATTTAAAGAAAGTTTTAAAAATGAAATGACAGAGAAAAATTTTAACAAATTTGCAAACCAATTTTTTGAATATAAAGATTTAATAGAGCTTAAAGTCAATGATGATTTTAAGATAAAATCGAAACTTCCTTTTATATTGGATAATAAAAAATTTGAAATACAATGGGATGAATTTATATTGAAAGATTTACCAAACTTAGATGAAAGAAAATTAATTGATATTCTTTACATAAAGCTCTTACCCAGTGGCACAAGAATTAATTATAGAAATAAAGATTATATATTAGAATTTGACTACAAAAATGAATTACTTAATGATTTTAATATTTGGGTAAGAAAAACATTGTTCAGTAGAATTAATCTTGAAAAGATTATTCTTACCACTTTTGAGTAACACCTAAAACAATTTTAGCAAAATCTTTAATCTGATTGTTCTTTTCTTTGAATTTTTCTAATAATTCAATTGAATTACCTATTTTAATTTTTATTTCATTATTAATCAGATTTATCTCTTCACAAGGTTCCTTTTTTATCATATTAAAATACCAATTTGAAACAACAAGAGGTATATAATATGGAGGATTGGCAAATAACTTATCAGAATTACAAATTGATGCTTTTAAGATATCATTTTCATCAAGTAGTTCTTGCTGGTGTTCGAAGGAGAAAGAAAAAATATGATATATTATTTCATTTATCTGCTTAAGTTGCGGTAAAAGCTTAAACTCCATTTTCCTGTGGATACCATAATATTGGAAATTAGACATTAGAAAATTAACATAAAAAAATAAACCATAGTAATATTCAATAAAAACAGGAATATTTAATTCAAGAACAATTTTTTCAGATAATCTTAGCATTCTGTTTATAAAATTTATTGGTTTTTTCTTATAATAGATAAATAAAGAGATATTTTCAATAAGAATAAAAAAAAGTTGAACCTTATTTGTCAATAAATATGTTGGATTGAAATAAATTTTTTCAAAATTCTGATAAAATTCATTATTTTCCATAAAAATATCATTTATTTTTTCAAATATATTCTCTTCTTTTAAGCTTTTGTTTTCGTAAAATGGGAAATAAAAAATAAAATTATAATCTTTCTTAAAACTTTTCAAAGGTTGAATAGATTCCAAAATAGTGTGGTATTCATCAAAATTGTCTATCATCAATTTTGGATAAACAAGCAATTTTATTAAATAAAGGTAAAAAGAAAAATGTTGACTATTATCAATTTTAGCAAGATCATTTTTCTCTAAGACCTTTTCTGGATATAAAAAAAAGGTAATTGATTTTATTTCTTTTATATGACTTATATCATCAAAATTTTTTATAATTATTTCGACCTCTTCTTTTTGTAAAACATTGAACAGATAGGGGAAAATTCTTTTATCAAGTAAAATAAATTTTAAGATTTTATTAAAAAAAGGAACCTCTGATTTTTTAATAATTTTTTTAAGTAAAATCAATTTATTTTCTATAGTTTGTTTTTCAAGTTCTACTATACAAGAAGATAAAAAATCATCTTCATTTTCTAAAATAACTTCATCTTCCTCATATAGCAATAAAATATATGAAATCTTATCTATCAAATCATCAGTTATTTTCAAAAGTATATTAATAATAGACTTTTTTAGTTGCTTTGATGTAGAGTTTATAATAAATTGTCTTAAATAATCATTTGCTATCTTGAAATACCCGTCATTAAATATTAACCATCCTTTTTCTTTTGATAATTCAATAGATTCTTCAAGATAATTGTAATTAACTTGTGTTGATATCTCTTTTAAGATATCGTAAGAAAGTGGTTGATAGGAAAAAGCTAAAATAGAAAGTAGTATTTGCATTTTATCATCAATACCATTTATTCTGTAACAATGTTCAAGAATATCTTCTCTTTTTAAGAAGATTTCTTCAAAATCTATGTTAATTATCTGTTCATCACTTAAAAGCAGTTCATTTTTTAGTAGAGATAAAATATTATAAGCCCTACCAATATAGGCTTCAGATAGATTATAAAGTTTTAACTCAAATGTTGCTGAAACTGGTTTTTCAAAATAATTTTGAAGGAAATTGTCAAATTCTTCAAAAGATAGTTTACCAATCTTGAAAATCTTAAAACCAGACTTTGAAAGTAAATCGGTAAAATTATCTTCCAAAAGATTATCAAATGAATAAATTAGAATAACTGGATTTGAATCGCTAAGTTTATTGAGATAGTTAATTGTCTCACTTTGAAAATTCAAGCAATTGAAGTTATCTATTATTATTAATTGATTTTCGTTTTTATCAAAAGGTTCATCAAAATTATCTAATGCAAAATTTATTCTTTGAATAAGATCTTCTGTTGTTTTTTCCCAATCATTTAAGGAGATGTAGATAGGATTAAATTTATATAATTTATTTATGTAAATAGCTATTTTATTTACTATACTAGTTTTTCCAGATCCAGCCGAACCTACAATTGCAATTTTAATCTTTTTTTTATCTGATATATATCTAATTATTTCTACTTCTTCTTTACGATTAAAATAAAAATTTTTAGTATCTTCTAACTTAAAAATATTTTTCTTATCTTTTAAGGAAAATAAGTTTACTTTTTCATCTATCCCTTTAAGACTAAACTCTCCTATTTGTTCATATTCAAATAAACTACTGGATTTATCAACTATTATTTTAGAGACATAGGCTGAATTTGGTTTTGCAGCAGATTGAATTCTTGAAGCACTATTTATTGCTTGCCCTACAAAAACATCATATTGATCTCTTTTCGTTGTAGTAACAATCCCCGCATCTATTCCAATACGGATAGAAAAAGGGAATTTATTTTCTTTATTAAATATTTTAACACTTTTTAATATGCTATAAGCGCAATTACATGCATTTAGCGTATCTTTCTCTGTTGATGAAGAAGAATAAAAGATTGCACAAATTGCATCTCCAATATATTTTTCAACCCAACCATTGTTTTTTCTTATCTGATTTGAGCAAAAATCAAAGAAAGATGAAAGATAATCATCTACTAGTTCCGGATCATTTTTCTGGGAAAAATCTGTAAAACCAACAATATCAAGAAACAAGGCAACAGCGAAGATTCTTTTTGTTCTTTGTTGCATTTAATTATTATTAAATTAAATTAAAATATTTCCAGTCATTTCGGCTGGAATATCTATCCCCATTATTTTTAGCATTGTTGGAGCTAAATCTGCCAGTTTTCCACCTTCTTTTAGTTTTATTTTACCTTTAGATAACTCTTCTCTACCTGATATTATTGTTAACCAGACTGGATTTGATGTATGGGCGGTTTGAGGCTCCATAGTTTCAAGATCTACCATAGTTTCGGCATTACCATGATCGGAAAAAAGGAAAATAACACCATCCATACTCAATGCTTTTTCTACAACTTCTCCAACGCATTCATCAACAACTTTGCAAGCCTTGACTGCTGCTTCCATAACTCCAGTATGACCCACCATATCTGGATTAGCAAAATTCAATACTATAAAATCATATATCCCGCTATCTAAAGCTTGTAACATCTTATCTTTTACTTCATATGCCGACATCTCTGGTTTTAAGTCATAAGTAGCAACTTTCGGTGAAGGAACAAGTATTCTATCTTCGCCAGGATATACAATATCCTGTTGACCATTGAAAAAGAAAGTTACATGTGCAAATTTTTCTGTTTCTGCTATTCTAAGTTGTTTCAATCCATTTTTTGATATTACTTCACCCATAAGGTTCTTCATCGTCTCTAAAGGATAAACAACATCTACTTTTGCAAGTTTTGCAGATTTTATGCCTTCATAATATTCAGTTGTTGCAAGAAAATAAAGGTTCTTAACCTTTTTCCTTTCAAAATGATCAAAATTTTCTTCAATTATTACCTTTGATATTTCTCTTGCTCTATCAAAACGATAATTAAAAAATACGACTAAATCATTATCATTGATTGCCTTAAAACCTTTTATTATCCTTGGTTTTATAAACTCATCTGTCTGTTCATTTTTGTATGCATCATCTATGGCTTCAATAACATTATCAAAAACAGGATATTCTGAATATCCAGAATATAAAAGATCATAAAATAGTTTAACTCTTTCCCATCTATTATCCCTATCCATTGCATAATAGCGTCCTGTGATGCTAACAATTTTACCATAGTTATTGTTTTTGATATATTCAAGAACATCTTTAGCATATTCCTTTGCTGAGGAAGGAGGAGTATCTCTTCCATCAGATATCATATGAATGAGAATCTTTTCAGAAGGTACATTTTTTCTTTTAAATGCTTCTAAATAACCTAAAAGATGCTTTGTGTGGGCATGTACCCCTTGATCCTGAATAAGACCAAAGATATGTACATTTCCATTATATTTGTTTATATGCTCAATTGCATTTAATATTTCCTCTTTACTATAAAATACCTGTTCATCAATATCCTTAGAAATTCTAACAAGATTTTGATATACTACCCGACCTGCCCCAATATTTAAATGTCCAACTTCAGATGATCCCTGATTATTATCTGGAAGTCCAACATATATTCCAGATGTTTGAATCAAAGTTGTTGGATATTCTTCAATATATCGTAAATGAAACCTGGGTTTTGCTTCATAAATAGCATTAAATCTTGTTTCAGCAGAATATCCCCAGCCATCTCGAATGATAAACATATAAGGTTTCTTTTTCATAAATATAACTCCAAAATTATCGACTTTTGCAAATTTACTATTAATAATTTAATCATAAATAAAATATAAGTAAAATAAACTTATAAAAGTTTTGTTTCAACTCTCATAAAAAAAGGCTATCCCTTTTTTTGAGATAGCCTTAAAATAAAAACACTAATTACTTTTTACTTTTTAATAAAAAGTTAGATTCTGAAAATTAATATTTTTTAAAAATATTTTTTCTTACATCTTACTTATATCTAATAACATCACCAGAAATTGTGACAGAATTTGGAGTTAAAATTCCGCCAGTAATGTAAGTCAGAAGGTACTGTATGGCTGTGATATGATATGTTAATTTAAGGTTAATTACCGCATCACCTTTATATTTTACTATTTGTTCATTTAATATAGATTCAAGATCTTTACTTGGTTCATTTGTCATTATGAGTCTATAAATGAAGCTTACCTATGTAATGGTTATTGAAAAAGAGCCTACAACCTCATATTTTCTTATATTTGGGCCATATGCAAGTTTTCCATCTTTCGAAGAAAACTCAACATATGTGCATGAAAAAAGCATAAAAATTAACAGCAAAATTACGAAGAAAGCAGCAACTTTTTTTGTTAGATTTTTCATAGGACTTCCTTAATTTTTTTAACTTTGTTTTTTAAATTTGTCTTTCTCACTCAAGATTATAATAATTAATCTTTTTCATTAATCAAGTGTTTTTGCTTAGCAAAACTGTTAAGTTTCATTTTATGAAATATAAATTAAATTTTAAGTTTGAGCCACAATTTATTTTTTTCTTCATTAAAAAAATTAACTTTGTCTTTTTCTTTTCACCTTTAATTAAAAAATTTTAATTTCATCATTTTTTTGTCTTAACTTAAAAAAAATTAACTTTGTCTTTCTCTTTTCACCTTTAATTAAAAATTTTTAACTTTATCTTTTTTTTGTCTTTAATTAAAAAAAATAACCTAAAATAATTGTCTTAAAAATTATATTTGGCAAATCATAAAAATCAAACTTTTTCCTCAAAAAAAGGGCATAACTTTTGGTTTTCAATAAAATGGCATTGTCCATTCATAGGAAAATGTCTTGAAAATTTTTCCTTTGCAACTTGAGCGATTTTTGCAGAAGTAATTTTATTGTTTTTTTGTTTTAGACAAATATTACTTATACCTTGATTTTTTTTCTCTTTTTCATGCTTTTTTAAATGATCAAATGAATCTTGCTGTAAATATTTGCATTCAGTCATATAATTCCTCCAGAAAAATTATATAAAAATTAGGTGATACTGGATTTGAACCAGTGACCCCATGCATGTGAAGCATGTGCTCTAACCAGCTGAGCTAATCACCTATCTATTTTTACCGATATTTATTTTAATAGACTTTTCTTTAAATTCAATATAAAAAATTATTGCAATTTAAAAATTTCCTTATAAATTCGCTATGTTATTTTTATTTATTATAATCTTTGTTTGGGGGATTTGATGGAAAAAAATCTTTTAAAAAAATTTCAAAAAAAACTAATCGAAATGAAAAATGAAATTCTTGATGATGTAGCGATTGAAAATAAAAGATTTGAAGAAGAAAAAGAAGTTGAAAGCTATTCTGAAGAGTATGATTTAGCTAATTCAATACTGGAAAACAATTTAAGAGAAAATTTAGAAGAAAATGATTATAAAATGTTAAAGCAAATCGAAAAAGCACTTTCAAGGATTGAAGATGGAACATATAACATCTGTGAAGTATGCGGAAACGAAATAGAATTAGATAGACTTGAAATGATACCTTATGCCACAAAATGCTCCAAATGTGCAAAGAAAAAATAATATATGGAAAATGAAAAAGTAGAAAAATTAGTTGAACTATTAAAATCATTATACATTTATTTAGACTCCATAAAACAGACAAATGAAAATGGTATTATTTTATATGATTTGATTTTTGATAAATTGAAAATTGAGGAGAAAATATTAAAAGAGATCAATCAAATTAATTTAACTGGTAATAATGAAAAACAAGATCTACCGCAAAATTCAAATAAACAGATGCAGCTTATAGATTTAATAAGTAAGATAAAAAATTGCAATAAATGCGAGTTAAGCTTAAAAAGGATAAATACAGTTCCTGGAGCTGGTCCTATAGATAGTAAGGTTATGATAGTTGGCGAAGGTCCTGGAGAACAGGAAGATATTCAGGGACTTCCTTTTGTCGGTAGAGCAGGTCAATTATTGACAAAACTACTTGAAAACTCTAGTTTAGAAAGAGAAAAGATCTATATCACAAATTGTGTAAAATGTCGACCTCCAAACAATAGAGTTCCAAGTTTAATGGAAATGAATGCTTGCTCACAATACTTAAGTATGCAGATTAATTTAATAAAACCCCAAATAATAATCTGCTTAGGCGCTACTTCAACACAGTTTCTGCTTCAAAAGAAAGTCTCTATCACTAAGATTAGAGGGACCTTAATCGAAACAGAGATTTTTGGGCATAAGTTGTTTTTATATCCAATATTTCACCCATCTTTTCTTTTAAGAGATCCTAGAAATATTGAAATAGCTCAAAAAGATTTTAATAAGATTGCAAATTACTTAAAAAAAAATAATATTTATTAAGATTCAAAAAATATAAATATTTTCTTCTAATTATCAAAATCAGGATAAATAAAAAGATGTTCGCTGATATAGCAATAAATATACCTTTAGACAAAACATTTGAATATAGAATTCCAACTGAATTTAATGATAAAATCAAAAAATATATAAGAGTTAAGATTGATTTTAATAACAAGGTTGAATTGGGCGTTATAGTAAATATTAAAGATGAAGAAAAAAGAGATTATCATATAAAAGATATACTTGATTTGTATGATGAAGATCCAATTTTAACAGAAAAAGAATTTGAACTTGCAAAGTGGATAAGTCAAAGGTATTTTTCATCAATAGGGGAAGCAATATTTTTATTTATTCCGAAAGGTTTAAAAGAATTAAAAAAGAAAAAGGATACAACTTTATCTAATCCAAAAATAAAAGCTTCTGAATTAAATGAAGAACAGAAAATTGCCTTTCAATCTATATTAAATTCTTATGAAGCTATTTCAAAAAATGAAAGTTCAAATCAAGAAAAGATAAAGAAAAAAATTCAAACAAAATTTCTTCTTTATGGTGTCACAGGTTCTGGAAAGACTGAAATCTATTTTCAATTGATAAAAAGAATCGTAGATGATGGAAAACAAGTAATTCTGCTACTACCAGAAATCGCACTAACCCCTCAAATGATCTCATTTTTCAAAGATAGGTTAGGTCAGGAGATAGGTTTAATTCATTCAAAAATCTCAAATAATGAAAAATTATCGTTATTTAAAAAGATAATCAGGCAGCAGATAAATATTATTATAGGTCCAAGATCTGCTCTTTTTGTTCCAGCTTTTAATCTTGGTGCTATAATTATTGATGAGGAACATGATGATTCATATAAATCTCAACAAAAACCAAGGTATGATGCAAGATTTGTTGCTATAGCTCGTGCTAATCTATATAATGCATTATGTGTATTTGGTTCAGCTACACCATCAATTGAGTCATGGAATGCCGCATTGAAAAATGAATTAAGTCTACTTGTTTTAAATAAAAGGTATAATGATATACCTCTTCCTAAGATTGAACTATTAAATCTATCTAAAGCTCATAGTTATAAAGATTTTTATGTTACAGTTGAACTACTTGAAAAGATAAAACAGCATCTCGAGCGCGGTAAAAAAGTAATAATTTTTCTTAACAGAAGAGGTTTTAACTCATTCATTCAATGCTCAAAATGTGGTCAGCCAATATTTTGTGATGAATGTTCGATTCCTATGACCTATCATAAATCCACAAATCTTCTTCAATGTCACTATTGTGGGAAAGTAAAAGAGATACCGACAGAATGTCCATCATGTCATACTAAGAATTTAAGATTTTTAGGTTCAGGTACTGAAAAGATTGAAGATATAATTCGAGAATACTTCAATGATAAAGTAATAGAAAGATTCGATGCTGATTCTGTAAAGCTTAGAAGTTACGAGCAGATTTTAAGTGATTTTAAAAAAGGAAAGATAGATATACTTATAGGAACACAGATGATAACAAAAGGGCATCATTTCCCCGATGTTTCTCTTGTCTGTGTTATAAATGCAGACATATTATTAAATATGCCAGATTTTAAGGCTAACGAAAAAACTTTCCAGATACTTGTTCAGGTTGCTGGAAGATCAGGAAGGACTGAGCAGCAAGGAGAAGTTTTAATTCAGACATTAAGGCCAGATCATTATGCAATAAAAAGTGTAATAAATCAGGATTATGAAGTATTTATTGAAAAAGAACTTGGAATAAGGAAAAATTTGGGATACCCTCCTTTTATGAGAATATTAAGAATCCTTGCAAAAGGAATAAATGAAGAAAAAACATCCTTAACTATAAAAAAAATTTTATTCATAGTCCAAAAGTTTATTTTGGATATGAATATAAAGGATAATGTAATTATTATAGGTCCCTCAAAAGCTCCTATTGAAAAAATTCAGAAAAATTTTAGATTTCATATTATTATTAAATCTAAAAAACTTGATTATTTATTGGAGATTGGAAAATTTTTAAGTAATAATCTAACTTTAAGTGAGAAAAAAGGTATTGAGATAGATATAGATCCTATAACTTTACTTTAATTTTTAAAAATGAAAAAATTTTTTGAAAAGTTTTTATTTTATCTAATTATTTCTTTTTATAGTTTAATCATGACTTTCTTATCACCAATATTTTTAATTATAATGATTTTTATAAAAGACTTAAAAAAAAATTTAATAAAAAGATTTATTCCATCTAAGTTTCATAAAGAAAATAAAATTATTGTCCACGCTTCAAGTACTGGGGAAGCCATTTTAGCATATAATCTTTTCGAAAATAAAGCGAATTTTACATACTTTAATCAGGGAGCTTATGAAATTTTTCGTCAAAAAAATGCTGATTGTAATCCTCTTCCTTTCGAATCAATATTATCAATTTTAATATTCATGATTTTGAATAAATACACTACTATAGTCATTATAGAACAAGAAATCTGGCCTGCATTTTTATTTTTAAATAGATTATTTCAAAAGAAAATTTTATTGATCAATTGTAATATGTATGAAAAAAGTTTTGTCTTTCAAAAGAAATTTAAGTTTTTATTTTCTGGTTTGCTATCTTTTTTTGATGAAATTCTTGCAAAATCAAGTTCTGATATGGAAAAATTACTATACTTAAACAATAAAATAAATGTCAAGAATCTAGAAAATTTTAAGATATTATCTTCATTTAAAAATTTAAAAATTGATCAGATTAATTTTGATAATAAAAATTTTGATAACAAAAAGATAGATCTCTTAAAAAGCAAAAATATAATTATTTTATTTTCTTCTTTTCATCCTCAAGAATTTTATATTGCATGCAAAGTCATAAAAGAATTGAAAAATGAACTAATTTCAAAAAATGAAACAATTTCAGATAATAAAATGAAAAAAAGTAAAATAAAATTTATTATCGCACCAAGACATCTTGAAAAGATGAAATTATTGTTAGAGCAGCTAACAAGTAGCGAAATTTCTTATGATTTTCTTAGTAATTATTTTAAGAATAATGATTATCAGGTAGATTCAAATAGCAAAAAAATAAATAATGAAAAGTTGGATGATTTTGAATTGTTAATCCAAAATATTCAAGAAAGAAATTTTGAAAAGGATATTTTAATCATAGATAAATATGGCTTTCTTTCCAATATTTATAAGTATTGCATGGTTTCAATTATTGGGGGGTCTTTTAATAAAAAAGGCGGTCAAAATTTTATTGAATCAATTATGCAAAAGGTACCGGTTATTATAGGACCTTCATATGAAAATTTTTTGGATTTAATAGATCAATTTTCAGGACCATGGTTAAAAATTGTCGAAAATTTTAAGAATGAAGATGAATTAATAAGCATAATAATTAATTTTATAGAGCAATTCATTGATAAAGATAACAAACTTATTTATAATAAATTGGAAAGTAAGATTTTACAACTAAAAAAAATTGCCGAAAAACAGAATGAATATATTTTAAATCTTATTTGATTTTTTATTTTATCTTTATTAAAATAATTAAAAGAGCCAAAGATGAACAAAAGTAGAGAAATTATAGTTTTTTTTACTATTCTTTTTTTTATCCTAAACTTTTCATTAATTTTATCTTCTCAGACAATATCTGGTCTTGTTGAAATTATAGACTCTTCATTAATTGGTAAAAAACTTAGTTCTGGATCGACTTATAACCCTGATGAAAATAGTTGTATAACCTCAAAATATAACATGCTGACAGTTCTTTTATTGGAAAATATAATAAATGGCAAAAAAACAATAGTATATGTTATAGATACAAATCCATCATATAAATTTAAAGATTCGATTTTAGCAATATCTTCAAGAGCTGCAAAAGAGTTAGGTGAGACAAATAATGTTCAAATAGCCGTAAAAATAACAGTATTAAAAGAAGGAACATCAAGTTCATCTAGTTCTGCTACAAGTCAAACACAAACATCAAATACAGGACAACAACAAACTTCTACTAAAACTACCCAAACAAATACGGATAAAACTCAAGATACACAGACAACTCAGACTAATATAGGGCAGGAATCTCAAACAGTTACTTCTTCTCAAACAAGTTCCTCTACGATCCCCATATTTACTGGAGCAAAACAAACAAATGTTACATATTACTACATACAGGTAGGAGCTTTTAAGAATAAGGATAATGCTATTTTGCTGGCTCAAAAACTAAAAAATCTTGGTTATAAAGTGTTCATATATTTTAAGGATCTTTACAAAGTAATAGTTGGCCCTTATACAAAATATGAAGAAGTAACTGAGATAAAAAAGATTTTATTAAATATTTTACCAAAAGACCAGCCTTTTGTTTTTTCTACAAATATGCTATTCGAATAAAAATCCTAACTTAATAGTTTCAAAATTAATTTATTATGAAAAAATTATTGATAATTTCAGATATTCATTATCCCAGAAGGACAAGAAATGAATCTTTAATTGAACATCTTGAAAATTTGATAAAAGAAAATGATATTACTATTGGTTGTGGTGATTATGTGTCACAAACTATTGTCGAATTAATAAAAACTGTTTCAAAAAGTTCATTTTTAGTAAAAGGTAATATGGATTTTTTCGAGCAAAATCTTCCTGAAAAATTATATATTGAAATAGAAAGATTAAAAATAGGTATTACTCATGGGGAGGGAGCACCTTTTGATATTGAGAGAAGGATAATAAAAAAGTTTGATTCAAAACCTGATATTATCTTTTTTGGTCATACTCATATTAAAGAAAATAAAAATATAAATGGAATCAATCTAATTAATCCTGGTGCTTTCAGCGATGGTAGTTATTGTATCTGTGAAATAGATGGCGATAAAATAATACCTAAATTTTATAAAATATCTTAAAAAACTATCTTAATAAATCGAGTATTATAGAAGTTGAATTTGCCTTTATGCTATTGGGTAATTGGTTGTAAATCGATTTGGTAATTGATTTTACTTCTTTTTCACTGATTGCTATGATGGAATTGGAATTTTCTTCTAATATTTGATTTAAGCTTATTCTTAATTGCTCAACTTTTTCTTCATATCCCTTTATTATACCAGACAAATCATTTTTATTTTTGAAGATTGCTTCTTTTTCTTCTTTGCTAAATAAAGGAATATTGTTGTAAGAAGCATTATTGATAGTACTGATATCACCATCTTTTTCAAACAAAGAAACTGATGAAATTTTCATTTGCATTTGAGAGATGAATTCTTGGATAGAAAAAGTAGATTTATAAGTATTGTTTTTAATAAAAATAGGAGAAACATTTTCTTTGTTTTGATTTAAATTTACATTTGATACATCAGAAGATTTTTCAGTCTTAGAAATTTCCTTTGGTTCAACTATTTTGGAATTTACTACCTGATTAATATTTATTTTCATAGTAAACCTCCCTGTCTAAATTAATATTAGGATAAAAATAATAAAAAGTCAAGTCTTAGTCATCAATAAATTTCTTTAATACCTTTATTTTTTATTATTTTGAGATATTTTATTAAAAATTTATTTTGGAGAGTAATCATAAAGTTAAAAAAAATATATCTATTTATATCTTTAACTATTGTTTTACTTTCTTCTTTAGCTTTATATGGAGTGAAAAATAAACCAGATAAAATATTAAATATTGCTTACTTAAATCAAAAATATCCTTATTTTTATGTAAAAAATCCAAATATAAAAGATAAAGATAGGTGGGATAATTTTAATGGTTTTGAATATGTAATCATAAATAATTTTGCTAATAAATATGGATTTACAATAAATTTAGAATTATATGAAAAATCCAAAACTTACGATATAATTATAGGTGGAATAATATATTCAAAGCAAATTGAGTATATTTTTCATCTTTATGATTTTGTTCAGTATTTAGAAGATTCAATTATAGTTTTATGTTTAGCGAAAAATAACTATAATTTGGAAAGTTTTAAATCTGCTAAAGATGAGGAAATAGGATTTTTAATGTATTCATATTCATATTATCTTATGAAACAGTACTTTCCTCAATCCAAGATATATGCTTATGAAGAAGATATTGTGAAGGATTTATTAAGTTCTAAAATTCAATTTATAGTTGTTGATAAAAATTTTTTTAGAGTTCCTCAATCTTATGAAGATCAGATAAAATCTATTGGAGAAATCTATAAAGAAATATTTGGAATTCTAATTTTAAAATCAAGAGCAGACTTAAAAGAAATATTATCAAAAATCATTTCTGGACTTGATTTTGAGGAGATTTTAAGATGGTTAAAATAGGTGTTATTGGTGTTGGACATATGGGTGAGTATCATGTAAATATAATAAAACAACTTGAAAGTCTAGGCTTTGTAAAATTTGTCGGTATATATGATATTAATCACTCAAGAATGCATCTTATTTCAAATAAATACAATGTTAAAGCTTACTCTTCAGCTCATAATCTTTTAAAAGATGTCGATTGCATAACATGTGCAGTAAATACTGATCAGCATTATATTGTTGCAAAAGAAGTGCTAAATGCAAAAGTAAACTTATTGATAGAAAAACCTTTTACTACAAAATATTTTGAAGCAGAAGAGCTTGTTGAACTGGCGCAAAAACATAATCTAAAATTACAGGTTGGTCATGTTGAAAGATTTAATGGTGTTATTCAGGAACTTAAAAAAAAGTATTTGAAAAAATCTTTTTATATAGAAGCTACAAGAATGAATCTTTATGGGAAAAAAAATAGAGATACTGGTGTAATTCTTGATTTAATGGTTCATGATTTAGATATTATTTTAAATTATTTTGGAGAAGATATAAAAGAAATCTCAAGTTTTGCAAAGAAGATTTATACTGCCTATGAGGATTTTGCTGTTGCTACCCTTTTATTTTCTTCAGGATTAATAGCAAATTTTAAATGTTCAAGAGCCTCATATGTGAAAAACAGGACTTTAGCTATAGCTCAGGAATCCAATTATTTGTTTCTAAATTTTGATACAAAAGAAATAGAAGTATATAAAGATACAAGCACAAGATTTGAAGTTGACCAGAAAGAATTGATTTATTATCGTGGTGGTTTTGTTGAGAGAATAACAGTGCATGAAGAAAATGCTTTAAAAGATGAGATTATACATTTTATAAATACAGTTAAAGGCGAACAAGAGCAAGAATTTTACAATTCAAATGATTTACTGGTATTAAAAACTGCTCTTTTGATTATTAAAACAGCAAGTAAAACCTGTGAAATACCTTATGATGGAGATATATAATTTGAAATTGATAAGATGGGCATTAAATATATTAATGCCAAATACCATTAATGATTGAGATAAAAAATATTAAGGTGACATGATATAATCTATTTAATAGTTTCGCATATTAGACTTTCTTTTTGGAAAAGTTAATGCTATGGTGGGGAGGTAAGATGAATATAGGTATAATTGGTGCAACTGGCCTTGTTGGTAAAAAAATGATTGAATTACTTGAAAGCTCTAATATTGAAATTGAAAATATATATTTTTTTGCTTCGGAAAAATCTAAAGGTGAAGAGATATTATTTAGAACTGAAAAATTTTATGTTGATAAGCTAACTGAAGAAACTATCTTAAGTACTAATTTAAATGTTGTATTTATTGCTTCTGGGAATGATATTTCTGAAAAATATTCACCAATTTTAGCGGAAAAAGGTGTTTATGTTATTGATAAATCTTCAAGATTTAGAATGGAAAAAAATATTCCATTAATTGTTCCAGAGGTAAATTTTAATTGTTTGAAGGAAGATGATAGGATAATTGCAAATCCAAATTGTACGACAATACCTCTTGCTATGGCTTTAGCAAATATTGATAAAGATTTTCATATAAACAAAGTTTTTGTTGCTTCATATCAATCAGTTAGTGGTGCTGGCAAAGATGCGGTCAATGATTATAACAATCAAATAAAAGATTTATCAGAAGGCAAGACACCAATATCTACATTTTTTAAGTTCCCAATTGTTGGAAATTTAATACCTCAAATCGATGATTTTTATAATTCAGGTGATCTTTATGGCTATACAAAGGAAGAGGGAAAGTTAATTAATGAACTAAAAAAAATATTAAACAGACAAGATTTATATATCGATACTATTAATGTTAGAGTGCCTGTTAAAGTTGGTCATTCTGAAGCAGTTTTTGTTGAAACAGATAAGCAATGCAGTGTTGATGATATTAAAAAATCTATGTTAAAAATGGAAAATTTAGTCATATTAGATGATTTTGAAAATAGTCTTTATCCAATGCCGTATTATCTTGAAGATACAGATGCGACTTATATTGGAAGAATAAAACAAAATCCTGCGAATAAAAAAAGTTTTTCCTTCTGGCTTGTAGCAGATAATTTAAGAAGAGGAGCTGCTTTTAATGCTTATAAAATATTTGAGAAATTAATAGAGCAGGGGAAAATATCTTAATATTTTTTAACTTGTGATATTGAAAAAATTTAATAAAATATTATGATTATTACGAAAATAGATTAAAATAAATTTTCAAGAAGAGGTAAAAATGCTTGATAATTTGCAATCCTTACTAATTAAATCAAAAGGTTTACAAAAAAAAGCAATTGTTGCAGGAGCAAATGATTCACATGTTTTACAAGCCGTAAAAAATGCGGAAGAACAAAAAATTATTTCCCCAATACTTATAGGCGAAAGATTAAAAATCGAGCAAATTGCTAAAGAAATTAATTATGATATAACAGAATCTAACATTATTGATATTTCTGGGGAAGCAAATATTGCTAAAAAAGCAGTTGAAATGATGCATAATGATCAAGCTGATATTTTAATAAAAGGTTTGATAAACACAGCAGTCATATTGAAATGGGTATTAAATAAAGATTATAACTTGAATCTTGGCAAAGTATTATCTCATGTTGCTTTAATGGAAATTCCAAACAGACAAAAAATATTATTTATAACAGATGCCGCATTAAATATTTTACCAGATATAGAGCAAAAATCTCATATTACTGAAAACGCAATAAATCTTGCTAGAAAATTAGGTTATGAAAAACCAAAAGTCGCTATAGTATCTTCAAATGAAAAAGTCAGTGAAAAGTTAATATCATCTGTTGATGCAGCCATAATTTCTAAAATGGGAGATAGAAATAGCTTTGGTCCATGTATTATAGATGGACCTTTAGCTTTAGATATAGCTATTTCAAAAGAGGCATTAGATTTGAAAGGTATTTCTTCTGCTGTAGATGGAGATGCAGATATTTTAGTTCTTCCTAATATTGATGCTGCAAATGCTTTATATAAATCTCTCATCTATTTTGCTAAAGCTGAAACAGCAGGGGTAATTGTTGGATCAAGAAAACCTGTAGTTGTTACATCAAGGGCAGATTCTGCTGTTTCCAAATTATATTCAATAGCTCTTGCTACTTTATTATAAAAGGAGATGATAATGAGAAAACAATTATTTATTATCTTTTTATTAATAATACTGCTTTTGTTTATTTCTGCTTCAGGATGCTCTACAACTACTACAACTACTACAAATACAACAACTACGACAACAACTACTTCTGATCAGCAAACCCAACAGACTCAAACTACTGAAACAAAAGAAAGTGAGCCAGAAATATTAAAAGAAAAAGAATATCAAGGAATTACATACGAAAATATTCCATCTAACTTAGATCTACAAAAATTGACTGAAGAACTAACATCATTTTTTAATGAGTATGAAGAGACAGTTCTATCAAAAAATTATGAAAAATGGCTTACAATGATTTCTGAAAAATATAAACAAAAATATGGAGATCCTAAATCCTTGGAAAAATTAAAATTAACATTGTATGGGATATATACTTTAAAAGATTTCTTTTATAATGTCGTCTATCAATCAAGGATTCAACTAAATCAGGGAAAACCTTTGCAAATATATAAAGTTAGTTTTGTTAATTCTATTACCAAAGCTGTTGTTAATGTTAAGTTCGAAGATAAGTTACTTACCTATTTTTTTATTTATGAAAATAATTCATGGAAAATAGGAGTTCCAGAAGATTTTGAATAATATTAGTCAAAATTTTAAGTTAAATATACGATAAAATAAAATGGAGGAATTAAATGAGAAAAAATTTTATTTTAATAATATTTTGTATTCTATTTTTATCTTCTATAGTCTTTGCTCAAGGAACTACAAATGATCCTTATACAGCACAACAGCCTGATCAGATAACATTAGAGGAGCTTTTTCTTGGTTTGCAAAATATTCCTATTGAATATTTTGAACAGATGATTGTTGCCTCCAATAATCACGATGCTTTAATGATGATCGTTTCTATTCTTTCCCAAAATAATGATCCGCAATCAATATCTATGCTTATAAGACTGATTGATCCCAATTATGTTCAAATGGTCAATGGTACTGTCATAAATGATTGGTGGGATGTAAAAGTTGAAGCCATTATTGCTTTAGGCAAAATGAAGGCAAAAGATGCAGTTCCAGCATTGATCAAAATTCTCCAAACTTCAAATGACCCAATTGTTAAAGCCTATGCAGCTATGGCTTTGGGACAGATTGGAGATAAAAGTGCTGTAGATCCAATATTAATTCAAATTCAAATCGTTATGACTTCATGGAAATCTGATAATTTACCTTTATTGTATGGGTTAATTGTTGCACTTGGTGATTTAGGTGATCCTAGAGCAATACCAGTTCTTTTGCAGATATCACAGGGACCCTATCCATCTTTTATTAGACAGGTGGCTGTTGCTTCATTAAAGAAAGTTAGCACAAGTAAATAAAGAATCTGATATCCAATTTATTCAATATCAGACAAAGTAATTGGTTCCCCTTGGTTTATATCTTTGTTAAGTTTTTTATTGATAATATTAAAATAGTATTTTGAATCATTTATGCCAAGATTTGGTCTTCTTGATACAATATCAGAAGATTGTATTGTTTTATTTTTATTCAGGTTTTTAGAAGCATATAAACCTTTTCTTGCATAAGTTAGTTCTTTTATTTCTTTTTCACTGATTATTAACTTTCCATCACCCAAAATATTTTTGAAATTATTTATTGCATTTTTAATTTCTAAAAATTCTTCTGGCTCCATAGAAATAGGGTTATCAGCATATTTATTGTTTCTACTATCAGTGAAATGTTTTTCTATTATTTTAGCTCCAAAAAACAAAGAAAGAATAGTGTAGGTTGTAGATAAAATATGATCAGAAAAACCTGATTCAGTATTGAATTTTTTTTGAAGATACTTAATCCTATTTAAGTTTAATACTTTCGTTTGAACTGGGTATTCGACTATGCAGTGTAAAAGATAAATATTACTTTTATTTCTGAAAAAAGAAATTGCCTTTTTTATCTCTTTATCAGAAGATATTCCTGTTGAAATGATTACTGGCAAATTCAATTCTTTATTTACTTTAGACAGATATTCTAAAAGAGGGTAATCGGTAATCTCCCCAGAGGCAATTTTTAAAAAAGAGAATCCTTTAAGTTTTTGAAATTTTTTTTCTTCGAAAAATATTTTAGCATCTTCAACAGAAAAATAAGAGACTCCCCATCTATAGCCATTTTTTTCATTTGAATAAAATAGCTTTTCATAATCATCAGAAGAAAGTTGAAGTAAATTTATATCATTAATAATATTTGGGTTTTCTACCCCCAAAGCTTTTAAATAATATTTTTCATTCAAAAGATTTTCTGCAGAAAAAAATTGATATTTTAAATAATCTGCTCCACTTTTTATTGCAAGTTGTGAAAGAAAAATAGCCCTTTCAATAGAGCCAGCAAAATTACAACCAATTTCCGCA
This sequence comes from uncultured Brachyspira sp., assembly GCA_964581895.1. Taxonomy (GTDB): domain Bacteria; phylum Spirochaetota; class JAAYUW01; order JAAYUW01; family JAAYUW01; genus Exilispira. The sequence goes on from CAZOPR010000001.1 coordinate 239,338, forward strand.
ATAAGGGCTGGAGTTGAAAGTTTAACTTTCATAAAAAAGTCCTGATTTTTATTTTTCTGATTCTTCTTTGATAAGTGTCAAAATCTTGCTTTTTATAAGAGAATTTATACTTTCTTTATCTTTTATATCAAAATCTGTTAGCTTAAAAAGAGGATGCAATTCTTTATCTTTATCTAAAAAATAATATACATCCTCATCTTTTTCTCTAATTATTGTAATAGGTATATTTTCAATTTCATATGGTAGAAGATAATATGTTTCTCTACAAGTGCATCTCAAATAACCATATTTTTCATTTTTATGTTCATAAATACTCTTATATAATTTTTCAATGCAGCAATTTCTATACGCCATTTTGTTACCTCATCAGTTAAATTAAAACAAATAGGATAAAATGCAACTTTTAAAAAAGTTGAAAAAATAAAAATTTAATTTATTAAATAAGTCGAGCATTAATCGTTGTATATATTTATAAAATAGAAAAGGAGATCAAAATGCCAGCATTTGTAAATTCTTCAAAATGCACCGGTTGTGGAGCTTGCGTTGATGTATGTCCAGTTGGAGCTATTTCTCTTGTTGATGGAAAAGCACTTGTAGATAAAGATACCTGCATAGATTGCGCAGCTTGTACATCTGAATGTCCATCTGAAGCTATTACAATGGAATAATGATGGAATAAAATTTGTTTTTTATTATTTCAAACTAAAAAAGGGGCATATCTTAAAATTTAAGATTGCCCCTTTTTTTATAATTTCTTAGATTAACTTACTTTCAACATAATTTTTGACTTCATCTAAAATAGGAATCAACTCTTTTTCTATGTTTGCTAACTTATTTATCATTTCATCCCTAAAATCTTTGTCATCAAAATCTTTCAAGTTAATAAGAACATTATATTTTGCAGCATAAAAGGCAGAATAAAGGTTTAAACAACCAACTCCAACATCTGAAATTGCATTTATATTTCCGATTTTTGAAATCTGTTGTAAAAGTTTTGCAACATCTAATGTCAGATTTGCCGTTTCAAATGGTATTTTGCAGGCATTTTTAGTCGCCTCTTTTATCAAATCATCTTCTTTCGATTTAATGGCTGACATCATATTGTTAAATGACTCAGTATCTTTATCTATAAGTTCAAGAAAAAGATCTTTAAGATTATGTAGTTCGAAGGAAATTTTTTCTACCTGCTGGCTTACTTTTTCATAATTTTTCTTTTTGAATGTAAGATTTCCAACCATACTACCAAGACTTGCAGCAAGACTTGCATTTAATGCAGCAACAGAACCACCACCAGGCGCAGGAGATTTCGAAGCAAGTTCGTCTGTAAAAGAGGTCAAAGATAAATCTATAAGTTTATTTTTCTTTCGAATCTTATATTCTATAATTTTTTCATCTGGATTAAATTTTTGAACCTCAGATAAACCAAGAGAAAAAGCTGCAATTTCTATGATTTCTCTTTCACTAACCGCTCTACTTAATTTCATTTTTTGAATATAATATAAGCCTGATTCTTTAATTGCAGCTAAAGGAACAAGACCTACTATTTCAGAGCCAGTTATTCTTACTCCAAGTTTTTCAGCTTCATTGCATGCTGCATCAAAGACATGGTGCATATTGGTAACATTGAAATTTGCAAGATTTATTGAAATTTGTGCTCTTTTATAATCATCTACATACCAGCCAATTGCTTTGCATTCTTTAAAAAGACCTGGTATTATAGTTTCAGTGCCATCAGGATTTTTCTTTGTTTCTCCCTTTTCTCTAAGTTTTTTAGCAATTGAATTTGCTATTGTTTTATCTTTGGTATTTAGATTCAAGTTATATGCTATTAAGAAAGGTCTTGCACCTATTACAGTAGCGCCTGTTTTCTTTACATTGTCATTAAAATTTGATGGTCCAAAATCTGGTTTCCAATCTGGATCTTTAAGTTTTTGCTCAAGATTTTCATATTCACCAGATCTTATATCTGCAAGATTTTTTCTATATTGAGCTTTTGCAGCAAATTCATAAAGATATACTGGAATACCAAGTTCCTGCCCAACTCTTTCTCCTAGTTTTTCAGCAAGCTGTGCACATTCTTCCATTGTCATTTCAGAGACTGGTACAAATGGGCAGACATCACATGCTCCGATTCTTGGATGAGCCCCTTTATGTTGTCGCATATCTATAAGTTGAGATCCAACCTTTATAGCATTAAAAGCAGCTTCTAAAACATTTTCTGGACTTCCAACAAATGTAAAAACTGTTCTATTTGTATCCTTACCTGGATCAATATCTAGAAGACTTACATCAGGTATAGCTTTAATTGCATCAGCAATTTTTTGTATGATATCCTCATTTTTTCCTTCTGAAAAGTTTGGAACACATTCTACTATTTTCATTTTGTAAACCTCCAAAAAAACTTCAGCAAAGAAAGGTTACCAAAGGGTTTTAATTTTTCAAGGTTTCATTTTTGTTGTTAAGTTTCTTTTTAAAAGATAAGTGTAAAGTTTCAAAATTTGCGATGCAAATTTAACAAAAAATTCTTGACAATTAGTATAATTTTGATAAATGTAAAAAGCGATAGCAATTCCAACATAGCTCAGTCGGTAGAGCAGCTGACTGTTAATCAGCGGGCCGCAGGTTCAAGTCCTGCTGTTGGAGAAGAAAACCCCCTGAAATTTCAGGGGGTTTTTTATTTTTTAATATAAAATGCACTTAACTTAAAAACTATTAATTTTAACTTTTTTAGAAATAAAATTCAAATTTCATTCTTGATAGATATAAATGCAGTTTTTCCCTTCTTTTTTAGCATTGTAAAGCGCTTCATCTGCCATTTGAATAATATCCTCTGGTTTAAGTTTAATAATTTCACCCGAAGATATTGTATAAATTCCTTGACTTATTGATAAGTATGAATTTGCCTTTGGATTTTGAATTTTAAGATTGCTTACATTCTCCTGTATCCTTTTAGCGACAATTTCAGCACCTTTTTTATCTGTATAGGGCAAAATGCAGAGGAATTCATCACCACCAAATCTTATAGGGATATCAGACCTTCTTAGCAAAGAATTTTTAATAGATTTTGCAATTTCACCAAGACACTTATCACCCTGGATATGACCATAGGTGTCATTAAATTCTTTGAAATAATCGATATCCAAAAATAGTATTGAAAGAGGTTTATTTACTCTTGGTAGTCTTGAAATTTCAGATTCGAGAGTTATATATAGATAATTTTTATTATATAGATTTGTCAGCTCATCAAGAAAAAGTTTGCTTTTTAATTCTTCCTCTTTGTTCTTAAATTTAGAAATATCATTTACAAGTAAAAGGAAGTCTTTTTTACCAAAATATCTAAAACGAAATTTATAGATTTCATACCATAACTTGCTACTTCTTAATTCTTTGAAAAAAGTGAAAGAAGAAAAATACTTTTTAAATTTGTATTTACTTTTGTCTAATTTTACCAGGTTTTGTTTTTCGGTTATATTATTAAGTAGGTAATGAAAATCTTCAGTTTTAAAAAATGTAGGAAGATTTTTAGAGGTAAAATAAGATTTCCCATTATTGCCTACTAAAATGAAACCAGAATTAGAGTTAAGAAAAATTTTTCTTGGAATCTGAGTTAAAATATTTCTTTTTCTTCTTAAGGGATACATATTAATTTATTAACTATTTTTTATCATATAGATTAAAAGATCAACACATCTATTTGAATATCCCCATTCGTTGTCATACCAGGATACGATCTTAAAAAATCTTTTTTCACCTTTAAGATTATTTTGTAAAGTTGCCAATGAATCATAAGTTGAAGAAAACTGATTATGAATAAAATCTGTTGAAACAAGTTCTTCATCAGTATATGAAAGTATCCCTTTTAAGTAAGTGTTTGAGGCATTTTTTAAAAGATTATCAATTTCTTCGATTGAACTATCTTTTTCAGATCTGAAAGTTAAATCTACAACTGAAACATCTGCAGTTGGAACTCTGAAAGACATACCTGTAAGTTTTCCTTTTACCTGAGGTAAAACTTCACCTACAGCTTTAGCTGCACCAGTTGTTGAAGGAATAATGTTTATTGCGGCAGCTCTACCCCCTCTCCAATCTTTTTTAGATGGACCATCAACAGTTTTTTGGGTTGCTGTATATGAATGAATTGTTGTCATTAAACCTTTTTCTATGCCAATACCTTCTTTTAGTAAAACATATACTAAAGGAGCTAGACAGTTTGTAGTGCAGGAAGCATTTGATATTATGTTATGATTCTTTGGATCATACTCTTTTTCATTTACTCCCATAACTATTGTTTTTACTTCTCCTTTGCCAGGAGCTGTGATTATAACCTTTTTAGCTCCAGTTTCAATATGACCTTTAGCTTTTTCTGAATCTGTAAAAAGTCCTGTGGATTCAAAAACATATTCAACACCTAGCGATTTCCAGGGAAGTTCAGCTGGATTTTTTGTTGCCATAATACATCTTGTTTTATAACCATTTACAATAAAAATATCATCAGATTCTAAAGATGGATCGCTTTTTTCAGTTGTAATAGGATACTTAAATTTCCCATGAACAGAATCATATTTAAGTTGATATGCAAAATATTCAGCATCTGTTGAAATATCAACAACAGCGACAACATCAATTTCTTTTCCAAGTAAACCTTTTTCTGCAATTGCCTGATAAACAAGTCTACCGATTCGACCAAAACCATTAATAGCTATTTTGATTGCCATAGTTCTGACTCCTTATATATTTGAAAATTAGAAAATAAATTAAAAAAATCAACAATAAAAAATAAGATTTTCTTTTTAAAAATAAAAAAGGGTAAAACTAAAAAAATAAAAATAAAAAATGCTAAAAATAAAGAAAATAAAAATAAAAAATGATGAAAATAAAAAATGATGAAAATAAAAAATATTTCAAGATTAAGGGTTATCAATAAATATCGATGATTATTAATTTTGTATCCCTTTTACGGCAATCTCACTTTCTACCTTTATTACCAAGCCATTTAATATATAAAATTTATAAGAATAAATATTACCAGATTCATCTTCCCCTTTTGTTTTATAAAAGTAGATTTTTTGATTATTGTCAGATTTCACAAAATCAGGTTGTTCAAGTTCCTTTAACAAATCTTCTTCTTTTTTATTCAAAGCAGCAAAACTTTTTAGATAATAATGATCCCATGTTTCAAGTTCATAGATATTATTGATATTTTTTGAGGCAGTTTGAACAATCATTATTCCTTTTTCAGATTTTGATGAATACCAGAGTTGTGAAAAATTTGCCCATTTTATAAATAATCCTTCTTTATATCTAAGTAAAAGTAAAGTTGTATTGAACTGATCTGATAAACTATTTAACTTTATAAGTGCAGAGTTTTTTTGATGGTTCAGAACAATATAATTTCCATAGGTGCAAAATTTTTTTCCTTTTGTAGTAAAAGTCCCATCTTTATTAAATTCTATAGTAAAATATATGTTTTGAACCGGTAGTATCCATTTACCTATGAAAAATTTAGTTTTCCAAGGAATAATATTGGTGCAACCAGTATTAATTATAAATATTACAAAAATAAGAAAAATAAATAACAAATTTCTTGTTTTTTCATTTCTAATTTTCTTATTTAAATAAGACTTATTAAATTTCTTGTTTTTCATAAGATTCCCCTTTAACAGATTTTTCATTTTTCATAAGATTCCCTTTTAACAAAAATAAATAATACTTAATTATTAATAATATTGACAATTAAATAAAGTTGATATACTTATTTTAAATAATGCAGAGCAAACAAGTATCTAATATAAAACTATATTAACTGTATCTGCCAATAAAACTATATCATTAGATAAAAATTTAAAGAAAAAATAATATAAACTTCAAAAATAAAAAGTATCATTATTCAATAAAATTTGGGAGATCCTATGAGTTCAAAAATCAATGAATCACAGATTAAAACAAATGAAGCATTAAGATTTCTCTGGAAATACTTAAAAGCAGGATTAATCAGTATAATAATAGGTATCTTATTTCTAATGACTGCAGATTATTTACAAATTGTTATATATAGAATAGTTGGTAAAACTATAGATAGTATTTCAACTGAAAATATTACATATTCATTAATTACTAAAAATGCAATTGCAATCCTTCTTTTAGCAGTATTGATGGCGGCAGTCAGATTCTTCTGGAGACATTTTATTATAGGCAATTCTCGAAGGAGAGAAAAACAGATTAGAGATGATATGTTTACAAAAATACAATCTCTTTCCTTTTCATTTTTTAACAGAACAAAAACAGGTGATTTAATGGCATTATTGATAAATGACTTGAATGCCATACAAAGAACATTTGGTTTTGGTATTGTTATAATAGTTGATATCGTTTTTTTAGGGACTATGGCTCTAATTTCTATGTTTGGTATAGATGTTAGATTGACCTTGATTTCAATTGCACCACTTCCTTTGATAGCTTTTATTATGATATTCTTTGGAAGATTAATAGAGATAAAATTTTCAAAAGTTCAGGAATCTTTTTCAACTTTGTCTGCTCATGCTCAAGAATCTTTTTCTGGAATTAGAGTTATCAAAGGCTTTACGCAGGAAGAGGAGGATTCAAAAGCTTTTTTCGAAAAATCTCAGGATTATGTAAATAAAAATATGGATCTTATAAAAATATGGGGATTCTTCTTCCCTTCCATTAACTTTTTAGCTTCTTTGTCGATTGCAATCTTTTATCTATTTGGACTAAAGGACATTATTTTAACAAGGATATCTATCGGTGAAGGAGTGATGTTTATATCATACCTAAACATGGTGGTCTGGCCTATGATAGGGATCGGATTTGCTTTTAATATGCTTTCTCGAGGGATAGCTTCAACTAAAAGAATTATTATTCTTATGAATTCAAAGCCAGATTTTGAAGATGCTCAATCAGAAAGAGAAATCAAGATTGAAGGAGAAATTGAGATAAAAAACCTTACTTTTAGTTATGATGAAAACGGTAAAGAGGTGCTAAAAAACATAAACTTAAAAATTCCTGCAAATTCTTCAATTGGAATTATGGGTAAACCAGGAAGTGGAAAGACCACTTTAGTAAGCCTTCTATTTCATCTTTTCAAGATTGAAGATGGGAAAATTTTTATTGATGGTTACGATATAAACAAAATTCCTTTAAAGACTTTAAGAAAAGCTATTGGATATGTCCCGCAGGATTCCTTTTTATTTTCAGATACAATAACCAACAATATTGCTCTGGGAATTGATGAAGAAAAAATAGATTTTTCAAAAGTTCAGGAGTTTGCAAAAATAGCATGTATAGATGAAGATATAAGAGAATTCAAAGAAGGGTATAATACAGTAGTCGGAGAAAGAGGTATAACTTTATCTGGAGGTCAGAAGCAAAGGGTTTCGATTGCAAGAGCTTTAATAGTTAATCCAACAATTTTAATACTTGACGATGCTTTATCTGCTGTTGATGCTCAGACTGAAAAATCAATATTATCACATATTAAAAATGAATTAAAAGGTAGAACTTCCATTATAATAGCCCAAAGGATATCTACAGTTAAAGATTGTGACCAGATAATTGTTTTAGATGAAGGGAAAATCATAGAGCATGGAACTCATGAAAAATTATTGGAAAACAAAGGATATTATTATAGAATGTATGAGCTTCAAAGACTAGCTGAAGAGATTGAGAAGGAAAATATATAGCTTATGTAAAAGGAAAATAAAGCTTATATAAATAAAATATATAGATTATGTATGGGGAAAATAAAGCTTATTTAAGTGAAACACATAACCGGTATAATTAAAATATATGATTAAGGAGTAAAATAGATGGAATACTTTGAAAATGAGCAGGTAGAAGAAAAACTATATGATAAAAAAGTAAGCTCTTTTCTATTAAAATATATAATGAAATACAAAAAGTATGTTTTTATAAGCCTTTTTTTGATAGCAATTATAACAGGTGTATCTTTAATAGTTCCATATATCTCAAAAGTTTTCCTCGATAGATATGTCATAAAAAATGGATTTATAGCTTATCCTAATAAGTTAGTGGAAGGAAAAATATTTACTCTGGAAAAATCTGCTTTTATATTTCAGAAGATATCAAAAAGTATAAAACTTGATAATAATACTTACTTTTTTCTGCAATCAGATTTAAGAAATTTTTCAAAGAAAGAGATAGAAATATTAAAAGCAAATTCTATTTTTTCACAAGATTCATTTGTCCTTATAGAATCAAGAAAAAATTCGATAAACCAATTTTATGAACTTATCAATAAATTGATTGAAGAAAATAAAGCTATAGGTTTTAATGATAAATACCTTGTTTATGAAAATTATTATAAAAAATTGAACTTAAATCAAATTTTAGTATTGAGAGAGTATGATATTTATTTAATATTTGAAATTGTTATTTTTATTATTATTGCTTTTACAGTTCAACTTGTTGTTACTTATTATCAGACAATAATTTTACAAAAACTATCTCAATTTTCTATGAGAGATTTACGATCCGATCTTTTTAACAGGATGCTAACTTATGAAGTTTCTTATTTTGATAAAAATCCCATAGGAAAACTTGTAAATAGAGTTTCTAATGATATTGAGGTATTAAATGAACTATTTTCAGAAGTTTTAGTCTCTTTATTTAGAGATATTATTTTGATAATTGGAATCTTGGTCTTTATGTTCTGGCAAAATATCTATCTTGCTCTGGCTGTTTCGATAGTTTTCCCCTTTATTGTTATGATAACAATATTATTCAGAGTAAAATCAGCTGATGCATATAGAAAGGTTAGAACAGTTATTGCTCAAATCAATGGATTTTTTTCAGAAACAATTTCTGGAATTAGAATAATACAATTATTTTCCGCTGAAAAGAAAAATTATAAAAAATTTGAATCAATAAATAATTCTTTATATAAAGCAAATATCAGGCAAATGTATGTTTATGCAACTTTTAGACCATTGATAGACTTTTTAAGATGGTTTACAGTCGCCTCTGTAATATACTTTGGGGCAAGAGGAATTTTAAATAATACGATTTCTTATGGTCTAATTTTCTTATTTACTCAGTATATAGCCAATTTATTTGAACCTATAGGCGATCTTTCGGAAAAATTCGATATTATGATTTCAGCAAATGCAGCTGGGGAAAAGATCCTTTCTGTTTTTGAAGCAGATGTTAGAAGAGAAAAAGATTTAGATAAACAGGTTATTTCCTTTGAAAATCAGATGCTTAAAAAAAACAGATATGAAAGTTATGAAAAAGCTATTAGATTTAAGGGGAATGTCGAGTTTAATCATGTATGGTTTTCTTATAAGCCAGGCGAATGGGTATTAAAAGATGTTTCTTTTAAGATTGAACCTCAAAAAACAGTAGCTATTGTTGGTGAAACTGGTGCTGGGAAATCGACAATTATCTCTCTTTTAACTCATTTTTTTGAGATTCAAAAAGGAGCAATTTTAATAGATGATATACCTTTATATTCTATACCATATAGTATTTTAAGGAAAAATCTTGCTGTTGTAATGCAGGATGTGTTTTTATTCGCAAAATCTGTCAAAGATAACATAATATTAAATTCAGATTATGATGAAGAAAAATTTATAAATGTCTGTAAAATGACCCATATAGATAAATTCATTTCTAATTTACCAAATAAAGAAAATGAGATGGTAATGGAAAGAGGTGTTACCTTTTCGGCTGGAGAAAGGCAGCTTCTTTCTTTTGCAAGAGCTTTATATTATAACCCGTCCATACTTATTTTAGATGAAGCAACATCAAACATAGATTCTGAAACAGAAAAATTAATTCAGGATGCAATAAGCAATTTGATTAAGAATAGAACCTCCATTATTATTGCGCATAGATTATCTACCATTAGAAGTGCAGACTTAATTCTTGTCATTGATAATGGAAAGATTGTAGAAAGCGGTAACCATTTTGAATTGATTTCAAAAAAAGGAATTTACTATACACTATATAAACTTCAATTTGAACCTATTTAATCTTGTTAAAATGGCTATTTTATAAGAAAAAGTAAATTTATATGAAAAATAAATTATAAAAAAAAGAAGGATTTTATGAAGACCTTACAGCCATTTAAAAATATATATAACAATATCAAAAAACTTAAATTATTAGATATTGCTGAATTAAATGAGCAGTTAAGTAATGTAAAAGATTTAATTAAAAGGAAAATTATTTCAGTAAAGGATTTAATAGAATACCTAAATGAAAAATACAATTATCCAGAAGAAAATTATGAAAATGCAAACAAGGTATATGATAAAAACCAATTACCTAAAAACCCTGTTCTTGTTTTATCTGGAGGCGGAGCAAGAGGGATGGCTCATGCTGGAGTTTTTAAGATATTAAATGATCTTGAAATTAAACCTGTTGCCATTATTGGTACATCAATCGGAGCTATCGCAGGATCATTAATAGCAGACGGAAAAACCGCTATAGATTTATATAACATTATGTACGCAAATGAAAAATTTTTTAAATTCTTAAAATGGTCAAATCCAGTTATTCGAAAAAAAGTAAAAGAAAAAACTATGAGTTTTTTAAGAAAGAATCTAACTAATTATGAATTTGAAAAACTAAAAATACCTTTATATGTAAATACAGCGGATTTAAAAACCTGCCAGCGAGTCATAATATCAAGTGGGGATATTATAACAGCAGTGACTGGTTCTGCCGCTATCCCTTTTATTATAGAGTCTGTAGAAAGAGACTCTATGCTATTAACTGATGGAGGTGTTATAGATAATTTCTGTGTAGATATCGCAAGAAATATAGAAAATGATGGAATAATAGTAGTCGATGTTTGTGCTGCAACAGACCCTACTTCCTCTGTTCAGAGAGATTACTTTTTGCTTCAGGTTTCAAAGGATTTACATGAAGTTACAAAATCATTTGGCAAAAGAATTTTGCCTATTGAATCAGAAAAAGATACTTTTTCTTTTATCAATAATTTATTTTATATGATTGGTTTAAGAGGGGGACTTGCTCCAGATTTAAATGGTGATGAAATAGTAATAACACCAATGCTCGAAAAAATGGGTGTTTTTGAATTTGACAAAAGAGATTTTGCCTATAATAAAGGTGTTGAAGCCGCAAAAATAGTTTTTAAGAATTTTCTATAAGTTTTTAGGAATATAATAAAATTTCTCAGTATGAAAAAGATTTAATAAAAAAAGGAAATATATGAGTTTTTATTTTGAATTAAATCAAAAAATTAGATATGAGAATTCTCTTAAAATTATAGATTTGTTAAAGAAGAGCAAAAATATTTATTTTATAGGAATTGGAGGTATCGGCCTTTCGGCTCTAGCTCAATTATTCCATAAAATCGGTAAAAAAATTTCTGGATCGGATCTTTATGAAAGCGAGATAATCTCAATCTTAAAAGAATCTGGAATAAAAACTTATATAGGACATAACTTAAATAATATTGAAAACTCAATAAATTTATATGGTGATATAGATTTGGTGATATATTCACCAGCAGTAAATGATGAAAATGTTGAGCTTAGATATTTTAAAGAAAAAAATATAGCGACTTTAACCTATGGACAGGCTCTATCTTATTTTGTAAATACGATGAATTCTGTATCTGTTTGTGGAACTCATGGGAAAAGCTCTACAACTGCAATTTTATCTGAAATGCTTATAGATCATAAAATTTATGCTTCTTTTCTATGTGGAGCCATATTGAAAAAATTTGGGACAAATGCGGTTTTTAATCAAAATTCAAAATATTTTATTGCTGAATCATGCGAGTATAAAGAGACATTTTTAAACTTTTTCCCAAATAATATCATTATTCCATCTTTAGAAGTTGACCATCTTGACTATTACAAAAATGAAGAAAATTATTTTAAGGCTTTTATCTCATTTTTAGGTCAATTAAAAGATGGTATTCTTGTTATGAGAGTTGAAAAGGAACTTGAAAAAAGACTGCTAAATTACGCAAAAAGCCTAAAAAATATTAAAAATATAATAACTTATTCAAGCTATGAAGAAAAGTTGGCTGATCAATATGAAAATCATCAGCATTTTTATTACTTTTATGATGAAAAAAACCCAAATTTAGTTAGATTTGAAAAGACAGTAATAAAAAATAAAAAAGAAAAAATTTTATTAACCAATACTTTTAATTTAAATATCCCTTCAAAAGAATATGCTGCAAATTTTATTTCTGTATTTGCTTTTTTAGAAAATCTTGGCATTTTAGATGAGCAAAGCTTACTTTATGCACCAAAATATTTTGGCATAAAAAGAAGGTTTGATCTGTTGGGAGTAGATAAAAATAAAAATCATATTATTAGCGATTATGCCCACCATCCATCAGAGATTAAAACTTTACTTAAAATTGCTAAATTAAAATATCAAAATAAAAATATATTTTTAATATTTCAAGCTCATCAGCATTCAAGGACAAAATACCTGCTTGATCAGTTTTTAAGCTTATTTAAAGAGGTAGAAAATTTAATAATTCTTCCAATATATAAGCAAAGAGATAGTGATGATGATATTAAAAATATGTCTTCTGAAATATTTTTTGATTCTATCAATAAAATAAATAAAAATGCAATATTTTGCGAAAATGAAAAAAAATTATTTGATTTTCTTGAGAAAATTAAAGAATCAGTTTTATTATTTACTGGAGCTGGAACTGTTGATAACTTTGCAAAAGATTACTTAAAACTATTTGAAGATAAAATAAATTAAAAGGGGTGAAGATGAAAGATAAAAAAACAAAAGTCGTTTTATTTACTTTATTTATATTGGTTTTGATTTCAATATCTAACTTTTCTTGTATCAAAAAAGAGTATAAATATAGTGATGTTGCATATTTTGCTGAACCTATAATTCAGGACTTTTGTGCTGGATTTACAAAAAATGATTATAATGAGTTTGCAAATTATTTTGCTCTTTATTTTTCAAAACCAATACCTGCTGAAAGTCTTGAAACTTTGTTCACAAAGATAGGAACAACTATAGGTAGCTATGTTCCAAATTCTATTTCATATAAAAGTGTTAAAAAAGTCAAAAATGTTTTTATTGTCGAGTATACAGCTTTCTTTACAAATGAAACTGAACCAGTCTCTATTATATTAAATTTTGAAAAAAATCTTGGAGAATTTAAACTCGCTGGATTTACTGTAGATTCTCCAAAATTAAGAGAAAATAAATAATTAAAGGTTAAAAGATGAAAAAAACAGTTTTATTATCACTTCTTGCTTTTGGACTTGGAGCATTTTCCTTTCTTTCAGTTATCTATATTCAGGCTCCACTACAAAGATTGTTAACAGATAGCAATTTCTTTTACAAAATCAATTCGTTATTTTTAATGGCTCTTCTATATGGTCTTATTTCAGCCTTAATACAGAGGAGTTTTACCCTTATTTCTGCTTCTTTTTCAAATACTTATGCTCTGGCTGGCTTTTTAAGTGGTTTAGGGTTCGGTATTGTTGAAAGTATTTACTTCGTCTTTCCATATGTTGCAAATTTTGGAGCGAAATTTTTCCTTTCTTTTGATTTTGTTTCAAGAATTTTATCTATCCTTTTTCATGCAAGCTGTACTGGTATTGTTATGATTGGTATCTACGAGAAAAAATTTGCTTTATATTTTATCCCTATTGTTTTAATACATACAACAATAGTAGGACTCTCTGTTTTGTCTCAAACTGCTAAAATAATGGAAATTTCATTTTTTATAATTTCACTTGTTGTCACAATAGTTTTATTTATTTATTTTATGGTTATAAGTAAAAAAATGAAAATTATATTAAAGGGGAAGTAGTTTTTTATATGACAATAGATAAAGAAAATAATGATAAATCAAAAAATAAAGACTTGTTAACTAAAAAACCATTAAACAAAAAATCAGATGAAAAAAAATCGGAAAAAATAGTCTGCACAGTTGAAGGTTTGCCTATTACTATAGATGAGGTAATCGAAACTTATCAAATTTTTTTAGATGATATTTTTAATGAAGAGCCAGAAACAGTTTTAACAGATGAAGAGAAAGAAGATTTGCTAAATGAATCATTATATACCCTAATTGATGACAAATTAATATTTTTAGATGCCAAACAAAATAATATAATAGTTACAGAGGAAGAGTTGGCTGTCGAAGAGGAAAATTTTAGAAAAGAATTTGGGCAGGATTTACCTTTAGAAATTATCCTTGAAGAAAGAGGCTTTGATATCGAGGGTTTTAGAGAAAAACTTTTAGAAGAATTAACAATGAAAAAGATGCTATTAAAAAAAATACCAGAAAATGCTTTTTCAGATGAATATTTATGGGAGTATTATCTTAAGCATAAAGATGAACTGGATGATAAGGAAAAAAAAGAAGAAGAAAAAACTTTTGAAATTATAACAGAAGAGCTTCGACAGGTTTTAGAAGGTATGATATTTCTTGATATTTATACAAATTATGTTGATGAACTTTTCGAAAAGGCTCAAATAATTTTTAATGAAAAAAATTGCGAAATCCTTTTTCAAAAAAGGTGATTTATTAGTCTATTTTTTCATTTTAATTGTTACTATTTTACCTTTTATATTAAATGGTATTTCAAAAATCAGTTTATCAAAATCTGAATCTTTATCTGTCGAAATTAATTATAATGGAACCAAATATTTATATTCATTGGAAGAAAATAGAGAAATAAAATATAAAAACGGTTTAATAATAGTTGAGATAAAAGATAAAAAGGTTAGAGTTAAAGAATCTGATTGTCCAGATAAGCTATGTATGAAGAGAGGATGGATAGATGAAGCCGGACAATTTATAATATGTATGCCAAACAAATTGGTAGTAAAAATAGTTGGTAAAGAGCAGTATGATAGTATTACCTACTGAAAAAAAAATTTTAAGGTTTGAAGATAAAAGATATATCCTTTTCTTTTCAACACTTGCTGCAATATTTAGTTTTATAGAATCAATACTTCCTAAACCTTTTCTTTTTGTAAAAATAGGAATAGGATATATTCCGATTTTATTGATTATAGATAAAATAAGTTATATCCCTCTTATTTCGATAGTTCTACTAAAATCTGTTATAACAGGAATTTTTGCAGGGACTTTGTTTTCATTTACTGGAATTTTATCTATTACTGGTTCAATTGGCTGTATTTTTGCTTATTCAATGGTCTATCTTTTTATAAAAAGGTTATCAAAAGTTTCGATATCTATTTTACTTGCGACTTTTACAAATATATTTCAGTTGCTTTTCTATTCATACTTTATTGTTAAAGATTTTAATCTTTTAAAAATTCTCCCTTTGGTAAATTTGATTTCAATTATTACTGGATTTATTACAAGCTTGATAGCAATTAAAATAGAAGAGAATTACCTTGTCTTTGTATTTGATAAAAATAAAGGCAATTTGTAAAAAAGATAAAATATATAAAAATAAAAGCATAAATAAAATTAAAAATTAAAAAATAAGATTAAAAATTAAAAAAATAAAGTTAATGAATAAAATTAAAAAATAAAATTAAATTGAAATGGGCTTCAATGAATTAAAAATTTCTGATCTTTCAATAACTATTGGTATTACTGATTTAATAAACTCTTTTTTTAATGCCAAAGAATTTTTTGGTAACAACTTAAATGAAAATGAAAATAAAATAATTAAATCGGTAGATTTAGATTCAGTAGAATCTCACAAGCAATTCTTTAATAAATTCCCTGTTAAAAATGGTCTATATGAAATTTCTATTAATCATAGATTCCAATATAAAAAGATTTCAATAAATTTAAATGGTAGAATTGATGCTTATTCAGAAGAAAATGGGACTATATATGAATTAAAGATTTCTGAAAAAGAGATTGATGAATTAGTTTATGGTGGAAGTATAAATCTTTTTAAGATGCAGCTTTTTATCTATTCATATATATTTTATAAAAAAAGAAAGAAGGTAGAAAATTTAAAGTTAATTATAGCATCAACAAATCAAAAAGTAGTAAAAGAATTTGAATATGATTTTAATGAAAACGAGATTTACAAAGAAATAAAAAAATTGTTTCCTTTTCTTTATGATATCTATTTATTTGATATTTCTAAAAGTAAAAATAAAAAGATAGAACCTATATTTCCATACAAAGAATATAAGCCTCTTCAGCAGGATATTATAAAGAATATTTTAAGCAGTCAAAGTTTTATAACTTTTATAGAGGCACCATTCGCAAGTGGCAAGACATCAGCAGTTCTTTATGCGGTTGCTAAAAAGTACAACTTCCCTCAGATTCATTATTTCACTTCGAGAAATATTCAGAAAAAACAGGTATTGGAAGAAGGAAGAAATATTGGATATAAATCTATTTTAAGAAAGGCATTTTCTGATTCCTGTCTTTATTCATATTTATTTTGTAAAAGTTTTAGCTGTAAATACTATCTTTATCCAACTGAAAAGTATTCTATTTTGAAGGAAAATGGTTGTCCTGTAATTTATCAGAGGCTTTTTTATAGCATGTACGACTTAATAGTAGCAGATTATAATTATCTTTTTTATAGAGCACTTTCAAAAAATAAAGATACTATCTGTATTGTCGATGAATATCATTCATTTATAAGCAGGATTTCAGATTTCTTTACTATCTCCATCAAAAAGGAAGAAATAGAAAAAATTAAATATCTTATATTTACTAAATATAAAAGGTTAGATAGACAGTTTGAACCACTTTTTGAATCTGAAGAATTCTCTTTTGAAAATGAAAACTATAATGATTATTTTGGTGATTATGACCAAAATCAGATTTCAAAGATAAAAAATAGATTCTATATAGATGAAATAAAGACGCCTATTGATTCAAAATTTTTTGAAAATTTACTTGCTGCAATATTGAAAGTTCATAATTATATTAAAGAAAATAATGAGAAAAATTTAGTTAATTTTGAAACAGAGATTTTCCCTTTTTATCAAAAACTTAAAACAATTTTAGAACTTTCTGAATTTGATATTGTCGTATCATATTCAAAATCTGTGAATGAAAAGATTTTCACATATAAATCAATAAAATCCATTTTGGATAAACTTTTTTATGGTTATAACAAAGTTATAGGTATCTCTGCAACACTTGAACCCAAACAACTTCTATATCATGTTCATGATTCTTCTCAATTTTCAATATATAGTAGAAATATTCCTAAAAAAATTAGAACATACATTATAGATAACATTGAAACAACTTATAAAAAAAGGGAAAAAAACTCAGCTTTTATTGCAAATTTATTGAAAAAGATGATCTTTAATGAAAATAAAGAGAATAAACTTATAAATAGATCTATACTTCTTTTCTTCCCTTCTTATGAATTTATTAAGATAATAGAACTTTTTCTCATGGATCCTCTTTTTGATAAGATAGTTTTGGCAAAAGATTTCAAATCAAGTAATCCTTCACTTAGAGTTTACAATCGGCAGATAGATGAAATAAAAGAATTTTTTACTATTGATAAGATACATTTACTATTTTTACCTTATAGATCAGTAATTCAGGAAGGTGCAAACTTAAATTTTGATATAGCTGGTGGCTTTTTTGTAGGTCTTCCATTTAGAGTCCCAGACAATCAATATTTAACTCACTCAATATTAATAAATGAATATTCAGAAGATTCTTTTGAGTTACCAGATAATTCTTTTGAAATTCTTTCTTTATTTCCAGCATTAAATGATGTTCTTCAATCAAGTGGAAGGATAGGAAGAGATAAAAATATAGATAATTTTCTTTATTTCATAGGAAAAGAATTTTTAAATAGAAAAGTATATGAAAGTATTTGTGATTGTTACTCTGATGTAAAAATCTTAAAAAGTTAGATATTGCCAAATTAATTTTATTTTTATATATTTTTAGCGGAGGAAGTTATGAAGATTATAATAGATCAAGATACCTGTATTGGTTGTGGAGTTTGTGCATCAATATGTCCAAAAGTTTTTGCCATAGATGATGAAAGTGGTAAAGCTTTTGTGATTGAAAATCCAGATTTAAACGATCCTTCAATTGATGAAGCGATTGAAAGTTGTCCAGTAAATGCTATAAAAAAGGAAGAATAAAAAATAAAAAATGCTTTTTCTTAATAATTTAAGCTTCGGTTATACAGATGAAAAATTATTTTCCAAGGTAAATATTACTATTTATCCTAACGATAAAATTGGTCTTGTTGGAAGAAATGGTAATGGTAAAACTACATTATTAAAAATACTTGCAGATGAAATCAAAGAGTATGATGGAGAAAAAGTTTTATCTTCAAATATATCAATAGGATTTCTTCCTCAAGAGGTGAATTTTTTACAGGAAGATTTCACTCCTTTTTTACTTTGCAAGCAAGCTTTTAAGGATGTAGAAGCTAAAATTAAAAGAATTGAAGAGCTTTCAAGTAAGCTTAACAATCAGATTAACCATATAGAGTATGATAATTTATTAAATGAGCTTAATAAAGATAATTTGTTTTCATATGAGTACAAAATAAGAATGATTCTTTCAAATCTTGGTCTTTCCTTAAATGATATGAATAAATCTTTTAAGGAACTTTCAAGTGGTTATAAAGTAAGATCCTATTTAGGTTATTTGATGCTTTTATACCCAGATTTATTGATGCTTGATGAGCCAACTAACTATCTTGATATAGATGCTATTATCTATCTTATTGACTTCTTAAAATCATATGAAAAAAGTTTTATTATAGTTTCTCATGATAAAAATTTACTTGATTTAGTTACAAATAAAATCTGGGATTTGTTTGCTGGCAATCTTTATGTTTATTCAAATTGCAATTATTCAAATTTTCTTTCAAGAAAGGAAGAATTTTTAATAAATCTTGAAAAAACATCTAAAAATGTGGAAAAAAAGATAAAGCAACAGATGGAGTTTATAAATAGATTTAGAGCCAAAGAGAGCAAGGCAAGTTCGGTTCAAAGCAGAATTAAAATGGTGGAAAAGATCGAAAAGGTTGAGATTCCAAAAGAATATGGGATTAATTTTAAGATAAAATCATCCAATAACAGATTTTCAAATATTCTTTCCTGTGAAAATCTTTGTTTTGGATTTAATGATGAATATCTATTAGAAAAAATACATTTTTCAATTTTAAGAGGCGACAGAATTTTTTTGATAGGAAAAAATGGGATTGGTAAAACTACATTTTTAAGACTTTTAGTTGGTCAATTAAAACCAAAAGAAGGAAAAGTAACAATTCATAATAACTCAAAAATAGGATATTTTGAGCAAAATGCAGCTTTACAGAAAAATTTTAATTCAACAGTATATCAGTTTTTCTCAGATTCTATTGATGCCCAAAAGCTTAGTGAAACTGAAAGGAAAAAATTTTTAGGAAATTTCGGTTTTTCAGGTAGTGATGTGGAAAAAAATTTATCTTTTCTTTCAGGTGGAGAAAAAGTAAGGTTAATTTTATCAAAAATTTTTTTATCAAATCCAGATATACTTATCCTTGATGAGCCAACAACTCATCTTGATATCGATACAAAGGAGATATTGATTGAAAATTTAAATAATTATGATGGAGCGATTCTTTCTGTTTCTCATGATATTGATTTTATAAAAAGAGTTGCTCAAAAATATATGACTATAGAAAACAAGAATTTAAGCTGGTATGAACAGCTTTCAGAGTACTTTGAAAAACTTCAAAGAAAAGAAAAAGAAGAGAAATTGAAAAAAAAAGAAGATACAAGTAATATAACAAAGCCAGCAATTTCGACAAATAAAAAACAGCAGATAGAAAAACAAATTATAGAATATGAAAAAGAAATATTATCAATAGAAGCAAAAATTAATGAAATTGAAAAAAGATTTGCTGCAAACTTAAGTTTCATTGAAATTCAAAATTTAAATAAGGAATATGAAGAATTAAATAAAAGGTATGAGGATACTTTTGCAAAATTAATCGAACTTGAAGATATAATTAAATAGGTTTAGAATCGGAAGTTTTCAATAGATGGTTTTCAAAAATATTTTTAGCAATAATAAAAGAAAAAATTTTATTCTGTTTTATCAAAAGATTTTTGCTTAAAGGTTATATCCAACAAAAATCCTTCGTCGGAATAATACTTTTTGGTATTTCCTTCAATTAAAAATCTGACACCACTTATTTGTTCAAATTGCATTGCGGTGTTGACAATTTGATATATCTGTATTTCGATCGACTTCAATCCATTTTTATTATTCAAAAAAGCTTTATTAAAGTCAAGGTATAATACTTTATTTTTAATCCAAGCTCCAAGAAGCTTCGTCCCTTCTGGAATTAAGTTTAAGTAAGGATCTTTTGGTTTATAATTTATTAAAAATGAAATAACTGCAAAAATTGGTGAGTCTGTATAATCAATTTTTTCGACTTTTTTAGCGAGATAAAGTTCATATTCCTTATCTAAAGCAGCAAGATATATTATAAAATCTTTTGAATTTATTTTATAGGTATTTTTTTCTTTTTTATCATAAGTATTATTTAAATTGCTAATTTTGCTAGTATTATTATCCACTTTTTGTGTATTATCAATTTTTTGAGTATTATCATTTTTGACTGATAAGTTTTCATCTGAATTATTATTTGTTGAAGTTTTATTAACAGAATCATTTTTATTTGTATCTTCTATATTTTGATCTTTTTTAAATTCATCTTGTGTAGTATTTTGATCTATTGTTGAATCAGTTTTATCTTTATTATCTGATATAGGTTTTGAAAAGATTTTAGATAAAAAATCAAGTTTAATCTTATTTTCTTTTGAATTTTTCGAAAATTTACTATCTTCATCTACTTTATTTGTCTTTGGTTGTAAAATGCCATTATCTTTAGCGAAAGAATAAAGTAAAAATGAAGCATAACCCATAAGTATTATAAGTATAAAAACTAAAAATAGTGGAAGGGCTAAATTTTTATTTTTATATCTTCTTTTCTTTTTTTTCATGGTTATATTTTCGGAAAGATAAAAGAATAGATAATAAAATCAATAGTCAACAAAAGTTATAAGTTGACAAAAGCTATAATATGAATTAACTATTTTTATGAGTTACATTATTTGTAGATGAGGTTTAATATGAAAAAGATACTTACTTTCTTTATAGTTATAGTTTTTATTATTATTTCATTTTATGGATGCAATCAAAATAACCATTTTATTGAAATAAATGGAGTAAAACTTTATATAGAGATTGCATTAACAGATCAAGAAAGAGCAACTGGTCTAATGTTTAGAGAAAAGATTCCAGAAAATTATGGGATGCTTTTCATTTTTGAAAAGGAACAGGTTTTGAATTTCTGGATGAAAAACACATCTATCCCTTTATCTATTGCTTATATTAGAGAAAATGGGCTTATAATAGGTATCTATGATATGAACCCTTATGATGAAACTCCAATCTCATCTATTTATCCTTGCAAATATGCATTAGAAGTTAATAAAGGTTGGTTTTCAAAGAATAATATTAAGGCAGGAGATACAATAAAACTACCATCCATCGAGACTCTTTTAGACTGGCATAAGGAGCAAACTAAGTAATGTTTTACTTAAACGGATGGTTTTCAAAAGATAATATTTTACCACTGTTAAACGAGAAAAAAGATTCCACTTTAATTATTTTCCATACAAATGAAGATGATTTTATAGGCAAAATAAAGATAAATTCAGAAAATATTATCTTTATTAAGACTTCAAATATTATCTTAGATGGCAAATTTCTTGACATTGGCTTTTTGGTTTATGAAACAAAATTGAAACTTGTAAATGCTTTCTTTAATTCAAATGCCGACCTTATTTTGGCAAACTTAAAAAATTCAAAAATAGATATTAAAAATGGATTTATCCTTTCCAATATTATAAAAAATGATGAAGGAAATGATCTGATATTCTTTTTATCTTCTATTTTTGGGATGAAATGTAAGATTATAGGTATCGATTTTGAAAAATTCCAGAATAATTGTGTCTTTTATAATGGAAATTTTTATAACCATTATTTTTTTCTTTTTTCTTATGATAATGAAAAAAATTTTAGTTATATTGATGAATTTTGGGAAGATTATTTAGGTCCATTTATAATAACAGATGCTTTTGATGGTGGTTTTAAGAATATTTCATGGCAAAATCCAGTTCATTTTTTTTTAAACAAAATACCTTCTTTATCTTACCAGCATATTGAAAATTCGATCAAATATTTTCCATTGAAAATTATTTCATTAAAAAAAGATTATTCTATTATAAAACTTAAGATGGATTTTGGAAAATCAATTGATCTGTTTTATAATGATATCTCGATTTTCTCTTATCAATATGCATTTATAGAGAAATGCAACATACATATTCTATTTGATAAAATAAGAAAGATGAAAAAAGCAAAAAAGTATAATCTACTTATTTTAACTGGAGATTTACCTTTTATTATTAATGATTACTTAAAAAATAATTTTAAGCTTGCCAAACTATTTTCATTTAAATCTTTTACAGGTATTACTTCCAATTTAATAATCATTCCAACTAAATCAATACCAAAATTGACAACAAATTGCATTTTTGGCATTTAAAATTTTTGATATTATTTTTGATATTAAAAGCATAGGTATTAAATATGAAAGATATTTCTGCTGAAGCACTACGACTTTCTATTTACCTTGAGGTTTTTTCAGCTTTAAAAGATATTAAAAATGAACAGGTAATCTGCGATAGGTTTTTTGAAAGAATAGGACATCACTTTGATATTCAAAAAGCAGGAATATATCTTCGAGATCTTAAAAAAGATGAATTAATATTTATTTCTGGCATAGGGGTTGATGTCAATAGCATTGAAATAAAAAAAATATCAGTATATAGTGGCTTTATATTTGAATTAATGAGCGGTAAAACCGAGCTAAGATTTGATAAAGTTAATAAAAAAGATATTATGGATTTCCCTTTTCTGGAAAACCTTTCATCTGCTCTTGTTTTTCCGATACATAGTGAAAAAAAACCACTTGGCTTTGCTTTTTTTGGTAAATCTTTTGATGATCTTGTTTTTTCTGAAGAAGAAGAAAATATTTTAAGTTCACTTTTATCACTTATCTCGCCTATACTTGATTTACAGATGACTTATAAAGAGTTAAGTGTATCTCAATCTAAACTTGTTGAGGCGATAGAAAACCTTAAAAATTTCGAGCAGATTAAAAATTCATTTTTATATAATATCACTCATGAATTAAAAACCCCACTTGTCACTATAGTAGGATATTCCGAAATGCTTCATTCCAAAGATATGGGAGATTTGAATCAGATACAATTAAAAGGGGTGGAAACAATTTTGAAAAACTCAAATCACCTACTTGAAATGATTGAAGATCTATTAACTTTTGTAAATCTATCATATAAGATTTCTAATATCGATATACAAAAAGTAAATGTTGTATCAATAATATATGATGTTATAAAAAAATTCGAAAATTCTGAAACTCAAATTATCCTTGATATAGATTACCCTGAAATAATCATCTTTTGTGATCAATATCTAATAAGCAAAGCCATGGAACATTTAATTGATAATGCAATAAAATTTAACAAAGATAATGCACCTATAACAATAAAAGTTGAAGTTGATAAACAAAATATGAAGGTAAGAGTCTTAGTCATAGATAAAGGTATTGGAATGGATTATCAAACATTTCAAGCCTCTATGAAGAACTTTATTCAAGAATCAAATGATTTAAATAGAAAATATAGTGGTATTGGTTTTGGTCTTTCCTTTGTAAATAAGATATTTTCTGTTCATCAGTTTGAAGTAATATTTAGTTCAATAAAAGGTAAAGGAACTGAAATTGGATTTTCAACATCAATACTATCTTTCAAATGAATTTAACCAAAAGATGATTAAATATTTAAATGAAATTGATGATATCGAAAGTTCTAAAAAAATAATAGATATTATATTTAACTTGCTTTATCCAACAACAATTAATTTTGTAAATTATAAAAGGATTTCAAATCCAGATGTAATATCAGATTTTATTCTGCAGGTATATGAAAATTTCTCTCTTTTTATTATTAAAGCAAAATCATTTTTGAAAAATAATGAAAATTTTGTCTTCTATTATTATTTTATTAAAAATCTTTATTTTGAATGGCAAAATTTCAATAGAAAGATTAAAACTAAAAAAAATATCAGAAAAAATGAAGATATTACCTATTTAGATCTTATAAAGAACAATTCAAATGTTATAGCTTCCCCAGATGGATCCAGTATTGATGAGATTAAGGAAATAATTAAAAGATGTCTTTATAACCATTTTGAAAAAGAAGAAATAGTCATGTTTTTGACTTACTATTATTTTTTATTGGACAATAAGGATTATATAATTTTATCTGAATATTTTAATATAACTATTTTAAGTCTGATAAACTTAATAGAAAATGAAAATTCAAATAAATCTGATTCATTTAATAGCAATCTTGATGACAAGCTTATTGAAAAGCTATTCAATCAATCAATCTCATCCTTCAGAGTTGCTATTACGAGGATTAAGAAAAAAATGAAAATAAAATGTAATTATCTTGCAGAAAATTACTTATTTATAGATGAAGGTGAGATATGATAGAAGATTTAATAATAAAATCTGCATTAGGGTATAAATTAGATGATTATGAAATCAATATAATAGAAGATTCTTTCAGGGAAAATCCAGATTTAATAGGTGATTATATCTTGCTAAAAAACTATTTAAGTGTTAAAAAAAAAGAAGATATTGAAAGTATTGATGATAGCATTTTTATTATGAAAAAATCTAAAAAGGTTTTTTCAACCTTAAAGTTATTGCAACAGACTTTTGAGCAGGTAAAGGCAGCTGCTATTGTCGATTCATATTGTAGATTTTCATTAAACCTAAATTGGAACTCTTTGGACTTAGATATTTACTCAGATATAGGATCATATCAGCTAACAATTAAATCATTGGAAGATCAATCTGATATTCTCTTAAAAGATAGTCAAACAGAGCTATTTCATATAATTTTATCAAAAGATAGAGATTTTTCATATTCTTTTAGTAGTTCAAATGTGATTTTAAGTTGTAATGGAAAAAACCTTGCTCTTTTTTTTAGCGATTTATGATTATATAAATTTAAAATTATCATATCAATACTTTTGTTAAAGTAGAAAAGAAGCTGGATTTAGATAAAATCTTTATCAATAATTCAAAAATATTATCATACTCCTTTTCAATTATCAGTTCGAAGATTTCTTCAATATATTCTATAGGCATAATATACGGAAAGGTTAGGATCAATTTGCTCCCTTTTTCAAAAAAGTGATTGATGATATTATTTTCAGAATCCGAATAATTAATCATGCAGCATAATAAAAATAGTATTTCAGGTATTTTGTCAGCCTGGTTTAAATAAAAAGGATTAAAAAAATTTTTCCCTATTTTAATTGAAGAAAAATCTTTTTTTCTATAACCATGAGCCAAAATCACTAGAATTTTTGATATATTAATTCCACTTAAAAATTGTTCATTATTAGAAAATATGATTCTATTTATCTTTTTTTTGTTCCAGAGTTTCTGGTCAATATTAAATGAATTTTCCTTTAAGAAAAATAAATCATCAATTTTTATTTTCTGACTTTTCAATGATTGAAAAAAACAGAAATCAATTTTATCGAAGTCCTGAGCTAAAAATAAGGATAAAATCCCATTTTTTGCAAGATAATAAGAAATAAATTGAAATGGTAAAAGTTGTAAGTTGCTGCTCAACTTAAATATTACAAGATCCTTTTTGATAGATAATATATAATCTAGGTCAATTAAACTTATAAAATTTTCATAAAAAATATTTTGGTATTTATGTATTTCATAAATATTTAAGTTTAGCAATTTTTGATTAAAATAATAAGATAAGTTTAATAGATATAAGTATTTTGATTTACTTAATTTAATTTGATTACTCTTTATTATATTTCTTTTGCCATCTAAGTAATTTTCGATTAAATCTTCATTATTTAATTCCAAGTTTATTAAAAGCAAATTATCGTAAGAATCTTTTTGATATATTTTATCCTTTGAAAATTTTTCATCCCATAAAAAAGGTCCGTATCTTAAATCTTTTATCTTGATTATATAACTATTGTTTTTAATCTGATTAATATTTACAAAGCTATCTTTCGTTGAGTTTATTATTACTTCAATTATAGAATCTGGATAATATTCAATTTCAATCTCTAACAAATTCATCTTTCAATATTTTCTTCGGCATCTGATTTTCTAATATATAATGGTAAAAGTAAATCAGGGGAAATAGTGTATCTTTCAAATTTTTCAAGATTTTTTTCTATAAAATTTATTATTTCTACACCATCAATTTTTGATTCAAATATTAGAAATTGATCCTTTTCGATTTGGGGAAAAAATTGTATTATATCATCTAAAATTAAAATAGGTTTTGTATCTTGTTTTTCATCAGCTTTTATTATTTCTTTTATTTTATCGAAAGATAAATCTTCTATTTTAGGGTTTATAAATTGATCAATATCAATATCTTCAAGATGTTTATCCTTAAAATCCTGAGAAAATCTATATTTACTAAAATAATATCTATTTTTTTTCCCGAAAATCATAGAATACAATGTAAGATAGTTTTTTTTCGAACTATTAAAATACTTAAAAGAATCATTAAATAAATTGATATTAAAATAAAATGAATAAGAGAATAAAGAAATAGATGGAATTGGAAGAATTTTTACATTTGAATCAAAAAATAAACCTTTAACTATTGAATGAGCTATACGGATTCCAGTAAATGAACCTGGTCCTGTTCCTATAATAACATAATCAATAGAATTAATTTTTAAGTGCAAAGTGTTAAGAGTAGAATCAATAATTAAGAGGATATGTTCGGTATGGTCGAATTGTGTTTTACTTGTAAAATTAGCAAAAGTCTTTTCGGTTTTTATTGTAAGATGAAAAGAAGATGTGGAAGTGTCTAAAAGTAGTATGTTCATAAGTTTATTTTAGGTGGCTTGTATCAAAACCCGGTATATAAAGCTTTTTTTCAACAAGATCTGTAAGTTTGGTAATAATATATATAAAAATAAGATAAATAACTCCAATAAATAGATAAATTTCTAAGTTCATGTATGTTTTTGAAGCAAAATTTTTAGATATATAGAAAAGTTCAGGAAGACCAATTGTGTAAGCAACTGAGGTGTATTGAATAAGATAGACTATCTCGTTTGAAAGAGCAGGAATGGCAAATCGAAATGCCTGAGGGAAAATAATAAGACGAATTGCATCCCATTTATTCAATCCAATCGAATAGGCAGCTTCAATCTGTTCCTTTGAAATAGCCATAAAGCCACCTTTTAGATATTCTGCTTGATATGCCGAAGAGTTTATGATAAATGCTATAACTGCCGCTGTTAGTGGTGATAATCTAATATTTATTCCTGGAAGTCCGAAATAGATAAGAAAAAGTTGAACCATCATTGGAGTTCCACGGATTATTGTAATAATAAAATTACTTAAGTTTTTGAAAAAACGATTACCATATAAAACCCCGACTACTAAGAAAACAGCAACAAAAAAGCCAATAATGGCAGATAAAAGTGTTAGTTCAAGGGTTATTCCAAGACCTTTCAATAATGATGGAAGATAGTCTACTAATTTTGAAAAAAACATAACATGCCTTTCCTATTTTTTTTCGGATTCACCATAGAGTTCACTAATTTTGCTTAAAAATTCTCTTGTTCTTGCTTGAGTTGCTTCGGTAAAAAGTTTTAAAGGTGGTCCCTGTTCGACTATTTTACCCTTTTCCATAAATATAACTTCATTTGCAACAGATTTGGCAAAACCCATTTCATGTGTAACACAGATCATAGTCATTCCATCTTTTGCGAGGTCCTGCATTACCTGTAAAACCTCTCCAATTAATTCAGGATCTAGTGCACTTGTTGGTTCGTCAAATAGTATTAAAAGTGGATCCATCGCCAAAGCTCTTGCGATACCAACTCTTTGTTTTTGCCCACCAGAAAGTTGAGCTGGATATTTATCTTTATGTTGATCAAGTCCAACTCGTTTTAATTCAAACAATGCCTTTTGATACGCTTCTGTTTTATTTATTTTTTTAACTTTAATAAGTCCCAATGATACATTATCTATAGCAGAAAGATGATTAAAAAGAGCGAAATGCTGGAATACCATACCAATTTTTTGCCTTATTAAAGGGATCTTCGAATGAGGAAGGCTGGTGATTTCAGTATTTTGAAGATAAATTTTGCCTTTGTCTGGTGGATTTAAAAGGTTAATGCATCTAAGAAGAGTTGATTTTCCTGTACCAGATGGTCCAACAATAACTTTTACATCACCTTTATTTAGTTTAAATGATACTCCATCAAGAACTTTTTGTGAACCAAAGGCTTTTTCAACATTTTCAACTATAAGCAAATTTTCTTCCATCATAGGTTCCTTGAATTATTTTGTTTCTTTATCAGTTATAAAACCAGGTATCTCATATTTTTTAGATAGAAAATGAAGTAAATAGGAAAAAATTTCAAAAAGTATAAAATAAAGAAGTGCACAAACTAAAAATATTGCAAAAGGGTTTAATGTTCCGGTTACACTACTTCCAGTTATACTTTGTGTTAACGGCTGATTTAATATATCTCTACCTGCCTTAAGAATTTCAACAAGACCTACTGCGTAGGCAAGAGGAGTATCTTTTAGGACTATGGTAAATTCATTTGTAAATCCTGGCAAAGATAATCTAAGTGCCTGGGGGATGATTATTATCATAAATGTCTTTGCTTTGGATAATCCTAATGAAAGTCCAGCTTCTGTTTGTTCAGAAGTTATAGATAAAACTGCCCCGCGATATATTTGAGCTTGATAAGCCGAAGATCTTAAACCAAGTGCTAAAGCTGCAGATAAGAATGGTCCAAGATTTAAGTATTTACCAAGACCAAAATAAAATACAAAGATTACTATTAGAGGAGGGGTTCCTTTAAGCACCCATTCATATGCAAAAACTATTTTTTTAGTTATTTTTGAACCATATATTCTTAAAAATGTGATTAAAATGCCAACAACCATTCCAATAAATATAGCAGCAAATGTTAAAAGTATAGCAGTTAAAGTGGCACTTAAAAGAAGAGGCATATTTTTGAATAAAAAGAAAAGATTACTATTAATTTCACTCATTGCAAATCTTGCCTTTTTTTATTTTAATAAAAGAGCATGAAGGGAACTAACCCTTCATGCCTAAAAACTAAATAAAGAAAATAAAATTAGAAATATTTTTTAATTAACTCAAGCCATTCATTTGATTTAAGTAATTCGTCAATTATTTTATTGACTTTTTCAACTAACTTTGAACCTTTTGGGAAAGCGATACCATAACTTTCATTGCTTTCGATAGTGTAAATGACTTTTACTGGTTTTAATTTTTCGTATCCTTTTGCAGCAGAATCATCAATAATAACGCAATCAACATTACCATTTAAAAGTTCTTGAACGGCGTTAATATTGTTATCGAATCTTATTAGCTTTGAATCTTCCATTTTTTTAGTCTTAATGAAGTTTTCATCTATATAAGCTTCACCAGTAGTTCCTCTTTGAACACCAATTTTAAGTTTTGCAAGATCTTCTTCAGAAGCTATTGTAAGAGAAGAATCCTGTTTAACTATGATTGACTGATTGGCTGTATAATATGGAATAGAAAAATCAACAATTTGTTTTCTTTCATCTGTTATAGTCATAGCTGCAATAACCATATCGAATTTATTGTTTTGTAATGAAGGGATAAGAGAGTCAAAATCGATATCGTTTATTTCAATCTGTTTTCCGAGTTTTGTTGCGACATATCTTGCGATATCCATATCAATACCGAGGAATTGATCACCATCTTTATATTCAAAAGGTGGATACTCAGCATTTGTACCAACTTTTAAGACAGAAGCTTCTTTTTTACAACCAAAAAAAGCTACTAAAACAAAGAGCATTACAAAAAAGACGACTAAAAGTTTGTTTTTCATAACTGTTTCTCCTTTTTATAACTTTGTCGTTGAATGATTTAACAATTAAATTTTAAAGAAAAAAAAATATTTGTCAAATATATTAAAGTATATTATGAAATTAAAACAAGTCAAATATTTTAAAAATTTATTAAAATCAATAAATTCATTAAGTCAACAATTTGTGTATAAATATTGATAAAATTAACTTTAAAATTTCCTTTACATTAAAATTTAGTATGTTAATCAAAGGAAGCAGTCATAAATATAAAGGAGAGGTAAAATAATGGCAAAGAAAAGAATTATTATAATGGGCGCTGCAGGAAGAGATTTTCATAATTTCAATGTTCTTTATAGAGACAATCCTGATTATGAAGTAGTATGTTTTACTGCAACCCAGATTCCAGATATAGCTGGAAGAAAATACCCTGCATCTTTAGCTGGTAAGCTTTATCCAAATGGGATTCCTATCGAAGATGAAAAAGATCTTATAGACCTTATTAAAAAACATAACATTGATGAAGTTGTTTTCTCATATTCTGATGTTCAACATGAATATGTTATGCATCATGCATCAAGAGTTATGGCAGCAGGCGCAGATTTTAAGGTTGTTGGCTCAAGAACAACAATGCTAAAATCTACTAAACCAGTTATTGCTGTTTGTGCTGTTAGAACAGGTTGTGGTAAATCTCAGACAACAAGAGCTGTTGCAAATATATTAAAAAAGATGGGTAAAAAAGTTGTTGCTGTTAGACATCCAATGCCTTATGGTGACCTTGAAAAACAGAAAGTTCAAAGATTTGCTTCTATTGAAGATCTTCAAAAACATAATTGTACTATTGAAGAAATGGAAGAGTATGAACCACATATAGCAAGAGGCAATGTTATTTACGCTGGTGTAGATTATGAAGCTATTTTAAGGGCTGCTGAAAATGATCCAGCTGGTTGTGATGTCATTTTGTGGGATGGTGGAAACAATGATATGCCATTTTATAAACCAGATTTACATATAACTGTTGTTGATCCACACAGACCAGGCCATGAATTCAAATATTATCCAGGTGAAACAAACCTTTATATGGCAGATGTAATTGTTATAAACAAAATTGATTCTGCTTCAAATGAAAATATACAGATAGTAAGGAAAAATATTCAAACTGCTAATCCAAAAGCTATAGTTGTTGATGCTGCTTCACCTATATTTATTGATAATTGGCAGGAAATAAAAGGTAAAAGAGTATTGGTAGTTGAAGATGGTCCAACTCTTACCCATGGAGAAATGACCTATGGTGCTGGAATTGTTGCTGCTCAAAAATTTGGTGCCGCTTCTTTAGTTGATCCAAGACCATGGGTTGTTGGTAGAATTGAAGAAACATATAAAAAATATCCATACATCGGAACACTTCTCCCAGCTATGGGTTATTCAGAAGCTCAGATTAAAGACCTCGAGACAACAATAAATAAAGTAGATTGTGATGCTGTTATTATTGCTACACCAATAGACTTAACAAGAATTGTTAAAATTAAAAAACCAGCTTATAGAGTTATTTATGAACTTCAAGAGATTGGTAAACCTGATTTAACAGATATCTTAACTGAATTTGTCAAGAAGATGAAGTAGTACTTATCATTTTTTTATTAAAAAAAGAGGGTTATCTCTTAGCCAAGAGATAACCCTCTTTTTTTAGACGAATAAAATATTTAATGAAATATCTAATGAAAAAGTAAATCTTTTAATTCATAGCAAGTCAAAAATCTATTTTTAATAATGTCAAAAATTTCAAAATGTAAATGCTTGCCATGGCCAAATTTTCTCGCATTAAGACCAGTATTTCCACCAAGTCCTATTGGCTCACCTGCTTTTATTATCTGACCTTTTACAACATTTACCTCATAGAGATGAAAATAAGAAACAAATCTTTTTCCAATAGGATCATAAATAATTACACCATTTCCACTTTTGGGTGATATTCCACCACCTTTATATGATTCAAAAGTTGTCCCACCAATCCATCCGTTTTCAGCTACGACAACTATCCCAGATGTGAATGAAAAAATTTGAGGACCAATTTCTTCACCATTTACTTTGTTTACTTTCTTAAAAAAGATATCTATTGCATTTTGATGGTTATATTTTAGTTCTTTATTTTTAGGAATGATAAAATCTTTTTGTCTCATAATTTTTGAATATGTTTTGTAGCTGGTTTTATCATCTCTAAAGATATTAAAATAATATGTTAAAAGTTCGAAAAATTGATCTTTGACTGGATAATAGATTTTTCTCAAATATATAAAATCTTTGTAAAAATCTGATGAAAGATTATCTTGATATGCATTTTCTATGACAGATTTAGCAAATGTATCAGTATATAGTATAGAAAGGATTATTTGATAAGATGGTAAAATAGCATTAAAAATTTCATCTTTTTCTATTAAGTTTTGCTCTTTAAGAACCTTTAGATTCTCAAAAAGATTTTGTTTTTGTGGATAATCAAGATTTGAAAACTCTATTGGATTTAGCTTTGATATTAAATCAAACTTATTTTTTGTTTTAATTACTATATCTTTATAATCCTGACTATCAGCAATAGGTTTTGGGTTGTTTTGTGAAAATCTATAAGAATTATCTTTTCCTTCAAAAATAAAGTTGCTCGCATCAGAAATTTCACTGCCAGCACCTTTATTAGAAATATAGTTTACAGTCATAAAAACTAAAATAGAAGAAAAAAGACAGATAAATGCAATTAAAAATGTTATGTAAAGATTAGCTATATTTTTATTCTTCAATTCTTTGAATTCCTTTTTCTTCTATTTCTAAATTTTTTGTATCTGGTAAAGATTCAAATTTTTCACTTTTTGATAGTTTATTCTTCTTGTTTTCCGAGGCAAAATCATCTTCCTTAACTGTAAATTTATCTGTTAGCTCAAGTAATGAAGAGACATCAGCTTTTGTCATGTTGGCAAGTTTTGTAACATTTGATACAGCCTTGTTTATTTCAGATACGGCAGAAAAGATCTCTTCATTTCCATTTTTTACATTGTAGGATATCTGATTTAATTTTTTAATTGCTGTTAAGATTTCATTGTTTCCGGCTTTCATTTCAGCTGAGCTATTTTTTACAGAGGAGGTGATCTGATTCATCTTTCTTAAAGCTTCGAGAATTTGTTTACTACCTTCTTTTTGTTCATTCATTGATAGTTTTATATCTTCTGCCATTTTGTTTACAGAAACGATCTTATCTAAAATAGTGTTAAAAGCTTCCGAAGTTTCTTTTGAAGTGCTTGCGACTTTGTCAATAGCAGATTTTATTTGATTTAAGTTTTGAGTAATTGTTTTGGATTGAGAAGCTGTTTGTTCTGAAAGTTTTCTTATCTCATCCGCAACCACGGCAAAACCTTTTCCAAATTCACCAGCATGGGCAGCTTCAATTGCAGCATTCATCGCAAGTAGATTTGTTTTATCGGCAATGGACATTATTAAAGAAGTGGTAGATATAAGATTTTCAGACATTTTGGATATCTCTTTTATTGTTACAAAAACATCATCCAGTCTTTTTTTCCCATCATTAGAAATCTGTAAAAGTTCTTCTGTGTTTTTACCAGTATTTTCAGCGTTTGATGCCACAGATGCTATGTTTGAAACCATCTCTTCTATAGCAGAAGATGATTCATTTATATTTGCTGCCTGGTCTTCTATGACCTGATTCAAACTGTCTATAGATCTTGTAAGCTCTTCTACTGCAGCCGATGTCTGAGTAACTGATGCAACCTGATCATCTATCTGATGCTTTGAACTTTCAATATTTTTATTGATTTCGTAAATTGCAGCAGCAGTTTCTTCCATATTGCTTGCAAGATTTATACTTATTTCATTCAATTCACCAGCCTTAAATTTGACATTTCTTATTATTTGATTAAATGTTTCAATTAAATTATTTAGTTGTTTAGCAATATGTCCGATTTCATCTTTTGTTTTAACTTTAAAAACGGCTCTTAAATCTCCAGATGTAATTTGTTTAATAGGAGTTAAAAGATTGATTATATGTCTTATTACTGTTACATTGGTAAAAATCAAAACTATAATAATAATAATTATCAAAGTTATAGCAAGAAAGATTATAATGGTATTAATATATTTTCTTGAAAGAGTTAATATGGCATTTTTTGAATCTATTACAGTTGCAGTGATTGGCCAATTGTTGAATCTTTTAAATGCCATAAACTTTTTTTCATTTTTGAAAGTATATTCTATTATACCACTGTTATCTTTAGAATTAATTAGTTTTTGCATAAAATCATAATTTGCTAAAGAGGTCAATACAAGAGTCCTATCTTTATGAAATAGATTTATACCTTTATCATCATTTAATGCAATACTTCCATTTACCCCAAAAATTTTAGAACCAACAAGATTTTCACAGATTTTTGTAAGAGAAAGCTCTGAGTAGATATAATAAATCCCATCTTTATCAATATTTATTTTTATTGTAACAGGAATAACAACAGAATCATTAATAATAGACTTTACAGGGTTTTTCCATATTTTTGATTCGCTTTTATCTTCAATTAAATTTGCGAAGATCGGAAGATCCTTTATTTTGACTTTTTTTGAATGATTTGAAGCTATTAATTCAAACATAGGAGAAAAGATTGATATGCTTTCAACATAAGATGATTGAAGTGATTTGTTTGTAATAAATCTTGTAAGTTCATAATAATTTTTTGAAGATAACAAAGATGAGATTTTATAATCACTTAAAAGATTTATAAGATTTTTTGATTCAATCTCAAAAATTTGTTCTAAAAAATCAGTTATTAATATTACTTCATTTTGTAAGACTCCTACTGATTTTTTAACTTCATTTGAAGATATATAAGAATTTAAAAAAAGTGATATAATAAAGAAAATTAGTATTAAAATAAAAGCAACGCCTAAAGTCATTTTCATGGCTAATGATGAATATTCTTTTTTTTTAGACATTTTCTTCTCCAAAAAATATTTTTTTTAAAACATAAAAATATTGTTTTAATATCCTAGATAATATTATTTAATATTAGAAAACTTTATAAATAAATCGTTCCAAAATGAAATTTGGCCTTTTTTACATTATGCTTTTCTTGTTTTATTTATAAAATATATTACATTTTTTTCAATACAATAAGAATATCGAAATTTGACTTGAAATAATAAAATATTTGCAAAAATGCTTGGTATGTTAACTTTTTTATGGAGGAGTTTTCAATGGATGAAAATTTGATTAAAAAATTATCTTTTTTAAGTAGAGTAAGTAAAATAGACAAAAATCTTGAAAAAGATTTTGAATTGATACTAAATTTTGTAAATAAAATATCAATGTTTAACGCTTTTTCAAATGATTTTGAAAAATTCGATGATAAAAAATCTGTTTTATCTCAAAATTTAAGAGAAGATAATATTAAAAATTTTATTGATAATAAAGATATAGTAAAAAATTTTTCAAATAAGGAAGACCAGTTTTGCATTGTTCCTATTGTTATAGAAAAAGAAAAATTAAATGAAGAAAATAATAAAGAGGAAGATATATGATAAATATTGAACCATTAAGAAAATCTTACCTTTTAGAAGAGAACTTTGCTAAAATAATAGAAAAATATAATGAAGTAATCAAAAATAATGACAAATATTTTGCTTATTTATATGAAAATGAAAAACAGATAAAAGATTTATCAGGTGATGAAGATTTAACAATAAAAGGTTTTTCAAATTTTTTAAAAAGTATCCCTGTTATGATAAAGGATAATATCGCAGTCAAAGGATTGAAAAACAGTTGTGCTTCAAAAATCTTGGAAAGTTATATCGCTTCCTATGATGCAGATGTTGTAAAATTCTTAAAAGAAAAAGGTGCAAAGATTCTTGCAAAAACAAATATGGATGAATTTGCTATGGGTAGCACTACCGAAAATTCTTCTTTTGGTCCTACAAAAAACCCACTAAACATAGAATATATACCTGGAGGATCTTCTGGAGGAAGTGCTGCTGCTGTTAGTAGTGGAATGGTCCCAGTTGCTCTTGGTTCAGATACCGGCGGTTCGGTTCGTCAACCAGCAAGTCTCTGTGGGATCTATGGTTTTAAGCCAACCTGGGGTTCAGTATCAAGATGGGGTCTTGTTGCCTTTGCATCTTCACTTGATGTTATAGGAATATTGGCATCCAATTTTTTGGATCTTCTATTTGTTTTTGATATCATCGCACAAAAGTCTTTAAATGATATGACCGGTATCAATATTGAAAGAACAGATTTTTTTAATAGTCTTAAAGAGATTTTACTTATTGAAACTGAAAATAAAATGAAAAAAGAAAAAATTATAGATAAAATTAAAAATGAGAAATTTGATAAAAAAAAGATAGGTATAGTTAAAGGTATCGAAAATTTTATTTCCTGTGAGGATACCAAAAGAATTTATTTTGAACAGATAACAAGATTAAGAAAAGAAGGCAATGAAATTGTCGAGATGGATTTTCCAGTACCAATAGATTTACCACTTTCAACATACTATATAATTGCACCAGCAGAAGCATCATCTAATCTTGCAAGATACGATGGCATTAGATTTGGTAAAAAACTTGCCAATAAAAATGAACTAAATAAAGCAGATCTATTCTATTCTGTTGCAAATCTTAGATATGAAAATTTTGGAAAAGAGGTTTTAAGAAGAATTACAATTGGAAATTTTGTTTTATCTTCTGGTTACCAAGATAAGTACTATGCAAAAGCGCAGAGAATAAGAAAATATTTAATCTATAAGTTTAACCAACTTTTTGAAGATATAGATTTACTTTTGACTCCAACTACACCATCTTATTTAAAGAAAATTGGTGAAAAGATACAACCTATAGATGAATATAGTGCAGACATATTTACTGTTACTGCCAATATTATTGGTGCACCTGCAATATCTATCCCTTCTGGATATAATAGTAAAAATGGGGTAGGTATCGGTATGCATTATATGGCAAAACCAGAAAGTGATTTTTCATTGTTAACTTCAATAATTTCCCTTTATAAAGAAGATATTTTAAGTAGTATCTGATTATTTCAAGCATTGCTTTATTGACCAGATTAAATTAAAAAGATTAAAATAAATAGAAAATATTTATATAATAAGGTGCAAAAAGGAAAAATATAAATAATTTTATGAAAAAATTTAATAAAGAAGAGATATTGAATGAAAGATGGTATTAGAATAATTGGAGGAAATTTTAAAGGAAGAAAAATATTGGTACCACCAACTGATCTAAGGCCGACAATCAGTATGGTTAAAGAGGCTGTTTTTGATATAATTGATGATAAAATAGTTAATTCAGTTGTTTTAGACCTTTTTGCAGGAAGTGGAAATTATGGGATTGAGGCATTTTCAAGAGGTGCAAGGCAGGTAGATTTTGTAGATAAGGATAATAAATCCTGCAAAACTATCAAAGAAAACCTAAAAGAGCTTGGTTTAAAGGCAAATGTTTTTTCTCTTGATTTTAGAAGGTTTTTAAGATCCTGGAATTGTAGCTATGATTTTATTTTTGCTTCTCCACCCTATTTTTTAGGTTTTGAAAATGATATATTAAGTCATATATATAAATACCATAGATTAAAAGATGAAGGGGTATTATTTCTTCAAATATTTAAAAAAATTGATCCAGATCTATCTAATTTTTTAGTTTTAGATGAAAGAAGATATGGAATAACAAAACTATTTATTCTTAAAAATAAAGTTGATGAAAATTCGAAAAAAATGAATAATTGCTGAAAGTAAAATAAAGAATTTTAAAAATTAATAAAAAATAAAGAATAAATAATTTTTATAAGAAATAAAAAATTAGAAAAGCAAAAAATTAAAAAAAGGAAGATTTTTGAGAAAAGTAAAACTTGCAAAATTATCTTCAAATGAGGATTTAGTTGAGACAATCCATTCTTTTATAGATGCACTTTATCTTGAGTTATCATTAGATCCAAAACCTGGTCTTATTACACCAATTAGCCAGAATAGACATAAAGATATGGATTACTTTATTATGTTTGAAACTATCCCTTTGATAAGAAAATACCTTTATGGACTTTTGAATTTATGCGATGAAGTGTTTTATTATCAAAGTGAAGAGACATTTGAACTTTCAGATAAAAAAATCACTTCTGAATATCTATTAAAATATTTTTTTTCTAACTTAAAAGAGGGGATAGATAGATTTTTGCATTTTGGTCTTATAATTGAAAAACAGATGTTTTCAAAAACAAAAGGAATAAATACTTATAAAGGTATTATCTTTACTTATTCAATACTTTTTATATCAATGTATATATTTTTAGAGATTTATGAATACAAGATTCTTGAAGATAATGAAAATGGATATAATCTCAGAAGATACTCATTTATAAAAATTTATTCATATCTAGTTCAAAAGGTTGGAGAAATTTTTGCTGAATATAAAATAAAGACAAATAATCTTCCGAAGTCTACATATGGAGCTAGAACTTATGAAAAATATAAATATAGAGGTGTTATCGATGAGGCAAAAAAAGGTTATCCTATTATATTTAAGTCAATAAATTATTTTTTGAACCTCAAAAGTAAATTGAATATTGAATCTTTTGTTCATGATCCACAATTTTTTATAGAGAAAAAGATAGTTTTACTTAAAGTATTTTTATTTATCTGCTCAAATTTAAAAGATACAAATATATTAGGTAAATTAGGTGAGGAGATTTTGATTGAATATCAAAGACTTTGCTCTAATGTTATGAAAAGAAAAAATCAAAAAAACTTTTTTAATGGTATTGATAGCTTAAATGAATTTTGCCTTAAAAATGATATATCTTCAGGTGGAAGTGCCGATCTATTTAGCAGTGTGATTGCATTATTAAAGATTTTTAATCTATTTTAAAAATTTAAAAGCAAAGATCAATTTCCCTAGGAATTTTTTATGAAAAAATATCCATTTATATTTCAAAGACTATTTCCAAAAAATACTCCTTTGAATCTTATTTTACAGCATGTCGATTGTATTTATCAATCATCATTAGTTTTAAATGAACTTTTAATAAACTATTTCAATAATGGAGAAATCTCAAGATTTATAGAGCAGATATCATTTTTTGAAAGAAAAGCAGATACAATTAAAAATGAGCTTCGCCAATTGATTAGAAATTCTTTAAAGATATCATTTACCAGAGAAGATATACTTCAATTCATTCATATTCAGGATAATATAATGGATAGTATTGAAGATTTTGCAAAACTTCTCTTTTTAAATAGGATTTCATTTAAAATCGACGAGCAAGTTGAGAAGTTATTAAATAGTTTATGCGATGAAGTTGTAAATTCTATTAAAAATTATAAGGAGATGGTAGATACATTTATTACAGGTTACAATTTTGGATTTGCAAAACCTATCTTTGATTTACAGAAAAAAAATATTGAAATGCTTGATGATCTTGAGCATAAGATAGATACTTTATCTTTGGACCTTGGCAAAATCGCATTTTCTTTTAAGGATAAATACAACCCTTTAGATATAATTCATTTTAATAATCTTGTGATTCTTTTATCAAAGATACCTAATTCTATTTCAAGGTTGACAGATAAAATTTTAGATTTCATGAATTACTAATTTTATTTATTTTTTATTGATGATATTTTGTTTTTAATAAGTTTTTTATAATAATTTGTTTTTAAAATTTATTGATGATGATTTATTTGATTATACTCCCTTTTATTTTAACTTTTTTTGTATGTGTATTAAATGGTGTGAAAGATGGAACTTATCTATTTCTTCCAATTTTTAGTAATGAATCTGCATTTATTAAATATAAGAAAAACAAGTTTCTTCTTCTTCTTCCTTTTTTTGGAGAAGTTTTAGGTGCCACTTTTTTAGGTGAAATTGTATTAAAAAAAGTTCAATACGGATTTATAAACCCTTCTAATTTAAGCTTCAACCAGCTTTATATTTGTGTTATTGTTATATTAATGGTAACTTTAATAATTTATTTTATCTCTTCATTTTTAGCATTCCCCATCTCTTTAAGTCATACAATCATTGGAGGTTTAATTGGTGCTGGTTTGTTTTTCAAATTAGATATTAATTTTAAGAATTTAATATCGACATCAATTATCTGGACAATAACTCCAATTCTAAGCTTGATTGCCGGTTTAATCATCTATAAAATAATCTTATATTTTTCATTAAAAAGTAAAAAAGTATTAAAAAGAATAAAGATTACTGGTTTTATCTATATCCTCTTTATCTATATATTTTTTTTAATAATCTTTTTAAGTAAATCAAAATTAGCTTTTTATATACTTTTTCCCTTTTTTTCTTTATTGATTTTAATTTTTTCAAGTAGGATTTTATCAAAAAAAAGTTATAAAATAAAATATTCTTCAAATGATAATGATAACTTAAAAATTGAGTTTCAAAAAACCGAACAACTATTTTCTGATCTTAGTTTTTTAATCTTACCAAATGTTTTTATTTCTCATGGAGCAAATGATGTGGCAAATTCAATAAGTCTTTTTTCATTGTTAGTTTTGTCTTTTTTTAAAAATAAAAATTTTGCAAATTTGAACTTTTATCTTCTATTAATTTTTAGTGTCATATTGTCTTTTTCAATTATAATATTTGGAAGTAAAAAAGCTGAAAAGCTTTCTATTAATATTTGTAAAATAGAATCTTCAAAGATTTTTACATCATATTTTTCTCTTGCAATTTCTACTATATTATTTTCTTTCCTTGGATATAGAGTATCATCTATTTATACTTTAACAGGCTCTTATATTGGAATAGGTTATGCAAAAGGATTTTCTATTTTTAATTCGAAGCTTCTTTTTACACTTTTAATATCCTGGTTTATCACTTTTGCTCTATCTATTTTACTATCATATTTTTTGTTTTATATTATTAAATATTCAGGTGTTTTTTTATGGTAATGCAAAATTTAACTAAAAATATATCAAACTTTATTATCGAGTTAAAGAAAAAGGAAAAACAAGAAGAATCAGGTTTCTCATTTGCGGAAGGGAAAAATATTTTAGTTTCCTGTTTGCAAAAAAATATTCCTATAAAATATATTATACTTGATAAAGCCAAAAAAGAATTTTTTAAAGATATCTTAAAAAAAGTGGATAACTCAGTAATATTTTGGACAGATGAACAAAATCTTTTAAGAATCTCCTCAACAAAAACCCCGTATTTTTGTATTACAGTATTTATGATTCCTGAAATAATTGATACTATTGATGAAAAAACTATAGATAGCAAAAACTTCAGTTCCTTATTAAATGAAATAGAAAGCTACTTAAATAATGAAAAATTTATTTCTGGTTTTTTTCAAATATCTGATCCTGGAAATCTCGGAACTATTATTAGAACTTCTGTTGGATTTAATCAAACTAATATAATCTTGTTTGAACCTCATTGCGATCTATTTTCCCCAAAGGTTGTTAGAAGTACAAGCGGTGCGATTTTTAGCTTAAAAAAGGTAATAAATGTCTCTGAAAATTTGGAAGAAAAATTTTTAGCTAAAATTAAAAAACTTGACTTAAAAATCGCATTTGCTGAAAGTTCATTTAAGGGAAGCGACTCAAAAGGAAATATAGATATACAAAAAGGAAATATCAATATAAAAGAAAATATTATTAAACCTTTGCCAGTTTTAGTTTTATATGGAAATGAAGGGAAGGGAATTCCAGAAAAATTGCAAAATGTTAAAGATTATTCAATATCAATACCTCAATCTAATGATATTGAAAGTTATAATCTATCTATTTCACACGCTATAATAACATATTCTTTATATCAGCAAACAATCAATAATACATTTACCAAATATTAAAAAAAAAAATAAAAAGTTAAAAAAAAATATAATATTTGAGATTTGAAATTTACAAAATTTCTTT
Organism: uncultured Brachyspira sp.; assembly: GCA_964581895.1. GTDB lineage: Bacteria > Spirochaetota > JAAYUW01 > JAAYUW01 > JAAYUW01 > Exilispira. The sequence continues at coordinate 281,252 of CAZOPR010000001.1, forward strand.
TTTCAGTAGTCCCATTAATTAAATAATCATAAGTAAAATCTTAAAAAAGGTTAATTAAAATCTTTTTGATAAGATAAATTTTAAGGTTTGACTTTCCGATATAAAAAATATGGTGGCGGTCAATAAAGTAATATTCTCAGTTATATGTATATTCTTTATAATTTTCTATTTTTTTCTACTACCTTTACCAAAGGTTATAGTAAAATATGAAACTTATGTTCAAAAGCAGATTGCATTAAAATCTATTAAAGAAGAAAATTCTAAGATTGAACAATACATTGCTCAACTGGATAATAAAAATATAGATCCATTAAAATATATCTTAAATGAAAAATCAGAGAATGAGATTTATATTAAGTTTTTAGAGGGAAAAAAAGAAATACCAATATATAGTTTTAATGGAAAAGCAATATTATCTTTATTGTATTATCTTTTTGGTATTACCATCTTTTCAATAATTTTTATTAATTTAATAACTTCACAAGAGCAAGTATACAGACATTTGGGACAAAAAAAGAAAAGCAAATACTATCTTAATCAAAATTGATAATTTACTTAAATAATCAAATCATTGAATATTAGTTTAAATATTAATTACTAAATATTAATCAAAGAGATATATTTATTATCAGGGAAACTTTTTATAGCAAAAGAATAAAGATTTTTTGCTTTATCTTTCATAGAATTTCGTATGCAGAACTTAATATATTCATAATAGAATCTTGAATTATCCCTTTCTTTGTTTTCTAAAATGTCAAAAGTTTCAATAGATTTTTGAATATTTCCCATTTGTTCATAGGTCAAAGCCTTTCCCAAATAGGCATAAAAATCATATTCAATATTAATTGCCCTTTCATAAAAAGCCAACGCTTTTTCATATTCTTTTAGCATTCTATAAGCATCCCCGATTCTTGTAAGGAAAATTTTATTTTCTGGTTCTATTTGAGCCAGTTGTAACCATATTTCGAGAGCTTTTGAATGTAAATTCATCCCTCTATAACAATCTGCAAGTCCGAAAAGAGCAAATACATTTTCTTTTTCAAGAGTAGTCGCAAGTTTATAAAATTTTTCAGCTTTAGAATAATCTTTTAAGTTTCTATGAATATTGCCAATAGCTGTTATAAGTCGGATATTCATAGGATCATTGAACCAAGCTAACTTAAAATATTGAAGTGCTTCAGAAAAATGGTTTTTATTATAGTAAACAAAACCTAGACCAATAAGAAGATAAGAATTTTCAGGGAAAAGTAAAAGTCCTTTTTTATAGGCTTCTATTGATTTATTAAAATCTATTGATTCATAAAGTTCACCCAAAATGGAATATAAAACTGGATTCTCTTGATTTTTAGATAGTTCTTCCTCTGCCAATTTTATTGCTTCACTTATCCTGTTTTCTTTTACAAGATTATCAATCTCTGTTGTTATTGAATAAAATTGATTTGTATCCATTAGACCTTCTATAATATTAATTTATTATAAAAACCATTCGATTGCTAAAAAATAATAATATATAAAAAATTTTAATCAATATTGACCTTAAAAAATCCGAAATTATAATAAGTTAAGAAGATGAAAAAATGATTAACCTTTTTATTTATTCAGGAGGGAAATAGATGAAAAAAATATTTTCAATACTTTTTTTATTTTTATTTGTTTTTACTTCAATAGTTTTCAGTCAAACAACAACATTGAAATCTTCTGATACTGTTGAAAATTTTATTTTTAGATTAAAACTTTGCCAGCTTTCAAGTTATGGTGCTAAAATAATATATTACTCTTATACCGGTTATCCTCAGATCTGCTATGTACCATTAAAGTTTATAAATGATATAGTCTTTATCAAAGTTGACCAAAATGTTCCTTATCCATTTATGCAGGTAATCATGTTAAATAAAAAGATTGTAAGAATTGTTGTTTATCTTACAAATATTATGGTACCTGAATATTCAACAGCTGATTTATCAGATCATGATATTGAGATGATTCAAAAAACAACAGATATTACAATTTCTTTTTAAGATAGTAGCTTTTTAGGTTTTTTGAAACAAAAAAATTAATATTTGACTATCAGATTTATTCAAAGCAGTTATCCATTTAATAAAAGTATTTATATATTTTTTAAAAAATATCATTCAAAAATATTTATAAATAAGTTTTCCATAAATTGTTTATGTGGTGTAAAATTTATCAATATTTAATTTAAACTTAAAATTTATCTATAAATCCTATCAGTACATCTCTCAAACTTAAAATTTACCTATAAATTTTGTCAATATTGTAAAATAATAAGATTTTGCTATTCTTATCTACCTAATCAAATATTTTGACATTATGTATTCATTTAGCCTTTATTTTAGCAGTTGGAGCAATTAATGAATCTAGATCTGTTAATAAATCAATTGAATGATAAACAAAAAGAAGCTGTAGAAAGTTATGGCTTTCCAATTCTTGTTCTTGCACCTGCTGGCTCTGGAAAAACAAGAGTCATTACTTTTAAGATAATGTATTTAATAGAAAAAATAGGACTAAATCCATCTAAAATTGTTTCATTAACATTTACAAATAAAGCAGCCAATGAGATGAAATCAAGAATTATTGATCTTCTTCCTACTAAAGGCAAATCAATAGTTGCTTCCACCTTTCATTCTTATTCTGTAAAACTTCTACGAAAATATAGCGGATTACTTGGTTATAAAGAAAATTTTTCAATCTACGATTTTGATGATTCTATAAGTGTAATAAACAGGATTAAAAAAGAATTAAAATTAGATATTGATTCAAATATTCTTCTTTATACTATTTCTTCTATCAAAAATTCTATAAATTCATTTGAGCAATATAATAATTTAATAGAAGCAAATGAATTTAGTAATATCATAAAACAATACATTGAATACCTTAAAAGTCATAATGCAATGGATTTTGATGATTTATTATTAAATCTATTTTTTCTATTGACAAATAAAGAAAAAGATTGCATTGACGCTTCAGAAAAAATAAGAGATAGTATTTCTTATCTTTTAGTTGATGAATATCAGGATACAAACAAATTGCAGTATTTAATAGTGAAAGAACTTCTTAAAAACAGAAGTAATCATAATAATGTTACCGTAGTAGGCGATGATGATCAAGGGATTTACTCTTTTAGGGGATCAACTATAGAAAATATCTTAAGATTTGAGAATGATTTTCCAGGTTGCAAAGTTATTTGTCTTGAAAAGAACTATAGAAGTTCTCAGATAATTTTACATGCAGCTAAAAATGTAATAAAAAATAATCAAAATAGAAAGAATAAGGAGATGAAGACAGACAACCCATATAAAGGAAAAATCACGATATTTGAAGCAAATAATCCACAACAAGAGGCTTTGTTTGTTTATGATAAAATTTATCAGCTTCTTTATAAGGATGGGATAAGGTATAAGGATATAGCAATACTATATAGAAATAATCATCTTGCAAGAAGTTTTGAAGAGCTTTTTATCTTAAAAAATTTGAAGCATAAGGTCTGGGGGGGATACAATTTTTATGCCAGAGAAGAGATAAGAGATGTTTCTGCTTATTTATTTTCATTATTAAATCCATACGATGAAGTTTCACTTCTTAGGATAATAAATATCCCTAAAAGAGGCATAGGAACAAAACTTGTAGAAAAATTGGTAACACAATCAAAACAGAATGGTATCCATATATTTGATATTTTAAAAATAATTTCAAATGATAATGAATTTAAGGAAAGTGTTCTGGTTAATTTTTTTAATGAGAATGAAAGAGAAGCCTTAAAAAATTTTTATGAACTTTTTGCAAAATATAGACAGAAGATATTTCAAAAAGATAATAGTTTTTCAGTAATTTTCAACGCTATGATTGAGGAGATTGGATATAAAGATTATCTTAAACTGCATAATGATGAAAAAACTTTTGATAATAAAATTGGCTATCTTGAAAGCTTTTTATCCTCTTTATATAACTATAGAGATGAAGATGACGAATCATCTTTTCAAAATCCATATAAGATAGCTGAAAGATTAAGACTTTTGATGAATAATGATATTGAAGAAAAAGAAGAAGATTGCATAAATTTGATGACTATACATAGTGCTAAAGGGCTTGAATTCAGGGTTGTTTTTATTGTAGGAGCAGAAAAAGGAATAATACCTTCAAGCAAGATTGTTGATATAAAAGAATTGGAAGAAGAAAGAAGACTTTTTTATGTTGCTATGACGAGGGCAAAAGAGTTTCTTTTTATCTCTTTTTGCAATGAAAGAAGTAAATTTGGGAAAAAATTTAATTGTTTTCCATCTGAATTTATTGAAGAAATACCTAATGAAGATATTATTTATGATACAAAAAAAAATGATGCGACAGTCACAGCAAGTGATATCGCATCAATTAAAAATCTTTTATTAAATAAAAAGAAATAACTATAATACTTAAATCAAAACTTCTTTAATACTTAAATTCTGGAAGGTAAGAGGCTCTTGCACAGGCATGGTAATGGCCATTACCTATATCCATAAGTTCAGGTTCAGGATTGTTTATACAATCTTCAGTTGCAAATAGACATCTTGTATGGAATCTACATCCTTTAGGAATTCTTGCTGCACTTGGAATTTCACCTTTAATCTGAATATCCTTCATTTTTTTTACTTTTCCAGGAAGTGGCTCACATACTGCATTTATAAGTACTCTTGTATATGGATGAATTGGATTATCTACAATTTCATCAGCAGGTCCAATTTCCACTATTCTACCAAGATACATTACTGCTATTCTATCTGCAAAATATCTTGCTGTTGAAAGGTCGTGCGTAATATAGATGTAAGTTAAACCAAATTCCTTTTTTAAGTTATTCATCATAGCAAGTATTTCTGCTCTTGTTGAAAGGTCAATCATAGAAACAGGTTCATCAGCGACAATTAGTGATGGAGATAAAGTTATCCCTCTTGCTATGGAAACTCTTTGCCTTTGACCGCCAGAAAGCATATGAGGAAATCTTTCCATAAAATCTTCTGCTGGAGTTACTTTTACACTTTCTAAAAGTTGTTTTGAAACTTCATCTCTATATTTTCTTGAATTACCAATCCCATGTATCACAAGTGGTTCTTCAAGAACTTTTCTGATTCTGAATCTTGGATTCATTGAAGCATAAGGATCTTGGAAGATCATCTGAACATTTTTCCTATAGTTTTTTAACTGTGTACCTTTTATATGTGCAACATCCATATCATTCATTAAGATTTTACCTTCTGTTGGTTCCAAAAGTCGCATTATTAATTTACCAGTTGTTGATTTTCCACAACCAGATTCTCCGATTATGCCAAAAGTTTCACCTTTATATACTTCAAAGTTAATGCCATCAACAGCTTTGACATAATTTATCTCTTTTGCAAATAAGGTAGCTAAACCATGTTGCATCGGAAACCATTTTTTTAGGTTGATTACTTTTAATAAAACTTCTTTATTTTGTGAATTTGTCATATTAATACCTCCAGCAGGCAAGAGAGTGCCCTGCTTCTATTTCTTTTGTTACTGGTTCTTCTTCTTTACATTTATCCATATGAACATGGCATCTTTCATAGAATCTGCATCCTTTTGGAGGATCAATTAGATCTGGTGGAACTCCTGGAATAAAGGAAAGTTCATCTACTTTTTTATGTAAAAGAGGAGTAGCAGAAAGTAGTCTTTCCGTATATGGATGTAAGTTTTTTCTTCCATATATTTGTTCATTTGTACCAATCTCCATTACCTTTCCAGCATACATGACACATATTCTGTCAGCTATTTCAGCTTCAGTAGCAAGATCATGTGTTATAAAAATGGAGGAAATACTTAAATTTTGTTTTAGTTCTTTTATTAAGTTCAAAATTTGAGCCTGGACAACGACATCAAGACCAGTTGTTGGCTCATCAAGTATGACAATTTTAGGCTCTAAAAAAAGTGCTGTAGCTATTACTACTCTCTGTTTCATGCCTCCAGAAAGTTCGTGGGGGTAACGGGTATAAACATCATCAGCAAGTCCTACAAGATTCAGATACTTTATAATTTGTTTATATATAACTTCTTTTGGGGTATCTGGTCTATGCTGTAAATAGGTTTCTTCCATAAGTTCACCAACAGTATAAACAGGTGTTAAGCAGTTCATTGCACCCTGAAATACCATTGAAATTTTTTCCCAGCGAATTTTTTTTCTAAGTTCATGCTCAGAAAATTTTACAATATTTACACCATCTATAATTATTTCACCTCCAGCTATTTTTCCAGGAGGTGAGGGCATACCAAGTAGTGCAAACCCTGTTGTCGTTTTTCCACAACCAGATTCACCTACAAGACCTAAAGTTTCACCTTCATTTAAGTCAAAAGAAACATCGTCAACTGCTTTAACAACGCCATTGCTGATGTAATAGTACAGTTTTAAATTATTTACTATAAGAGCTTTTTCCATATTTTTACCTTAATTGAATTTTTTATTATCTTGTTCTAAGTTTTGGATGAAGTATTTTATCCATAGCCCATCCAACAAATACAAAACTACTTGCTAAAAGAGCCATGATAAGTCCAGGAGGGATGATCCACCACCAGAGGTTGTTTATAAATGCTCCACCAGTTTGAGCATCATGAAGAATTCCTCCCCATGTAACTATGGAAGGATCCCCAAGGCCAAGTAGACTTAGTCCAGCTTCAGTTAAGATAGCTCCAGGAACAGAAAAAGCCATATTTGCAAAAGTCAGAGGAAGAATAAGTGGCATTATGTGTCTGAATATGATCCTCCAGTGATTCGCTCCAAGTGCTTTTGAAGCTTCGACAAAAACTTCTTCTTTTAATTGTAAAGCAATGGCTCGAACAGTTCTAACAGAACCAGTCCAGCTAAATATACAAAGAAGAATTATCAATATCCAGATATTTATCTTAAAAACTGCAGAAATAGCTATCAATATAGGTAACATTGGCATATTTATAAAAAATTCATAGATTCTATTCATTGCTGCATCAGTAAAACCTCCATAATATGCAGAAGCTACTCCCCAGAAAAGGCCAATAAATACTGAGATAACAGCTGTGAGTAACCCGATAAGCAATGCCCATTTGATACCAGCTATAACTCCAGAGAAGAGGTCTCTTTTTAAGCTATCTGTTCCTAAAAGACCAGAAACTTTTCCAGTTATTACAGTGTATGGATTTTCAAAATTGGCAGCGGAATCCAAAAATATTACTCTTGCAATAATTTGATAATGACCTTTAAGGGGAACTGGATTAGTTAAAATACCTTTCTTTTTTTCACCAAAAACAACATTCATGGCTTTTAAGTCATTTGGATCTATAGTTAGTAGAGTTTGTTCATCTTCAACTACCTTACCAAAATCATAAGCAATTCTTCTTGCTTCTGTATTTGCAGTAACTCTTATATTTTCACCAGAAAAATTTTGTGCAGCACGATAGATCTCCAACTTTTCACCATCAGGTCTTTCAAGAAAAATTTGAATACCTAAAAATCCATTTGCATCAGCATGGACGATAATATTTTGAGGAGCTTCTGAATAGTTGAATTTATAATCAAAAATGTATGATTTTACAGGTATTCCATTCATATCTTCTTCTTCTATTTTACTATCGAAGATGAATTTTGTTACTGGTTTTTTATCTTTAGAAAAAAGCTGTGTCCAAACTGGTGCTGCATTTGCAGGGTTATCCTGCCAGTATGTAATATTTCTCCATTGAGTATTTGTATCCTTATAGACCAAAATGTATGGTTCTATAATCATAAGGACAAGAAATAATAAAATTATTGCAACCCCTACTAAACCTGTTTTGACTTTTACAAAATCCTTAAAAAAATCTAAAATTTCTGAAAATATTTCTTTTATTTTCATGCTTTTCCTCCAACTTTGATTCGAGGATCAAGTAAACCATATATAAAATCAAGTAAAACAAGACCCAACATAAATAAGAAAACAGATAAAGATGTGTTTCCCATGACAACCGCAAGATCATTCTGTTGAAGGGCTATCCAATATAGATTACCCATGCCAGGCCAGCTAAATATTCCTTCGAAAATTATCGCACCACCTAAAGAACCAAATAAACCTAAAATTACATTTGTTACTATTGGAGGAGCAGCAGATCGTAAAGTATGTTTATAGAGTATTTTACTTTCTGAAAGACCTCTCGCTCTTGCAGACATTATGAAATCTTCATTCATAGTTCCAAGTACTAGCTGTCTTATAAAATAAGCACTACCCCAGATACCAGCTATAAAAAGTGTGAAAAGAGGTAAGAACATATGATATAAAAGATCAAAAAAGTTCATAATTCCAGTTGGAGTTGGGACAGAGTGCAACCCTCCAGAAGGTAGTAGTTTTATGGTATATGCAAAAAAGAATAAAAAAACCATCCCAAGCCACCAAAGTGGAAGACCATTACTTGCTAAAGCAAAAAAACTAACAGTTTTATCAAGTGCTCCACCTGGTTTTCTAGCCATTTTTAAACCCATAAGGATTCCGACAAAAGTAACAATAAAAAAATCTGTTGTAAAAAGAATAGCAGTTTTAGGAAGAGATTCTATTAATATTTTCCAGACTTCTCTATCACCTTTAGATGACCTCATAATCATAGAGTTGCCATAGTTAAAGGTAAATGCTTTATATGCATTCATAAAAACTCTAAATAGAAAAGGTCTATCAAGATAATATTTATGGATAAGCTCAGCTCTTCTTTTTGCTTTCCATTGTTCAAGTTGCTCGACATTAAATTTACCAGATTTAATTACTCGTTGAGATTCAGCTTTTAGTAAGTCATCAATATCCTGTCTTACGACTCTTTCAGCTGTATTATTAAATATTGCTGAAATTGCTATCAAGATGATTGCATACATTATGATAGCATTTATGAGCCTTTTAATAACATATTTTCTATACATTCTTCTATCCTTTTTAGTTAATCAAGCTCATTTGACATATTTACGCACATATATATAAAATTTCAATATTAATTTAAATTTTAATAAAAAAAGGGGTGCATATAGCACCCCCTTTTGGTAAATATTATATTAGAAGAATACCAAGAATGTTGTTTCAACAGCTGGAGCTTCTGTTGTAAGTTGAGTTTCAATAACAACAAGATATGCACCAGGAGGTAAGCTAGCAGTATCCTTAGCTGGGATAACAATCTGGAATACACCAGTTTTTACTAATTTTCCAGTATAGACTTTCTCACCATTTGGAAGAACCAAAGTAGCTTTAATATTTCCTTTTGTTGCAGCTGTTGCAGCATCTGAAGGATAACCAACTATTGAAACATTAACATTAATGATGGTATCTTTTGTCTTATCTGGAGAAGCAGGAGTTTCAACTTTGTCAATTCTTGTTCTTTGTGCTACAAAGAGATTTTTCCAGTAATATGGAGTAAATGGATAAGTTGGATCTCTGAAAGCCTTCATAACCATCTGGTTGTTTTTAGAATCATAGCTTTGCATCAAAAAAGGACCATCTGAAATAAAAGCATGTTTCTTTTCTTTGATCCATTTGATAGCAAGATCATAGTCACTGATTACCTGAGTTAATGTTTTATAGCCAGTAATTGAAGCAGGGATGTATTTTGCAGCTTTCATCTCTTCTATCTTTGCAGCAATATCAGAAGCACATGTTTCATCAAGAAGATCTGGTTCAGTTACTTCTTCACCACTTGGAGTAAAGCTATATACTCTTTTTGAAGCAGCTCCACCTTCAGCAACAAGTTTTGCTAAAGCTTCATAGATAGGCCAAGGTGTCAAAGGTGTCCATGCAGGAATACCACTTGAAGCAACTCTGTTTTTATCCATAGGCCAGTTGAAGTCAAAGTATGTTGTAATGGTACCATCTTTGTTAATAACCCAACCTCTTACTGTGTCAAGACCAGGTTTTACAACACTTGCAAAAGCATCATCGTAGTACTTATCATTATCACCATCTTTTGTAGCCCATTCCATTGAGAAAGCAAATGAATAAAGAAGATCAGCAAGACTTTCCATCTGACCATTATGATATTTAGAGAATTTGAAGGAATATGTACCTGTCGAAAAAGCTTTTACACCTTTGCCAACAGTTTTCCATTTCTTTGCACCAGAATCATAAATTATTGCATTTTCTGGAACATCAATCTGTCCAACAATATTACCATCTTTATCTTTAGCCACTTTTGTCATGACTTTTTTAAGATCCCAGTTAACTCTCCAAGGAGTATCTTCAGCAGAGTATGGAGATTCAAAGGAACCACCATCTCTCATAGGTTCCATAAGAACACGGCTATAAACATCTGTAAAACCTTCGGTTCCAATAGGATCCCATGCACTCATAAAAAGAGCTCCACGAGCAGAATATTCTGTGAATCTCAATGTTTTTTGTTTGTTTTTATCTGGTTTTACATCAGCTGTTTTTACTGACCAGTGATTTAAGCCATCACCAACACCATAAGCCATTCTGCTTAAGAATCTATCTTTGTTTGCTGCATAGTATTGTAGTTGTGTGCAAACCCAGATTCTTACTGAATCTTTGATACCAAGTTCAAGGGCTCTTAAATTCATATCCCAGTATTCTTTTTCATCAATAAACTGACCATTGATTGTATTTTGTGTGATATCATCTATTTCTTTGTTTTCGTAGTTCCAGTTATTTGGATCTGCACCACCAGGCATATAACCATACCATGGTGCATACATCTGAACTAATGAAATATCCCACCATCTTCTTGTTGCACCAGCACCCCAACCTTCAGTATAAATATGCCACTGATAATCAGCAGGGTTGCTGTAATATGCTGTCATGATACATTTTCTTCTATCAAGCTCGAGTCTTTCAACTTTAATTCCAGCTTTTTCGATCTGATCAGCTATATATCTTCCTTCAAGAACTCTTCCCTGAGGGTCATCAACTCTTATTAAAAATTTGATTGAAACATCTTTTCCATCAAATTGCCAGAACTTAGGACCTTTAACAAGTCTTCCCTTATTTTCTGGAAGTTCAGCAGCTTTTTCAATAGCTGCAGTAATAGCTGCTATAGCTTTTTTTTCATCACCTTTTGCTGTCATACCAAGTTTAGATGCTATAAGATTGTATTTGTATACTCCAGGTTGACCAGGTGTCATAGGTGTAAAACATGGATCACCATCTCCACCAAGGATTTCATCTACTATATATTTTCTGTCAATAAGCCAGTTCAAAGCATATCTGACTTCGGTGATAGCCAATGGGTTAAAAAATTCACCATCGTTGGTTTTTACAGTGTAAGGAGCTTTGTTAGGGATAGGGTTAAGCATCAAAGACCATGAACCTGATGGAATTTTGTATACATCAAGTTTTTCTCTAACATTCGCTGGGAGTGCTTTGAAAACATTACCCTGAACACCCCAGTAAAACAGATCTGTTTTACCTTCTGCTGTGTCTTTTAAGCCAATATCTTCTTGCATTCGGACATCAACAAGGATATTGTCAACTATTGGTCCTTTAACTGTTGATTGACCAAAGGCAAAGAGCACTGCAATAAGGATAACTGAAATAATAAGCAGTGGTGATACCTTTTTCATTAATTCCTCCATTTACATTCTTTTTAGTAATACTTTGTAAAAAGATATAAAAAAATTATGGTAAGACAAATATCTTTTACAAAGTATTCCGCTTAATTTTTTTATAGTATGTAATTTCATTATGTCAAGTTTAAAATATTAAAAAAACTGGAAAATTTTAAACTTGTATAGAAAACAATTATTTGAATTGTCAAAATCTGTTTATCACATATTAAAGGATAATTCTATGATCAAAAGATCGGAAAAATTACTCATAAAACTTGACCAACAAATATGAATAGTAGAATTTTCTTGTTCAAAAATATTTTTCAAATAAGTAATTTTTAAGTTTAATGAATATGAAAATTTAAAATTTAAGGTTAGATTAAAAAAGATGTCAAAAGGATTTACTAAAAAGATACTTGAAAAATTTATTGAAAAAAATGGATCAAGACTATAGTTAAAATTTATTGAAAAAATATTGTTATTTAAAGTTAAAAGTTCGTCAAGATTTGAAATTAAATCGTATGTTGTTAAAATATTTATAAAATCTGAAAAACTAAAAACATAAGAGGTATAGTACCAGAAAATTGAAAAAGAAAAATTTGAAAAAGAATAGGAAGCTTGTATTTTGGTTTCAAAATAATTAAAAATAAGATTTGAATAGAAATGAAAACAGGAGCTTAAAAACCAGTTTAAAACAAAAGGAAACTTTATAGAAAACCCAAACCTTGATTTTTCACTTATTTGATAGTATATCCCAAATAATTCGATTTGAAATGGATCAAAAAAATTGTAAAAATTAAAAAGTAAGATGTTTTGAGAATTTTCAGTAAATCGGCTATCAATGTACCATTTTAGATTAAATATTGATGATTCTGATAAAAACATCTTAAAAGAAAGCTGCCATCTATTTAATGATGAATTTGCTCCAAAAAAATTTTGAAAAATAAGTCTTCCATATGGAGCAAATAGATCTATAGATATTTGTTCAATATCAAAATCACTTTTTATTCCAGCTTCAATAAATAGAAAGTCGAATGGAATTCTTAACCATAATTGATTAATATAGAAAGAGTATTTTAATTTTGTTATTTCTGAAAGTAAAAGTTCGTATTTAAAAAAATATGCACAACCATAGAATACAAAATTTTCATTATTTACCCTTAAAATTATATTTGATTTTTCCAATGCTCCAAATGAAAAAGTATTGGTTGTATTTGAATAAAATAGTATTGAACTAAATGATTGGTTAAAAGATATTGTTTGTCCAAATGATTTAAGAGGAATAAAAAGAATTAATATAAAAAGAATAAAAACTGGTATAAATTCTTTTTTTTCAAACTTTTTGTTTGGCATAGCTATTTTAATTTATTCATAATAGTTTATTTATTTTATTTATCATAGTTTATTTGTTGTAGCCTATTTATTGTAGTTTACTTATTATTGTTTATTTATCATTAATTTATTTATTATAGTTTATTTGTTGTAGCTTATTTATTTTAGTTTGCTTATTATTGTTTATTTATTATAATTTATTTTTTGTAGTTTATTTAATATAGTTTTTTTATTGTAATTTATTTATTATAAAGGTATTGAATGGTAAAAATTTTTGGATCTATTGGTATATCGAAACTCACATCAGTTATTGAGAAAATTGTTTTGTAATTTGTCTTTATTCCATCTTGGATTGTTACTTTTACTGGGTAATATCTTGAACCAAATTTTTTTATTTCATCTGCTGTAATTGTCTTTACAAGTCTTTTAGCAAGATCATATTGCTCAGTTTTAATAGCTACAAAATCTGAATTTATAAGTAATTTTTGCATAAAATATGGAACATCTTTTGTTTTTGCTTGAAGAATTAGTTCATAAAAAATATCATTTTTTTCATAAATCTTATTGAATGAAATAACAGAATAATCATCCAAAAGTCTTCTATTTCTTGTTATTTCTTCATTTGAAATGTCTGAACCCATAAATCCTTGTTTCATCATAGATTTGGATATTGTTAAAACATCATCTGCTGAAGGAAAGTAAACATAAAGATTTCCATCTTTTTTTAAATATTTGACTCCATTATCCTCAGGATTTTTAAATATAATCAAAAAACTATCCTTTTTTGCCCAACATTCAAAAGTTTTGGTAATCTTATTGTTATTTCTAACTATCTCCAATGTTCCTATATAATGAATTGATTCAAATGTTAAATTTTCATCTAATTTTTTTAATATATCCAGCTCATCTTGGAAACTTAAAAATACAAATACTATAAATGTTATGAAAAAAGAAAGAATGAGGATTTTATTTATCTTGTAAGTTTTTTTTATTTTATTTGTTTTATTTATTTTATTAAAGTTTTTCATAAAAAACCCCTCAATTAAAATTAATTTATATTTTACTTATGTTTATTAAATATCTTTGCTAAATGCTTTCATCAAGTAAGTGTTTTTTCATTAAATTTATTTAATACATTTATTAAATAGATTTACTAAATCCTAAAATAGTTTTTTTTATACTAACTCTTTTAATTTTTATTTTTATCAAAATCTACTATAAATGTCTCAAAGCTTCGGTAGGTAAAAGTTTTGATGCATATCTTGAAGGGATTATAGTTGCAATTGCAGGTATAACGCAAGAGATAAAAAGACTAATAAAAAATATACTTAAAGAAGCTGATGGTCTTATTACATAATTTATTAGCATACTATAGCCGCTTAAAAGCTTTGAGAAGTCAAAACCAACCTTGTTCATTAGAAAAGCAATAAAATAGCCAAAAATTGAACCAGGAACTCCACCTAAAATGCCAATAATAGTTCCCTCATAAAAATTAAGTAGAAATACTTCCTTTTTAGTCATTCCTATAGCCATTAAAGTACCAAGTTCATTTATTCTTTCAAAAATATTCATCATCATAGTATTTATTATTATGAAGGAAGCAAGAAATAGAATAAAAGCAAATACTAAGATTAAAACCTTTCTCATCATTTGCATTGTACCATATAGTTGCCCCATACTTTCAGCAAAAGTAACAGCTTTTAAGTCAGTATCAGAAAAAGAATTGGCTAATAGATTGTTTATACTTGCAAGTACATTATCAACATGCTTGATATCAAAAAAAATCAGCAACTGAACAAAGCTATTTTCATGAAGTTTTGCAAGTTGTTTTGCATCATTTATATCCATCAAAATGATAGATTTATTGTAAGATCCTATTCCAAAATCCACAATCCCGGAGACTTTCACTTTTATTCCATTTAAACCACTTATGAAAGTTTTCGTAACAAGCAAAAAGGAGTCATCAGGCTTAAGGTTTAAGTTTTTGGCAAGCTCTTTTCCAATTATTATTTTTTTATTTCCAATTTCTGGATCCCCTTCAATTTTTCTTCTTTTAACCTGATATTTTGCAAGTTCTTTTTCTGTTGAGATCGAATTTATGATCGCAGGAACTGAAAGTTCACCTTTACTAGCAATCCCTGCAATATTTAATCTTTCTTCATATTCAAAATCTATTTTTTGAAAATCATTTGAAAGTTTTTTCTTCAACTTTTCTATAAAATCACTTTTATCATTATAATAAAATTCTGTTGGGAAAAATTTTTCTTGCTTAAAAAAAGATTCACTTGCTATTTTTATAGTTCCACTCTGGAAATCTATCGTTGTATCTATAAGATTTTGAAGCATCCCATCTATCCAACCCCAAGCAAGTATTATTATTATAGCTGCAAAAAAGATGCTTAAGGCAGAAAGAAATGACCTTTTTTTATTTCTTTTTATATTCAAAGTCGCAAGTTTAAATATCATAAATGCCTCTTTTTAGTTAGTTTTTATTAATTAAAATTCAACTTAATTAATTTAAATTCGGCTTAAATTGTTCTCAAGGCTTTTGTAACTTCAAGTTTTGCAGCCTTTTTAGCACTTGAATATGTAGAAATATATGAAACTAAAACACCTAAAATAAATGCACTTATATATCCCTTTATAGGAAATGAAGAGTATAAAACAAGAGGAAGACCAAATTCAGCTATTAAATTTATATCTACCATTGCCGCTACATTTAGTCCAACTTTTGCGAGATAATAGTTTAAAGGAATGGCAAGGATGATTCCAAAAATAGAACCAAATAAGCCAAGGGCAAGTCCCTCATAAGAAAAGATTTTTCTTATCTCTTTTTCACTCATACCAAGTGCTTTTAATGTTCCGATTTCTTTTGTTTTCTCATGAACAGACATAATCATCGTGTTTATTATACCTATAGAGGCTATTATCAATATAAAAACTATAAAAACACCAGAAAATTTCCCTTTTGTCTTTGAGATTTCTATTATCTCTTTTCCTTCTTCCATCCAGTTACTGATGGTTGCATCTTGCAAAGATTTTTGCAAATCCATTGTATATTTTTTGACTTTTTTTAAGTCTTTTGTTTTTACCAATATATTTGTAGAAGAATCAATATTTAATGAACTTTTTGCAACACTATATGGTATTATTATGCAGGATGTATTTAAGAAAGAATCCGAAGTTATAAAAATCGAAAAAACTTTTAAATTAAGTGAATTATACATCCCATCTTTAGTCTTAAAAGAAACTATAAAATTATCATTTTCTTTTATATTAAGCTCATTTGCAAGTGTTTTACCAATGCAAGCCGGGATGGTATCATAAAAAGTGTCGAAATCTTTCGCAAATTCTATTTTAATATCATTGTTAAGGTAATCCATTACTTTTAATGTTTTTTCATCCTCTTCTGGATTTATTCCTATTATTCTGACAGGCGACATCCCAAAAGATTTTTCTAACATAGCGGTAAATGTAATTCTTTTAGAAAATGCAACAATGTAATCTTTAGAATTTAAAATTTTTATTATTTCATCCTCATTTTTTAGGTTTAATATTGAAAATTGTTCCTCTTTATTGTAACCTTCAGGATAGATTTGAATATCAGAACTTTGCATCTGGATAATACTTTCAACAGTTTGATTTGTCATCCCATCAAGCATCCCTTCAACTATGATATAGGTAAAAATACCAAAACCAAGAATTAAAAAAGTTAATATAGTCCTTGTTTTATATAAAAGTAGATTCTTTATAGACAAATTAAAAAGAAAGCTATTATCCTTTTTCATAACTATTATTTTCCTTTTAGTTATTATTTTTAAGTTTTTATCTTTTCTATTTTATCTTTTAGACTTAATATTTTTGAATATTCTTTTCTTATTCTCTTTATTTGTCATATTTTGTTTTTATATCTAATTTTCTTTTCAGTTCTTGAACCTATTTTTATCTTCCAAATTTACATATAAAAAAATCTATCCGACAATTTTCCCATCTTCCAGAATTACAAGTTGATTTGCCGCATTCATTATTTTACTATCATGGGTAGAAAAGATAAATGTAATTCCAAGTTTTTGATTTAGGTTTTTCATAAGTTCAATAATTTTTGTTCCAGTAGCATGATCAAGGTTAGCCGTAGGCTCATCGGCAAATATTACATATGGATTTTTTATAAGGGCTCTTGCAATTGCGACTCTTTGCTGTTGTCCACCAGAAAGTTCAGAAGGGAGCCTATTGAATGTCTCTTCAATACCAACTTCTTTTAGTATAATCATAATCCTTTCTTTTCTTTCTTTCTTATCTATACCTAAAAGTGCAAGTGGTATTTCCACATTTTCATAAACAGTAAGAACAGGTATAAGGTTGAATGTTTGAAAGATAAAACCGAACTTTTCCCTTCTAAAAATAGTTGTTTCAATATTAGAAAGAGTTGAAATATCTTTATTTTCAAAAAAGTATCTACCGCTATCTTGTTTATCAAGACAACCTAAAATATTAAGAAGTGTTGTTTTCCCAGAACCAGAAGGTCCAACGATTCCAGTAAAACTTCCTTTACCTATTTTCAGTGAAATATCGTAAAGAGCTTGAACATTGACCTTTCCTAATTTGTATGTTTTGGAAATCTTTTCAAGTTCGATTAAATTCATAGCAACTCCTAATAATTTCAATAAATAAAGTTAAAAAGAAAAAGTTAATAATTATTATAAATTTAAAAATTTCTTATTTATATAAATTATATATTAAAAATTCCTTTATTACAACCTCTATCAACTTCAAATTGGATGGTGGTATGACTTATATGGTATTTTTCAGAAAGAATTTTATTTATATCTTCTAAAATTTTTGTTGATTCTGAAAGAGGGATATCACAAAGTTCGACATGACCTTCAAAATAAATTGTTTTTTCATCGCTAAGCCATGTATGAACATGATGAAGAGAATTTACAGAAGGTAAAGATTCAATATCTTTTTTAATTTCTTGATAATCAAGATTAGCGGAACTTTGCATTAAAATATTTATCGTTTTTATAATAATCTTAAAACTTTCATAACCAAGATATAAAGCTATTATTATAGTTATTATAGGGTCTATAAAATATATTTTGAAAATGTTTATTAAAATTGCTCCTAAGATTACTCCTACTGAAGAGATAGTATCTCCTAAAAGGTGGAGATAACTTGATCTTATATTTAAGCTATGATTTGAATCTTTATGAAGAAGAACTGTTGAAATTAGATTAGCTATAAGCCCTATTGTTGCTACTATAAGCATGACAGAGCCTTTTATTTCAACTGGAGTTATAAATTTTTTGATGGCTTCAATGATCAATAAAATGCAGATAACTATAAGAAACTGAGAATTTAAAAAGGCGACTATTATCTGAGCTCTTTTATATCCATATGTTTTATTTTTATCTTTTTCTTTTTTGCTTATTATAAGAGCAAACCAGCTTAAAACTATTGCCATTGTATCACCGAAATTATGAAAAGCATCTGAAAGAAGTGCAAGACTTTTAGAAAAAAGTCCTCCAATAATTTCTGAAATAGTTATTAAAAAATTTAAAAAAACTACAAAAAAGATTTTTTTTCTGCTTAAATCAATCTTTTCTGAAAAATTAAAATCATGTTCGTGATCATGTTCATGAATATGTTCATGTTTTTGGTTATAGGTATTTTCATGTGAATGATTTGGTTCATCATCGCTAAATTGTTTTTCATCATTAAAATTATTTAAATTATTCATAATATTTCTCTTTTTTTTAATGTAACAATATTGTAAAAAAAGAAAAGCAGAAAATAAAAAAAACAATATAATAAAAGAAAAATAAGAAAAATAATATCTCTTTTATATCAAATATAAATGGAAATATATTTACTATTCTTATAAAATATAAGAAAATAATATAACTTTTATGCTTTGTTAAATATTTCTTTCTATATTTTAGACTATCATTAAAAATACTTAATAATTAAGAAAACTAATAAAGTTTCTTAACTAATTTATTTTTCCGAAAATTTAAAATAATTCATTATAAAATGCGAAAATATATATATGAAAAAATTATATATCTTAAATAAAATTTCTTAAAATATATATCATAATTGGAAATTACATATTATAAAATAGAGAAAAAAAATGCAAAAAAACACCAAAAAAGTCTTATTTATAATAGGGATAATTAGTGTTCTTCTTATAGTTAGTCTCTTTTTATACATGAGACTTTCAAAGAATAAGGTAGAGACTGAATTAAACAAAGAAGAAATTGAATTCATTAAAAATAATAAAACAATTCATTTTGTAGGGCAGATAAACTATGCCCCATTTGAATTTATAGATAAAAATGGTGAGTATAATGGAATGATGATAGACCTTCTTAGATGGATATCATATGAGTATGGTTTTAATATTACTTTTACACCAGCGAATTTCAAGGAAGCCCAGCAGATGGTCATCGAGGGGAAAGCAAACGGTATTTCTTCATTATTTTATAGTGAAAAAAGGGAACAATTTTTTGATTTCAGCCATCCCATATTTTTAGTCCCAGCTTCAATATTTGTTAGTAATCTTAGATACGATATAAATAGTTATAAGGATTTAAATGGGAAAAAAATAGGAATGCAAAGAGGAGATTACGCAGAAGAGTTCTTAAAAGAAAATAATATAAAGTGTGAAATAATCTATGTTGATGATTTTTACCAAGCAATCGATAAAATAGTTGAAAAAGAAGTTGATGCAGTAATTGGTGATGAGCAGGTCGTCTGGTATCATATTTTTACTAAGAATTATCTTAATAAGGTTAAAATCATTGGAGAGCCTTTATATACTGGATTAAACTGTTTTGGACTACATAAAGGTAGTAGTACACTTCTTAGTATATTAAATAAAGGAATTAAAAAAGCAAAAAAGGATGGTCTTTTAGATAGACTAACCAAAAAATGGATAGGTATATCTTATAAGCCAGAGAAAAGTGAAAATATAGATCTAAGATTATTAATAATCCTTTTAATAGTAATATTTATAGTTATTGTCATCCTTTCAGTTATGCTTTTTAGGACAATAAAAGAAAGCAGATTAATAAAAGAAACATCAGAACAAAGATTAAGAAAATTAATAGATTCTATACCTTTAATAATTTATCTTTGTGATCAGGATTTAAATATTGTAGAATATAACAAAGAATTCATTAAATTTTTCAATATTTTTAATTTTGAAAATAAAGATAAGTCAGAAATAATCAAAAATCTTTCTCATTTTAATATTGAAAAATATTTTCCTACTCCTATGCTGGCTCAATTTAAGCAACTATCTTATGATGATGCTACCGTATTGCAATTAGAGCAAAATATAAAAAGAGAATCTGAAATATTAAATATAGACTTAAAAAAAAGGATATTTTTAATAGATAAAATACTTATTAAATCTAAGTACGAAAAGATCAAATGGGTTTTAACACTTGCTAAAGATATTACAGATGAAAAAAAAGCTGAAGAAGAGATATTAAGGATACAAAAACTTGAGTCTGTTGGACTTTTAGCTGGTAAAATCGCACATGATTTTAACAATGTGCTAACAGGTATAATAGGAAACTTAAGCTTAGCTCAGATTTATATTGACGATAGAAAAGAACTTGAAGAATTACTTACAAGCGCTAAAGAGGTTTCACTTCAAGCAAAATCAATTACTTCTCAACTTCTTGCTTTTGCAAAGGGCGGTAATCCCGTTAAAGAACTTTTTGACCCTCTTGAAGTAATAAGATCTGTAATGAATTTTTCCTTAAAAGGCACTTCCGTAGATTATGAGCTTAAAACTGAAAGTGAAGAAAGATACTATATTTATGCAGATAAAAGCCAGTTTTTTCAGGCAATAAATAACCTTATATTAAATGCTATTCAGGCAAATGATGGAAATGGCAAAGTAACATTAAGTATTTCATACAAAGATCTTGATAGTTTCAAAGATGAAAAGATCGATAAAAAAAACTATTGCATAATTTCTGTTGAAGATGAAGGAAGTGGCATAAGTGAAGATGCCATAACAAAAATTTTTAATCCATTTTTTACAACAAAAACAGGTGGAAGTGGACTTGGACTTTCATCTGTAAAAACAATAACAAAAAATCATCAAGGTTATGTTTTCTTCGAAAATAAAAGAACCAAAGGTGCCATTTTTTATCTTTTATTTCCTTCAACATCTGAAAAAATTTTGCCAAAAGAAAAAGAAAAAGTAAATGACAATAATTTTCAAAATTTTTCAATATTGATACTTGATGATGATGAAATAGTTGTCGATACAGCAAAAAAAATATTTCAGTATTTTAACTGTTCTGTTAAAGCATCAAAAAGCATTGAAGATTTTTTCAATATCTTAGATAACAATAAATTTGATATATGCATCTTAGATTTAGTAATCCCTGGTTCAATAGGTGGTGAAGAGGTTATAAAAGTTATAAAAAACAAATATCCTTCTATGATTTATGTCGTTTCAAGTGGATATTCAAGCAATCCAGTTCTTGCAAATTATATAGATTATGGCTTTGATTATGTATTAAAAAAACCTTATGACTTCGAGGATGTTAAAATTTTATTAAGTAAAATATTAAAAGAGAAAAAATAATTTTTAATTTTGATTATTAAAATTAATAAACAAAAGAAAACAAAGTAAAATCAAAATCAATCAAAATAATTCAAACAATGCAAAATACTTAAAAGTATATTAGTAGTAAAGAATAATAGAAATACTTTTTCTATGGAAATCATTAAAAAAGAACTCAAATAAAAAAGGAGAAATTTATGGGTTTTTATTATTATCCTGAAGATTATGAACCTTATCTAACACTTAAAGAAACAGAAAAAGCAATTTTGGATATCAAAGATTTTTTTCAGACTTATCTTTCTGCGCAATTGAAACTTCGTAGAGTTACAGCGCCTTTATACTTAAAAGAAGGAACTGGTTTAAATGATGACTTAAATGGTATCGAAAAACCTGTAAAATTTAAACCAAAATCAATTGAAGAAAATGTTGAAATAGTTCAATCACTTGCGAAATGGAAAAGGATGATGCTTGCAGATTATGGGATTGAAAAAGGTTATGGTTTGTATACCGATATGAATGCAATTAGAGCGGATGAAGAACTCGATAATCTTCATTCTATATATGTTGACCAATGGGATTGGGAACTTGTAATGGATGAAGAAGATAGGAATTTAAATTTTTTAAAAAATATTGTAGAAAAAATATATTCTACTTTAGTGGCTACAGAATTTTTAGTATATGAAAGTTATCCAAAGATTAAGCCAATTTTGCCAGAAAAGATTACTTTTATTCATAGCCAGCAGCTTTTAAGCATGTATCCAGATAAAACTCCTCAGGAACGAGAAAATATTGCTGCTGAAAAATATGGTGCAATCTTTATTATAGGTATTGGAGCATATTTATCAGATGGTAAACCTCATGATGGAAGAGCTCCCGATTATGATGATTGGATTTCTGAAAATGATGATGGATATTTAGGATTAAATGGAGACATTATAGTCTGGCATCCGATTATCAAAAGAGCTTTTGAAATAAGTTCAATGGGGATAAGAGTAAATCAAAAATCGCTTATTAAACAACTAGAAATAAGAAATTGTATGGAAAGAAGAAATCTACTTTTTCATAAAAGATTATTAAATGGAGAACTTCCACAGACAATTGGTGGAGGAATAGGGCAATCAAGACTTTGCATGTTTTTTTTAAGAAAAGTTCATATAGGTGAAGTTCAAGCAAGTGTCTGGACTGATGAAATAGTGGAGAACTGCAAAAAAGCAAATATAGTTTTAATGTAAAAACAAAAAAAAAAATTTGAATTTTTTAAAACTCCTAATATAATTAAAATAGAGGTTGTTAAAATCTTTTAAGTTAGGAGGTTTTTTTATGAAACTTAAATATCTTATAATTTTAATCTTTGTGGTTCTATTCGCTACATTTTTTGTGTCTGCTGATAAAATTTTCTTAAATATTGGTACTGGTGGAACAGCTGGGACTTATTATCCATTAGGTGGTGCAATTGCTGAAATTTTGAATTCCAAACTTACTAATGTCAACGTAACAGCTGTTTCCACTGGTGGTTCTGTTGCAAACATAAATATGCTTAAGGAAAATTCTATTCAACTGGCTTTTGTTCAAAATGATGTAGCATATTATGCCTACAACGGGATAGAGTTTTTCCAGGATAAAAAATTTACAGGTATGAAAGCTCTATGTTCTTTATACCCCGAAACTGTGCAGATTGTAACTTTAGCAAATAAGGGGATCAAGACAATATATGATTTAAAAGGCAAAAGAGTTGCAGTTGGTGCTGCAGGAAGTGGAGTAGAAGTAAATGCAAGACAGATTCTCGCAGCTGCTGGTTTAACATATAAAGATATTTCAGTACAATATCTTTCATTTGCAGATGCTGCAAATGGTTTAAGAGACGGGACTCTTGATGTTGCATTTTTAACAGCTGGACTTCCTACTGCTGCTGTACGAGATATTGCTTCTCAAAAAGATATTATGCTTATCAAAATTCCAGACAATATAGTAAAAGACTTGATTTCAAAATATCCATTTTACATAAAAACTGTTATCCCAAAAGACACATATCCAAAAGTAACAGAAGATATTCAATCTCTTGCAGTACTTGCTATGCTTGTTGTTAGAGATGATATGACAGATGATTTAGCATATTCTATAGTAAAAGCTATTTTTGAAAACCTTCAAAGACTTGAAGTGGCTCATCAGATGGGAAAATTTATCAAAAAAGAAAACGCTTTATTTGGAATTTCAATCCCAATGCATCCAGGTGCAGAGAAATATTTTAAAGGTAAATAATTACTTAGATAGATTAAATATTTAAGCTAAATATTAAAAAACAATTATTTATCTTTTTAAAAAAGGAGGAGGTTTGCCTCCTTCTTTTTCTTAATAATTTATCTGGCTTTTATATTTATAGATTTGTAGATAATATATTTGACAAAGGTGCAATTGATGAGGGGGTATGATGTCAGACACCAACAATGAAGAATTACAAAAGGTTCTTGAAAAGGTTGATAAAGAATCAACACATAGAAATCTAAGTGGTTTTTCAGGTAAGGCAGTATTTGTCATATGTATAATGCTTAGCTTATTTCAAGTTTTAAATATCTTTAATATTTTTAGAATAGATGCACATCAAACAAGAGCAGTTCACCTTGCTTTTATACTACTTCTTGTTTATTTTCTTTATCCAGTTTCTAAAAAATCTAATAGGAAAAAAATTTCTATTATAGATCTCTTTTTAGGAATAGTAGCATTTTGCTGCATGTTCTATATAATAGTTTTTTATAAACAACTTGTCATGAGAGCTGGTATAACATATACCATAGATTTAATAATTGGTGGCATTGCGATCTTACTTATTTTAGAAGCTGCAAGAAGAATTATTGGACTTCCAATGGTTATAATTGCTATAATTTTTATACTTTATGCTTTTTTTGGGGAATCGATGCCAAATCTAATAGCTCACAGAAATGTCACCGTAAAGCAGCTTGTAAATCATCTTTTCTTCACCACAGAAGGAATTTTTGGCATACCTGTTGGCGTTTCTTCGACATTTTTGTTTATGTTCTTGCTTTTTGCTGCCTTTATAGAAAAAACTGGTGTTGGAAAGCTCTTTATAGATATTGGGAATGCTCTGGCCGGTTGGGCATCTGGTGGTCCTGCAAAAGTAGCTGTTGTTACAAGCGCTTTTGAGGGTATGGTAGAAGGATCAAGTGTATCAAATGTTGTTGGTTCTGGAAGTTTTACTATACCTATGATGAAAAAACTTGGATATAAACCTGAATTTGCCGGTGCTGTTGAAGCGACCGCATCAACTGGTGGGCAGATAATGCCTCCTATAATGGGAGCAGCTGCATTTTTGATGGCTGAATTTTTGGGTATTAAATATACTCAAGTAGCGAAAGCAGCAATAATCCCAGCATTTTTATATTTTATGGGAGTTTTTGCAGGAGTTCATTTTGAGGCTAAAAAGTTAGGCCTTAAAGGCATGCCAAGAAATGAATTACCGAAATTTAAATATATCATGCTTCAAGAAGGACATCTTTTTCTTCCATTGGTTGCTATTATCTATCTTCTTGTTTCTGGCTATTCTTTGCAAACAGTTGCATTAGGGTCAATTGTTATCGCAATTTTAGCTTCTATGATAAGAAAATCAACAAGAATTACAGTTAAAGATTTTTTTGAGGCATTAGAAAAAGGCGCTCGCTCGGCTTTAGGAGTTGCTACTGCTTGTGCTACAGCTGGAATAATAGTTGGTGTCGTTACAAAAACTGGTATAGGATTAAAACTTGCAAGTGCTCTTATTGTTGTTGCAAATAACGTTGCAACATCTTTCGGTAATTTTCTTGGAAATATTTATCAGTTTTTAAATATGCAAAATGTTATGCAACTTGCGACTAATGCTACAACTACTACTAAACTTATGTTAACATTATTTATGGCTATGATTACTTCTATAATACTTGGTATGGGTGTTCCAACTACTGCAAACTATATTATAACTTCAACTATTGCAGCTCCAGCTCTTTTAATGCTTTCAGTTAGACCTATTGCTGCACATTTATTTGTATTTTATTTTGGAATTGTGGCAGATATAACGCCACCAGTGGCTTTGGCAGCATATGCAGGAGCAGCTATAGCAAAAGCAAATCCACTTAAGACTGGTGTTACCGCTACAAGATTAGCTATAGGAGCATTTATCATTCCTTATATGTTTGTCCTTTCGCCTCAACTTCTATTGTTAGGAGGCAATTTTTTCCATCTTATTCTATCAATAGCAACAGCTGTTATAGGTATGATTTCGATAAGTGCAGCATTGAGTGCTTATTTATTGAAGCCACTTAAAAAAATAGAGTCAGTTATTTTATTTTTTGCTGGATTAATGCTTATAGACCCAAATATAATTACAGATATTATTGGCATTGGTATAATATTAATAATAGCATTCTGGCAAAGATTTATTGAAAGGAGAAAAAAATAATTTTTCTTGACATAAATTTAAAAAGATAGCTATTTAACAAGCAGATGAATAAAATTTTACCTATTTTAATAGTGATCTCTGGTCCATCGGCAGCAGGCAAATCTACTCTTCGATCTATGCTTTTGCAGAATCATCCTGAACTTACTTATTCGATTTCTTACACTACAAGAAAACCAAGACCAAATGAAAAGGATGGGGTCGATTATTTCTTTATCAGTACTGAAGAATTTAAGAAAAAAATTTCTGAAGATGATTATCTTGAATATGCAATTGTTTATGACAATTTTTATGGTACAAGCAAAAGCCAGGTAGAAAAAGTCATAAAAAGTGGTAGACCTATAATACTTGAGGTTGATGTTCAGGGAGCAGAAAATATAATAAAAAAATATCCAGATTGCTGCTCGATTTTCATAGCTCCTCCTTCTTTAAATGCACTAGTTGAGCGCTTTTCTTCAAGAGGAACTGAAAATGAGCAGGAAATAGAAAAAAGAATAAATGAAGCAAAAAAGGAACTTTTAAAACAGAAAATCTTTAAGTATGTTATAGTTAACGATAATCTTGAAGAATCATATAAAAACC
Source organism: uncultured Brachyspira sp. (assembly GCA_964581895.1). Classification (GTDB taxonomy): domain Bacteria; phylum Spirochaetota; class JAAYUW01; order JAAYUW01; family JAAYUW01; genus Exilispira. The sequence continues at coordinate 307,742 of CAZOPR010000001.1, forward strand.
TTGAAAATATAATATATAGCTATCAAAAGGAGTACCATAAATTGTAAGAATTGCTGAAATAATATTTTGAAATAATAAAAAATTATAAGGTTTTGAATAAAATTAAATAAATTATTTAAAAATTTTGGAGGATAGATGATGAAGGATAAATTTCCACTTTATGAGATTATAAATTATAAAGGGAACAGATACGAACTTGTAAGGGCTTGCGCTTTAAGAGCATATCATCTTATTTTAAAAAAGAAGGAAGAGCAAAAAGGAAATGAAAGCGATATTTCCTCATCAAATAAATATAATAATAAAAAAGATATGAAATTTCAGGCAATTGCTATGTCTGAGGTTTTAAGAAATAGAATCAAATTCTACAATGCTGATAAAGAAAAAATCAATAAATAATTTCAATAAATGATTTTAAAAAATAGATAAATATCCTTAAAAAAGTGATCAAAAAAGTTGTTTATATTGTAGGACCCACAGCCTCTGGCAAGACGAAGATATCAAATAATTTAGCTTTATATTTTAACCACCCTATTTTATCAATGGATTCGATGCAGATCTATAAAGAAATGAATGTTGGCACAAGTAAGCCATCGAATGAAGAATTAAAAAAAATCAAATACTATGGTATCGATATTGTTGAAATAGAGCAGCATTATAGTGCGGCAGAATATATTAAATATGCAAAAGAGGTCATATCAAAACTTGATGAAAATTTATTATTAATTGTTGGTGGAACTGGTTTATATTATGATGGACTAACTTTGGGTTTTTCAAAAATTCCACCAATAGATAAAATGATAAGAGAAAATCTTTTAAGTTTATACAAAGAAAATGGAATTGATTTTTTATATAAAAAACTTTGTGAGATTGATATTGAATATTCTCAAAAAATTGCTAAAAATGACTTAAAAAGGATTATCAGAGCACTTGAAGTTTTCGAAATAACCAAAAAACCTTTCTCCTTTTTTCATAAAGAAAAAGATATTGAACCTTTGAATTTAAAAAATAAAAGATATGGAATTTATCTTCCCAGAAAAAGATTATATAATATTATTGATGAAAGAGTTGATTTGATGTTTGAAAATGGCTTTATTGAAGAGGCAAAAATTCTTTATACAAAATATTTTAATAAAGATTTACCTGCGTTAAAAGCTCTTGGATATTTTGACCTTTTTGAATATTTCGAAGGCAAAATCTCGATAGAAAAGGCTAAAGAAAATATCAAACAAAAAACAAGAAATTATGCCAAAAGACAGTTAACCTGGTTTAAAAGAGATGAAAATATAAAATGGCTTATTTTACTAAATGAAAATGAACTTGATATTGCAAAAAATATTAAAGTTGATAATTTTAATCAAGTAAAACCTAAAAGAAAAAAAAATAGATTAAATTTTGAAAATATTGAATATGAACTTAAAGAATTTATTAGCTCGACAAAAAACTATGAATTTGTTTTAGAAAATTTTGTTGTTGACTACTTAAAAGAAGAAATAGTTGAATTTATGAAGGATTAAAAATTGAACTTTGATGAACTAAAAAAACTTTCAGATAAGAAGTTTTTCGATTCATTATCTATAGAAGATTTAAATAATTATGCTGAACTTTTAAGAAAATATATCATACAAATTTGTAGTAAAAAAAGTACTCATCTTGCTTCTAATTTAGGAACAATAGAAATCTTTTTAGCATTAAATAAAGTTTTTGATTTTTCACATGATCTTTTTACCTTCGATGTTGGTCATCAAATCTACACATATAAGATTTTGACTGGCAGGTTCGATAGATTTTCAACAATTCGAGAATTTAAAGGACTTTCTGGCTTTCCAGATCCTGAAGAATCGGTTTTTGATTTATTTAAAGTAGGGCATGTAGGATGCGGCTTACCTTTAGCTCTTGGATTAAGTGCAGGTCTTAGCGAAAAAGAATCCAGTAAAGTTGAAGATAAGCATAAAGATAAAGATGATAGCAAAAATAAGAAAAAATTAGAAAGACAAATAGTAACTCTTTTAGGAGATGGATCTCTTACAAATGGTCCAATGCTTGAAGCTTTGAACTATATCGCAAATAGAAAAAATGGGAAAATCATCATTATCTTAAATGATAATGGAATGTCTATATCGAGAACAGTTCCATCTATAACTAAAAAGCTTTCATTATTTGCCACTAAGTTAAATATAAGAGGAAGTTTAGAGCAAAAACTTAAAAAAAAGGGAGAATCAGCAGTCATCGAATCTCTTGTAAAATTCTTCCGTTCACTGAAAAACTTTATCCTTCCAAAACAAATCTTTGAAGATTTTGGTATAAGATATGTCGGGCCAATAGATGGTCATAATATTAAAGAATTGATAGAATATTTTAGTTTTGCAAAGAACTTTCCCCAGACTATTTTGATACATGTTAAGACTATAAAAGGAAAAGGTTTTAAACCAGCAGAGGAAAACCCAGAGCTTTTCCACTCTGCTCCTCCTTTCAATCCTTTAACTGGGGAGGTAAAGCAATCAGCAAACAGTTTTACAAATCTTTTTGGCAAAATTCTTGTCGAAAAAGCAAGAGAAAATAAAGATGTCTATGCAATAACTGCTGCCATGAAAAATGGATGTGGTCTTGATAATTTTGAAAAGGAATATCGTGATAGATTTATAGATGTTGGGATAGCTGAAAGTCTTGCGGTATCTATGGCTGCAGGGCTAGCTAAAATAGGGAAAAAACCAGTTGTCTCTATCTATTCAATATTTTTAGTAAGAGCAGCATCTCAGGTTTACCATGATGTAGTTTTGAATCATCTACCTGTTTTTTTTGCTATCGATAGATCTGGTCTTGTAGGTATAGATGGACCAACGCATCATGGACTTTATATCTATCCTTTCCTTTGTAGTCTTCCAGATATTAATCTTTTTAGTTGCGGTTTTATTGAAGATGTTGAGTCTGCTTTTTCACTTTTAGGAAATACAAAATTCCCTGTTTTCATGCAATACCCAAAAGATGTTGCAATTTCTTTTTATGATGAAATAAAAAAGATATCTTATGAGACAGGTAAGAATTTCAATACAGAATATAAACCTTTTGATATAAATAAAATCTATATTAACAATGAAAGCAAAATAGCAATAATAAGTGTAGGAAGTTCATTTTCTATCTGTAAAAATGCATTTGTAGAACTTTATAAACAAAATATATATGTTAATTTTTATTATATTAGCAAGATAAAGCCTTTTGATGATGAATCTATACTACAAATATTATTTGATAATCAAAAGATTATTGTTGTTGATGAATCTCCTTCATCTTCATATATTTACCAGAAAATTAGTGAAATATCAGCGAAAGCGAAAATGGGAAAAAATTTTTTAGTAGATGTTTTACCATTTACCTTACCCGATATATTAATAACTCATGGGACAAGAGAACAGTTATTTGACCTGGTTGGTTTTTCTTCAAAGGAACTTGTAAATTTAATAAGAAGATAAGATTTTAATAGAATAGATGAAAAAAATGGTTAAAAGGTATACCAAATAATTATGATTTACCATACAATCTATGATTTATCAGATAAAAATTTATACTCTTTACAGGCTGAACTTTCAAACATTGAAGTAAGCAAAGAAGTGATCGATTATATGGCATCAAAATTTACTTTTAAAAGATTCTATATCAAAAATCTTGACTATAGAGCAGCAAATATTTTGAAACAGGAGGCTCTTTCCTGCGATATTGATGCCGCTATTTCATATAAAACATATACTATGAATCCAGATAAAACAGACATTTTACTTTGTGGAACCATAGCTCAGCTTATAAAAATATCTGAAAAACTTCAGAATCAACCATTCAAACTTAAAGAGCTTGGGATAGATTTAAAATATTTGATTGAAACCAAAGATTTTAATCCTATCAAAATAGGAAAATGCGAAATAAAACCAGATGATAGATGCTATATAATGGGTATAATAAATGTTACCCCAGATTCATTTTATAGTGGATCTCGTTATGTTAGCTCAAATATAGATCTTGCGTCTATTGAAAAAACTGTCGAACAGATGATAGAAAATAATGTTGATATTATAGATATAGGTGGCGAATCCACAAGACCAGCAAGTGAACCAGTTTCAGAGGAAGAAGAGATTAAAAGGATAGTTCCAGCCATTGAACTTGTTAGAAAATTAACGGATATCCCTATTTCTATAGATACATACAAAGCTAAAGTTGCCCAAATCGCCATAGAAAAAGGTGCAGACCTTATAAATGATATTTCTGCCCTTTCTATGGATCAGAATATGGTAAAAGTGGTAAAAGAAAGTAGAAAACCAGTAGTTTTAATGCATATGAAAGGAACTCCAAAAAATATGCAACAAAATCCATCTTATGAAAATTTGATAGATGAGATATATCAATTTTTCAGGTCAAAGATAAACTTTTGCATTGAAAATGGAATAAATGAAGATAATATTATTATAGACCCCGGTATCGGTTTTGGTAAAAGGTATAAAGATAATTTAGCCTTAACAAAATATATTGGTGCCTTTAAGACTTTGAAAAAACCAATTTTATATGCAGCATCAAGGAAAAGTTTTATAGGAAGAGCCCTTTCAGAAACAGAAGAACCAGTTAAACCAGAAGATAGGCTTTATGGCTCTTTAGCAGCACATCTTATTGCATCAAATTTTGCTAATATTTTGCGGGTTCATGACTTTAAAGAAACGAGGCAGATGGAGATTTTAAAAGAGAAAATCTATGAGGTAAATAGGTTTGAACTTCATTAAAACCTTAGAGATAATTTTCCGTAATTTTATTATCCCTTTTTTAGATATTATTACGATGACATTTGTCATATTCTATGTTTATCTTTTCATTCAAAAGACAAAAGCTGTTGATTTGGCAAAAGGTTTATTCATAATACTTATAGTATTTTTTATAATGGAATTGATTGGTTTTCCAGTCATTTCATGGCTATTTGAAAAGCTTTTATATAATATTTTACTTTTGATAATTATTCTTTTTTCTCCAGAAATTAGAGTTATTTTAATGAATGTCGGTAAAGATACATCAAAGATATTAACTTCACAAAAGGACGAAGATGCCCTACAGAAGATTATTTCAAGTATCATTAAGCTTGCACAGAGAAAAGATGGCGCCATTTTTGTTTTTGCAAGAAAAGAAAATCTTTTCGACATTATTTCAAGTTATGTCTCATGGGATGCTGAAGTCTCAGAGGAGGTCATTCTTTTTCTTTTTGATAAAAGATCGATATTTCACGATGGTGCAATTATTATAGACAGAAATTTTAGAATAAAAGCAATTGCTGCAATTTTGCCTTTAACTGATGCTACCCCTGATTCAAACATTCTTGAAAAGCATATAGGAACAAGGCATAGAGCAGGACTTGGTATTTCAGAAAAATCAGATGCCATTGCTATTGTTGTCTCTGAAGAAACAGGTCAAATTTCAATCTTTGATGATGGTAAACCATATATGAATATCCCTCCTCAAAATCTAAAGGCAACTTTTGTTGAACACCTTTTTAGAGAAAGAGAAGAAGAAAATTTAAATTTGATTGAAGAAGAAGAAATTGACAATAAAATTGACAATGATGAAGATAAAAAAGAAGATAAAGAAGAAAATGAAATCGAAGGCAAAGAAAAGGATTAAAGATGCCTTTATTTAAAGATAGAAGAATAAAAAATTTTATTAATCAACTTTTTAAGGATATAAAGGAGCATCCTGTTCCTTTTATAATTTCATTACTTATTTCTTTAATGTTATTTTACTATATAGCAAACATTGGGGTTCAAAGTTTACTTGTTGTCGGTGATTTGCAATATAAGGTTAATTCTGCGGATTTATTCATAATTAATAAAAAAAATATAAAAATCAAAGTCACACTAAGAGGTAAAACAGAAGACTTAAAACTTGTAAATGAAGATATAATAAAAACTTATATCAATATTGATGCTAAAAAACCTGGAGATTATACATATAAAGTAATGGTAGATAGTTCATATTTGCCAGATAATATAAGAGTTGTTAAAATTGAACCATCATCAGTAAACATAACTCTTGATAAATTGTTTAAAAAAAGGGTAAAAATCGAACCAAATATAACTGGCAAATGTGAAAAAGGCTATTCTGTATCCTCTTTGACTTTTACTAAATCCCCTTATGCTATTGTTGAAGGTCCTTATTCAATTCTTTCAAATCTGGAAACTGTTAAAACCTTAGAAATTTCTGTAGATGGCTTAAATTTCCCTTTAATATTACCTATTAAGCTTGATAATGATCAGTTGAAAATTGTCTCTCCTGTTGATAATCAAATTATTGTAGATATAAGGCAGCTAAGTATTTTTAAGAAAATAAGTGATATTCCGATTTTGCTATCCAATAAGAATTCAAAGTTTTCTTACACTCTTTCTGTAAATAAATTTAGTGCTGATATACTTGTTACAGAAGATATCAAAGACAAAATATCTTCATCTGATCTTATTTTTGTTATTGATTGCAGCTATTTTCAGTCCCCTGGTGTTTATACATTGAAAATCATACCTAAAACAATTACCGATATAAATATATTAAATACAAATCCAGAATATATTCAACTTAGCATAAATTTTATTGAGCCTGGAAATTAAAAGATTTTTTGAAATTTAAGATAAAAAAATATAAATAATTTAGAAAATAAAAAATAAATCGTAAAAAAAGAAAAAAGGGGAAGAAATTGGATAAAGTTTTACCTCTTCGTTTGGGAGTAAATATTGATCATTTTGCAACGCTTCGAAACGCAAGAAAAGAAGGTTTTCCTTCCATAGTGCAAGCAGCAACTATGGCAATTTCAGCTGGCGCAGATATGGTAGTTTGCCATCTAAGAGAAGATAGAAGGCATATAAATGATGAAGATCTATATCTAATAAGGAAAGCTGTTGTTAAAGATTTAGATCTTGAAATGGCTTTAAGAGAAGATGTCATAAAAATATCTTTTGATGTTAAGCCAGATAAGGTCACAATCGTGCCTGAAAGAAGAGAAGAAGTTACAACTGAAGGTGGGCTTGATGTCAAAAAGCATTTTGACCAACTAAAAGATCTTGTAAAAGAATATAAAAAAGCAAAAATAGAGACATTTTTGTTTATTGAACCAGATATTGAAACGATAGAACTTGCTGCAAAATTAGGTGTGGATGGTGTAGAGCTTCATACTGGAAGATACAGCAGGGCAAAAGGAAAAGATATTGTTCATGAGTATAAAAGGGTAAAGATTGCAGCAGAAAAAGCAAATGAAGAAGGACTTCTTGTCGCTGCTGGGCATGGACTTGACTATCAAAACACACCTTTGATTGCTGGCATTCCACAGATTTTCGAATTAAATATAGGTTTTTCAATAATCTGCCAATCATTATTTATTGGATTTGAAGGTGCTATAAGATCAATGCGTCAGTTGATGATGATAAATAGAAAATAATCTTGACATAAATTGATTAGATGGCATTTATTTTATTGAGGCTGGTATATAGTTTTATATATAATGTTATAATCTTGATCTTATGATTTTTTTTAGATTATTAGATCTTTTTATTCTTGAATTTTTCGCTTCATAAAAGATGCGGGCTAGTGTAATGGCAGCACGACAGACTCTGGCTCTGTTTGTGAGGGTTCAAATCCTTCGCCCGCAGTTTTTTTTATCTTAAAAAATAAATCCATAATATTTTTTTTTAAAAAATTTTCAAAAGAAGTTATCATTTTTTGCAATTTATGAATTTCATGCTATTTTAACTATGTTAACGATTTGTCGAAATTTATATTTTTTCATTTGACAAAAAAATGGTATCAATAAAGCAAATGTTTATGATTAATTGAGATTTATATTTTTTCAAAAAGGAGAAAATTAATGAATTTTAGGAAAAAAATCATTTTCTTTTCGATTACTATTTTGATTCTATCTTTCGTTCTATATGGTTGTCCTATTGAACCTGTTATAAATCATGATTCATCCTGGCTTGTTTTGGTTTATCTTGATGGAGATAATAATCTTGAAGATTGCGCTATAGATGATTTAAATGAAATGGAAAGTGCACTTTATAAACTTAATAATAAAGAGTTAAATATCCTTGCTCTTTTTGATAGAACATCCAGCTATGATTCCTCAAATGGTGATTGGACATCGACAAGACTTTACTATATTCAACCTGATTCAGATACATCCGAAATAAATTCTACACTAATTAAAGATTATGGTGAACTTAATATGGGTGATCCTGCTACACTAAGTAATTTTATTTCCTATGCAAAGCAAAATTTTACATATCAGCATTTAATGTTAATACTATGGAATCATGGAGGTGGAGCTAGAATCAAATCTGATATTCAAACTAATACTTTTTCAATAGAAAAAGCTGTTTGTTGGGATGATTCAAATTCTGAAGATTGCCTATATCTTGATGAAGTGCAGCAAGCTCTTTCAGCTAACTTTAGTTCAGCAAACAAACTTGACATAATAGGTTTTGATGCTTGTCTTATGGGGACAGTTGAAGTAGCTTATGAATTCAGAGACTTAGCTTCTTATATGATAGGATCTATGCATACAGAGCAGGGAGATGGCTGGGATTATGAGTCTTTATTTTATGGTGGAACTACAAATTGTCCGCAACTTGATCCTTCTTCAATTACAGCAGCCGATATGGCGATAAGAGCAGTTAAAAGCTATCGAGATTTCATTGAAGCTACTTATAGCAATTCGGGTGAAACAATGGCTGCGATTGATCTTTCAAAATTACCTGCATTAAAAACTAAAATTGATCAACTTGCAGTAAGTATTTATAGCGAAAATAAAAAAAGTAATATTGAAACAATTCGAGATAGCTCAATTCATTTTTATGATAGTGATGACGATTCTATATCTATTCCATATTTTGACCTATATGATTTGTGTAATAGAATTTATAATGATGCAACATATGGATTTTCTGCTGGACTAAAAAATGCAGCTAATGATGTCATAACAGCCCTTTCAGATGCTATATTGTATGCTTATGGTGATGATGGAAATGGGCAATCCTACTATTTTGGTGATGGAGTAGCTACTAAAAGAGGGCTTTCAATCTTCTTTTCAAGAGGGAATCTCACATATAGTAGTTATTCTCACTATGCATATCAATGGTGGTACACCTCACTTGATACAAATACATGGTCGCCAGGCGGACATTACTATGGCAAAATTGATTTTGCAGATTCAGATTCAGATGGAATAGTTGCAACATGGAGAGAATTATTTGAGTATTGGTATGATAATGGAACTAGTTACACCCCTTCTTCATATTAATTAATCTTTTTTGAGCCCTCTTTCTTAAGAGGGCTTTTTGTTTATATTTTATAATTATACCTTTAATTATAATTTTTTTTAAGATTATGGGTTAATATCATATCTTAAAGATTTTTATATATTTCTTAATTCTATTTGATTTTTGTTTTTTATTTGCAAAATAAAAAATTAATCTTAAAATATTTATTGAGTAAATTTCTCAATTTATTCAACTTAAAGGGGGATAAGAATGAACAATTCTATTAGTTACAATCAATCTTTTTCACCAGAACTTATAGCAATGACTTTCTTAATATTTATTTTGCTTAGAATATTTGCAGAAGATAAAATTATTAGAAAAAATCTATTTAATATCTCTTTTATATTTATAATTTGTTCAGTTTTTCTTAATATTTTTATCAATATTATTTTTATATTTCCTATTTTTTTTCTATCTAAAGATATTAGTTTTGATTTTGGAACTAGTTTCAAGAAAGCTTTTTCTTTTGGTATAATTAGCGTGATTTTATATGTTTTATCATATTTATTATTATTAATAAGCTGGGTTGGGCTTTTATTTTCATTTAATATTTTGAAATTTAATAAAAAAATAAATACAATTGAGAAGAAAGATAATAATTTTCATGATAATATAAAGGAGGATTAAGATGGTTTTATCAACGACACCTAATATTGAAGGGAAAAAAATCAAAAATTATTTAGGTATTGTGAGTGGAGAGGCTATTTTAGGTGCAAATATTTTCAGAGATTTTTTTGCTAATATCACAGATATTATAGGGGGAAGGGCTGCTTCTTATGAATCTGAACTTAGAAAAGCAAAAGATATCGCATTAAATGAGATGATGCAACAAGCATATTCAATAGGAGCGAATGCGGTTGTTGGGGTTGATCTTGACTACGAAACAATTGGGCAAAGCATGCTTATGGTTAGTGCAAGCGGAACAGCAGTAATTGTTGAAGATTAAGGTAAAAATATGGATATTAATATTTACCATTTTGATTCCCTTGAAGATATATCTAAAGAAGCAGGAATGGCGGATAAATACAAGGCTGTAAAAATAAAGAGTTCATTCGGACCAGAAATCGCAAGGATTACTATAGAAGCATTTGGTAGGGTTTCAAAACATAAAGCTGATGTTGATGTTATTTTTTATGTTATTAAAGGTAGCATAGAAATATTTATTGATGATGAAAAATTTATAGTTCATGAAAATGATTGCATAGAAGTTCCTAAAAATATGGATAGAGCAGTTGTAAATAAACATGATATTAAAGCAGAGTTTTTGATATTCAGATTGACATAGCAGCATATAAAATAAAAAGTTTTGTATTTGATTCGGGGGCGGTTCCTGAATAATTATTAACATAATAGCATATAAAATAAAAAGCATTTATTTTAGCAATATAGAAGTGACCAAACAATGTTGACATAGTAATATATGATAGTAAGATATGAAATAAAAAATGCAGATTTGCTAAACCAATAAAGCAAAAAGGAACAAAATAAAAAAATAAGAATATATAAAAATTTCTGGAAAAAGTTAATGAATAGATTTTTTACACTTTCAGTCTGTTTGATCTATATTATTTATACCATTATTTTAATATTTGTTAAAAAATCTGCATCTAAAAGGAAAAAGCTTAATAAAGAAGAAAAGATTTTTTATCTTTATGCTAAAAAAGATTCAATAATTTTAATAACACTTATAATCTTCGAGGTAATTTTTTTATTCTTTTATATATTAAAAATTCCTTTTATTTATAAATTTAATATTTACTTATCTACGACTTTAAGATTTTTATCTATTTTTACAGGATGTTTAGGTTTGACTCTTATAGGCTGGGCAAGTTTTATACTTGATGGTGAGTTTTCAGAAACTATAGAGTTAAAGGAGAATCATCGTTTAATAACCAAAGGACCTTATCACTATATAAGACATCCAATTTATTCTGGTTTTATTCTTATGCATCTTGGTATAACTATAGCCCTTTCTAACTTATTAATTTTTTTTATCTTTAATGTTGGTCTTGCTATTTTACTAATAGAAAGGATACCAAGGGAGGAAAAAGTATTAAAAGCTTATTTTGGTATAAAATGGATTGAATATTGCAAAAATACAGGCAGGTTTTTACCTAAAAGAGGCAAAAAAAAGTATGAAATTGAATAAATAGTATTAAAAAGAATAGAAGTTATTAAAAAAATGAAAAATTACTAAAAAAAATAAAAAGTTATCATAAAAATAAAAAGTTATTAAAAAAATAAAAACACCAAAAAGTTAAAATTCTTTTTTAAACCAAAAGGATATAAAAATGCAAAAAATAAAGGATATCAAATTTATATTAAAAAAATATAAATATGAAAAGCCTTTTCATATAACTGGCGGTATTTCGGACGAATCAACAAATATAGAAGTGGTGATAACTTGCGAAAATGGGATTGAAGGTTTTGGGGAAGCTTCCCCATCATTTAGAGTGAATGGTGAAAAACCAGAGATGATAATCTCTTTACAGGATTTTGTAAAAAAAACACTTATCGATTTAGACATTACAGAATACAGGAAAATCTTTGATATAACAGATAAACTTTTTGCTCTTCCAAGCTTAAAAGCAGCTTTACAGTTTGCAACTTTAGATGCTTTTTCAAAAAGCTATAACTTAAAAGTATGTCAATTGCTTGGAGCGGCAAAGGATTTTATAATAACAGATAAAACTGCTGGGATTGATACTATCAATAATAGAGTAAAAGAGATAAAAAAAATAATAGAAGAAGGATTTGAAGTTATAAAGATAAAAGTTGGTGAAAACTTAAAAGAAGATATTGTCACTATGATGGAAATAAAAAATTTTATTAAAGATAAAAAAATAATAGTAGATGCAAATATGGGCTATACTCCAAAACAAGCTCTTTTTTTTCTTAATAAGATATATAAAGAAGGGATAGATATAGATGTTTTTGAACAACCTGTTTATATGAAAGATATTGAAGGGCTTAAATTTGTAAGATACAATAGTCCATATCCAGTTGCTGCTGATGAATCTGCCAAAACGAAATATGATGTTTTTAATCTTATAAAAATGGATGCAGTGGATTATATTAACATAAAACTTATGAAATCTGGAATAAGCGATGCACTTGCTATAGTTGAAATGGTAAAATCTGCCAATAAAAAACTTATGATTGGTTGTATGGGTGAATCAAGTATTGGCATAAACCAAAGTGTTCAGATCGCTCTTGGAACTGGAGCATTTGAATTTTGCGATCTAGATAGTCATCTTATGCTAAAAGAGGATAATTTTAGGGGAGATTTTATCCAGGATAAAGATAAAATGAGAGTAAAAAATAATTAGAAAAAAAAATCATAAAATAATAATAATTTAATAATAATTTAATAATAAAAGTATAAAACAGACTAAGATAAAAATTTAAATATCAGGGAGAAAAGATGATTTTACTTAAAAATGGTATTATCTACGATGGCTCAACAAATCCTCCATATAAGGCAGACCTACTTATAGATAATGATGAAATTATTGATGTATCGAAAGTAGGGATTGAAAAAAAAGATGCCGAAGTCTATGATTGCAGTAACCTATGTATATCTCCTGGTTTTATAGATGCTCATTCGCACAATGATTTTTTTACTATAAAAGAAAATAACTTAAAATATTTCAAGGATTTTATAAGACAAGGAGTTACTACAATGGTAACTGGCAATTGCGGATTTTCAATTGCTGGATATAAAGAAGGTACTCCTTATCTTAATGAAATTGGTGGTGGTCTTTTTGAAGGCAGCCCTAAAGATTTTGGCTCTTTTAAAAAATGGGGTGAGACTATTGATGGTAAGTGCCCTGTAAATATTTTGTCGCTTGTTGGACATGGTACTATCAGAATAAGTTTAAACTCTAAAAACAGTAATAAACTAAATGAAAGGCAGATGGAAGATCTGGAATATATTGTTGATAAAAGTTTGTCTGAAGGTGCAGCAGGTGTTTCTTTTGGTTTAATGTATGAACCAGGAAGATTTGCTCCATCTGATGAGATAATTAAAATTGCTAAGGTTGTTAAAAGGCATAATAAAATAATCTCTTTTCATGCAAGGGCATATTCAAGGGTTTCTACATCTTACGCACCTCCAATAGGAGTGAGAGCTCATGGGCTTAGGGCAATAGACGAAGTTTTAAGCATTGCCAGACAAACAGGTGTAAAAACTCAGCTTTCTCATCTTATTTTTGTTGGAAAAAATTCCTGGAATTATGTCGACGAAGCTCTATCTTTAATGGAAAATGCGGTAAAAGATGGGATTGATATAATGTTTGATACATATTCTACCGATTTTGGTGCTTCCATAATCTCAGTAGTCTTACCGCCTTGGTACTTAGCACTTTCGAAAAACAATAAACAAAAGCCTCTTGTTAAATTTAGGCTTTTTCTTGAGATAATGATGGCTAAAAAGTTTTTGGGATTTGATTTTAATGATATTCTTATTTCAAATACAGCTGGTAAATGTAAAGAAATTGAAGGTAAAACAATTTCTGAACTAGCAAAACTCTGGAAAATAAACGAATTTTCAGCTTATATGAAGGCTAATGAAAAAACTGATTCAAAGGCAGAAGTTTTAATGTTTAAGTATTCAAATGAAAAGATTTTAGAAAAACTTAGAAATCATCCACTTGCCTTATATATGAGCGATGCTTGGGTTAATGATTATGGAATTCAAAATTATGCAATATACTATAATTTTCCGAAATTTATTTTATTGGCAAAAAACTGTTCTAAACCAATAGAGCAAGCTATAAATAAGATGACATATTTGACAGCTTCCCGATACAATATTAAGTCAAGGGGTCTTATTAAAAAAGGCTTCAAGGCAGATTTAGTTGCTTTTAACTTTGATAAATTGAGTTATAAAGAAAAATCAGCCGAATCACCAAAAGGTTTTGTTCATGTTTTTATAAATGGAAAACATGTATTAAAAGATGGTGTTTTAAATGAAGAAATTGCAGCAAAATCTGGTAGATTTATTCAATAAAAATTTCTAAAAATCCTAAAATTTTTCTTAAAATTTATGATTTCTTATTTACAAAATTGAATTTTTAAGATAAAATACAATTGTATTTTGTAAGAAATTCAATCTATATTAGTCTTATCATCAGGAGATATTATGAGATTAAGTTTTAGATTATATTTTCAAAAAAATACATTATTTGAACCAAATTATAGACAATATTTCCTTTCATTATTTAAAGAAGCCTTTATTCAAAGTTCAGATGATGGCGAAGAATTTTTTCAAAAATTTTACAACATAAATACTTCCAAGCCTTTTACATTTTCAGTTTACATGCCATGCAAAAAGGTTGGTGAAAAACTAAAATTGGATGGTGAATATATTAATCTATTTTTTTCAACAAACAATTATGAATTTTTAATGAGATTGTATAATGGAATATTAAATATATCTAAGAGTAAAAATCTTTTTACTCTTGGAGAGAATAGAATAGAAAAGATTTCAAATATAAATCTATTAAAAGAGGTTAAGATTGAAAGTGATTCTGCTTTTTTCAAAACCTTGTCACCTTTTCTTATTCGTGATTTGGATGATGGTTCTAAATACCTTGTCCCAGAATTTTGTGAAACAAATAAAGAGTTTTCCCTTATGAAAAAAGTTTCAAAAGAAAAGTTTATAGAAGCTTTTAAAGTTAGTTTAAAATCACTTGTACAAAATTTTTTAAATGATTATAAGGAAAATCTTCAAACAAATGATTCATTAGATAGTGAGAAAAATGAAAAAGATGATGATGAAATAAAAATATTCTTTGATGATTCTTCTATCTCTATGGTTCCAGTTATTCATGGTTCAAAAAATCAAAAAACACATGAAAAATTTACAATAAATTATCCTGCGATAAAAGGTCAAATAAAAATAGAAGCAAAACCAAAAATTCTTCAACTTTTTTATGACATAGGCATTGGTGCAAGAAGAAGTGAAGGATTTGGTATGCTGGAGGTTTTAGAATCGGGGGCAAAATAACAGTGCGACTTTCAAGGGAAGTTCTTGTAGATATTTTTAATCTAACAAAGGGGATTTTTTGACAGAATGTGAGCGAATGGATATTTGATTTTCCCATAAGGCAAAAAATTGGATTGAACAATATTAAAATTTATATAGCATTTTTTAAAATGTGCAGCAGCAAATATGACAAAACAGGAAGTTATTGAAAGATTAATAGAACATAAAGAATATAAAGAATGTAAAGAATATAAAGAATTTTTAAAGGAACATTTTGAAGTAAAAGAAATAGGGATATTTGGTTCTGTTACAAGAGATAGTTTTAATGAAAAAAGCTATATTGGTATATATGTTGAATTTAAAATGGAATCAGTTTATCTGGATAATTATCTTGGGCTTACCGAATTTTTAGAAATAAAGTTGAAAAGGAAAGTTGATGTAATAACTAAAGGGGGATTTCAAACTATTTGAATTCCTGAGGTTAAGAGAGAAATTTAGGAGAGTATAGTTTATGTTTAGAGGTGATAAAGAATTTTTGCAAGATATTGCAAAGTTTATGAAGGAAAAATTTCATGCCCAAAGGGTGATTCTTTTTGGTTCATATGCATATGGAAATCCAAATAGAAATAGTGACATAGATTTGCTTGTTATTATGAATACAGAACTTTCTTTTCCAGAGCAGGCGGCTATTATTAGGATAGAAATAGATAAAACATTCGATTTTCAAAAGCCAATGGATATAATCGTGCGAACACCAGAGTTTATAGAAGAAAGATATAAAGAAAGTGATTTTTTCATTAAAGATATACTTGAAAAAGGACTTGAGTTATGAAAAAATAACCAATGAGTGGATTAACAAAGCTAAAAAAGATTTACTTGTAGTTCAAAGGGAGATGAGAGAAGAAGACCCTGTTTTTGATGCTGTTTGTTTTCATTCTCAACAGGCTGTAGAGAAATATTTAAAGGCTTTTTTGCAAGAAAATGAAATTTATTTTGAAAAAACTCATGACTTAGAAATTTTGTGCGAAAAATGTAAGAATACACTTCCAGAAATTGAAGAAATAAAAGAAAAACTTATTAAATTATCAAGTTATAGTGTAGAAGTAAGATATCCGGGGGTTGAAACAACAAAAAAAAGAGGCCGAAGAATCATTGGAGACGGCTATAATAGTAGAAAAAATTATGAAAAAATATTTTGAATTAGATGAGAAAGAAGATGGATAACATCAGACTTTCGAGTAAAGTTCTTGCGGATATTTTTAATCTTACAAAAGAGATTTTTGGACAAAGCTCAAGAGTCTGGATATTTGGTTCTTGTGTTAGAAAAGACATTAGAGAGAGAAATATTGATATTTACATTGAAACAGAGAATTTTACAAATATAATTGAAAAGCGTCTTGATTTTCTTGTAAATCTAAAGAATGCTATATATGATCAAAAAATAGATCTTGTAGTTAAAAAAACAGATGATAAAAGCCCTATAGCCTTAGAGGCAAAACAAAATGGCGTAGAAATAACAAAGGAGGTTTTGGTTTATGCCAGAGATTACAATTTATCCATCTAATTGGTTATATAATGCGGGGGTGGGGAGATGTTAAGAGTTTATACAAAAGACTGGTATTATAACGCTGGTATTGTTGGTTTTCTCTATGTTTTAGGAGATGGAGAAGTAAATATAGAGAAGATAGTGAGTTCTTATCAAAATTCTATGATTATCTCTGAAAATTACTTGGAATTTGATTCATCTATTCTGGATGTTTTTTTTGAAAAATATAAAAAATTGGCTTTTGTAAAGTTATTTGACCTTGACAGTTATAAGGAAAGATTAAATAGATTAAAAATAAAAGTTGATCAAATAACAAGTAGTACTGTGCCCAAAAAGTTATTAAATGATACTGCACTGAGTGGCAAAGTAGTAAATAGGTTTATCCAAATATTTTGTAATATTTCTTTTGAAAATAGCATAATACAGGGAAGAGATAATTTTCTTAATGATCTTAATAATATTTTAAATATATTAAATCATTATAATCATCCTTTAGATCTTATTGATAACAACAATTCTGAATTTATAGATTACTTCCTTAAAATTGAAGTAAGTAAAAAGTTATGCAATTATAAAAATATTGAGGAATATATAAAGGTAATATCACAAAATAATTTTGCTAATAATACAGAAGATAGCCAGAAATGTGGTAGTTGTTTAGCATATAAAAAAGAATATGATTTCAGCAATGCAATTTCCCAGATTGTTGGTTTTAATAGTGATAATTCTAATTGGATATGGGGATTTAAGTCATCTAAGGTTAAAATTTGTGCTCTATGTGCTTTAATATATTCTTGTGCTTTACATGGAATGATAATAATGAAGAGAAAAGTTGATAACGAGTATAAAAATTTTCTTTACTTTTTAAATAGGAATACTGATATAAAAACAATGTATAATTCAGTAATGTTATTTAAAACAAAATTTGAAAAAGCACAAAATCAAGATAAGCCTTTTTATATTCTTATGAATGAATTAATTTACAAATTAGTTGAAAAAAAAGCGAGTGATTTTTTAGAGAATATTAATTTTATTGAAATTGCAGAAAACGATTTTGGTGGCCAAAGTACAAAAAGTTATAATGTCTACAATTACAACGTTACGCCAGAACTGGCAAAATTCATTGTGGAAACTGACCAGAATAAAATTCCAAAAGGATATTATATTCAAGACAATGATAAAAATGTAAGAAAAGATATTTATGAAGAAATTTTAAGAAAAACTATAAATCTTTCTATTTGTTATACTGATTTGAACAATTATTTTAATTATTATATAAAAAATACAGCACATTACAATATTTATAATGTAATGATTTATATATTAAAATACATAAAGTACATAAAAGGAGGGTTTAGTATGGATGATTTTAGCGAAATTGTAAACAAGGGATATTATAATGGTAAAGATCTTGCTCAAAGAATTGAAACTGAAAACAAGATAAAAGGTATAGCTTACCAGCTATTAAATGACCTAAAAATAGGTGATCGGTATGCATTTATTGATAAGTACACAAGATTATCAATGGCTTATGGTATTCCAATTAAGCTTGGGAGTAATAAAGAGTTGGTGGATATTGATAATTTTATGCAATTTGGCTATGCTTTTATAAATGGGCTTTTAAGTAATTTTGGGCAAAATAACCAACAAGAAAACAATCAACAGGAGGAATAAAATGTCAAAATTTTTGAGCTTAACTGTAATTTTTAAAGGTGGTAGTTTGAATTATGGTGAAAGTACAGCTAATGTAACTGCTTTAAAAAGATTGTCATCTAAAGGGAAAAGTTATTCTTACATTAGTAGACAGGCTCTAAGATATGATATTGTTAGAATTATGCATGAAGAATTTGATATGCCTTTAACACCAGTTGGAAGTGATGGCAAGGTTGTTCAGTTTGAAGCAAATACTAAAATTGATGAGTATCCAGAAATCGATTTTTTTGGTTATATGAAAACTGCTGGAGAAGGGTCAAGAGGTAGAATAAGAAAAGCTATCGTTAGATTAAGTGATGCGGTAAGTCTTGAACCTTGGAATAATGATATAGACTATGGCAATAATATGGGATTAGCAGCAAGAAGTGACAACCTTGATAATATGATTTTTCAAACAGAAATACATAAAACGTTTTATACCTATACTATGACTGTAGATCTTGATAAAGTTGGAGTTGACAATAATTATAATATTAAGTTAGAAAAAGGTGAAAAAATGAAGAGAATTTATATGTTGTTGGATGCAATTAAAATACTTTATAGAGACATAAAAGGTAGAAGAGAGAATTTATCACCTTTATTCGTTATTGGTGGTATATATGAAAGTGGTAATCCGTTTTTCTACAATAAACTTGAACTTTCTTTCGGTAGAGAATCTGTTAAACTGATTGTAGAACCTATTAATGAAATGTTAGAGAGGACTTACCATGATAATAAAAAAATAAAAGATTCTACAATGTTAGGTTATTTGAATGGTGTATTTGATAACATTGCTAAAATTGCCTTGGAAGAAAATAAAAAGTTAAGTATAGAAGATTATTTTAAAACTATTAAGGGTAAACTTGAAGAAGTATACTAAAAATAATGGAAAGAGGGTATGATGAAAGTTGTAAAACTTAAGTTATATCAAAACTTGTGTAACTATAGGAGAGAGGGAAGTTTTGGATATGTACAAACATATCCACTTCCTACTCCTTCTATGATTAAAGGGATGGCTCATGCTCTATTAGGATTAAATGAATACAAACCCTTGAAAATATCGATTCAAGGCGAGAGTGACGGTGTCGTTACTAACATCCAAAAGGTTTATAAATTTGATAGAGATCCAAAAAGTAGACCTCAAAATCCTTATAAAGTTATTGTAGGAGATAGTGAGAAGACAGCTACTCATGGTATGTTGTTTGTTGATTTGCATATAAATATGAGATTAATTATTCATATTCATTTTGATGAAGAAAATTTAAACGAAGAGTTAGTTAATAAAATTAAAGAAGCTACTGTTGTATTAGGAAGAAATGAGGATATAGCACGAATAGATGAAGCTAAATTAGTTGAAGTTAAGGAACCTACTGAGAGAAGAGTTAAAACAAGATACCCAATGTATGTTATTTCAGATAGTTTAGTTGAGAAAACAGGAACAGCTTTTAGACTATCATTCTATTATCAAAATGTTGAATCTTTTGATGAAAATAGGATTTTTAAGTTTGTTGATGTAAATTACATTGGAAAAGATGTTACTTTAAAAAAGGATTTGGTAAATGTTGATAGTGATAATGATATTATATCCTGGTTAGGATTAAATTAAAATTATGAAGAATGAAATCTTTTATGCAAAATCAAGTGGAGAGACTATAGAAGAGCATAATCAAAAACTTATAGATGCTCTTGAAAGTCTAAAGAAGAAAGGCTTTTTAGTTAATTGGTTAGATGAGAAACATGAAAAGATTATCCGAGAAATTATTTACTTTCATGATCAGGGGAAGAAGAATCCAGAATTTCAGAATAGAATGAGAAGAATTTTAAATTTACCGACACTTGAAGGTGATTTTGAAACAATTCCTCACGAATGGTTGTCGCCTGCGTTTATTACTGAAGAAGAGGAAAATGAAATAAAAGGCATATTGTCAAATTTAAATTTGGATAGAGAACAGTTTTTTAACTTTTTTGTGTTTGCAATTATCGCCCATCATCACCGCAATTATTTGCCTGATAACGAAAAAATACAAATTATTATAGAATGGATGAATACAAACTATAATCTAAAATTAGAGTATTTTTATAATGTCCAAGAATTATTGAATACATATAATGCTTCTGAAGACAGAGAAAGATGGAAAAGATATTTTGTTTATAGAATTAGATGGCTTGGTTTATTACAAAAATGTGATTATGCAGCTTCTGCTGGAATTGACCCAGAGCAAAGATATGATGGTGATTTCAGGAATAATTTTGAAAACTGGCTAATGAAAAAAAACTGGAAACTAAGGGAATTTCAGCAAAAAGCTGGAGAATGTTCTAATAAAAGTATTTTAATAATAGCTTCAACAGGTATGGGTAAAACAGAAGCGGCTATGAACTGGATAAATGGAGATAAAGCTTTTTATATTCTTGGAATAAGAATTGCAGTCAACCAGATGTATAAAAGATTTTATGAAATTTTTAGAGATAATGTAATCCTTCTTCATGGAGAATCTTCATTAAACTATGCTGAATTTGCTGAAGATGAGAACGATTATGAGATTAAAATCGCAAAGGCAAGACAACTATCATATCCATTGACGGTGGCTACTGCGGATCAGTTGATTACTAATGTTTTTAAATTTCCTGGTTTTGAAATGGTGTATTTAACTGCTTCATATTCAAAGATAATTATTGATGAAATACAAAGTTTTTCACCAGCATCTATCGCTGCTATTGTAGTATTTTTGAAAGAGATAGTTTCGTTAGATGGCAAATTTATGCTTATGACTGCTACTTTGCCCCCATTTGTCAAAAAAGAATTTGAAGATGTAAGTGATGTTGTGTTTTTAGGAAGTCACCTTTTGTATCTAAAAAGACACAGAATAAAACTTATTTCACAAGAAATAAACTCAGAGGAAATTCTGAGGTTAATCAATGAAAATAAGAATAAGAAAATCTTAATTATATGCAATACAGTTAAAAAAGCACAAAAGCTATATGATTTTCTCAAACAAAATAACTTTGAAGCTAACTTGCTTCATTCTCGTTTTATTGGTATTCATAGAAAATTTAAAGAAAGACAAATAATGTGTGCGAAGGCTCCCTGTATATGGATTACTACTCAGGTTGTAGAAGCATCGTTAGATATAGATTTCGATTTACTTTTAACTGAACATGCTTCTATCGAAGCCTTATTGCAAAGGTTTGGGAGATGTTATAGAAAACAGGAATATACCTTAAATGAACCTAATATATATATCTTTCAGGGTGAACCATCAAGAATATATGACCCTTATCTCTTTCAAAAGAGTTGGGAAGTTTTAAAGGAATATGATAATAAACTTTTGTCTGAAGAAGATAAACAAGAAATGATAAAAAAAGTATTTTTAAATATTGAAAACACAGAATATTTTAAGAAATATAAGAAAATGAAAGATTTGCTTGAGCTTGGATATAGATCAGAAAATAGAAATCAGGCTGAACAAGATTTTAGGGAAATAATAAATAACTATAGTGTAATACCTATGCCTATTTATAACTTATATAAAGATAAAATATTAAAAATAATTTCATTTATTGAAGATTACAATAATCAGAGGTTTGAGAGAATAAAAATGCAAGGGAAACTTACTAATTATCTTATTCCTGTTCAAATATTTGGGAATAATAGGAGTTTATTAAGATGTATAGAACAATCAAAATATTGCAAAAAGCATGATATAATGTTGATGGAAGGAGTTTCTTATTCCTTTGAAAAAGGATTAAAATTTGTAAATTTTCAAGAAGAAGATAATATAATTTAGAGGCTCTCCTATGCCCTCACCCATTATTACAGGCACGCAGGTTGCCTATTACATCATCTGTCACCGAAAGTTGTGGCTTTTTAGTAAGAACATCTCTATGGAACATACAAGTGAACTTGTCGATATTGGCAAGATTATTCATGAAAATTCTTATATGAGAAAAAGAAAGGAAGTTGAGCTTGAAGGCATTAAAGTAGATTTGTTAGATGCAAGGCATGGCATAATTCATGAAGTAAAAAAATCAAAATCTTTAGAAGAGGCTCATTTGTGGCAGATTAAATATTATCTTTATTATTTTAAGCAGATCGGTATTGAAATAGAGGGTATAATTGATTATCCAAAGATTAGAAGAAAAGAAAGAATTATCCTTGATAAAAATGATTTATCAAGAATTCAATTCATATTAAATGATATAGATTCTATAGTGGGCTTAAAAACTCCACCGTTACTTTTAAACAAGCCCTATTGTAAAAAATGCAGCTACTTTGAGTTTTGCTATTGTTAATATAAAAATAAATTAAGGAGGTTTTTATGTCAGAATTGAAAACTTTAAATCAAGAAAGAGCAAATTTTGCTTTAAAGAAAATTCAAATAATTAAAGAAGAGGTTAAATCTGAGGAGAAAAAAAATAAATTTGCTTCAAATGCAAAAAGATTACCAGCATTAATTACAACAAATGGACTAATTCCAGCTTTAGCTTTTTTGAAGTCAAAAGATGAAACAAGACCTGTATATGATACGATTAATGATTGGCTAAAGCAAAAAGGTTTTAGCAAAGATAATAAAGATGTTTTGGAATATTTGTTAGATTGTAATTTTTCCACTCTTAGACTTGCTACAATGGAAGCTTTATCTTTTGCTAATTGGCTAAAAAGAATGGTGGAAATAGAAATTAAGGAGAAAAACAATGAATAATAGAAATATTAGAAATCCAGATCCAAAATTTTCTATTAATAATGGAAAAGTGTGGTTTGGGAATAGTTTTTTTAAATTTGAGAAAACACTGAAAAATGATAAAAAAGATGATCTTATAAAATCTTTTTTTGAAACTATATTTAATGATATTAGTATTAAAATTAATAATTATCATTTTTTGATTCAAAAATTAATTCCAGTTTTAAGTTTTAAAATTCGAGACAATACAAAAAATGAAGAGAAAAGTTTATTTGATCTCAATAAGGAATGTATTGGAGGTGAAAGCAAAAAATTTATTCTTGAAAAATTTGTTGATAATTTTAAAATCAATAATTCTGAATTTTTTAAAAATACAACTGATACTATAAAAGATAACTTTCTTGGATTTCAAAGTATTTATACAAATTCTATTGTAACAGAAACCCCTCTCATTTGTGGTCTTGGTGCAACTCATGTTTTAGAAACTTCTTTAACTTTACATCATATTTGGGGCGTTCCATATATACCTGGAAGTAGTTTAAAAGGAGTTTGCAGACAGGTGGCTTTTTGGAAGTTAGTGGAAGAAGAAAAAATAGAAGAAGGTAAACTTGAAGATTTTCAAAAGAAATTTTATGGTGATTTAACAATTGATGATAAAAAAACTTTAAATTATCAACTTCTTTTTGGCGCTCAAGATTTTAAAGGGCTTCTTTTATTTCTTGATGCTTATCCAGAATGTGAAAATGACCAAAAAATATTTAAACTTGATATAATGAATCCTCATTATAGTAGCTATTATGGGGATGATTCAGGTAAAACTCCACCAGCAGACTGGGAGAACCCAATTCCAATATTTTTTTTAACAGTAAATGAAGGTGTTAAGTTTAGATTTGTAGTTTTGTTTGATAAATGGAGATGGGAGAAAATAAAAAATGGTGGTATATATATAACTAAAGATAAAAAGAAGTATTTAATTGTAAATAAAGAAAATACTGAAAATAAAAAAGATATAGAAAATGATAATGAAAAAATAATAAAAGTAAATTTACCAGTTGAACAATTTGAGAATATATTAGAAAATGAAGGCTTTTTTAATAATATTTTAAAACAAGCATTATCATTTTATGGAGTAGGTTCAAAGACAAGGTTGGGCTATGGAAGTTTTAAAGTATAGTATAAAGCAAAATGAAAAAATGGCTTTGCTTGAGTTTGAGATACAGAGAAACTTAGACCCAGAAGATTTGAAGGATATAAAGTTGCCTGATCCAGTTAAAGAAGGTTTTTCTCATAAACTATTAATTTTATCAGGTCGAGGACCAATATGGCTTTACGCTTTTATGGTTCATCATTTTCATCCATGCAAAGCAGTTGCTATTTTTGACCCAAGACTTGATGGGGCGGTAGTTGTGGAAAGTCATAATAATGAATTTAATGTTGGAGAGGTAGTTAAATATGAAAATATTATTTGAAGTTTGGGGAAATTATAAAAAATGGAGAAAAGTTAATTATTTATTTAATGGGAAAAATAAAGAAAGCGAAACTAGTTTGCAGATACTTTATGAAAATATAAGACCTGACAAAGTTTTTATAATTCTTTCAGATACTCTTATTGATAATTTTATATCAAATTCAAAAAACATGGTATATATAGATTTTATAGATAGTATAAAAGAAGATGTTTTGAATTTTGTTAATAATGAAATTTTACAAAAAGAGAATTTATTAGTAATACCAGGGGTTGGTAGTTTTGAAAAATCTGAATTTAAAGGTAATCCAAATAATTTTTTTTATATATTATATTATGAAGTTGTTAAAAAAATTAATGAATTATTAGAAAAAAAATCAGAAAGTAATGAAAAAATAAATCGGATTGATATTTATCTTGATATAACTCATGGAATAAATTATATGACAATTATGGCATATAGAGCTTTAAAAGAAATATTTAGTATAATTTCATTTTTTTATAATATTAAATTTATTGTTTTAAATAGTGATCCAGTAATTGGTAGTAATGTTAATCAAGTAAATATAAATAAAATTGAAAATGTTAATTTATCTCCTCAGTTTAATTTTTATAAATTTAATGGTTATAATCTATTACGTCCATTTGGTGAAATTGATGATACTATAAAAAATGAGATTGGAAAACAAATTAAAGATATTGAGAATAACAAAAAAGAAATAATTGATAATTCTTATTTTTTTGGAGGATCTTTTCAAAATGCATTATTACCTTTTATCTATTATTTATTTCCAGATATAAATAAATTAGAAGAATTTATAGATAAAATTATTGGTTTTTTTAAAGAAAAGTTATTTATTGAAAATAAAGATATAAATAAGATTTTTATTGTTCAACAAGTTGAAATTCAACCTTTATTTCATTCTATATTGCAGATATTTTTATTAACTAAATTGTTATTCAAAAATTACAATATACAAAAAAAATATGAAATTGATAAAGAAGAGATTAATAGTTTAAAAGAATTATTTAATTATAATAGGACATTAAAGATGAGATTAAATAAAGAGTTAGAAAAAATAAGAGATATAATGAATATAGAAAATGAATATAAGGACTATGGTTTTTATGTTTTGAAAAATGAGTATAAAGAAGAAGATAATATTGATGATAGAAATCTTTATGCTCATTGTGGTTTTGCATACACAATTATACAGATAAAAAAGGTTAATGAAAAAATTCTTATAAGATTAAAAGATAGTGTGTTAGATAATATTTGTAAAATAATTTTAAATAATTTATTAAAAGGAGATTAATATGCTCAATTTAAGCCAAGTAAATTATAGTCTGAAACTTAAAGCTCTTCTTCACGATCCGGTAAATAAAATTTGGCTTATGAGTAATAAATTTAGTCTTAAACATGAGAACTATATAAAAAATTATAAGCTTAAATGGCATGAGAAGGTAGCTGAAGATCTCTTTAGATTTATTTTAGAAGATGATTTGAAAGATGATAAAATTGAAATCGCAGATATATTATCTTCTGCAATTTCAAGAATTGTTGTTGCACCTCAATTAAAAGATGAGACTAAACGGCAGGAGTTTAATGAAGATGCTGCAGTTTTTCTTGAGGATGCAAAATATATTGATCCGTTTTCTGGAAATAAAATTGATATTGGCTTTCCAAAAAATCAAGATGAAGTAAAAAATATTTTTGAAAAAATTGGGGAATTAGATTTTTCAAGTCAACAAGAAAGGGCAAGGCTTTCTTTTCTATTTCTCTGGAGATTTTTACTAGAAGTTTTTTCATGGATAAATACTCATCCAGCAGATTCAAGAGCACCAAATCATTCTATATATGACCATCTTGTTCAGACTGCAGCTATAGCCACTTGTCTTGATGTAGATAAGCCAGCATTTTTGATTTTTACTATTACTCCTGTTCAATCTTTTATAGCAACTGCAAGGAAAACTTCAGACCTGTGGGCTGGAAGTTATTTACTTTCATATTTGATTTACAAAGCTATTGAAGTAATAATGGAAAATTATGGGCCTGATCATATTATTTTCTCAAATCTTTTAGGCCAGCCGCTTGTTGATAAATGGCTTAAAGATAAATTTGATGGTAAATTTAATATATTTGCTGAAGATTGGTTTTCAAATTTTCAAACTAATTGTCGGTTAGATGAAAAACTTACAATTGCGAACTTCCCGAATAGATTTTTAGCAATAGTCCCTTATAAAGAAGCGAAGGATATAGCGGAGAATTGTCAAAAGGCTGTCGAAAAAACTATTAGTGATTTGTTAGAAAAAATCCCTAAACATTTAAAAAGTATTTTGTCACCAAAAACAGATAATATAAAGAATAATATTGCAAGTTACTTGAAACCTTTCTGGGTTGTGCTGCCATGGTATAAAGATAGTTATACAGATATTGATACAGTAATAAATGAATATGAAAACCTTGTAGGTAAAAATAATTTATTGGAAGCTATTCATATTATCAAATCTCACCCTTACTATGGTACTGCTAATGTTGGAAATGCTTATTCTTTACTTGTAGAGCTTACTGAAAGATTTTTAGCAGCACGAAAGATGATAAAAGATTTTGTACTTATAGAGCCTCAAACAGGTGAAAAGTGTCATTTGTGTGGAGAGTATGATATTTTGCCTTTAAATGATGCATGGAAAAATCTTATTGATAAACATTATGTTTCAAAAAGTGAAAGGCTCTGTGGGGTTTGTTTGTTTAAGAGGTTTTTGTCAGAAATTTTTAAGAATGAATTTAATCTAACTGAAGATATTAAATTCCCTTCAACATCAGAGATGGCTACAGTTAAGTATAAACTATCTATTAATGATGATTTAATAGGAAAATTCAAAAATAAATTTAATGAAGTTTTTGGAAATAGTAAACCACCAGAAATCAAAAGTATTCCAGCTTTGAAAAACCATAAACTATACAGTATTGATGGACAATGGTTGATGGAATCTTCATATAGAAAAGAATATTTAGAAAATGAATTTGGAATAATTATAGAAGAAAGTAAACTCGAAGGTATGAAAAAATTTTTAAAAGATAATAAAATTAATCCACCCACTTACTACGCTATTCTTGCCATGGATGGGGATAACATGGGAAAATGGCTTAAGGGAGAATTTTTGCCAGAGATCGAGAAATTGATCCATGAGAAAGCCCAAAAAAGCCTATTAGATTATTCTACGGGTAATGATAGAAAAGAATTAGAAACCTTACTCAGAATGAAACATCCAATGTCACCTTCGTTTCACAATCTTTTTTCAAGAAAGCTTTCTGAATTTGCTTTGAATACAGTTCGAGATATTGTTGAAACCAAACATTATGGCAAGCTCATATATGCTGGCGGTGATGATGTGCTCACATTTTTGCCTGTTGATGAGGCTTTGAATTGTGCTTTTGAACTTAACAAAGAGTTTAAAACTCTGTTGGGTAATAATCAAAATGCTTCAATGAGTGCTGGGATTGTGTTTGTTCATCATAAGTATCCGCTTGAGTTATCTTTAGATGAGGTTAGGGATGCTGAAAAGAAGGCAAAAAACAAGTATGGAAGGAATTCAGTTTGTATAAAGTATATTTCAGGTGGAGGACAGGCAAGACATTTTGGAATGAAATGGGATGATAAAGAATTTTTTGATGGTATTATAAGCAAGTATTCTAAAGACGAATTATCCACAAAATTTGCCTATGATTTTATGGATATTGTAAATAGTGTTGGTTATACTGAAAATGGAAGTAATGATAATTTGAAGCAAATATTGAAAAATGAGCTATTGAGAATTTACAGGCATAAAAAATATTCGGGAAATGAAAATAATTTTGAAAATATAATGCTTCAACAATTTGAAAAAATGAGTCCACAGGATTTTGCGAATATGTTTATTATTGCAAGATTTGTGGCTCGGATAAAAGGTTAATTCCTAAAGGAGCAGCTTATGAAAGAAGTAAAATTAACTTTGAAAGTAATAACACCACTTTTTATGGGTGGCGCTAATCAGCAGGCTGAGCTTAGAAGTCAAAGTATAAAAGTGGAAAAGAAAAAAAAGGAAAAGGAAAATGTAATCCAGGCTGAGCTTAGAAGTCAGAGTTTTAATGGAGTTTTAAGATGGTGGTTTAGAGCAGCAGGGGGTAGTTTTGAAGATGAAAAAAAACTTTTTGGATGGGGTGGAGAAAATTCAAATAAAGGTGGAGTTAAATTAGTTATTTCGCAAAAATTAAATAGTCAAATATTTGAAAAAGAATTTGATGAACATGATAACGTTAGACAGGATAGAGGAATTAATTATTTAGGTTTTTCTCTTGATCAAAGATTTAATAAAAATCAAGATAAACCAAGAAGAAAATATATAACAGAAAATCAACAATTTTCGATGAAAATATATTTTTATCCAAGTTTAAAACAAGAAGATATAAAAAAATTTTTTGCAACATTATGGCTTGCTTTTAATTTAGGGAATTTTGGTTCAAGAAGTAGAAGAGGCTTTGGTTCGTTAAGGATTGAAAAAATCGATAGCGAAGGAAAAAATTTAATAATAAGTGATTGTTTTGGTTTAAATTTTAAATTAAACAGCAATGATGAATTAAACAGCAATGATGTTAATAGTTGGATAAATAATAATCTTAATAGTTGGATAAATAATAATCTTAATAGAATAAAAGAAATAATACATCCGAATGCCAGAAAAGACATACCATTTATTTTTGGAGATGAATTTAAGATTTATAAGATTGATAAGGCTAAGTATTCAAATTGGCAGAATTGGCGAGAAAAGGTTCAAGAATATAGAAAAGGAAAATTTCTTAAAACGAGTTGGGGAGGGAATGGAATTTATGGTTGGAAAGATTTACTTGATTTTATGGGATTTCTTTTAATGGCTTATCGAAGTTATAAACAACCAGACTATGATGTTGCAAAATCAATATTACAAAATAAAAACCTCCAAAATATGACATTTGAAAGAGCAATATTTGGGTTACCTTTGAATTTCTTTTATTCATCATTAATAAATCCAAAAACAGGTAAAAGTGGTTATGGTGATAAAGTAGATTTAGTTGAAATTATAAATAATAAAACTTATGCTTATCGCAGAGCTTCACCTTTGATGATGAAAATTTTGCAAAATGATAATAGTTATGAGGGTTTATTTATTATAGCTAAATCAAAATTCAAACCAGATAATTATGAACTTAAATTTCAAAGAAAAGATATTACTCTTCCAAAAAATAATGAATGGAAAGCTATAGATGATTTTATTAGTAGTTTAAAGAACAATAGCTTGATAGAGGATATAAAATAGCCTGTTGGAGAAGGATGATTCTTATGAAAGTTAGATTATCAGATTACGAAGTCAATGCCATAAAAGAAACAGCAAAGAAATACTTTGGTGAAAAATGCAGGGTTTTTATTTTTGGGTCAAGGGCAGATTTAAAAAAGAGGGGAGGAGATATTGATATTTATATAGAAACAAATCTATCAACAAAAGAAATTGCAATAAATAAAATAAAATTTCTTGCTGAATTAGAATCTAAGATAGGTGAGCAGAAGATTGATCTTGTGGTTTATAATCCAGAAATAATGAAAAAGGAACTCATCCACGAAATTGCTTTTAGAGATGGAGTGGAAATATGAATGAAAAGAAGATTATAGAAAAACTTTTTATAGAATGCGAAAGACATAAAAAAATGATTGAATGGGCAATGAATAGTATAAAGGTGAATAAAATTTATCCATTTACACCAGAAATTTTAAAAGATTTGGATGAAGAGTTTATTTCATTGATAGATACTTTGACTTTTAGATTTTCAAAATTACAGGATGTGATGGGCAAAATTTTTTGGAATTTACTACTTTTGATAGGAGAAGATACTGAAAACCTTACCTTTTTAGATGTTCTCAATAAGATGGAAAAATATAAAATTATAAACAATTCTTATGAATGGCGTGAGTTCAGGTATATTAGAAATATCATCACTCATGATTATGAAGCTGATTATGATTTATTAAGTGAAAATTTGAATCAATTTTTAGATAAGGTTCAAATTTTATTGAATTACTATGAAAATGTAAAAAACTTTTATAAAGCAAAATTTGGAGGCTAATATGCTTAAATTCACAATAGAACCTTATGATGTTTTGTTTTTTGGTAGTGGAAAACCTTTTAATATTGGAAGTAATGGAGAGTCTATTTTTCCACCTTTTCCACATTCTTTTGCAGCGGCTGTTTATGCAAAATTTGTCTCTGAAACGGGAATTGCTATAAGAAATGGCAAAGGAATATATAAGGCTGTTTATGGGCCATTGATTGAAAAAAGTGGGGTTGTCTATTTCCCAGCTCCTTCTGATATTCTTCAGGAGAAGAAAAAAGAAGAGTCTTCAAAATTTAAAATTGCAGATAGATGTAATCAATTCTCCCTAATTAATATTAATGATACCGATCTTGGATCAAAAATAAATTCTTTGCTATGGATTAAACCAGATGGTAATGACTCAAGTGACTACGAACCGTTTAGAGGGTTTATAAGTATTACCGGTTTAAAGAAATGGTTTAATAATGAAGAAATAAAGAGAGAATATTTACTTACCTACAATGATATATTTGAGCAGGACGAAAGAGTTTCTATTCGTATAGATCACGAAAAAGGAACAGTGCAAGAAGAAGATGGGCTCTATCGGGTTAATTTTGTTCAGTTGAAAAAGGATGTGAAATTTGTTTTCTGGGTTGAATTGGATTTCGATAATGATTCTTTGCTTAGAACTAATAATCTTAACAATGAAAAGGACTTTGTAGAAATATTTATGAAAAAACCAATGGTTTTAAAGTTGGGTGGGGAAACAAAAACAGCAAGATATACTGTAAAAATTGAAGATTTTAAAAGCTTTTTTAATGGTTTTAATAAAAGTAATAATGATTTTAGAAAAATTTTGTTTTTAACTTGTGGTATTTTTAATAATGATAATAATAACAAAACAATAATTGATAATTTTAGCAAATTTTTAACAGGTGTTATTGATGGATATGAAATAGTAGGAATAGACTCAAAATATAACAAAGATAAATATGGTCAAAAAACTATTAAAGCTATAAAACCCGGTTCTATTATTTATTTAAGTGATTATAAAAATAATAATGAAGTTATTACTTTTTTTAATCAAAATGATTCTTTTATAGGATCAAATCTTATTTTAATAAAATAAATTTGGAGGTTTATATGTTAAAAAGATCTGGTTTAATCACTTATTATGCTTTAACTCCTATACATACTGGCTCAGGCAATAGTGTCTCTTATATTGATTTACCTGTTCAGCGAGAAAGGCATACATCTTTCCCAAATATGGCTGGAAGCGGGTTAAAGGGAGTCTTTAGAGCATTAGCAAAAAGAGAATGGAATAATGATAATGATGTTGATCTAATTTTTGGACCAGAAGATGGAAACGCAATTTCATCTTGCATTGCTTTTACTGATGCTAAAACTTTATTATATCCAGTTAGATCTGTTAGAAATATTTTTGCTTGGATTACCTGCCCATTTGTTTTAAAAAGATTTAAAGAGGATCTTGAAAGTGCAGGTAAAGAAATAAAAAATTTTTTTATACCTGAAGTATCTGATGATAAAATAATTGTAGCTTCAAATTCATCATTAATAATTAATAACGCTAATTTAAAAAAGGTTGGTCTTGAGGAATTTGTATTTGATATAGATAATTTTAAAAATGTTAACTTAGATATTTTGGAAAATTTATTGAAAAAATACATTCCAGAGACAGATACGATGAAGAATATATCCAGTAGACTTGCTATAGTTAGCGATAATGTGTTTACTGATCTTGTAAACTATGCTATTGAAGTTAGAACAAGGATTAAAATAGATCAAACTACTGGAACTGCTCAAGGAACGGCTCTTTTTACTATTGAAATGGTGCCTTCTGAAAGTATTTTTTATAGTTTGGTTTTTACAAATGATCCTAAAACTAAAAGAAAAGAAGAAAATAGTTCTAATGATAAGTCAATTAATAATGCTTATGAAGTTATCAATAAAATAAAGGAGCTGATTGATAATAAGATTATTCAAGTTGGTGGAGATGAAACTATTGGGCTTGGATTTGTAAAGACAAAATTTAATACTATTGAAAATATAAATTAATAAAATAATAAACAAAATAAATAAAAAATAAAATAAAAAATAGAATAAAAAATAAATATAGAAAAATTTATTATAGATGCTGTAATAAATTATAACTATATTGAATAAAGATTATAAAAATATTGTAATTATGAAAGACTATTATATTTTCAAAAGCGGTAGAATAAGCCGCAAGGACAATTCTGTATTTCTTGAGACGGCTGATGGAAATATACCTATTCCTATTGAGGATGTTGATAGTCTATATCTTTTTGGAGAGATAGACTTAAATACAAAGGCTATAAATTTCTTTGCCCAAAAAGGTATAGTTATTCACTTTTTTAACTATTATGGATGGTATACTGGATCTTTTAGCCCTAGGGAAAATTTACTTTCTGGTGAAGTTGTTGTAAGGCAGGCTGAGCATTATTTAGATAAAGAAAAAAGATTATATTTAGCTAAAGAATTTGTCAGTTCGGCAATCCATGGGTTTATTTATAACATAAAAAGATATCCAAAGGTAGATGCAGAAATTTTTTCAAGATTGGAAAATTATGCAAATTTGATCGTTGAACAAAAAGATATTCAAGCCCTTATGGGTATAGAAGGAAATGCAAGAGAAGTTTATTATAACTGTTTTCCTTTAATCATAAATCAAGAAATTAATTTTGAAAAAAGAGTAAAACATCCACCAGACAATAGCATGAATGCGATTATTTCTTTTGTAAATAGCCTTGTTTATTCTATAATTATTAAGGAGATATATCGGACACAACTTAATCCCACAATAAGTTATTTACATGAACCTTTCTATAGAAGATTTTCTCTTGCTCTTGATGTTTCAGAAATATTTAAGCCTATCTATGGTGATAGGATAATATTTGATTTACTCAATAATGAACAAATAAATGAAAAGGATTTTGATAAAGATTTGAATTATTGTTATTTAAAAGAAAGTGGAAGGAAAATAGTTGTCAAAGCATTTGATGAAAAATTGAAAACAACAATATTCCATAGGAAACTAAAGCGAAATGTGAGTTATGAAAAAATTATTAGACTTGAACTTTATAAACTTATAAAGCATATAATAGGCGAAGAAGATTATAAATCTTTTAAGATTTGGTGGTGATATGTATATTATTCTAGTATATGATATTTCAACCGAAAGTTCAGAAGGGAAAAAAAGACTACTTAAAGTTATGAAAAAGTGCAGACAATATCTACATCATACCCAGAAGTCAGTTTTTGAAGGTGAAATAAGTGAATCAAAATTATTTGCCTTAAAAACCGCATTAAAAAAAATTATAAACGAAGATGAAGATTTTGTTGTGTTTTATAAACTTGCCAATAAGAATAATCTTGATAGAGAAAACATAGGTATTGATTTTGATCCAAATTTAAATATAATATAGAAAAAATGCATTACCACCACTTCGAGATTTTTATTTGTATTTTTTTTTTGTTTAGATATAGTATTTTCAACCTATATCACATAAAAATTTAATGGGTTTTAGCCTTCAAATATGGGATTTAAAGTCTAACGTTATGCCTTTTTTATCATAGTAATCAACTGTTTTAGCCTTCAAATATGGGATTTAAAGTAAAATAACATTTCCAGATGAATATTTCTCTAATAGTTTTAGCCTTCAAATATGGGATTTAAAGAGACTTCTAAATCTTATCAAAAGTGGTGGAATATTCAGTTTTAGCCTTCAAATATGGGATTTAAAGTTGGCTATTGTATACTTGCGGGGAAGGAAGACGAAATGTTTTAGCCTTCAAATATGGGATTTAAAGAATAACGACTATCCGAAAGTAAAGTTAAGTTTAGCAGTTTTAGCCTTCAAATATGGGATTTAAAGTTGCTATGAATTTTGTGCTAATGTTAAAAGGAGTGGTTTTAGCCTTCAAATATGGGATTTAAAGTTTTCGGCAATGGATGAAACAGAATTTAGCAAATTTTAGTTTTAGCCTTCAAATATGGGATTTAAAGATGGGCGATCGTGAATATTGCGGATATTGTAAGAAATGTTTTAGCCTTCAAATATGGGATTTAAAGGTGTCTAACTAATTGATGAGTCAAAGCCCGGCTAACGTTTTAGCCTTCAAATATGGGATTTAAAGTGTAACAAGGTCAATGCTTCAGTATAGCATTGACCTGTTTTAGCCTTCAAATATGGGATTTAAAGTCTTTTCCAGAGATGGTTTTGGTTTCACCATTCTCTGTTTTAGCCTTCAAATATGGGATTTAAAGGAAACTACAAACTTAGATATGGCTCACATGAGTACAGTTTTAGCCTTCAAATATGGGATTTAAAGTTTATTATTAATTTGTAAATCCCCAAATAATTCACCCAAGTTTTAGCCTTCAAATATGGGATTTAAAGAGTTCTGGAAAATTAGTAAACATAGCAGCTTGAGCAAGTTTTAGCCTTCAAATATGGGATTTAAAGAACTCTAAGCAAACATTTTCCGGCAAGGAGATTTCCTGTTTTAGCCTTCAAATATGGGATTTAAAGTTGGCAACTGGAGTAAATCCATTGCCGAATTCCAATTCGTTTTAGCCTTCAAATATGGGATTTAAAGTATTTTTCATCAAATGGAAATATAAGTATAGTATGTGAGTTTTAGCCTTCAAATATGGGATTTAAAGATTCCTTCCTGATGATTTTCAGAAAGTTTCTCAGGGGAGTTTTAGCCTTCAAATATGGGATTTAAAGCTAAGAGACCCCGAGCCTCTTTGTGGACTTATGAGGAGTTTTAGCCTTCAAATATGGGATTTAAAGTGAGTCAGTAAAACATTTGCTAAAGAAAGGCAATCATGGTTTTAGCCTTCAAATATGGGATTTAAAGTTGATAAAGAGCCAACTGACCCTCAGCCAAATGGGTCAGGTTTTAGCCTTCAAATATGGGATTTAAAGGCTTGCAAATAGTAAGATAGATAGTAACAATAAAATGTTTTAGCCTTCAAATATGGGATTTAAAGTTATCTATTGTTTTAGTTGAACCATTATCTGAATACGTTTTAGCCTTCAAATATGGGATTTAAAGCTAGTATTATATTTTTCTTTAAGATGTTCAAGCAACTCGTTTTAGCCTTCAAATATGGGATTTAAAGCAGTCATCGATTGTTTTAACAAAATCATTAACTCCAGGGTTTTAGCCTTCAAATATGGGATTTAAAGGGAAGATGATGGAATAGATGTAGCAGAAGTTGCTAGTTTTAGCCTTCAAATATGGGATTTAAAGAGATACAAGTACGTCGCTCACATTGATATTAGAAGAGTTTTAGCCTTCAAATATGGGATTTAAAGATAAATAAAAGGAGAAAATTATGGAAAAAATGATATTGTTTTAGCCTTCAAATATGGGATTTAAAGATATTAGAAATTAATGCCTTAATATAAAATTTTAGGGAGTTTTAGCCTTCAAATATGGGATTTAAAGATTACGTGGACAGATGAAAAAGGAGTAACACAAACTAGTTTTAGCCTTCAAATATGGGATTTAAAGTGGTGATGAAGAAGAACTTCCTATTAATAATTATAGAGTTTTAGCCTTCAAATATGGGATTTAAAGTTCTAACATTTTCTTTGTGATACTTTCTGGAAGTTTAGTTTTAGCCTTCAAATATGGGATTTAAAGATTGTTATGAAATCATAATCTTCGTTTACAGGCTTAAGTTTTAGCCTTCAAATATGGGATTTAAAGTATGCTTCCCCGCAAATTTCAATACCACCATCATTCCGTTTTAGCCTTCAAATATGGGATTTAAAGTCGCTAATGTTAATATTCTTTTTCTTCAAATCTTTTGTTTTAGCCTTCAAATATGGGATTTAAAGATAGTTGATTTAGATGAAAATAGAATGCAAATTAGATTGTTTTAGCCTTCAAATATGGGATTTAAAGTCTGATATTTTTCTTGTTTTTCTTATATATGAAAAAGTTTTAGCCTTCAAATATGGGATTTAAAGCAAAATGTAAAAAAAAACACAAATCAAAACACACAAAGTTTTAGCCTTCAAATATGGGATTTAAAGAAGATTTAGAGTTTGAGATATTGAGCCATTTTGATGAGTTTTAGCCTTCAAATATGGGATTTAAAGAAAGATAAATCGCTTTTTGATTATCAACAAAAAGCTGTTTTAGCCTTCAAATATGGGATTTAAAGTAATTAAATAAAAAATATTGTATTCCGAAATCAGAAGTTTTAGCCTTCAAATATGGGATTTAAAGCCTTTTATTGCTGCTAAATATTTTTTAGCATACCAGGTTTTAGCCTTCAAATATGGGATTTAAAGAATTTTTATTTCCAAAAATTACCGCCAATAAAAGAGTTTTAGCCTTCAAATATGGGATTTAAAGCGCAACTGTAAATGAGTAGCGAAATATTTTTACTTTCGTTTTAGCCTTCAAATATGGGATTTAAAGTTATCTTCTTTTATTAATTTTTCGACTTTATAACAAGTTTTAGCCTTCAAATATGGGATTTAAAGTTTTTTATATCTTCTATGAAAATTTTTAAATCAGCAGTTTTAGCCTTCAAATATGGGATTTAAAGAATAATGCTTTAATTATATAACCGATTGTATCAGGATAGTTTTAGCCTTCAAATATGGGATTTAAAGTATTTTAGGTTATACTTTTATAGAAGGGGAGGTTGAAGGTTTTAGCCTTCAAATAGGATTTAAAGATGGATTTATAATTACATAACTTTTTACTTACTTCAAGTTTTAGCCTTCAAATATGGGATTTAAAGTGTCGTTTCGACATGAACGAATGCATATTCGCCTTGTTTTAGCCTTCAAATATGGGATTTAAAGATTGAAAAATGTAGTATACTACATTGATTTGTGAAGAATTTTAGATTGCAACTTGGCATTTAAATTATAAAATTATAAAAAGTAGGAATTTTTATCATTTATAATAAAATTCAAGGCTGTAATTCGTATGTTGCAATTATAAATAAAGAAGGCAAAATTATTGAATTTATTGATACATATATAGCTTTTGATGAGGAAAAAGTTAATCTTAAGGAAGGGGAATTGTTCATGGTATCAACTGGGAAAAAGAAAGAAAAATTTTTTTATAAAATTAATAAAGAAGGGAAATTTGAAAGATTATAAAATCTGAAATAGAAAAAGTTAGGTTGATTCAAAAAAAAGAGTAAAAATGATGATAGAAAAGTAAAAAGATAAAGATAGGCAAACCCTTCAAAGAATAAAAAAGATATTGAGAAGCTAATTTTAGAACAATTTTATAAAATTTAATAAAAATAAATAAAAATAAAACCAATAAAAAATTGACATAATAAAAAATTAAATTAATAAAAACTAGTATTATAAAAAATTAATTAAAAAAAAATATAAAAAAGGCAAAAAAATGGAAAATTTGACTGAATCTCAAAATTCCAATCCTGAAAAAATAGAGACTAAAATTGAAAGTAAAAATGAAAGATTGATAGAAATAGATTATTTTAGAGGTTTTACAATAATATTGATGGTTTTTGTTAATTTTATTGCATCTGGAAAATCAACACCAATATGGTTAAAGCATGCGCAGGATATAGGGTTAACAATAACTGATCTTATAGCACCTGCATTTATTTTCGCAATTGGTCTAACTTATAAAAATTCATTTTACAAAAGATCTAAAGAAAAGGGGATTAACCAGGCTTATTATCATTTTATAACTCGGTTTCTTGCGATAATGGGAATAGGCTCTTTTTTTACTGCTGGTGCAGCAATCGTTGCTCCGATTGAGGCACAGGGTGGTTGGGGGGTTTTACAGGCTATAGGAGCAGCTGGACTGATAACCCTTATTTTTATTAGAATGAATAGATTTATAAGATTGTTAACAGGCATATTGCTACTTTTCGTTTATCAGGTTATGATGGATAAATTTTTTCTAAAAATAATATTAGAATCAGCACAAGGAGGTTTGATAGCTTCTATTAGCTGGGCTTCCTTATTAATAATCTCTACTTTTTTTGCCGAAATTTTTTATGATGTTAAAATTAAAAAGCTTTTTTCTTTTCTTTTATCTATTTTAATTTTAATCTGCGGTTTATTCTTGTCAAGATATTTCCCCATAAGTAAACATAGGGTATCTATAAGTTATATTTTAATCAGCTCATCTGTTAGTGCCATTTTCTTATATATTTTTTATCTTATCTCAAATATTAAGTTTATAAAACTAAACTTTTTTATCTGGTGGGGGCATAATCCTTTATTTTTATATCTTCTTCATATGATTTTACTTGGAGTGACCTTTATACCTGCCAATCAAAAGATTTTTATGACAGCTCCATTTTGGGTTATATTAATTGAATTTTCCTTTTTCTTTTTAATCTTGTCAACATCCGCATACATATTATTTAGGAAAAAAATCTATATAAAAATTTGACCAAAGTTTCAAATTAAATTATCTTATTTTTAGGTCTTATTTTATATGATAATCAATTTGGTTTTATAGTATGTTTAATATGATAATATGTTTGATTTTATATTATATTTTATATGATAATAGACTTGATATTTTATTATATTATGTTTGATATGATAATAGGTTTGATATTACATTATGTTTGATATGATAATTTATTTGTCATGATATTATGTTTATTATCATTATAGGAGGAGCATTATGCCATTAGTATATTGGGATGAAAGCTTTAGTGTTAATGTTGCTGAAATTGATGCTCAGCATCAAACTCTGTTTGACCTTATAAATAAGCTTTATGAAGCTATGAAAAAGGGGCAGGGGAAAGAAGTTTTGCCTAAAATTATTGATGAATTATTTAATTATGTTGAAAAACATTTTTCAACAGAAGAAAAGTACTTTGATAGATTTGGTTATCAAGAGACTGAAAGTCATAAGCTTGAACACTACAATTTTTTAAAGAAAGTTTCTGAATTTAAAAAAAGCTATGAAAATAGTGAAATAGCTTTGACTATTGATGTAATAACATTTTTGCAAAATTGGCTTGTGACTCATATTAAAGTCGTTGATAAAAAATATAGTAAATTTTTCAATGAAAATGGATTAAAATAAATACATTAAATAAAACATTAAAATAATAGATAAAAATTATTAAGATAACCTATTAAAATAATACCTTAGAATAATAGATAAAAAGTATTAAAATAATAGCTTAAAATCCTTTAATATAAAAGTGCTTAATAAACTTATTGACAAATTTATAAAATTTATAAAATTTGTACTAATATTTTATTAAATTATAGGAGAAATAATGCAAAAAGTAAAAGCTTCCATTATTTTATTAATTATCTTATTGTTTTTCTTTTCAGTCAATATTATGGCTATGCCCCCACATCCAGACTACTTAAAAAAGCTTGCAAGCCAGGGGGAAATGCAAAAGATGATTTCTAGATTAAACTCTCAAAGAGCAAAAGGTATAGATAATTCTATAAAAACTTTCCCTACGGAATCAGCTAATGCTAATGTCCTTGTCCTTTTGATTGATTTTCGAGACTTAAAATTTGATAAAGCAACTTCAGCTAATAATTTTATATTACCAATTTTTAAAAGAAAAATTAAAATACCTTTTGATGGTTTACCAATATTTCTTTTTTCAATATTTACTATTATTGCTTTATTTATTGGCAATAAAAGATTGAAAAAGAAGCTTTTTCTTATAGCTTCCTCTATGATCTTCTTTTTTGCTCTTACTGCCTGCCCTAATCCCGTTGACATAGATTATTTCAATACAGCTCAAACAAAGTTTTATGACAATATTTTTGAAAATGGTTCTTATAGCTGGAAACAATATTATCTAGATATGTCAAACAGTAAACTTAATCTTAATTTTGATGTTGTTGGACCTTTTTCGGCATCTCAAGGTTATACATATTATGGAGGCAACGATTCCAACGGAAGCGATTTACATCCAGCAGAACTTGTTGGAGTTGCTATAGATCAGGCAGAAAAAGCTGGTGTTGATTTTTCAAAGTATGACAATGATCATGATGGTAAAGCAGATGCTGTAGTTGTAGTTCATGCAGGTCCTGGCGAAGAAATTTATGGTGCAGTTGAAGGTGGCTCTTACTATATCTGGTCACATAGATGGAATCTTTCAAGTGCCCAATATTATGGTGATGGTACTGGTGCAAGGCATTATGATGGAGTAACTATTGATGACTATACTATTCAACCTGAATTCAATATTCAACCTGGTGATTCAACAATCGGAGTCTTCTGTCATGAATTTGGTCATATTTTAGGTTTACCAGATCTTTATGATTATCAATATGAAGCATCAGGTCTAGGACTATTTTCTCTTATGGATAGTGGTGCATATAGCGGTCCTAATTTTGATGGTTCAAGACCGGTTCCACTAACAGCATGGGAAAGATCTGTTTTAGGTTGGTTAAGTTATACAACTGTAAATGTTGAAGGTACAATTTCTGATTTTGCCGTTAACTATTCCCTATCAAGTTCGAGAAATGCATTAAAAGTCCAACTGGTAAAAGATTCGACCAATGATCAATATCTATTCTTAGAATATCTTTACAAACAAAGTGGAACATGGAGCGAATATCTTCCAGGATCTGGCCTTTTTGTATTAAGAATAGATCAAATACTTGTGGACGAAGGGAAAAATTCTTCAAATTCCATTAATTTTAATGATTTTAAGGATCTTCATCATGGAGTAGAAGTTGTTGAAGCAGATAATCAGTGGGAATTATGGGATGCAAATTTGAATTCAAATGCTATTTATGGCGAGCAAGAAGACCTTTTTACAACTGTTGCCGATGCAATTTTATCTCCAACAACTACCCCAAATACAAATTATTATCCTGGTGCTGGAAGTTATAATCATACTCCAACTTTATCTTCAGGAGTAATTATTGACATTAAAGCAATTACAGAAGGGTCATCAATAACCGTTAGCATAAGAAAATAATAATAAGAAAATAATATTATAAAAGCCAATAAAATTAAAAGAAAAAAGAATAAAAAAGAATTAAAAAGATAAAAGAAAAAAAAGATAAGTGAATATAAAAAAAATAATAAGATAAAAGAAGAGAAAAATAAAAAATTAAGAAAATACTAATATGAAAAGAGGTAAAGATTGTTAAACAATAAAAAGAATAGATTAATATATTTTGTTTTTTTATTTATTCTTTGCCTCTTTTCATTTTTTTCTTTATATAAATGTTCTGATAATGATTTAAAGATTGAGCAACTTACCGATGAAGATAAAAAATATAGCGAAAATGTTGAATCATATAATAATTTTAACTTTTATTATGAATTGTGGAAGAAACAAAATATTAAATCCTACCATTTTATATTTAACTACATATCTCAATCCCCAACCAAAGGAAGATGGGAGATTTTTGTCAATGAAAATAAGGTTTTCAAGGTAATAACTAATACTGGCTCTATTTTTGAAGGAAAAAGCTTAAATTCGAAAAGTTTATTTTATTCATTTACTATAGAATCGCTTTTTGCAATCGCAAGTCAATCTTATAAAAACTCTGAAAATTCGATCTTTAAGGTGACTGTCAAATACAATGAAAATTTTGGTTATCCAGAGCAGATAAAAAAAATTCCCATAAAAAAAGATGCTCCACTTGACCAATCTTTTGCCTTTCTAATAATCTATTTTGAAATTCTTACAAAATAGTTTAAAAAAGTAATCCAAAAGATTATTTTTCATCAATTTTTGAAAAAACTTCAAATTCAGCTTGACTTATAAAATTTTTTTGTTTATTTTTTATTTGCAGATATGTGCATATCTGCAAATAAAAAATAAGAATAATTAAATTTTAGGGAGATAGAAATTACTATGGAAAAGCAATTTTCAAAGTTTTTTTCCATATTGTCAGATTTAAATAGATTAAGAATATATACTTATTTGCTTATTAAACCAGATGGACTTTATGTCTGTGAATTGAGTAATATTTTGGGTTTACCATACTATACAATATCTAAAAGCTTGAAAGAGCTTGAAAATGTTGGACTTGTTGAGAATAGGCGATATGGTAAGTATATACTATATCTACCTGCTAAAGCTAATGATGAACTTATAGAAAAACTTAATTCACTTGTTATCGATATTGCTAATGCTTCAAATTTTATAGATAAAAATAAGATTGAAAAAGTTGTAAATAGCAGAACCGGGATTCAATGTATATGTGATATACCAGAAGAATAAAAATTAAAAAAAAAATGTAAAAAAAATCTAAAATTCAATAGAACTCCTAAAAATAAATAAGAATAAATTTAAGAAAAAATTTAAAAAACAAAAACAAAAAAATAGAATAAAGAATAAAATTGCAAATTAAAAACTAAAAAATAAAAAATTGGAAAAACAAAAAATAAAACAAAAATAAAATTAAAAATAAAAACTAAAAAGTAGAAAATTGGAAAAACAAAAATAAAAGTAAATAAAAAAAAATAAAAATTAAGGGGAGGATATATGAAAGTTCAAATTTTAGGAACTGGTTGTATCAACTGTAGAAAACTTGAGGAAAATGCAAAGATGGCTATTTCAGAGCTTGGAATCGATGCAGAGATTGAAAAGATAACAGATATTAACAAAATCATTGATATGGGTGTTATGATGACACCAGCTCTTGCAATTGATGGTGTTGTGAAAAGTAGCGGAAGAGTTCTTTCGAAGAATCAGATAAAAGAAATCATTGAAAAGGAGTTAAAAAAATGAGTGCAAAAGAATTGTCTCCCAATAGAAGGCTTTTATATTACACGATAGCTTTTTTGATCCTTTATTTTATACCATTTTCAAGTCCAGTAATACATCAAGCTTTGATCGAATCTTTTGAAATGCTTTTAGATTATGCAAAAGCACATGTTCTTTTCTGTTTGATTCCCGCTTTTTTTATAGCCGGAGCTATTACTGTATTCATAAATCAGCAGGCTATAATTAAGTATCTTGGTCCAAAAGCAAAAAAAATAGTTAGTTATTCAGTTGCTTCAGTTTCAGGAGCAATACTTGCAGTATGTTCATGTACAGTTCTTCCTTTATTTAAGGGGATATATAAAAAAGGTGCAGGACTTGGACCGGCTGTTTCGTTTCTTTATTCTGGTCCAGCTATAAATGTACTTGCTATAGTTCTATCTTTTAAGGTTCTTGGTGTAAAACTTGGTGCTGCAAGAACTATTGGTGCTATTTTGTTCGCTTTTATCATTGGTCTTTTGATGCATTTAATATTTAAAAAAGAGGATGAACAAAGACTTGCCAACGATAACATGTTTGCAGCAGTAGAAGAAGAAAATCCAAGAAAATTGTGGCAGGAAACTCTTTATATGGCAGTTATGATCCTTATTCTTATTGTCTTAAACTGGGCTCCTTCAAAAGGAAATATCGCAATATGGGATTTTATTTACAGGATCAAATACTACATATCTTTAGGATTAGGTTTAATTCTTGCTCTGATATTGATATTCTGGTTTAAAAAAGATGAACTATCAAATTGGGTCGTTGCAACAAGAGATTTTGCGCTACAGATAGTGCCACTTCTTTTTTTTGGAGTACTTTTAGCAGGGTTTTTGCTTGGAAGACCTGGACATAATGCACTTATTCCTTCAAAATGG
The DNA here is from genome assembly GCA_964581895.1 of uncultured Brachyspira sp. Taxonomy (GTDB): domain Bacteria; phylum Spirochaetota; class JAAYUW01; order JAAYUW01; family JAAYUW01; genus Exilispira. The sequence continues at coordinate 352,177 of CAZOPR010000001.1, forward strand.
ATAGCTTCTCTTGTTGGAGGAAATTCATTATTTGCGAATTTATTTGCTTCTTTTTCTGGTGCTTTGATGTATTTTGCGACACTTACTGAGATACCGATTTTGCAGGGTCTGCTTGGTGCTGGAATGGGGCAAGGTCCTGCTTTAGCACTTTTACTTGCAGGTCCTTCTCTTTCTTTACCATCTATTCTTGTAATATCCGGTGAACTTGGATGGAAAAAGACTTTGACCTATGTCGCTCTTGTTGTTATAATGTCAACTATTGCAGGTTTTATTTTTGGAATGATTGCTTAAAATTTTATAAGGAGAGAAAATTGGAAGTAAAAATTATTTTAAATGGTGGGTTAAAATCATGTTGTTCAAGTTATAGTGCTGAACAAATATATGATATTGTGAAAAGTTGGTTAAAAGAGAGTGATAATCTTGAAGTTACAGATGTAACTGTAAAAGATTGGAGTTTTGACGAGCTTTCAAGCCTTGCAAAAAAATATTTTGGTGAAAGAATTTTTCCTCTTGTCTATATTGATGAAATATTGATTTCTCTTGGAAGTATTCCAGATGCAACATCTCTAAATGAAGCTGGCAAGGATCCTAAGAAATTTATGATATTAAAAGAAGATATCTTAAACGCTGCAAGAGAGAATGGGATGGATATTTCTGAAAAGGAAGGTGCAGTATGAAAATAATGGTAGTTGGCGAGGAAGATACTTTTCAACAAAGACTTCTAAAAAATACCTTAGAAGTTATTAAAGAATTGGATTGTGAATGTCAGCTTGAGGTCATTCAAGATATAAAAGAGATTATGAAACTTGAAGAGAGTGAACTTATTATTACACCTGCTTTGATAGTGGATAATCATATACTATGTGAAGGGCATATATGGGATAAGGAGCATATTAAGCATTATCTTCTAACTATTATGAAAGGTAAATAAGATATAAACAAAAAGTGATTTTTCGTAAAAGGAGTTTTTTTATGGATTTAAATTCTTCCAAAAGACTTGGCTTTATAGATAGGTTCTTGACTCTATGGATATTTCTTGCTATGGCTATTGGAGTTTTGCTTGGTTATTTTTATCCACCTTTTACAAAGTGGATAAGTAAATTTCAAGTCGGCTCCACATCTATTCCTATTGCAATAGGACTTATTTTAATGATGTATCCACCACTTGCTAAAGTTAAGTATGAAAAGATGGGGACTACATTTAAAAATAAAAAGATTCTTCTGCTTTCTCTCATTCAGAATTGGTTAGTAGGACCTATTGTTATGTTTTTACTTGCTATTCTATTTTTAAGAAACACTCCAGGTTATATGATAGGCGTGATTCTTGTTGGTCTTGCTCGTTGTATAGCAATGGTAATAGTTTGGAATGACCTTGCTAAAGGAGATAGAGAACTTGGCGTCGGAATCGTAGCTTTTAATGCTATATTTCAGGTTATTCTCTATGCGGTTTATATTTTTATATTTATAACATTTATGTTAAACTTTTTTAAATTAGCACCTGGTGTAAATGTCTCTATTTCAATGATAGAATCGGCAAAAACAGTGCTTATCTATTTAGGCATTCCCTTTTTTGCTGGAATTCTAACCCATTTTGGGCTAATTAAATTAAAAGGCGAACATTGGTTTGACAATTTTTTTTCTCCTTTTATAAGTCCTATAACTTTGATAGCACTTTTGTTTACAATAATAGTAATGTTTTCGATAAAGGGAGAATTCATTGTTAAAGCTCCACTTGATGTATTAAGGGTAGCTATTCCTTATGTCCTATATTTTTTTATCATGTGGTTTATCACATTTTTTCTTGCAAAAAAGTCTGGTGCTAACTATGAAAAATCGACAGCTGTAGCATTTTCTGCTGCTTCCAATGATTTTGAATTAGCTATTGCTGTAGCCATTGCTATTTTTGGCATAGAATCAAAGCAGGCTTTTGCCACTGTGATTGGTCCACTCATTGAAGTTCCAGTAATGATACTTCTTGTGAATATATCATTATCGTTTAGAAAATATTTCAAAGTCAAAGTCTAAATTAAAAGGAAATGTTTTATATGAAATTGATTACAAAAATCTCCAACCATCTTAAAAATTATCTGATGTGGTACGCTTTGCTTGTGATTGCAGTTGGTTGGATTTTAGGTCTTTTAGTACCTGAATTTACAAAAACCAATCAAAAGATATTGAATAAATTGATTACAATATTTGTGTTCATGATGATTTACCCTATGATGATAAATTTAAATCTATCTAAAATTCCAGGAATTTTAAAAAAACCCAAGCCTATTATTATGACAGTAGTTTATAATTTTTTAATCACACCAATTTTGAGCTTACTATTTGTCAAACTCTTTATCCATAACCCTGAACTTGCTCTGGGCTTTATGCTTGTCATGTTGATACCTGGTTCTTCTATGAGTCTTGGGTATACAGGGATTGTAGATGGTAGTATGGAGTTAGCTACTGTAGCTATGGCTTTTGTATTTATGCTTGTTCAAATACTACTCCCATTTTTCATTGGTTTTTTGGGAAAAACTTATAATATATCAATTCCAATTGGACTTTTACTTCAGACAGTTGCTACTGTTTTGATATTGCCTATGATAGCAGGTGATTTGACCCGTCGTGGCATTAGGAAATGGGGTGGAGAAAAAAAATATAATGAACTAAAACCACTATTTTCATTTATTACTTTATTGTCAATGCTTTTTATGGTTACACTTATATTCATGCTTAAAGCACAGGTTTTGCTTGAAAAATGGAAGGTTGTAGTAAATCTTGCCTTGATTACACTTGGATATCTTTTTATTATGTTTGTTTTGATGACTTTGGTTGATAAAATTTTTAAGCTTAATTATGGTGAGCATATGGCTATTGCATTTTTAAGCACTGGGAAAAATAATGGTACTGCTATTGCTATAGCAATGCTTGCTTTTACACCTCTTGTTGCGATACCTGCCGCAATTTTACCACTTTTTCAGATTATTTTTTCCATCAGTTATGTTTCAATGGCAGGGATTATTAAAAATTACTTCCATCATGATCGAGAAGTGAAAGATTTCATGAAAAAAGAAAATATGGACCTTATAATAAAACAAGAGATAAAAAAAGAGGAGGTTTAATATGCCATGGTTAGCTGGATTTCCGAGAGAAAAGTTGGAATGGTACCCAACGATTGATCCTTCAAAATGTATCAAGTGCGGTATGTGTATGAATTGTGGTAAAAGTGTTTATGACTGGACAGAAAATGGTCCAGTAGTTGCAAGACCATATTCCTGTGTTCCTGGTTGTTCATCTTGTGCAAATCTTTGCCCAGGAAATGCAATAACATTTCCAGATTTAAGTTATATCCGGGATATTTATAAAAAAGAAGGTATTTGGGCAAAAGTTAAAAAGATACTAAAAGACGAAGGAAAACTTGAGGTGAAAAAACCAGAGTAAAATCACTGCCATAGCCATTTACTTAGTTGTAAATGGCTATGACATTTATTATTAACCTTAAAGATTTAAGATTGAATATTTAAGTATTTAGATTAAATTTTTAAGGTTTAATATTTGATTTTTAAGATTTAAGATTTAAGATTTAAGGTTAGATATTTAAGTTTTAGATTAAATTTTTGAGATTGAAATAGAATTATAAGATAGAATCATAAAAATTTTGATTATATTTAAAAAATAGGTCAAGTTATAAAAAAGCCAATGAGGCTATTGATGAATGTATTTAATTTGAAAGAGATGCAGGTTTTTCCCTATTAGGAAAGAGGGAAAAATGTATTTTTTAAAGCTGATGAATTTAAAACCCGATTAATCGAGCTTGCTCCAGGGGAGAAACTTCCAGATTGCACAATGCATGAAAGTGTGATATTTTATGTCCTTAAAGGGGAGGCAAGCATTCAGGTAAATGATGAAAAGGCTATTATCAAAGAAGGAGATTGTTTAATTTCAGAACCATCTGATTTTTCTATGTTTTCTGAAAAAGGAGTAAGGATACTTGGAATACAAATAAAAAATTTAAACAAATAATTAAATAGAAGTTAAAGAATTAGAGGGCTTTATGGAACTTCTTTTAATTTTTACACTAGCAGCAATGATTCTTTCTTTTATTGCTAACAGAAAGAAAACACTTGAGGGGCTTAAGATGGCACTAAATCTTTTTTTAAATACTTTGCCATCTTTTATCACAGTGCTCATTGCTGTTGCGTTTTTGCTTGCGTTTCTTCCAAAAGAGGTTCTTGCAAAGCTTTTGGGTGAAAAGTCAGGGGCTTTTGGGTTTGTAATTGCTGCTCTTTTGGGTTCTATTTCACTTATTCCGGGGATCGTGGCTTATCCACTTTCTTCAGTGCTTCTCAAAAATGGTGCAAGCTATCCAGTTATTGCTGTGTTTATAACAACACTGATGATGGTAGGGATAGTCACATTGCCACTTGAGACAAAGTTTTTTGGTTCTAAAGTGGCTTTTACAAAAAATTTGCTTAGCTTTATCGGGGCTTTAATTATTGGGCTTGCAATAGCCTTTCTTTGGAGTTTTGTATGAAAAAATACCTTGTAAAGAATCGTAATGACCTTATCGTAATAGGAATTTTTGTTATTTTTGCCATGGTTACTTTTTTTACAAAATTTTCTTTTGGCTTCAAGGTTATAGAAAATTTTAAGGCTTCATTTTTGGAAATGATTTCGTTTATGCCTTTTATATTTATCCTTATTGGGCTTCTTGAGGTCTGGGTGCCAAAGGAGATTATAGAAAAACATACCGGAAAAGAATCCGGTATAATGGGAGTAATATGGATGATTCTACTTGCAATGCTTCAGATGGGCTCGTTATATGCAGCATTTCCTGTAGCCTATTTACTCTGGAAAAAAGGGACAAGTGTAAGAAACATCTTTATCTATCTTGGAGCTTTTACAACAATGAAAATCCCAATGCTTTCTTTTGAAATCGGATATTTAGGACTGAAATTTTCGATTCTAAGAACTCTTTTTACCTTGCCGGTATTTATAATCATTGCAATCTTAATGGAAAAATTCTTTGGTAAAGATTTTAGTATAAATAATCCAATGAGTGGAGATAAGAAGTGAATGTATTTAATTTGCTTGAAAAAAATTTTAGGTGTAGTATAATAGTAAAAAGATTAGATAATAGGAAATTTAATATATAAGGTAGTTAGTGCTTATGACAAAAAGAGATCAACAGAGGAAAGGAAAAAATGAATATCCTTGTAAAAAGGAAATATAATGACACTTTGGAATAACGATACTGAAATTCAATTTTTTATTGAAGCCCTAAAAAATTTTGCTTCTCCAGAACAATTATTTTATCACCTGAAAGAAGGATATTTTGCTTATATACCAAAAGGGTCAGATTCAGAAGGTCAGACTTTACAAAGCAGAAATTCTCTCATAGGACAATATACTGAAAAATGGTGTAAAACTATCTTCGATCCAATTGCAACAGAACTTGGACTTTTTGCTGTCAATGGTGTAGTATGCTAGGAAATTGGATTATCAAAACATTCAAGGGCAGACCTTGCCTTTTGTACAACGAACGAAACTTCTCAAAATCAGAAAACATAAAACTAATATTTGAAATTAAAATGAGTGTTGTTTCAAATTACAAATACACTCATCCAAATAAAGTTGAATATGTAGGCGATTATAAACAACACAAAGGGAATCCAGCATTACTACGTTCTGACTCAATGCTTAAAGCCATCGGAAAATCAATCAATATTCGTGTATCGGGAATTGCCTCAACAAAAATCCCCATAGTTGTTTTAGGTAACAGTCCGATAACTGATAGTTATATAAAAAAAGTGGACTTTCTTAAAACCTCGGGGGTAATACAAGGTTTTTGGTCTTTAAATCCTAATCCAACAAACTCTGATTATATCAAAAACACTCCGAAATTAGGTTTTCAGACGATTTTAGACAAACAGCAACTCTTTAATAATTGTAAAGAGCTTGTAACAAATGATATGAACTATTTTTCTTCAATGATTTCAAAATTGAAACTTGGAGAAATTATAAGAATTGCAAGTCAAGAAAACACAGACATTGCGAAAGCAGAGAAATTTTTAACTTTAATTTGAGGTTAAAATGAAAAGGCTAAAGGGAACAGAAACAAGTGCTTTTGGAACGAATGGAAGAATTAACCACGATAGCTCAAGATTTTATAATTCTAAACTTTACAAGGAACTGAACAATAAAAAAATTATTGATAAAAAAGAAAATGTTTTCCCTAAAGAATTTGAAAACAAATTTATTTTAGGTACAGCAGAGAATATGAAAGAGTTACCTGATAATTCAGTTCACTTAATGATTACTTCACCACCTTATAATGTTTCAAAAGAGTATGATAAAGACTTGTCATTTAATGAATATCTACAACTTTTAGAAAAAGCTTTTAGAGAAACTTATAGAGTTTTAGTAAATGGTGGCCGTGCTTGTGTAAATGTTGCTAACCTTGGGAGAAAACCATACATACCTTTGTCTGATTATATTTCTAAAATGATGATAGATATTGGTTTTAATATGCGCGGAGAAATTATTTGGAATAAAGCCGCAAGTGCAAGTCCATCGACTGCTTGGGGTAGTTGGCAAAGTGCTGCAAATCCAATATTAAGAGACATACATGAATATATTTTAGTTTTTTCTAAAGGTGATTATAAAAGAGAAAAAGGTGCAAAAGAAAACACCATTTCAAAAGAGCAGTTTATGGAATGGACAAAATCTATTTGGACAATGAATGCAGAAAGTGCAAAAAGAATTGGACATCCTGCCCCATTTCCAGAAGAATTACCTTACAGATTAATTCAACTTTATTCTTTTAAAGGTGATATAGTTCTTGACCCATTTATGGGTAGTGGTACCACGGCAGTAGCATCTCTAAAGTCAGACAGAAAGTTTGTGGGTTATGAAATAAATAAAGAATATATTGAACTTGCAGAGAAAAGGATAGAACCATTATTAAAACAAACAAAGGTTACATTTAACGATACAAAAATTGAAGAAGAGCCACAAATCGCTAACAAAGTGCATATGCCTTAAAAGTTTCAATTGGTATTCAAGCATTATATTCCTCTCAACCTTTCGTTTTGGTGGGCAAGTTTCTGTTCTACAATCCCTAAAGGCATGTAGCCTCCAACAGTTAGAAGATATTATTAAGCCAATAAAGAAATATGCAGATGGCATATTTAGTATTAGCTAACCAGAACATAAAGACCAAGATATTAAACAAATTCAAGATTATTAAAAGAATTATGGCGAACATTATTTCAAATTAGTAATACTCATTTTAATGTTGTCTTTCTGATATTTAAAGTTTTGAAAGATCAATTCATAAATGAAGTGAAGGAAAGATCAAAAAAAATTAACAAATTTGACTTTACAATTCTTTTTGCAACTATAAATAAAGATGCATTAAATGATTATTTCCATGCATAATTAGTTCTTGATGAAAGATATAGTGAGTTTGTAAAACTTCACAATATTATGTACAGTGATAAATTAAAAGACAATTTACCGCTTGACATCGACTTTCTTCCTCATATTGGAATTAGCAAATTTAAGAAAAAATTTTTTGAAAAAAAATGATTTATAAGTTAAGCTGTAAACAGTTCTTTATTTTATGAAAGATGAAATATTTGACAATAGGTCAACTGCGAAAATGATAAAGTAAATAAAATGAAAAAAATTCGATTATAATCAAAAAAAATAAAATATTTAAATATTTTCGATTATAGCAGAAGAAAAATATATTGTTTATATATATTCGATTATAGTCGATAATTATATTAAAATAAAAAAATATTAGACTATACTCTAAGAAATTAATATTTCAAAATTAATATTTTTGATTTACTTTTTTATATTCGATTAATATTATTAAATATAAATGAAATGAAAATGGATAATAATCAATTTATTGAAAGAAATATTTACTTAAAAAAGATTGAAAGCTTTATAGATAAACCTGTTATAAAAGTATTGACTGGGATGAGAAGAAGTGGAAAAAGCAGTCTTTTAAAACTTATTGTTAAAAAATTAAAAGAAGAAAAAAAAGATACCAATATAATTTATATCAATAAAGAATCTCTTGAATTTGATTTTATTAAAGATTACATAAGTCTTTATGAATATGTTAAATCAAAAATAAAAAAAGATTTTTCAAATTATATCTTTATAGATGAAATACAGGAGATATCTGGTTGGGAAAAGGCTATAAATTCATTTTTAGCAGATAATGTTGCTGATACTTTTATTTCAGGCTCTAATGCACACTTACTTTCCGGTGAGTTAGCCACATTGATTAGTGGAAGATACATTGAAATACCTGTTTTCCCTTTGACTTTCAAAGAATTTATTGAATTTAGAAAAAGAAAAAAAGACACAAAAAATAAAATAAAAACAAATAGTACAAATACAGATGAAATAATATCACTTAAAATAAAAATAGGTAAAATAGAAGTAGATAAAATAGAAACAATAGATATTGAAAATGAATTTAAAAATTATTTGAGATATGGAGGCTTACCAGGGATTCACTTTTTTGACTTTAATGAAGAGGTCATCTATGATTATCTTAATTCAATCTTAAATACTATTATTCTTAAAGATGTTGTCGTTAGAAATAAAATAAAAGATGTTTCAAATCTTGAGAAAATTATTTTATATCTTTTCAATAATACTGGAAATATTACATCTGCAAAAAATATTTCAAATTTCTTTGAATCTCAAAAAATTAAGATATCAGTTGACACAATATTAAGTTATATAAAATTTCTCGAAAATAGCTTTTTAATAAGGATAATCAAGAGATATGATATAAAGTGGAAAAAGACCTTAGAATATCTTGATAAAATATTTTTCACAGATATCGGTTTAAGAAATGGTTTAATAGGCTATAAAGATAATGATATAAATGGGATCTTAGAAAATCTTGTTCATAATGAACTTCTTGCAAGAGGTTATAAATTATATATAGGGAAATTGAATGATCTTGAAATAGATTTTATAGCTGAAAACAAAGGGCAAAAATCATATTTTCAGGTTTGTTATTCTCTTGCAAATAGGCAAATTGAGCAAAGAGAGTTTGGTAATCTTTTAAAAATAAAAGACAATTATGAAAAAATAGTGATTTCATTAGATAAATATTATCCATCAGAAAAAGATGGTGTTAAGCATAAATATCTAATCGATTTTCTTCTTGAAAAATAGTTTTTCTCTTGCAAATTTTTTAACTGGTTTTAGTTTTTTTATATGAATTTGATTAAAGAAATTGAAAATCAAATTTATTCCTTAGCTAATCCAGAAAAAGCAATGATTCTTTCAAAATATTTTCAAGCTTTCCCTGGTGGATATGGTGAAAATGATATCTTTTTAGGTATCAGTGTACCAAACCTTAGAAAAATTGCCACAAAATATTATAAAAACTTTGATTTAAATACAGTTTCAGAACTTTTATCCGGCAAAATTCACGAATATAGAAATGTTGCTTTAATGATTCTAAATAAATTAAATATTGAATCATCAATCAAAGCAGATTTTTACCTTCAAAATATAGAATATATAAATAACTGGGATCTTATAGATGGTTCAGCTTCAGATATCTTGGGATCCTATCTTTATTCTTTAAGTGAAGAAAATCAAAAAGAGGTTCTTTTACCTTTGATAATTTCAAATAATATCTGGCATAAAAGAATCGCAATGATGTCAAGCTTTTACTTTATTAAAAAAAATGAATTTGATCTTGCGTTAAAATTGGCAAGACTTTTGTTAGAAGAAAAACATCATATAGTTCAAAAATCAGTTGGTTGGATGCTTCGTGAAATAGGTAAAAGGGATTTTGGAACAGAATCAAAATTTTTGAAAGATAATATTGAAAATATTTACCCAATTGCATTTAGTTACGCAATTGAAAAATTTTCACCAGAAGAAAAGCAATCTATTAAAACTTTAAGAAACGCCATGATTAAAAAAAAATTGAAAAGAAAAAAACAAAATTGAAAAGAAAAAAACAAAATTAAAAAAAAATTAGAAAGAAAAATCAAAAAAATAAAAGTATAAAAAATATAAAATAAAAAAAAATATGAAAAAAAAAATTATAAAAAAAGAATAAAAAATAATGGTTCTGGAATAATAAACTTAGTATAGATAGCTGAAAAAAGGAGATGATATATGACTCACCATATGATGATGCTTGTTGTACAGCTTGGAGTAATCTTGTTTTTAGCAAAGATTGGGAATATTATTTTTGAGAAGCTTAGACTTCCCGGACTTCTTGGAGAACTTTTTATAGGTGTTTTGATAGGTCCCTATCTTCTTGGTTCTATAGGATTACCAGGTTTCCCAAACGGTCTTTTCCCGATTGAAGGAGACTTTCCTGTTACTACTGAACTTTATGGCGTTTCAACTATAGCTTCAATTATCCTTCTTTTCCTTGCTGGAGTAGAGACAGATTTAGGGCTATTTTTGAAATATTCAGTTGTTGGAAGTTTTGTTGGAATAGGTGGAATAATATTTTCTTTCATTTTTGGAGCTGGAGTTACTCTATTATTTTCTAATACTTTATTGCATCAAAATCTTTCATTTTTTTCTCCTCAGACTCTTTTTCTTGGTATAATGTCTGCTGCGACCTCAGTTGGTATCACAGCCAGAATCCTATCTGAAAATAAAAAGATGGAAACTCCAGAGGGTGTCACAATTTTAGCTGGTGCGGTTGTTGATGATGTTGGCGGTATAATAGTTCTTGCCATTGTAATGGGTATCATAGGGGCAAATTCTTCTAGCGGAACTATCAACTGGCTCAAAATAGGTTCAATAGCTTTAAAATCTGTGGGTATCTGGTTAGCCGCTACAATTATAGGAATAATAGCTTCGCATAAAATAAGTGGGCTATTAAAACTATTTAAAACTAAAACAACTATAGCAATTCTCTCACTTGGACTTGCATTGATAGTGTCTGGCTTATTTGAAGAAGCAGGTTTAGCTATGATTATAGGTGCTTATGTTACAGGGCTTTCACTTTCTAATACTGATATTAAAAATCTAATTCATGAAGTATTGCATCCTGTATACAACTTTTTTGTCCCTGTTTTTTTCTGTGTCATGGGTATGCTTGTCGATATAAGAACCTTTTTATCTCCTCAAATTTTGATATTCGGATTATTATATACTATTGGAGCCATTCTAGCAAAAATTATAGGTTGTGGACTTCCTTCGACTTTTTTTAATTTTAACTTAAAAGGAGCGTTAAGAATTGGCACAGGAATGATTCCAAGAGGCGAAATAGCACTTATAGTCGCTGGTATAGGTATTTCTGCTGGTTTTATTCCACAGAAAATTTTTGGGGTATCTGTTCTTATGACTCTTGTTACAACCCTTGTAGCACCTCCATTTTTAATTACTACCTTAAAAATTCCAGGATCTGGAACAAGAAAAGAAATAAAGGTAGAAGAAATTAATTCTTTTACATTTTCATTTGCTTCACCACAGTTAGCAGAACTTATCTTGCAAACCACAATAAAGCTTTTTGAAGATGAAAAATATTATGTCAGTTGCTTGAATCAAGAAGATAATATTTATCAAATGAGAAAGGACAGATACATAATAAATATTCAACTTGAAGATAAATCTATAGTATTTACTTACAGAAAAGAAGAGGAAGGTGTTGTTCTTGCAAGTTTAATAGAAGTTCTTGCTGATGTTGAAGTTTTGCTTAATGGCTTAAAAGCACCTTTAGATCAAAATAAGGCATTGAAAGACCTTTTTAAGAAGATTAGTTCGACATCAAGCTCGAAAATTGATCCTCAATATATTAATGAGAAAAATATAATTTTAAATATTAAAGGAAGCACAAAAGAGGATATAATTCAGGAGCTTTTAGGCGTAATAATTGAAGATAATCCTAACCTTGATTTTACTTATGCATACAACCAATTAATGGAAAGAGAAAAAGAGATGAGTACTGGACTTCAAGATGGTATAGCGATACCTCATGCTAAAATAGAAGGTATAGATAAAATAATTTGTGCTATTGGAATAAGCAAGGAAGGGGTAGATTTCAATTCTTTAGATGGTAAACCTTCCCACTTTTTCTTCTTAATATTAAGTCCTGTTGGTGGTGTAAATAGACTTGAACTTCTTTCTCAAATAGCAAAAACAATGGATGAAGAGACTAAAAAACAGTTGCTTAATGCAACTTCTGCAGAAGAAGTTTTTGATATTCTAACTATATAGTTGGTTGTCAAATTTTACTTTATCCTGTAATTGTAATGTTTGCTTTTTTGGAATATAAGTTATTGACTAGTGCAGCAATTGCAAAAAGAATTATGGAGAAAACGAAATTCCATATTAGACCTATAGATGATAATATAATATAACCAAGTATAGGACCTATTATTCCTCTTATTCCTGTTAGTGACACATGAAATCCTTGATATAAAAAAGAATTACCATCTTTTTTTGAAAATGTGATAGAACCAACATTCCATAAAACATTTATTCCAGCAAGACCTAAAGAATAAGTCAAAAAAGCCGGATAAACAAATATCTTTGTCTTAAAAAGATAGGATAAAAAGAAAAAAAGAGGGTATAGAACTAAAGCTAAAAAGGAAAATGTTCCTACCTTCCAGACATTTATCCTATCATATAATCTTCCAATAAATGGAGTTAAAAGGAAGATAATAATCTGAGCAAGTATTCCCTGAACAAAAGACATTTCTGAATATGAAAATTTTAGCTTTTGTAGTAGATAAATAGGAACAGCTGGAACCATTATCATAAAAGCAAACCCATAAATCATTAAGGCAATTTCAAAAAATACAAAATCGGTATTTTTGGTTATCTTTTTTATATCAGATTTAATACCTCTGATTTCTTCTGGATTTCTTTTAGGATAAATATTTTTAGATTCTAAATAAAAATATATCAAATATGTAAAAAAAGATGGGATAGCAACAATTGAAAGAAGTAGTTTATATTTAGATGGAGATATCTCTAAAAATTTACCAGCTAAAAAAGAAGTTAACATTATGAAAAATATTAAAATCATTCTTGTGATACCAAAAACATAACCACGGTTGTTTTTAAATTTGCTCTGTAAAAACGAGTTAAATACTGGAACCTGTATTGAAAAAAGAATATGAAAGAAGAAGAGAAATATCAAAAAGATTTTACTGTTTGAAATTAAAAAAGAAAAAATAAAGATTGCTCTGCAAAAAAGGTATCCAGCTATTATTAATGTTTTCTTGTTTTTATTTGAAAAAAAGTATGAGATAAAAAAAGAGAAAAGCATTGTTCCATTTGCTATCACACCAATCAAAGAGATATCGAAATTTGATGCAAAAAGTGCTTTTTTCGCAATAGATTCTTGAAGGACAAGAATCCCTTGAGTAATGCCATCAAATAATGAAGAAATAGATAATAATACTAATGATTTTGCTTCTTCTTTTGTTAGTTTTTCCATCAAAAATAATTTATCTACCTTCTATAGAATGTCAAAGAAAATGTAAATGATAAAAAAGTGATTTAAGTTTTGCTGATTAATTTGATTAATAAATTTTATCAAGAAGTTGAATAAAATAACTTAATATCCTATAATCAAATTGAGCAAATTATGCAAATAGATGAAAAAGGTGTTAATTTTTCTGGCTTTGACAGGATTACCCATACTTTTTTGGATATCGCTGATCTTATGACTTCTGATATTTCAGAAGATAATCTTTTTACTTTAATACTTGAAAAAATTCATCAGATGCTATCCTTTCATTGGGCATTAATTTTTGCAATAGAAAACAATCAGGTTATCTTAAAAGCTTACATTAACACTATTGATAGAATATATAAAATCAACCCTTTATTTAATGTTGAAGATTCTGCTTTTATAAAAAAAATTTTGGAAACTAAAAACCCTTTTTGCATTCCTGATATTCAAAAAGATATTGATTATATAGATATTTACGAAAAAGATCTGCCTTTTATTTCAGATATACATTCAAAAATAGGTATCCCTGTAATTATCGCAAATAAAGTTATCGGAGTCATATATTTTGAATCAAAGGAAATAGATTTATATCAGCCTTCTCATATTTTTTTAGCAATATCGTTTGCTTCTTATATTGCTATTGCATTTCAAAATCAGATATTGAAAGAAGAGCAAAGAAGAAGATTGATTGAATTAGGATCTATTAAAACAGTTTTTGATGCTATGAATAAATCTATCGAACTTGATGAACTTTGTGTTTTACTTGGTGAATCAGCATTAAAACTTTTCAAGTGCGATGTTGTTTATATAGGTTACCTTGATAAAGAAAAAGAAAAAATATATACACCTTATTTTTCAATCTATGGTAAAAATGAAATAGTTCCTCCTATGAATCTTGGTCAAGGATTGACTTCCATAGTAATTAGGGAAAAAAAGACTTTGATCTTAAATAATGCTACAAGAGAAGAAATAGAAGCTTTGGGAGGAAGAATAATTAAAAATAGACATCCTAGATCCTGGGTTGGAGTTCCATTAATTTCAAAAGATGAAGCTATTGGAATAATATCTATTCAACAATATGATATACCAAATTATTTTTCAAAAGATGATATAAAGCTTCTTGAACTTCTTGCAAATTCTATAAGTTCAGCGGTTGAAAAAGCTTATCTATTTAATGAAGCAAAAAAAAGAGAAGTAGAATCAAAAATTGTTGCTGAAATAAGCAGACAGATAAATTCATTCCTTGACTTAAATAAGATTATTCAGCAAATAATAGAGATTGTTTTTCCTGTAATATCTCATACAACAGCTGCTATTTACTTAAAAAAAGATGATGGCTATTTTTATGGTATTGCAGCTGTAGGGAAAGATTCAGAGATAATATTAAATGATAAAATCTCACCTCCAAATGGAATAGTTGGTAAAAGTATTGCTGAAAGAAAGATAATCATTGAAAACGATTTAAATAATAATCCTGATGCTGTTCAACTTGAAGGTACAAAAGAAGGTTCTGAGAACGAAAAAATAATGTCTATCCCGCTTTTTTCAGAAGATGAAGTACAAGGTGCTTTAGTTATATGGAGAGAAGAAAATGAAGATAAATTTGATATCCACGACCAAGAATTTGCAGAAAATATCGCTGCTTCAATAAGTGTTGCTCTAAATAATTCAAAGTTGTATGAGAAGATGAATGCTGCAAAAAAAGAGGCTGAATATGCAAATCTTATGAAGACTCAGTTTCTTTCTAATATGAGTCATGAGCTTAGAACACCTTTAAATTCAATAATAAATTTTTCCTTTTTAATTCAAAAAGCATTATCTGAAAAGGATTATCCCGAAGAATATGATATGCTAAAAAGGATTGAAGAATCTGGAAGATATCTTCTATCTTTAATAAATGATATACTTGATCTTGCTAAAATAGAATCAGGTAGGATGGAGTTATATAAAGAATTTTTTAATTTAAACGAAATTATTGGGTCAATTTTAAGTAATGCACAAGCATTAATAGATCATAAACCAATTTCATTAATAACAGATATACAGCAAGATTTACCATATATATATGCTGATAAAACAAGGTTAAGACAAATTTTGTTTAATTTAATATCGAATTCAGTCAAATTTACAAAAGAAGGTTATATCAAATTTAGTATTAAACTTGAGGATGAAAAAGATTTTTTATTTTCAGTTGAAGATACTGGTATTGGAATTAAACAAGACGATATTGAAAAAGCTTTTAAGGAATTTGTTCAAATAAATGGAGGTTTAGATAGAGAAATAAAAGGAACTGGACTTGGGCTTCCTATAACTAAAAAATTTATTGAAATGCACGAAGGCAAAATTTGGGTTAAATCTGAATTTGGAAAAGGTTCTATATTTTATTTTACTATACCATATAGAAAAAATCTTGAATTTATTCCAACAGATACCCAGGTAAAATTTGAAGATGCAAATATTATTAGCGAAAACATAAAAGAAGATGCAAGCAAAGATATTCTTATTATTGATGATGAAGAGGATTTTATAAGATACATTGATAAGGAATTAAATAAGAAAATGAAGATTATAAGCTGCATAAAGGCAGATGAAGTTTTTGATTTGGTAGACAAATATAAACCTGATCTTATTTTTTTAGATCTTATTATGCCTAAAATAGATGGATGGACAATCTTAAAAAAACTTAAATCAGAGCCAAAATATATGAATATACCTGTTATAGTCTGTTCAATATTGAATGAAGTCTCTTATGCAAAAGAACTTAAAGCTGATGGTTATATAACAAAACCAGCAGAAAAATACCAACTTCAAGAAATCTTTAAAAATTTAAATATAAATAAAAATGAGGGAATAATCCTGATAATAGACGATGATAAAAATAATATAGATATACTTACTTCATATATTACAGAAAAAATGTATAATATTGACATCGCAAAGACATCTAAGGATGGGATAAAAAAAATATCAAGTTTAAGTGGGAAAGAGGTTATTATCTTAGATTTAATGCTTCCTGATAGCGATGGTTTTGATCTTTTAAAAAAGCTTGAAAATAAGCTTCCTTTTTTGCCAAACATAATTATTGTAAGCAATAGAGATCTTACGAATAAGGAAAAAGAATATATTAAAAAAAGAAAAATTCAATATATAAGAAAGGATCAATTTTCAAAAGAAAAATTTTTAAATATTTTACAAAAAGGTAGTAGTTTTATTAAAGGTGATTGAGAAAAAGTTTGAAAAAATAAAGTAATTTAATTGTATTTCAAAAAAACAGTGGATTTTTAAAATGAATCAAAAATTAGACAAAAATTCTATTTTAATACTTATAGTTGAAGATGAACCAAATAATCTTTACCTTCTAAAAAAGTTGATAAATATTGAGGGGATAGATAAAACTCAAATTATAAGTTCAGAAAAGGATCCAATTGATTTACTCTCAAATATTGATAAAAAAATTGATCTGGTCTTTTTGGATATTCATCTTCCTAAAAAAGATGGATATGAAATATTAAAAGAATTAAGATTAAATGATAAAACAAAAGATGCTATAATTATTGCTCTAACCGCTTCTGTAATGAATCAGGATATAGAAAAGGCAAAGGAAGCTGGGTTTGATGGTTTCATAGGCAAGCCTATAGATGGAAGACATTTTTCGCAAACTTTTTCCAAAATCTTAAATGGTGAGTCTATCTGGAGTATTTCTGGTTAAATAATGTTTACAAGTATTTATAATTAGATATAATTTTATATAAATTATTTTAATAAATTTTTTTTAAACCATAAAGTTTAACCCTTCAAAGCTTTGACACAATTAATAATACATTACCGTTTTCATATTTTGATAAAATATCTTTAATGGAATTTATTTGACACAAATTATTCAATCTTAGCTACCAGTTTTAGCAAACAAAAAGCTTTTTTATCTTTCTGGTTCAAACCTAAATTTTCAAAATTTACAATGCATTTTTTATTTTTTTTATTTTTTTTATTTTATCTCTTGACTGTTAGAACTCTAATTATTATATTAAAAAATGACAAATAAAATTTTTAGGAGTTTTTATATGGTTATTGTATATTCAACACCTTCATGTCCATACTGCTCAATGGCAAAAGATTTTCTTAGAAGTAAAAATGTTCCTTTTGAGGATATCGATGTATCAAGAAATCAACAAGCAGCAATGGAAATGATTAGAAAATCAGGTCAAAATGGAGTACCTGTTATAGACTTCAATGGTGAAATAATTATTGGATTTGATAGGGGAAGACTTGAAAGATTAACAAGATAATTTCAAAAAAGTGTCATTTGAACAAAAATGTCATCTGATAAAAATGGCTTTTAACAAAAAAGTTATTTAACCAAAAAAAGGTCATAAACTACTTTTGAAAAGAGAAGCAATAGTGCTAAGATGAAAAAAGGTCTTATCACTTTGCTTCCTTTTTTTATTGCAAGTGAAGATCCTAAAAGGTTGCCCAAAATTGAGAAAATCGCACAAATGACACCAAGAAAGACAAAAACTTTTTTATATAATAAAAATGTTACCAATGCTGCAATATTTGAAGATAAGTTAACTACCTTTGCATTTGCTGACGCAGTAGTCATGTCAAAATGTAATAAGGTAGTATATACCAATATGAAAAAGGTTCCTGTGCCTGGTCCAAAAAACCCGTCATACATACCGATTATTAAACTTGAGATTGCTGCAACTAAATAAAATAGAAATTTGTTATTTGAATCTGTTTTTTGCCAATGTATATTATTGTTTTTTGAATTTTCATTTGATTTTTCAAGCTCTACTTCTTTTTTGGTTGATTTTATATTTTGTTTTTTAGGTATCAGTGTAATAATTGTTATAACTGGTATTAAAATTATAAGTAAAATTTTTATAAAATTTACTGGTATCAAAAGAACCAATCTTGAACCTATAGTAGAACCTGTTAATGCAAAAACAACAGAAATTATCCCTATAATCCAGTTTATCTTTTTTGATATTGCAAATCTAAAAGTTGCAAACAGGGTTCCAAAAGAAGAAGAAAATTTATTAGTTCCTAAAACTATATGCCCTGGAAGACCCAAAAATAGATAAGCTGGAATAGATAATATACCGCCACCACCTGCAATAGAATCTACAATCCCTGCAAAAAAAATTGTCAAAAATACTATTATTAACTTATAAATTGGAAAAGCCAGTAAACTCATTTTTTATCCTTATAAAGAGTCGGAATATTGGTATTATATTAAATATATTGCAATCATATTGAACATATTGCAAATAATAGTAGAGAAAAAATAGTATAAATATTAAAAAATAAAAGAAAAATCTATTGACATTCTAAAAATATATACTATTAATGTTTTTAGAGGCGATGTTATCGTCTCTTTTTTTATTTTATTTTTATTATTTTTTTATTTGATTTACTATTTTGTTGTTTTTATTTTTTTGTTAGATTTTTTATGGTGTGAAATCAATTATTTTATTAGCAACAAATTTTTATTGAGAAAAGTTTGTTTATAAAAGGTCTAAGAAAAATTTAAATCCTTCATTTTAAGGGTTAAGGTAGGGAAATATTTTGGAAAATTTTAGCTACAAAAATCTATTTGAAGCTTTGAGTCAAAAGTTTTCAGAAATTTTTCCAGTAAATGATATTCACCTTATTTCAATTAATGTAACATCAAGAAAAGCAGTAATAGTAACAATTATGAAAAAAGGAGGGATTACATTAGATGATTGTAAATATGTTTCTTCTATTATAACAAGTTTTATCCCTGATGATTATGATTTACAGGTTCAAAGTCCAGGGATAGGTTTTGAAATTAGAAAAGATTCCTTTAATTTATTAGATCTTTTTTTACAAACTCCAGTTAAGATTTTTTACAACAAGATAATAGAAGATAAAGAGATAGTAAAAGAAGAAGAGGGGATACTTACTTTTATTGATAAATCTATTAGTATAAAAAAATTTGAGAAAAATAAAAAAAATAAGAAAAAATTGAAAAAAATCAATGATATTGATAATGCTATAAAGGAACTAAAAAATAGTAATCTTAATAATAATTTTGATGAATCTACAGACCAAAATATCATATCAATACCATTAGATAAGATTATTAAAGTTAAAACGACATTTTATCCGGAGGAAATATGACAAGAAGAAAAACATCAAATTCAGCTGATTCATTTTATAATGAAATAGAAACTATTGCAAAAGATAAAAATATTTCTAATGAAGCAGTTTTAGATTGTTTTAAGAAATCTTTAATTGTTGCATATAGAAATTATCTATATAAAGCCGAGGGAAGTTCTAAGGAAAACAAGAAAAAAGATAAAACAGCAGATGTTGAGCTTGAAATTGCTAAATCAGATAAAAATAGACTTGAGATCTTTATTAAAAAAGAGGTAGTGAAAAAGCCAGAACTTCTTTTAAAAGAAATTTCATTAAAAGAAGCAAAAAAATATGATGAAAATATAGAGATTGGTCAAGCTATCTTAGTTCCTGTAGATTACGAAAGTTTCCCTTCCACCGTTGTTAGATCGGCTATTGATACATTTATTCAAGAAATTCAAAACTATGTTGGAAACAAGTTATATGAAGAATACAAAAAACTTGAGGGAACTATTATTATCGGGAAAGTTCATAGAGTTAGTAAAGGTATTTTGTATGTTTATCTTGATGAAAATAAAATAGAAGCAATACTTCCTTTAGAAGAGCAATCCCCAATTGAAAATATTAAACCAAACGAAACAAAAAAATTTCTTATAAAAAAAGTTGAAACAAATTCATT
This sequence comes from uncultured Brachyspira sp., assembly GCA_964581895.1. Classification (GTDB taxonomy): domain Bacteria; phylum Spirochaetota; class JAAYUW01; order JAAYUW01; family JAAYUW01; genus Exilispira. The sequence goes on from CAZOPR010000001.1 coordinate 372,429, forward strand.
AAAAATTGCAGAGATAGATGATTCTCAGTCTAACAAACAGAATAATAAGAAAGCATCCCCAACCATCATTCTTTCAAGAGCCGATCCAAAGTTTGTTTATAGACTTATTGAAGATCAGGTAGACGAAGTCGCAAGGGGTGATATAGAGATTAAGAAAATTGTCAGAGAACCTGGTTTTAAGACAAAAGTTGCAGTTTGGACTAAAAATTCATCTAAAGACCCTATTGGGACTATTTTAGGAAAGAATTCTAGTAAGATTTCTTCAATAAGAGCAGAGATATCTGATGAAGTTATTGAAGTACTTGAATATTCTACTGATGAAGAGCAATTTATTAAAAATGCATTAAATGTTGCAAAGTTTGGTCAGGGTAAGATCATAAAAATTCAGGAATCCGAGGGTAAAAAGAGATGTATATTTGTTGTCGAGAGAAAAGATGAAAAAGACAAAATTGTAGGGAAAAATGGTATAAATGTCAAACTTGCAAGTAGATTAACTGGATGGAAAATAGTTGTAGAAACAAGAGAAGAGTTCATTAATTCAGAAATTTATAAGATGATAAGTAAAGAAGCAGAACAAATGCTTTCAAAACCTATTTATGAAAGCGAAGAGGAAGAAAATGAACTTGAAGAAATTGGCGAGGAAGATTCAATTTCTGTATTAGTTGATCATTTGGGAAGAGATTTAATCCAAAAACTCCAAGAAGCCGGTATCGATGTTATATCTTCATTAATTGATTGGTATGAAAATGATAGACTAAGAACAATTTCTTCTTTAACAACAGATGAACTTTTTAAGATAAGGCATTTTATTGAGCAAAATGTTGAAATTGAAGAAGAATCAGATGAAGAATATGAGGAAGAAGAATCCTTTACAGTTTGTCCAAATTGTGGAAAAAATATCGATCCAGATGCAACCGAATGTCCATATTGTGGAATTAAATTTGCCGATCAAGATTAATATAAATTGCCTTTTGAAAATTATATGTTAGTTTGTAAATGGGAGTCAATATTTTTGTATGAAGAAAATTAAGATTAATACTTATTTAAGAGAAAAAGAATTAACAGATATCCAGATTAAATCAATTATTGAAAAATTAAATGTAAATCCAGAAGAGTTATTATCTGAACAAATTCAAGAAAAGATAGAAAAAGAAATTGAAGTTTATAAAAAACCTCAGAAAAAACTTGTTATTAAAAGAAAGATTATTAAGAAGACATCAACTAAAACTGAAGAACAACCCGAATCTATTCAACCAGAAGAAGAATTAGTCGAGACTCCCACTTTTAAAGAAACTTCACAATCTTTTATTGAGACTCAAACCTTTAAGAATATTGAAGATAAAGAAGAGACAAAACAGGAGAAAATTGAGTCAAAAACTGAAAAGCAAAAGATAAAAAAAGAAGAAGATAAGAAGCAAAAAGAAGATAAAAACTTAAAAGAAGAAGAACAGGTAGAAGAATTAAATTTGGTTGAAGAAAAAACTTTAAAAAAACGTATTCATAAAGAAAAAACAGAAGAGAAAAAAGTTGAAGAAAGTTCTTTGGAAAAGAAAGAAAAGATATCAAAAGAACCAGAAAAACAAGCTACTAAACATGAGACAACTACAAAAACCGGACCAGAAAAAACAACCACTTCTTTTTCTTACAATAAAAAATATACTTATACCCCATCTTCAACTTCTTCTAAAACTGAAGTAGAGCATCATAAAAAAAGAATATTTATTAAAAAACCAGTTACAAAAGAAGAAACCACTACCAGAAAAACGGGGACTTACAATCAGCAAAGGCAATTTAACTATAAAAAGACATTTAAAACCACCCCTGTTATGCAGATTCAACCTGAAGTTTCAAATTATCAAAATAAAAAGAAAAAGACAGATGAATTTGAGCATGAAACTTTAGAAAAAGATGAACTTCACAATAAACTAACCCATACTATTAGAAAAAAGAAAGAAACAGAGTTTGCTATACCACAAGAGATAGAAATTCCAGAATCAATCACAGTTTCTGATCTTGCAAAAAAAATGAATATTAAAGTAAATGTCTTAATCCAAAAACTTTTTGAAATAGGTAATACAGTTACTATAAATCAGGTTCTTGATGCAGATACTGCTGAAATTTTATTATCTTATTTCAATTGCAAAGTCAAAAGAACCTCAATAATGGATTCAATAAAGATACCAATCCAGACAGATATTGAACCAATGTTAAAGAAAAGACCTCCTATAGTCACAATACTTGGACATGTAGATCATGGTAAAACAACATTACTTGATAAAATCAGAAAAACAAATGTTGCAGAAGGCGAAGTTGGAGGAATCACACAAAGAATAGGAGCGTATAAGGTAAAAGTCAAAGGAGAAGAAATAGTATTTATAGATACTCCTGGACATGAAGCTTTTACTTCTATGCGTGCTAGAGGTGCCAGTGTTACAGATGTTGCCATTTTAATTGTTGCTGCTGATGATGGAGTTATGCCTCAGACTATTGAAGCACTAAATCATGCTAAAGCAGCAAAAGTTCCAATAATAGTTGCCATAAATAAATGTGATAAACCTGGTGCAAAGATTGAAAAAATAAAAACCGATCTTTCCAATCTGGATCTACTTCCTCAAGAGTGGGGTGGCGATACAATTTATGTCCAGATATCTGCATTAAAAGGAACAGGGATAGATGAGCTTTTGGATTCAATTTTACTTATCGCTGAACTATTGGACCTAAAAGCTGACTATAATCCTAAGAAATGGGCAGAAGGAGTTATACTTGAATCAAGACTTGATAAAGGTAGAGGTATTGTAGCTACTGTCCTGGTAAAAAATGGTGTGTTAAAAGAAAGAGATGTTTTTATTGCTGGAAATTATGAAGGAAAAGTAAGATCTATGATAGATGAAAATGGAAAGAAATTGACTGTTGCTTATCCTTCAACCCCAGTCGAAGTAATAGGCTTTGAGCAGCTTCCAGATGCCGGTTCGATTTTTAATGTTGTTGATTCTGAAAAAACCGCAAAAGAAATTGCAAGGAAAAAAAGAGAGATTGAAATACTTGAAAAGCAAAAAGAAAGCAATATCAATCTTGCAAATATCCTTTCCAAGATCAGTAAAGGTGAGGTTGGACAACTAAATATTATAATAAAAGCAGATGTTCAAGGGATGGCAGAAGCACTTAAGGCTTCATGTGAAAAACTTTCTGTTCAAAAAATCAATGTAAATGTCATACATTTTTCTGTAGGTGCAATTACTGAATCAGATATAAATTTAGCAATAACATCAAAAGCAATAGTTATAGGTTTTAACACAAAACCAACAAAAGAAGCCCAATTGATAGCAGAACGAGAAGGGGTAGAAATTAGAAGATACAATATCATCTATGATGTGATTGAAGATATTAAAAATTCAATCACAGGTCTTGCTGCTCCTAAGATTAGAGAGGAAATTATAGGTGAGGTCGAAATCAGGCAGATTTTCAAGATTCCAAGTATTGGCACTGTCGGCGGTGGTTTTGTAACAAAAGGTGTCATAACAAAAGATTCTTTATGCAGAGTTTATAGAGAAAATGTAGTTATTTTTACTGGAAAGATTTCTTCACTTTATCATTTTCAAAATCCAGTAAGAGAAGTGAAGCAAGGACTTGAATGTGGCTTAACAATAGAAAAATTCAATGATTTAAGTGAAGGCGACATTCTCGAGATTTACAAGAATGTTGAAGAAAAAGTCAACTTTGAAGAACTTGTTGCAATGGATAACAAAGAAAAAGAGGATGCAAAGAAGGAAAGCGAAGAAAAAGGTTAAGTTTTTAATATGACTGAAAACTTAAAGAATCTTAGATTTGCTGAAGCTATTTCTCATATTATTCAAACTGCTATAAGATATGAAGTTAATCATAAAGATATACATAATGATACCATTATAAGTAAGGTTGAAGTTTCAAAAGATAGGCAATTTGTAAAAATATTTATCATTCCATCATCTGATGATGTGGAATTAAATAAAAAAGAATTGGAAGCTTTTAATAAGATTTCTGGATTTTTCAGAAAAAAAATTGCTGATAATGTTAAAGTTAGATCCATTCCAAAGCTGAATTTTGCTATAGATTTTGGGTATAAAAAAGGTGAAGCTGTACTTGACCTTATAGATAAAATTTAATTTTAAAGTCTAAAATATGGCAATAATTTCCTATAATCTTCTTGAAGATTTTCCAAAAATAAACAATGATTTTGTTTTGACCATTGGTAATTTCGATGGTCTTCATCTTGGACATCAAACAATATTAAAAAAAACATTTGATATTGCTTATGAAAAAGGATATAAAAAAGTTTTAATAACATTCAGCAATAAACCAGCGGCTTTATTTGAGGAAAATTTTTTGAATACTCAGATATTTCCAATTACCTCTAAGATAGAATATTTTGAAATATTAAAGATTGATTATATATTTATCTTTGAGTTTAACTCAAATCTTAAGAATTTAGGTGCAGATCAATTTTTAAAATTTTTATCTTCCAATTCACACCTAAAAGAGGTTGTTATAGGGCAAAATTTTACATTTGGCAAAGGGAAAAGTGGCAATAGTGCCTTATTAAAGAAATATTTTGAAAACTATAATGTCCTTGTAACGATTATCCCTTTACTTTATAAAAACGGACAGTTAATATCATCAACTATGATAAGACAGCATATAATAAGTGGTGATTTTTCTATAAATAAATACCTTTTTGAACCTTTTTATATTAAAGGGCTTGTGGAATCTGGCAAGCATTTTGGTAGACTTATAGATTTTCCAACTGCAAATATTTATATATATGAACAGATAATTCCAAGACCAGCCGTTTATGCTACAATAACAGCTTACAAAAAAGATAACTTTAATTTTTATGATTATGATTTTTCGATGACTTTTATTGGGCTAAAAGGTGAAGTTGAGACTCATATTTTTGATAAAAATCTTAATCTTTATAATAAAGAAATCAAAGTTTATTTCATAAGTTTTATCAGAGATAATATAAAAATAGAATCTTTAGCTCATCTTGAAAATCTACTTAAAAATGATAAAGAGAATATATTAAAATTTTTTAATAGTATAAAAGCCTTAGAAATTGGTCCAAAAATGTTTTTAAAAAAAATATCAGGGAGCATTTTTGATGTCTAGCTTTAATATTGTTGAATATAGCGAAACTATCCAAAATTTTAAGAATGAAATTTTATCAAGAGTTAAGGTAAATGAAAAAACCATAAATCTTGTTTTAACTTCATTTTTTTCAGGGCTGCACCTTCTTTTGGAAGATTTACCAGGGATGGGGAAAACAACACTGGCAAAAACCTTAATATCTGCGATAGATCCAGAAGATGATGAAGATTTTAAGTTTAAAAGAATTCAGTTTACTGCAGATTTACTTCCATATGATATCATAGGGAATGAAATTTTTTCAAGAGAAAAAGAAAAGTTTGTCTTTATAAAAGGTCCAGTATTTACTGGAATATTGCTTGCTGATGAATTAAATAGAGGAAACCCCAAAGTTCAATCAGCCTTACTTGAGGCGATGGGGGAAAATCAGGTCACTGCTTTTGGCAAAACCTATAAGATGCATGAACTTTTTTTTGTAATAGCAACTCAGAATCCTATTGAAATTGAAGGGACATTTCCTTTACCTATATCTTCTCTCGATAGATTTGGAATCTGCCTTAGCCTTGGTTATCCAGATGAGCAGCAACAAAAGGATATTTTAACGAAAAATATGCTTGAATTTGATCCTTACTCTATAAAAAAAGTGATAAAAATCTCTCAGATAAAAGAGATAAAAAAAATTATAAAAGAAATATATATTGATGAAAAGCTAATAGATATAATAAATCAGATTGGTATCAAATCGAGAGAGGATTCAAATTTTACTCATGGTTTTTCTGTACGAGCTTTATTACATCTATTAAATGCGGTTAAGGCTCATGCACTTATAGCAAGATCAGATTCTTTTTGTATAGATGAAGATCTCAAAGAGGTTGTAATACCAGTAATATCTCATAGACTTCATTCAGAAAGAGAAAAAAAGTATCTTGTTGAGTTTGTTGATAATATTATGGCACAAAGGTTGTACTGATGATATTTTTATTTATGATTATTTCTATCATCTGCTTTTTTTTTCGAACTAATATTATCTTTAAGTCGCTGCTTATATTTTGTATTACATTTTCAGCAATTTTCGTAATTTATTATATAATTCTTCTATTATACATTTTGAAAAATAAAAATAGAATAAAAAATATTTTTCAGATTCCTGAAGAGATAAGAAATAGCAATCTTAGATTTGATTTTAAACTTTCTTCTTTCTTTTTCCTTACTCAATTTCGTCTTGTATTATTTTCAGATAAATGCGAGATACCTTTTTATTACGATCAAAAAAAAAGTTGTTTTAATGCGATCCCATTTTATCGAGGGAAGCATAAGGTTATTAAATTTTATCTTATCTTTTCAGATCCAGTTAAATTTTTAGGGCTTAAAATTAAACTTCAATCAGTAGAATTTTATAATTTTTTTTCATATAGCGGCAAATTCAATCAAAATGGAATATTCCCTCTTTCAAGTAATGATGTTAGAAAGTTTAAGGCTATGGACGATTCTATTTTGATAAGGGATTACCTTTTTGGTGATGATATTCGAAAAATCTTATGGCGAGTCTATGCCGTTACAGATGATATAAAAGTTAGAACAGATTGGCTTGAAAAAACTTCTTTTAATTTTTTACCTATAATCATCTGTGGTATTTATTCTGAAAACTATTTTTTTTCAAATCTTATAATCTATAAAATATATCATCTTATAAAGGCACTTTTGCAAAACAATTTTAATCTTTCGCTAAATGGAAAAGTCTTTAAAGATAATGATGATATAACTATTCAAAAAGAATTATTTAATATCTATGAAAAAGAAAAGGAAGAAGGTATATCCTACCAGTTTAATCATAATTCACTGTTGTTTTTTTCTGCCTGTGCTGTAAAGAAAAATCCAAGAAAAGAGCTCTGGATTCCTAAAAATAAATCTATTTATTATATTACATTAAAAGAATTTTTCTCTGTAGACAAGAAAAATTACTATAGCACTTCAAATTTTGTTGGTCTTTTCATTAAAAAACCTAAATTAAGTTCTATCACAAGATTCTATTTTTCACATTACTCGGAATATGATGTATTATATGAAAAAAGGTACCCTATTGTATAAGTCAAAATTAATATATTTTTTCAGAAGAAATGTTTTTTTAATACTTCTTTCAATCTTATCATCGATTTTGGTCTCAACTGGTTTATTTTTTATTACAAAAATACCATTTTTTATCTTTATCTTTTTCCCAACATTTATTTTGCTTTTAGGCAACAGCAAATGTCTTAGAAATTTTACAAATCTATCAAGAATCCTATTAATTATCTTAATTTCAATAATATTTTTAGTTATTTTTTCATTTATAACAAGTTTTTTGTTATCAAAACTCTTATTTTTCTCAATTGTTCTATTTTTTTATTTTTCAATTTTTACAGTTTTAAGTACTCTAATTTATTATCTTTTTTACTACTTTTCAAAAAATGATTATCTTTTCTTGGGTTTTTCATTAGTCATAAGCTTTTTGGTCTCTATTTTGGCAAACTCTCAAATTTTATCTTTGATTGTTTTTTCAGTTTCTATATTCTTTTTCTCAATTTTTTATTACTATTTTGTTTCAAAAGCAAATAAGAAAAATAGTGTTAAGATAATTTTATTGTTAATAATCTTAATTTTAGCTTTTACCTCATTTTTCATAGTTCAGATTACTACAGAAAAAAAAGAATCAAATCTTTTAGTTGAAAATCTATTTAAGTTCAATTTTAATGATCAGGTTAACCTTAAAACAGATTATAAATTTAAGGGTATTTTACTTTTTATCGCAAAAATACAGGATTCAAAACTTCTTAAAGCGGTATCTTATCCAGAATTTTCTCGTGAAAAAGGTTTTTACTTTACAAAAAGAGACCTTCCATTTCCCCCTATTTTATTAAATGAAAGCTGGGAAGATGAAAGTTATATAAAAGGAGATAGATCCTCTGAGCAGATCACGGTTTATAACTTAAATTTGTCGGAAGGAATTGTCTTTGGACCAAATGAGCCATACAAAATAGTTCCTTACTTAAAAGTAGATGGTTCAAAATTTACCTCTATTTTTTCAACTTACTCTAAATCTGTTAAAAATATTGAGCAATTTATCGACAATATTGATTTTTCTTCAAATACTCTCAGTAATGAACAATATTTACTTTATACAGATGTTGGCAAAAAGGATCCTCAAATACTTGAGCTGATAGATAAATATAAGGATCTTTATAAGAATAGAGCAGATTTTATAATCTTTTTTTACAATTACTTCAAAAAAAACTTTTACTATTCGATATCTACATTTCAAAAAGAAGGATATGATGGAATCATCTCCTTTTTATTTAAGACCAAAAAAGGATATTGTGCTCATTTTGCTTCTGCATATGCTCTTTTGTTAAGATATTATGGGATACCTGCAAGAGTTGTAGGTGGATTTAAGGCTATCGAGGACAATAAAATTTTAGATTATTATAGATTTTATGATTTTAACGCCCATTCCTGGGTTGAAATATATAGCGACCAATATGGCTGGATACCAATAGATCCAACAAGTGATAGAATATCTGAAGACGAGATGCTTCCTTTTGAAAAACCGATAGATCAGGATGAGTCAGCACTGTTAGAAGAGATATTAAAACTCGAAAAACAGCTTGTACCTCAGCAAAAAAAAGTTGAAAATAAAATAGATAAAGAAGAAAATAGATTTAAGTTTTCATATAAAAATTTTATTTATCTTATCCCTCTTTTATTTTTGCTTTTAATATTGTTGATCTTTAAAAATCAAATAATAATACTTCTTTCTCTTGTTTTCCCTTCATTATTAGTTAAATCTATGAGGATTTATATAAAAAAAATTGCCAAAATATTAAAACAAGATTTTATTACAGCTGAGCAGCTAAAAAGCTATCAGATTAAAAGTTATCAAGATATCTTAGTTTTTGCTAATATCTATAACAACTTGATCTTTGCACCAGAGGATTATAAGAAAAAATATCTTAATAAAACTACAAGTCATACAGCTTTTAAGGCTTTTTTCAGGATAATTAAAGAATTGAAAAAATTAACTAAATAAAAAAGAATCAAAAAAGATAAGAAAAACTAGAAAAATATGAACAAAAAGCTTTTCATATATATTTTAGCGACATTTTCAATGCTTTTTTGGGGTCTTTCTTTTGTATGGGTTAAAATAGTTTATCTTTATTATAGACCATTTACAGTTGTCACCATAAGACTGTTTTTAGCCACTATTTTACTTTTATTATATCAAAATATTTTCAAAGTCAGACAAAAAGTCGCTATATCTGATATCCCAAAATTTTTACTTTTGGCTTTTTTCGAGCCTTTTTGTTACTTCTTAGGGGAAAGTTTTGGAATGCAATATGTTTCATCAACTATTGCAAGCATTATTATTGCTACGATCCCGGTATTTTCACCAATATTTTCCTTTTTATTTTACAGTGAAAAACTTTCCAGATTTGGTTTTTTAGGTCTGATCATATCGGTTTTAGGCATTATTTTGCTTGTTGTAGATAAGAATTTCAATTTTAATGCACCTATAAAAGGAATTGCTCTTTTACTATTTGCCGTTGTTTCAGCGATTGGTTATGGTATTGTCGCAAAAAAACTTACATTTATCTATGATTCAGTTACAATTATTAAATATCAAAATGCTTTTGGATTTATCTATTTTCTACCTTTTTTCCTTATTTTCGATTTCAACCATTTTTTAGCTGTTAAACCCGACATGAAGCTGGTGGCTAACTTATTGGCATTAACTGTTTTTGCAAGTGTTTTAGCATTTGTCCTTTTCACAAAGGTATTAAAAGAGATTGGTATAAACTCTGCAAATATTTTTACAAACTTGATACCAATTTTTACGGCAATTTTTTCATTTTTGATTTTAAAGGAAAGCTTTAATCTTCAAAAAATATCAGGTATATTTCTTGTAATATTTGGGGTATTTATCTCCCAGATTAAAATCAATAAGAATTTGAAATTAGTGAATAAATAAAAAGTATAGGAAATGACTAAAAAAATTAGGTTAATAAAAATGAAATTATTAAAAATATGTCATATAAAATTTTTAAGAAAATAGATAAGATAAAATAAAACAAAAGGTTAAAAAAATATAAAAAGCATAAAAAGGTATAAAAAAAATAGATAGGTATAAAAAAAACTAAAAAAGTATAAAAAAAATACTAAAAAATTAAATTTTTAAAAGCTAATTAATAAGAAAAGAAATTATAAAACAATTACTTAAAATTTTATGAAATAACTAAAGATTTTAGGAAAGTTGATGGATAAAAAAAATAAGAATAAAATTAACGAAAATCAAGCTAATGCTAATTTTAACGATAGTTTAAATAAAAAAGATTTTGCTGAACTTTCAGATAAGCTTATAGATGTTCAAAATAGAAAAGCAAATCATCCACTTGTTATAGATCATGTTGGCATTAAAGGGATCAAATATCCTATCGCAGTTTATGATAAAAAAAGAGGTTTTCAACATACTGTTGCAGAAGTTGCAATGCTTGTAGATTTGCCATCCCACTATAAAGGCACACATATGAGTCGATTCATAGAAATTCTTTCAAAAGTTGATGGGGAAATATCTGTAAATAGATTAAAAGAGATCTTAAAAACTATGAAGCAAAAGCTTAATGCCCAAAAATCTAAAATTGAGTTTCATTTTCCTTATTTCATTGAAAAATCGGCTCCTATTTCCCATAGCAAAGCTTATATTGACTATGATTGTAAACTTACGGCAACACTTTCAGATAAATTTTCATATACTTTATCTGTTGTGGTTCCTGTCCATTCGCTTTGCCCATGTTCAAAAGAAATATCAAGCTTTTCAGCTCACAACCAAAGATCCTTTGTCACTATTACCATAGAGGCAAAAACTGTTATATGGATAGAAGATCTGGTAGATATTGCTGAGAAAAATGCATCTTCCCCTTTGTATTCATATTTAAAAAGGGTTGATGAAAAATATGTTACGGAATATGCATACAATCATCCTATGTTTGTTGAAGATATCGTTAGAGCAGTATCAAACGAACTTCAAAAAATCTCAGAAATAAAGTATTTCAAAGTTGAGGCAGAAAATATGGAATCTATTCATAACCATAATGCTTATGCCTCAATAGAAAAAAATTTTAATTAATCAAAAAAATTAAATTCAAAGGTGGAAAGGATAAAAAAACATAAAATAATAGAAAGAATTAAATTTAAAGGTGAAAAGAATAAAAAAAACATAAAATAATAGAAAAAATTAAATTCAAAGGTAAAAAAAATAAAAAAAACTTAAAATAATAGAAAAAATTAAATTCAAAGGTGAAAAGGATAAAAAAAATAAAGAATGTATAATTAAATGAAGATTTATGAATAAAGATTTAGTAGATTTTCTTTCGGATAAAAATATTAAATCTATTGAAATTGAAAATGAAAATTATTTTGTTTTGCAAAGATTAGAGGAAAAAGTTCCTTCAATAGATAGAAACAGTGCAAGATTATTGTACTTTTTTTCATTTTTGAAAAAACCTGAAAATGTTCTTGAAATCGGTTTTGGCTCTGGTTTTTCTTGCTGGGCTATATGGCTTGGAGGAAGAGAAAAAATAAGGAAAATTATATCTTTTGAACATGAAAAAAAAAGATTCTTAAAAGGGATTGAATTTATTAATAAAAATAAGCTACCTGTTGAACTTATAAATAATGATTTTTCAAAAGAAAATCTTATAAAAGAGGCTGAAAAAGCCAATATTGATGGATTTGACTTTATCTTTATTGATGGAACAAAAAGAGAATATCCTTTATATTACAATGAAAGTTTTGATTTATTAAAAAAGGATGGTCTAATCCTGTTTGACAATGTATTATTTAATGGCAATTTATTAAAGCTGGTAAATATGGAAGATGGTAAAAATGTAGAGGGAGCAAAAATCTTACATCAGTTTTTAAGTTTTATTTCACAGGATAAAAGAATAGTTCCAATTTTTCTTCCAATTGGAGACGGGATATTGGCTGGCGTTAAAAAATAATTAAAAATTAGGCAAATTTATGCTTAGAAAATTTTTAGCTTTTGTTTTATTTTTAGTGATTTTAGCAATATTTTTCCTCAATTCCCCAAAAATTGAAAATCCTTCTGACTTAAAAATATTGGCTCAAATCGAAGACAAAAAAGTAAATCTATTTGATAATAAATTTCAATTGAATTCAATCTTATATTGGAATAGAATAAATAAAATAACAAAGATATCAAAAAACTTTAATTTTATAGATATTTTTAGCGAAAATTCAGTATTTTATGATGGAAAAGATTTTTTGCTTTCTAAGGAAGAGAGTCAATTTTTCATTATTGATAAAAAAACAGAAGGGAAAAACTATTTGGCAGGTGGTGAGATTGCATTGACAAATAAAGACTCCAATCTTTTCGCCATAGTAAAAAAAAATGGGCTTGAAATAACTTTTTTTCAGTTTGTCCCTCTTGAAAATAGAGCCATTGAAATTAAAAAAGAGGTCTTTTCCAGTTTCTGGACAGATTATAAAATTACAAAAAATAGCTTTTATTTTTCTCTTATGAATGGGAATTGTTATATTTTTAACCCATTTGAATCAATATCTTCTGAAAGTATTATAAAAGATTCCCCATTTATTTATTCTATTTCTGCAAATTCATCTTCCAATAATTTTATTATTGTCTCTGGTTTTGGACCTCAGAAGATTAATTTATTAAATAAAGATGGAAATATTTTTTACGAAAACCTTTTAGATAAAAATTATACATCAGTTTTTTCATATTTACTGGATAATCAAATGCTTATTATAAAAAGCCAATTTTCTCTTTTACTTTACAGAGTAAACTGGAATAAAGAAAAAAAACTTGATTTATTAAATAACATTAACTTAAAAGGTGAAATACTTGATTTAGCGGAATTTTATTCTTATTTTGTTTTAATTTGTAGTGACGGAAAGGATTTTTGGCTTGTTGTTTACAATTATGAAAGTAATAGATTTTATAAAAAAAACCTGCGGGAAGCAATTTATCAGATTCAAATTATAGATTCAAATGGTATTTTTGCCGTTTATAATCAAGACAAATTGTGGATTCTTTCACTGAATCAGGAGCTTTGATAATGAATAAAAAAAAATCAATCTTTATTTGTCTTTTTATATTTTTTCTTTTGATTTTATTACCATTTTCCAATAAAGCGGCTTCAAATATATTTTTAGTGAAAGATTTCTGTAACTGGTCAAATGCATTTTTACCAGCAGTTCAATTTTATACTTCAGATAATAGATTAACTTCAAATATATCAGCAGAATTGATTTACAATAAAAATACTATTTCCCCATACCAGCAGGACAGTATTTTTAAGAATTTGGCAATATATAGAAGTGGTGAAAAATTGATTGGATTAACTGATCTTTCCTATCCACCCCTCACAATAAAACCTAAAGATGAAATAGAGTTTACAAAAAATATAGCTAGCTGCTTTTTAATAGAAAATGGTATTTTTATAAACCCAATAGAATTTATAAAACCTGTTGTTTCAACCTCAGTTTCAATTGTTAATGTTTATTATTTAAATGAAGAAAATGTCGCTGTTGCTTTTAGGCAGAACTATAAAAACAATATTATACCAATCCTGATTTACGCTTATTCGACATATTTGTCTGGTAGGTTTGCCTTTACATCTAATGTATATAAAATAGAAATTTTTTTAGATGATGAAATTATCTATGAAAGGGAAATGGATATTATTTCAAAGAAGAAAATTATTGAACTATTACTAACATCAAGTAGACCTCAATTTATAAAATATATAATTTCAAATGTAACAGATGGAGAGCATATATTAAAAGTAAAAGTATATGATTTCAATAATAATTTTAAAGAGATACAAAAAAAATTCACTGTAAAAAGCTATTAAATTGAAAAAAAATATAAATTATAAAAGCCATTAAATAATAAAAAATATAAATTATAAAAGCCTATTAAATAACAAAAAATATAATATTATTAAAGGCTATTTAATTGTAAAAAATATAAAATTATAAAAGGCTATTAAATAATAAAAATTTAAAATTATAAAAACTATTAAGTTATGATAATAAATTTGGTTAGTGGAGAAGTGAATGAAAGACCTCTACATGAGAAATAATGCAAGAGATGGTGAAGTTTTCCTTGAAGTTGATTGCCCTTTATGTGGTTCAAAAGATTATACTGTTGTTTATAAAGGGAAAAATTTCAGGTTTGTTAGATGTAATGAATGTGGAGTTCTTTATCAAAATCCAAGACCAAAAAATGACTTTATTCAAAATAGGTATGATGATAAATACTTTCAATATGAGGTTGAAAATCATAAAAATTTTTTTAACCTGCAGTTAAAAACATTTGAAGATTGCAATATAGAAAATCTAATTGGCGGATTTAAGGGGAAAAAGGTTTTAGATGTTGGATGTGCAACAGGTATGTTGTTAAATCATCTTAAAAATAAAGGTGCGAATGTATTTGGAGTTGAAATCTGCACTCAATCTTGTAGATATGCATATGAAAATTTTGGACTTACCATTTACAATGGTACCTTGGAAAATGCAAGATATGAAAGTAACTTTTTTGATATAATTCATTTTTCACATTTGATAGAGCATCTTGAAAATCCAATTAAATTTATGGGTGAGATTTATAAAATTCTTAAAACAGGCGGATATGTCCTTGTTACAACACCACGAGAAGATTCTATCTGGAGTAAAATTTTTAGATTAAAATGGAGATCGTTAATTCCAGATCATCTGACTCTTTTTGGGCGTTCTCATCTTATTTCACTATTGAAAATGACTGGGTTTAACCCTGTGTTTATTGAATCATGGGGTTCTATTCCAATAGATTCAAGATTCAAATTCTTAAAACCGATTTCAGACAGATTTGCAAAAAAGTTCGATAAAGGTGATGTTCAATTCATTCTTGCAAAAAAAGAATAATTCTTGCAAAAAAAGAATAATAGGAGACTAAATGGAAATCACCACTCCGATGATGCAGCATTGGGCTAAGATTAAATCAAAATATAAAGATTTCATTGTTTTCTATAGGCTTGGTGATTTTTATGAGATGTTTGAAGAAGATGCCCAAATTGGTTCGAGGGTATTAAATCTTACTTTAACTTCAAGAAGTGGACATCCGATGTGTGGAGTCCCTTATCATGCTTATAAAATTTATATAAAAAAATTGATTTCAAATGGTTATAAAGTTGTTATCTGCGAGCAACTTGAAGATCCTGCGAAAGCAAAAGGGATGGTTAAAAGAGGAGTAACAGAAGTTATCACTCCTGGAACAGTTATAGAATCGGATCTTCTTGCTACCGATAATAATTTTATCTCATCGATTTATATAGAAAAAGGCAAAAATGAAGAAAAATATGAAGAAAACTATTTAGCAGGGATCTGTTGGTGCGATATATCTTCAGGTGAATTTTTTGCTTCAGAAATTCTATTAAATAATAATGAAAAGGAAGGTTTTGAGCAGATCTATACATTTTTAGAAAAGATTAAACCTTCTGAAATAGTTATATCAAGTGAAGACAGGATGTTAAAAAACCTTTCGAAAAGGTTTTTCACAACTACTTTATCTGAATCTTATTTTGAAGGCAGCCAAATAGATAGTTTACTTAACTCTTTTTTCTCTGTTTATTCCATAGAAGATCTTGGCATCAGAACTTTATTACTTAAAAAATGTATAAATGCCTTGATTTTATACTTAAAAGAAAATGAAGTAAATATAAAGCCAATACTTTCAAAGGTTGATCTGGTAGAAGAAAACAATCTTCTAAGTATTGATTCAAGGACCTTACATAATCTTGAAATCTTCGAGCCATTTTTACCTATAGACAAGACATATACTTTATTTTCAAGTATAAATCTAACAAAGACATCGATGGGGAAAAGACTTTTAAAAAGATGGTTAAATTTCCCATTGAAAGATAAGACTGAGATAGAAAATAGATACTTTTTAATAGAAAAGTTTATAGATTTAAATATAACTTCAAATATTTCACAGCAACTTGAGAAGATTTTTGATATAGAAAGACTTTTTACAAAAGTTTATTTGAAAAAAGCCATACCTTCAGATTTGATAAATCTTAAATACTCGATTATATATGCAAATTCCATAAATTTAATACTTGAAGATTGTGGAATAGAATTATTTAAGGTTGATTCAAACCTTCTATCTCTTGTTGATTTGATAGAAAAAGCTTTGGTCGAACCAGCCCCTTCAGATTTCGAGCAGCAGATAATCAAAAATGGTTTTGATGAAAGCCTTGATCAGCTTTTCTATATAACAAATAATGCAAATGATCTTTTAACAAAATATCAGGAAGAATTGAAAAGAGAAAGCGGAATACAAAGCTTAAAAATAAAATATAATAAAGTTTTCGGATATTTTATTGAAGTTTCAAAACCAAATCTTGATAAGGTTCCACAAAATTTTATCAGAAAACAAACTCTTGTAAATAATGAAAGATTTACGACAAATTACCTTTTAGAACTTGAAACCAAAATTTTGTCTGCAAATGATCAATTTAAGGAAATGCAAAAGAAAGTATTTGATGGAATTATTGAAAAAATAATAGAATTTTATGATGAAGGATTAAAACTTGCAAAATCAATAGCATATATAGATGTTATAAATAACTTAAGTATTTTAGCAATAAAGTACCATTGGGTAAAACCCCAGATAAATGACGAATTAAAAATTCAAATAGAGGAAGGTAGGCATCCTGTATTAGATATAATTCTTGGGAAAGAATGCATAGCAAATGATCTTGTCATGTCTTCTGACAAATTTTTTCATATTATTACAGGGCCCAATATGTCTGGTAAATCCACATATTTAAGGCAATCCGCTCTTATTTTATTTCTTGCTCATATTGGAAGTTTTGTCCCGGCTAAAAGCTGTAAATTTTTCATTTTAGATGCTATTTTTTCAAGAATTGGAGCATCGGATAATATTGCATCAGGTCAATCTACTTTTTTTGTTGAAATGAATGAAACTGCTAAAATCCTTAATTTTGCAACTCAAAAGTCTTTTGTAATTTTAGATGAAGTTGGTAGAGGAACGGCAACATTTGACGGGATGAGTCTTGCATATTCAATTTGCGAATATCTTATCACAAAAATCAAATGCTTTACTCTTTTTGCAACTCATTATCATGAACTGACTCTTTTAGAAGAGGAGTATTCTGAAGTTTCAAACTATCATATGCAGGTTAGCGAATGGGAGGATAAGGTTATTTTCTTAAAGAAATGCATTAAAGGATTTTCAGATAAAAGTTATGGTATATATGTTGCCTCTTTAGCAGCAGTTCCTCAAAAGGTAATAGAGAGGGCAAAAGCAATTTTGGAAATTCTTTCGGAAAATGAAATTGTCTTTGAAAAAAGGACTAATATTAAAGATAAAAATAAAAAAGTTAAGGATAAAAATTTTCTTTTTGCAGATGAAGTCGAACCAATAATGTTAAATTCAGAAAAAATTGTTATTGAAAAGTTAAAAGAAACTAATATAAACGAGTTAACTCCTATTAGCGCATTAAACTTACTTGAAGATTTAAAGAAAATTTTAGAAAAAAAAAGTTAAAAGAGAAGAAAAAAATATTTTAGCAAAAAAAAATTAAAAAATTTTGAAAAAATTTAAGAAAAAAAATTTGATAAAAAGTAAAAATAATTTTTTAAAAAAAGAATTTTAGTTGCTTATATAAAATTGCCGATAAATTAATGTTATTATATTTTATTTTGGTGGGAAGATGCCATACTACACTGGTTCATCAAAGATATTTTATAAAAAGCAAAAATCTTTTTATTATTCAAACTTTTATTTTTTCATAAGATCGATTCTTAAAATTTTCAAAAGAGAAAAAATTATTTTACCTTTTCAAATAAATTTGCAGTCTATTTTAACATTTTTTTTAATCCTTTCAATTGCTGGTCTTTTGATTTTTGGAGCGTTTGCCTTTTCCGATTATTTAAGCGTCTCTTCAAGTGAAGAGGTTATAAAACTTCCCTATGTTAGAATTTATAGTAGTGAATTTAAACAAAATATTTCTACTTCTGAGATTAAAAATATCTATCTTTCAGCAGGAGGTGAAGATGTTGTCCTGACTCCTGTTAAATATTTTGATTATCAAGTATCTTCTGGAGATAGTCTTTGGACAATAGCTAAAAAATTTCAGATTTCTGTAGATTCGGTTTATTCTGCAAATATTAATAAAATGAAAAATCCACATATGCTTAGCGCTGGTATGATTTTAAGGATTCCTACAAATATGGGGATTGTAAAAAAAGTAAAATCGATTGAAGATGTAGATAAACTACTTAATCAATTTGATATAGATGAACTTTCACTTTTTATATCTAATGGAGTATCGACAAAAGATGAACTTGTCGGTAAAAGCGAAATTTTTTTGCCAAATGTTGAACTTCCTCAATCTGAAAAACTTCAAGCATATGGTATAGCATTTGGCTTCCCAACCCATGGCTATATCTCTTCGAGATTTGGATATAGGAGAGATCCATTTAATGGTCTTAGAAGATTCCATAGTGGAGTAGATATTGCAAATGTCTGGGGCACATCAATATTTGCAGCCTACGATGGAGTAGTTACTTTTGTTGGAGAAAAAGGCGGATATGGACTTTGCATAATCATATCTCATCCACTTGGTTATTCAACACTTTATGGGCATTTATCAAAAGCACTTGTAAAAGTGGGACAAAGAGTTTCAAAAGGAAGCAAAATCGCCCTTATGGGAAGTTCAGGTCGTTCAACTGGAAGTCATCTCCACTTTGAAATAAGAAAATTCAATAAATGTTTGAATCCACTTTCATACATGGTATTCAAGTAAAAGTTTCAAGTCAATATTTATAGAAATTTGTACATTGAATAATTCGTTTTTTATTTAATTTTATTTTTCATTTAACTAAGGATTAGCAAAAATTATAGATAAATTTTAATATAAGCAAACAAATTTAGGAAAATAAATAAAAAATAAACATAAATAAAAATAAATAAATATGAACAAATATGAAAGAATAATAGAAGAATGCTTCTAAGATCCCAATATTTCTAGGGAAGAATCACAAAATATTAAAAATTTAGATGAGGCGTATTTTCTAAAAAACTACTTCTTATCGATAAATTTATATAAAAAGAATAAACTCTAAAATTATATATAACCTTCAATATCAGGTAATGACCCATATTTATAAAGTGGAAAATTTATTTTCCCTAGCTAGATGAAGTATCTTAAACAGATTTTATTTTAAAAACAATTGACAAAAATTTAAATTCATTAGATTAAAGGAAAAATAAATGCTTTTTAATTCAATAGATTTCGCAATCTTTCTACTAGTAGTATTTGCTATTTATTGGTTATTGCAAAAATATGATCTTAAGTACCAGAATATTTTTCTTGTAATTGTAAGTTACATTTTCTACGGTTGGTGGGATTATCGTTTTTTGTCACTTCTATTTTTTTCCAGCATGGTTGATTATACAGTTGGATTGTTGCTTAAAAAAGAATCAAATAAAAGAAAACGCAAAATTTATTTATCAATAAGTTTAATAACTAACTTAGGTTTACTTGGCTTTTTCAAGTATTTTAACTTTTTTTTAGATAATTTTATTAAAGCATTTACAGTTTTTGGGTTTCAACTAAATATAAGTCATTTAAGTATTGTTCTTCCTGTAGGTATTAGTTTCTATACTTTTCAAACTTTGAGTTATACAATTGATGTCTTTAATAAAAAGTTAGAACCAACAAATGATATTTTTTCATTTTTAGCTTTTGTAAGTTTTTTTCCCCAATTGGTTGCTGGACCTATTGAAAGAGCAAGCAATTTGCTTCCTCAGTTTTATCAAAGAAGAGTATTTGATTATTCTAAAGCTGTTGATGGATTAAAACAAATGCTTTGGGGTTTTTTTAAAAAATTAGTTATAGCTGATAATTGTGCTAAAATAGTAGATCAGGTTTTTTCAAATCTTTCAATTTATTCAGGGAGTTCAATTTTTATAGCTAGTATTTTTTTTGCTTTTCAAATATATGGGGATTTCTCAGGGTATTCTGATATTGCAATTGGTACTTCAAAACTTTTTGGCTTTGAACTTATGACAAATTTTTTATATCCTTATTTTTCTAGAGATATTGCTGAATTCTGGAGAAGATGGCATATTTCTCTTTCTACTTGGTTTAGAGATTATCTTTATATTCCTTTGGGAGGAAGCAAAAAATCTTTATTAAGGAATGTTATAAATACATTTATAGTTTTTCTTGTTAGTGGTTTTTGGCATGGCGCTAGCTGGAATTTTGTCTTGTGGGGTTTATTAAATGCTTTGTATTTTTTACCTTTACTTTTACTTAAAAAAAATAGAAAAAATATTGAAATAGTAGCATATAATAAAAAATTACCTTCGATTAAAGAAATAATAAATATTTTGTTTACTTTTCTTTTAGTATGTTTTGCTTGGATATTTTTTAGAGCTAATACAACTAATAATCTATTAATTTGTATTGAAAAAATTTTTTCAAAATCATTTTTAGATTTTCCTAAAGTTTTATTTTTAGCAGATGTTAAGATTACTATTTTTGCAATTTCTTTAATGCTTTTATTTGAATATTTTTCAAGAAAGGAAAAATATGGGTTGGCTTTTATCAATAGATTTTCTCCTTTAATTCAATATGGATTTTATATTTTTTTAGTTATGTGTATTGGATTACTAATGCAAGCAAGTAAAACTGCATTTATATATTTTCAATTTTAATGATATGAAAAAATTTATAAAAAAATTATTAATTTTATCCTTTATTATTTTATTGATTTATCCATTTTTTGTAATCGGAGTTTCTGAAATTTTTGGTTCAAATCAAAAAAATTTGAAATTTATTCCAAATAAAAGTTGGACAAAAAAAACATTAATAGAAGCCAATAAATATGGAGATATAAATTTTCTTTTCTTAGGATCTTCTCATGCATATAGAGGTTATGATGTTAGATTGTTCAACAAATTTGGAAAATCTTTTAATCTAGGTACAACATCTCAAACCCCTTTACAAAGCTATTTCTTATTAAAAAAGTATTTAAATATTTTGAAACCAGAATATATTATTATTGATATTTATTTTCCTCTTTTCGAAAGTGATGGAATTGAGTCTTCAGTTGATATCATCTCAAATTATTTTTCTAAAGATAATTTTAAGTTAATTTTTATGTCGCCAAATCCCATAATTTTTAATACATTAATTTATTCATATTATTATTATCTTATTAAAAAAAATGGTAATTCAAAAATAGAAGATTATTCATCCAAGTTAGATACTTATATTTCTGGAGGCTTTGTCCAAAGAGAAATTCAATTTTATAGTTCAAACGTGAACTTTTCAAAAAAAGAAATAAAAATGAATTCAGCTCAAAGGAAAGCATTTGAAAAAACGATTAAGCTTCTAAAAAGAAGAAATATAAAATATATTATAGTTCATGCTCCAATTACTAAAGCTGAATATTCTTCATATACAAATGTTGAAGAATTGAATAAATATTTCAAGTTAAAAGGATTTTTTTTAAATTTTAATGAAATTAAGATTCCTCTAAATGATAATATACATTTTTATGATAGACATCATTTAAATCAATATGGCGTATATATATTTAATAAATATTTAATAGAATATTTGGTTAAAATTTTTACAAAATTAAATAAATGAAAAATTATTCTAAAATAAAAGAATAAAAAAAATAAAAAAAATTAATATTCAATTAGTAGATATGATTTAACTAATGTTATTTTCCTCTTGTTGCTATTTCTTACTTTTATGCTATTAATTCTTTATAAAGGGAGTTTCATGCTTAAAGTTCTTACTGTTATAGGTGCACGGCCGCAATTTATTAAAGCTGCTGTATTAAGCCGCCTTATAAAACAGGAAAAATATTCATCAAAAATAAAGGAAATTATTGTTCATACTGGTCAGCATTATGATGAAAACATGTCAGATATTTTTTTCAAAGAAATGGAGATACCAAAACCAGATTATCATCTTGGTATAGGTTCCCTTTCTCATGGTGCTATGACTGCTGCTATGCTTGAAAAGATTGAAAAGCTTATCTTAAAAGAAAAGCCCGAGATTCTCCTTGTTTATGGAGATACAAATTCGACTTTAGCAGGAGCTCTGGCTGCATCCAAATTACTTGTTCCTGTCGCTCATGTTGAAGCAGGACTTCGTTCTTTTATGATGTCTATGCCAGAAGAGCAAAATAGAAGGCTAACTGACCATCTTTCTACATATCTTTTTTGTCCAACAGAAGTTGCAGTAAAAAATCTCGAAAAAGAAGGGATACCTTATAAGGATTTTTCAGAAATAAACTCAAAAAAGAATTCAGAAATTAACTTAAAAAATAGTTCACAAAATAGTTCAAAAAATAATTCAGAAAATAATTCAGAAAATAAATTAACAAATAATTTAAAAAATAGCTTACAAAATAATTCAAAAGAGATCATAAAACCTTCAGCTGATGAAAAATTGATCTGTCTTTGTGGAGATATAATGTATGAAGCTTCGCTTTACTACAGAAAAAAGGCTGAAAATAATGATTCAAGGATTTTAGAAAAACTTCCTGAAAAATTTATACTTCTTACAATGCATCGACAGGAAAATACTGATGATATTTTAAGACTTTCATCCATCTTTTCTGCCTTAAATAAAATCCAAGAGTATGAAATTGTTTTTCCTGTTCATCCAAGGACAAAAAAAGTCATTGAAAAAAATGGTATTAAACTAAATAAGCATATTCATTGTATTGAACCTGTTGGATATTTTGATATGCTTTTACTTGAAAGTAAATGCTATTTCATTATGACAGACTCAGGTGGTGTTCAAAAGGAAGCATATTTTTTTGGTAAACCCTGTATTACACTTAGAGATTCAACCGAATGGACAGAGCTTGTTGAAAGTGGCTGGAATACTCTGGTTGGAGCAGATGAAGAAAAAATAATGGCTACAGTTAAGAAGATGCCAAAGTATGGTAAAGATATAAAACTATACGGTGAAGGAAATACATCTGAAATAATTTTAGATACTTTGATAAGTTTTAACCCAAATAGTTTTTGATATATTATTTAGGTTTTTTAACAAAATTCAAACAAAAATGCTTAAAAAGGTGTTAATATGAAAGTTCCATTTTATACCTCAGTTAGAGAATATCACAAAAGAAAAGAAGAGTTTGACAATGCAATTTTTGATGTTTTAGAAAGAGGAGATTTTATCCTTGGTAAAGATGTCGCGGAGTTTGAAAAGGAAGCGGCAAAATACTTAAATGTAAAATATGCCATAGGTGTAGCATCTGGTTCTGATGCTCTTGTTATTGGTTCAGATATATTAGGATTTAAGGATGGAGCCGAAGTTTTAACTCCAACATTTACCTTTTTCGCATCAACTTCATGTGTAGCACGCCTTAAAGGTAAACCAGTGCTTGTAGATATAGATGAAGAAACCTTAAATATGAATCTAAACCAGGCAGAAGAAAAGATCACTAAAAATACTAAAGGTATAATACCTGTTCATCTATTTTTGCAGCCAACCCCTATGCAAAAAGTTATGGATATTGCAAGAAAATATAATTTAAAGGTTTTGGAAGATGCAGCAGAAGGATGGGGGATGGAAAGTTTTGTAGATGGGAAATGGCAAAAGGCTGGAACTATAGCAGATATAGGCATCTACTCATTTTTTCCCACAAAAACGCTTGGGGCTTATGGTGATGCTGGGCTTATGGTAACAAATGATGAGCAACTTTATAATAAAATAAAAAGTTATAGAGTTCATGGTTCATCAAAAAAATATTATCATGATTATATAGGTTATAACTCAAGGCTTGACACTCTTCAAGCAGCGATACTTCGAGTAAAATTAAGAACAACCGAACAATCTATCTTGCAAAGAGCAAAACATGCTAAACATTATACCGAAAGGCTTTCAAAGATTGGTGGGATAAAAATCCCAAAAGTAGATAAAAATAATCATGAAGTTTATTATGTTTATAATATTTTGGTAGATAAAAGGGATGAATTAGCAAAATTCTTAGCTGAAAACGAAGTTGGCTATTCTATATATTATCCACTTCCTCTTCACCTTCAAAAATGTTTTTCATATCTTGGTTATAAAAAGGGAGATTTTCCTGCTGCCGAAAGGATTTCAAATGAAATAATAGCTCTTCCTATGTATCCAGAGCTTACAGATGATGAGGTAGATTATGTCTGTGATACAATTGAAAAATTTTACAGATAAATTAAAAAATGTTAACAAAGGCTATAAAATAGATAGTAAAAATCAAATATTGTAAAATCTTTTTGATTATTGAAGAATAAAGGTATATTTTTATGCAGCAAGATATAAGATGGAAACAAAGATTTAGCAATTTTGAAAAAGCTTTTTCACAACTTAAAGATGCTGTTGAACTTTATAAACAAAGAGAACTTACAGATCTTGAAAAGCAAGGCATAGTTCAATCTTTTGAATATACATTTGAGCTATCCTGGAATATGATTAGAGATTATTTAATTTATAAAGGACTAAATGATATAGTTGGATCAAGAGATACAATAAAGTTAGCATATAAATATGGTATATTGAAAAATGGTGAAATCTGGATTGAGATGATTAATTCAAGGAATTTAACAGCTCATACATATAATAAAAATATTGCTGAACAAATCCTTAATAGTATTATTGAAAAATATTTTTTTGAGTTTTTTGATTTGTATAAATACTTTAACAAGTTAATAAATGATGATGATAATCTAAGAAATTAAATTTGAAAAAATTTATTTAAACTTAATAAAATGGAAAAGAATGAATTTGGATTAAAACCAGAGCATTTGAAAATGATTGTTGATGTTTTAAGTAAAAATGATAATGTTGAAAAAGCCATTATTTATGGTTCAAGAGCTAAAGGAAATTTTACAGATGGCTCAGATATTGACATTGTTATAATTGCTCCAAAGCTTACATTTTCAGGCTACTTAAAAATACTGGATGAATTGGAGCAACTGGATATACCTTACAAGATAGATTTAGCAAAATATGAACTTCTTGATGAGTCAATAAAAGAGCATATAGACAGGGTCGGCAAAGAGATTTTCAAAAAAGGATAAAAATAGGACAAGATAATCAGGATAAAAATGATAAGATAAAATAAATAAGGATAAAAGAAATAAAATAAATAAGATAAACGAAATAAGATAAAATAAATAAAATAAACAAGATAAACGAGATATGATAAAACTAATAAAATAAAAAGGAGAGGATTTAAATGAGCAGTTTTGAGCAAATGATGCAAAAAATTAGGGAAAATAAGGTGATTGTAGGGATTATTGGACTTGGTTATGTAGGACTTCCTTTGGCAGTTGCTTTTGCAAAAAAAGGGATAAAAGTTATTGGTTTTGAAAAAAGTGAAAAAAAGGCTGACCTTGTAAAAAAAGGGCAAAATTATATTGGTGATGTTAAAGATGAAGAATTAAAATACTGTGTTGAAAATAAATATCTTGTTGCGACTACAGATTTTAGTAAAATAAGAGAATGTGATGCATTAATAATATGTGTTCCAACCCCTCTTGATAAATTCAAAAAACCAGATATGAGCTATATTGAAACTTCATGTATAGATATTGCTAAAAATATGAAAAGTGGTACTTTTATAAGTCTTGAAAGCACAACATATCCTACAACAACAGAAGATTTTATGAAGCCTTTGATAGAAAAAGAATCAGGGATGAAAGAAGGTAAAGATTTCTGGCTATGCTTTTCTCCAGAGCGTGTTGACCCAGGTAATAAGGATTATAAAACAGAAAACACGCCAAAGGTTGTTGGGGCTTTGGGACAGCAAGCAAAAGAGATTGCACTTGCGCTTTACAGTAAGGCTATAGCTAATCTATATCCTGTAAGTTCTCCAAGAGCAGCAGAAATGGTTAAGATACTTGAAAATACATATAGGCTTATAAATATAAGTCTTATAAATGAGCTTGCACTTTTAGCTGGTAAGATGGATATAAATATCTGGGAAGTTATAGAAGCTGCTAAAACAAAACCATACGGTTTTCAAGCATTTTATCCAGGTCCTGGAATTGGTGGGCACTGCATTCCTTTAGATCCATTTTACCTTGAATATATTGCAAAAGGCTTCAATTTTGATCTTACCATGATACATACAGCAGGACAGATAAATAATCTTATGCCTTATCGTATGATGAATAAGATTTCCTATGCACTTAATAGGCACAAAAAGCCTATGAATGGCTCAAAGATTTTATTTTTAGGTGTAGCATACAAACCAGATATTGATGATCCTCGTGAAAGTCCAGCTCTTTTGGTTATGGAACATGTTGCAAAAAAGGGAGCCGTTGTTTTATATCATGATCCATACATTTCTGAAGTTGTTGATGATAATGGAAAACTCTGGAAAGGAGTTGAACTAACCGATGATCTTATTTCAAGTGTGGATTGTGTTGTTTTTACAACCAATCATTCCTGTTTCGATGTTCCCCATATAGTTGAAAAAGCCCAGCTTGTTGTAGATATGAGAAATGCTGTGAAGCAGGTTCATATTGAAGATGATAAGGTTTTTAAGTTATAGTTTTTATTAAAAAACTTGCAAATATCAAAAATTTGTTATTAATAGATGTAAGTTTGATTTTTGTATAGAAATATTATTATAATTTTTAAGAAATTTTTGAATTTAATAGTTATAGCAAAATTTAGGGGAAAGCATATGGACAATAAAAGACTTGATAATGATGAAATTAAATTAAAAGATTTAATTATATCAATTTTTTCATCTATAATAAATATAGTTAGGAAATATAAAATAATATTTTTAGTAATTTATGTTTTGGTATTGACTCTTTTTATTTATACAGATTATAAATTTCAAAAAGCAGAAATAGAACTACCTATACCACAAAAGTATATAAAATTGCCCAATAGCTCAGCTAATAATATTCCTGATGATATGATAAGATTATATAAAATTTTCCCTAATAAAAAAAATAATACTGAAAATCAAATTGAACTATTAATCAAAACAGAAGGGCCTTTTAGGCAAATTGGTTTTCGATATGTTTATTTAATTACTTTAAGACCCGATTTTTCAATATCTTATAATTATTTTAATGATTTTAATAATTATTTACGAAGAGATCTTTTTTCACATTATTTATTAAGACGATTTAATATAACTTCTCTATTTTTATATCCTTCAGAAATTAAAGGTGTAGTAAAAAGCTATGATCCTAAAGACTTTCCTGTAAATTCTTTAACAATCAAAATACTTACTAAAGATTTAATTAGTGAAAACATAAAAAAAAGATTTATAAATTATATTTTATCCTATATTTTTAATAATAGAATTGACAATCTTTTTTATACTTTACAAAAGCCTCTTATGATTTCAAGTGATTCTATAATTTTGACTCAGGATTTCGAACAATCGCAAGTTCGTACAGAAATTCTATTATTACTAATACAGTTGCAAAAGCGAATACAAGCAATTTTTGATTTAAGAAACGATAATTTAGGAGAAAATTATAGATTAATTTATGAATATTTAAGCAGTATAAACACAGAAAATAAATTTGAATACTTTAAAATGACTAAAGATATGTTACTAGAATTTATTCATAGAGAATTTTTAAATGCAGGTTCACTTAATATCAATTTTTATTTTCAAGATATTTGCAAATATGAATCTTTTAGATACACCTTAGTTATTAGAAAAATACTATTATTTATATTAATAGCATTTATAATATCTTTGTTAATTCTTTACATTTTTGATTTTTTTTGTAAAAATTGGAAAGAGATTGTAAAGCAATAAAGTAAAAAACATGAATATTATTACAAAAATAAAATCAAAACTTATTAAAAATGAGTTTTATTCAAATGTTGTAACTTTAATGAGTGGTTCTATCATTTCCCAAGCAATACCAATTTTAATCAGTCCAATTCTAAGCAGAATTTATACTCCAGAGGATTTTAGTCTTTTAGCTATATATCTTTCAATAACAAATATATTCAGTGTCATAGCTAGCGGTAGATATGATATTGCTATAATGCTTCCAGATAAAAATGAAGATGCAATAAATGTTTTAAGTCTTTCAATATTAATATCTTTTATTTCCACTTTTTTGTTAATTCCTTTTTCATTAATATTTAAAAATAAAATAGCTTATTTATTAAAAAACGATAATCTGTCCAAATGGTTATTATTTTCCGTTTTTGGTATTTTACTTACAACTATACATCAAAACCTTATATATTGGAATAATAGGAATAAAAAATTTAAAGTAGTAGCTGTAAATAGGGTTGTTCAAAGTACCGCAAGTGGTTTTTTTCAGGTATTTTTTGGTTTCTTTTTAAAAAAAATATCTAATGGTTTTATAATTGTTGGACAATTTTTAGGCCAATTTATTGCAGTTTTAAGATTAGTTTTTAATTTTATAAAAAATGATAAAGGGATAATCAAAGAAATTTCAATAAAAAAAATAAAAGAAGTGGGAAAAAGATATTCTGAATTTCCCAAAAAAACAACTTTTTCTTCATTATTAAATATTTTCTCAAATAATGGAAGATACCTTGTTCTTGGTTTTTTTTTAGATAAAAATTCACTTGGAAGTTTATTTTTTACATTACGTATTTTAATGTTGCCTGTTTCTATAATTGGAAATAATATTGCAGATGTAGTCTTTCAAAGAGTAAGTGAACTTAAAAACAAAGGTGCTAAAAATAGCACTATTAAAACTCAAATTAATAAAATAATTTTGCAACTTTCAGTTTTTTTAATCATTCCAGTAATTATATTGGCAATTTTTGGAAAACAGATATTTTCATTTATTTTTGGCTCAAATTATGCTATGGCTGGAACTTATTCATCAATATTAAGTTTTTCACTTTTTTTTCAATTTGTTTTCTCACCTTTCTGTAAAGTTTTTTTTGCTTTTGAAAAAAATACTATTTATTTAATTTGGGAAATTTCAAGGATACTTGTTTTTTATATACCAATTTTTATATTAGGGTATTTAAAGGTCCAATCAATTTATATAATTGGATCTATTGCAATAACCATAATTATAAATTATCTAATTTTGTTTGTTTTATTACAAAGGATCCTTGATGAAAAAAAAGCTTAATTATAAAGAATATTTTCTGGATTTATTTAACCATATTGAAAAGGAAAGTTATAAAGGAATAGATCCATCTTCAATTAAATATAATGATAGAATTATAAATATAGTTAATAAAATTAAGAAAATTAAATTTAAACCTTTTAAAAAAGTTTTATTATATTTATTTTTTCAATTTCAATTGTTTTTTAATCCATTAATTGTAAAAAAACTTAATATAAATAAACAATACTTTACAAAAAGCTTAGCTTTAATTTCCTCAGCATTATCTAATTATGACTTTGATCTTTTCAAAGAAAAAATAGAAAAAATAATAGAAATTATTATTTCTTTAGGAATTGATAATAAATTTATATGGGCTCATAATGTAGAATATTACTTTTATGATGATACTAAATTAACAACTTTTACACCTAATTTAATAACCACATATTTTGTGGCAAATACATTTTTTGAGATTTATCATATAAGTAATGATCAAAAATATCTAGATATCTTTAATAAAATAGTTACATCTATGTTATCAGTTTTCCCTTATGATAAATATTCCGAAAATTCAATTTGCTTTATGTATACTCCTAATTCAAATTATCATGTGCATAATGCAAACATATTATTTGCAGAAATATTAGTAAAGTATACTTATTTAAACAAAAATGAAAATAATTCTGATATATTAGAACTAGTTAATAAAGCTTTAAATTATTCACTAAATGATTTTGATAATACCAATACTTTTCCTTACGCAGGGCCTCCTACAAGAAATTTATCAGTTGATAATTATCACTTAGGATATGTTTTACGAGCATTAAATAATATAATTAAATATGGAAATAACTATTTTGATAATTTGAAATTAAAAAAATATTTATCAAAAGGAATAGATTTATATTTAAAATATTTTACTGGTAATTTTATATATAAATTTAAAAAAAATATTTTTTTATCTACTATTGAAAGTCATTCTCTTGCTGAAGCTTATTTATTTTATACTGAGTTTAATGAATATCTTGATGATAAGGCAAAAAAAAGAGTATTGTGTATTTTGGAAAAAACTTTTATTAAATTGTGGGATTCAAAAGATAAATATTTTTATAATAATATTAAAATTTTATTTGGTTTTCATTTTTTTGATAAAACCGATATGATTAGATGGAGTAATAGCTGGATGTTATACGCAATATCTAAATTTATTAAATCTGGATTAGGAAAGTGAATTGAATTTATCAAAAAACATATATTTAAAATTTATTTATTTAACTTTAATATTTTTTTGGTCTACTGCTATTTTTGAGATAGGAACTCCATTTTTTATAAGAATTTTTGGTATTTCCTTATCAAATATTTCATTTTCTCTTTTTTTAATATGTCTTGTATTGTTT
Source organism: uncultured Brachyspira sp. (assembly GCA_964581895.1). GTDB lineage: Bacteria > Spirochaetota > JAAYUW01 > JAAYUW01 > JAAYUW01 > Exilispira. Next base: position 403,137 of record CAZOPR010000001.1, read on the forward strand.
GCCTTTTCAGGATATAGTTTTAATAAAAGAATTAATAATAGATTTTTAATATTAATATTTTTGATAATTTTATATTTAATTTACTCTTTAATAGGTTCATTCTATAGTCCACAAAAAAACCAAGGTCTAAAAGAAACAATAATATTATTTTATTATCTATTTACATTATTTTTATCAATTATTTCTTTAAATTTACTTGATTATTATTATAAAATAAAATTATTTTATAATATTGGTATATTAAGTTATATTACACTGCTCTTAATGACTATTTTACAGTTTTTTGATATAGCAATTTTTAATGAAAACATATTAAAAAATAATATAAAATACTTTTCTGCATTTTCAGACTACAATATCTTTATGCTATCTTTATTAACAAGTATTTTTATTATTTTATCAAATATTAAAAAGGATAAATCTTTTTTATCATTTTATATTTTTAACATAATAATTATTTTTCTTTTTGGTTTTTTATCTGGTTCTAGAAGATCTATGATTTATCTATTATTTTATATTCTGGTTTTCAGTAAATTCACAAAAATAAAACAAAAAAAAGTTGTTTTGGCTTTATTTTTAGCTACATTATCTATTTTCATAATATTAATAGTATTTATTGATTTTAATATAATAATAAAAACAAATCCAGAAAAGGCTTCTAACGCTTACTTTAGCAAAATCAACAGAATACTTTCTTCTTATTCAGGTGAAAGAGAAATATATTCAGAGAGATTTGATAGATGGAATAAAGCAATGAATGTAATCAAAAAATTTAGTTTTTGCCAAATAATTATAGGATTAGGAACTAGATCTTACTATTCTTTAGAAGAATTTATAAGACCAGGTGGAAGCCATGATTACCCACATAATTTTATATTAAGTGCATTTATTGAAGGTGGTATTATTAAAACAATTTTAGTTTTGATAATATCTCTCTATCCTTTAAGTTTTTTAATTAAAAAAACTAAAATTAAAGATGAAAAAAAACGAATTTCAGTTTTACTATTATATAGCATATGGTTAATACAGGTTTTTATTAGTGGTGATGAATTTTTTAATTCAAAACAAATTTTTCTTATTTATTTTATGATAAATACATATTTAAATATTAATAATAAAAAGGAATTAGATGAAAAAAATTGCATTAATAGTATTAAATAACTTTGTAAATGATATAAGAGTCTATAAAGAATGCAAAAGCTTACAAAAAGCCGGATACGATTCTATTGTGGTTGCTTTACATGAAGATGGTTTACAAGAACATGAAAATATGAATGGAGTGGAAGTCCATAGAATAAGACTTAAAACTAGAAAATGGCTAAAGTATAAACCAATACAATTTATAAAATATATAGAGTTTATATTTAGATTTGTTAACAAATATAAGTCTTTTGATGTATTTCATTGCAATGATTTAAATGCTTTACCTATTGGTGTAATTATTAAAAAATATTTTAATAAAAATGCTAAAGTTGTTTATGATGCTCATGAATATGAAATAGAAAGAAATGGTATTTCAAAAATAGAAAAGAAGATTAGCAAAATTTTAGAAAAATATTTGCTTAAATACACTGATTCAGTCATAACTGTCAGTGATAGTATAGCCAATGAGTATTCTAAAATATACAAAATAAAAAAACCAACAGTGATTTATAATGTACCATACTATGTAAAGATAGAAAAAAAAGATATTTTTAGAGAGAAATTTAATATTCATAAAAATCAAAAAATTTTTTTATATCAAGGAGGACTATCAAAAGGACGTGGCATAGAAGTAATAATTGATTCTTTTTGTAAAATATTTGAATCGGAGGATAAATATTATAATATGCCTGTTGTGATTTTTTTAGGTAGTGGTTCTTTAGTAAATAAAATATTACAAAAATCTAAAATATACAATAATATTTTTTTTCATGAAGCTGTAAAAAATGAGGTTTTATTAGATTATACAAGCAGTGCAGATTGTGGGATATGTTTATATGAAAATAATTGCTTAAATCATAATTTTGCTTTACCAAATAAAATATTTGAATATTTAATGGCAGAAATTCCTTTTATTACATCTAACACATTTGAAATTAGTAAATTATTACAGGAATATAATGTAGGTTTAATATGCAATGAAAATAAATCAGAAGAATTAATTGAAAAGATTAATTTGTTTATGAAACTAAAACCTGATTACTTTCATAATGAAATAATAAAAATCAAAAATAAGTATAATTGGGAAAAACAAGAAAACTTACTGATAAATATCTATAAGGATTTAAAATGATTAATAAAGTTTGTCATCTTACATCTGTTCATCATAGATATGACACAAGGATTTTTATAAAAGAATGTAAGACACTATCAAAGGTAGGATTTGATGTAAATCTAATTGTTGCTGATGCTAAAGGGGATGAAACTGTAGATAATATAAAAATATATGATATTGGAAAACCTAAAAATAGAATAGAGAGAATATTAAAAACAACAAAAAAGGTTTTTAAAAAAGCTTTAGAAGTGAATGCTGAGATATATCATTTCCATGATCCAGAACTTATTCCTATAGGAATGAAACTAAAAAAATTTGGCAAAAAAGTTATTTATGACGTTCATGAAGATTTACCAAGACAAATATTAAATAAACATTATCTTAATAAAATTATTCGATTAATTATTTCGCATATTATTGAAATTTATGAAAACTATTCTATTACAAAATTTGATTATATTATAACTGCAACACCTTATATAAAAAGAAGGTTTGTTAAGATAAATCCAAATACTATTGATATCAATAATTACCCAATTCTTGATGAATTGTATAGTACCAAGTTGGAAATGAAAAAGGATAATAATATTTGTTACATCGGCGGAATTACAAGAGTTAGAGGTATAATAGAGTTGATTAATGCAATAGAAAATATCGATGTAACTTTGCATTTGGCTGGGGAATTTGAAAGCGAAGAATTAAAAAAAGAGGTTGAAAATTTAAATGAATGGAAAAAAGTGAAATATTATGGTTTTGTCAATAGAGAAAAAATAAAAGAAATACTTTCAATTTGTAAGCTAGGTATTGTAACTTTATTTCCAGTAAAAAACTACTTAGTTGCATTACCAGTAAAACTTTTCGAATATATGTCAGCTTCGCTTCCAGTAATAGCTTCAAATTTTCCATTATGGAGAGAAATAGTTGAAGGAAACAATTGTGGTATTTGTGTGGATCCTAGAAATATAAATGAAATATCAAAAGCTATAGAATATTTAATAAATAATCCACAGGAAGCAAAAAAAATGGGAGAAAATGGGAAAACAGCAGTCTTAGAAAAATATAATTGGGAAAAGGAAGAAAAAAAGCTTTTTAATGTATATGAAATAGTATTAAATAAATAGGTAATAATAGTTAATATGGGAAAAAATATTTGGATATTTAATCATTATGCAAGACCTAATATATATCCAGGTGGAACAAGACACTATGATATTTCAAAATATTTAGTAAGAAATGGATATAAAGTTACTATTTTTGCATCTTCATTTTTACATGGAAAAGACTTAAATATTTTAAGCAACAATGAAAAATTTAAAATAGAATTTTATGAAGGAGTTAGATTCTTTTGGGTTAATACAAAACCTATATATGTAGGTAATGGGATTAAAAGATTTTTAAATATGCTGTCCTATTTTATGCTTGTTTTAAGATATAATAAAGTTTTAAAGGAAAAACCTGATGTCATTATAGGCTCATCTGTTCATCTTTTTGCATGTTTAGCTGGAGTAATTTTAAGTAGAAAATACAAATCAATTTTAATAACGGAAATTAGGGATATATGGCCACAATCTTTAGTAGAAATAGGGTCTATCAGTCAATTTCATCCGGTTGTTTTATTTTTTTCTATTTTAGAAAAGTATATTTATTCTAAATCAAATTATATTATTACTTTGCTAGAAAATTCAATAAACTATTTTATTAATAAAGGCTTAAAACCAGACCAGGTCTGCTATATCCCAAATGGTGTAGATATTGAGGAATATATTTATAATAAAGACAATTTTAAATTTAACATTGAATTTGATAAAAATAAGATAAATTTCTGTTATTGTGGAGCCCATGGTAAAGCAAATGCTTTAGATAATATTCTAAAAGCATGTAGTTTACTTAATTCAAATGGCTTTAGTGATAAATATAATTTTAATTTTGTTGGAGATGGTCCTGAAAAAGAAAAGATAGTTGAGCTATCTAAAAATCTTAAATTAGATAATATAAAATTTTTTAATCCCGTTCCAAAGAAATATATACCATCCATTTTACAAGATATGGATATACTTGTTTTTAATCTTATGAAACTATCTGTATTAAATAATGGATTAAGTCCAAATAAATTGTTTGATTATATGTGTTCTGGCAGATTTATAATATCTGCTTGTAATGAAAAGGTTGATTTAGTAAAAAAAGCAAATTGTGGATTTAATGTCGAGCCTGAAAATCCAGAAAAGTTAGCAAAGGCGATGCAAAAAGCTATTGAATCAAGTTCAGAAGAAAGAGATAAAATCGGTTATAATGGTTTTCAATATGTAAAAAGATATCATGATATTGCATTGTTAAGCAAAAAGCTTATAGAGTTAATTGAAAAAGCTAATTTTTGAGATAAAATATTTGAGTTTAAATCAATTTGATTTATTATCTAATTATAGATTAAAAGGGGTGAATTATGAAAAAAATAAGTATTTTATTTTTGTTCTTGCTTATCATTGTTGTTCTTTTTTCATGTAATAAAGATAAAACTGAGCAAGTTATAAGGTATGGCGGGCAACTCTATCCTGAAGAATTTTTAATGAAAGGTTATGATTTTTTTTCTCAGTTTGGAATAAAAGTTGAACACATTTTATTTAGTTCTGGAACAGAAAACAACGAAGCTTTAATTTCAGGAAGTATAGATGTTAATATAGGTTCGGATTCGAAATCAATAGCACTATTTAATGCTATGGGCGATCAAGCTCTTATAATTGCAATTGTACAAAGAGGGAATAGGTATTCTACATTAGTCAGAAAAGATTCTCCATATAAAAGTTGGTATGATTTAAAAGGCAAGAAGGTTGGAACAAGATTTGGAACCGGAGCTGAATTTGTTTTAAGAAAATACTTTGATACATTACCTGATTTATCTTGGGAAGATTTTCAATGGGTAAATATTAAGACTGAAGATATGATCGCTGCTTTAGCAAATAAACATATAGAGGCTTTTACAGTATGGTCACCCACAGGTGAAGTTTGTGAAGATCAAGGCATAGGAAGAGTCATTAAATTTTATGGTGATATTGCTTTAACCCCAGTAATGATGCATACAACAAGAAATTTCTTTGAAAAAAATAAAAAATTACTTATTAAATTTTTAGCAGCTCATTTGTTAAAAGTAAAAATGATTCAGGAAAATATAGAAGAAGCAGCGAAATATGCATCAGATGCTTCATCAAAATATAATTTTTTAATTTCACCAAATGCATATAAACTTATTTTTCAAAGAATTGATTTTAGCCTTGATTTTGATCAGAAGATAATTGATGAAATTACCGAAACTGCAAAATTTCTTTATGATCAAGGGCAAATCAAATCTATTCCGAAAATTTATTGGGATAACTCATTGATTCAGGAGGCTATGAAATTAATCAAAAAATAGATAAAATTTTACGATTTATTTTACCAGTTTTTGTTATAGTATTATTTTTAATTTTATGGCAACTCTTACATGATAATAAGATTATAAATATTTTTCTCATACCTTCTCCAAAAATGATTTTATTGAATATGATGGATTTCAAAACTTTTATTCCAAATATTGTTAATTCTTTTCATCGACTTATTCTATCCGTATCAATAGGGGTATTGTTAGGATTTTTCTTTGGTTTGATAATAAGTTTTTTGCCTTCTATGAAATTCATAGAAAATATATTACTTTTTTTCATGTCAATACCAGGTATAAGCTGGGCACCTTTATTCTTAATAATTTTTGGATTTGGCAATAAGACTATTATTATTACCTGTTCCATTGCGGCGTTTTTCCCTTTTTTATACAATGTTTATCATGGACTCAAAGAAGTAAAAAAGGAATTTGATTATTTGGGGGATATTTTTGAATATCCATTTATAAAAAAATTAATAAAAATATATATCCCTAGTATCTTAAATTATATTTTTATTGGATTAAAATTATCTTTTGCAAGAACCTGGAGAACAGTTATTGCCGTAGAAATGATAGCAGCTTATATGTATGGTCTAGGTTATGTCATATTTAATGCTAGAGAATTATTAAATACTCAAACTATGTTTGCAGGAATTTTTTATTCTGGTCTTTTGTATTTTTTAATTGAATATGTAATATTAGCTTATCTAGAAAAAACTTCAGTTTATAAATGGGGAATGAAAGAAAAGTATGAATAAAAACAAGATAGAAGAAAGAAATTTGATATTCTCTTTTATCTTAAGTATCTTTGTATTTTTTCTTGGTATAATACTAAAGATTTACAGTTTTAATCTTGCATTAGATATATTAATAAGTTTAAAAAGGATGATAATAGGTTATATTCTTGCAGTATCTTTAGGTTTTTTGACCGCTATAATTTTAAGTTTAAGTAGGTATGCCTATTATAGTTTTAAACCAATTTTAAGTTTTTTATTATCCATACCAACAATTACATGGGTACCATTTTTATTAATAATTTCAGGCATTAGTGAAAAAACGATAATTATTTCAATTTTTTTAGGTTCATATTTTGCCATAACATTCAATCTTCTTGAAGGTTTTAGAAATGTTAATAAAGATATTATTAAAGCATCAAAAATAATGGGCTATAGGTTTTTTAATTTATATATTAAGGTATATATTCCAGCTTCAATGAACAATATTTTAGTTGGGTTAAAACTAGGGGTATCATATTCTTGGAGAGCCCTTGTGGGAGCTGAGATGATTGTAGCTATTAATTCTGGTTTAGGAAGAGTTTTATTTATTTCAAGACAGTCATATAATCTGTCTTTGATGCTTATTTTGTTATTTTTTATAGGAATTTTCGGTTATATTTTGAATAGATTGATAATATATTTTATTGAATATCAGACCATCTCAAAATGGGGATATAAATAATGGATAAAATAATTATATGCAAAAATATTGTAAAAACATTTGAAAATCTCTTAGTAATTGATAATGTTTCTTTTTCAGTTGCTCCCGGAGAGTTTTTAGTAATATTAGGCCCTTCAGGTTGCGGAAAATCAACTTTTTTAAATATGATAGCTGGATTTGAAAAACCGACTTCTGGTGAAATAATAGTAATGAATAGTAAAGTGACTAAACCAAATAGAAATTATGGTTTTGTTTTCCAAGATTATGCATTATTTCCCTGGTTAACTGTTTTAGGTAATGTCGAATCTGGTTTAATTAATAAAACCAAAAAAGAAAGAAAAGAAATTGCAGAGTATTACATAAATCTTGTCAGTTTAGGGGAATTTAAAAATGAATATCCGTATAAATTATCAGGTGGAATGAAACAAAGAGTCTCACTAGCTAGAGCTTTAGCATATGAACCTCCTATATTACTTATGGATGAACCATTTGGAGCTTTGGATGCTCAGACTAGAAAATTAATGCAACAAGAATTGTTAAGAATACTAAAAGATTTCAATAAAACAATAGTATTTGTTACTCATAGTGTTGTAGAGGCTGTTTATTTAGCATCAAGAGTAATTGTATTAAGTAAACGACCTTCACATATTATATATGAGGAGTACATTGATATTGAAGGAGAAAGACATTTTACAGGTGAAAAATTTAATTTTTATAGAGAAAAAATACTTCATTACTTAAATCAAGAAACCGGAGTCAAGGAATAATGTATTTTCTATACAAATTTTTTTATTTTATAAAAAATAAATTTCACTTTATATGGAATATTATTTCTCATATAAACTCATTATTATTTTATTTTTTATATCCCAAAATAAAGTTAAAAGTTGATTCGTATTTTAAATGCAAGGAATTTATTAATTTAATTAAAGACAAAAATATTAGAATAAAAGTTTTGGGAATTAATGATTTAGCATCGCTTCTTTCACTGCTGCAAAAAAAAGAAAATCAAAGTAAGTTTTTTCAACCTTTTAGCTTTTCAGTAAAAAAAATTAGCGAAATTTTATCATTACCATCTTTTATAAATATAGGTCTTTTTAAAGATGAAGCGATGATAGGATATTTCTTCTTAAGATTATTTATAAATAAAAAAGCTTTTTTGGGTCTTATGATAGATTCAAATTTTAGAGGCAAAGGATTTTCAAATATAATGTTGAAAATTCTATATGATATTTCCAACAATATTAATTTTAAATTATATTCAACTATATGGAAAGATAATTTAAATTCATACAATGTACATAATAAAAACTTTATTCTGAAAAAAATATATCAAACAGATCTTTACTGGACTTTTAATATTATAGGAGTAAATAATGACAGATTTAAATAAAAATAAGGTATTAGTTACTTATGGTTGGTGCAGAAATTCTTATGCTGTTGCACGAAATCTTTCAAAGCATGGTTTAGATGTATATGCAGCAGATATGTCAAAGAACTTTATGACAGGAAGTTCTAAATATGTTAAAGGTAAATTTACTTATTCAAATTTCTATATTTATCCAGAAAAATTTATCTCTGACATAAATAATTACATAATTCAAAATAAAATAGGCTTTTATATTCCTATTCACGAAGAAATTTTAGTAGTAGCAAAGTATAGAAATAGTTTACCAAAAGAGCTAATAATACCAATTGATAATTATGAAAATATATATAGTTTATATAATAAGAAAGAGTTATGTAAATTAGCAATTGACAATAATATATCAATTCCTGAGACAATATTTTATGATCAAAACATAGATTTAAAAGGTTTAAGTGAAAAAATTAAATATCCAAATATAATAAAACTACAAGAATCGAATGGTGCTAAAGGTGTAAGAATTTCTAAAAATAAAGAAGAGTTTTTAAGTAATTTTAATGATTTAAGTAAAATAGGGAATTTTGCTGAAAAACCACCCATCATTCAAGAATATGTAAATGGCAAAATGTATGCAGTATCTTTATTAGCATATAAAGGCAAGACAGTAGCTTCTTTTATCAGAAGAAATTTAAGAGAAAAAGATTATTTTGGTGGTACTTGTACAAAATGTGAAAGTATTCATAACCAAAATATTCTTAATTCTGCAAAAAAACTATTAGAGAAAATTTCCTTTACCGGTGTCTGCATGATGGAATTTAAAGTGAATGAAGACAATGGAAATTATTGTTTAATTGAAGCTAATCCTAGATATTGGGGGACAACTTCTCATGATATTGATTGTGGTATAGAATTTCCTTATTACCAATATTTAATTGGACTTGGTTGTAAAATAGAAAATATTCCAGAATATCAAGACCACTTGATATCAAAATGGATAATAGGTGATTTTATTAGCCTATTAAATACTACTAAGTTTTCTAAAAATAAAATCAAAAATATTTTATCATATTTCAAATTTGATTCTAATTTTTATATGGACTTAAAATTTGATGATATTAAGCCATTTATTACAGAGTTTCGATATTATTTGAGTAAATTTATTAAATATCGTTCAACAAATCCTATTGAAAAGGGAATGATAGAGTAAAGAACAAAATGAATAAATTATTAATCAAGGTATCTGTTTTTTTTTTATTTTATTAATTTCAATTAATTTTTTTAGTTTTTATTTGAAGCATTTTCAGGAAAATCTCAATTATATAATTAATCTTTATAATATAATAGATACAAACATAAATGATGGTAAAGGTTATAGCAATTTCACTAATGATTTAGGTTGGTTGGCATGGGGAGAAAGTTATATTTTAGAATCATATATAGATATGTACTTGGTAACAAATGATTTTTTTTATTTAAATAAGTTTGTGGATCATACGAATAAAATTATTCAAAATTCTGATATTTATTTACAAAGAAAAGATTTCAAAGATAGAATTAGGTATGGTTGGAGTTCAAACAAATATTCGATTGACAATGTTTACAATGTTCATATGGTTCATACTGGAATGATTACTTTTCCTATATTATTATTTTCATATATTGTTAAAAAAGATAATTTGACTGATTATTTACCATTTATTTTTAATTATATAGAATTTTGTGAAAAATGTATTAGGGAATTTGATTCTCAATACACCTATGATCCTATTAACTCTCAAGGATATTATTACTTTAATTCCGATGAGCCTATAAAAACAAATATTTTTAATATGATGCCTTGCAATTCTGTTGCTGCACTTACCAGATCAATTTTTCTACTGTATTTGTTAACGGATAACATAGAATTTTATTTAAAAACAATTTCGATTGCTAAGTTTTTTAAGAATTTGGTTTTTATTGAAGAAGATGGGAAATATGTATGGGGTTATAGACCTTTATATATATTTAATAGAACGCCTGAAGATTATTCACATGGAAGCATTGAGGTATCTTTTGTTGATTTATTATTTTCATATAATATTGTTTTTGAAGAAAATGATATAAGACTGTTGATAAATACCTTTTTATCTATGAGAAAAGAAAATAATATAGCTTTTTATGTTAATGGAGTAGATAAAAAAAAAGATTTTTCAATAAATCATATTTTGAAAACAAGCTGTTGGTTAGATTTAAGTAAGTATAGTTTTGAAGTTTATTATTTTGTTTTTAATTACTTAATGAGTAATAAAAACAATCTTATAGAAAAATCTGGAAGTGTAATGCTTACTTTATCTAAATTAGCAAAATATTATCAATTATGGTCTAAAAAACTTTAGCTAAAACTTTAGTATTTATAAAGAGGTTTAGGTTTAATATGAAAAACAATTTTTACTTTTTCTTCAAAGGTAGGGTTGCTCTTTATACTATATTAAAATCGATAGGTGTAAAAACTGATGATGAAGTTATTCTACCTGGTTTTACCTGTGTTGTAGTGCCAAATGCTATTTTATATTGTGGTGCAAAACCTGTTTATGTTGATATTGATGAAAATACTTTCAATATTAATCCAGATTTAATAGAACAGAAAATAACTCCAAAAACAAAAGCTATTATTGCTCAACATACCTTTGGAATACCAGCTAAAATGGATAAAATAATTGAAAATGCAAAAAAATACAATTTATTTGTTATTGAGGATTCTTGTCATGCTATTGGCTCAAAATATAATGGCATTGAAGTTGGTAATTTTGGAGATGCGGCTTTTTTTTCATCTCAATGGTCAAAACCTGTTACTTCTGGTCTTGGGGGTTGGGCGAAAATAAATAATAAAGACTTAAAAGATAAAATTGAAAAATACTATGAAAAATATTCTAAGCCAAAAACTTTAGAAGAAATATCTTTAGCTTTTCAATATTTTTTATATAAATCTTTTATAACTCCTAAAACTTATCTTTTTATAAAGAAAATATATTCTTTTTTGTATACAAAAGGTTTTATTACAGGTTCTTCTTCCCCAGATGAATTAAGTTGCAGATTACCTACTACTTATGAGAAAAAAATGGGTAAAATTCAGAAAAATATTCTTATAAAAAATCTTAGTAAAATAGAATCTTTAATTGCTCATAGAAAATATGTTTCAAAAAAATATGGAGAAGAATTAAATAAAATTGGAATAAAAACATATGAATTTACAGAAGATTACGATATAATTTTTTTAAGGTATCCTTTAATTGTAAAAGACAAGGAAATAGTATTAAAAGATGCCTTGAAAAAGGGTATAGAAATAGGGGATTGGTTTTTATCACCCGTACATCCACTAACAGAAAACTTGGAACTTGCTGATTATCAAAGAGGAACTTGTCCTATTGCTGAAAAAGTTTGTGAGCATATAGTTAATCTTCCAACTCATTCAAAAATAAAAGATAAAGAGATAAAAAAGATAGTGGATTTTATTAAAGAATACCTATAAAGAAAACTTATAATTTAATCTTTTTTATAAAAGGATTTTTATGGATATAAAGAAAGAATTAATAATCTTAAATTTTTTAATCCTTTTCTTTTTTTCAACTTCTATTGTTTCAATATCAGCTTTTACTTTTTTTCAAGTTCTTATAATATTTTATGCCTTTTTTTTATTTATAAAAGATTTATTAAAAAAATATAAGGAAAAATATAGTGGACAAAAAAGAATATTAAAAGAAAGTTGTCGCAAATTAAATGTAAAAACAAGATTGAATCTTTTTAATTTAGGGTATTTTCTTATTTTTTTTGGTTTTATAATTTCTTTTATTCTTAGTTCTTCCATCAAATTCTCAATAATTAGACTACCTATATATGCAATTACTATTTTAATTATTCCTTCATCATATTTTCTTTTTTCACGATTCAATAAAGAGATTAATGATGTTTCAAACAAATATTTATTTTTCAATATAATTTTAACTTTTATAATAGTTATTATAAATTTTATTTTGATTCTTAAATCATACTCCTCTATTAAGTTAATATTAAAAGAAAGACAAGTGGGTTTTCTAAGAAATCCGATAGGCTTTGCTTATTGTATGATTTTTCCAGTATTTTATTTGGTTTATAATGAATATATTATTATAAAAAAAGGAAAAAGAAAACTTATCTTATTTTCGCTTCCTATAATTTTTTTAGCAATATTAATCCAACTAGTTTTAGTTATAAGCTCAGGTTCAAGAACAGCACTTTTTTCAGTTATTTTGTCTTCTTTTTTTTCAATATTTCTTTACTTTATTAAAACAAAAAAGAATATTTTTGTTTATATCGTATCATCTTTTTTAATAATTTTAATTCTATTATTTATTTTCTATATTTTTCTACCATTATTAAAATCTGAATCAATATCTAATCTTTATAATCGAATTAATAATTATTTGATAAAGAACAGATTTCTTACATTAAGAAGGATAAACACATCATTGAAAGTGCTTGTAAAAATGGTTTATTTGCTAAATAATCCTTCTGAAATACCAAAATCGAATACATCTGAAAATTTCAGAGTTGCAGCAATAATTGCTTCATTCAAAATTATAGAAAAAAGACCTATAAATGGAACTGGTCCATTTGCCTGGAATTCCTATATTAAACAAAATAAACCAATATTTGATGTTTTCCCTCCTGAATCTTTAAAACATACTCATTGTCATAATGATTTTTTGCAAATTTTAGCTGAGTTTGGGATATTTTTTTTTATCGGTTTCATTTTTTTAATATTTTCTTCAATAAAAAGCATTTTTATTAAAATAAAAAATGAATATAGTTTTAATTACATAATTATTTTAACTATTTTTTTAATATTACTTCTTGGGGGATTAACAGATTTTCTTTTTGGTCATCCTATTGTAGGCTCATATTATGGATTTTTTTTGGGGATTTTTACTAGCCTAAATAAAAAGCAAGAATTTAATTCATAAGGTTTTTGAAAAAATGAAAAGAATATTTGATATTATTTTTTCTCTTTTAGCATTAGTTATATCTTCTTCACTATTGATTATTATTTCTTTTTTAATAATAATTGAATCTGGATTTCCAGTTATTTACAAGCAAAAAAGAATTGGAAAAAATTATAAGGAATTTACTCTTTATAAATTTCGCTCAATGATTAAGGATGCAGATAAAAAAGGTGCTCTTGTTACAGCTGGGCATGATCCAAGAATTACAAAAATCGGTAAATTTTTAAGAAAAACCAAACTCGATGAACTTCCTCAATTTTTCAATGTACTAATTGGGGATATGAGTGTAGTTGGACCTAGACCAGAAGTAGAAAAGTATGCGAAATATTACAAAGAAGAATTTGAATACATCCTTTCAAAAGTAAAACCCGGAATTACAGATAAATCTTCCATAGAATATAGAAATGAAGAGAAAATCCTTGCTAATAAAGAAGATCATGAAAATATTTATATAAATGAGTTACTTCCCAAAAAAATAAAATTAGCAAAGGAATATGCAGATAATAATAATGTAATAAATGATTTAGTTATTGTTTTGAAAACTTTTTTTATTGTGCTATTTAAACACTAGGTTACTTTAGTTTTAAGATATTTTTATAGAACTATTATTGCATAAATTTTTTGTTGAGTTTTTATTTAATTTTTTATTCCGATTTTAATTTAATGTCTAAAGTGAGTATTTTTACAAAGAAGGCTTTTTATGAGTAATGGTAAAAAAATTGCCATAAGTAATATATTTTTTATTTTTTTTGATTTTATTCTTCTAATTGGATCTTATTTAGTTTCATTTTTTTTAAGATTTTATCCAGAATTGACTAAAAATACTATTCATTTCAAAGTTATTGATATAATAGTTCAGGTATTAATTTACTTCATTATTTTTGCAATTTTTAAGATTTATAAGATAATATGGGCTTATTCAAATATTAAAGATATTTATAAGCTAACATTGGCTAATTTCATTGCTGGAATCATATATTTTATATATCTTTTTTCTTATCATAAAGGTACTTCAAGATTAATGGTTTTGCTTGATTTTTTCTTTATTCTTTGCGGAACTATTTTTGTTAGAGCCATATATAGAGATTACTTTTCAAGAAGAAATGGTGGTTTTAAGAAATCCAAAGATAGGGAAAATAATAAGATATTAATTATTGGAGCTGGTGAGGCTGGAAGAAATCTTATCGCAGAAATAATAAAAAGAGGAGAAGAAGATACAGTTATTGGCTTTTTAGATGATGATCCGCTGAAAAAAGGAAAGCTATTAAATGGTAAAAGAGTATTTGGTGGAATCGAAAAACTTAAGGAAGTTTTGAATGATTTTGGAATAAATTTGATATATATAGCCATCCCTTCGGCAACTTCTGATCAGATAAATCAAATAGCAAATAATATTCGAATGTTATATCCAGATATACAAATAAAAATAATTCCATCTATTTTAGAACTTTCATCAAATATTCCTTTACTTCATTCATTAAGAGATATATCTATAGAAGATCTTTTAGGTAGAGAAGAATTTTCAGTAGATAAAACTGCAATTTCTCATCTTTATTCAAATAAGACTATTCTTGTCACTGGAGCAGGTGGAAGTATTGGAAGTGAAATCTGTAAACAGTTATTAAGGTATGATATAAAAAAATTAATTGCTATAGGAAGAGGTGAATATTCAATATATCAACTTATTAAACAACTTGAAGATTTTCAACAAAAAAATTCTTTTAAAAAAGATATAATATATAAAATAGCAAATATAAAAAATATAGATTTATTAGATTCTATTTTTGATACATATAAACCAGACATTGTTTTTCATGCTGCAGCTCATAAACATGTTCCTTTGATGGAAATCAATGAAGCAGAAGCCATTCATAATAATATTTATGGGACAAAAAATGTTCTTGACCTTTGTTTAAAATACAATATACAAAAATTTATTCTTGTTTCGACAGATAAAGCTGTTAATCCTGTAAATGTTATGGGTGCTACAAAAAGGGCTGCAGAAATATTAACTTTGTATTATCATAAAAATTATGGGCTAAAAACAGCGATAGTTCGTTTTGGAAATGTTTTAGGAAGCCGTGGCTCTGTTATCCCTTTATTTACTGAGCAGATACAAAAAGGTGGACCTGTTACTATAACTCATCCAGATATGGTAAGGTACTTTATGACTATACCAGAAGCAGCTATTTTGATGTTAAATGCAGCAGCCTATAGCGAAAATGGTGATATTTTTGTCCTTGATATGGGAAAACAATACAAAATTTTAGATATTGCAAAAAGGCTTATTCAATTTTACGGATTTACCCCTGAAAAAGATATTAAGATTGAATTTACAGGTCTTCGCCCTGGAGAAAAACTATATGAAGAGCTTTTGTCAAATAAAGAACAGATGATAGAAACATTGAATAAAAAGATACTTAGAATAGATCCAAATAAAATTAAGATTGATGAAGAATCTATAAATATTATATTAGAAACAGAACCCGCATCTCTTTTTAGTATGTCACGGCAGCAGCTTCGTAACTGGTTACATATAGTTGTCAGTGAATATTTAAATAGTACAACAAATCTGGAAAAATTTTCAAATAGTAAGCTTGTTTCGTAAAATTGAAATACTTATTTCATCTAAAATAAATTACTTGTTTGATAAAAATTAAAATGCGTTTATACTAAAAATTAAAATACTTGTTTAACAAAAAATAGAATGTTACCTTAGGAAAAATTAAAATGCTTATTTTAATTAAAATAAAATATTTTTTTAATCAAAAACAAAATAAAGTATGAAAAAAATTTTAATTATCTCCTTTTATTTTCCTCCGACAGGATTAACTGGAAATATAAGAATAACAAAATTTGTAAAGTATCTACCTACATTTGGAATAAACACTTATATTATTACAGCCGATGAAAATATTTACGGGGCAAAAGATTATAGCTCTTTGCAAGATATCCCTATTGATGCAAAAGTTTATAGAGTTTCTTCATTTTATTTAATGAATTATATGGAAAAATTCAAATTCTTAAAAATGAATCAGACTATTTCTTTTATTAATGCCAGATTTTTCTGGCCAGACGGTTCAATCTTCTGGGCAAAAAAAGCTTTTAAAAATGCAATAAAAATAATTAAAGATGAAAATATAGATACAATTTTAACTTCAGGACCTCCTTTTTCAAATCATCTTGTTGGACTATGGATTAAAAAATGGTATCAAAATGAAAAAACTAATAATGAAACAAAATTGAAAAATAAATTAAATACTAATAAAAAAATAGTATTAAATAATTATTCAAAAAATAATAATAAGATAAAATGGATAGCAGATTTTCGTGATGAATGGACAACAAATCCACATACACAGTATTATTTTATAAGAAGACTATATGAATCTAGTTTACAAGGTAAAGTTTTAAGCAATGCAGATTCAATTATTTGTATTTCAGAAGAGATGAAAAAGTCATTTTTAAGTTTTTATCCAAAGATAAAAAGCAAAATTTCTATAATTTCAAACGGTTATGATGAAGAGGATTTTACTAATTATCAAAATAAAAAAAACACTTATGAAGAAAATAATTCAGAAATTTTATCAATAGTTTATACTGGAACTATCTATAAAGGAAGACTTCCAGACAATTTATTTAAGGCTATAAATCTTATAAAAAAGAATAATCCAATAAATTTTGAAAAACTAAAAATAACTTTTATAGGCCATGATTCATATTTCATTCGAAGAGGGATAAAAAAATATAAATTAGAAAGTATTGTTGAAATCAAAAAAAGAGTTCCTCATAATGAAGTTTTTGAAAGGATAAGTGAATATGATATTCTTCTTTTGCTTATTGGAAGAGGAAATAAGGCAAAAAAAATCATAACAGGTAAATTCTATGAATATTTGAGGTTAAAAAAACCAATTTTAGCCCTTGGACCTACAAATTCTGATGTAGCCTCAATATTAAAAGAAACCGATTCTGGTGTAATTGTTGATTTTGATGATATTGAAAAGATAAAATCTGAAATAGAAAATTTTATTGAACTTAAGAAAAATAAAATGCTTTATTCAAAGTTCAATTTTAATGATGAAAAAATCAGTCAATTTGAAAGAAAAAATTTAACTAAAAAACTTGCAGAAATAATTTTATCATAATATAGATTTTTTATGCTAATTATTTTTAAACTAAAAACCTTAAAGCTTCAAGGCTTTGACAAAGTTAATAATAGATTACCTTAAGTTTTAAGAAAAATCATTGTTTTTGGTATTTTTGAAAATGAGAAAAAACTTAAAAATCTTCACAAGTTTTACAAATAAATATTTTACTAAACTTTACAATAGCAAATTTGTCCGTTTTAGCATAACTGGTGGGTTTGGAACAATTACGAATCTTATTATTTTTTATATTATATGCGATATTTTTAAACTGCCATCTAATCTTGGTGCTATTGTTGCTTTTCTTTTTGCTGTAACCCAAAATTATTTTATAAATCATTTTTGGACATTTAAAAATTTATCCATTTCTAAATCTGCAAGTTTTATTGACTATATTAAATTTGTTGGTATTTCTCTTGTAGGATTAGGGGGAAATTTAACAGTTTTGAATTTGCTTTTGCATTTATTTAAATTTCCATTAAAAGTAGTTGCTCAAGCAATTGGAATATTAGTAGGTTTGCTTTTTAATTTTTTAGGCGCAAATAAATTTGTTTTTAAGAAAAAAAACCGATAAAAAACTAATAAAAATTAATTTGGAGTTCAATTTAAATGAATTATAAAAAAGCTCTAGTGGTTTGTCTGGCAAACCCAAGCAATAATCCTAGACCTAATAGAATTATTAAATTATTAAGTCAAAAAAATATGCAAGTCGATGTTTTATCTTTTAAGACTAACAATGACTTACCTATAGAAAACGAATTTTTGATTATACTTTCTCGTAAACCTTATGATAGAAATAAAAGAGATTTTAATAAGCTATTATTTTCATTATCTCCTTTTTATAAAATTAAAAATAAAATAGCTGAAAAAATAGCAGAACAGTATTCTATTAAAGGGGATATAAATTTCGATAGTTATGATATTATAATTGTCGAAGATCTGGATATTTTACCTGTTATATTAAGATATAAACCTAAAGGTAAAATTTTTTGTGATCTTAGAGAATTCTATCCTTTACAGCATGAGAATGATATTAAATTTAATATTTTGGAAAGATCTTATAAATATTTTCTTTGCAAGGAGTTTTTAAATTCTTGTAATAAATTGATTACAGTCTCAGATGGAATATCAGAGCTTTATAGAAACTGGTTTAATTTGGAAACTCAAGTTGTTATGAGTTGTCCTTATTTTACTAATATATCACCAACAAATAATAAAAGTAATATAATTAAAATAGTTCATCATGGAGGACCAAATAAAAATAGAAAATTAGAAAAAATGATAGAAATGTTTAAATATTTGGATGATAGATTCTATTTAGATTTATACTTGGTCAATTATTATAATAAAAAATATATTGAATATTTAAGAAAACTAGCAAAGCCTTTTCCTCAAATTAGGTTTTTAAATCCTCTTCCATTTAATGAAATAATTCAAACTTTGAATAAATATGATATAGGTCTTTATTTATTAGAACCAAATGGAGTTAATATTAAATATTCTTTGCCTAATAAATTCTTTGAATATATTCAAGCTAGATTAATGATTGCAATTGGACCATCAATAGAGATGGAAAAATTAGTTTCAAAATATAATTTGGGTATTGTTTCTAATACATTTAATCCAAAAGATTTAGCAAATGCCTTAAACAATCTTACTTATGAAGATATCTGGAAATTTAAATTAAATTCAGATTTTGCTGCAAAAGAGCTATGTTTTGAAAAGGAATCACAAAAATTATTAAAAATAATAGATGAGCTAATCTAATATTTATTCATTAAACTGGGAATTATAAAGTTTAGTATAAAGTCCGTTGTTTTCTAAAAGCTGAGCATGGCTTCCTATCTCTTCTATCTTGCCTTTATTTAATACGACTATTCTATCTGCTTTTAAGACTGTCGAAAGTCTATGAGCTATGACTATGGTAGTCTGTTGATGCTTTATATTTTCCATGGCATTTTGTATTGCTCTTTCGGATTCAGAATCAAGACTTGAGGTCGCCTCATCAAAAATCAAAATTTTAGGTTGTTTGAGTAAAGCTCTTGCTATTGCTATTCTTTGTTTTTGCCCACCAGAAACTGTTGCCCCTCTTTCACCTAATATTGTATTGTATCCATCAGGCAAATTTTTGATAAAAGAATCGGCATTTGCAAGTTTGCTATAATAAAAAACCTCCTCTTCTTTAGCAGAAAGTCTTCCAAAAAGAATATTATTGAAAATCGTGTCAGGGAATAGCACAACTTCCTGAGGGACTATAGCAATCTGTTTTCTAATTTCATTTAAATATAATCTTTTATAATCAATATCATCAAAAAAAATTGTGCCTTTTGTTGGAGCGATAAGTGCTGGTATTAAACTTATAAAAGTGCTTTTACCAGCACCACTTGGACCAACTATTGCAATAAATTCTCCTGCTTTTATAGATATATTGATATCAAATAATGCATGTTCCTTTTCTTCTTTTTCTTTCTGTTCTACTTTTCCTTCTGGTTTTAATTTTTCTTCTAACTTTACTTTTTCACCTTTTTGAGAGTAAGTAAAATAGACATTTTCAAACTTTATATTCCCTTTAAAATCATGTAATTTTTCAGTGCCAAACTCTTTTGATTCATTTTCCATGCTTAATATTTCTTCTAGTCTTTCATAGGCTCCTTCAGCATTACTTATTTGAAATATTATTTTAGTTATACTTTGGAGATTTGGGGTTAAAACTAAAAGATAAAGAAGAAAACCAACAATTTGTTCCATATTTAACTTACCATTCCATAAGAGAAAAGCACCAACAGTCAAAATAGAAAGAAGTATTAAAACTCCAAAAAGTTCAGTCAAAGGTCTTTCCAATAATGATAATCTTATAAGTTTTTTATAGGATTGTACATAACGATTAAGTAAAGAAGAAAACTGCTTTTTCTCATATTCTTCATTATTAAAAACTTTAATTGCTTCTATACCATAAATTGTTTGATTTATATAACTTGCAGAATCTGCCAATCTTTTACTTGATTGGATTACTTGAGTCTTAACCATTTTTGCTACTTTGTTTATAAGAAAGATCCCTATAAAACCAGAACAAATTAATAAAATTGTAAATAAAGAATTTTTTATAAAAAGCATAGTCAAACTAAAAATAACTAAGATAGGTATAAAAAAAAGTGTATTAAAAATATTCATCAATGCAAGACGAATACTATTTATATCATTTATAATTCTTGATATTAATTCGCCAGCTTTTGCTTTGGTTTTGAAAAATAATGAAGGAAGCCCTAAAAGTTTCTCAAACATATTTTTTTGTATTTGAACACTTGCTTTAAAAGCTAAAAAAGATTGAAGGTAACCTTGAAGATATAAGAATAGTTTTAATAAAAAATAAAAGATTAAAAAAAGAAAACCAGTAAATAAAATTAAAGGGATCGATTTTTGAGAAAAGATAAAAACCAGAAAATCTTTTAAGTTCCCAATTTTCCCTAAATTTTTAAGCAAAAGCTTAAATACATTAGGTTTTTCATTTGCGATTTTTTCTTCCCCAAGGATTTGGTTATCATTTTCGTTTATTGGATTGCCTAAATTATTTTTAATCTTATCACTTATATTTATAGCCGAAAACAAGGCTTGGCCTATTTCAGCTTGCATCATCGTAAAAATAGCAGAAAAAATAGTAAAAATAATACTCATTATGAAAATAACTTTATTTTCTTTCCACATCAATCTGATTAACTTTTTTATTATATTCATATCACCCTCATTAATCCATCTTCATTAATGTAAAACATCATTATTAATATCAATCATCATCATTAATTAATATAAATCATTCTTTTTAATAAAAATTATCCCTATTAGTTCAAAATCAATTATCATTATTATTGTTAATGATCCTTTTTAATTTAAATTATTCTTATTAGCTCAAAATCAATTTCATTATTTCTTTTATTTTATCCGTGTAATCATTATAACTTTAAAATAAATTTGGTTATTTTTTTTATTTTATTCATATAATCCTTATTATTTAAAATTAATTTTATTATTTCTTTTATTTTATTAGTGTAATCCTTATAACTTTAAAATCAATTTGATTAATTTTTTTATTTTTATTCACATAATCCTTATTATTTAAAATCAATTTTAATTATCTTTTTTATTTAATTTATAAAATCCTTATTAATTCGATATCAATTTGATTACCTAGTTTATTTTATTCTTATAATACTTATAATTTTATTATAATTCAAAAGGACAATTTTATATGTTAAAATCATGTAAATTTTTTTATCAAAATGTTTTCAAGTTTATTAAATTGATTATCTCTTGAATACTGAGATATCAAATCTATGTTTTTTGTTAAGTAAACAATATTATTTGATAATACTTTATTTATAGAATTTATTAAATCATCAGCATTTTGGATAAGAAAAGCATTTTCGAATTTTTGTAATAGTTTCCATATTGCATAATCATTTTCAACAAAAGCAAATATAGGTTTATTTAAGCCAATATAATCGAATATTTTGGTTCCTAAAGCTGTTTTCTGGCTATTATTTAATAGTAAAATATCTGATTCTTTTAAGATAGTAAAAGCATCTTTTTGAGACATTTGAGGATAAAAATTAAAAGTTAAAAATTTTGCTATTTTAGCCTTTTCCTTAAAAATAGGATTATCTCTTCCAATTGCTATTATTTCGATATTTTTTGCCATTTTAATATCAACTTTTTCAAGTTCAAGTAATATATCCACATCATTTATATCATAAAAAGCAAATTTCCCACTTATAGCAAGCTTTAACTTTCGTTTAATAATCTTGTTTTTTAACGAGACATCATTTGATATATTTAAATTATTGTTCTTTATATTAATGCTGTTTATCAATATTGAGTCATATCCATTTGCGATTGTTATAAATTTTTCCATAGGATATTTTGAGTATATCTTTCTATGAAGTATAGTGTTTTCTTCTGTAACATCAATTACAAGGCTGGCATGCTTTACATAAATTTTTTCTAAAATTTTATCTGAGATTTCATTCCCAAAATCTTTATATTTATTAAGTTCAAAAATAGGGTGTCGATACATTATGTCTCTAAAATCAATAATATATGGTATTTTATAAAAAACCTTAAAAATTGGGCCTAATGGTAAGTACCAGAAAGGATCCGAACAAAAAAATAAAAAATCGATTTTTTCATTTTTGATTATACTTTTTATTTTTTTTGCTATTTCTAAGGTAAATCTTATTCTTGAAAGAGATGGATTTTTTGTGGTTTTTATTGATAAAATGTATTGTTTTATATTATCATTAAGTTTAAGTTTATCATCAATCAAATTTTTGTAATATTTATTATCAGCTCTTATAAATGATATGTTATGCCCTTTTTCAGCTAGATAATTTGCGAGATGAGATATTCTAAGAGCAGAAATCGCTGTATAAGGGAAGGCATAATAGGAAATTATTGTAATATTCAGTTTAGGCATCGTATAAACAATTAATAACAAAATAATTTAGATTTACAATAAACAAGTTTAATAAATATCAAAAAACTTAAAAAGGAAAGACATAAATTTAGTTTACTTAAAGTATTAACTAATAGTAAATGAGTATAAAATATACAAATGCATAAATTTAACACTTGTGTTTATAAAATTCAAAATTCAATTATTGGTAAATTTTTAATTTTTCCTTAGTTTTAATAATTGTAAAATTGATTATAAACATTTAATTATATTCAAAATAAAAGGCTAAATAGGACTTCGATATGTAATTTAAAAAATAGGTTAGAAAAACATGGAAAATATCCAGAAATAAAAAATAATGAAATTAATAAATAATGAAATTAATAAATAATAATATGGATAGAAAAAATCTTTAATTTATTTTTATGGTATAAAAGTTGCTTAAATATATTTAAGTAAAAGAAAAATTTTAATGCAAAAAATTTTGAAAAATTTTTGTAATAAAATTATAAAAACTTACTATTTAAATGGAGGAAGGTAAATGATAAGTTTTGATAAGATGACAGAGCTTGCTGCTGATTCTCTTAATAATGGTTTTAATGAGACCATTTCAAGAGGGAATCCAGAATTTACGGCAATGCATTTGCTTTATGGGATCATTAAGGCAAAAGATCCACTTTTTTTGCAGTATCTCGCGAAGATACCTGTGGATCCTACATTTCTCGAAAGAGAGATTGAAAAAAGTTTGGAGCAACTTCCAAAGGTTTATGGTGAAAGTAAGCCTCAACTTTCATCTTCGCTTAATAAAATTTTTGCTGATGCTGAAAAAGAAGCTGAAAGGCTTTCTGATCAGTTTGTAAGCAATGAGCATTTTCTTTATGCTATGGCGAAAAATGAAAGTGAGGTTACTTCACTTTTTAAAAATGCGAGGATTAACTATGATTCTTTGAAAAAATTTTATGAGGAGGCAAGAGCAGGACAAAAAATTACATCTACAACATCAGATAAAAATATGAAGGTTTTAGATCAATACACAATCAATCTTACTCAAATGGCAAAAGAACATAAACTTGATCCAGTCATTGGGAGAGATGAGGAGATTAGAAGGATTATACAGATACTTTCAAGAAGGACAAAAAATAACCCTGTATTAATAGGCGAACCAGGTGTTGGTAAAACTGCAATAGTTGAAGGTGTTGCTCAAAGGATTGTCAATGGCGATGTCCCATCTTCTTTGGCAAACAAAGAAATTTTATCGTTAGATATGGCTGCTTTGATAGCTGGAACAAAATTTAGGGGTGAGTTTGAAGAAAGATTAAAGGCAATATTAAAAGAGTTAGAAAATGCACAAAACAAATATATCCTTTTTATTGATGAACTTCATCTTATTGTTGGAGCTGGGAAAGCAGAAGGTTCTTTTGATGCTGCAAATATGCTAAAACCAGCACTTGCAAGAGGCATGTTACATTGTATAGGTGCTACTACTTTAGATGAATATCAAAAATATATTGAATCAGATGCAGCATTAGAAAGAAGATTTCAACCTCAGATTATTAAAGAACCCTCATTAGAAGATACCATAGCCATTTTAAGGGGGATAAAAGAAAGGTATGAGCTTTTTCATGGTGTTAAGATTTCAGATAAAGCAATAGTTGAAGCAGCATATCTTTCAGATAGGTATATAACAGATAGGTTTTTGCCAGATAAAGCTATAGATTTGATAGATGAGTCATGCAGTAGAATTAGAGTGCAATTGGAATCTGTACCTGAAGCAATAGACAAGAAAAATAGAGAGCTTGTAAGACTTGAGATTGAAAGAAGAGCATTAATAAATGAAGAGGATGAAGAATCAAAAAGCAGGCTTAAGAAAATTGAATCACTAATTGAAAAACTAAGAGGTGAGATTGAAGTCTTAAAATCGTCTTGGAAAAAAGACACAGAGTTGATGAAAAGCATCAATGAAATCAAAATTAGAATTGATCAGATAAAAAATGATGCAGAAACGGAGCAAAGAAGAGGTAATTTCGAAAAAGCTGCAAAATTACTTTATGGCGAACTACCTTCTTTACAAAACAAACTTAAAGAGATGGAAGATGAGGCAGAACATGCAAAAAGTCTTGTTAAAAAAATAGTTGATGAAGATGATATCGCATTAATTGTTTCTTCCTGGACAAATATACCGGTATCTAAACTTTTAGAATCAGAAAGAGAAAAACTTTTAACCATAGAAAATGAACTTAGAAATAGGGTCGTAGGACAGGACCATGCGCTTTATGCTATAGCTAATGCTATAAGAAGAAGCAAAGCGGGACTTTCAGATGAAAATAGACCTATAGGTTCATTTATATTTTTAGGTCCCACTGGTGTTGGTAAAACTGAAACAGCAAAAGCTTTGGCGAGGTATCTTTTTGATACAGAAAAAGCCATGGTAAGACTGGATATGAGTGAATTTATGGAAAAACACTCTGTTTCTAAAATAATAGGTGCACCTCCTGGATATGTTGGATATGAAGAAGGGGGTGCTTTAACCGAGATAATAAGGAGACAACCTTATTCAGTAATTTTGCTTGATGAGATAGAAAAAGCTCATCCAGATGTTTTTAATCTGCTTTTGCAGATTTTGGATGATGGAAGGCTTACAGATAATCATGGAAGGGTAGTTAATTTTAAAAATACAATAATAATAATGACTTCAAATATTGGTTCCGAATTCATTCTGAATTCTGATTCAAATGAAAAGATTGAGCAAACTGTAAAAACTCTTTTGTTCAATTATTTCAAACCAGAGTTCTTAAATAGGGTTGATGAAATTGTTATTTTTAGAAAATTGACAGAGGAAATTGCTAAAGATATTGTAAAGATTCAACTAAGGTATCTTGCAGCAAGGCTAGAAAAGCAAAAGATTAATCTTTCCTGGACTGATAAGGCAATAAATAAGATTGTCAAAGAAGGTTTTCAGAAAGAATTTGGCGCAAGACCACTTAAAAGATATATTCAAACTAACATTGAAGATTTATTATCTGTAGAAATTTTATCTGGAAAAATTGGTGAAAATGACAGTATAATAATCGATGTAAAAGCTAATGAAAATAATATGAAAGAGGAATTTATTTTCAATAAAAAATAAAAGTTTTTATTTTAGAATTAATTTATTTTTTAAGTAATTTTTTTCTAATTAAATTACTTTTCCTAATTTTAATTAGGTTTTTTAATTTAGTTTTTAAAAATTGTATTGTTTTAATAGGGTCAAGACAGTCTTTTGAAATTTTATGATTCTTATCTTATAATAATGTAAAGTTTTACTTGATAGGAGGATCATAATGGAATTGAATTTAGATGATAAAGAAAAAAAATATTATCTACAAATTGCAAGACAATCTATTGCTGATGAACTTGGGATTCCATACAAGACTGGTTTTGACCCTAATTATAATCCACCACATGGAAAAGATTTATATGGGGTTTTTGTTACATTAACTGAAGAAGGTGAGTTAAGAGGTTGTATTGGTTACATTAGAGGTTATGAATCTTTGATTAGTAGCATTAAAAAGATGGCAAAAGAAGCTGCTTTTCATGATTTTCGTTTTGGACCACTAAAAAAAGAGGAGTTCGAAAAAATAAAAATTGAGATATCCATACTTTCTCCTATGCAAAAGATTAACTCGATAGATGAGATTGTGATTGGAAGAGATGGGCTTATGATTACAAGACAGAATTACTCAGGATTATTACTTCCTCAAGTGCCTGTCGAATACAACTGGGACCTTAAAACATACTTAGAGCATCTTTGCATGAAAGCTGGACTACCACCAAATGCATATAATCTTTCTGGAACAATAATTTATAGGTTTTCGGCTTATATATTTAGCGAAGATTCACATACTTTTTAACAATATTTAACTTTCTAACTATTGACAAATCTTTCTTTTCTTTGCTAAATAGAGTCAGTTAAGTTCCATACTTAAGGAAGGTAATAATGTCAAAAAACAAACTTTTTATTTTATTCTTTTTTCTTTTTATTTTTATTTTATCTTCAACTAATCTAATGGCTCAGACAGATAAGAGTTGGGTTGTTGAAATCAATGGTAAAAAATATACCATAGATGATTTCATGACAAAATTCTATATTTTTATTGAGCTAACAGCCCCAAGAGATCAATGGGATAAACTCAAAAAAGATCCTAAAATGATGAAGGATTATCTTGAGATTTATATCAATGAAATTATTCTATGGGATAGAATTAAAAGAGATAAGTTTGATACTCAAAATACAAGACTATTAAGTTTTACAAGACAACAGGTAATTATTAACCTGTATATTATGAAAGTTCTTTATGAAAGTATTAAAGACCCAACTGATGATGAGATTGCTACTTTCTATGATCAGAATAAAGATAGATTTAAGGGTGTAAAACTTGAAACTGCTGCTTCTCAGATAAAAGAATACTTAAAACAGCAAAAATTACAGAATGAATTGAAGAAGAGAATTGAAAGGATAAAAGAGAACATTACAATTCAAAGAAATCCAGATTATTTTGAAAAAGGTCAAAAAACTACTTGGGTACTAAAAATTGGTGATATTATAATTTCTTATGATGATTTTAATGGTTTATATGAAGATTATAAACAAACATTAAGAGATAGTGGACAGGGAGCTATTATTGATCAACAACCTGTACTTTTCCTTCAGGACTTTACCAATAACTATATAAACAATTACTTACTTTATAATTTCGAGATTAAAAAGACAGATTTTGAAAAAAAATTTGCAAATCAAATTGATTATCTTTATCAAAGACAGGTTATGGAACTTTATGTTCAACAAAAACTAAAAGGTCAGTTTAAACCTGTATCTGCTGAGCAGGTAAAGCAATACTATGAAACTTACAAATCTAAGTTTGCGAATATGTCTCCTGAGCAGGCATATCAATATATTTCTCAGATGTTGAATATGCAGCTTTATCAGACAATGGTTAATAACCTTGTACAGCAATATAGAGATGAGTATTTAATAAAGAAAAATTATAGTCTTGATTTCTTACAGGATTAATTACTTTAATTTTAATTTTTAAGTTATTTTTTAAAAAAAAAGGGGGAGTAGTAAACTCCTCTTTTTTTGTAATAATCTCAAATTCTTCTATTTGCATTCTTGAGCATATTAAATTCAATAGTTCATATTATTTATCCTTAAAATAAATATTTTTTACTTAAATAATTTCTTTTGATTTTTTTTTCTTTTAAACTATTATGTAATTAAAGGGGATTTGAATGTCACCTCAATTAAAAAAGTTTAATAAGAATTCTATTATTTATTTTACTGGTGATACCGACAGTAATATTTATATATTAAAAGAAGGGCAGGTAATTATAAGTTATGTACCTTCAGATAAATTGGAAGAAGAAGCTTATGTTGTAAAACCCGGAGAATTTTTTGGACTTAAAAGTGCAATGGGGAAATATCCAAGAGAAGAAACAGCTATGGCTGCAACAGAGGTAGTTGCAGTTGCGATGAATGAAAACGAATTTTTGGCTGTAAATGGAAAAAATGAACAACTTTTACTTAAAATACTAAAAGCCTTATCTAAAGAACTTAGAGAAACAGTTAGAAAGGTAAACCAACTTACTGGACAAAATGAGGTTTTACCAGATGTTGGCCTATTTAATTATGGGATGTATTACTTTAAAACAAAACAGTATAAGAAATCAAGATATTGTTTTAAAAAACTTTTAGAGCTTTATCCTGATTGTTCAAATAAGGAAGAAGCTCTGGCACAGCTAAAAGCGTTAGAAAATCTTATATCAGAAGAATTTTCAGGTGATGAAACTCAAAAAACACTTGATTCTGCTTTAGGCAAAACAGAAGAATTTGTCGAAAAAGTATCTAATGAAAAGGGACAGGATTCTTCAGAAGAAGAGAAAAAATACTTTGAAGCTGTAAATGCTGTTATGGCATCTAAATTAGAGGAAGGTTTAAAGCTTTTTAAGCAGATCTTTGATGATTCTAACACTTCTGAAGAATATAAGTCAAAATCATTACTTGAGATGGGTAAGATCTTAAAAAGAATGAAAAATTTTGACGCAGCAGAAAAAGTCTTTAAAAAATTTATTTCTGACTTCTCATCCTCAGATTTAGCAAAAGAGTCTATCTATGAGCTTGCAGAAAACTATAAATTAAAAGGTGATCTGGAAAACTGTAAAAAACTATTAGCGAAAATTATCAGTCTGCAACCTGCTGATGAAATTACAACAAAAGCCAAAAGATTACTTGGTTCTTTACAATAAAAAAGAGGTATTATGGGTTTAGATTTATTTTCTAAATTTGGTAAAACTTATCCAAAGGGTGAAATAATATTTGCTGAGTATGAACCTGGGGAAACATTTTATCTCATTCAGGAAGGAAGAGTAAAGGTTACCAAACTGGTGGAAGGGAAAGAAAAAATTCTTGATGTTTTTGGACCTGGAGACATTTTTGGAGAGATGGCTATAATAGAGAGAAAACCTAGATCTGCGACTGTCGAAGCCATAACAGATTTAAAAGTCTTAGAATTCAATAAAGATAATTTTACACTACTTTTAACTGCTAATCCAGCTTGGATAGAAAAACTTATAAGGTCATTTGCAAAAAGGATTTATGAAGCAAAAAGAAGAGTCAAAATACTTTTATTAAAAGATCCAGAGTTAAGAATAATGGATACATTTTGCATGCTTGCTGAATGCAGGAATAATGTTTCAAAAAATTATTTAGATCCTGTTACTTTTAAGGAAACTATAGAAAGTATTGCAAATTGGGCTGGACTTGATCTTGATCAAACAAGAAGAATACTCAAAGATTTTGAAAGAATGAATAGAATATCTTTTGGAAGTGGGGAAATCACAGTTAAGAATATAAATGAGTTCTATAGGGTTATTGAAAGTAAAATTAAAGTGATGCAAAAGATGGGGGAACTGTGAAGACTCTTTTAGTTGGTGCCAATCTGTTTGATAAAAGTCAGGGGTTTTCAGGAGAAAAAAAAGATATATTAATAGAAAATGGACTTATTAAAGAAATAAAAGATTCTATAAATATAGATGAAATAAAAAATATCGATTGTAAGATTTTTGATTTGAATGGACTTTACCTTTTCCCTGGTTTTATTGATATTCATACCCATTTTAGGTATCCTGGTCAAACAGAAAAGGAAGATATTGAAAGTGGATCTTTTGCTGCTCTTCATGGAGGCTATACCACATGTGTTGCTATGCCAAATACAAATCCTCCTGTTGAAAAAGAAGAACATATAAAAGAAATAAATCTTTTATCATCATATATAGATATAATTCCTTCAAGTTGCATTACTGAAAATAGAGAAGGTAAAAGACTTGTAGATATAGAAAAAAATGTAAAATCAGGTTTTTATATCTTCACTGATGATGGAAATGAAGTAAAAGATCCGGAGTTACTATTTGAAGCTCTGCTTTTATCGAAAAAATATAACTTTATAATTATGGAACATTGCATTAGCAATGATTTTTTTAAAAATGGTGTTATAAATTTTGGACCTATTTCCAGACAACTTAAAGTTAAAGGAATACCTGATGCTGCTGAAACAACTATTGCATATAGAGATATACAGCTTGCCAAACTATCTAGTTCTAAAATTCATCTTACTCATTTAAGCACAAAAGAATCTGTTGAATTAGCATTAAATGCTAAAGAAAAAAGCATTGATGTAAGTTTTGATGTTACGCCACATCATTTATTATTAAATGAAAATAGCTGTATCACCAAAGATCCAATTTTTAAGGTTTCACCACCGCTTAGATCTCCTGAAAATCAGGAAAGTTTAAGGAAATTTTTCATAGATGGTAAAATAGGAATTATTGCGACAGATCATGCTCCACATCTTGAAAAAGAAAAACATTTAGATATTAATTTAGCACCTTTTGGTATAACTGGACTTGAAACGACATTTTTACTTTTATTTAATGAGTTTGTTTTGACAAATCTTGTTAAACTTGAAAATCTTGTTTCATATTTAACTTCAAATCCAGCAAATAGATTTAACTTTTTTAATAAGGGGAAATTGGCTAAAAATTATATTGCTGATATTACTATATTTGATCCAAATGAGCAGCAGAAAATTACCCCATCATTTTTTTATTCAAAGGCAAAATATTCTCCATATACAAACAAAAAAGTTAAAGGTAAAATTGTTAAGGTTTTTAAAAATGGTCAACTTGTTTTTGATTCAATTAAAAATGGAAATAGATTTTTTAGAAAACCAGTATTATAAATAGTTAAGTATTAATTTTTAATAAGATAATCAATAAAAATTATTTTATAAGTAACAAAAAAACTTATAAAAGGCAAAGATAAAATTATAAATAAAAAAATAAAGTCATAAGAAAAATAAATTTATAAAGAAAAAATAAAACAAAAATTAAAAAAAAGGTGGAATATGCTAAAAAAAGATATTTCTGATTACGATGTTATTATAACAAAGAATGATAAAATAAATGAAAATTATTATTTGTTAGGTGTTGGTCGACCACCAAATTTTGATATAGTAGCGGGTCAATTTGTAAATATCAAAATAGAACCTCAATCAATCCAGCCTTTTTTAAGAAGACCATTTTCTGTGTTTTATTTAGATAAATATGAGATAGGTATTCTATACCAGATAAAAGGGGAGGGAACAAAGCTTCTTTCGACAAAGAAAAATGGAACAAAACTTAAAATGATTGGACCACTTGGTACTTCTTTCCCTTTAGAAGAATCTTTTATAAAAAATATAGATGGGATTTTTCTTATTGCAGGAGGCATTGGTATCGCTCCATTATTTTTTTATGCGAATAGAATCAAATCAAAATATGAATACCTTGATATAAACCTTGTTTATGGGATAAGGGACGAGAGCTTTTTATTGCCTGAAGATTATATTAAATATTATTTTTCCTCTATTTTTTTTACAATCGAAAAAAAAGCAATCTATGATGAGAACATATATAGTGGCTGCAATTGTAAATATTTTAGTGGGAATATCTTTTCTGCCTTAAATAGTTTTGATTTTGATTCTTTAGTTAAAAAATACAAAAATCCTTTATTTGCTGTTTGCGGTCCTGATCCTATGCTAAAAGCTTTTATAGAGTGGAATAAAGATAAATCTTTTGAATCATATCTATCTTTGGAATCCTTTATGGGTTGTGGTTTTCACGCCTGTCTTGGTTGTGCTGTGCCAAAAAGTTCTGGTGGTTATATTTATATATGTGAAGAAGGTCCAGTTGTGTATTACAAAGATATAAATCTACAATAGAAAAGAATAGAAAAGAAAAATAAAAAAGCTAAAAATAAATAGAAAGCATAAAAAGTTTGGTAAAAGGATTATTATGTCTTTACTTGAAGTAAAAAAAGGTAAATTAAACCTGAAAAATCCAATTTTAACTGCTTCTGGAACATTTGGTTATGGTGATGAATTCGAACCTTTTTTTGATGTCTCTCTTTTGGGTGGCATAACGATAAAAGGAACAACCTTAAAACCAAAAGATGGGAATCCTCCTCCAAGGATATATGAAGTTTATGGGGGGATGCTAAACTCAATTGGGCTTGCAAATATCGGTATAAATCAAGTCATAGAAAAATATTCAAAATATTTTTTATCATTAATAAACTCCGGTTGTGCTGTTATAATTAATATAAATGGGGAAAAGATTGAGGACTTTTTAAAAATTATAGAGATTTCAGATTCTGCAGGCTGTTTTAATTTATATGAAATTAATGTCAGTTGCCCTAATGTTAAAAAAGGTGGTATTGCATTTTCCCAAGATCCAAAAACTATGGGAAAATTAGTCAATAAAATAAGGAAAAAAACAAAAACTCCTATTATTGTTAAGCTTTCACCAAATGTTCAATCCATCTTGCCTTTTGTAAAATCTGCTGAAGATGCCGGAGCAGATATAATAAGCCTTATTAACACAATGAAAGGGATATCTATAGATGTATCATCTAAAAAACCAAGATTTAAGAATATTTTTGCTGGTTTTTCTGGACCAGCTATTAAACCTATTGCTCTATATCATATATATGAGGCAAGAAGAGCGACTAAACTTCCAATAATAGGAATGGGAGGTATCAATAATTTTAATGATATGCTTGAATTTTTTGCAGTTGGCGCTGATGCGGTTGAAATTGGGACTATGAATTTAGTTAATCCAATGACTTCTTATGAACTATTGATAGAATTAGAAAAATATTGTGAAAATAATAAAAAACCTTTAAATAAGATACAAGAAGAGCTTATAGAATGGATGAAGTAATAATTTAATTTTTTAGGAGTGGATTATGAAGATTGGATTATTTACAGGTGGTGGAGATTGTGGTGGACTTGAAGCTGTAATAAGAGGAGTTGTCTTTGCAGCAGATAGTGAAAATATTGAAGTTATTGGAATTCCAAATGGATATCTTGGTCTTTATAATCTCGATAAAAATCCTGGACTTAAAATTCCATGTTCAATGGTAGATAATAGAGCAAAAAAATGCGGTACAATTCTTGGCACATCAAGGGTAAAACTTCATTCTATCCCCGATGGATTTGAAAAAGTTAAGAAAAATCTTCAGAATACTGGTATAGAAATTTTAGTTGGAGCAGGTGGTGATGATACTTCTCTTGTTTTGGAACAGCTTTCAAATAGTGGTTTTAAGGTTATATGGGTTCCTAAGACGATGGACCTTGATATATTGCCCTATTCAGTTGGAGGGTCTTCTGCTATTAATAAGATAGCAGATGCCGTTTATGAGCTTAGAACAACAGCAAGATCTCATGATAGAATAATGGTTGTAGAGGTTTTTGGAAGGTATGTTGGCCATACAGCTTTATATGGTGGAGTTGCAGGACAAGCAGATATGATTTTGATTCCAGAAATACCTGTTGATGTTGATTATATGTATAAAACAATTGTTGAAAAATATAAAGAAAGATTAGAAAATTCAAGATTAAAAAAATCTTGGTATATGATAGTTGTTTCAGAAGGAATAAAAGATTTAAGAACTGGAGAGTTGATAACATCATCTTCTGAGCTTGATCATTTTGGTCATGTTCAGCTTGGTGGAGCAGGGGAATATGTTGTAAATATTATTAAAAAGAAATTGAAAGAAGATGAAGAGCTTAAAGCTTTTATGGATAAACATGGAGTATTTATTAAAGGTGTTCAGGAAACTCCAAATGTAAGATCTGTTAATCTTGGTCATACCATAAGAGCTGGAATTTCAGATGCTTACGATGCGACTCAGGGTCAAAAGTATGGAGCAGCTGTTATAGAATGTATAAAAAGAGGAATTTTTGGAGTAGGTATAGCCGATGTAAAAGCAGATAAAATTTTTACTATGCCTATAGGAAAGCTTAGACAACAAAGACCTGTAAATATGGAAACAGTAGCTCTATATGAAAAGATGGGATATAATTTTGGGCGAGCGCCAATAGAATATAAACCAGAAATCAGATCAATTAGTGAATCTGAACTTTCAAGAATTTTTTAGTTATTCTTATTTTTACTTATTGATAAAAGATTTTAATCTGTTAGATTTTTATCACAAATTAAAGTATCTACTTTTCTACTATTATTAAGTATAAGTGGATGCATGTAATTTTTAAGATACTTTTTGAAAATTATTTTAAAAAGAGGTTTATATGGTTAAAAAAGGTCAGTGGGTAAAAATCGAAAAAATAATATTAAAACCAGAAGAACGAACAGCAAAGATACCTGAAGAGACTAAAAAAGTTCCATACCTTGTTCATATAAATGGATTTTTACAAGAAGATGCAAATATCGGTGATGAAGTTACTATAGTAAGCAGAATTGGCAGGACTCATACTGGAAAACTCATAGAAGAAAAGCCATCTTTTAAGCATAATTTTGGTGATTTTGTTCCTCAACTTGTTGACATAAGTATTGAACTTAAAAAAGAATTGGAAGAAATTAATAAGATGCAGTAAAGGGGAGAATATGGATAAAAGTTATAATGCCGTAATGAGTAGAAAAAATGAGATAATGAAAAAAGCGCTCGGCATAGATTATGAAAAATATAGAATATCTGATATCTCTTTTGACTATGAGATGATGATGGATGATGTTGGATATAGTATAAATGAGATAGCAGATATTCAAAAACAAAGTAAAGTAGGTAATACTCCAATATATTATCTTTCAAATGTTACAAAACTTATAAGAAAATATGCTCCAAAAGGTAAAGGAGCTAAGATTTACTTAAAAGATGAAGCTGCAAATGCATCTGGTTCATTTAAGGCAAGAAGAGCTTCTTTATCTGTTTATGAGGCTTTCAAAAGAGGTTACAAAGGTGTTATTGCAGCGACTTCTGGTAATTATGGTGCAGCAGTTGCATCTCAAGCAGCAATGAGAGGTCTTAAATGCATAATAATCCAGGAAGTGTTTGATTCAAGATATGTCGGACAACCTGAAATCGTCGAAAAATCAAGAATTTGTGATGCTATGGGTGCTGAAGTAATAATGTCTTCAGTAGGTCCAGAACTATTTTATTCATTACTATCATCTTTAGAAGATACAGGCTATTTTAATGCTTCTTTATATACTCCTTATTCTATAGCTGGTATTGAGACTTTAGGTTGGGAAGTTATAAATCAGATAAGGAAACTTGAAGGAAGAGATCCTGATTATATTGTAGTTACTCATGCTGGTGGAGGCAATATTACTGGAACTGCAAGAGGTGTACTAAAATATAAATTGGAATTCAAACCAAAAAACAATACCGAATTTGTCGCTTGTTCGGTTGATTTAACTGGTTTACATATGGCTTCTGATATTGATTTTAACAAAAAATCATTTACAACAGGACATACTGGTTTTGGAGTTCCATTTGCACAATGGCCAGATAGGGCAGATACTCCAAGAAACGCAGCAAGATCTTTAAGATATATGGATAGATATCTTACTGTGACTCAAGGAGAAGTATTTTATGCTACGGAAATGCTTGCTGCACTTGAAGGGATAGAAAGAGGTCCTGCTGGAAATACCTCATTGGCTGGTGCAATAAATCTTGCTATGAATTTGGATCAAGAAGCAATAGTTGTAGTTCAGGAAACAGAATATACTGGCGCAGGGAAACATCCACAAGCTCAACTTTCCTTTGCAGAAAAAAATGGTATAAAAATTTTAAGAGGGAATCCAGAAGATTCTGTTAATGGAAAAACAATTATACTTCCAAGAAATCTTTCTGATTTTCAGTATAAGGAAATTGACTTAAAGAAACTTAAAATATCTTATCTTGAAAATTTAGTTGCAAACTTTCCAAAGGCAAAAATGTTGGAAGAAGATTTTGAATTTTTATCTAATGATATAAATGAAGAAACAAAATGGATAAAAGAGATGATTTTTAACATTTTATCTGAACATAAAAATGGGAAATAAAAAATTTGAATAAAAAATCGAAAAGGAGATATGTCTATGAAATCTGGATTAGAAAGGAAAGATGATTTTGAAATAAGAAGAGAACATCTTAAAAATTTGTCTGATGATCAACTGAAGAAAAGATTTTGGGAGCTAACTGAAAAAATTGTTGAACCTATGATTGATATGGCAAAAAAATACACTTCTCCATCTATTGAAAGATCTGTCCTTTTAAGGATGGGTTTTAATTCTATTGAGGCAAACAAGATTGTAGATATTTTATATAAAAAAGATCTTTTAGGTCATGGTGCTGGAAATGTAGTTCTTAAAATCAGTAAGAAAGAAAATATTAAGTATCTTGATGCTGGAAGAAAAATAATAGATGGTTATCCATGTGAAAATCTTTTTTAATAAAGCTAAAATTTGACCTGTTAAAATCAGGAAAAAAATATAAAATTAATCTTAAAAGGAGAATTTATGGATTTAAAACCAGATAAAAAGATAGATATAGCTGAAATCTTAAAAAACCTTGAAAACTATAGAGCAAAAAAAAGAGGCTGGGTCTGGAGAAAGCCAAAACCTGGTCAGAAACTTAGTGATCATATTTTTTACGACCACTCAGAAAGTTTAAAAAATTCTGTTCCTCTTCCAGCTGCAAAATATTTTGATGGAATAGATCCTCAACCTAACCCAGTTATTACAACTGAGATTGCTTCTGGTAGATTTGAAGATGATATAAGAAGAATGCGAATGGCTGCATGGCATGGTGCCGATCATATTATGGTCATAAGGACAACTGGACAATCTCATATAGATGGTCTTATTGAAGGAACACCAGAAGGGATTGGTGGAGTTCCAATAACAAGAAAACAGATAAGGGCAACAAGAAAAGCACTCGATTTAATAGAAGAAGAAGTAGGTCGTCCTATAAATTTTCATTCATATGTATCTGGGGTTGCAGGTCCAGAAGTTGCAGTTGTTTTTGCAGAAGAAGGGATCGCTGGGGCTCACCAGGACCCACAGTACAATGTCCTTTATAGAAATGTAAATATGTATAGATCCTTTGTTGATGCAGCCGAAGCAAAAAAAATAATGGCTGATGCTAATATTTTCCAGATTGATGGAGCTCATAATGCAAATGCAACAGCAAAGAAGGCATGGAAAGTCAGACCAGAACTTATGGTTCAACATGCTATAAATTGTATGTATTCATTAAAATCTGGTATGGACTCAAGAAATATTGGACTTTCAACTGTACCTCCAACTGCACCTCCTGCTCCGAAGCTATGGTATGATCTTCCTTATGCAGTTGCATTAAGAGATCTTTTCAGTGATTTTAAGTTTAGAGCTCAGCAAAATACAAGATATGTTGAATCTGATACAGATGAAGCTCAGATAACCCATGCAATAGATACTTTAATATCAGCCTTAACTTCTGCTGATTTACAATCTACTATTACTCCTGATGAAGGAAGAAATGTCCCATGGCATCAAAATAATATTCGTTCTGTTGATGCGACAAAACAGGTTTTTAATGCCCTTGATGGTATAAAACAATTTGTAAAACTTGATATGGAAGGTCCTTTGGGTGAAATTGTTAGAGAATTAAAAGAAAGAGCCGTCTTATTTTTAGAAGAGATAGTTGAAATAGGCGGATATTTTAATGCTGTTGAAAAAGGTTATTTTGTCGATTCTGGCTATTATCCAGAAAGAAATGGTGATGGAATAGTTAGAGAACAAAATGGAGGTGTGGCAGTAGGAACAATAATCGAAAGGAAAGATGATTACTTTGCTCCAGTTTGCTCACATTTTGGAATAAATCATTTGCCTGCTGGGATAAAAAATCCATGTGATGCAATAGATGGTTGTACTTTATGTAAACCAGAGAAAATTTCATTTATTGATGAACTTGACCCTGAAGATAATGTAAATAATAGGATTAAATCTTTAATAGAAGATGAAAAAAACGGGATAATAAAACCAGAAGTAGAATGGCATGGAGATGGATTTGTCACTGTTGAAATGGTTTTGCCAACATTTGAAGAGGCAGCAGAAGTTGCAGCCTTAGAAATAGCAAAAAAGATGACTTTAATAGATCCTCAGGTTATACACAAAAGAGTCTTACATCCAGCAGAAGGCACAATGCTTTTAGTTAAAGGAAGAGTAGAGCATTATGTAAGACTTTCAGATATAAAGATACCAGAAAAAGTTCAGCATCTTTCAGATGAAGTCATAGAAAAATTTGTTAAAGAAAATGACTTGAAAGTTGTAGGAGCTACTCTTGGTGAGGATGAACATTCTGTTGGACTTCAAGAAATCATGGATATAAAACATGGTGGAATTGAAAAATGGGGTTTCAAATGTTACTATCTTGGAACATCTGTCCCTGTTGAAAAACTTGTTGATGCCGCCATCGAAGTTGGTGCAAAAGCAATTTTGGCTTCAACTATCATAACTCATGGTGATGTTCATAGGTACAACATGAAAAAACTTGATCAGGTATGTAGAGAAAAAGGGATAAGAGATAAAATCCTTTTAATATCCGGTGGAACTCAGGTTACAAATGATATCGCTGTTGAATGTGGAATGGACGCTGGATTTGGAAGAGGAACTCATGGAATCGATGTAGCTGATTTTATCGTTAAAAAGCTTATGAATAAAAAAAATTAGTCTTTTTCTTAAATCCTCATTAAAAAAAATAGCGGGTAAAAAGATTTACCCGCTATTTTTTTTAATAAGAAAAATAAAATTTTATTTAAGATCTGTTTCTTTAAAATCCGCAATTAAGTGAAGTTGTTTTAATCTATTTTCTATCTTAAAAAAGGATTCTTCTTTTGATTTCTCAAAAAAATTAAATGATTCATCAATAGATTTAATCAAAATTCTTAAAAAATTTTCTTTATCTATCTTGCTATTGAAATCTACCTTGCTATTGAATTTATTATCAAAGTTTTTATTGTAATTTTCATCATTTTTTTCATAAAAAATATTTTTTATCTTTTTGATTTTTACTGGATTCTTCATCTTTTTCTTTTCATTTTCTCTATTTTCATTTACTTTATTTTCATTTCCCTTGTTTTCATCTACTGTATTTTCATTTCTATTATTTTCCTTTTTATTATTTTCTTTTTCCTTACTTGCATTTTCGCTATATTTATTTTCTTTTTCTGTGCTTTCATTTCCATAGTATTTATCTTGTATTTCATTACATTCATTTTCGTTGTACTTTTTTTCTTTGTTTTTATTTTCTTCGTATAATAGAAAATCTATATCTATATCAGCAATGTTGATGAATCTTTTATCTGGAAAATTTTTATTAAAAATATTTTCATTTTTTTCAAGAATTGAAGACTTTCTTTTTTTGTTGCCATAGCTTAAAATAAGTGCTTCAAGATTCAGCTTTGATAATGCTGGATTTAGGTAATCCTGCCTTTTTAAGTAATAATTTATATCTATAGTTTCCTTACAATGATAGACAAGAGAATCAAAAGAGTTATCAAAACCAGATAGAATTATATTATCAGAAATTTCTGATGCAAATGAAATTGCGGCAAGACCAACATTTCCAAAAATAGGGATTTTGCATAATGATAAAGTCTTACTAATGAATTTTGATAAAGGATTCACTGGCAGAAATGAATTTTTTTCACCATATGTAGTTGCAGGTAAAAGTCCAGTAAAAAATGCTAAATTTTGATGATTTTTGTATTTTTCAGGAATTTTATAAGTGCAAGAAATTTCAACTGCTAAAATTGAATTTTTTAAATCAGTTATACCTAAAAAATCAAGAAAATTTAGTGTTTGTGGATCAAGTGCTATTATAAGATCTGGTTCTATATTATTTTTAAGTAAAATTTTTAAGGCTGTATCAACAACAATTATATAGCAAGATTTTTCAATTTTTTTTATCAATTCAATACTTTTATTCAATGAAGGACCTGCACTTACAACCAGTGTGAAAATTTTATCATCATGGCAAATTTCAAGAGTATTCTGGATGTACTTCAAGTTTTCTATGGTATTTATAATTTGTTTTGGAAGCATTATAAAATGTGTTGCATAATCAGTTAAAAGTTCATTGAATTTTTGGGCGAAATATTCTAACAAAGTTGAATGTTTATGACCTAAAATTTCGTCATATTTTTCTAATTTAATATTTGCCGCAGGTTCAGAAAGAAAAAGAGGATTTTGACTTAAAAAATTTATTAAATAATCGATATCAGAGATAAATTTTATTAAAAAAATCTTTTCTTTATTTTTGATTATTTCATTTAAGTTGAAAGTTTGAAAAATTTCACCTAAAAAAGATAGATCTTCCAAAAAAATTATGGATAATTCTGGCTCTAAATTGCTTTGTTTAGAAAAGATTATAAAACTAAGTAAAGAGGTGAAAACAGCTAATTTGCTTTTTGATAAATCCTGTTTCATCTCTTTATCAAATTTTATATAAAATTTTCCTTTTGATTCAACTTCTATTATTTTTTCATCTTCTTTTACTTCAAATCTACTAAAATTGTTTTTATTTTTAAATAGATCGTAAAATGTTTGATATGAAAGTTTATCTTTGAAAAATCTTAAATTATCTTCAAAACTACTGTTTTGCATTCACAGGGCTATTTTTTGGATAAACTACTTTTGATTTATTCTGTAAAAATACTTTCAAATCATTTGAAAGAATATATTTAAATACTCCAATAACATCGCGGATGACATCGGTAAGTTTTTGCTCAAATAATTCTTTTGTACCTTTAGTTTTTTCAAGAACTTTCAATACGACAAAACCTTTATCAAGTTTTATAGGTTTAGAGATTGCTCCGTTATTTAATATAACTAATTGATCATAAACATCGTTAGCACCTGAAAACTCGGATATACTGGTATTATTTTCATCAATAATAGTTTGTCTGTAAGCAAATTCTCCTGTTTTAGAAGGTTTAAATCCAAATTCTTTTTCTATAGATTTTAAATCCCCTTTTGTATAATACTCATATACTTTTTGAGCATTAGCTTTAGCTTTATCCAACAAAACAGCTTCATTAATCTGTGTATAATCCTGTAATACTTTTTCTCTTGTTTTAGGATCACTTAAAGTTGGGATATATGGAGGTTTAATGCATTTAATGATATGATAACCATATTCAGATTTGACTGGATCTGAAATCTCACCAGCTTTTGTAAGCTTAAATGCAGCATCTGAAAATTCTTTTACCATAGTTTTTCTGTCAAATATGCCAAGATCTCCACCAGTTGTTTTTGAACCTTCATCAATACTATATTTTAATACATACTCGATAAATTTATTGGGATCTTGTTTCAATTCAATAGCTATTTTTTGAGCAGTTTCAAGATCTTTTACAAGTATATGAGCTGCTTGCATAACTTCATAGTTGGATTTGACGCTTGAATAATATTTTTCAAGTTCTTCATCAGAAACTTTATCCAATGGGATATAAAAATATTCAAATTTATATAAATCATGGGTAATATGAAAATATTTATCTAATTCAAAATTTGTTACAAAAACAGAGCCAAAGGCAAGATCATTTTCTAAAACCTCTCTACTTAAGTCAGTTTTAAATTTATTAAAATAATAGATCTGCTGATCCTTTGATAATTTCGCAAAAGCAAATTCACCTTTTTCATCATAAAACATTCCACTATCTTTTATCTTCTGGTTTACTCTGGTATTTGAAACTCTAATTTTATAGTCTAAAGTTGCCTGCTCTATTATTTTATCTTCGACAACCTGTTGTATAAAACTATTAAATATAAGTTGTTGATATTGTTCATTTAAGTCTGGAATTCTCTGTTTCCAATATTCTAAGATTTGGTTATAGCTAAAACCAAGTTCTCTTGTCCAGTAAACTGGTTGTCCGTTCACAACAACAAGGGCATTAGAAGGAACGCCAGCGTTAGGGGTAAAGTAAATAACTCCAAAAACACCAAAACCAAGTATTACAACAACAGCAACAATATAAAATATTATTGTATTTGTCTTTTTTTTCATAGGTTATCCTTAATCTTCTGTATAAGTTATATATAAATCAAGACTCAAATTAAGACAGATGGTAAAAAAGTCAACTAAAACCTAAATTTCTTTTCTTTATTTTAAGTAGTGATCAAATCAAATCAATATGCACAGCAATGCTAATATTGGTGAAGTTCAATTTTTTTATTTTAAGTGGTTTATTAAAATTTTAATACCAATACCGATTAATACTATCCCACCAAATACTTCAAGTTTGTTTTCAAAAAGATGTCCTAAGGTTTTGCCTATCCTAACTCCAATCGCTGAAACTGTAAAAGTAATTATTCCTATAATAAAAGCAGAGAAAAATATAGATACATTAAGAAGTGATAAAGATATTCCTATAGCAAGAGCATCAAGCGAAGTTGCAATGGCTAAGATAAAAAGTTCATAAAATGAAAAAATTTTGTTTTCTTTTTTTTCATCTTCTTTCAAAAAGAGTGATTCGTATATCATTTTGCAGCCTACAATTAACAAAATGCCAAGAATAACATAATGATCCCATTTCTCAATATATCGCATTATTCCTTTACCAGCTAACCAGCCTATTGTAGGCATCAAAGCCTGAAAAAAGCCAAAAAATAAAGCAACTCTCATAGTATACTTAAATGCAGCAGATATCTTCAATGTTTTTATTGTTGAGCCAGAAGCTACCGCTACTGCAAAGGCATCTAAAGATAAACTTAAAGCAATCAAAATTAATGTAATCAAATTCATGATTCTAATCTTCCTTAAATATTAAATTTGATCTTTATAATCCTGAATAAATGCAGTGTGTAGATATTTTTCAGAGACTAAATAATTTATAAAAATTATAGAGGAGGATGTTATAAAAGAAGAAACTCTTGCAAAGATAAAAAGTCCTGCTGCAAATAAAGCTCTCATATCCAAAGGTAATGTTTCTGATATTGAAAGAAAAAGAACAACAGCAGGAAGTTCGGGGTAGGGGAAACCATCTTTAACAAAAAATAAAAGTAACATACCTAAAAATAATGGTAAAATTTCAAAAAATGACAGGCTAACCTGTTGGATCTGTAAGATATAGAAAAATCCTATAATAGAAGTTATAGCTATTCCATCAATGTTAAATATTAAACCTAAAGACGAATAAATTGAAGATATTGTTCTATTTATTCCTAAATTTTTTTCGATATGAAAGATAATATTTTGATAATTTGTAACTGGTGAGCCTGTTGCAAATCCAGAAATTTGAGCACCTAAAACACTCTTAAAATAATGTGCAGGATTTTTTTTCAACCAAAAATATATTAAGAAAAATGGAACTAAATATACCTGAAAGACAAGTGAAAAAAGCATTACAATTAGCGGTTTTACTAAAAATATAAAATTTGCTGTTTGCTTTATTGTGTTTGCAAGACCAAAGCCAATAAAAAAAGTAGAAAATGAAAAAATTTCAATAAGATAGAGATTTATATAATCTAAGATTTCTTCAATTGATTTGGTTAAGTTTAAGAAAACTTCTCCTCTTTTAACAGCATAATAGATGGCAATACCAACAAACATAGCAATTAAAAATGTCGGGAAAATCTGATAAATATTTATTGAGAATAAATCTGAAAAGCTTTTTGGAATGTA
The DNA here is from genome assembly GCA_964581895.1 of uncultured Brachyspira sp. Taxonomy (GTDB): domain Bacteria; phylum Spirochaetota; class JAAYUW01; order JAAYUW01; family JAAYUW01; genus Exilispira. The sequence continues at coordinate 447,237 of CAZOPR010000001.1, forward strand.
AGATATTATTGTATCGAAAATTGAATTGAATTCAACTAAAGCTGGAGTCTTTGTGTCAAATAAATCTATTTGATAACCAGGTTTTACTAAGACTGAAAATACTATAGCTTGAATTGTCGCGATTAATCCAGATAAAAATGTGAATAGAAAAAACAAAGGGAAAATTTTACCAGTTTTTCCAGTATCTTTAAGGCTAGAAAAGGCGATAATTATAGAAATAAAGATGTAAGGCTTGACAATAAAAGTCAACATTCTTATAAAGATTTGTTCAATTGTTTGGCATATTTTATATAAAACTGGAATATAAGGAATAATGAGTCCCAATATAAAACCTAAGATTATAAATATCAATATTTTAGAAGAAATCTTCATTTATCCCCCTTTTATCTTTTTAATACTTTCAACTTTGTAAGAAACGATATAAATTAATTGTAACTTTTTTATTATAAATCAAGAAAAATTTTGAAAATTGCGTAGCAAATTTTGAAAGTTAGCAGTGAATTTTGAAAGTTAGCAGTGAATTTTGAAAGTTAGCAGTGAATTTTGAAAAATTGGTAGCAAGTTGAGTAAAAAGTATTGAAAAAACAAAATTTAGAAAAATAGTTTCTTGACTTTTTATTTTGATTTATAAATATTTGACTAAGGAAAAAAGGATAACTTTGTGATTTTCCAAAATGATAAAAGAATTCGAATAATAAGCGGGCATTATGGCGTTGGTAAATCCGAATTCGCTTCCAACTATGCCTTAAAGCTTATAAAGTCTAAAAAAAACAGAGAAAAAATCGCAATAGTGGATATCGATATAGTAAATCCATATTTTACAACGAGAGGGATAAAAGATTTCTTAAATAAACATAATATTGAAATAATTGGACCTTCAAAGGAAGCTACAAATGCTGATTTACCAGCCATTCCAAGAGAGATAGATTCTGTTTTTTTCGATGATAATTATGATGTTATAGTTGATTTAGGTGGAGATGCTGCTGGTTCCAAGGTTATTGGAAGATATAGTCATAATCTTGAAAATTTTGGTTATGATTTTTATTATCTTGTCAATGTCAATAGACCATTTTCAGAAGATTTCGATGGAGTCTATGAATATTTATTAGATATTCAAAATGCTTCAAGACTTAAAGCTACTGCAATTGTTAATTCAACCCATCTACTTTATGATACAACTTTAGAAGAGATTAAAAAAGGAGATGATATTTGCAAAAAGCTTTCGGATAAATTATCTATTCCGTATAGATATGTTGTTATTCCAGATTGGTTGATAAAAAATGAAGAAAATATTAAAGAAAAGTTTTTTGCACAGGATATTTTTGATTTAAATATTACATTAAGACCAGTATGGTTATCAAATGAAAATTTATGACTTTTAATTTTTTATTAATTTTATTTTATAAATTTTATTTTTTTATTAATTTAATGCATTCAGATGGTTTTTAATAGAAATAATTTTATAAAAACTTTAGGAGGAATCATGCCAAAAGGTAAAGTTACCTTTAATACAGAGCTATGCAAAGGTTGCGAACTCTGTACCACAGTTTGCCCTGTGAAAATAGTCGTTATGGATTTCACAAGGATGAATACTAAAGGATATCATCTTGCAACTGTAAATGATATGGATAAATGCACAGCTTGTGGAAGTTGTGCAAAAATTTGCCCGGATTCTGTTATTACCGTTGAAAGAATTGATTAAAACTTATTGAATTATACTTATTGAATTAGAAGGAGAATTAAAAAATGGGAAAAAAGATTCTGATGAAAGGTAATGAAGCTGTTGCTGAAGCAGCTATTAGGGCTGGTTGTAAATATTTTTTTGGATATCCTATCACTCCACAAAATGAAATACCTGAATATATGTCAAGAGAACTTCCTAAAAGAGGGGGGGTCTACTTACAGGCAGAAGCTGAGTTTGCAGCTGCGAATATGCTTTACGGCGCTGCAGGTTCTGGAGTAAGAGTCATGACTTCTTCTTCATCACCTGGCATATCTTTGATGGCAGAAGGTATATCTTATATGGTAGGAGCACAACTACCCTGTGTCATCGTAAATATGGTTAGAGGTGGTCCTGGTCTTGGAAATATTGCTCCTGCACAATCTGATTATATGCAAGCAGTTAAAGGAATGTGTCATGGTGATGTTCATCTTATAGTTTTAGCACCATCATCAGTTCAAGAAGCAGTGGATTTGATGTATGATGCATTTGATATTGCTGATTTGTATAGAAATCCAGTTTTAGTCCTTGGTGATGGGATGATTGGGCAGATGATGGAACCAGTAGAATTTAAAGAATCAACAAATAAAAATCTTCCATTGAAAACTTGGGCAACAACTGGAACAAGAAATTCACCTGATGGGAAAAGAAGAATTATAAATTCACTATCTATAGAACCAGAAGACTTAGAAAACCTAAATATTGAAATCCAAAAAAAATACAAAACAGTAGTTGAAAAAGAAATCAGATATGAAGAATATAAGATGTCAAAAGATTTAGATATAATTTTTGCTTCTTACGGAACAACTTCAAGGATTACAAAATATGTTATTAAAAAATTAGAAGAGGATGGTATTAAAGCAGGTTTAATAAGACCTATCACTTTATGGCCTTTCCCTTCAAAAATCTTTGAAAATTGGGCTGAAAATTCTAAAGCTAAATTTTTCTTAACAGTCGAAATGTCTGCAGGTCAGATGGTCGAAGATGTTAAATTATCAATAAATGGTAAGAAACCTGTTTATTTTTATGGTAGAACTGGTGGAATGGTTCCAGAACCAAAAGAAATAATAGATTATGCTAAATCTTTACTTAAAAAATAAAATAGAGGAAATAAAATGGGAAAAATAGTTTATGAAAAATCTAAAGGTTTGACAGATGTTCCTCTTCATTATTGTCCTGGTTGTTTACATGGAATAATCCATAAATTAGTTGCTGAAACTTTAGTTGAACTTAATGTCCTTGATAGAACAATTGGAGTTGCACCTGTTGGATGTGCTGTTTTTGCATATAAATACTTTAATTGCGATATGCATGAAGCAGCTCATGGTAGAGCCCCAGCAGTTGCCACAGGTATTAAAAGAGCAGTCCCAGACTCAGTCGTTTTTACATATCAAGGGGATGGGGATCTTGCTTCTATCGGAACAGGAGATATTGTTCATGCTGCACATAGAGGGGAAAAGATTACGACTATTTTTGTTAATAATGCAATATATGGAATGACTGGTGGTCAGATGGCACCTACTACCTTACCTGGTCAAAAGACAACTACCTCTCCTTATGGAAGAGACCCTGCTCATTGTGGTTTCCCTTATAGAGTTTCAGAGATGCTTTCAACAATACCATCTACAGCATTTATTGCTCGTGTCGCAGTATATGATATAGCTCATCTTACAAAAGCCAAAGCCGCAATTAAAAAAGCCTTTCAAATGCAAATTGAAGGTAAGGGTTTTACATTGGTTGAGGTTTTATCTACCTGTCCAACTAACTGGGGATTAACTCCAGTTGAGTCGCTTAAATGGCTTAAAGAAAATATGGAACCATACTATCCTCTCGGGATATATAAAGATGTATCTTCAAATGAAGGAGGAAACTAATGCACGAAGAAATTATTATGGCTGGTTTTGGTGGACAGGGTGTAATGCTTTTAGGTAAATTCATTTCTGAAGCAGCAATGGAAGAAGGAAAAGAAGTTTCATGGCTTCCATCTTATGGTCCTGAAATGAGGGGTGGAACTGCAAACTGCCATGTCATAGTTTCTGATGAACCTATTGCTTCTCCTATTATTACCGAAAGTTCAATTTTAATTGCAATGAATAGACCTTCTTTAGAAAAGTTTGAAAAAACTCTAAAAAAAGATGGAATTTTATTCATAAATTCTTCAATTATCGATATTGAACCTTCAAGAAAAGATATAAAGGTCTATAAAATTCCATTAAATGACATTGCCAATAGACTTGGTTCTCAAAAAATAATCAATATGATTATGGCTGGGGCATTGATTGCTGTTACAAAAATTGTTTCCTTAGAAACCATGAAAAAGGTTTTCGAAGAAAATCTTACTGGCTCAAAGGCAAAATTCATAGATCTTAATATTAAGTCTATGGATGAAGGCATTAACTATATTAAAAGTGAGTATAAAATCTAATTTATTTTACTAATTTATACCTTAACAAAGATTTTGGCTAATTAAATTATTTTTAATTAATGAAAAGGGCAATTTATCTTTAATAAGTTGCCCTTTTTTTATTTATTGCGTAGCAAATTTTGAAACTTTACATATATCTTTTAAAAAAAGTCCATGTGTTACAACCTTTGAAAATTTAATTTATCTTAAATTTTATTGTATCTTTCTTTTTAATTTATCTTAACTTTTCATTTTAGCTTTTTATTTTATTTTACTTTAGCATATATTTTTGTAATCCGTTTTGATTTGAAAAAATTAGAAAAAAAATATTATCAAAAACTTAAAAATTTTTCGAAAAAAAATTTTAAAAAAAATGCTTAAAAACTTGATTTAAAGAAAAAATGCATTATATTTTTTATAGAAAGTGAGTGAGCACTTACATATAGGGGGAAATTATGATATTAGTTACTGGAGGAGCTGGTTTTTTGGGGACTGTTTTAACTAAAAAACTTGTTGAAAATGGAGAGAAAGTCAGAGTTTTAGCATTGAAAAATGAAGATACTTCTTCCATAGAAAATTTTCCTGTTGAAATTGTTAGAGGTGATATTAGAAATGAAAAGGATCTAGATGTCGCTTTTGAAAATGTCGATAAGGTATTTCATCTTGCAAGTATGATTGCTATAACTTCAAAAAATCCAGAAATTTTATATGATATAAATGTAAATGGCGCTGTTAATGTAGCAAAAAAGGCTTTAGAAAAAAATGTTAGGTCAATGGTTTATGTTTCTTCTATTCACTCTCTTGCTGATATCACTCATGGGATAACTATAGATGAGACAATACCTGTTTCTCCAGTAAATGCCATCGGGATATATGGTAAAACTAAGGCAATAGCTACACTTAAGATCTTAAATTATGTAAAAACTGGTCTTCATTGCAAAATTGTCTGCCCTTCAGGTATTATCGGTCCTTTTGATTATAGACCTTCAAGAATGGGAAGGCTGATACTTGATTTTATGAGAAGAAAAGTATGGTATACTCTTGATGGAGGATACAATTTTGTAGATGTCAGAGATGTTGCAGAAGGCTGTATTTTAGCCATGGAAAAAGGTCGTGATGGCGAAATATATCTATTATCAGGCGAGTATTTAAGTTTTAAAAGACTTTTTAGTTATCTATCTGAAAAACTTAATATTAAAAAGTCTTTATTATATTTACCTCCAAAATTATTAAGTTTTTTGGCATATCTTTATGAAAAAGCTTCAAAAAAAAGTGGGAAAGAGCCTCTTATAACTTATGAATCCTTGCAAATAATTGGTAGTAATTCGATAATTAATACTAAAAAAGCAGAAACAGAACTTGGATACAATCATAGAGAGATTGAAGAAGCTTTAAATGATACTGTTGAGTGGTTTAAGTTATATTTTGCAGATGAATTTGCTAATAATAAAAAGAATAGAATAAAAATCTCAACAGCGACAATTTCTAAGATAAAGACAAAAGGTTCATAAACAAAATATTGGTTTTTTCTAATATTTTGTTATTTTCTATTCATGGTTTCAAATCTTTTAGTGTTAAAGGAAAATAGATATTCTTTTTCCCCCATAATAAATATTGCTGATTTTTTTTCTTCTAAAATTGAGATTATTTACTTAAAAGATCTTTTATTAAAAGAAAATCAAAGATATGAGGAAAATTTAATTTTCTCAAGTTTTGAAAATCAACTTAAAAATTTTCAAATTTCAAATGATTTAAATTTATTTTTTTTCTCAGTCCATAGTTGGTATAGAAAGTTCTTTTTAATTCTATTAAAATACTTAAAAGAAAAATTTAGTGATAGTTTATTTATTGCAGGTGGACCAGATGTTATAGCAGAGCCAAAATTGTATGCAAATTATTTTGATTTTGTCTGTAATTCAGAGGGGGAATCTTTTTTAATAGATCTTTTTTCTTCCCTTTCTATCTTTGATTCACCTATTGAAAAAGAAAAAGAAAATATTAAGGTTGAAATTTTACCTGATAAGATTTCAAATTGTATATCAAGGTTTTCATCAATCCAAATAATTAAAAATTCCTCTAAAATTAAAATTTTAAGAGGTCCTTCTTCAAGCCTAATAGTTTGTGAAAAATCAGATATAAATGATAAAAAAAGATTTTTAAAAAATTATTATATAAAGTATTCAGATAAGCTTTTTTTAGATTTTAAAAATGAAGCAGATTCTATTATTTCAAAGATAGATAAAATAGAAAACAGGGATAATATTTTCAACTTCTTTCCTTCCTTTCCTTTGGTTTCATCATTTTTTCATCCTATTGAAATAATTAGAGGTTGTCCACAGGCTTGTAAATATTGTCAGACTTCCCATATTTTTGGGAGAAAACCAAGGAAAAAAGATCTTGATATTGTTAAACTATTTTTAAGATATCAGATTAAAAACAAAAAGAATCATATTAGATTTATAAGTCCAGATTTTGCACTTTACTTTGGAAATAATGAAAACTTAGACTTTATAAAGCAATGGGAAAATCTTATCAACTTTATTAAAGATGAGGGAGAAAAAAATAATTTACAAACATTTATATACCTTGGCTCTTTTCCATCAGAACTTTCACTTAGATATATAAAATATGAATATCTTGACCTTATTAGCAAATATAGTGCTACAAAAAAGATTACAATAGGTATTCAAACAGCCTCTAAAAGACTTCAGAAAATTATTGGAAGAAATGACCCGTTAGATTCGATTGAAGATATATTGAAATACTGTCAAAAAATAGGTCTTGAACCAATAATAGATATAATCTTTGGACTTCCTTATGAAACTTATGAAGATAGAGATATAACATTTAGTTTTTTAGAAAAAAATTGTAGTAAACAGATAACTGCTAACCTTCATTACTTTTTACCTATTGCTGGAACTGATTTTGCAGAAAAATTACCAACCAAATTGTCATTAAAAGAAATTATAAGAGCTAAAAAGCTTATAAGTAAAGGTGTCGCCCTTGGTAACTTCTTTAAACAGATGAATGAATTTCAACAAAGGATAGAAGTTCCAACTCAATATTTGCAAAATCTGTAAATTATGCATAAATTCTTTGAGTATGAAAAATATTAGAAATTTCAGTATTATTGCACATATCGATCATGGAAAGTCAACTTTGGCAGATAGATTAATAGAGGAAACAGGACTTTTACCTAAAGAAGAAAAGGAAAAACATCAACAGATTCTTGATAATCTTGAGATTGAAAGAGAAAGAGGGATAACAATAAAATCCCAATCAGTTAGATTGGAATACCTTTTAAATGGTCAAAAATATATCCTAAATTTAATAGATACCCCAGGGCATGTTGATTTTTCTTATGAAGTATCAAGAGCACTTGCAGCATGTGAAGGAGCACTTCTTGTTGTAGATGCGACTCAGGGAGTGGAAGCTCAGACTTTAACAAACTTTCATCTTGCATTTGATTCAAATCTTGAGATCATTCCAGTAATTAACAAAATAGATTTGCAAAATGCAGAAGTTGAAAAAGTTTCTAAAGAATTACAGGAAGAACTTGGTTTTATAAAGGATGATATAATTGCAGTCTCAGCTAAAAAAGGGATAAATATAGATTTATTATGTAAAAAAATAGTAGAAAAAATACCTGCTCCGATAGGTGAGGTAAATGCTTCACTAAAGGCTTTAATCTTTGATGCAATATACAACAACTATAAAGGTGTAATCGTTCATATAAGGATTTTTGAAGGATCTATAAAACCTCAAGATGAAATCTTATTTTTAGGAAATCAAAAATCATTTATTGTAGATGAGGTTGGTTACTTAAAATTAAAATACACACCATGTGAATCTTTGTATGCAGGAGAAGTCGGATATTTTACGGCAACTATAAAGGAAATTTCAGATGCAAGAATTGGTGACACAGTAACTTTAAAGACTAATCCATGTGATAAAGCATTGCCTGGATATAAAGATGTCAAACAATATGTTTTTTCTTCTATCTATCCCCTTGATACGACACAGTTTGAAAATCTTGCTGTAGCTCTTGAAAAATTGAAACTTACAGATCCTGCATTAAAATACGAAAAAGATAATTCTCAAGCACTTGGCTTTGGCTTTAGATGTGGGTTTTTAGGAATGCTTCACCTTGAAGTTGTTCAGGAAAGATTATTAACAGAATTTGGAATGGAAGTTATTTTGACTTCACCATCTGTAAAATACAGATTCAAGCTAACTGGTAAAGATGAACTTCTCGAAATAAATAAGCCAGCAGATTTTCCAGATTTAACGCTTATAGAAAAATCTTATGAACCTTATATAATTGCAGAAATAATAACTCCAGAAGAATTTGTGGGTAACTGCATAAAACTATGTGAAGATAGCAGAGGAAATCAAATAGGAATGGATTATCTTGGAGCAAAAAGAGTGATGTTAAAATATGAAATGCCTATGGCAGAAATTCTTTTTGACTTTTACAATAAATTAAAATCAATTTCTAAAGGATACGCAAGTTTGGATTATGAGTTTGAAGAATATAAAGAAACAAAACTTGCAAAGCTTGAAATACTTGTAGCAAAAGAAAAGGTAGATGCATTTTCAATGATTGTTTATGAACCTAAAGCTGCTTCTATCGGAAGAAGTATAGTTGAAAAATTAAAAGATATAATACCAAGGCAGCAATTTGCTGTTGCCTTACAAGCAGCAATAGGAGCAAAAGTTGTGGCAAGAGAAACAATATCTCCATATAGAAAAGATGTTCTTGCTAAATGTTACGGTGGAGATATAACAAGAAAGAGAAAGCTTCTTGAAAAACAAAAAGAAGGTAAAAAGCGAATGAAAAGATTTGGTGAAGTTGAGATTCCACAGGATGCTTTTATTAAAGTATTGAAAGCGGAAGAGGTCGAGTAGTATCTTAATTATGTTTGACTTTTTATTCTTTATTTGTTATATCTATTTATGTAGTAGTAAGTTTTATAAAGTGGCAAACCATTATTTTTGGAGGATTTATGATTCTTAAACCAGAACTTTTTATAGAAAATGCTGGTGCAATAAGTGAAAAAAAAGTTTTGCTTAGAGTGGATTACAATGTCCCGACAGATGAAAGCGGTCAGATTGTTACAGATGATTCAAGAATTAAGATGAGTATCCCAACCATAAAATACTTACTATCAAAAAACTGTAAAATCATAATAATTTCCCATAAAGGAAGACCAAAAGGGAAAAGAACAGATAAAGAAACTTTATCTATTGTTAAACCTATTTTAGAAAATTTGTTGAATTCATTGAATATTCAATTTAATACTATCCAGTTTGTAGATGACTGTATTGGAGATAAGGTTAAAAATACCATTGAAAAAATGCAACCTAAAGATATTTTGATTTGTGAGAACCTTAGATTTTATAAAGAAGAAGAAGAAAATAATCTGGAATTTGCTAAAAAACTTGCTGAAAATGCAGATATTTTTGTATCTGATGCTTTTGGTGCAGTGCATAGAGCACACGCTTCTGTAGAAGCTATTGCAAAATTTTTGCCTCACTACTATGGTTTTCTTATTAGAGATGAAGTTCAGAACTTAAATTATGTTTTACATAAACAAAACCCACCGCTTGTCGCTATAGTTGGAGGTTCAAAGGTTTCATCAAAAATAGATGTTCTTTTGCAGCTAATCAAAAAGGCAGATATTATTCTTATTGGTGGTGCAATGGCATATACATTTTTGCGTGCAAACGGGCTTGAGGTTGGTAAATCTCTTGTCGAAACAGAATATGTCCAGACAGCATATAATATAATGAGTGAAGCAGCAAAGGCAAAAGTTCAATTTGTCCTTCCAGTTGATCATATTATGGCATATGAACCAAAAGAAAATGCAAAAAAATTTAAGTCAAAAGGACCAGATATTGATATAGATAAAATGGGTGTTGACATTGGTCCAAAGACTATAAAAATATTTAAAGAGCATATCAGTAAAGGTAAAACAATTTTTTGGAATGGACCTTTAGGAATATTTGAAATCCCTCAATTCGCTAAAGGTACCATAAAGATTGCACAAATCATAGGAAAAACAAAAAGTTTTAAGGTTGTTGGTGGTGGAGATTCTGTTGCAGCTATTTCTATGGCTAAATTAGAATCAAAATTTAATCATCTTTCTTCTGGTGGTGGTGCTTCTTTAGAATATGTCGAGGGGAAAAAATTGCCTGGTCTTGCAATTTTTGAATAATAAAAATATTTAAGTAATAAAAATGTTTGAGTAATAAATATACTTAAATAATAAAATTGGAGAAATATTAATGAAAGCATTGATTGCTGGAAATTGGAAAATGAATCTTACTTTATCTTCTGTTAGAGAACTTGCTTCAAAACTTGTAGATCAGGACAAAGAGCCAAAAGATGATATCGCAATATTTCCACCTTTCGTATATATCCCAATAGTATCTGAAATCGTTAAAGATTCCCCGATTAAAATAGGAGCACAAAATTGTTATTATAAAGAAAAAGGTGCCTTTACTGGAGAAGTTTCCATATCAATGCTATCAGATTTTAATATTAAATATGTTATTCTTGGGCATTCTGAAAGACGAACATATTTTAATGAAACAGATGAATTGGTCTACTTAAAAACAAAAGCCGCAATTGAAAAAGAAATAATTCCTATTATCTGTGTTGGTGAAACTTTAGAAGAAAGAGAGAATTCAAAACATATTGAAAAAGTTACCTCACAGATTGAATATATTTTTAGTAGGGTTTCTTTTGAAGATAAAATAGACGATGCAAGTAAAATTGTTATAGCATATGAACCTATATGGGCAATCGGTACAGGAAAAAATGCTACTCCAAAAGATGCTTATGAAATGCATAAGATTATCAGGAAAACCATAGAAAAATATATTGGTCCGAATTTTGCAAATTCTATAAGAATACTATATGGTGGATCTGTCAATGTTGAAAATATTGATGATTTGATGAATGTTTCCCAGGTTGATGGAGTTCTTGTTGGGGGAGCTTCATTAAATTTTGATTCTTTCAAAAGGATTATTGAATATAAATCTTCTCAATGTTAATTTTTGAATAATTTAGGAGGAAATCGAATGATTACTTTTTTAACAGTCCTTTTTTTTATTTTTTCTGCATTATTAATCTTTGTTGTTGTCTATCAATATAGAATAAAAAACACATTAAAAGGTAGGCAAAGCCCTGAAAAAGAAAAATTATTAAACTGGCTTGTAACCGGGATTGGTGTTATTTTCTTTGTTGTTGTTTTTCTTTTAGCTTTTACTTATAATAGGATGGCTATTGAAGAAAAATCTGCCATTGAAAACGTATCAAAATCTATTGAAACACAAACAGCACCGGCTACAACACAACCTGCAACTTCTACAGAACAAACAAATCCTACTAACCAACAGAATCCTTCAACAAATAATACTGAATCACCTAATAATTCCAATCAATAATCTTGAAAATTTTGCCATAAGGAAGTATAATCTTGTTAGGCTTCCGAAGAAGGAATAAAAATGGCAGAAATATATGTAAATAGCTTAAATCAGATTATTGGAAAAGAAGATCAAAAAGAAAAAGACAAAAAGTTAAACTCAGCTATTCAGATTATCAGGTTTTTTATTGATGATTTCGAATTTGCTCTTGATATAATGGATGTAAAAGAGATCAAAGAAAATGAAACCATAAGGCATCTTCCAAATTCTCTTCCTTTTGTTAAGGGACTTTTGAATCTAAGAGGGGATATAATTCCAGTTCTTGACTTAAAAAAAAGATTAGAATTAGAGAATCTAACATTAGATGAGCTTGCTAATCTTGCAAAAGAGCATGATTTTGAAAAAGCTAAAGATCAAAGGGAAGATAAAAATTATAATAAAAAACAAGAGGCAGATGAAGAGCAAAATACAAATCCAAGTATAATAATCTGTAGAGTTGGTTCAGATAACTTTGGCATAGTTGTAGATAGAATCGTTAGAGTCCAATATCTTTCTGTTGATGAATATGAACCTACTCCAACTCTTTTTGAAAATATTGGGAAAAATTTTATCAAAGGATTTGCTAAATTAGATAAAAAAGTGATAGTTATACTTTCTTTAGAAAATCTATTCTTCTAATCTTATCAAAAATTTTTCTCTGGAGTTACAAATGCAAATATTAAAATATAAAGATAAACTTCCTCAAATAGCAGAAAATGTATTTGGTTTTGAAACAACCATAGTAATAGGTGATGTTAGAATCTCTGAAAATGTTTTTTTACTTCCTAATGTAAGTATCAGAGGTGATATGAACCATATTTCGATAGATTCTTTTACCAATATTCAGGATGGAACTGTCATTCACACAGATTGGACATATCCTGCAATAATAGGGAAAAGGGTCACTGTTGGGCATAATGCTATTTTGCATGGTTGTGAAATTTGTGATGATGTCCTTATAGGTATGGGAAGTATCATATTAAATGGTGCATATATCCCTTCAAATGTTATTATTGCTGCTGGTTCTCTTGTTGGTCAAAATAAAAAACTTGAATCAGGCTGGTTATATGCAGGAATACCAGCGAAAAAGGTAAGACAATTAACAGATGAAGATCTAACCTATATTGAAAAAGCCTATAAGGCATATATAGAATTAATGAATGGATATAACTCAAAACAGTAAGAAAATCCTGAAAAATATTTCAATCTGCTTTATAAATCCCCCAATCCTCGATTATGCTCTTTACGATCTTTTTGCTACTCCTCTTGGAACTTTAAAAGCAATAAATTTATTAAAATTTTTTGGTGTAGATTATTTTTATCTAGATGCATTAAATAAAGATTTTGATTCATCTTATTTTGAATCTGGAGCTATAAAACCGACTATAAGATCAAATGGAACAGGCAAATACTGGAAAAAAAGGGTAGAGCCTCCTATCCAGTTAAATTTTTATGAAAGAGAATTTTATAGATTTGGACTTAGTTTTGAAAAGATTATAGAAATACTGAAAATCGAAGTAAGCCAAAGAAAGAAGAATTTCGATTTTATCGTTATTCCATCAGTATTTACATACCATTATTTATCAATAAAGATCCTTATTCAATATATAAAGGAAAATTTTAAGGATACTAAAATAATAATTGCTGGGATTTATCCAAAAATTATTTTAAGTCATGCAAAATCTTTAGGGGCAGATTATGTGTTTAATAAAGATGCCCTTGATTTTGTCAAATTTATTTTCGAAATAACTTCAAAAGATAAAACTGCTCTTAATTATCTTGATTTACTTAAAGAGTCTAACATAATTTTTAAGAATTCTGAAAATAATAATTCGCTTGATATTTTGCCAGACTGGGATCTTTTAAGTAATCAAAGATATGGTATTATAAGATTAACCAGTGGTTGTCCTTATAATTGTCCATACTGTGCTTCAAATATAATTTCGGGAGAATTTAAAAGACTAAATTTAAGTTATTCATTGACTCAATTAAATTATTTTGCTAAAAAAAATACTTTTAATATAGCATTTTATGATGATGCTCTTTTGATAGATCAAAACCTTTTTTTATCTTTTCTTAATGAAGCAGATAAAATAAGTTCAAAATTTGTTTTTTATCTTCCAAACGCCATTCATATAGCCAAAGCCACAAAAGAGATTCTTACTGTGATGCACAATTTTAAGATGATTAGATTTGGACTTGAATCTTTGAATATTGAAGATGAAAAATATGGGAATAAATTTAAGATAGATCAGCTTAAAAACTTACTTAATAACTTAAACGAATGTAGAATACCAAAAGAAGTAATTTCATTTTATATTCTTGTTGGTCTTCCAGAGCAAAGTTTTGAAGAAGTTGAAAATACAGTAAAAACTGCATTGAAACTTGGTATAAAGCCAAGAATAGCTGAATATTCGCCAATACCTTCAACGCCATTATTTGAAAAGGCAAAAGAAGAATTGATAAACAACAAGAAAAATTATATTAATATTGATGAACCATTATTTCAAAATCCAAGTATTTATCCATACATTGCAACAGATTTTAATGAAGAAAATATGAAAAAACTGAAAAAAATGATTTATGGGTAAACTATTTTGATAAAGGACTTATCCTTCTTAAAATATCTATTTCTTTAACTAAAACTTCTATAAGTTTATCTACCTGCTCAATATTATTTTCTCTTCCAAAAGAAAATCTTATTGAACCATGGGCAATTTCAGGTTTTTTATGAAGAGCCATCAGAACATGGCTTGGTTCTAAACTTCCAGTAGAGCAAGCGCTTCCAGTAGAAACTGAAAAACCATTTAAGTCAAGTTTAAGTAAGATAGATTCACCCTCAACATACTTAAATGTAATATTTGAAGTTCCAGGAACTCTTTCTGAATTTTTTCCATTAATTATTATATCTTTTATATTTTCAATAACTTTTCTTTCAAAATAATCTCTTATCTTTCTTATTCTATCAATATCAAACTCTATCTCACTTTTAAGGGCTTCACAAGCTGCTCCTAAAGCAATAATGCCTATAGTATTTTCTGTTCCAGCTCTGAAACCTTTCTCTTGATGCCCACCATGAATTAATGGTGTGAAAAATTTTCTTTTTTTATCAAAATCTTTTATATATAATATTCCGATTCCTTTAGGAGCATACAATTTATGACCTGATATTGATGCAGCATCTACAGGTAAATTATTTAAATCAAGTTTTATTTTCCCTGCTGCTTGAACAGCATCTGTATGAAAAATAGCATCTGCTGCTTTTTCTTTTACTATACTAACTATTTTATCAATAGGCTGGACTGTTCCAATTTCGTTGTTAGCATACATAATCGAAACAAGCCCTGTATTTTTAGTAATTGATTTTTCAAGTTGATTTAAGTTAATAATTCCATCTTCATTTACTTCAATATAGGTAACTTTAATTCCTTGCTTTTCTAAAAATTTAGCTGTTTCAAGATTTGCAGGATGTTCTATATTGGTAGTTATAAGATGTTGTTTTTCCTTTGGCCAGAAAAGCATAGATTTTAATATTGTATTATTTGATTCGGAACCACAAGAAGTAAAGATAATATCTTCAAGCGATGCACCTAAAAAACTTGATATCTGTTCTTTTGCTTTTAATACTCTTTCTTTAACTACTCTTCCATCTGAATGCATTGAACTTGGATTTCCGTAAAAATCTAAAAATTCTATAATAGCCTTTTTTGCATTTGGATGAAGTGGAGTAGTGGCATTATTATCAAGATATACATTCATTTTTCCCTCTTTTTAACTTTTAGGAATATATACTTTGTCTTTGTAATATTGATTGACGAATTTATTTAGCACTTCTTTTGCTTTGGGGATACATTTTCCACAATTTGTGCCAATCTTTGTTCTTTCCTGAAGTGTTTCGAAATTTGTAGCTCCTTCCAATACTTCCATTTTTATATCTTCTTCTGTTATTTGAAAACATTCACATACTACAGGTGATGTGGTCTTTTCTTTATAGGGATTTTGTTCATTTCTTCTTCTATAATAATCTTCTATAGCCGCCCTAAGAGCTTTATCTCCCAAGACCGAGCAGTGAATCTTATGAGATGGAAGTTGGTCAAGTTCTTTTATTATATCTTCTGGTTTAATTTTATATGCATCTTTTATATGCATTCCACTATTTCTTGTAACCATTTCAGAGAGAGCAGAAGTAGAAGCAATAGCTGAAGCGCATCCATAAGTTTTCCACTTCATATCATAAATTCTTTCATCTTTTACTTTTATAAATATCATCATCATATCGCCGCACGCTGGCGAACCAACAATGCCAACACCATCTGGCTTATATTCTTCTTCAGAGATAGTCAAAATATTTTTAGGGTTTAAAAAATGCTGCTTAACTTTCTCAGTATAAACCCAACCACTATCATTATTCATATTTAACTCCCACCAAAATATAATAAAATAAAAATAAAAAATCAAAGATATTTTAATAAAAAAGAGGTTGCATTTTAGCAACCTCTTTTTTTATTAAAAAAAATAATGTTGAATTATGATAAGCCAACAAAAAAGTTAGAGTAAGAATCATTATTTATAAAGCTGCTTAAATTTATCGGAAATAGCTTCTATAAATTCTTCAGAGTTTAAAACTTTTTCTGGTGCTGGTGTAGCAAGTCTTGCAAGATCCCCAGTCATTTTTCCATCTTCTATTGTCTTAATAACAGCTTTTTCAAGAGTGTTAGAAAAATTAACAAGGGAATCATTTTTATCAAGTTCACCTCTTTTTCTAAGAGCACCAGTCCATGCAAAAATAAGAGCAACAGAGTTTGTTGAAGTTTTTTTACCTTCAAGGTGCTGATAATAATGCTTTTGAACTGTTCCATGAGCTGCTTCAAATTCAAAGTATCCACTTGGAGAAACAAGAACTGATGTCATCATAGCAAGAGAACCAAAAGCAGATGCTACCATATCTGACATAACATCACCATCATAATTTTTACATGCCCAAAGATATCCACCCTCAGATTTCATAACTCTTGCAACAGCATCGTCTATTAAAGTATAAAAATAGGTTATTCCAGCTTCTTTAAATTTATCCTTAAATTCATTTTCAAAGATTCGGTTGAAGATATCCTTGAAGTTTCCATCATAAATCTTACAGATAGTGTCTTTTGTAGCAAACCAAAGATCAACCTTTTCACTTAAGGCATATATGAAGCAAGCTCTAGCAAAGCTTTCTATTGAAGAATCAAGGTTATGAATTCCTTGAAGTACACCAGGGCCTTTCATCTCCATTATTGTCAATCTTGTTTCTTTGCCATTTGCAGAGGTGAAAACAAGTTCTGCTTTTCCAGGTTCATTTACCTTTATTTCCTGGTTTTTGTAAATATCACCATATGCATGACGGCCAATGATAATAGGTTTTGTCCATGATGGAACCGATGGTTTTATGTTTTTCACAAGTATTGGTTTTCTAAATACTGTTCCATCAAGTATTGCTCTGATTGTCCCATTTGGGCTTGGCCACATCTTTTTAAGATTGTATTCTTTAACTCTTTCAGCATTTGGCGTAATAGTTGCGCATTTAACACCTACACCATACTTTTTAATAGCTTCGGCAGCTTCAAAAGTTATTTTGTCATCGGTCTCATCTCTTTTTTTAAGACCAAGATCGTAGTATTCAACATTTAAGTCAATATAAGGATGAAGAAGTTTTTCTTTAACTATCTGCCAGAGAATTCTGGTCATCTCATCTCCATCCATTTCAACAAGGGGGACAGCCATTTTAATTTTTTCAGCCATTTATCCTCCAAAAGATTTTCTGTTTTTTCTTTAACATATAAAATTTTAATATCAAGATAAACCTAAAAAAAATTAAATAAAATTAAAAAATTTATATTATAACTTTTATTGTTATGAAATTAGTTATTTATTCAATTAAGTTATTTATTCAATCATTTTTTTTCATTGATTTTTTAGCTAAAAAATATAATATTTAATTGCAATCTTAAAAAAGGATTCATAATGTTACAATCTATATTTACTTTAGCTGGAGGTCTTGCACTATTCCTTCTTGGAATAAATTATTTTTCAGATTCACTTAAAAAATTATCATCACATCAAATAAAGCTTATACTTGAGAAAGTAACTTCTTCGCCGATATCTGGAACATTAGTAGGACTTGCTGTTACAGCGCTAATACAGTCATCTTCTGCTACAACAGTTTTAACTGTAGGTTTTGTTAACTCTGGATTAATGAATTTATCTCAAGCCATTGGCATAGTTTATGGGGCAAATATAGGAACTACTATTACTGCACAAATTATGGCTTTCAATATATCTGATTATGCTCTACCAATCTTAACAATTGGTATCTTTATAATGATTTTTGCAAAAAAGGATTTAGTTAAAAATATCGCTACTTTTTTAGTCGGTTTTGGTCTTCTTTTTTACGGAATGCTGATGATGAAAAACGCTATATTGCCTTATAAAGATTCACCTGCTCTTGCTAATATTTTCGTAAAATTTTCCTATCACCCAATTCTTGGAGTATTAGCTGGGATGATGGTCACAATGATAATTCAATCTTCATCTGCAACAGTTGGTTTGACACTTGCTCTTATTCAAGGAGGACTTCTTACAATAGATTCAGCAATACCTATAATTTTAGGGGATAATATCGGGACTTGTATTACGGCGCTTTTAGCTGCTCTTGGAGGAAATATTGCTGCAAAAAGAGTCGCTGCAGCTCATTTTGGATTTAATATAATAGGAACAATCTGGGCATTGATACTACTTGTACCATATAAAAATTTAGTAATTTTATTCACAAAGTATATCACTTTGACTTCCGATCCTGTAAGACAAGCTGCAAATGCCCATACTTTATTTAATATAACAAATACATTATTGTTTCTACCTTTTACAAAGTATTATACAGCCTTAATCGAATTTCTTTTCCGAGGTAAAGTAAAGGTAAATGAAGATTCTGCTATCTATCTTGATAAAAACTTATTAAAATCGCCCTATACAGCATTAGAAGCAATAGTCAAAGAAATAAATAGAGGTTTAACCCTATCCTATAGTGGTTTACTTCAATTTAAAAATACAATTAGCTCAAAAACGGGGAAGCAAAATTTAGAGATTCTATTGAAAAATGAAAAAATTTTGGATAATATCCAATATGAAATTACAAATTATATAACTTTGATAGCAAATATTGAAGCTGGAGAAAAGGTTTCAAATGCTATACCGTTGATACTTCACGCCACAAATGATCTTGAAAGAATAGGAGATCACCAACAAAATATTTACAATATATATAAAAGATATTCTGCATTATCAATTAACTTGCCAGAAGATGTATCTAATAAATTACTTACTATAATTGATAAAATACTTGAATTTATTTTATTTATTTCAGATAAACTTGAAAAAAACCTGGAAATTGCTTTAGAAACTGCCCATAAATATGAGAATGAAATAAACGAATTACGAAATGGTTTTCAAAAAGATTATTATTTTCTTATACAGGAGTTTAAAAACAGTTCTTCAATTTCAACGATATTATATGACTATGTATTAAATCTTGAAAAAATTGGAGATCATCTCATGAATATTTCTGAAAGGCTGTCTCCTATAAGTGAATATTAGTAATCTTCATCTTCATCATCATAGTCTTCATCATATTCATCATCATCATAATCTTCATCATCTTCTTCTTCATCTTCCTCATCTTCATCATATTCATCTTCTTCTATATCATTGAAGCTTTCTTCTTCTTCAAAATCTTCTTCGTCTTCATCTATTTCTGTGATTTCAATTTGTAAATTCTCTTTATCAACAGGTTCTAAAAGTTCAGTTATAGAATAAGCGACTTTTATGCAATCTTCTAAGTCAAGATAATTTATCCTTTCTGTAGCTTTTCCAAAATCATAAAAGCCTATAGCAAGGTTAATTGAAGGGATACGATATTGCTCAGATAAGTAATCGAGATCAGGGATATCTAAAAGCTCTTCTTTTAGTTTCAATTCTTTCATTATACTTCTATATTTTGAAGGAAGTTGTACTGTTGTAGTATAATAATCTCTCCCTTCATTAAATAAGAAGATAATCAATTTTGTTTCTTCAAGATCGAAATCTGGATTATCATCAATAAAAATGTCAAGAGCTATTTTGTTATCATAATTTGAAAAAGATTTTTTATTATTATTGTTTGAATTCGCATTCAATATCAAAAGAGGAAATCCTTGTTCAAACATTAAATAACCAATATATAAAGATGCTTTTAGAGCGAGAGAAATCTTATTTTGTTCAATCAAAAGTTCATCTTCTTTATGGACAAGTTTTATATCTGAAAATTTTAATGGATCTACATATGAAATAAAAAGAATTTCTTGATTTTCATTATCAAAAAACCAATAATTTTTATCGTCTGATATATCTGGATTTTGTTCAAAACTTTCAAGAATTTCTTCAAAAGTCAAATTAACAAAATTGTCAAATTTATCCTTATCAAATTCAAACATCATTTCCTCCAATCAACTAAGTAAGACTATATTTTTTATCGTATATTGCTAAAAATCATTATAATTTTTATTTGCATTTTGTAAATTATTTTTTATTTTTTCATAAATAAATTAAAAGGAAAAAATATGAATTTCGATGATTTTCAGTATGTTAAGCCAAATTTTGAGGAGATTAAAGAAAATTTTGAAAAATTGATTACTGAACTTGAAAACTCAAAAAATTTTAAAGATTTTGACAATATCATAAACAAAATACTTAATCTTAGAAAGGAATATGAGACAATGCAAACCTTAGCGTCCATAAGGTATTCAGTAAATACCTTGGATAAATTTTATGAAGAACAACAGAATTTTTTTGATTCTGTTAGCCCTTATTATGAGGGAATATTAAATAGAATTTCAAAATTAATATTAAATTCAAAATACTTAAAAGATATAGAAAAAAAATATGGGAAACAGATAATAATCATTCTAGAATCTGCTATTAAAACTTTTGATGACATTATCCTATCTGACATGCAAAAGGAAAATAACTTAAAAACAGACTATAG
The DNA here is from genome assembly GCA_964581895.1 of uncultured Brachyspira sp. Classification (GTDB taxonomy): domain Bacteria; phylum Spirochaetota; class JAAYUW01; order JAAYUW01; family JAAYUW01; genus Exilispira. The sequence continues at coordinate 467,886 of CAZOPR010000001.1, forward strand.
GAAACTTACCTCTCAAGCAAAAATAAATTTTGAAGGGAAAGATTATACCCTTTCTCAAATGTCTTATTTTATGCAGCTTCCTGATAGAAATTTGAGAAAAAAAGCTCATGAATCTTATTGGAAATATTTTATTGATAAAAAAGAGGAGTTTAATAAAATTTATAGCGATCTTGTTGAAGTCAGGTCAAATATTTCAAGAAAATTAAATTATAAAAATTTTATTAATCTTGGGTATTTTCGTTTAGCAAGATCTGATTATGATAGCACTCAGGTGGAAAAATTCAGAAATAATATAAAAAAATATATAGTACCAATCGCTCAAAAGATATATAAAAATCAAGCTAAAAGGCTTGGTTTAGAAAAATTATCTTACTATGATGAATCTGTTTTTTATAAATCTGGAAACCCAAAACCTAAAGGTAAGCCAAAAGAACTTGTAGAAAAAGCTACTAAAATGTACAAATCAATAGATAAAAATGTTGGTGAATTTTTCAATATGTTAGCAAGTTCAAATCTTTTAGATGTTGAAAGTAAACCTGGTAAAGCACCTATAGGATATTGTACCTTTATCCAGAAATATAAAGTTCCATTTATCTTTGCAAATTTCAATGGAACTACCCATGATGTAGAAGTTTTAACTCATGAAACAGGTCATGCTTATCAATCATATATGAGTAAAGAGTATTTATTTCCAGAGTATCAATTCCCGACATTGGAAGCTGCTGAGATTTTTTCTATGGGAATGGAATTTATTACCTATCCATATATGAATCTATTTTTTGAATCAGATGACTTAAAATTTAAGTATAAGCATATATGTGATGCTATTACCTTTATTCCTTATGCGGCTTTGGTAGATGAATTTCAACATAAAGTCTTTGAGAATGAAAATATTAGTGCAGAAAAGATAAATTCTATCTGGAGCAATTTAACTAAAATATATCTTCCACAAAAAGATTACTCTGAATTTTCAGATTTAGAAGAAGGGATAACCTGGTTTAGACAATCTCATATCTTTGAAGTTCCTTTTTATTATATAGATTATGCTCTTGCTCAGATTGTTGCTTTTCAATTCTGGATGAAAAATGAAAAAGACAAAGAAAAAACATGGGAAGATTATTCCAATCTTTGCAAAATTGGTGGTAGTAAGTCATTTTTAGAGATAGTCAAATCTGGAAATCTTGAAAATCCTTTCGAAGAAAGCAGTATAAAAAAGATTTCTGATTTTATAGATAATTATATTTCTTCTATTGATGATGAAAAATTAGATAGGTAATAAAATTCAAAAATCTATTTTTTGAAATTTATTTATCAAATCTTTTGATAATTTAATAATTTTTCTATTAATCAACTTCTTGGTCTTACTTTTTTATTTTTTTTATTGAATTCTTTCTAATTTCATAATTTTCAAGCTTCCACTTTTTCGATTTTGCTTTGGATATTCATTTGTCAAATTTTTTGCTTTGATAGTTTTGAAATTTTCTCAATACTACTTTATTGGTTTTACTTATTAAATTTTTTTTATAAAATTTTTCGATAATTTTGTAATTTTCCAAAAATTTTTTACTATTTCTATTTTTGAAAGTCTTGCATTTTTATTTTTTTATACTAATATATAAAATGCAGGATTTCCTAAAGTAAAAGGTTTTGGAGGTAGTAGATGAAAAAGTTAGTTTTTACTCTTTTTTCTTTTTCCATTATTTTTTCTTTTCTTTTTATTACAGGTTGTCAGGGGAATGCTAATTTATTGATTGAAGAAAATGCTAAAATTTCAGTTCAAATTGTTTGGCCAAAATTGATAATGGCAGAAACCACAGATATTGCTATTTTCATTTCTAATGATACTATGCAAAGTTACAGAAAAGCCATTATGGTAAATAGGGAGCAAGGTAGTCAAACTGTTGATTGGTCTTTATATCCTGGAGATTATACTGTAACTGTTTTAGCGATGCAATACATCTCATCAACAAGTTCTGGATTAAAAAATTTTACAATTTTGACTGGAGATGTTCAAAAAGTCTCTTTATCGGCAGGTGAGAATAAAAATTTATCTATTACTCTTGGATATATAAATATTACTTCCACTTTATCTTTTGAAAATGGACAAGTCTTTCATATCAATGAACCAATCCCTATAGCTTTTAATGTTGGCCTTTTTTGCTCGGTTTTGAAATATTCATCAGGTAAATTATATATGACTTACAACAATGGTTTTAAGAATGTTACAGAATACAGAACCATTTATGTATCAAATACCCAAGAAGTTGGAAATGGTTGCTTTTCTTCGAAAGTATATCCAGATAGTAATGGTTTTCCATCAGAAAGCATGGATTTATCTGTCTATGCTAAATTTATAGTGTCATCAGATAAAATTGTTACTGATTTCATGGATACATATCAGATAAACGAAATAAAAGTTGAAATATCAAACTATTCTTTGGGACATGTTACTGATGGAACTGGTGTGGGAAGTTTAAGTATTGTAATTCAATAAAATATAAGTTTTAATTTAAATTTTAAGAAAAATGAAAAAAGTTGACATTAATGATATAATATTTGTTAATCAACAGTTATTGATTTCGAAACATTTTTTGGAGCATCAGGATGTACACCATGATTATCAATTTTAAGGCTATTTAAGTATTTCATTTTCATGACAGACATCTTAAATGCTAGTGTTTGTAGGACAATACTGGCTGGAAAAACAAAAATGTTTTTATCGTCGGCAGAAGGTATTTTGATGAATTTGCTAAAATAATTCTTAGAGTTTTCAGGTGGATTGTATATAGATTTAGCAAGTTCATCATTATCTTCTGCTATTAAAATTATATCAGCTCCTCTAATTTTATGGGTATGTATCTGAGCAATAGTAATTCTTATATCTCTTTCATCTGGTGGGCAAATAAATACAAGAGGATAGTTTGAAAAATATGATTCGATTGATACCTTTTTCATAAAATCAAATATTAAGTTTTTATTTAGAGATTCATCTTTGATATTTTTATTTTCTAAAAGTTCAACATCTTTTTCAAGAGAGATTCTTGAAAGTTCAGACAATAGATCCATAATTGTCTGAGTAGAAAATTGGTTTTTATTTATTTTTTGATGTAAATCCTTAAAATATTCTATTAAATCTAGAAATAATTGCTGCATATCTGAAATAGAAAACAAAGTGTTTTTACCTAAAATAGTATTTGGTCCATGTTTGAATTCAACAGAATCATAACCTTCAGTATGATTCAATACAACTTCTCTTATTTTTAAGGCTCCTTCCTTTGAAATGCCAGTCAAAGATGTTCCTAAAATATGTATAGAAGGTTTTAAGAAAAGTTTTAGGGCAACTTCAGTAATATCTTGATCGCACTTACTTAAAGTTTTTTCTATTAAATCTTGAATTTTTAATATATTATTTATTAATTCCTTATCATTTTTTTTATTTGTTTTTAAGTTTATCTTAAATGCTAAAATGTAAAGAATTAAAAGCTGGTTTATGAATGATTTAGTAGCTGCAACTGCAATTTCAGGACCGCAAAGAATTGGTAAAAAATAATCAGATAGTTCTTGAGGGATTCGAGAATTTTCATTATTAACAATAGATACTACTTGTACTTTACTATTTTTAATTTTACAATCTTGGATAATATCTATTAAATCCTTTGTTTCGCCAGATTGACTTATGACTATTATTAAATCTGTATCTTTTAATGATGATAAATATTGAGATCTAAATGCTCCAGGATTAACTACAAAAAGAGGAATATTTGTTAGGTTGTTGAAAAAATATGAGCCTGTTAGTGCAGCATGATATGAAGTTCCACAGGCTATAACAAAAAGGCTCCCATTTTTTTTGTTTAGTTCAATTATTGAATTTACAAGTTGATCAAGGTACTTAATAATTTTTCTTTGTTTTTTCCATAAGATTAAATTATCCAAAAATATAAGTTCATTTTCCCATTTATTATCTATTTTATAAAGATCAGATAGAAGTTGCTTTTCATCGCTTATAAAACCAGAAAATCCAAAATTACCATTAGTCTTTTTTTCTTTTAAGAATTCTTTATAAATATTTTTAAAATTATCTTTATTTGATAACTCAAGATATGCAGTTTTCATTTCTTCATCAGTCTTTTTAGTATTTATATGAATAAAATCAGTGTAGATTTTTATCACATTTTCTTCATCATTTTCAAAATTGTTATATAATGATTTTCTTTCGTTTGTCATAAAATAGTATAAAAGTATTTCATTAATATTTTGTGAAGAAGTATAAATTTCCTGCTCCATGTAAAAGTGAAATCTTGGTGAAAGAGCAGTATCTTTAACATTTAATTTAGATCTTTTTGCATCAGGTTTTGTAAAATATAAGCTATTTGAAAGTGGGAAGATAAAATAATCATTTTCAGTAAAATAAATCCCTTCTCCTTCTTTTAAGGGGATTAAAAGTCTTGTTTTAGAAAGAACAGAGGTTAAATCACTTGATACGACAATAAAATCTCCCTCATCATCCTTCCCAATGCCAGCATATAAAGATGAGCCAGATTTTATTGCAAAAACGCCATGTAAAGCAGGATCTGCTATACAAGCAGCATAGGAACCATTTGCTTTTGCATCTGCTTTTCGAATGGCATCTATAAAAGAAAAGAGTAAATTTTTATCATCTTTATCATTTAAGTTTGGTATTTTTTTTATTATTTCATTTTCTGACAAATTTGGCTTTGTCATCGCCTTTTTATTTGAAAAATAAAAATGCTCAATTAGATGAACTAAAATCTCACCATCATTATCTGAAATAACATTATGCCCTTCATCTATAAGGTATTCTTTTAAGGTGTCAGTATTGGCAATGTTACCATTATGCGCTCCAACAAGTTTTTCGTAACAGTTTACAAGATGGGGTTGCGAATTTTTGTCTGTAACTGCACCAAATGTAGCCCATCTTACCTGACCTATAAATCTTTGTCCATTAAATTGGCTTATCTGAAGTTCTTCAACAACTTTTGAAGGAGCACCAACTTTTTTTCTTAGAACAATATTTTGAGATTTATCTATAAAAGAAGCACCGGTGGAATCATATCCTCTATATTCCAACCTTTTAAGAAGATTAACAGCTTCAGCACCGATTTTTTTGTTATCTTTTCCATATATTATTGAAACTACTCCGCACATTAAAACCTCCAATAAAAATTGAATTCTCTCAATTTAATTAAAATAAATCTTTAATTTTCTTTTCTATCTTAGATCTTTCTTCCAGATTTTTATTTTTTCCCAGAAGCAAAAGCATATTTTTTTTATAAAGCTCTACACCAGGTTGGTCAAATGGATTTAAATCTAACAGGTACCCTGAAATGCCACAGGAATAAAAAAAGAATAAAAATAATTTAGATACATTATATAAATCAAGATTTTCTAAGTTAAAAATCAAAATTGGAGTATTTCCATCGTTATGAGCTATAGTTGTGGCTTGAAATGCTATATCTTTGACCTTTTTTAACTTCATATTTGCACAAAGATTAAAATCATCAAAATCATTTTCAAAAAAAGGAATATCTATAGATTCTGGTTCATTTTCAAAGTTTAATATTGTTTCAAAAAAATTTCGAGGTCCCTGCTGCAAATATTGTCCAAATGAATGTAAATCAGTTGTAAAAATAGCACTTGCAGGAAATAATCCTTTATTTTCTTTTCCTTCAGATTCACCAAAAAGCTGTTTCCACCACTCTATTACATATCGCAACCTTTCTTCATATGATATAAGTACTTCAATTGGGATATTTAATTTTTTATATAAGAAATATCTTATTGCAGCATATCTAACTGCTGGATTTTCGGCATCAATTTTCTTTAACTCTTTTTCATACTCTTTTAATATATCAGCAAGTTTATATATATCATGACCAGCTGCTGCCAAAGGATATAAACCAACTGGGGTAAAGATAGAAAATCTACCGCCAATATCATCTGGAATTATAAAATTATCGCAATTGTACTTATTCTTAAAATATTGAAGTGCTCCTTTTTCTTTATCAGTAATTAATACAACTCTTTCTTTTATTGATTCTTCACCATAAGTTTCTATTAATTTTTTAAGTAATATTCTAAAAAGCAAAGATGGCTCTGTTGTAGTTCCGGATTTGGAAATAACAATTAGAGAAAAAGACTTACCTTCTAATGATTTTAAGATTTGATCTATATATATTGTAGATAGGTTATTTCCAACAAATATAATTTTGTTGTTTCCAGGAAATGGATCAAGTAAAGCTTTTATCCCTAGATAAGAACCGCCTATTCCAATAGAAATAATTAAATCCGAAATGGACGAAAGCCTTTTTGCACTTTTATCTATTTTATCTAAAAGCTGTTTTGAAAAAAATTCACCATAATTCAACCATCCAGTCATTTCACTTCCAGAACCTTTTTTTTCTAAGAGAATTTGTAGTTTTTCTTTTGCGAGATTAGTAGTTTTTTCCATTTCTGATTTGCTAATGTAATTTGATAAAAAATTTTCATTTAATTTTATCATATCACCTCCTATAATCAAAAAATATTAACCATGAACATATTAATTATAAATATATTTTTTCTATTTTATTTTGAAATAGTGGAGCTATATCATTTAAATTCACAATATCAATACATAATATATCGCTATTATTTTATTATAAAAAAATTATTTGAAAAGTCTTTTTATTTTAGTCTTTGACAACTATCTTTATTATGTTATCTAATAATAGATGAATAAATCAAATTTAGAGATGATTGGGGTTTCTGCTTTAACTGCTTCAATTCTTGGGTTAAAGAAAATTGAGACAATTGCAAAATCAGAGCAAGCATACTTTATGATAGGCAATAAATGCCTGAATAGTTGCTCTTTTTGTTCGCAAAGTCGAAGTATTAAAGGTGAAAATAGTTTTCTTTCCAGAGTTAGCTGGCCTATTTTCCCTTTAGTTGAAGTTATAGATTCATTGAAAAACAATAATACAATAAAAAAAGCTTGTTTTCAGGTTGTTGGATCTTATAATTATTTTGATAACTTTATTGAAATATTAAAGAAATTCAAATCATCTTTGGATATTCCTTTTGGAGCTTCAATAGATGTATATTCAATCGAGCAGATCGATATTTTATTTGAAAAAGGGCTTTTAAATATAGGGATAGCCTTAGATGCTGCTTCAAATGAAGTATATAAAAATACAAAAAAGAAAAATATTTCATTTGATAAAATGCTTGACTTGATAACTGAATCAGCAAAAAAATACCCCAATAAAATTACTGTTCATTTAATAATAGGACTTGGCGAGACTGATTTTGATCTTATAAATCTATTTAATATCTTAAAAAAAGAGAATGTAAATATAGCACTATTTGCATTTACACCTTTAAAAGGAACTCAGATGCAGTTTTACCCGAAAGTCGAATTGGAAAGATATAGATATATTCAATTTTTAAGAGAAATCTATAAAAAAGCAAGTGAATCTGATTTTGAAAAAATAGTTCATTATATAAATTTTAGCGAAAATAATATGATAGAGTCTTTTTCAAAAAAGATATTAGAATTTCCATATATTTTAGAAATATTAAATAGTGCTGATTATATGAAAACTTCGGGATGTCCTCTCTGTAATAGACCTTATTATAATGATAAGCCTTTAGATAAAGATTTATATAATTTTCATTTCAATCCGCCAACTGAAATTATTGAAAATTGGAAAGAAAAAATTTTAGAAAAAATTTTATAATTTAGTTAAAAATAATTTTATTGCAATTGGTTTTATTGGAAATGATTTTATTAAAGATAATTTACAGAAAATCAATTTTACCAAAAAAAGTTTTTTAGATCTTAAAAAAAGATTAACTAGAGAAGTAAAGGAGATGGAATGCGATTAAATTTTGCATTGATTGGTTGCGGTAGGATTTCATTAAAACATGTTGATGCTCTTGTCGAAAATAGTGATAATATTATTGCAGTTGCCTTCGTTGATGTTATAAAATCAAGGGCAAAAGAAAGAGCAATGCAATATAAAGAAAAAATGCAAGAAAAAGGGATAAAAGTCGAACCTGAAGTCTTCGATGATTATACTATTATGTTAGAAAAGATAAAACCAGATTTAGTTTCGGTGGCAACAGAATCTGGATATCATTCCTTTATTGTCAAAGATTGCCTTGCTTCAAACTGCCATGTCATCTGTGAAAAACCGATGGCTCTCTCTATTAAAGATGCTGATGAGATGATAGAATATTCTCAAAAATATGATAAAAAACTTGCTATATCTTTTCAAAATAGATTTAACTACACAGTTCAATTAGCAAGAAAAGCTTATGAAGAAGGAAGATTTGGTAAAATTATAAATGTAACAGCAAATATTAGATGGAACAGAGATATGAACTACTATAAACAGGCTCCATGGAGAGGCACCTGGAAACTTGACGGAGGAACTTTAATGAACCAATGTACTCACAATATTGACCTTTTGCAATGGTTTTTAGGTGGAGATATTATTGAAGTATATGGGGTTACAGCAAGATATTGCAAAGAGATCGAAGCCGAAGATTTTGGTAGTGCGATTTTGAAAACAAAAAATGGTGCTATAGGTATAATAGAGGGCTCAGCAAATACCTTTCCAAAAAATCTTGAAGAAACTTTATATATTTCTGGAACTTCTGGAATTGTCAAACTTGGAGGGTTAGCTATAAATAAAATAGAAAATTGGAGATTTTCTGATAGTGATAAAATTGGAGATACAGAAGATAAGATGATAGACACTTCCTATAATCTAGGAAATGATTATCAGGCAGTGTATGGTTTTGGACATATACCTTTGTATAAAGATATGATTGATTCTATTATTAACAACAAAGATCCTTATATAACAGGTAAGGAAGGGAAAAAAGCTTTAGAAATAATTTTAGCAATATATAAAAGTCAGAAAACATCAAAACCAGTAAAATTACCTATGAAAAAGTTTAGTACAGATGAGATGGATGATAAATATTTAATTCATTTTGGAAGATAATTATGAGAAAAAAAATTAAATTATCTTTTTTTTCATTTATGATTATAGTTTTTTTTATTATTATATTGGGTTTAATTTTTTCTACTTTAATTTCTAATAAAAATGGAAACAAATCAAATACTACTTTCCCTTTTAATCTTGAGAATGAAAAATATAAAGGTACTTATCCCGATATTATAATGGTAAATGGTAAGATTAATAGTAATTCTAATAAAAATGAGAGGATTGAGATATTTTATGATAGAATACTTCAGTACTCATCATTAAATTATATGAAAATTGAAAATCCAAGAATTACTGTTTTTCAAGATAAAGAAAAAATTTATTATATTACTTCGGATATTGCTTTTTCTGAAAATATAGAAAATATAAAGATAGTAAATTTAAATGGAAACGCATCAATTAAAGACTTAAAACAAAATATAGATATCAAAGGGGATTTGTTAGTATGTAATATTGATAGAAAGGAAATTTCAAGTGATAAATCATCATTAGTTATTAAAGATGGATTTGATATTGTTTCAACTGGCATTTTTATTAACAGTAATTATGCAATTTTTAAAAAAGATGTAAATATTAGAAATAAAACAGGTTTTTACAATTCCAAAATAGTTAATGAATTTATTGATTTTAAAGGTTATTCGGAAACAGCTACTTTTAATATAAATGATAATATCATTAGAATTGATAAAAATGCCACAGTAAGCTCAAATGCATTTGATATAAAAGGAGATCAGATTTTATTTTATGACCTTGAAAAACCCCAAAATCAAAATAATAGTTATTCGCAAAGAATTTATGTTTTAAATGGCTATATTAAATATATCAATGCTAACAATGATATATTTTATTCAGAAGGTGATTCAATAGATTATAGATATGGCAAATTGGAATCCTATACCTTGAAAAATGGAGATGGATATTATAAAGATTATAAAGAAAATAATTATCTATATTTTAAAGGCGAGTCAGTCAATTTTTTTAAGGATGAAAAAAAAAAGACTATTTTTAAAATAAATAAAGGTTTTTTTGATCAAAAAAAATACAGTTCTAAAAATTCAGAACAGATTATTTCTCAATTCTATTCAAAAGGTGATTATATATCTTTGATTAAAGATAACAATAATACTTATAATTGTAAAAATGGATTTGGTTATTTATACGATTTAAATAATAATAATAAAGTAATTTTTACAGGTAATAATATATACTATGTAGAAAAAGGAGAAACCAGAATTTCAGGAAATGCTCATATTTATGATATAATAGGTAAAAACTATATCAAGGGAGATGAATTAATTTATTATGATGATAAAAAAATTGTCATTAGTAATAAACCTTTTTTCTTAAGGCAATTTAATGATGATTTCGATTATATAAATGAATCTATTTTAAAAGGAATAAAACCAGATTTTGAAAAAGATTTTTTAAATTTATCTTCTGATAATTTTAAGTATATTGTTAATGATGTTTCAGCCAATAAAGGTAAAATGAATACAGAAGATGGTTCAAGTATACTTGAAAAAAAAGTTAATATAATAGATTATCAGAATTTAATCTTAATAGTTGCAGATTATGCAACTTATAGCGGAAAAGATGAACAAATTTATAAAGCTGAAAAAAACCTGACTATTTACCAATATGATTCCATTGATAATATTAGAAATAATAAGCAACTTGAATCTATAATCCAATCTGATAAAGTAGTAGTTTATAAAAAAGATAACCTTGCTTATTTTGAAGGTGAACCTAAAATCAAAAATTTTAAGGATAATTTTTATATTCAATCAGACTTACTTGAAGCTCATCTTGACACAAAAGTATATGTATTTAAGGATAATATAAAACTACTTGTAAATACTTCTGAAAATAAAGAGTTGGAAAATCAAATTTATATTTTGGGTCAATATGCAGTTTATGAAAGTGAAAAAAAGTTGATAACTTTCTCAGGTCCATCGACACTATATCAAAAAAATATTGAACTATTTTTACTTGAAATATATGTAGATTTTAATCAGAAGACAATTAACTTCAAGGGAATCAAAGATTCCAAGATAAAAAGCATAAAATTTTGATATTAATCTTTTTTGGAAATAGATAAGCCAGTTCTGAATGCTTTTAAATTAATATCAACAATTTTTTCAGGAAGGGAGTTTTTTATTATATTTTCCCAATCAATACCTTTTATATTTAATAATCCAATCAATACTCCGAGAAGTATCATATTTTGAGCTTTTATATTTCCAAGTTTAGAAGCTTCGCTGGTTGCATCGATAACTAAACAATTTTTAACTTTTTCTTTTATTTTGTCTAAAATATCATCTGGATATTTATTCTCGCCAGTTAAAACAGTTGTAGGATAAATTTCATGATTATTAATAATTAAAAATCCTTCTGGATTAAGAAAGTCAAGCCATCTTGCAGCTTCAATTTTTTCGAAAGAAAGAATAATATCTGCTTCTTTTTGAGGTATTAATGGCGAATAGACTTTGTCACCAAATCTTATCTGAGTTGAAACAGAGCCACCCCTTTGAGCCATTCCATGAACTTCAGACATCTTTACATCTAATCCTGCATCCAGTAATCCTTTACTTAAAATATTTGATGCAAGTATTGTTCCTTGACCACCTACTCCTACAAATAAGATATTTGTTATTTTATTCATAAAATTTCCTTTTTTTATTTAATTATTTAAAGTTTTTAATTTTTTTTTATTTTTCCTCTTTTTGCTTCATCTTTATTGCACCAAATTTACATGTCTGATAACAAACACTACAACCAAAGCAGGTATCTGGATCAATTTTGACAATATTATTACTAAATGAAATTGAAGGGCAACCTATTTTTAAGCAAGCCTTACAAAGTTTACAGATCTGTGAGTCTATAGAATAATATATTGGTTTTCTTTTTTTTGCTTCTTCTTTTAATAATGCACATGGCTGTTTTGATATTATTACATTGACATCATTAGAATTTAATGAAAAGTCAATCGCATTTTTTATCTCTGTAAGATTATACGAATGAATTACTTTTATATTTTCTTCTTTTACACCAAGGGATTTTACAAGTTGAGCAAGATCGATTGAAATTGTGGGTTCTCCCATCAAAGTTTTCCCTGTTCCTGGATTTTGCTGATGACCAGTCATTGCTGTAATTCTATTATCAAGAATGACAACTGTAATCGGTATTTTATTATAAACAGCATCCATAAGCCCTGTAATACCTGAGTGAAAAAATGTAGAATCACCAATAAATGCAAAAACTTTTCGATCTTTTTTTTGAATGTCAAGGGATTTTTGAAGTCCAATACCAGCAGATATAGATGCTCCCATGCATATGCATGTATCCATTGCATTTAATGGAGGCATCATACCCAAAGTGTAACAACCAATATCTCCAGTTACAATTGCTTTTTTCACTTTTGAAATTTCATAAAATATACCTCTATGAGGACAACCAGAGCATAGAACTGGTGGTCTATTTGGTACAGATATTGTCTTTAAGATGTCTTTTTCATCATAATTGTAATTAAAAGCTTTTCGAATTATATCAGGGTTCAATTCTCCAACTATAGGTATAAGCTCTTTGCCTTTGCATTTTATACCATGAGCCTTTATTTGAAGTTCTAAAAATGGATCATTTTCCTCTATAATATAAATTTCATCCACTTTACCAGCAAATTCATCAATTAATTCAAAAGATAAAGGATAGGTTATCCCGAATTTTAAGAAGCTTACATTATCTTTAAAAACTTCTTTTGCATATTGATAAGATATTCCACTTGTTATTATACCAATTTTCTTACCATTAATTTTTTTATCAAGGTTGTATTCGACTTTATTTAAGTTAGAATTGTAACTCATTTTAGCTATTTTTTGCAAATTTTCTTCAACAACAGGATGTCTTTTCCTTGCGTTTGCTGGTATCATTATAAATTTTTCAATATTTTTTTTATATTCTTTAAAGTGAATTTGCGGTTTTTCAGAGACTTCAACTATAGATTTTGAGTGAGAAACTCTTGTTGTGCTTCGTAATAAAACAACAGTATCAAATTGTTCTGAAATTTCAAAGGCAACTTTTGTAAAATCAAGTGCTTCTTGAGAATCCGAAGGTTCAATGCAAACAACTTTAGCATGCATCGCATAAAATCTATTATCCTGCTCATTTTGAGAAGAATGCATACCAGGATCATCTGCACTAACAACAACAAATCCACCATTTACCCCTTCATAAGCCATAGTGAATAGAGGGTCAGCTGCTACATTTAAACCAACATGTTTCATTGCTGTTAGACTTCGTAGTCCGCCAATTGCAGCTCCTGAAGCAACTTCAAATGCAACCTTTTCATTTGGAGCCCATTCTGCATAAACATTTTCAAGTGTTGCAAAGTATTCCAAGATTTCTGTGCTGGGGGTTCCAGGATATGCGCTTGCGACTTTACATCCTGCTTCCCATGCTCCTTGTGCTATGGCTTCATTTCCAGTTAGCAGCTTTTTCATCTATCCCCCTTATTTTCATTTCTTTATTTATTATTTTTTTTATTTCTTATTTTTGTTTGTACTTTTTTAATTAATCAAAGTAAATCTTAATAATAAAAAAAATCAAATTGAAATTTTGTTTTTATATAATAGATTCAAAAAAAAAGAGGTCAGCTATGGGTGAACTTATAGAAAAAGTAAATACTAAAAATTCTGAGCATTATTTTGTTCACGAAAGTTCATATGTTGATGAAGGTGCTGAGATAGGCGAGGGAACTAAAATCTGGCATTTTTCTCATATTATGAAAAATGCAAAAATAGGTAAGAAATGTTCTTTAGGTCAGAATGTTAATGTTGGTTCAAAGGCAATTATTGGAAATAATGTAAAAATTCAGAATAATGTTTCAGTATATGATGATGTTATTATTGAGGATGATGTTTTTTGTGGACCTTCTATGGTATTTACAAATGTTATAAACCCAAGGGCATTTATAGAAAGAAAAGATGAGTACAGAAAAACTGTTGTAAAAAAAGGAGCTTCAATAGGAGCAAATGCAACAATTGTTTGTGGAGTCGAAATTGGCCAGTATGCATTAATCGGCTCTGGTGCCGTTGTTACAAAAAATGTCCCTGATTATGCACTTATGGTTGGAGTTCCAGCAAAGCAAATTGGTTGGGTATGCTTTTGTGGAGTAACATTAAAAGCAAATGATAAAGGTTACTTTTGCCCAAAATGTGGGAAAAAATATAGAGTTGAAGGCACTATTTTAAAACCAGAATAGAAGCTTAAAATAAAGGTAACCATGTGAAAAATTTTAATTTTATACTTATTGTTAAATCAAAAGTTAAAATAATTGAGGTAATATTTTTATTTTTAATAGTTAATTTTTTTTCAATTACAACCATATCTTCCGATTTAAATTATATTTCATATTTTAGTTTCTATTTTGATTCAAATTTTAGTTCAAACTTTGATTTTAACTTTAACTCATATTTTGACTCAGATTTAATTTCTTATTTTAATTCGTGTTTTAATACAAATTTTGTTTCAAACCCAAATTCAGATTATAATTTCAATTTTGAATCGTATTTTGATTTATATTTAAATTCATATTTTATCTCAAATTTTAGCTTATATCTTAGTTCAATTAGTACTTTATCAGATTATATAGAATTAATTTATCCAGTTTCTTTTGTCTTTACTTCTCAAACGGCATCTTATGGAATTGCAGATCAACTATACTTTTCATTTTTTGGAAATAATCATGAATATAACCAATTTTATATCAATGGATTTAAGATAAATTCAAATTTTTTTCCGGGAACTGCTTTATCGGATTTTTACTTAAAACACTTTTTAATATCATTGGATCCTTTTGATTCCAAAGTTTTTACATTTATTAATCTTCCTTATGGTGTTAATTTTAGTTCATATTTGTATATTGGTGGAGTTTGGGATATATTTTTTTATACTTCCGAAATAATTAAGTTTTTCACCGGATCTCTTGCTGCAATAGATAGGAATCCTATTTCTACCAATGATAGAAGAGTATTAAAGTATCTTTTTGGTTTTGATTTTTCATACAAAGGTCATTCAAAATCTTTTAACGATATTGAAATTGTTATAAATTTTAATAATGGGGAAAGAACTTTTTTAAGCTATTATAAAGATAGTGAAAAAAATACCTTATATGATCTTTATGATGAGGATTTTACAAAATTTCAATTTTTATCCTTTTATAAATTAAATGACTCATTCAAGTTTTTTTTTGGTTTTTTTTATGATTTCAGGACAAATTATGGTTCCGAATTTTACTTTTCAATAGATCAGACAAAAATCTTAAATTCTTTTTCTTTTATTTTAGGAAGTAGTTTTACAAAAAATATGTTTTCTTCTAATCTTTCTTTTCAATTTGAATCAAATTCATTTGATGATAAATTTGATAAATATGAAAAAGAGCTTATAGATGCCGACGGTGAATCTTTGTATATTTTTATACCAAATGGTGTAACATATGATTTTTCCTTAAATTTTAATATGAAATATAATTTTTCTGATAATTTTGATATACAAATAAATTCAGATTCGACTTTTAATTTATTTAATCCAGAGGTAAATTCATTTACAGTTAATTTACTTTATTATGGTAGTGATTTTGGTAGAATCGATTTTAGCACAAAAGATACTAATTGGTTTATATCAAATAGTGAAGTAAAATTAGAATATTTTTATAGTAATAATTTTATCTCAATCTACTTAAACTCGGTAGGGGCAACTTCTATATTATTTATTGATGATTTAAATATAAATCCATTATTTTTTTTCTATCTTGACTATAGATCAGATATTACCTTTTTCCCTTTTTCTGATTTTAATATTAAGATTGATGCAGGAAAAAAAACTCCTTCTATTACTTCAACATTAGCTAAAATATTAAATCCCAATTATCTTAATGGTTCATATTTTAGTTCAGATAATTCATTTCTCTTTCATACAAATGGTAATATAGATTCTATTTATAATGACTTAAAACTTCCTTCTTATCTTTATTTTTCTATCTCTTTTTCATATAAAAATAGCAAAAATTTCTATTTTAACATTGATAGTCAGTTTAGATCCTTTCAAAATCTATTCTGGGTAAGAGCAAAAATTCCAGGTTCATATTTCAATTATATATATAATGATCAAACTCTTTATTATATTTCAGATAATGATATTAATTATATTCTGACAAACTACTCAGAAGCAATAAATTGGTTGATCAACAATGGATTTATTTCTGATGATTATTTTTCGAATATTCCTGAAATTTTAAGAAACCCTTTTTATCTGGGTATATTATTTTCCATAGGTAAAGAAAGTAGTAACTTTAAGATTAATGTAAGTTTTTGGGCATATATGGTTGTTGGAATAACAGCTATTGGAAATGGAATATTTGAGGATGAAATAGGAATAATTTCGGAAAATTTATCAGATCCAAATCTATTTATTCATGGAATAGGAAGGATGATTTCTGATCGTTCATATGTTTTTAAGTTTAATATTGCTTATAAAATTTTTGATAATATCTGGTTATCTTTGATAATAAGATATAGAGATGGGCAGCCTTTCACGGCTTTTTATCAAAGTATAACTCCAAACAATTATTTAAATCTTTATAATCAGTATATGCCAGGTGACAATCCATTTACTGGTAGTATGGGAAGAAGAGAAGATTGCATCTGGGAATTTAATTTTGATATTTCTGGTGATTTTTTCCTTTTTGGAAAAAACTTTCAATTATCGTTAGTATTATACAACTTTTTAGATCTTGCATTTGAGCTTGTCGAAGATGTTTTCAATGTAAGTCATAGGCAACCACTTGAATTTCAAGTCCCTGGAACTATAAGTTTTCAAATATCAGTTAATTTTTAATAAGATAATAATAAGATAATAATAAGATAGTAATAAGATAATAAAATGATAAACAAATAATAAAATGATAAACAAGCTTTTATTAATTGAAAGAAATTGAATAAAAGTTTCAATTTTAATACTATTTTCAATTAGTTAAAAATAAAGTTTCGATTAATGAATTAAAATTGATTAAAGATTTTTATTAGTTAAAAATAAAATTTCATTTAAAGAATTAAATTTGAAAAATTTCAACTAATGAGAAAAAAATTAAATAAAGAAATTAAATAGAAAAATAAATCATAAATTTATGAGGTAACATGGGAAAATTACTTATAATAATTCCAACATATAATGAATCACAAAATATCTTTTCTTTTTTACAAAAAGTATATGAATCTTGTAATAATATTGATTTTTCTGTATTAGTTGTTGATGATAATTCACCAGATGGAACTTCTCAGATAGTTAAAAACTGGATGAAAGATCATTCAAACTGCTATTTGTTAAATCGAGAAAAAAAGGAAGGGCTTGGAAAAGCTTATATTGCAGGATTTAAATGGGGACTTGAAAAGGATTATGATTATTTTTGTCAAATAGATGCGGATTTTTCTCATGATCCGACTTTTATCCCATTATTTTTAGAAAAAACAAAAGAATTTGATTTTATCATAGGTTCAAGATATGTAAAAGGAGGTGGTGTAGTTGGATGGGGATTACTTAGAAAAATCATATCAAGAGGAGGCTCCTTTTATTCAAAAATAATATTGACATCAAAAATAAATGATTTTACTGGTGGATTTAATTTATGGACAAAAAATGTGCTAAAAAGCATCGACCTTGATTCACTTTTTTCATCAGGTTACTCTTTTCAGATAGAAATGAAATATAGAGCAACAAAAAAAGGTTTCAAGTTTTATGAATATCCAATAATTTTCATAGATCGAGTTAATGGAAGTTCAAAAATGTCAAAATCAATTGTAATTGAAGCAATGATAAATGTGTTAAAACTTAGATTTAAATAGATTTTTTGAAATACTTATTTACTTAATACCTCTTCTTTACCTTTTTCTTTTTTATTTTATATTAAAATAGATTAAAAATTCAAATGAAGATGGAGGAATATTATGGTATCTGATAAAAAAGCTTTAATTACAGGTGCAAGTAGTGGTATAGGTTACGAAACAGCTAAATTATTCGCACAAAATAAAGTTAATCTACTTCTATTTTCAAGAAATATTGATAAAATAAAAAAAGATATACAAGAGTGGAAAACTAAGTTTAATATTAAAATTGAAGCATTTGCTGTTGATGTGCAAGATTTATCTATGGTAAATGCTGTTTTTGAAAAATTGGATAAATATTGGGAAGATATAGATTTCCTTGTAAACAATGCTGGGCTTGCTCTTGGTCTCGAACCTATAGAAAAACAGGATATTAATGATTGGGAAATAATGATAGATACAAATATCAAAGGACTTTTATATATAACAAAAAAAGTATTGCCTTTAATGAAAAGAAATAATAAAGGACATATTGTAAATGTCGGTTCTATTGCTGGAGTCTGGACATATGCAAATGGAGTGGTTTATTGTGCAACAAAAGCTGCTGTAAGGACTATCTCTGAAGGGATAAGAATCGAACTTGTTGATACTCCTATAAAAGTAACAAATATTCAACCCGGACTTGTTGAAACAAATTTTAGTACAACAAGATTTAAAGGTGATGAATTAAAAGCAAAAAAAGTATATGAAGGGATAGATGCTTTAACTGCAAAAGATATTGCAGAGGTGATTTTATGGGTATGCGATACAAAACCACATGTTCAGATAGCTGAAGTTACAGTCATGCCAACTAATCAGGCTACATCAAGTATTGTTTATAGAAAAAATTAGTCTAATACTTCTAATTTATTGCTAGTTTTTTATTATTTTTTTAGTTTTTTCTTTTAAGCTTACTTATTATTTATATTACTTATTCTTCGCTGATTAATGGAACGAACCTAACTGGTATTATTTCTTCTCTAAAAATTTCATTATTAATTTTTTTTATTTTTACTAAATTTTGATTGAAATCTCCTTCTGGTCCAACTAAAATACCATTGTTTGATAGTTGATTAATCAAAGTATGAGGAATTTTTCGGGGTGATGCTGTAAGAATAATCCTATCGTAAGGTGAGTAATCTGGTAATCCATGGTAGCCATTTGCATGGAAAAATTTGATATTATTAAATTGCAATTTTAAAAGAGTATTTTTTGCAGTATTTAATAGCTCTACTATTCTTTCAACTGTATAGACCTCACTTGCTAATTTTGATAAAATGGCTGTTTGATAACCAGAACCAGTTCCTATTTCTAAAACTCTTTCATTTTTTTTCAACTCTAAAAGCTCTGTCATCAAAGCAACTATATATGGTTGAGATATAGTTTGCCCATATCCTATTGAAAGAGGAGTATCATCATATGCGTAATCTGAAAAGTGAGTTGGGACAAAAAACTTTCTATCAACACTTTTAAGAGCTTCAATTACCTTTTGATCTTTTATACCTCTATTGATAATCTGATATTCAATCATTTCAAGTAATTGCTTATTATCATCATCCATAAATAAACTCTAGTAAAATTATTTCTTATCAAAATAATCTATTTTTTATTCATCAAATCTTCAATTTCTTCTGGTTCTATTGGAATATTTACCATTAAGTCTATATTACCATCATCTATTATTAATATATCATCTTCCAGTCTAATACCTATTCCTTCTTCTTTAATATAAATTCCAGGTTCACATGTAAAAACCATACCTTTTTTTAATTCTGGATTTGGTTCTCCAACATCATGAACATCAAGTCCCAAAAAGTGCGATACTCCATGTGGAAAATATTTTTTAGTAATCTGTTTTTTCAAATCTTTATCATTAATCTCATCTTTTTTCATAAGGTTCAATTTTAAGAGTTCTTCACTTATTAAATCTTCTGTGATTTGCTGAATTTCTTTTAGTTTCTTACCTGGTTTCATCTCTTTTATGGTATCTTTCATTACTTTTAATACAGAAAGATAAACTTCTTTCTGCCTTGAGGTAAATCTACCATTTACCGGTATAGTTCTTGTCATATCTGCATTATAATACGCAAATGATGCTCCAACATCTAATAAAAGTAAATCCCCATCTTTGCAAAGCTCATCATTTTTCTCATAGTGAAGAACACACGCACCTTCTCCACTTGCAATAATAGGATTATAAGCAAATCTAGCACCATTTTTAATAAATTCATAAGCAAATTCAGCTTCTACTTCATACTCCCAAACACCAGGTCTTAAAAAAGATAAAACTCTTTTAAATCCTTTTTCTGTAATATCACAAGCAATATTAATCTTTTTAATTTCTTCCTCTGATTTTATCATTCGTAAGCTATAAATTAAAGGTGCGAGCCTTTTATAATTATGTAAAGGATATTTTTTTTTCAATGTATTAAAAAACCTATAATCTCTAGATTGAATTTCTATCGATGCCCTTGAATGTTCATTTAAGTTAATATAAATATTTTCAGCCCTTAACATTAGAGAATTCAATATTGAATCAAGCTCATAAGTCCAATAAACAGAATCTATTCCAGTTAGTTCTTTAGCTTCATCTTTACTTAGTTTTTTACCATGCCAGGTTTCTATCTGAGGATTGGTTTCTGTAATAAATAGGATCTGTCTGAATCTTTCTTCTGGATGATCTGGATATAATAATAAAATAGTTTCATCTTGATTGACACCAGTTAGATAAAATAAATCTGTATTTTGAATAAAAGGATAAGTTCCATCTGCGTTTGTAGGTAATAGATCATTTGCATTTATTATAGCCAAAGAGTTAGGAGACAAAAGTTTTCCAAGATTTTCTCTGTTTTGAATAAAAAAACTTTTTTCAAAATTCCATTTTTTCATCTTCTTGTCCTAATAGTATTAATAATACTAAAAACTAATAATTATAAAGAAGGAAATTGAACATAGAAACAGCTTCCTTCATTTTGGTTGCTTTTAACACCATAAAAGCCACCATGAAGTTCAACTAATTGTTTGACAATAAATAACCCTAAGCCACTTGAAAATTCTCCAGCAGTCGGTTTATTTGATAATTTTTCAAATTTTCTAAATAACTTTTTTTGCTCATTTTCAGCTATTCCTGGACCATTATCTATTACAGAAATTTGAACATATTTTTTATCTTCAATGGATAAATTTTCAACATTTATATAAATATCTGAATAATATGGAGAATATTTTATTGCATTAGATATCAAGTTTCCAATAATTCTCTTAAATTTATCTGAATCTATTAAAGCATAAATATTGTTATCTGTAATTTTTAAATTAATCTTCTGGTCTTTTGCTTTTGCCAAAAATTGAAACTGTTCAATAATTTCTTTAAGATATGGCACTATATTTTGATTTTTAATACTTAGTTTTAATTCTTTATTTTCCAATCTTGTTGATTCTAAAAGCATCTCTATCATATCAAACATCTGTTTTATTGCTATTTCAATCGAATTTATCATATCTGATTCTGGTTTTTTAGTTAATCTTTCAGATAATAGTGAGGTATAACCAGATATTATTGTTAAAGGTATTTTAAGATCATGAGTAATCATTTGAATAAGGTTATTTTTCAATAAATTTAATTCTTGTAATTCTTTGTTTTGATTAGAAATTTTTTTATTTAAATCAAGAAGTTGCAAATTTCTATCATATTCGTTCATTGTTTTTTCATGCATTTGTCTTAAATTGCTGGATATTTCTTTAGAAATTGTAGCCTTAATTTCTGGGATATTATCAAGAATTGAAAAAAAATCTTCTTTACTTATAGAGACAATTTCTGAATCTTCAGCAGATATAACTCTTGCGCTTCTTAATGTGCCATCAATTAATCCCATTTCACCAACATAGTCATTTTCTTTTCTTTGAGCTATCTCTAAAAATTCACCATTTGGTAACATTTTTTGTATAGAAACTGAACCTTTTGCAATTAAATACAATTCATTAGATATAGTGTTTTCTTCGATGATTATCTTGTTTTTTGGATATTTTGAGATTGAGAAACTATAATTGTTTAAGATATTTAATTTGTCTTTATCAACCAGGCAAAATAATTTATTTTTTAAGATATATTCTGGAATCAATATTTACCCCAAAATTCATTTTATAACTTAAAATTTGCTTCTTAACCTATATTTATAATAATTTATAAATTTAGCAAATTATTTATTTCTATTGTTTTTTAATTCTTATATTGTATATTTTTAATGTAAATCTGTTTTATGATTATGCGAAAAAAATACTATTTTTTGGGAAAAAAATGAAAAGAATTAATAAATATCTTTTTATAATAATTTTGATATCTCTTTTTACTATTTATTCTTTTCAAGATAATATTTCTTCTTTAATTGACCAGGGGTTGGAAAATGATCCATTTTTTCAAGGTATTGATATTAATGACACTTCTTTGGAAGTAAATTCTTCCTCTGCAGGAAATATAAGTTATGTCCTTACAACTTATTCTCAAATTAAAAATTATCTTTTTAGATTTGAATTGATTCCTACCTCAGATTATTCTAAAGAATTTTTATATTTTACTCTTATAAATAATTCTAACGGCTCAGTAATATCAAAAAGTGGTTATAGTGTTTCTGAAGATGTTGCAATAAAAGCCGAATTGATTTTGAATAATATTTTAAATTATTTTTCAAGGTTAATTGAAGAAGCAAAACCTCAAAATGTTATAGAATTTACAAAAATTTCAACATATGAAAAAGATTTATTTAAAAGAACCAGAGGGGAAAAAATCAGGATAGTTTTAGATATAGAAAACTGGACAATAGAAATAAATGATATTGGAAATGACTTTACAATTGATTACATATATTGTACTTCAAAAACACCTTCAAAGTATAGAAAAAAAATAATGTTAGTCGAATTAATCCCTATTTCTTATAATATTTTTGGAGAAGTTATTAAAGATTATTTTCTTAATAATACTATAAAAAATGAATTATTAACTAGTATGTATTAGATAAAAATCTATCTGGTTAACTATTATGTATTTTTTTAATTAATGCATAATATTATGGAGTTAATAAAATATTAACTTTTTATAGGAGGTTTAATGATAAAAGAGAAGGTGAATCTTGATTGGAAAAACTTTAAATTTTCATATATTAAAACAGATTATAGATATATTTCATTTTATAAAAATGGTAGTTGGGATGAAGGTCATCTTAGTGAATCAAATGAGATAACTATTAATGAAGGATCACCAGTTTTACACTATGGACAGGGTGCATTTGAGGGATTAAAGGCATTCACACAGAAAAATGGTGATATTGCAATTTTTAGACCTCAAATGAATTGTAAAAGATTAAATTTAAGTTCAAAAAGATTACTTATGCCTGAGGTTTTGGAAGAAAAATTTTTAGATGCACTAGTTAAAGTTGTAAAATCAAATTATAGATGGATCCCACCTTATGGTGTAGATGCATCCTTTTATTTGAGACCTTATGAAATTGGTATTGGTGAAAATCTAGGTGTAAAACCAGCAAATGAATATTTATTTAGCATATTTGGTGTACCGGTGGGACCTTATTTTAAGGATGGTTTTAAGCCAGTTTCAATGATAGTATCAGAATTAGATAGAGCCGCACCTAAAGGAACAGGAAATGTGAAAGTCGGTGGAAATTATGCGGCTTCGCTTCTTCCACATGAAAAAGCCGTTAATGAAGGTTATTCAGATTGCATTTATCTTGATCCCAAAGAAAATAGATATATTGAAGAAGCAGGCGCTGCAAATTTTTTTGGGATAACTAAAGATGGGAGATTTTTGACACCGAAATCTGATTCAATACTTGAAAGTATAACAAGGTTATCTTTAATGCAAATTGCTGAAGATCAACTTGGATTAAAAGTGGAAGAAACAAAAATACCAATAGACTCACTTGAACAATTTGTGGAGGTCGGAGCATGTGGCACCGCTGCTGTTATCACCCCTATAGGTAAAATAAGATATAAAGATAAAGAATTTATTTTTTATGATGATGGAAAAACTGCTGGACCAATTACTACTAAGTTATATAATCTTCTTTTATCTATCCAAAGAGGAGAAATAGAAGATAAGTATAATTGGTTATTTATTGTCAAATGATCTTACAAAATAATAAGACTGTTCTTTTTCATATAAATCATAGGTTTTAAATTAACTGGAGATTTTAAGATGAATGAACTTGAAATATATGATGCTATAATAATCGGCTCTGGAATTGCTGGTTTGTCAACAGCAATATTGTTAAAAGAGGCTGGGTTTGAACCTCTTGTTATTACAAAATCAAAAAATATAAATGAAACTAATACAAATTATGCTCAGGGAGGGATAATAGCATTTAATGAAGATGATGAGCCAGAGTCTTTAATCGAGGATATATTTAAAGCTGGTTCATACTATAATTCCAAAGAAGCAGTTTATTTTGTCGCTAAGTATGGTCCTAAATTTGTTTTCGAATTTTTAATTGATAAAATAGGAGTAAAATTCGATAAATCCCAATCTGGAGCTTATGACTATACAGAAGAAGCCGCTCATTCTCATAGAAGAATCCTACACTTTAAGGATCAAACAGGTAAAAGCATTCAGGAATCTTTGGCAGATTATGCAAAAAAAATAAAACTAAAAATTTTAACCGATCATACAGCAATTGATATTATTACAAATAAGCACCATTCGGAAGATTGCCAGGAGGTCTATAAAGAGCCAGAAAGCATGGGAATCTATGTTTTTGATAATAAAAAGGCTATTGTAAAAAAAATGCTTTCTCATAAGGTAATACTAGCTACTGGTGGTCTTGGAAATCTGTATCTTCATACAACAAACCCGGAAGTTGCTATTGGCGATGGTATTAGCATGGCTTATAGAGCTGGTGCAGATATAATCAACGCCGAATTCATACAGTTTCACCCTACATCCTTATATCATAGAGACATAAAAAGATTTTTGATTACAGAAGCTTTAAGAGGAGAGGGTGCAAAACTTTTGAATCCTAAAGGCGAATTCTTCATGAAAAAGTATACACCAAAAGAAGAATTAGATTCAAGAGATATTGTTGCAAGGGCAATTTTTGAGGAGATGAGAAGAATTGGAAGCGAATATATGCTTTTAGATGTGGCAAATTTTTATAAAGGGAAAGTTCCACTTTCTGAAAGATTTCAAACAATATATAAAACCTGCTTAAATGGTGGTATCGATATAACAAAAGAGCCAATTCCTATTGTTCCTGCAGCCCATTATTTTTGTGGAGGAATCAGAGTTGATCTTCATTCACGAACCAATATAAAAAATTTATACGCTGTGGGAGAATCAAGCTGTACTGGTCTTCATGGAGCTAATAGACTTGCATCCACTTCTTTACTTGAAGCAGTGATTTTCAGTAAGAATATAAAAGAAGATTTTATCAATTCTTTTGAAAAAATTGAGAAAGAGAGATTCAAATATATACCAGATTGGCAGGAACCATCTCAAACTATAAATTTTGACCCTATATTAATAAAACAGGATTTTAATATCATCCAATCTACTATGTGGAATTATGCAGGAATTGTCAGAACTATCAAAGGTCTTGAAAGAGCCCAGGCAGATTTGAATTACTATGCACATAGAATTTTTCAATTTTATAAAGAATCCAAACTAAATAAAGAAATAATCGAACTTAGAAATGCCGTAATTTCAGCGCAAATTATAGTAAATTCTGCACTTCATAACAAAAAATCAATTGGATGTCATTATATTAAAGAATAAATTTATACACCATTTATAAATTGTATATTTAATAAATCTTATATTGATTATTTAAGAGCAGTATTGATTGTTTACAAGTTTTATTTGTTTAGTATTGCCATTTAATTAGTTTTTGGTTATTTTTTAAAAAGGAATTTATTTCATTTTATAAAAATATAAAAATTTAATCAGGAGTTTTTATGACAAACAATAAAGAAGTTAAGGAATTTACTGCTTATACTAAACAACTATTAGATCTTGTGATTCATTCAATTTATACTCATAAGGAAATATTTTTAAGAGAATTAATTTCAAATGCTTCTGATGCTTTAGATAAACTTAGATTTGCTTCATTGACAAAACCAGAAATAGTTTCTCCAGACGAGGAATATTTTATTGAAATAAAGTTAGATAAAAAGAATAGAACTATATCAATAACAGATAACGGTATCGGGATGACTTATGAGGAAGTAATTCAGCATATTGGAACAATTGCTCATTCTGGTACAAAAAACTTTTTTGAATCCTTAAATGTTAGGGATAAATCTAAAAATGATTTACAAAAACTTGAGTTAATTGGGCAATTTGGAGTTGGCTTTTACTCTTCATTTATGGTTGCTAAAAATGTTGTTATACTTACAAAAAGTGCATTTAGTGAAGAAGCTGTTCGCTGGGAATCAACTGGAGATGGAAGCTATACTATAGAAAAATATAATAAACCTCTTAGAGGAACAACTGTAATTTTACATCTAAGAGATGATGATAAAAATTCCGAAGAAGGTGAGAATTATAGTGTCTTTTTAGAAGAATGGAAGATTGAGGAACTTGTTAAAAAATATTCTGATTTTATTAGATATCCTATAAAAATGGAGATGACTGTTTATGAGGATAGCGAAGATAAGGATGAAAAAAAACCAAAAGAAAAAAGAGAAATAAAAATATTAAATTCCATGAAACCTCTTTGGATGAGAGATAAACAAGAGATAAAACCTGAAGAATATGAAGAATTTTATAAGACTACTTTTCATGATTGGGTAAAACCTATTGAGGTTATACATACAAAGGCTGAAGGTGTAATAGAATATACAGCTTTGCTTTTCATACCTTCAAAAGCTCCTTTAGATTTAATGTCTATTGAATATGAAAAGGGTTTAAGATTATATTCAAAAAATATTTTTATAATGGAATCATGTAAAGAATTACTTCCTGATCACTATCGTTTTGTAAAAGGATTGGTTGATTCACCTGATTTTTCACTTAATATTTCCCGTGAAATTTTACAACATGATAGACAACTTAGAATTATCGCAAAAAATTTGGAAAAAAAGATCACTGATACATTAATTTCGATGTTAAAAGATAAAAGAGAAGATTATGAAAGCTGGTGGAAGGAGTTTGGAACAATAATTAAAAGTGGCATTTATACTGACTTTATGAAAGAAAAAACCTATCTTCATGATCTACTAATCTTTCAATCAACAAATGACCCTTCAAAATATACAACTTTAGATGAGTATATTAGCAGGATGAAAGAAAACCAAAAAGAAATCTATTATATTTCTGGTATTGATAGAAATCTTTTAGAAAATCATCCTCAGGTAAAAAATGCAAAAGAAGAAGGGCATGAAGTATTGTTTTTCCTTGATAAGATAGATGAATTTATGGTGATGAATATCTCTACTTATAAGGATAAACCCTTAAAAGCTTTAAATAGAGCAGAAAGTAAAGAGGAAAAATCAGATATTTTAAAAACTCGTGAGGAAGAATTAAAACCGCTTTTGCAGCAGATAGAAAAAAATTTAAGTGGTAAAATTTCCAAAGTAGTTTTAGCAAGTAACTTAAAAGATGCAGCTTCTTGTATTGTTTCTTCACAAAATGGACTTTCAATTCAAATGGAAAAAGTTCTTTCAGAACTTGAAGGTAAATCTTTTCCTAAAGCAGAAAAAATATTGCAGATTAATCCAGAACACCCTATTTTTAATAAACTTGAAGCATCATACAAAGTCGACCAGAACTCACCTAAAATAGCTTTGTTTTCAGATTTATTATACAATGAAGCTTTACTTATTGAGGGTATTTTGCCTGAAAATCCAGCAGGTTTTATTAGCACAATTAATAGTTTGCTGCAAAAATAATTGTGGCTCAAACTTAAAATTTAACTTATTTTTCATAAAACTACTGCAAAAATAATTTGACTTTTTTAAATTATAAATTAATAAGAACTTGTTGATGAAGATAAGTTCTTCAAGGCAGGGTGTGATTCCCGACCGGTGGTATAGCCCACAACCCTTAAATTAAGGTGGATGCGGTGAAATTCCGCAGCCGACAGTATAGTCTGGATGGGAGAAGAACATGCTAAAGATCGAAAATTTATCTTTTTCATATAATAATGACCTTATTTTATCAAATATAAATTCCTATTGCAATGACAATGAATTCATCTCTTTTATAGGACCATCTGGCTGCGGAAAAACAACTTTGCTTAATATAATTGCTGGAATATTAAAGCCAGACTCAGGTATAATAATAAATTCATATGATAAGATTTCCTATGTCTTTCAACAAGATTCTCTTCTTCCTTGGCTTAATGTTATGCAAAACATCATGTTACCTGTTGAAATTAAGAATAAAAAAATTTTGCCAGAAGATAGATTTAAAGCATTAAATATCTTAAATGAAGTTGGCTTAAAAGATGTTGAATATCTTTATCCTTCAGAACTTTCTGGGGGGATGAAAAAAAGAGTCGAAATAGTAAGAGCCTTAATAACAGAGCCAAAACTACTGATTTTGGATGAACCTTTCTCTTCACTGGATATTTTAACAAGAGAAAAACTAAATGTTCTTCTTAAAAATATCTGTTTTTCAAGAAATCTATCTGTTGTTCTTGTAACACATTCAATAGAAGAGGCATGTTTTTTATCCAATAGGATTTATCTTCTTTCAGATAAACCATCACAAATTATGCAAGTTTTTGATAATATAAAAATCAAAAAAAAGGTTGATTATTTTATTTTAGATGAAAAGGAAGAGGAAACTGAAAATAAAATACGAAATATGATTTCAAAGATATGGGAAAAAGAGTATGATGAAGAAATTGTCATAAAAAAAATTAAAAAGATTAGCAAAAAGAATCAGTTGAATGAGAAGATTAAAAATCTTGATACTCAAGTTAAGAATAGTTTTGAAAAAAACTTAGAGAATATACTTGGTAATATAAAAAAAGGTAAAAGAAAAGAAAAAAAGAAGTTAAAAACCTATGAGAATGAATTTTATATAAAGGATAAAAGCAAAGAGAAAAGTTTTATTTTTAATTTATTAATACCATTTGAAATTATTTTTATTCTATTCTTCCTTGAGTTTTTAAAGAAAAAATTAAATATTTCTGACTTTTTTTTACCAGCACCATCATCTTTATTTTTAAGATTTATTAAAACTTTAAAAAGTGGAATAATCTTCCCACATTTGATTCAAACAATAATAGAATCTATGTCTGGTTTTTTGCTTGCTTTTATTTTTTCTATAATATCTGGTTATCTTTTAAGTAGAAGTAAAGTTATCTATCAACTTATCATGCCATATCTTATTTCTTTTAATGCAATACCATCAATAGCTCTTGTTCCTTTTTTAATTTTATGGTTTGGTTTTTCTATTATCCCAAAAATTATAATATCTATTATTGTAATCTTTTTCCCTATGCTTATAAACAATATAACTGCTTTTACTAATATTCAAAAACAATATGGTGGTTTGATGCTATTTTATAAACCTGATTTTAAGGAAAGATTTTTAAGATTTGAATTTCCAGGTTCACTATTGTACATTTTTGCCGGAGTCAAAGTATCTATTACTCTTTCTATTATTGGTGCTGTTGTCGGAGAATTTCAGGCTGGTTCTGTTGGTCTTGGTTCCTTAATCCTTATAGCTAAAGCCAATTTTGATACCGAGCTTATGTTTGTTGGATTGATATGGCTTATAACTTTGGGTTTATTGTACTTCTGGTTGGCAACATTTATTTATAAGCTAATAACAAAAAGAAAAAGTTAAAGTCTAATAAATTTTTAATTTTTTAGGAGGATAGGATGTCTTTAGTTAAGATTAAAAAAAGTTTACTTATTAATCTCTCAAATTTCAAGCTTGCTTTTATTCTTTTTCTAATTTTATTATTTTTATTTACTAATCAGATTGGATTTTCACAAAATTTACATCAAATGACAATGCTTATAGGTTATATACCTCATGTTCAATTTGCACCTTTATATGTTGGAATTGAAAAAAAGATTTTTGAAAAATATGGAATAAAACTAAATATTGATTATGGATTTGGAAGAGATATTTTTGGACTTTTAATGGCAGAAAAAGCCGATTTTGCTCTTACGGATGCAGATGAATTAATAATATCTGCTGAAAAGAAGATGGGATTAAAGGCTTTTTACCAATATTATCAAGACTTCCCAATATCAATTGTAAAATTAGGAAAAGATGAAGATCCTAAAAGTTTGATCGGCAAAAAATTAGGTCTTCCAGATTTTTATGGAACTAATTATATTGGAACATTACTTTTCTTAAATAAATATCAGCTTTTAAATAAAGTTGAAATAGTCAAAATAGGTTATACTCAAATCCAATCTTTGGTATCCAAAAAAGTTGATGCAGTTGCTTGTTATATCAACAATGAACCTATTCAATTACGAAATAATGGTTACAATATAACCGAATGGAAAATTAAAGATTTTTCTGATATGGTTGGAGGAGCATTTATTTCATCTGAAAATCATCTTAAAAAAGATAGTGAATATTTTGTCAATTTCATAAAAGCTTTAAATGAATCGATTTTATATGCATATAATAATAAAAATGAAACTCTTGATATTGCATATAAAACGATTGACACGTTGAATCCAGATCAGAAAAAATTCTGGTTAGATGTATTAAATGCAACTTTTGAATTAATACTTGGTAAAAATAGCAATATCGGAATCTTGCCTGTAGAAAAATATCAAACAACAATTGAAGTTTTATTTAATTTAAATTTTATCAAAACTAAGATAAAGACCCAAGAAATACTTCATTTTTTCCAATAATTATTAAATTTTTATTGAATTTTATTTATTAGAATTTAGAAATTAAATGTCTTAATTTTTAATGAAGGTCAATACACAATGTATGTTAGAGATTTTGAAAGTTATAAAAGCAAAAGAAATACCCCTTTATTAATCTGGCTATTATCTCAGTATCTAATTTTTTCTATATTATTAGCAATAATCTTTACTATTGCTTCCCCTATGAAAATCACAGATAAAATAACCGAACTTAACAAAAATTCCTTTTATTTTGTTCAGACCAACCTTTTTTTTATAAATCTAGAATTGACAAGAGGGGATTATATTATTGTAAACCTGAATAAAACCAATACTCAAAAGATATTTTTTTCTCAGTTGATAAAAATTTTATCATTTAATCTCATTAAAACCAATGAAGTTTATAATATTTATAAAATCCTTGGGGTTCCTTATGATATTATCTCAATAAAAGATGGGGCTTTGTATATTAATAATGTGCAAAAATTGGTAAACATCTCCACTATTTTCAATAAAGATACCACTATCTATCTTGCAAAAGATGAATACTACTGCATTTCAACAAGTAAAAATTCTTTAGATGATTCCTTGTTTATAGGGATAATAAATCAAGATTCAATATATGGTAAAGTCATTAAAAGTTTTAATTTATCAATTAAAAAATGAAAGATACCATCTCCATTTATATTCATATTCCTTTTTGTTATAAAAAATGCGATTATTGCGATTTTTACTCTATCTCAAAATTATTTGCAGATAACCAGACTATTACAGACTATCTTGATTGTATAGTTAAAGAATTAGAATTTTACGCACCTTTTTTAAATAATAGCATTATAGAAACAATATATTTTGGTGGTGGGACTCCAAACTCAATAGATAATAGCATTTTAGAAAGTTTTTTAGAAAAGTTTTTTTTAAAGTTAAATCAAATAAAGAATAATGAAAATAAAAAGATAGAAGAAATTACAATAGAGATAAATCCTCAATTTATAAATAGAAATCAAATAATTTTATTAAAAAAATTTCCTATCAACAGAATTTCACTTGGAGTTCAATCATTATACGAAAAAGACTTAATTTTTCTTGGAAGAAATGCAGATGAGATTGAAACAAAAAAGGCAGTTGATCTAGTGCTATCAAATTTTGATAATGTCTCACTTGATTTTATTATAGGATTGCCTCAATTAAATATTAAAAATCAGTTAAAAAAGATATATGAATACATAAAAAAATATAATTCACTTCTTCATCTTTCATTTTACATATTAAATATTTCCGAAGGGACAAAATTATACAACAAATTATATAATTCAAATACTAGAAAAAACAAAAATTTGATAAATAAGATTGAGATAAAAAGTGCAAAAGATTACTTATATCTATGTGAGCAAATGACAGAATTTGGTTTCGAACATTATGAAATATCAAATTTTGCCAAAGATAAGAAATACTCAAAGCATAATATAAGATATTGGAAGGGAAAACCTTATATAGGTCTTGGTGCAGCATCATATAGTTTCTTTTCAAATATAAGGTATTCAAATAGTTGCTTAAAAGATTATCTTTTAACCTGGCAAATTCATTCTATTAAAAATAAATTTGATATTGATACAGATTCAAAAATTTTTGATAATTCAAATGAATTTGTAAAACTATTGTTAAATTCAATGAAAAATCTTAATCGCTGGTATGAAATTATAGATGAAACAAAAAAGATTAATGAATTTATAATGCTAAGACTTCGATTGATTGAAGGATTAGACCTTATAGAATTTAAAAACAATTTTGGTTTTGATTTATTAGATATTAAAAAAAAAGAAATTTCCTGTTTATTGGATAAAAATCAGATAATATTAAAAGATAATAGTCTTTTTATAGATGAAGAATCTCTTTTATTTTATAATTCTATAGTAACTTCTTTGATGTTTTCATAAATATTTTCTTTTATTATTAAATCAACAAAAATTTTTATTTTAAGAGTGTTAAGAATTAAATACAAGATATTTAATGAAGTTTAAACTTGACACAATTTTTAAATTTTCTATTATTTTTATGAAAAAGCGATTTCTTTTTCAATAATTTACAGGGGGTGTTATGAACTCTATTGTTTTAGCTCTTATTGCTTTTGTAGGTTATATTATAGCCTACAATACCTATGGAAAATGGTTGGGAAAAAAGCTTTTTGGGTTAAAAGATGATAATCCAGTACCTGCAAAAAGTTTTAATGATGGTGTTGATTATGTCCCAACAAAAAAGCATATATTATTAGGTCATCATTTTACTACCATTGCTGGTACAGGTCCAATTGTTGGGCCAGCTATTGGAGTTATTTGGGGATGGTTACCTGCATTTTTATGGGTATTTTTAGGACCTATTATTGCAGGTGGAGTTCAAGATTTTACTTCTCTGATTATTTCTTCAAGACATGGAGGGAAAACTATTGGTGAAATGACCAGAGGTCTAGTATCCAATAGAGTAGGTATAATATTTCTCATTCTTATTCAATTTTTACTCTGGCTTGTTATTGCTGTATTTTCTATGATTATGGGTATTTTATTTAACATGTATCCACAAAGTGTAATCTCTATATGGATGGAGATACCTATCGCTATATGGATAGGTTATATGGTTTATAAAAAAAATAAATCAGATACTTTATACTCAATTATTGGTTTAATTCTTCTTTATGCTTTTGCAGTATTAGGTATATTTGTTCCAGTATCTATTCCAGCAATTGGATCAATTTCTTCTATAGTTATATGGATTGTTATACTTCTAATTTATTGTTACTTTGCATCAACTTTACCTGTTCAAACACTTTTGCAGCCTAGAGATTATATCAATGCTCATGAGCTTATTGTGCTAATGGCTGTTATATTCTTAGGTACTATAGTAGGGCACCCGAAAGTTGTAGCTCCAGCGATTCATCATGCTACTGGTTCACCTTCACTTTGGCCAATACTTTTTGTTACAATTGCCTGTGGTGCAATAAGTGGATTTCATAGCTTAGCATCATCTGGAACTACTGTAAAACAACTTGATAAAGAAACAGATGCTCATTATATCGGATATGGTGGAATGCTTCTTGAAGGTGCTTTAGCAGTTTTAGTAATTATTGCTGTTACAGCAGGTTTAGGTATGTATGGAGCAGGTAAAGATGGTTACTTAAAATACTATGCTGAATACTCAACTACAGCAGGAGCTGGTCTTGCAGCTCAATTAAAAGCCATTGTTGAGGGTGCTGCAAATCTTATGAAAGCTATTGGTATACCTTTGGAACTTGGAAGAACCTTAATGGCTATCTTTATTGTATCATTTGCTGGTACAACACTTGATTCTGCAGTAAGAATGCAAAGATTTGGACTTGAAGAGCTTACAAAAGGTAAAGATAATAAACCTGTTGGACCATTTAAAAATAGATATTTTACTACAGCAGTTGTTGTTTTACTCGCTTTTGCTCTTTGTATGATATCACCAGATGGAAAAGGTGCAATGAAACTATGGCCAGTATTTGGTGCATTAAATCAATTATTAGCAGGTTTAGCTTTACTTGTTGCAACAGTATATCTTGCAAAGAAGAAAAAAATAGTTCTTCCAACCTTAATACCAATGCTATTTATGTTAACAATTACAATATGGGCAAGTATTTTAAATATGTTAAAATTTATTAAGCAAAAAAATTACTTGCTTTCAGGTATTACTATTATAACTTTAATAATTGCTATATGGATGATTATTGAAGCTGTTATCTCTATCATAGCTTCATTAAAGAAAAAAGAAGTATATGTTGAAGAATATTCAAAGGCAGCAGGTGGAGAATATACTCATATTGACTAATTTATTCCTATTTAATCATTTTCTTTATTAGTTAAAAAGGCTATCTGTGACAGATAGCCTTTTTTATTGGATAAGTAAAGTTAAACATATTAAAAATTTAAACTATTTTTTAATTTATATTTTTTTAGTTAAAAAAATAAAATAATTACTTGACTAATATTGCTTAATTTATGTATATTATAGTTGAATATATTTATACAAAAAGAGGAGTTTCATGTCAGATATAGACAAAATTGAAAATAATTCTAATACTTTATCAAATAATAATCTATCAAACAATCAGGTTAATGATAATGTAAATATTTCAAAAGAAGAATTGAATGAACAGATTCAAGATAATGCTATTGAAGAACTTTTAATACTTAAGCAAACAATTGAGGAAAAGAATGAAATGATTGAAAAGCTTAAAAAAGAAAATGAAGAAACAAAAGATCTTCTGATAAGATTAAAAGCAGATTTTGAAAATTATAAAAAAAGAGTTAGAGAAGAACAAAAAGATATGGTTAAATTCTCAAATCAAAAATTAATTTCTGATTTACTTCCTGTTCTTGATGATTTAGATAGAGCCATAGAATCTGTTTCTGATGAATTAAAAAACTCTACTTTTTTTGATGGCTTAAATATGGTCGTTAAATCTTTTCATAATATATTAGAAAAAAAATATTATCTTGAAAAGATAAAAGATGAAAAAGTTGTTTTTGATCCTCATTTTCATGAAGCTTTATCCGTGGTTGAAGATAACAATACTGATGGAATGATAGTAGATAAAATCCTTCAACCTGGCTATAAAATTGATTCTAGAGTTTTAAGATCAGCAAAGGTTGTTGTTAGAAAGGGTTCTGATAAGGCTCAAAAAGAAGATAATACTAAAGATGATAATAAAGTAAAAGAAAGTAAAGAAAGTCTTATTGATGAAAAAAATTCATCCTCAGATGAAGAAATAGAAAATATTAATAAATAAAAGTCAAAGATAAATATTAAAAAAAATAAGGAGTAAAATATGGGTAACAAAATCATCGGAATTGATCTTGGGACTACTAATTCATGCGTAGCAATAATGGAAGGAGGAGAGCCAATAGTAATAATAAATGAACAAGGGATGAGAACCACTCCTTCAGTAGTTGGGTTTTTAGATAATGGCGAAATTCTTGTTGGGCAGCCAGCTAAAAACCAGATGATAACAAACCCTGAAAACACAATCTTTTCTATCAAAAGATTTATGGGAAGAAAATATTCTGAAGTTACTTCTGAGCTTAAAACTGTTCCATATAAAGTAACAGAAGGCCCAAACGGTGATGTTAGAGTAGATATTAAAGGGAAGCTTTATTCGCCACCTGAAATTTCTGCAAAAGTTTTAATGAAGATGAAAAAAATTGCTGAAGATTATCTTGGTGAAGAAATAACAAGAGCAGTCATTACTGTTCCTGCATATTTTAATGATTCTCAAAGACAGGCAACAAAAGATGCTGGAAGAATAGCTGGTCTTAATGTTGAAAGAATTATTAATGAACCTACTGCTGCTGCTTTAGCTTATGGTCTTGACAAAAAGAAAAATGAAAAAATCGCTGTTTATGACCTTGGTGGTGGTACTTTCGATATTTCTATTCTTGAGATAGGTGATGGCGTATTTGAAGTAAAATCAACAAATGGTGATACTCATCTTGGTGGTGATGACTTTGACCAAAGAATTATGGAATGGTTAATGAGTGAATTTAAAAATGAAACAGGTATTGATTTACATAAAGATAAAATGGCTTTACAGAGACTTAAAGAAGCTTCTGAAAAGGCTAAAATAGAGCTTTCAATTTCTATGGAAGCAGAAATTAATCTTCCTTATATTACAGCAGATCAAAATGGTCCAAAACATCTTTCAAAAAAATTGACAAGGGCAAAGCTTGAACAACTCTGTGATGATCTTTTTGAAAGAACCAGAGGACCTGTTCTTGCTGCCTTAAAAGATGCTGGACTTACTGCATCAGAAATAGATGAAGTTATTCTTGTTGGTGGTTCTACAAGAATTCCTAAAGTTCAACAGATAGTAAAAGAACTTTTTAACAAAGAACCTCATAAAGGGATAAATCCAGATGAAGTTGTTGCTGTAGGCGCAGCTATTCAAGGCGGTGTTTTAGGTGGTGAAGTTAAAGATATTTTATTGCTTGATGTTACTCCTTTGTCTTTAGGCATTGAAACATTAGGTGGAGTTTTTACAAAAATTATTGAAAGAAATACAACTATACCTGCTAAAAAATCTCAAATCTTTTCAACGGCTGAAGATAATCAAACTGCTGTTACAATAAGGGTTTTCCAAGGCGAAAGGCCTATGGCCAAAGACAATAAATTCCTTGGGAATTTTGACCTTTTGGGTATACCACCAGCTCCAAGAGGAATTCCTCAGATAGAAGTTACTTTCGATATTGATGCTAATGGTATTTTACATGTATCAGCAAAAGATCTTGCTACTGGAAAACAGCAACAGATTAGAATAGAAGCTAAATCTGGATTAACAGATACAGAAATAGAAAAAATGATTAAAGAAGCGGAACTTCATAAAGAAGAAGATAGAAAGAAACAGGAACTGATAGAAGTTAAAAATGAAGCTGATTCAATGATATACTCCATTGAAAAAAGCTTAAAAGATTATGGCGACAAGATAAATGCCGATGAAAAGAGCAAAATTGAAGAAGCAATTAAAAATTTAAGAAGCAAAATGAATACAGATAATATTGCTGAAATAAGAACTGCTCTAGAAGAGCTTAAAAAAGCAAGTTATTCTATGACAGAAAGGATATATCAGGAAGCATCAAAACAGGCAAATGCTAATGCTCAATATCAAAATGCATCCTCACAGAGTCAGTCAAACTCAAATTCTGATTCAGGTAAAAAAGATGATTCTGTTGTTGATGCTGACTATGAAGTTGTTGATGATGACAAGAAAAATCAATAGTTTGTTTGGGATAATTAAATGACAACTAAAAGAGATTATTATGAAATCCTAGGTGTCAGTAAAAATGCCACTAAAGAAGAAATTAAAAGTGCATTTAGAAAACTTGCAATGAAGTATCATCCAGATAGAACAAAAGGTGACAAAGAATCTGAAGAAAAATTTAAAGAAATTGCTGAGGCATATGAAGTTCTAAGTGATGATGAAAAGAGAAAGATGTATGACACATATGGGCACTCAGGGGTTGATTCAAGAGGATTTGACCCATTTTCTAATTTTTCAAATATGGAAGATATTTTTTCTGAATTTTCAGATATCTTTTCTTCCTTTTTTGGTTCTGGTTTTTCATCAAGAGGAAGAACTAGTTCTTCAAGAACTAGAAGCTCAAGAAGAGGAGAGGATATCGCTCTTGAAGTTGTCATAACCTTGAAGGAAGCAGCATTTGGAACCGAAAAAACGGTTGAAGTATCGAAGCATTCGACCTGTCCAACCTGTAATGGAAGTGGTGTTGAGCCAGGTCATTCAAAAGAAACATGTCCAGTATGTAAGGGAACAGGTCAGCAGGTATCAAGACAGGGATTTTTTACTATAGCAACTACATGTCCAAGATGTCAGGGAAGTGGTGAGATTAATCCACATCCTTGCCATACATGTGGTGGAAAAGGTGTAATTAAAGATAAAAAGAATGTCAAAGTTAAGATTCCAAAAGGAGTCGATAACAATACCAAGTTAAAAATTTCTGGTGAAGGTGAAGCTGGAATTGGTGGTGGACCTAGCGGAGATTTATATATTATAATAAGAGTTTTGCAGGATTCGATATTTAAAAGAGAGGGAGCAAATCTTTATACGAAAGCACTTATCCCTTATGCTGTAGCTGTACTTGGTGATGAAATCACTATTCCAACAATATATGGGAAAGATGTTGTCTTAAAGATCCCTGCCTTTACAAAATCCGGGACTACTTTTAGAGTTAGACATGAAGGGATATATGATATAACCGAAGGTATTATTGGTGATCTATATGTACAGGTTGAAATAGCGATACCAGAGCATCTTTCCAGTACAGAAAAGGAACTTATAAAACAGTTAAAACAATACTCTGATAAAAAAGTTGTGATAAAGTCCTCGTAAAGGTATAATTTAATTTATTAACTTTTAGTTGCTTATTCCTTGGCATATTCATTGGCAATTGTAACTATCAATTCAGTTGCTTTTTCCATTTCTTCTAAAACGGCAAATTCATATTTAGAGTGGTATAAATAACCCCCTGTAAAAATGTTTGGGCATGGCAGTCCCATAAAGGATAGTCGTGCCCCATCTGTTCCACCCCTTATGCCTTTTATTATTGGTTCAATTCCAATTTTTTTACAGGCATTAATAAGTTTTTCCATAACAATTGGATTTTTATCTATAATTTCTTTCATATTTGAATAAGCATCAACCCAGTTTACTTCATATTTGAATTTTGGATAGATTGAAATAGCCTTTTTTAGTGAATTATCAACTTCTTTTTTCAAAGCTTCAAGTTTTGCTTTATCAAATTCTCTTAATATAAATCTTACTTTTACTTCATTTACATCACCATTTATTTGCATCGGATGAATAAATCCTTCTTTTTCAGAGGTTCTTTCAGGGCTAAGATCTATATTTAAATTATTTATTAATATTGATGCAGCTCTTATCGCATTTATCATTTTATCTTTTGCTGCACCAGGATGAGTATTAAAACCATAGATTGTAACTTCACCATTTACTGCATTGAAGTTTTCATTTTCAATTTCTGCAAATGCTCCACCATCCATAGTATATCCGAATTTTGCTGGAATATTTTCTCTTTTAATATATTTGGTCCCATTTCCTATTTCTTCATCTGGAGTAAATAAAAGATAGATATCTGGATGTTCTATTTGAGGATTATTCTTTAGGTATTCAAAAGCAGTAACTATTTCTGCAACACCAGCCTTATCATCAGCACCAAGAAGTGTTTTCCCTGATGCTGTAATAATGGTTTTTCCAATCTTTTGTGAAAGTATTGGAAAATTTTCACTTGATAAAATGATATTTTTATCGTCAGGGTATTTGATAGTAACTCCATCATAGTTTTCAATTAT
The DNA here is from genome assembly GCA_964581895.1 of uncultured Brachyspira sp. Classification (GTDB taxonomy): domain Bacteria; phylum Spirochaetota; class JAAYUW01; order JAAYUW01; family JAAYUW01; genus Exilispira. The sequence goes on from CAZOPR010000001.1 coordinate 507,538, forward strand.
TTGTGGTTTGACATTTTCACCACATTCTTCTGGTGAAGTGTCAACATGAGCTATAAAAACAATTGAATCACAGTCTTTTTTGATTTTCTCGTTTTTTATTGTTGAATCCAATTTAGCCATTAAGTAGCCATATCTATCAAGATTTATATCTTTTAATCCAATATCTTGAAGTTCTTCCTTTAAATATCTTAAAAATATCAATTGATTCTCAGTCGATGGATAACAGGTAGATTCTGGATCTGAAATAGTATTAAACTTTACATACTTACAAAATCTATCTTTTAGCTTTGGAAATTTCATTATTACCCCCTTAGGAATAAATATTAAAAAGATAATAAAGTTAAAAAAGTCATAAAATTAAAAAGATTGAGAAATTAACTTTTGCTGTTATTAATATAAAAAATTTGTTTTATTATGCAATTAAAAAATGATTTTTTATTTGCCTGTCAGGATTATTATTATTTATTGAATAAAGGGTATCCAATCAATTCAACCCTTAAAATTGTTGGAGATAGATACGAGTTAACCTCAATTGAAAGAAATATTTTGTTAAGAGGAATATCATCAAATAAAAAAATCATAGAAAGAAAAGTAAAAACAGCAAAAGAAAATCTGATTGAGAATAAAATAATTCATATAGATGGATATAATATTTTATTTACCATATCTAACTATTTTAATGGAAATTTTTGCTTTATAGCTATGGATGGCTTTGTGAGAGATTGTGCCAACCTTGGTGGAAGAAATAAAAAGACTTTAAATTTTGAAAAAACTGTCAGTAGCCTTTTACTATTTTTTAAAGAATTAAAACCAAAAAAGTGCATTATATATCTTGATGAGCCAGTATCAAAATCTAAAGAAGATATAGCTATTTTTAAAAATCTTTTATTTGAAAATATGAACTCTTTCGATTTGTTATTGGTCAAAAATCCTGATACTGTTTTATCTAATATAGATTCAAAGCAAATTATTGTAACTTCCGATTCAGTGATAATAGATAAGACAGATTGTAAAATTTTTGATCTTGTTAGATGGTATTTTGAAAAAACTAAAATTAAATTGTATTCACTTGAAGAACTTAATCTTTCTAACTATTAAAAACATAATTTCTATCTTTGTCTTTTAAGATTTATATAACCTTTTTCATATGAAAATATTGTTTTATACTTTTTTATCTTTTTCCTTTTGGTTCGATATAACCATTTTCATTTTGAATAGTATTTTCCTTTTTAATTTTTCTTAAAAAAGGAAATACTTTATAAATTATCCAATTATTTGAAGTAGGTATTAATCTTCTTATCGAACTATATTTTTTTACTCCCCAAATCCATCTAACTTTATCTGTTAAACTGTAGATTTTCTCAGTATAGGAGGTATCTGAATGAAAACCGAAAGGTTTATTCCAACCTCCAGAAATTTCTGCTATTTCTCTTTTAACTATGATTGCAGCACCTTCAACTCTATCAGGGACGGAAAAAAGACTTATAAATTTTTTTTGAGTTTTTATCATTTTTATCCATCTAATTATCCAGATAAAAAAACGCATAGGCATTTTTAACCAGAAGATATCTGGTAAAAATTTTAAGAAAAAAGCATAACTTTTAGAATATTTTTCTGGTAATACATTATATTTAACCTCTAAAGGGAAGAGCATCATACATAAAGTCGCATCATATTTACCTTTTATTATAGGCTTTACCATTTTTTCAAAATAGTTTTCTGAAAAAGCAGTATCTCCATCAGTATGCAAAATGGTTTTCCCATGGCTTACTTTATAACCAAAATTTCTCATCTGAGATACATTCATATTTTTTTCATTTGTATATATTGTACAGTTATATTCTTTTGCTATCTCAACTGTTTTGTCAGTGGAATTATCATCTATAATAATAACCTCAACTTTCAAATCGGTTTTTTGATTTTTTATACTTTTTAGGGCTTTCGGAAGATACTTTTCTTCATTATATACTGGCATTATAACTGATAAATCAGGCTCAAACATTTTATTAGTTTTTATTATTTCCATAAAATTCCTTTATTTATTAAAATAATTATTAAAAATCAAATAATTTTTTTCTAGAATAGTAAATAAAATTTTTTTGTTTAATTTGCCTAAAATTTCAATAAATTAGTATCATTTTAATTGTAAAACTCAATTGAAATTGACAAATCAAATTTGAAAATTAAAATCATCTGGATTATTTAACTAAATGATAGGGAAATTTTTATGGTAAAAAACGACAATTTGATCAGTAAAATTAAAAATGATAATAATAAAGAGAAAAGAAATAGAATTTGCGTTATAGGCGATATAATGCTTGATAGATATTTATATGGAAAGGCAAACAGAATATCTCCGGAGGCTCCAATACCTGTTGTTTTACTTGAAAAAGAATCTATTTCACTTGGAGCAGCAGCATATGTCGCATTGAATCTTGTAAACTTAAATGCAAATTGCATTTTAATAGGGAAAATAGGTAAAGATGAAAATGGTAAGACAATAAAAAAATTATTAAAGGAAAGTAATATTAACAATTTTTTAATTGAAAATCAATCCTATAAAACTATAACAAAAACAAGAGTCATCTCAAGTAATCAGCAGATGCTTAGAATAGATGAAGAAAAAGTCGAACCATTAGAGCCCAATGAAGAAATTAATATCATTGACTTTATAAAAAAGATTAAAGATGAAATAAACTGCATAATAATTTCTGACTATGCCAAAGGAGTATGCTCTGAAAATCTTTGTAAAAAGATCATTAATATTGCTAATAGCAATGATATTAAAGTATTGATAGATCCAAAAAAAAACAATTGGGAAAAATATAAAAACTCATATTTAATTAATCCAAATTTAAAGGAGTTATCTGAATTTGTTAATCAAGATATTAAAAACGAAGATAATGAAATTGAAAAAATATTAGGTCAAATTTATCAAGAACTAAAAATAAAAAATATTTGTGTAAAAAGATCAGAAAAAGGTATAACTTTATATGATGGAAGGTCCTGCAAGCATTTCCCCGCAGAGCCGATTGAAGTATATGATGTTACTGGTGCTGGAGATACTGTAATTGCTGTTTTGACCTTTATGGTAAATAAAGGTTATGACATTGAAAAATCAATTTATGTGGCAAATAAATCAGCATCAATAGTAATTCAAAAGGCTGGTACGACACCAATTTTATATGATGAATTTATTTCTATATTAGAAAAAAAAGAAAAAACTAAATTAATAGGAATAAATGAACTTAAAATCATAATAGAAGATTTAAGAAAGAAGAATAAAAAAATTGTCTTTACTAATGGATGTTTTGATATTCTTCATGCGGGGCATGTACTTTATTTAGAAAAAGCAAAAGATTTAGGCAATATTTTGATTGTTGGACTAAACACAGATTCATCAATAAAAAAAATAAAAGGGGAAAAAAGACCTATTCAAAATCAGCAAGATAGAGCCAAAATACTTTCAAGTCTTGAATCTGTCGATTTTATAGTTCTTTTTGATGAGCAAACTCCAGAAAAATTGATTGAGCAGATAAAACCAGATATTTTAGTAAAAGGTTCGGATTATAAAATTGAAGATATTATAGGAAGAGAATATGCTGGAAAGACTATAACCATTGACTATATTGAAGGCAAATCGACTACTTCAATAATAAATAAAATTAAGGAAATTTAAAATATAAGTAAAAAAAATTAGAGGTTTAAAAATCATTAAGTTAGCTAATATTATCAAAGGAAAAATAAAATAACAAAAAAATAGAAAACCATGAAAGAAAATATGTATAGTAAAATAGCAGTAATTTTAATGGCTGCAGGTAAAAGTATAAGATTTAGTAAAGAAACTAAACAATTAAAACAATTTTATCTATTAAATGATAAACCTATTTATAGATATAGCTTTGATTTTTTCGTAAGTTACGGTTTTTCCAAAATTTTATTAGTTCTACCAGAAGATTATTTAAAAAATTTTGAAGAAAAAAATAAAAAAATTACCTATATTTCGGGAGGAAATCTTAGAAGTGAATCGGTATATAACGCAATTTTACACTTAAAAAACAATAAAATACAAGTATCTCATTGTATAATTCATGATGTTGCAAGACCTTTTATTGATAAGAATATTTTGAATAATATTATGAGCGAAATATATAATTATCCTTCTATAACCTGTGCATTAAATATTTCTGATACTATAGGTTACGGTAAAGACTATATAGAAAAATATATAGATAGAAACTTTACTTACCTTATTCAGACTCCTCAAGCATTTTCATTTGATATCTTAGAAGATTGCTACGAAAAATATATGAATGAAAAAGATAAGAAAATATTTACAGATGATACATCTTTAGTATATGAATATGCAAAAATTAAACCAAAAATAATAATGGGAAGTAAAAATCTTTTTAAGATAACTAATTTTGAAGATTTAGAATATGCAAAATTTCTTTTAGAAAAAAACAGGATTAACCAATAAAAATGTCAATTAATAAAATAATAAATATTAAAAATAATTATTATTAAAATTAGCCAATAAAAATTTTGACCAATAAACAAAGTAAAAAAAATAAAATTAAACTATAAAAATATTAGTTAAAACAATAATATACAATAAAAAATGAAAAATGACAGAAATAATGACGGGGCTAAAATGGAAGGTTTTTTTCATAAGTTTTCGGTAAATCTTGAAGAATTTGCCATTAATGTTGAGAAAAATTATAAAATTTTTCTTTTAATAGCTGTTTTAATCGGATTTATTCTGAGGTTTTATGCAGTATTTGTCGGACTTGGGTCAAATCACTATTCAAAAATTGATGAGCTTGAAGCTTATATATGGGGTCAGCAGTTAAGGTATTATGGACATCCAAGGTTTTTTACCTATATACCTGGTCCATATTTATCGTTAATCGCATTTCTTTTAATAAAATTTTTTAACACTGTTAAATCATTATATTATTTTTGGGTATTTTGCGGAACATTATCAATCTACCTTGTTTTCTGGCTATCTAAAAAAATTTTCTCCCATAATTTTCATGCAACTAATTTAATAAATAAAGAAAATAAAAATCTTATCGAATATCCCATATTTTTATCAATTTTAATTGCTTTACTTTTTGCTATCTTTCCATGGTCAATAAAATATACGGTAAGCTACTGGAATCCCCATTTTATAATAATCTTTTCGACCTTACTTTTGGGTTACTTATTTGATGTCTTAACAAAAGAAAAATCCAAAAATATTTTTGGTTTGATATTAACAGTTGCAGTTATGCCATTTTTCCATATGATTATTATATATGCAGTTCCAGTAATTTTTCTGATGATTATTATAAGAAAAAGAATTTTAAAGTTAAACTATCCTTATCTAATTCTTGGTCTTTTTATTTCTATTTTAATCTGGATTCCTTTTTTTATCTTTGATAAAAATACAAATTTTTTCATACTAAATAGCTATCTTCATCATGAAAGTGTGTTAAATATTCGTCCAGAGACATTAAAAATGATTGTTAATCCAATCTTGATAACAACTTTAGATATTTCAAGATTCACAGGTCATTATTTTTTTGAGTATAAATATTTTTTAGATAGGGCATATGGTTTGTTTTTTATAGGATTAATTCCAGTTATTTGCTCTATAATAATAGCAATCTACTCTTTTATTATATCTTTTAAGTACTTTTCATTTAAGCTTTTCAATAAAGATAATATTAACCCAATAACCTATTTACTACTTTTTATGGTTGGAACTTTATTTTTTCATCTTCTTTCACTTCAAGTTCATGAAGATAGATATACAGTTATTTTCTTTGCTATACCATATATAATTTTGGGATATGGCTGGTATAAGATTTTGTTTAACTCAAAAAGTAAAAGAACAAATCTTTTGATGATTTTATCTATTTTAGTATTGATATGCCTAATTTTAGCGCCATATATTACAATATCTCATTTTTATCAAGAAAGATATCCAAATTTTGAAAATAAAGTAAGACTAATTCCTTCTTTGATTTATTATGAAAAGATAAAATACTTTGTTATTAAGGATTTTTTTCAGACTCAAAATATTTTAGATGACCCAAAATCCTATATAAATTTTATAGATTTAGATAGAAAGACAGATTTACCAAAATTTCATTCACTTTTTGACTATGAATCAATAAAAAAATTATTTAGATTAAATGAAAATAAAAATAGCTTCAAAAAAGAAATATCTTCAAAATTATATAATACTGATCTGCGGTATATATTTTCTTTAGATAATATTTATATTGAAAAAGATCCAGTAAGACAAAAACAGATAATAAAATGTATCGAAAGATTTATAAACACAAATACAAATTTAATTGCTGATGAAAAAGATTTAGAAAAACTTAAAAAAAATAATATTCAAATAATTTATTTAAAATTTTATTCTGATAAATCTCAAATCCCTGATAATTTTACCATTATTGGTAAATTACCTAATGCTTTTTTAGTAAAAACAACCATAAAATAATAGAAAAAATAATTTTAATACACATATAATTTTACAAATATTTTTGTAAATTATAAACCAAATTATGGCTCCCTTATTTAAGAGTAATATATTTTTGGGAAATTCAAATTTAAAAAATTTTTAAAAAAGGAAAATAATAAAATGAAAGTAACACTTCTTTCTGGCGGGAAAGGGAAAAGGCTATTCCCTTTAAGTAGGCAGTATTTCCCAAAACAATACATTCCTATTTTCGATGGGAAATCTTTACTTGAAAATACATTAAAAAGATTTAAAGCAGAAGATGACATTTATATTTTAACAAATAAGATTTCGCATAGTTTTTTACATTATTTTCATAAAAACTTAAATTTAACTTTTAAGACAATTTATGAACCAATTTCTAAAAACACAGCTGCTTCAATTGAATACGCACTTCAATTTTTTGAAGATGAAGAGATTATCGGTGTATTCCCTGTAGATCATTTAATAAAAGATACTATTTCATTTCAAATTTGCATTAATAATGCATTAAAATTTGTTGATGATTCAATAGTTTTGATAGGAATAGAACCTAAAAGTATCGAGACAAGATTTGGTTATATTGAATATAATGGCAATGATGTAATTTCCTTTAAGGAAAAACCAAATTTTGAACTTGCTAAAAAATATTTTGAATCAAAAAGATTTTTATATAATAGCGGAATATTTATTTTTAAGAAAAAGATAATGCAGCAAGAAATTCAAAGATTTGCCAAAGAGATTTATGATGTTGGCGAGGAAATTGGCAAAAAAATTAAAATAAAAAATATTAAAGTTGAAGATTTTTTTAACCCTGATTTTGAAATAGAAAAGATATTTGAAAAATTTCCTTCTATTTCTATAGACTATGCAGTGATTGAAAAAACAGATAGACTAAAAGTGATAAAAGGTGAGTTTGATTGGGATGATTTAGGAAATATTGATTCTTTAACCAATAAAATGCCTTCAATTTTTTCCAATGATTTTGGAATACCAGTTAAAATGAAAGAATCCTACTTTTTTGAATACTATGAAGATGAAAAAAAGGAGGATGAAAATAACGAAATTGAAAATAAACTAAATAAAAACAGAATAAATGAATTAATTGACAACAAAGTAAATAAAAATAAAATCATAGGTTTAAGTGAAAAAGCTTATGGAATAATCGGTTTTAATGATTGCAAAGTAATAGATACTGAAGATGCTTTATTGATAGTTAAAAATGGAAAATCAAATTATGTTGAAAATTTTTATAACTGGGTAGAAAAAGATGACAAAAGAAAAGATATTACCAAATTTCATAAAACAGTGCTGAAACCTTGGGGATACTATAAAAATTTGTATGAAAAGGAAAATAAATATAAGATTAAAGTCATAAAGATAGAAAAAGGAGAACAGATTTCTCTTCAAACACATCAACATAGAGAAGAATACTGGACAATAATCGAAGGTAAAGGAGAAATAATAATCGAAGATAATAAATTTAATGCAGAAAAAGGTGGTCAATTTTTTATTCCAAAAAATGCAAAACATCAGGCAATTGCTTCAAAAGATTTTGATCTTGTTTTCGCAGAAGTTCAGATTGGAGAAATCCTATCTGAAGATGATATAGTAAGAATTGAAGATAAATATAAAAGATAAAATTTCAGATCATTTATGTAAGACCAATATTCCCATCCTTTCTGTATCTTCTGAAAAATCAGAAGGGGAAAAAAAGTTCTTAAAAAGAGAATTATAGTATTTATCTACATTTGTCTTTTCATTTGCAACCCAGTCTATCCCCCAATAAAAATTATTAGAAGGTTTAATCTCTTTAATCTTTATAGAAAGGAAGATATAGTAATCAAGATAAAAAGAAAAGCCTATAGGAAAGTAACCTTTTTTAATCAATTCATTAATATTTGGTGCTATCTGGTTTTCTTCACTTTTATGAAAATGTGAAATGACATAAGATTCCAATTTATACTTTTCTGCTGGTTCAACTGCAAAAATAAAAAAATCATCTGCATAATATGAAATAGCTATAGGAAAAAACTTACTCTGTAATTTTTGTGGAAGAATTTTATTTAAGCCTTCTTCTGAATCAGGTATAGTAAGTATAATAAAATCTTTAATAGTAAATTTAATGGGTATCTCAAGTTTATTTACTATGCTTTTATTTAGCCAGATCATAGAAAAGTCTAGACCATCAAAATTAAATCCAGCGGGATACCAGCCATTTTTTATTCTTGATAAAATGGAACCTTCTGTTTTTGGGTTGTATGGATCATAATAATCTTTTATCCATAATTTTTCTAATCCAAAGATGTTTAAGTTGAAAAAAATAAATAAAATAATCAAAGAAAAAAAACAAAATAGATTGATCTTTTGATTTATTTTTTTGATTTTCATTAAAAATATTCCTTTTTCTATTTTTCGGATTAAAGAATAATAATTAAATTAATCTCCTTTTGATCATTAAATAGCTAGTTTTTAATATTATTTAATTAAAGCTTGATAGTTAAATTAATATCATTTTTAATTTCAGCAAATACGAAAATAAATAAAATATAAATTTTTAAAAATAATTTGTTAGGAGTTATTTGTGAAAACAAAATCAAAAATAATAATTATTTTTGTCTTTATTCTAATAGCTGTTATAGCTTTTTTTTATCTTTTTAAACCAATATTGATTTTGCAAGCTGGTGAAGCAGGGGTTGTGTTTAATAGAATTATTGGTGTTGAAAAAAGAATACTTAAAACAGGCATGAATTTTCTGGTCCCTTTTTTAGAAAAACCATATATATACAAGACTCAAATTCAATCCTATACCGCAGAAGGGGATGAAACAGAAAAGACAACCAATCAAGAAAAATCTATCGAGGCACTGACTAAGGATGGTCAAAAGGTCAAAGTCGATATTTCTATTTTATATAAAATAGATGAAATCAATTTATGGAAATTGCATAATGATATTGGTCCAGATTATTTAGAAAAAATAATCATACCTTATTTAAGAACTGAAGTAAGAAATGTCCTTGCAATGTATAGTGCAATAACTATTTATTCTTCACAGGAAAATGCTGAAGCTGGAAGAATAGATATTCAAAATAAAATGCTTGAAAGGCTAAAAGACTCTTTAAAAAACTACTATATTGTTATAGATTCTGTATTATTAAGAAAAATTTCTTTTTCTGATAATTTTGTCGAAGCAATAGAGAAAAAGCAAATAGAACAGCAGAAAGCCGAAGCTTTATTGATAGCAACCGAAGCTCAGAAAAAAGCAACTATAATAACAGCTTCAGCAAATGCAGAAGCTTTAACAATAGTTGGCCAAGTAATTTCCCAATATCCGCAGGTGATAAATTATCTTTACATCGAAAAAATTGCACCAACTGTTCAAACCATTATAACAAATCAACCTACCTTTTTAAGCATCCCAAAAAACACTGCAAATGTTATACAGTAATTTTTAGATTAAAGTTGATTTCTTGCTTTTAATCTTGCTATAAATTGATTTTTCTCTTCTTCTAAAGCAAGTTTTATCTTATCTTTTAATGCCTTTTCTTCATAAATTCCAAATGCTCTTGCTGACCAGATATTTAAGATTTCAAGTTCTGTAAGATTAAAATTGCATACTATATAATCCTTATTAGAGTCAGGATCTATTTTAATTTTATCAAGTATCGATTGCTCTTCACCTATAGTAAAATCCCCATCGCCAAAATGCCCAACTGTTTCTTGTTCAAACCACTTTTTAATCAACCTGGCTTCAAGTTGAGTAATTTTTAATTCCATAACTACTTTTCCTCAAAATCAATAAAATTATATAATTATTATTTTAAATTTCAATAATATTATAAAGTTGACAAATTTCCTATTTATGAATTTATAAAATATCGATGGATATTAGGGGGAAAAATGGGTGAATCTTTGGCAAGAAAGATATTGAAAGCTCATCTTGTTGAAGGAGAACTTGTTAAAGGGAAAGAGATTGCCATCAAAATCGATCAAACACTGACCCAGGATGCTACAGGAACTATGGCATATCTTCAGTTTGAATCTATAGGTATAGATAAAATCCGAACAGAGTTATCTGTTTCTTATATTGATCATAATACACTACAGACTGATTTTATGAATGCAGATGATCACCAATATTTGATGTCTGTAGCAAAAAAATATGGTATTCACTTTTCAAGACCTGGAAATGGTATCTGCCATCAGGTTCACCTTGAAAGATTTGCTAAACCAGGGAAAACACTTTTGGGTTCAGATTCTCATACACCAACTGCTGGCGGAATGGGAATGATTGCCATTGGCGCAGGCGGTCTTGATGTCGCAGTAGCAATGGCTGGCGGAGCCTTTTACCTTGAAATGCCTGCAATTGTCAAGGTTAAACTTACTGGAAAACTTCAACCTTTTGTTAGTGCTAAAGATATAATTCTTGAACTTTTAAGAAGATTAACTGTAAAGGGTGGAGTAAATAAAATTTTTGAATATACAGGTGATGGATTAAAAACACTTACTGTTCCAGAAAGAGCTACCATTACAAACATGGGTGCAGAACTTGGAGCTACATGTTCAATCTTCCCATCTGATGAAGTCACAAAACAGTTCTTAATAGCACAAGGCAGAGAAAAAGATTTTGCAGAAATGCTTGCTGATTCCGATGCAACTTACGATGAAGAGGTTGAAATAGATTTGTCAACTCTTGAACCTATGGTTGCAAAACCACATATGCCAGATCAGGTAGTTAAAATTAGCGAAATTGAAGGCTTACCAATAGATCAGGTTGCAATTGGTTCATGTACCAACTCATCATTAAAAGATATTTTAGCAGTCGCATCTATAGTTGATGGAAAAACTGTTGCTGAAAATGTTGAAGCAGCATTAGCTCCAGGATCTAAAAATGTTATTCTTGATGCAATTAAACTTGGAGCTTTAGAAAAAATATCAAATGCTGGGTTTAGACTTTTAGAATCAGCATGTGGTCCATGTATAGGTATGGGTTTCGCTCCAAATTCTAAGGGTAGAACATTAAGAACTTTCAATAGAAATTTCAAAGGAAGATCTGGAACAGAAGATGCTGAAGTTTATCTTGTTTCACCAGAAGTCGCTGCATATTCTGCTATTATGGGTAAAATTTCAGATCCAAGAAAAGTTAGGGATGTAAAATTCTATAGTCTACCTGAAAAATATACTGTCACAGAAAATTTAATAATAAAGCCACTTTCAGATGAAGAAAGAAAAAATATTGAAATTATCCGTGGACCAAATATTAAACCATGTCCTTCAAATACAGCTTTACCAGATTCAATAAAAGCAAAAGTATTACTCAAAACAGGAGATAATATAACAACAGATGATATTATGCCTGCTGGTGCTAAGATTTTACCATTAAGATCAAATGTACCAGAAATCTCCAAATATGTTTTTGAACGAGTCGATCCAGACTTTTATAAAAGAGCAAAAGAAGAGGGGATTGGTTTTATTGTTGGTGGAGATAACTATGGACAGGGGTCTTCAAGAGAACATGCCGCTTTAGCCCCAATGTATCTTGGTATCAAAGCAGTTATTGCAAAGAAATTTGCAAGAATTCATAAGGCTAACTTAATCAATTTTGGTATCATCCCTTTAATCTTCGATAATCCATCTGATTATGATACAATATCTTTAGGCGATGAACTTGAGATGAGTAATATCAAAAAAGAACTTGATACTGGTTATATTACAGCAGTAAATAAGACAAAAAATCTTACATATAAGTTAAAAGTTGATACTTCTGGAAGATTTATCAATATCTTAAAAGCAGGTGGCTTATTGAATTATGTTAGATAAAAGTATTTTATAATAGTTTTACAATATAACTATTTTATAAGATAAGTATTTTAAGATAAGTATTTTACAGGATAAGTATTTTATAAGATAACAAGTATTACTAAAACTTTTGGTCATTCCCAAAAAATAAATTATTTATAGTTTTTCTAAACTTGATTTTATTAAAACTTTATTTTGCAAATTTTTTATAGTTTTTATATAATCCTTTTTTTAAATTTAATTTTTGAATTTAATTTTTTTATTTAATCTTTTATAAAAATAGGCTTTTTATCCTATTTTCAAATTCATCAATTTTATTTAAAGGAATAGATGAGATTGCGACTCTTATTGAATCAGGTTGAGGAATGAAAAATATCCCATTTTGTTTTAATAGTTCATGTAACTTTTTTATTTCAAAATTTTTGTGAAAAAATGATATGAAAAATCCTTCATCGTATCTATAATTATTGAAACCATAATTTGTGAGAATATTAATAAATTTTTTAGATCTAACGCCTAAAGTATTAATAACATAATCCCAGTATTTTTTTAATTGAAAGACTAAATTCTGGTTTTCAAATTTTTCAATTATTCTGTATCCAAGATTATTTATAGAACCTGTCGAAGCTCTTGCAGAAAAAGCCATTTTTTCGATAAAAATCTCTTTATCAAAATTATCTTTTGAATAAAGACAGATAGCACCTGTTCTAAAGCCATATAAAGAAAGTGTTTTGGAAGAAGAAAAATTGAAGAAAAATGGTAAATCTGAAAAAATTTCAAATAGATCATTTATTTCTAATTTTGAATAATGAATATAGACAAGGTCAAAAAATATTAAAACCTTTTTCCCTATAGAATTTATTTTCAATATTGAATTTTTTATATTTTTTAATTCAGATAAAGTTGGAGTATATCCTGTTGGATTTTGACATGGAATATTTAATAAAATTATTATTTTTTCTTTATTTGTTTTATTTATTGATTGAAAAAACAACTCTTCATCAATATTAAAATAAGGCTTGGCAAGAATATTTATAGGTTGAATTGTATAGCCAAGCTCTCCTAAAATGTTCTGGTATGGACCCCAATAGGGGTTTAACGCAAAAATGGAAGTTTCATTATCAATAAAATTATGGGCAAAATGATGAATTGCATTTAATCCACCAGCGCAAGGAAAACAGTAAATACTTTTTTTATATTCTTCTTTCAATCCTAAAAGATTAAAGATTGCATTTGAAAAATCAGGTGTCGGATATAGATATCCGTAAGTCGAAATATCCTGTAATAAAAAGGAGTTATAGATATCTCTTATCGGTTCAAAAACAAAAGGTTTTTCATCTTCATCGTAAAACATCCCGATTGTACCATTTATAATTTTGCTATCAGGGTTTTTACTTTTGTATTGACTTACTTCAAATGATATAGAGGTAATTTGATCAAATGATACTTTGTCTTTTGCTGTTTTTGTTAAAAAATTTTCAATCATTTTTATTTTCACTTATTTTTATTTTAGCTTAATATTATTTTAATTTTTTTATTTTTAATATTTTTCAATTTAAGCAATAATAAAATCAAAAATATTTGCTTTTACCATGGAATTGATTTTCAATATTATTTATTTTCAACAGATACTATCTGACCTGCGGCATCATAAGTTATAATCTGAATTAATTTGCCAGTATCATCATATTTGTAAACTATTCTTTGATATAACCTGTTGTTAACGAAAATTCTTTTTTCTGTAAGTAAATTTTTATCATTGAAAAATGAAATTTCATAAATATTTTGAGGATCTTGTTTTATCTCTATTCTCATTATTACTTTATCATTAAAAAGGTTTTCTATGATTGTTTGACCATCTTTATATGTAAATCTTGCATCACCTATTTTTACTGGTTTTTCAAGATTTGGAGAGACTTTATATAAAATATAAGAAGTGATTAAACCATCATTTACAACTATCTCATACATCGCATAAGGTACCAAAACAGGCTGTGTAGACATTAGTTGTGTTTCTAATTTTTTAAGAGTTATTGTAGCATGATTATCATCAAAAAAAGCTACTTCTCCAACAAAATTAACGCTGCCATTTACAATATATTCGAATTTTAATACTCTTCCCTTAAAATCGTAAGTTACAGTATAATAAAAGTTAAAAGATTTTAAGTTTTCGTTTGGAATTTCATTGTAAAACTGAAAAAGGGTATATTTATTCCAAACCTCAAAATACTTTATTTTTAAGTTTTGTGATTTTAAATTATAAGAATATGATACTAATAAAATTATTAAAAGTAAAAGACTAACATTTATAAGAACATTTTTGCCATTTTTTTTTGCCATTTTTATTAGCAAATCCATTTTCTTTTTTTTACTTAAATCATTTCGGTTATTTTAATCTTTTTGTTATTTTCATTTTATAAATAATAAAACATTTTTTTTTGTAATCAAAATATTGACTATTATTTAATAATTGCAAATATTTTTTTTTGTTATACCTTGCTAAAAATAGTTTATTAGGATTTTGAAAAGATGCTTGAAAATTTAAAATCAAAGATTAGTCAAATTGAAAATTCTTTTAACTTAATATTAAATGAAATCAACTCAAAAGAAATGATTAATAAAGCTAAAGTTCAATTTTTAGGTAAAAAAGGTGAAATTGCTGAACTTTATAAAATTTTGAAAGATTTATCGATAGAAGAAAAAAAGATTGCTGGTCAATTGATTCAGTCATTAGAAAGAAATATTGAAGAAAAGATAGTAAAAATAGAAGATCAACTTAACAATAAGGAATTCGAAAAAATATTACAAAATGAATGGATAGATGTTACTTTACCATCAGAGTTTTTCAAGAATAGGCCCTTATTTACAGGACATTTAAGCCCTATTTCATCTTTTATTCATAAAATTCAGGATATTTTTTTATCTTTAGGATTTACCATAGCAGATGGTCCTCAACTTGAAAATGAATATTATAACTTTACAGCACTTAATATTCCTGAAAACCATCCTGCAAGAGATCTTCAGGATACATTCTGGATGACAAATGGTCTTTTACTCAGGACTCATACCTCTCCGATTGAAGTCAGGATGATGCAAAAATTATCTGCTCCATTAAAATTGATAGCACCTGGAAGAGTTTTTAGAAATGAAGCCACTGATGCCTCTCATGAAAATACATTTTACCAGATTGAAGGATTGATGATCGATAAGGATATTTCAGTCTCTAATCTCACCTATTTTACCAAAATAATGTTATCAGAACTTTTTGAAACAGATGTTAAAGTAAGACTAAGACCAGGTTATTTCCCTTTTGTTGAACCTGGTTTTGAACTTGATTTTGAATGTCTTATCTGTCATGGTAAAGGCTGCCCTGTTTGTAAACATGTTGGTTGGGTTGAACTTGTAGGTTGTGGTTTAAGTCATCCTGAAGTTTTGAAAGAGGGCGGTATTGACCCTGAAAAATGGTCTGCTTTTGCATTTGGACTTGGATTAAATAGACTTGTCATGATGAAATATGCCGTCGATGATATTAGATGGTTTGAATCTGGAGATTTAAGATTTTTATACCAATTTTAAAAATTATGATATTTATGAAAATTATATAAATACAGTACTGTATGAAAAATTAAAATAATAAAAAAATAAAAAAAAGTAAAAAATTAACTAAAAATCAATTAAAAATTAAGGGAAGATTATGTATATTTCATTAAATTGGATTCAAGAATATGTGGATATTAAAATAGATAATCCTTATGAGTTTGCAAACAATTTTACTAAAAAGGTTGTAATGATTGAAGAAGTTATTTTAGAAAAACAGCTTTATGATTCAATTATTACATCAAAAATAGTAGATATTAAAAAACATCCAAACGCAGATAAACTTCTTATAGCTACCTGCGATACAAGAGATAAAAAATATGATATTGTTACAGGTGCACAAAATATATTTGTTGGGGCAATAGTTCCTTTAGCATTAAAAGGCGCAGTAATACCTGTAAATCAAAAAAAGATAGATTATGTTGATTTCAAAGGGATAAGATCTGAGGGAATGTTATGTTCTCAATATGAATTAAAAATAAGTAATGACCATAGTGGTATAATGATTCTTGATGAAAAGACTGAAATAGGAATACCAGTATCTTCTGCATTGAACTTAAATGATGTTATATTTTTTATAGATAACTCAAGTATCTCTCATAGACCAGATTTATGGGGACATTATGGTATCGCAAGAGAAGTTGCGGCTTTATATGACAAACCATTAAAACCATATATAACTGAAAATATCGAAATAGATGAAAATGCTGATATAGAAATAGATGTTGAATCTTTTGAAGATACTCCAATGTATGGGGTATTACATGTAAAAAACATATCAGAAAAAGAATCTCCTTTATGGTTGAAGAGAAAACTTTACAAGGTAAATCAAAGACCTATATCACTTTTAGTAGATTTGACAAATTATATAATGTTT
This sequence comes from uncultured Brachyspira sp., assembly GCA_964581895.1. Classification (GTDB taxonomy): domain Bacteria; phylum Spirochaetota; class JAAYUW01; order JAAYUW01; family JAAYUW01; genus Exilispira. Next base: position 524,307 of record CAZOPR010000001.1, read on the forward strand.
GATTTAGGTGAACCCTGCCATGCCTTTGATTTGAATAAAATAAAAAAGCCTTCTATCAGGATAAGAAGAGCAAAGGAAGATGAAAAAGTAATAACTTTAGATGAGATAGAAAGAAGATGTAATAAAGAAAACTTACTTATTTGCAATATTAAAGACGAACCAATAGCTCTCGCTGGAGTTATGGGGCTTAAAAATAGTGAGATAGATGAAAATACCCAGGAAATTCTTTTAGAAGTAGCTAACTTTGAGCCTTCATTGATAAGAAAAAGCTCAATAGCAGCAGGAATTAGAACAGAAGCATCAAATAGATTTGAAAAATCATTAGATCCATCTTTTATTGATCTTGCAATAAAGAAATTTGCTCATACCCTATCTTCTATAGATAAAGATATAAAAATTACTGGCAAAAAGATTGTTTTCGAAAAACCCCCAAAGAAAAACAAGATAATAATGCCTGTTGATTTAATAAATAAAAGATTGGGAACTTTTGTAGAAGAAGGTACAATTGTTAATATCCTAAAAAAACTTGAATTTGATATAAATTTAGAAAATGGAATATTAAATATTACAGTTCCAACATTTCGTTCGACAAAAGATATCAAAATACCAGAAGATATTGTTGAAGAAGTTGGAAGAATTTATGGTTATGATAATATTTTAGCAGAAGCCCCAAGTGTAAAATTAGATATCGCACCTCAGATTGAACTTCCAAATTATAAGCGAAAAGTAAAAGAATTATTATCAAATAATCTTGATTTTACCGAAGTACTTAACTATCCATTTACTACAATTGAGATGAATAAATTATTTGGTTTTGTTGAACCTTTTATCGAGATCAAAAACCCTTTAAACTCAGAAAAACCTTACCTGACCAAGACTTTACTGCCAAACATCTTAACAAATGTCAAAACAAATTTAAGATACTTTGAACAATTTAAGATTTATGAGGTAGAACATGTTTTTATTCAGGATGAAGATGGTGCGATTTCTGAACCTGTTGAGATAGCTGGAGCTCTTGTCTATAAAGATTTTAATCTATCAATAATAGATGCAAGAGACGCAATTTTATCAATCTGTAAATTATTTAATATAGATGAGATTTCTATTGAAACTTCAAATATTCCAGGTTTTTTACATCCATATAAAAGTGGTGTTATTTATTATGAAAACAATATCATTGGAGTTTTTGGTGAAATTCATCCAGATATTGCAAAATTCTTTGATATAAAAAATAGAGTCTCAATTTTTAGTTGTTACCTTGATACATTTATTAAATATAAAGGTAACACTAAAAAGTTCTCTCAAATTTCAAAATTTCCAGATATAAGTTTTGATCTTGCCTTTGTCATGCCTATTAAAACTTATGTTGGTCAGATTATAGATTTAATTAAAAATGCTGATGAAAATATAAGGAAAGTCGAACTTTTTGATATCTTTCAGGGCGGTAGTATACCTTCTGATAAAAAATCAGTCGCCTTTAATATTACAGTTAACTCTTATGAAAATACTCTTAATTCAGAAGATGAGCAAAGAATAATTAAAAAAATTGTAAGTATTATGGAAAAAGAAGGTTTTGAACTTAGAAAATAAATAAAGAATTAAAAGCAATTGAAAAAAAGTAAAAAATGAAAATAAAAATAAAATAAAAGAGGTTAAAATGGAAGAAAAGAAAATTGAAATTAGAGAAGTAAAAACCATCAAAGAACTTAAAAGGTTTATTCAATTTGAATTTGATCTTTACAAGGATAATAAATATTGGGTACCACCTCTTTTTTCAGATGAATTAAATACACTTCGAAAAGATATTAACCCTGCTTTTGAAATTTGTGAAGCAGTATATTATACGGCTTGGATAAACAATAAGATGGTTGGAAGAATAGCTGGTATAATTCAACATAACTATATAAAGAAATGGGGAAATAAATATGCAAGATTTGGCTGGTTCGATTTTATAGAGGATTTTGATGTTGCAAAAGCACTATTTGATGAAGTCACAAAGTGGGCAAAATCAAAAGGGATGGTTGGTTTAAACGGACCACTTGGATTCTCAGATCTTGATTATGAAGGACTTTTAATTGAAGGTTTTAATGAATTAAATACTATGGCAACTCTTTACAACTATCCATATTATGTTGATTATTATGAAAGATTAGGACTTAAAAAAGATGCTGATTGGGTTGAATTTGAGGTTAAAGTTCCAGATTCTATACCTGAAAAAGCCGAAAAACTTTCGAGAATAGTTAAAGAAAGATTTCAACTTCATGTAAAAGATATTACCAATATCTCTGAAGTTGTAAATAAATATGGAAGAGAAGTATTTGAAGTTATAGAAAAAGCATATAAAAATCTTTATGGAGTAACCGAATTAACTGAAAGACAGATTCAATACTATATAAAATCCTACTTCTCATTTTTATCTCCAAAATTTGTTAAGCTTGTATTTAATAAAGATGATAAAATTGTTGGTATGGTTGTAGGAATACCTTCTTTAAATAGAGCTTTACAAAAAGCAAAAGGAAAACTATTTCCATTTGGTTTTATTCACCTTCTTTTAGCACTTAAAAAACCAAAATATCTTGATCTATTATTGGGTGCTGTTTTACCTGAATATCAAGGCAAAGGTGTTGATGCTCTTATGATGACTGAATTAACCAGATCTGCTATGGAATCAGGTATTATCTCTGCAGAATCCAATCCTGAACTTGAAGTAAATGAAAAGGTTCAAGGGCACTGGAAATATTTTGAGGCAAGGCAACATAAAAGAAGAAGAGCTTACTTAAAACTTATATAAGAAAATTACAAGAAAACTGCAAAAAACCTTAATAAAATAGAAAATATTATATAAAAACCTATGTAAAAAACTAAAACTTAAAAAATATTGGAAGTTAGGAAAATATTATGGGAAATTCTTCAAATATTAAAAATCCTTTTTTTGAGATTAAACCTGAGTCTTTCTTAAAAAAATGCATTCATGGTTCTGATGGTCGTTTACTTCCAGTATCAACAATATACTGTGTTGGGCAAAATTATGTCAAACATATTGAAGAACTCAAATCAATAAATGTAGGCAAGCCACTAATCTTTTCAAAACCTCCTTCTTCAATAATAGAAGAAGGGGAAGATATAATATATCCAGAATTTTCACAATTAGTTCACCATGAAGTAGAAATCGCCATTTATATTTGTCAGGTATGCAAAAATATTAGCGAAGATGATGTTGCAAAAATTATAGGTGGCTATGCTATCGCCCTTGATCTGACATGCAGGGATTTGCAAGCAGAAGCGAAAAAAACTGGTGGTCCCTGGTTAATATCAAAAGGTTTTGATACAAGCTGTCCAATTACACCAATTTATCCTTTTAAGAATCTGGAAGATTTACTTAAAAAACCATTTTACTTGAAAAAAAATGGTGAAATTATTCAAAAATCAGATGCTTCCTTTATGATATTTAATATTCCAAAACTTATATCATTTATTTCAAAGCACTTTACTTTAGCGGTTGGTGACATTATTTTAACTGGAACCTGCGAAGGAGTTGGACCGATAAATAAAAATGATATTTTATCATTTGGTTCGGATGATATAAAAGAAGTTAGCTTTAAGGTAGTCTAATTTTTAGTTTATAAAGTATAGGTAATCAAATGAATAATAATTTGGTTTTGATTTTTGAACCAACAATTTTTGATATCTATGAAATAGATGAACTTAGAAATTATTTTTCTTTTTTGAAAAAGAAAATAAAAGCTTTTCTTGATAAATCAAAGCTAAATCTTTTTATAACTATAGAGGAAAATCATAAGAAACTTTTAGAAGAGTTTTTTCAAAATGAAAATTTTATCTTATATGATGGAAATGTAAAATCTTTTTTTGAATCTTATGATAAAATTTTAATAAAGGAAAATTTAAAAAATCAGATCAATTTTACTTTAGTTTTATCTGCTTCTTATCCTTTATTTTCTTTTTCAAAAAACAGTTTTATCATTGAAGACGCTGAAAAATATCTTGTGGATTACTATTATGGAGAAAATTTTCCAGAAGGGGTTGTTGGAGAGGTTTTTAAGAATTCTATAATAGATGAGCTAATAAAATTATCTAATTCAAAAGATTCTTACCATCAAAATATCATTTTTGATATACTTTTAAGAAATATAAGTCTTTTTGATATCGATTTAATAGAAGGTTTCGATTATTATCTCCCATATCGCATTTCACTTTCTCTTTCAGACTTTTCTTCATTACCTTTGATTTATTCAATTTTTAATTCTAATTTCTCAGACAACATAAATGATAAAGAATTAAAATTAGATTCTTTGAAAAATTTAAGCTTTTTTAATATTCCAAAGATAGATAAATCATTAAGTATTGAATGGGAAGATTTAAGGAAAACTTTAAGCAAGCTTGAAAATCTTTATACTATTCCTAAAACATTTATTATTGAGCTTTCAAGTAAATGTAATTTTTCATGTATTCATTGTCCTTACCCAAAAGGATTAAAAAGAGATTGCCAATTTTTAGACAAAGATAGATTGTTTTCCTTTATAGAAAAAAATAAAATTTATTTCAATGATGCAAAGTTTATAATAGGAGGTTTTGGAGAACCTTTTTTGCATAAAGATTTTAAGCAAATAATAGAATTTTTATCCAGTAAAAATAAAGTTTATATCGAAACAAATGGTTCCTTATTAGATGTCGATTTTTTTGAACAGTTTGAAAATAAAAAAAATATCTTTTTAATCGTCAGTCTTGATGCTATAAATGAACAGACCTATAAAAATCTTGGTAAAAAGATGATTTTTCCAATATTGTTAAAAACAGTGTCAAATCTTTTAGAAAAATACCCTGAAAATGTTTATATATCATATTTAAGAATCCCTCAAAATGATGAAGAAATAGAATTATTTTACTCCAATTTCCAAAAGTTTGAGAAAAATATCATTTTTAGAAAGTACAATTCCTATTCTATGAAACTTGAAAATCTTGAAGTCGCTGATTTAACGCCAGTGGAAAGATTTCCATGTTATCATCTTAGAAGAGAGATTTTTATACTTTCCGATGGGAAAATATCTTTGTGTTACTCTGATTTTGATGGTGAAATCTTAAAAGAAACCATAGATGATGATATTACATCAATAATAAATTCAATTAAAAAATTTTATAATATGCATTGCGAAAAATCTTACATGGATTTATGTACTAAATGCAATGAGTTTTACACTTATTTCTTCTAATGAATAAATTAAAATTTACATTAATTTTGCAAGCAAGGTTAAAATCTACAAGATTTAAAGAAAAAGTATTAAAAAAATTAGGTGAAGATGAGATTGTCAAATTTATACAGAAAAGATTGATAACTTTAAATTCTTTATTAGAAAATTCTTTAATAGAAAACTTTATTCTTGCAGTACCTATAAAAGAAGTTGAAATTTTTAATAATTTTATCGTTAAAGGTTTTCATCTCGAAGGTGGTAGTGAGGAAAATGTTCTTGATAGGTTTGCAAAAATTTATAAAAAACATGACGCAGATTATCTTATAAGAGCTACATCAGATAATCCTTTCACATCATTAATAGTAATAAAAGATAATATCAAAATTCTTGAAAACATTTTTGAAAACAATCAAAAACTTCCAGATTATTTTGTAAGGGAAAAACTACCTTTAGGGACTCAAACAGAATTTGTTAAAAAAGATGCATTTTGGGAAAATTATAAAAAATCAGATAAATCTTACCACTTTGAGCATGTGACTCCTTATATATATGAAAACAAAGATAAGTTTTATATATTAAAAAAACCATTTAATAATTTTGAATCAATCTCAAATCTAAGGTTAACAATCGATACTGAAAAAGATTATACTGTTGCACAAAATATATTAAAATATTTTGATAAAAATCTTAAACCAGAATACTTAATAGATATAGATGATATAGAAAAAATTTACTTAAAAAATAAAGAGGAATTAGAAATCAATATAAACGAGATTCAGAAAAATTATAAAGATTAATTCCGATAAGATTAATGTAGTATGGTTGTTCAATAAAATAATAAGCACATTTTATCATGATAATAAAAATGGAAAAAAGAAAATTAACTAAATTAAGACTAAATAAAACAAAGATAAAATTAAACTCAAATAAAACTTTATTAATGCGTAGCAAATTTTGAAACTTTATTAAAGCAAAACTGAAATAAATAAAAATTAAAACAAACAAAATATCATGGAAATAATTCAAATAGCAGGATTTGGGAAAAATTTTGGTTCTGGTCATCTAACAAGACAAAAGATAGTAAAAAAAATATTTGAAGAATTAGGGCATAACTCTGAAATATTAGAAATTGAGAATAAAAAGGATATTTTTAAGTATGATTTAAGTTCTTATCAACTTATTATAAAAGATTTTAGAGATTCAAATGAAAAAATAGATAAATTCTTAGGAAACTTAAATGTTGTTTCTTTTGATGATTATTATCTACCAAAAATTTATAGAGGCTATAGGTTATACTATAACAGCCTTCCATCAATGAAAGATCTTGGTAATATTAAATCTTTTCCATATCTAATATTAAAAGATTTTGATAAAGAATATAAAAATGTAGATGAAGATTTAACTAAAATAAAATCTTATGATATTTTGATAAGTTTTGGAAATCTTGATCCATATGACCTTTCATCTAAGGTTGCTAAAGTATTAAATAATAAAAAAAACTTTCTATCTAACAAATCTATTTTATTTATCTTGCCAGAAAAGATATATGAAAAAATAAAAAGCCAAAAAGAAAAAACTATTTTTGCTGATTTTGATATTATAAATGCAGGAAATGAAAAGTATAAAAATTTGGTGCTAAATGCTAAAATTATAATAACACATTTTGGTCTGTTTTTATTTGAATCAATCAAATTAAATAAAAGTTTTATTATTGTCTCTCCAACAAAGTATCATGAAAAACTTGCAAATAAGTATTTTAAGAAATTTCATGTATCGAAAAATAAAAAGATAGATTCGAAAAAATTTACCAATCTTTTATTAAATTTATTGCAAGTATCAAGTAATCTAGAAAATCAAGATCAATTAAAGAATGAAAAAGACAATAAATCTGAAAATCAAGATAAAATAAATAATAAAAACGATAATAAAATCATAAATAAAAGCCAAAATGTTTGTAAGATAATTTTCAATCAAATCTCAGATAAAAATTTAATAAAGGAATTATTTAATAAAATAATAGTTTTCTTAAAAGAAAATGAGAAAAATATAAACAATATCTGTCCAATTTGCGGTAGTAAAAAAAAGAAAATTATATGGATGGGGGATAAATATCATCTTCTTATATGTAAAAAATGCAAAACAATAATAAAAGAAAACATTAGACTTGAAAAAATGAATGAGGATATTCAAGAAAAATACTATATAGATGAATATAAAAAAACTTATGGAAAAACATATTTTGATGATAGAGAAAATATCAAAAATTTAAATAAAAGAAGAATATCAAATATTTTACCTTTAATAAAAAACTTAAATGAAGAAAAATTTAAGGCGATTGATTTTGGAGGAGCATTAGGGTTTTTTCTTGATGATTTAAAGGATGAACTTTGCACGATAAACAAAAAACTTGAAGGCTATTTAGTTGAGACAAATAGCTATGCTTTAAGTTTTTGCGCTAATAAAGGGTATAATACTTTTAATTCTATAGAAAAAATAGATGAAAGATTGAAAAACTCTTTTAATCTTATAACATTCTGGTTCTGTATTGAACATATAAAAGATTTCGATTTTATACTAAAAAAAGCATATAATATCTTAAAACCAAATGGAATATTATCTTTATCTTTTCCTTCACAATTTGGGCCTATGTTTTATTTTAAGAAAAACAAAAATAATTATTTTAAGACTAGACCTACTGATCATTTCTATGATTTTAATCCATATAGTTTTAAGAAATATTTAAGGAAAAATGGCTTTAATCTTTATAAAATTGTGATTCCAAATATTCATTATGAAAGATTTAATAAATTAACTTTGTTTTTTGCAAAAATAATTGGTAAAGATTTTTTTGAAAAAATCATTAATATATTTGCTTTTGGAGATATATGTGAAATATATGCTATCAAAAAATAAAAACTTAAAATTTTACAGAATATTTTCTTATACCTTGCTTTATTTTGAATTTTTTTTATTTTTCCTTATCCTTTTCTTATTTTTTCCATCAAATTTATCTGCCTCAACTAACCTGACATTTTTTCATACAACTTTATATGAAGATTTCGGAATTTCAATTTCATATGATTATATAATGGATACTTATACTTTTAGTAAATCTGGCATAAATGAAAATCTTCTTTTTGATAGTTCAGGGATATGTTTTTATAAATATAATGTTGTAAATGTATCAAAAAAAATAATTCCTATCAATGGTAAATTAATTATCCCCGAACAACTGATATTTTCTCTTTATAATATATTTTTTATCCCAATTAAAAATAAACAGATTTATGACAGCTGGTATCTGGAATATAAAAAAAATTTAGAAAGCAATGATAATACTATTAAAAAGGAGGAAGAAAAAAAAGAAGATAAGATAAATAAAGAAGAAGAACAAACTGATAAAAAGGATACAGATATTAAAGACAACAAAGAAAATAATGATGATAAAAAAGATAATAAAACTGATGAAGATAATAAAAATCAAGGGGATTTAAAAAATGAGCAGGATAACTCTACTCCTGTTCAAAAGGAAAAAGAGACATTTTACTCTTATGCTCAGGCAAAAATGGTTGATTTTAAAGTCATATCTTTTATAGTAATAGACGCAGGGCATGGAGGGGATGATCCTGGAGCTATTGGTTCTAATGTTTATGAAAAAGATATAAACTTAAAAGCAGCATTAAAATTGAAAAGCATATTAAGTGCAAAATTCCCATACCTTTCGATTTATCTTACAAGAGAAAAGGATACAAAACTTACATTGGAAGAAAGAGTAAAATTGGCAAACAAATATCTTGCTGAAACAAAAACTGGAATTTTTATTTCTTTACATTCAAACGCCAATCCATATTCAAATAAAAAAAGTGGTATTGAAGTATACTATTTAGATTATGATATTATTGATGAAAAGATAAAAGATCTAGTAAAATATGAAAATAAAGAAGTGGGGGAATCATTATTAAATAATATAATTAATAGATTATTAAATGAACAATTGATATTTGAATCTTCAAAACTTGCTTCTTATTGTTTCAATAATATAAAAAACAATGTTAAAGATATTAATGCTTCTTTTGTGAAAGGGGCTCCATTTTATGTACTTGCATATTCTGAAATGCCTGCAATATTAATCGAGATGGGATATATAACTAATCCAAATGATGTTAAAATAATGCTTTCCGATAATTACATAAATTTGCTTGGATATTCAATAAGTTTAGGTATAGAACAATTTATAAAGGAGTATACTATCAGTGAAGGATTTAAAAAAATACAATAAAATTTTTTATTATACTCTTTTGATTCTTATCATCTTTCTTTTATTTGCATTCTTGATTAAAAGTTTTGGTAATGAAAAAGCCAAGTTTTACTACTTAACATCTGATTTATCTATAAATTCAGAAAGACAAATTTTACCTTCAAAATATGATAGATTAGAGCTTGTAAGATTTTATTTTTCAGGTCCTATAGATGTAAAGAAATTTAAGAAAGATTACTTTCAACTACTTGATATTGAAAATGTTTATTATATAAATAATGTTTGCAAAATTATTTTATCTATTGATTCAAGTAGCATATTTCAAGGTTACTCAGAGGAAATAAAAAATAAAATTTCTAAGGCTACTATATTATCATTAAAAAATAATAGGTTATTCAAAAAGATTAAAAGAGTTGAATTCTTTATTTTTAATAAAATTAAAATATATTCTTTTGATCTTTAAAATTATAAAAATAAACAAACTAAATATTTGAAAAAAAAAATATATGTTTTATAAATAAGACATGCAAAAATGTTTAATTTTTAGGGAGGGGATTTCCGATATTATGATTAAACAAAAAGGAGCTGAAAAATGAAACGATGGAATTTAGTTTTTTCAATATTCCTTATTTTTGTATTCGCAACTCCTGTTCTTGCAGAAAGAAATGTTCTTATTGACTTTAACAACCTAGCCAACACTGAATTAGATATTGTTAAAATTGCGGGTCCAAATGTATTTCAATCTGTAAAGACAGAAGAAGAAAGGAAAAATTTACTTATCAGTCTAGAACCTAAAAACTGGGAAGTAGTTTTATCCCCTTCATCTAGAACTATTGAAAATATTTCTCTTTCTCTTGTTAAAACTGTAAAAGTTGACAGGGGCCAATATGCAGGTCAGACAGTTTTAGGTGCAAGGATTCATTTCCCAACTGAAAAATACAACTCCTGGGCTAAAATTATACCTCCTTATGAAATCCCTTCTTATGAACCTGCTGATGCTAATGACACAATAGGTAATAAGTACATAGGGAAAGGTGTTCTTAGAAATGTTGGAGCAATTAAGAACATCATGGTTACAGTTAGAGGTTTAAATTTCCCACATTCTCTTACCATCAGACTTAAAAACCAGAATGATGAAATCATCGATTTCTTCGTAGGTTATCTTGATTTTACTGGTTTTATAACAATTACAGTAGATAATCCAAATTATATTTCTGATGTAAGAAAAAGAATGCTTAAAAAATATCCTCTATATCCTGTTGAAGAGCCATATATTAAACTTGATTCATTCATCATTTATAGACATGGTGACCAGATTGGTGGTGACTTTGTAATTTATATTAAATCCATAGAAATGATTTATGATCTTGCTATTCTCAAGATGGAACAGGAAATAGATGATGAAGCTGTTTGGCATATCCTCTCTGATAGAAGAGAAGCTAAAAAGAGAGCTGAAGCTGCAAGAGTTGGTATTATACAGTTATTAAGATGGGAAGAACAACAGAAGATGGCTACAGAATCTACAACAGATCAACCAGCAAATAAGTAATTTTTAACTAATAAAAAAAGGCTATCCTTAAGTTTAAGGATAGCCTTTTTTTATTGAAAAATTAATAATCTTAGTTAATTTGAAGTAGAAAAAATATATTTGAGGATAAAGTGAATTTATTTAACAAATTAAAAGAATTATTTTCAAAAAATGAAGATATTACTCTTTTCGAAAAAAATCTTTTATTATCTGATTTTGAATATAATTTAACAAAAGAAATAATAGAAAAACTTAAGAAATTTAGTAAAGATGAAAGAAGCATTAAAATTAAAGAAATATTAAAAGAATATCTTCTAATTCATCCATTTACTTTTTACAATGACAAATTAAATATTTTAAACATAGTTGGAGTAAATGGGGTAGGCAAAACCACAGCGATATCTAAAATTGCAAACTTTTATAAAAAGAAAGGATTTTCTCCAATAATTGCTGCTGCAGATACTTTTAGAGCCGCAGCAATAGAGCAGCTTAGTCATTGGGCAGATAAATTAAATGTTGAACTTATTAAGCAAAAACAGGGAGCAGATCCAGCTGCTGTTGTTTATGATTCAATAGATAGGGCTATAAGTCAGGAAAAAAAATATAATTTGTTGATTATTGATACTGCAGGAAGATTACAAAATAAAGAAGAGTTGATGCAACAACTTAATAAAATAATTAAAGTAATTGAAAAGAAAAAGACTCAATATTTAGATAAAATAAATTACCAATCAACATTAGTAATAGATGCTAACTTAGGCAAAAACTCCTTTAATCAAGCTGAAATTTTCAAAAAAATAATTAATATAGATAGCATTGGTATTACTAAACTTGATTCAACTGCAAAAGGTGGGGCTATTTTTAGTATATGCAATTTATTAAAATTACCTATATCATTTGCAAGTTTTGGTGAAAAAATAGAGGATTATATAGATGCTTCTGAAAATTCTTTTATAGATATTTTATTAAATAAGATATAATAAAGGTAGTGATTAATTTTATAAACCTTAAACTTTTAATTGAAAAAGTCGGGGATATTGCGAAGTTGTAGTCTATTATTAGTTGTGTCAAAGCATTGAAGGTTTAAGTTATTTGATTTAAAAAGAATAATTTGGAATATAATAAGATAAAAAAAATAATTTTAAAAATAAAAAATATGTAAAATAAAATATATAAATAAAATAGGAAAAAAAATGAATTACTTCGATTGGTTTTTAATGATTATTATTGTTGTTTTTGGAATAAAATCTTTGCTTAAAGGTTTTATTCAAGAAATTATTGGTATTTTAACATTGATTCTTTCTATTCTTTTAACTATTGTTCTTTCTCCATATCTTAATGAATTTTTAATTGAAAAAGGGATTGGAATTTCCTTTTCAAAAATACTTTCAATAATTATCACATTTATTGCTTTTTATCTCTTACTACTTTTACTGACAAATCCAATAAAAAGACTTTTAGATAATGAACTTGATAAATCAAATTTTGAATCTATAGATAGATTTTTAGGATTTATTCTTGGATTGATTCTTGGGTTAATTTTCGCTATTATAATTTTATTAATATTTGATCTATTTATCAAAAATATAGAATTCAAAGCTTTAAATAATTTAGTAGAATCATCTTTTAGCTATAAGTTTTATGGAAAATATCTTACTGATTTAAGAATTATTGGGAATTTTATAAATAAAAAAACTAAATGATAGATATTAGACAAATTAAATTATAAATTATAAATAAAATCAAATGATAAATAATAAATCAAAAGATAAATTAGAATTTAACATAGTGATATCTTCTTACCAGAAGAAATGTAAAACAATTTATGGAAAGCAAAAGTTTGAATTACTAGAATTTTTTTATGAAAAAGAAAAATTGCAGTTTGAGTTAGATCTTCTTGAAGAAGTAATATATTATCTAAGATCTGGCAATTCTTTCCCTTTAAGTGGTTTTCAAGATATTACATTAGACATTGAAAACTTAAAAAAAGGACTTGTTTTAGATATTGAATCTTCATTTAAGGTTTTTATATTTATAAAAAATGCAGATATTTTAATAGAATCTATTAAAAAAATAGATAGTCCATCTTTTTCTAAAAAATTTCAAATAAACTATGATTTTAAGGATCAGGTAAAATCTATAATACCAATATTCACTGAAAATGGTGAGATTTCAGATAATGCAAGTTCTGAGCTTCATTCAATAAGAAAAAAGATAAAAAAAACAGAACAGGAATTTCTTGAATTAACTACAAATATAGCAAATAAATATAAAGATTATCTTGTTTCAGAAAATTATATATTAAAAGAGGATAGGTACCTTTTACCTGTAAAGTTAAGCAAGAAAAATAGTGTTAATGGAATTGCTTTTGGTTTTTCAGATTCTGGGAAAACTATTTTGATAGAACCTTTAGAAATAATAGAAATAAATAATACCTTATACCAGCTTAAAGCAGAAGAAGAACAGGAAATTGCAAGAATATTATATAAAGTCAATGAAATCTATTTAAGTATTTTAGATAATTTATTTAAATTCATCAGTATCCTTGCAGATCTTGATTTTATAAATGCAAAAGCATCATTAGCTTTTGAAAAAGGTTATTCGAAAGTTGAAATAAATGATGAAAAAATCTTTAAGTTAAATAATTTTTTTCATCCACTTCTTGAAAATCCAGTTAAGAACTTCATAGAATTTGGTAAAGATAAGCAATTTGTTGTTATTACTGGTCCTAATGCTGGAGGGAAATCTGTAACTTTAAAAGCCATAGGTTTGATACAGATGCTTTTTCAAGCAGGACTATTTGTCCCTGTTTCCTCTGGTTCTTCACTACCAATAATTGAAGATTTACTTATAGATATTGGAGATATGCAGTCTATAGAGCAATCATTATCTACCTTTTCATCGCATATTCTTGAAATAAAACAGATAATAGAAAAAGCATCTGAAAAAACATTGATTTTGATCGATGAGCTTGGAACAGCAACCTCTCCTTTAGAAGGAGAGGCTTTAGCAGTTTCAGTAATAGATTATCTTGTTAGTAAAGGTTCTTATGGAGTAATTACCTCTCATTTTGATCTTGTAAAAAAATATGCTATAGAAAACCCATCCATAATTATTTCATCAATGCTTTTCGATGAAAATTTAATGTTACCAAAGTATATTTTGATGGTTGATCTTCCAGGATATTCTTATGCGTTTGAAATAGCTTCAAGACTTGGAATTCCAGATTTTATCATAAATAAAGCAAAAAATCTTGCTAAAATTGATGAAGAAAATTTTTCTATAGCAAGACAGCTTACAAATTTAGTTTTAAAATATAAAGAAGAAACTTCAAAATTAGAGAAATTAGAATTTGAATTAATTTATAAAGAAAATGAATTGGAACAAATTAGAAAGAAATATAATAAAAATGTAAAAGAGATCGAAAAAGAGATACTTACTGAGACAAATCTTAAATTTCAGCAGATGAAAAAGGAGGTTGAGCTAGAAATCTTTAAATTAAAAAAAGAGGGGTATTCAAAAGAAAAAACTAAGGAAATAATTAAAATTATAAATGATAAGGAAGAGGAAATAATAGAAAATCTTCAAAAACATGAAGAGACTGAAAAAGATTTAAAGACAAAAGAGATAGAAAAATTTCAGATTGGTGATACAGTTAAAGCAAGTATTTTTGGTAAAAAAGGCAAAATAATAAATATTAATAAAGATAAAGCTCAAATACAGGCAGGTACATTTATTTTTGAAGTACCAATCTCCCAATTACAAAAATTAGATGAAAAAAATAATAAAAGCTATTCAAGTTTTTCATATATCCCATCGAAAAACTTACCTTCAACATTAGATTTAAGAGGTAAAACTGTTGAAGAAGCAAAAATAGAACTTGATTTTTATTTTAGTGAGATAATTAATCTCAATTATGAGAAGATATATATAATTCATGGAAAAGGGACTGGGAAGCTTTCAAATTTTGTACATGAATACCTTGCAACTAAGAAAAAAATAATAGAATCATTTAAGTATGCGAGTTTATCAGAAGGAGGTGCTGGATGCACCATAGTAAATTTGAAAAAATAGAAGATATTCAAAATGTCATTGACAATCAAATAAAATTTGAGGAAATATTAGAATTTTTCAATTCTATCATTTCAAACCCATGGTGTGAATCTATAAAACTTGGTTCTGAAGTAGAAGATAACTCTTTTGAAGAATTACAATTTGTAAAAAATACTTTTATTAAAAAATTAAGATTTAAAATTGGTGGTAGTGGTGCAAAAAATGATATAAGACTGGCTTTAAAAAATAGAGTGGATGTCATAACACTTCCAATGGCAGAGTCAAGATATGCAATAGAGAATTTTCTTGAAAATGTAGAGAAAAATCCTTATAAAGATTATAAGCCTCTATTTGCTTTAAATATTGAAACAATTACAATTGTGAATAATTTACCAATTGTTAAAGATTTACTAAGCTATTTTGCCTCTTTTACAATAGGTAGATCAGATTTATCTGGCTCAATGAAAGTCGATGTCAACTCTGGTGAAGTTGATAAGATGATAGAGCATATTATTATTTTCATTAAATCAAACTTTCCTTATGCTAAAATCTCTATAGGTGGTAAAATTACTCCAGAATCCTCATATCATTTAATAGATAAATTTGATAAGAAATTTGAATTTATTAATACAAAATTTTTATATATGGATATTTCTAAAATAGAAATGATCAAAGAAGTTACAAAAAGGATTTTACAAGCTGAAATAGCTCTTTATGCTTTATTTTATAATAAAGGTTATAGAACAAAAGAAGAACTTTTAGACTTTGCAGCAAATAATATAAAAAGGATGAATTCATAAATTTCAAAAAGGATTTAAGATGTTTCGAGTAGTTATTGGTATAGAAGTACATATTCAATTAAAAACAAAAACAAAGGCATTTTGTAGTTGCCCAAATAGTTTTAGCATTGAACCAAATAGCCAAATTTGTCCTATATGCATAGGTGAACCTGGAACCTTACCATCATTAAACAAAGAGATGGTTTATAAGGCTGCTTTAGCAGCCATGGCTTTTCATTGTGATATAAATAAAATTTTTCATTTTGATAGAAAAAATTATTTCTATCCAGATTTGCCTAAAGGTTATCAGATCACTCAATATGAAACTCCAATAGGGCAAAATGGTTATTTAACAATCTTTGATGAAGAAGGCAAACCTAAAAAAATCGGGATTGAGAGAATACATATGGAAGAAGATACCGCCAAGATGCTTCATGATTTTATAAATAAAGTCACATTTATAGATTATAATAGAGCAGGGGTGCCTCTTCTTGAAATAGTATCAAGGCCAGAGATAGAAGATGCAAATGAAGCTATAAGTTATTTAAAAATGCTAAAAAGGACACTTGAATTCTTGGATATTTCCGATTGTTCCTTAGAATCTGGCTCAATGCGATGTGATATAAATATATCGGTAAATAAAAAGGATTCAGCACTATCACATAAGGTCGAGGTTAAAAACTTAAATTCATTCAATGCTATAAAAAGATCGATAGAATATGAAATATCAAGACAATCAGAACTTTTAAGTAAAGGCGAAAAAATAGTAACAGAAACAAGATTATTTAACACAGAAACAAATAAGACCGAAACGATGAGAACAAAAGAACTGGCAGCCGATTACAGGTATTTTAGAGAACCAGATATACCAGATATAGAAATAGCTAAAGATGAATTGGATGAAATAAAAAATAAATTGACTGAAAGAGCAGAAGAAATATTAATTCGATTCATGAAAGATTATAATTTAAATTTCTATCTTTCGGATTTATTAACTTCAGATAAAGATGTTGCAAAATATTTTGAAATAGCTTGTAACATATCTAAACAAGCTACTAAAACTGCAAATATAATTGTAACTGAAATATTTAGTTACTTAAATCAGAAGCAGATATCTATAAAAGATATTAATCTTAAACCAGAGGATTTAGGTAATTTAATAAAACTTATAACAGAAAATAAAATATCTGAAAAGGCTTTTAAGGATAATATTATTGAAATAATTGAATCAAAAATAGAACTTGATAAGTTTATCGAAAATTCAAGAATAATCTCAGACGATAGTTCTATATTTACAGCCATAGATAAAGTATTAAATGAGCAGAAAGATGATGCATTGAAAAAGTATCTTGAAGGAAAAGAATCTGTATTTATGTTTTTAGTTGGACAGGTCATGAGAGAATTAAAAGGTGCTGGAAAGATAGATAAAGTTAAAGAATTATTGAAGAAAAAAATTGATCAGATAAAACTAGATACTTCGAAAAAAGGAAATTGAGGGGAAAAGATGAAAAGGTTAAATAGTGATAAGATATATAAATATGTACCTAAAAAAGATCTTTCAAAAGAATTTGAAGTGGATGATAATAATAAAATTATTGAAGAAATAAGTTCTGAAAAGTATATTAATCATTTTCAAAAAAGGCATAATAAAAATAGATTTGCAATTCACAATAAAAACAATAGAAATAGGCATTTTCCACAAAATTTAAATCAAGTAAATAAAAGCTTTAAAAAATGTTCGAAATGCAATAGAAATATTGTGGATGAATTAAGTTCATTTTACAATGAAGAGAAAAATGAATACTATTGTTTTGATTGCGCTTTAGAAGAAGCTAAAAATCAACTTTCACCTGATCCCAAAAATATCATAATGTATCTTGGTGCAGGCACATTTGGTGAGATAAAAGAAATTAAAAGCGAGAAAAAATTTATGATAATTAAAAGGATAAAGTTTTCAAAACCAAAATTTGAAAAATTTAGTATGAATTATCTTCCTTTTGATCAATATTAGAAATCTTTTATCTTTGGAGTTAAGAAGTTGAATTATTTTGAATTAGAAAAAAAATCAAATAAAAGTAATGCAAGGGCTGGGAAATTAAAGCTTAAGCATGGAACTACATTAACACCTGTTTTTATGCCAGTTGGAACGACTGGAACTATTAAGGCATGCACATGGCAGCAGATAAAGGAGATTGGATATAATCTTGTTCTTGGAAATACTTACCATCTTTATCTTAGACCTGGTGGCGAAATTATAAATCATTTTGATGGCCTTCATAATTTTATTAACTGGGATAGAAATATTTTAACTGATTCTGGTGGATTTCAGGTATTTTCTTTGTCAGATTTTAGAAAGATTACTGATGACGGAGTAATTTTTTCTTCAATAATAGATGGTTCTAAGCATTTTTTTTCTCCAGAAACAGTTATAGACTTTGAGCTAACCTTAGGTTCGGATATAATGATGCCTTTAGATGAATGCACTCCTATTCCTATAGAATATTCTATAGCTCAAAAGGCTATGAATAGAACCTTAAATTGGCTTAAAAGGGCAAAAAAAAGATGGGATGAATCAAATAAAGCAGAAGATCATTTACTTTTTGGAATAGTTCAGGGAAATAAATTTGAAGATTTACGAAAATATTCTGCTGAAAAAACATCAGAACTTGATCTGCCTGGCTATTCAATAGGCGGACTTTCTGTTGGAGAAGATAAAGATACGATGTTTTCAATGATTGAAATAGTAAATAGTATTTTACCTGAAGATAAACCCAGATATCTTATGGGTGTTGGAAAACCTGAAGATTTACTTGAAGGAGTCGAAAGAGGCATTGATATGTTTGACTGCATATTCCCTACAAGGGCTGGAAGAAATGGTTCTTTTTTTACAAAATATGGGATGAAAAGCATAAAAAATTTAAGTTATAAATTTTCAGAAGAACCTTTAGATAACGACTGTAATTGTTATGCTTGTAAAAATTTTACAAAATCTTATATAAGGCATCTTTTTAGAGCAAAAGAAATAACCGCGATGACATTGATTTCCATTCATAATTTAGCATTCTTAAAAAATTTAATGGATAATATCAGATCTTCAATATTAAATGAAACTTTTGAAGAATTCAAAAATGATTTTTTACTAAATTATAGACAATC
This sequence comes from uncultured Brachyspira sp., assembly GCA_964581895.1. Lineage (GTDB taxonomy): Bacteria > Spirochaetota > JAAYUW01 > JAAYUW01 > JAAYUW01 > Exilispira. Next base: position 543,288 of record CAZOPR010000001.1, read on the forward strand.
AAAAGAAGAGATCTTTTAAGATAAATATTAAAAAAAGGATAGTTTTATGAATGATAGTAGCATAAAAGTAATAGAAATTAATGATAAAAAAATAATTCTTGTCGGAACTGCTCATGTTATCAAAGAAAGTGTAGAAAAAGTAAAACAGGCTATTGAGGAATATAAACCAGATAAAATAGCTGTTGAATTATGTGATTCAAGATATTCATCTCTTCAAGATAAAAACAGATGGGAAAATCTTGATATCATTAAAGTTATAAAAAAAGGTAAAGGTTTTTTACTTCTTGCAACCATGATTTTATCATCATTTCAAAAAAGGATAGGTCTAGATTTAGGCTCTGCACCAGGTGCAGAAATGATTGAAGCTGTTGATATTGCTAAAGAAAATAATATAGATTTAATCCTTGCCGATAGAGATGTAAATGTCACATTAAAAAGAGCCTGGGCTTTATCTAAGTTTAAAGATAAAATAAGAATCCTGGAAGTTTTAATAGAATCTATTTTTACCAAAGAAAAATTAGGCGAAGAAGATATTCAAAATATATTAAAGGATGGAGATTTACTTTCAACAATGATGAATGAATTTGCGAAAGAACTTCCTGAAGTAAAAAAGGTTTTTATAGATGAAAGAGATGAATATATTGCAAATAAAATACTTAGTTCCAACGGGAAAGTAATATTAGCTGTTGTAGGTAGAGGGCATCTCGAAGGTATTGCTAAAAAAATCGAATCTGGCTTTGATTATGATATAACTATTGAACAGGTTCCTGTTAAAAAAAATAATGCAAATTTGATTGGCTGGATAATTACTATAATTATAATAGGGCTTTTTGCTTCTGGTTTTTTTATCAAAGGACCAAAAGTCGTGCTTTCTATGCTAAAATACTGGGTTTTAATTTCTGGAGCAAGTTGTTTTATCTCTTCTATACTTGTATTATCTCATCCTTTTACTATACTTGCAAGTTGGGTTGTAGCTCCTCTTACCACATTAAATCCTACTGTTGGTGCTGGCATGTTCCTTGCGATAATTGAAGCTACCTTTAGAAAACCAAGAGTTTCAGATTTTGAAAATTTGACAGAAGATATTCAAAAATTTAAGGGCTATTTTACAAACAGAATTTTACATGCTCTTGTAGTTTTTTTTGGTACTTCAATCGGTGCTTCAATAGGAACATTTATAGGAATACCATGGATAACTTCTTTATTAAAATGATTAAGGTACTTACAATATCTTTAATATAAACTCTTAAAAATAAATTCTAATAAATTAAAAATTATCATGAATCAATTTGAATTAAAATTAAATAACATTTATAATATCCTTTTTGAAAATGTTGAAAACAAGGAATTTTATAAAGAGCTTTTTTACAAAAAAGTGAATCAGCTTTCAAAACTTTGGGATAAATATCAAATGCTTCAAAATATAAGAAACCATAGCAAGATTGTCGCAATTATATCTTTATATTTATTGTTGAATTTGAAAGAGAACAATCAATATTATGATATTTTAAGTAAATATAAAAAAGAAAAAAGTATAGATAATTTAGCAGAAATTGTTTTAAGCGGTTCTTTGCTCCATGATATTGGTAAATCAATAGAGATTAAACAGAAATCTCAAATATCTCACTCAGAGATTGGTTATAATATCTTACTAAAAGAAAATTTTATAGCAGAAGCTATAAGTTGCAAACTTCATCTTATTAATTCAATGATTGAAAAGACTCTTCCTTTGATACCTTTTATTATAAATATCTCAGATAAACATGTCAAGCATGAAAAAATTGTTTCTATAAAAGAAAGATTTTGTGACTTGAGGCAAAGATACTCTAACTATAATATATTTTTTACTGATAATGTAATATCAATGTATGAAGAATTTGTTGCATTTTTTTATAATGAAAACTTAAATAAAGTTATATATTTGTATAACACTTTATAATTTATTTAATTGGTGATCTTAGTTGTAAAATTTAGAAAATTAGGTTATATTTTTTCATAAATCAGCGAAAAATGGAAACAAAAATAATAGATTTGAAAGACTTTCCAAAACTTACTGATATCCAAATTGAAAGAATGATTGAGATGGCTGCAAATGAAATTAAAGAATCAAATATAGTAGCTTTTCCCACAGAAACTGTATATGGACTTGGGGCTAATGCACTTGATAAAGAAGCTGTTGAAAAGATATTTAAAATAAAGGGAAGACCTTCTGATAATCCATTAATAATTCATATTGCTTATGAAAATGATTTGTATGACTTAATCGATATTAGTAGCAATAGACTAAAAATAATAATCAAAGAAAGGATAAAAAAAGCAGTTAAATATTGGCCAGGTCCAATTTCTTTTATTTTACCAGCAAATGTTAAAATTGTGCCAGAAATCACAAGAGGAAATCTACCAACTGTTGCTATAAGATACCCCGATCATAGAGTAGCCAGTCTTTTTATAAAAAAAAGTGGAGTTCCTATAGCTGCACCATCAGCAAACATTTCAGGAAAACCTTCTTGCACAATAGCTGAAGATGTTTACAATGATTTTAAGGGCAAAATAAATTATATAATTGATGGTGGAAATTCAGTCTATGGGATTGAATCTACTGTGGTTGACCTTTCATCAGAAAAACCATATATTTTAAGACCTGGTTTTATAACCAAAGAAGATTTAATAGAAGATTTTGAAGATATAGATTATGCTCAAAAATATCTAGAAAACAATACCCCAAAATCTCCTGGAATGAAATATACTCATTATAAACCAGAGGCAAAGGTCGTAATTCTTTTAAGAAAAGAAGAACTTGATAATCTTGACAAACTTTTTGGTTTAAAAAAAATATTTTCAGATAGAATTACCAAATTTAATGAATTAAATAGCAATCTTTTATCAAATCATAAATTCCTTTTAGTAAACTCTTCAAATGATAATATTTTTTCTGCTAACATTGATTCTTTGGTTGATAATGGCAATAAGATTAATATCAATAAGATTAACACAGTAGAAAAAATAAAAGTGGAAAAAATAAATATAGTCGAATCTCTAAAGTTTGAAAACCCGTATGAGTTGGCTAAAAAGATTTACTTAAAATTTAGAGAAGCAGATAAAAAACAATACAACTATATAATAATTCGCGCCTTATTATCAGGTAGTGGAATTGAATTTGCAATAATGAATAGACTAATAAAAGCAGCAGAAGAATTATGGATTATTTGACAATTGATAAAGAATATTGGTTTGAATTATCAGTACAAAAATCAAAATTTATTGCTTTTGTTTTTCCATGTAAAAATGAAGAGGAATTTCAAAATAGATACAAATCTATCAAAAAGCAGTACTTCGATGCAACTCATATTGTTCCAGCATATAGAATAATGAAAAAAGAAAATATTTTTAAAGAACATTTTTCAGATGATAAAGAACCTGCTAAAACGGCTGGATGGCCTATTTTATATATTTTACAGCAAAAATATCTTGTACAAATAGGTGTAATTGTAGTCCGTTATTTTGGTGGAGTAAAGCTTGGGACTTCAGGTCTTCAAAAGGCATATTCAGAGGTTGTATTAAATTGTATAAAAAATGCCAAGATAATACCTTTTTTAAAACTTAAAGAAATAAAGATTAAAATTCAAATAGATAAAGAATATCTTTTCCATGAAGTCTTAAAGATCAAACTTGAAAGTCATTCGATAAAGATTCAAAATATCTTATATATTGAAGAAAAAAATTTAAATTATGCTTTAATAAATTTGGTGATTGATGAAAGCAAAATTAAAGAATTTACAATTTTATTAAAAGAGAAAGTGCCTGATTTGCAGATAATTGATTGAATTAATAAAACTTCATAAAATTTACTTAAAAAAATTTTTTTTAAAAATTTATGCTAATTAACTTTTTAATATAGGAGAGCTTTGTGAAATCAAACAACATATCTTTTGAAGGTGAAAGAAAGACTGCGGCTATCATTAACTTAAATAATATTAGAAAAAATTTAGTTGGTATTAAAAAAAAGGTTGGACCAAATGTAAAAATTTGCCCAGCTGTTAAAGCAGATGCTTATGGACATGGTGCCATTAAAATTTCTAAAATGCTTGAAGAAGAAAAATTAGCAGATTATTTAGGAGTTGCAACTGTCGAAGAAGGGCTTGAACTTAGAGAAAATGGCATAAAACTTCCTGTTCTTCTTTTTGGTGTCACATTTTCTGATCAGCTTTTAAAATCAATTGAAAATAACTTAACTTTAACTGTAGTATCATCTAAAACCCTTGATGATGTTATATTGGTTTGCAAAAAATATAACAAAAAAGCAAAAATACATGTTAAAGTTGATACTGGTATGGGAAGAATTGGAGCAAATGAAGAAGAAGTTTTAGAAATAATAAAAAAAGCAAGTAATTCTAATCATATAATCTTAGAAGGTGTATTTACTCATTTTCCTAAATCAGATGAAAAAGATAAAGCATTTTCCATAAATCAGATTGAAAAATTCAAAGAATTAAAAAATAAAGTTGAAAAACTGAATGTCCATATACCTATATATCATATGGCTAATTCTGGAGCAATACTCGATTTGCCTTCTAGTTATTTTGATATGGTAAGACCTGGAGTTATGACCTATGGGTATTATCCATCAAATGAAACAACAGAATCAATAAAGATTTATCCATCTATGAAGTTAAGAACAGAAATCGCATTTATCAAAAAAGTTAAAAAAGGTACTCCTATATCTTATGGTGGAACATTTATTGCACCTAAAGATTGTTATATAGCGACAGTACCAATTGGTTATGCTGACGGGCTTAATAGACAGCTATCAAATAAACATGAAGTAATTATAAATGAAAAAATCTATAAGATAGCTGGTAGAGTCTGTATGGATCAAACAATGATATACCTTGAAGATGATTTTTATGATATAGGTACTGAGGTTATTTTCTTTGGTTTTGATAGAATAACTGCAAGTACTGTAGCTCAGGAGTTATCAACAATCCCATACGAAGTAACCTGCTGGATTAGTAAAAGGGTAAAGCGATATTATATAGATAAATAATAAATTAAACCTAAAAATCTATCAGATTTTATCATTCTTTTTTTACAATAAATGGTAGACTTTTTATAATAAATTTAATTATAATAAATTTAAGCCTTTTATTGTATTTTTTTCTCTTTTTAAAAATTTAATTAAAGTTAAAATTGGTTCTTTTTAAGCTATAATTCAATCTCTTAATTGTCATAAAATTCTCATATAAAACAACATTCAATCTATATTTTTCTATCTAGAGTATAAAATATTATAACTTATAAATAAAGAAAGTTATACTATTTTACAACACTTAATATATTTTTGGGATTTATAATTGCTTTTTTTATTATAGTGTATTTTTTATACATAATGTATATATTTTTATAACATTTGAATATCCGTAAAACTTGCCTTTTGGGCTTAAAAATCGATAAAGATGTATAAAAAAGTATTCTAACCACAATATTTCTATTAATAAATGTATCAATTATTGTACAATTATCTTTTTTTGTTTAGGTTGTTTAATTATAATCAACAACTACATTTATTGTTAACCAATCTTCTTTAATACAATCTCAAAATCAATCGATTTCTATTTATAGGAATATTTATAAAAAGGAGTTAAAAATGTCTACTTATACTTCAAAAACGAAAGTTCCCGAATCTAAACAACAATTTTTAGAGGAATCATCAAAGCAAAAAAGGCAAACATTGCTTACAATTATTTTGATCTTTTTTCTTATTTTATTGCTTTTATTTTCTGTACTAATTAGTAACAAATTTACTATCACTTCTATGGATGTTAGAAAAAGTGACAAAAAGGTCGATTTTGCATATTATGATCTTGGAAAAACAAATGGTGAAATAAAAACCGAAAAAACCATTGAAAATGTATCTCAAGAAAAACCAATTACCACAACTCCTATAGTGGAGCAAAAACCTGCAGAAAAGCAGGTGACTCCTATTAAGCAAGAAACATCATATCAAGCACCACCAGCTCCTACATATCAAGTTACCGCATCTGAAAAAAAAGTTGGTATAGATGGCAAAATTATTACTTCTCAAAACATAAAAACATACCACTCATTATTATTAAAAGAATTTGAAGGTAAAGATATAGAAAGTTATAAAATAATCTGGGGTGATACATTATGGAAAATCGCACTTAAATTTAATACATCAGCTCATACTTTGTATGTTTTAAATGCTCTTGATAACCCTGATTTAATAATAGCTGGAAAAAACTTGAAAATTGTTAGGAATTTTGTACTACCTAAAGAAAGAACAGAAAAAATATTAGAAGATGCTATAAAAGGAAAAACTGGTTTTAATTCTAAATCAGATGAAAGCATCAATAAATTAAATATTTATTGTTATACATTTTATGAGTTTTTTAATTTTGTAATAGAAAATAATGAAAAGATTATTTATAAAAATGCTTAATTTATAGTATCTAAATTATTTATAAGTAAAATTTAATATGAAAAATTTAAAATTGTAGAATTTAGTATAAAAAACCAAAAAAATAATTTAATATAAAATTTAATATGAAATTTATTATGAAAATTCAATAAAAATAACTTTAATTTTTTTTATGGCAAAAAACAAAATTAGATCAATTTTTCCCTTATTTATTCTTTTTATTATTTCAATATTATTTTTTTCTTATGAAGAGTATTGGGAATATAAAATATTGGGTGATAAATATTACTTTTTACAGGATTATGCCAAAGCCATTGAATATTATCAAAAGGCACTTCAATTAAAGTCAGATTATCCAGAAGTATATTACTATCTTGGTAAAATCTATAAAATTCAAAATATATATAAAATTGCTTTATTTTATTTTAATAAAGCATTGGAATATAAAGATCAATTTCAAATAAAAGAAATGATCGTTTTGGTATATGATGAAATTTCAGAAATTTATTTTTTTCAAAAAAAATATTCAGATTTTTTATCATCCTTATTTGCACTAATAAAAGATGATAAATACTCAGAATATATAAACCAATCTTATTACAGGTTAATTCCAGTATTGCCAAACGAACAAACAATTTATGCAAAGGCATATTTTAGAATAGGGTATTATTACTTTTTTTCTGGAATATATGATAAATGTATAAATTATTTTTTATTTTCAAAATCTTTTAAGTATAAAGAATCTATCTCTTACTGGTTGATGTCCAAAGCATTCTTTTCAATAGGTGATAATGCAGAATATAGAAAAACCGAATTATTAGCATATGCATTAAATAAAGATCTATATAATTTTGATACAAAATTTAAGTGGAAAAAAGTCCCTCTATCTAAAGATTATATATTAGCTATAGAAAAATTCATAAATGAGTTTTCTAATCATTTTTATTTGCAGTAATCTATTAGAATAAACTATATTATCAATAATTTCTATTTTTAGCTATTTATCAATTTGTTTATTTTATCTATATTATCTTTATCTATTTAATTTTATATATATTATCTTTATTCATTTAACTTTATATATATTATCTTTATTCATTTAACTTTATCTATATTTTATTAGTTTTAATTTGTTTTGTTAATCTTTTTATTTAAATTTTTAGCTAATTAAAATTTTAAAAAAGTGTATATTCTCAGCTTAAAAGTTATTTTCAAATAAAATAGTATTTATAAACATAAATCCTTAATTTTAATAATTGTCTATTCTATAATCAAATCTATAATCAAAAGCAATTTATCAAATTTAAGGTTTTTCATTTTTCATATTTATAAATAGATATACTAAACTAAGCCTTATTTATTAAATAACTTCCCATAAGATACATTATGTTAACTACAATATTTATTTAATATAACTTCTCTATTTAAATATAATGGTATTTAAATATAATCATTTTTAATCTAGTCTTCCTTTTTGATTTACCTGTATTAGGTTTTATTAATAAGATTTTTATTTTTATTTCGCTTAAACAAACTTTAGATCTACATAATTTGAAGTGGATGCTGCTAAAAGTGCTCCATATGATAAATTAAAATCGACAAAAGAACCAATATTGTATTTATCATAATGATTTTTTAATTGTAGTTCAAGATGATCAGAACTTGCGCCAAGTATTTCTATATCATTATCAATTGGTTTTAACCCATCAACTAAAATATCCTGTCTACCAGCTGAGCAAATAAGTCTGAGCATGGTTCCCTTATCTTCAAATTCTACTAATTCACCAAAGGCATTTTGAGCACTTTTGCCTATTGGTTTCGAAGGCTTAAATTTTTTTTCAATTATCTCAACAGATAGTTTGAAAGTATCTTGTCTTAAACCTACAATTGGATATCTATTTAAGACATTTAAACCTAAAATCATACTTTCACCAATCCTAAAAAGATTTACCTCTTCTGGCATCTTGCCTTCAAGTAAAAAAGGAATACCAGATGAATTTGCACCAGATAAGTACTTAAGAGATAAATTAAACTCTTCTTTTACCCAGTTGTAAAGTTTGACTAATAATTCCATATTTTCTTTTGACGGAATTATCCCTCCATAGCAAGCCAAATTTGTACCTAAACCAACTAATTCAATGTTATTAAATTTTATAACATCTTTAACAAAACAAGATAAAACTTGCTGCCATTTTTTAAAATCTAGATCTTTAACATCTTCTGGAATTAACCCTTCCCTTAAATCTCCTAAATCAATCATAATAATAATTTGCATTTTTTTCTTTTGCCTTTTAGATTCAAAATCAAGAGATTGAATAACAGATATTTCTGAAACAAGGCTAATTTCTGAATACTTTACAATCTGCTCTACTTCAGAAAGAGCTGGTAATCTTAAGTTTAGAAAAGGAATATTTTCATAGTTTTTATTTTGTTTGAAAATTTTTGATTCTTTAATTTTTTTTAAATTTTGCCATCTCGAATCAGCAATTCCATCGCAGCCATTATCTACAAAAATTTTTGCGAGATCTGGCGAACCAGAAAGAACTTTTGTTACACCAAATAGATATCCATTTCTTCTATGGATTTTATTAGATAAATAATTTACATTATGAGCAATCGCTGAAGAGTTACAATAAAGTATACAAGACATCTATACCCCCATTATAAAAAATGATACATGAATTATGACATATTATTCATTAAAATTTTTATTTACAGAAAGCTTTTAATAATAAATCTTTATTTATGTATTTTATATATTTTATGTTTTTATATATTTTATATTTTTTATATTTTTATGTTTTTATAATTCAAGTGATTCTTCCACTGATTGTATAGCCAATTTTAAGGCATCCTCTTTATAATAATCAAGCATTGTTCCACATGCTGAAAGAATATATCTTTTATCAATCAAAACAACAGAAGTTTGAAGTGGCAATAACTTCTTATAAACCTCTGCAATTCTTATATTTTCTAAAATTTGCTTTGCATTTTTTAATCTTGTAAGTGCACCACCACTTCCAATTATATATTTTACAGCAGTTAAATCCTTTCCTTTTATAAATATTTTTCTTCCATCTGGTCCAAAAGTTTCCAAAATCTGTCCAGCATGTCTTTCGATGGCTGTTCTTACGGCTTTATCAGCCAATGTTAAAGATAAATAGACTTCTTCTTCCATTTGAGGAAGTGGAGATAATTTTTGTAAATCTAAACCAATAGATTCCTCATCTAAATATTTTTTTACATTTAAGGCATTCACATATACACCAAGATCCCCTTCTACAGTTCTTTTAGCAAATGGTTCTGGTGCTATTAAAAGTTTTTTATACTTTAATGAGCCTTCTGTTACAGAATGAACATCTGTAGTTGCACCACCAACATCTATAACAACTAAATCTCCTAACTTATCATATAAGGCTTCTGCTATTTTTAAAACAGCATAAGGAGTCGGAATTATATCTTTTTTTACAATTTGTTGAAGTTTATCTATTCCTTTTGCATGAATTATATGTTTCGAAAAAAGTTGCTGTATTGCTTTTCTTGTTGGGTCAATATTGAACTCATCTATCGAAGGATATACATTGGGAACTATCTCTAATAGAAAATTTGTGTTTGCAAAAATAGTTTTTATTTCATCTTCAATTACTTTGTTTCCAGCAAAGATTATCGGTATATTTAAATTTAATGATGCTAATTTTTGTGCATTTTCAAGAACGATCTGCTGTTCGCCATAATCAACTCCACCAGCAAATAGAATCATATTGGGGTTTGCTTGTATTATTCTATTTAAGTCAGTTTGAGTTAAAGGACCTGCTGTCAAATATTTTAATACTGCCCCTGCTCCCAATGCAGCTTCTTTTGCGGCTCTTGCAGTCATCTCCCAAGTCAAGCCTGTAGCTACCATTTTTAAACCACCAGCTGCTGAAGAGTTAGCTACAATATCTTTAACATCAATTTTTTCTATTTTTAAATTGTCCATTAGATTTTTTTTTGCATTTTCATATCCGACTCTCACATCAGAATCTATTGTCGTAAGGGCTATCCCTTGTCCTATATGCTTTACTTTATCTGTTCCAATACCAGTAAATCCATTGACTTTCGTAATGGTAGAACCGATTTCTACTGTCAATAAATCAATATTCATAGAAACCCCTTTAATGAAAATATACAAGGCAACTTAATTATAAAGAAAACTATTAAAAATCAATTAATACTTTGATAATAAATTTACATTATTAAATTAATAGAAGAATAAAAAAAAGAATCAAAAATAACATACACATCTAAAATAAATATATAAAATAAAAGATAGCAAAGATTAAATGTTAGTTAGGCAATAAATTTACCAGGCAAAATTAATGGTAGAAAAAAATAATAATAAAAAATAAAAATATTGTTATAAGTCTAATAAATCCAAAAATATAAATCATTATAAACATTTATAAATCAGTAATATGTTATAAATTTTCATACTTTTATCTAAATTGACATTATAAAATTTTATACTAAATTTTTCTAGCAATGTTAAAGCCAAGATTCACTTTAATTGATATAATTTTAGATGAACAAATAAAAAAAATTATTATAGATGAAGGTAAAATTAAACCTTTCAGAATTGAACAATTTCTTCAATGGATATTTAATTATTCATATTTTGATTTAGGTAAGATGTCAAATCTTGATAAACTTAGCAAGAAATTCTTTTCTGAAAATATAGAAATCTTACCATTAAAAATAAGTTCTACACTAAAAGAAGAAGAAACAGATACAATAAAGATTCTACTTGAAACCCAGGATAGCTATTTAATAGAAATGGTAATCCTGAAAGATGATGGAAGAAACACATTATGTTTGTCTTCACAAATTGGATGTCCAATGGGTTGCAAATTTTGTGCAACAGGAAATGTCGGATATTCAAGGAATCTCAGTTCAAGCGAAATGTTATGGGAATTTTTAATAGCCCGACAATTGGTTCAAAAGGTAGATAATATTGTCATAATGGGAATGGGAGAGCCTTTTCTTAATTTCAATAATGTTGAAAAATTTATTAAAGCACTGGTTCTTAATAAAATTAAGCCATTTTCTGCAAGAAGAATTACTATTTCAACATCTGGTATAAAAAATTTTGCAAAAAAAATGGTTGAACTTAATCTTCCAGTGAAATTATCTATATCACTACATTCACCTTTTGATGATATTAGAAAACAACTTATGCCAAATTCATTAACTATGTCTGAATTATTAGATGAATGCGATTTTTATGCAAAAAATATAGATAAAAGAATTACTTTCGAATATATTTTAATAGACGGAATAACCGACACAGAGCAATCTATCTCTGAACTTGTAAAAATAGCCAAAAGGTACTCTGCATTTATAAATCTTATTTCTTATAATGAAGTTGAAGGAATTGATTACAAATCCTCAAAAAAAGAAAGATTAATAACTTCCTATTTAGATAAAGAAAATATTAGATATTCCTTTAGATATAAAAGAGGACAAAAAATTAAGGGAGCATGTGGTCAACTTGTCTGGGAAAGAAAAAAAAATCAACAATCTTAAAATAATAGCATCTTTAAATTTTACTTTGATTTTCTTCTCTTTATTTGAAATAATCTCTAAAAAAATTGAATTGAATTCCATAGTTCTTACTGGAATAAGATTTTTTTTTGGTGGTTTATTTATTCTTATTTTGTTTTTTAAAAGTGTTTATAAAGAATTTTCTATATTAAAACTCAAGCAAAAACTGCAAGTTTTATTAACAGGTTTTTTGAATGTCTGTATTGCTATGCTGTCATTACAATTTGCAGTGAAATTAGGTAATGCAACTACTTCTGCAATAATAATAAGCTCAAATCCTGTTTTTGTCTTTATAATTCAGACTTTTTTAGAAAAATTTTTTATCAGGAATAAAGATAATTTTAAGTCCGAAAATCTTTTTTCTATTCTTATTCAATTTATCCTGCTTTTAATAGGTGTTTTTGGAGTTTTTATAGTCATATATAAAAAAGATAAAGGCGATAATAGCATTTCGATTTTTTTAGCTATTTTAGCTTCACTAAGCTTTGCATTATATACAATTTTAAGTAAAAAACTGCTAAAACAAATTACAGCAGTAACTTTAAATTCAATATCTTTCACTTTCAATGGATTATTACTTATTATTTCATCTTTTATCTTTTATAAAAATGATATTTTTTTATTTATTAGAAATATCAATGTTGAAAAAATTATTTTATTATCTACACTCTCTTTTGGGGTAACAGGTTTAGCATACATAACATATTTTTATGCATTAAAACATCTTGACGCAATAAAGGTTTCTTTAGTATTTTATTTAAAACCAATCGTTGTTTTAATATTAAATAGTATTATTTTATTTGAAACTGTTGGCTTTAATAAAATATTAGGTATATGTATTATTTTGACTTCTCTTTTCATATATATAAATCTTGATAAAATAAGAAAATTATTAAAAAATTTATCTAAAAATTAAATTATTGGAGGTCTTATGCCAACTTATGAATTTCATTGTAATAATTGTGACAATAATTTTGAAAAATGGTTTTCTATGACTGAAGAACATAAGACAAATTGTCCAAATTGTGGTTCTGATAATGTAAGAAAAGTTTTTTCAGCAGGAAGTGGAATATTATTTAAGGGGAGTGGCTTTTATTGCACAGATTACAAAGATAAAAAGAAAGAAGAAAAAAATTCTTGCTGCTCTAATAATACAACCTGCAGCTGCTCAAATTCAAAGACTAATTAAATTGTAATAATTATGATTTAATTGAAGAGATAAATGAATAGATCCCTATAAGAAAAAATGCACCAAACAAGGTTGCAAGTGTATTAATACCAAGTGGCCATTGGGTAAGTATTTTAAAAAAATCATTTAAGAAATATGAACCTAATGCAGCACCTATTAAACCAAAAAATACTGCAAGTAAAAACCAAAAATTAGTATTAAATTTCTTTTTTAAAAAATAATAATAATAAAGAGCACTTCCAAAACCAATTATGGAATAAAAAAGTATATGAAAAATAAATCTGATAACAGGATCATTTAAAATGTTATATTGCATTCATAGCCTCACTTAAAATTAAATATTACTCTATTTGAAGAAGTGGAAAAAGCTGGAGTATAAATATAAGGACCTTTAATATCTTTACCTATCGGTATCAAATAAATTGTAAGTGATTTCCCTTTTGCATATAGTTCTGATAAATTATTCTTATTATCCTTCTGTACAATCAAATAGGTATCCCTAATTGTTCCACTTGTATTTGAAGATTCTGGATAAAAAATATTATTAAAATAAAAAGTAAATTGAAAGTTTTTAAATGTTTTAAATTCATCTATCTCATTAGATGATGGAATGCTATCAATAAAAACCCATTCATGTAAATCTTGGTCGAAATAACAAAAGGAAGCTTGATTTAAAAAATTTGAAGAATCTCTATAAAAAAAATAATAACCTTGGAAATATGATTCGTCGTTTGTACAGGTAAAAGTGATGGATTTGTTTTCAAATTCAGAGCTATCTTCAATAGTTGCAGAACTATATTCAGCAATAGGGATATTTAAAGTTGGAAGAACTTGTGGAATTCCACAACTTGTAAAATATAAAAGTGAAGATATAAAAGTAAAAAGAAGAAAAATTACAATAGAAATCTTTTTAGATATTACCATAAGGCTACAGATTAAATATTATACTTTAACTTTTTTATATTTTTTTAATAAAGATTCAATATCAAAACCTTCTTTTACATCTACCAATTCATAAATCGATACTGGAATACTTTTCCCTTTAACTTTAATTTTATCAAGAAGTCTACAAATAAAAAAATCTTTGACTTTTTCATAAGTAAATTCTGAAATTATTATATTGGTACTGTATATCTTATTTGTGCCTTCCAATCTCGCACCAGTATTAACTGTGTCTCCTATCAAAGTATAGTCCATTCTACTTGTAGAACCCATATTTCCAACGATTGCATCTCCTGTATTAATACCTATTCCTATGTTCAATCTATATTCAGGAGGCATTTCTTGATTAAATGACTCTAACTCTTTCATCATTTCAAGGGCAGTTAAACACGCTAAAGTTGCATGATCTTCTTGTGGAAGTGGAGCATTCCAGAAAGCCATTATCTCATCACCGACATATTTATCCAAAGTACCTTCATACTTAAAAATAGTAGTTGTCATCCTTGAAAGGTAATTATTTAAAATTCCAACAATTTCTTCAGGTTGGTATTTTTCAGACAATGTCGTAAAACTTCTTATATCTGAAAATAAAACAGTTATTTCTTTTCTTTCACCGCCAAGTTTTATCATTTCTGGATGCTTCAAAAGCTCATCAACTATAACTTTTGATACAAAGTTAGAAAAAGTATTTCTAATGAATTTCTTTTCTTTTTCTTCTGTAAGAATTCTATAAGCAATCAATCCTATAAAGGATAATAATATCGATAAAATTACTGATGAAAATGGTATCAAAATATTTTTCTTAAATAACCAGAATGAAGCAAAAGAATAAACAAAGAGAACTATACCGACAAACAAATATGATCTTAAAGTTGAAAATCTTGAAATGATAATCATAACAACCAAAGACATAAATAAAATTAACAGCACTGAATAAATGTAAGGCAATTCATAATAAAAAGAATTTTGCATCAATTGGTTAAAACCTAAAGCGAGCCATTCTACTCCATACATCATTCCTGCTGGGGTTGGTTTGTAGTCTCTTGCGGCTCCGGTTGTATAAACTCCAATGAAAATATCCTTATCTTTGAAATATACCTCTTTAGTTTCTTTATCAATTTGATCTGGATTGTATAGATCATATATGGATATTCCATGAAATAAAGAACCAGCATTTCCCACATAATTTATTCTCATTTGACCGTAAATATCAATAGGAATTTTAATATTCTTTGAAGGGATTGTAATATAACGACCAAAATCAATTTCAATATCCTTAAAAGAAACTCCTATCCTATCCAGATAATACAAAAATACCTGATTAAAATAAATATTATTATCATAAACATAAACTAATGGAAAAAATCTTACGATTTGATCCTGTAAAGATACAGTTGAAGGTGAACCAAAAGCTTTTTCACAGCCAATATATTCTTTATATGGCGGGATAATTTCTTTCCAATACAATGAATTCAGATATTGAATAAGAGAATCATTTAGGACTTCTCCTTTGAATTTTGCCTTATTAAGTGGGATAGAATAATTGTCTTTTATATATTCACTTTCATATTCACCATATGTCGTATTTGATTTTTTAGCTTCAAGATAAAACTGCATGTAAACTTTACCAAGTTTTTTTATAGTGTTAGCAAGCAATTTGTCTTCATCTTCTTTTAGGTTTTGGGAAGATTTGCCTTGATCTGATCTTTTAGAAAGAAATGCTATATCTAATACTACCCCATTTGGTATTGGATTTCCTTTTGAATCAATAAAAGATTCTATAACTGGTACATACATCCATCGAGGGAATGGCCATTCACCCATTTTATCTGCTTGTAAAGATCTCGAATCAACGATAACTAATTCTATCGATGGAATAACATTTGGATTTTCCTGTGTTACTTCAATTCCTTCTTTTACTTCTTTGGGGGCAGAACCAGGAATTTTTAAATCTGTAAATAAATCAAAAATAGTAGATCTATCGAATGGGAGAAAAACATAATATAATAAAATAATTACCAATGAAACAAAAATAGCTATTAATATAGGGACTACCAGTTTGTTCTTTTTCAATCCCTTTAAATTCATTGTTGCCTCTTTTTTTAACAGTACTATTTTTTCTATATTTTTATAATAATACTTATTCTATATTTGGCAACATTTTACTTTCAATTTCATATAAAAGAATATTGTTCTTAATTTTTTGATCCATAGCAAGATATGAAGAACCATAATCCTTTTCAATTTTATGATAGTAATCTAAAGCTTTTTGAGGATCTTTTTGTATCTCATAAATTTTACCCAACAAATAGCATGCTAAAGCTCCAAAGTTGTTTTTCTTAAATTTCTTGTACATTAAAAGAGCATACTTTTCAGCATTTGTAAAATCATTGATACTTAAATAAGATTGAACTAAGCCAAAATATACATTTACAGAAAAATGAGTTTTTTTATTCTGGATCTTCTTAAGATGCATTATACAATTTTCATAATTACCATCTAAATAGTCCATTAAACTAAGATAATAGTGAGCTCTTGAAAATTCCAAAGTATTTGGATATTTTTTTATTATTTTTTCTAAAACAGGATCAATATTTGCTCTCAATTCTTGTTTATTGTTTATAGTACTATATTTATCAATATATAATGTGATATTATCATAAACAGATTCCATTAATACTAAGGACTTTTTCGCATTGTTTTGGGCTATTAAACTATATGTAAAAATCCCTATAGTTGATAAAATGATTACAGCAAAGATAATTATAAAAAGTAACCTATTTTTCTTTAGGTAGTAAAAAAGCAAATCTACATTATAGCTAAAAGTTGTAGGATAATTTTTTCTAATCGGTCTATTCAACTGTTTCATAAATACTCCTAAAATATTCTTAATTCTTATTTATATCTAACTCTTTAATTAGCCTTGAAAGATATGTTCGCTGTATTTCAAGTTGCCTTGCAGTCTCATTCTGTTTCCAATTATTCTTATTTAATATATCAGTAATATAATCTTTCTTAAATTTATTTATTGCATCTTTTAATGGAATAATTTGATCTGATAAAATTGCTGGTGAAGGATTTTTAATATTCAACAAAATTTGTTCTTCTGTAATTTCATTTCCTTCACATAAAACGCATGAACGCTCAATTATATTTTCTAATTCTCTAATATTCCCTGGCCAATGGTAATCAGTTAACTTTTTCAAAGCAGTTTCAGATAAAGAATTAATATGTTTGTTAAGTTCTTTATTATATTTTTCTATAAAATGGTTTGCTAATATTGGGATATCTTCTATTCTATCTCTTAATGGTGGAAGATATATGGGGAAAACATTCAATCTATAATATAGATCTTCTCGAAATCTTTTATTTGCTACTTCTTGAGGTAAATCTTTATTTGTCGCGGCTATAATTCTTACATTTACAGTTGTAGGTAAGTTAGAACCTAATTTTTGTATTTCTTTTGATTCTAAAAAACGAAGTAATTTTGCTTGAGTGGATAATGGTATTTCCCCTATTTCATCAAGGAAAACTGTTCCGCCATCTGCAAGTTCTAATTTACCTATGGTATCTTTTATAGCTCCAGTAAAAGCTCCTTTGCTGTATCCAAACAACTCAGATTCCAGTAAGGTTTCTGGAATTGCTGCACAGTTGACTTTTACAAATGGTTTTGCTTTTCTTTTTGAAAGATTATGAATCAATTCTGCAAACAACTCTTTTCCAGTTCCAGATTCTCCTTGAAGCAGAACAGTAGAATCTGAATTTGCGACTATCTCAGCCATTTTTAATTTTTCTTTTAAAATGTGAGATTCTCCAATTATTTTTCTAGATGATTTATAAGTATTTAATTGAGATTCCAGGTATTCTGTTTTATTTTTTAATTGGTGGTATAATCTTTTTTGTTGAATAAGAATAGAACACTGTTTTGAAAAAGCTGTTAAAAGTATCTGATCTTCTTCGGTAAAATCTCCACCTATTTTATTTAGTAGTTCTATTACACCAATAATAGTTTCTTCAATTATCAAAGGGGTACATAAAATATTTCTTGTTTTAAATTGAATCTCTTTTGAAATATCTGGAAAGAATCTTGGATCCTCTTCTACATTATTTACTATTAATGGTGAACCATATTTCGCTACCCAACCAGCTATCCCTTGACCTGGTTTGAGCTCATAAGCTTGCCTTTTGATAGCATCTCTTTTTTCACCAGTAACTATATAAAAATAAAGATTTTCTCTTTCATCATCATATAGTAATAATGATGACGCTTCAGCTTCTATTACATTGGTGGCATTATCTATTATTAACTTCAGTAACTCTTCTATTTGAACTGATTTTGTTAAAGTAGAAAATACTTCAAGAATTTTAGTTATTTTCTCTATTTCTAGCATTACTTTTCTCTATTTTTTTATTAAATCTGCAAATGTCACCTTAGAAGTCTGTGAATCATATTTATATTCTTTAATCTCATTTTCTTGTTGTTGCTGTTGATAATCTTTAATAGAAAGAAGTATAGATCCTTTTTTAGGTTCTATTTTTTTTACTTTTGCTGTAACTTTATCCCCAATCTTAAAAGAATCTTTTAAAGAATAAATTGTATCCAAAGAAGCTTCAGAAATAGGAATAATTGCTTCTATCTTTTCAAAAAGAAGAGCTTTCATTCTCTTTTCTTCAATTTCTGAAATAACAACCTCGACAATAGAATTCACAGGATAATTTGTCTGAACTATCTTCCATGGATCATCACTTAATTTTTTTATTGATAAAGAAATTTGCTTTTTATCCTTATTGATACTATCAATCAAAACATCTATTTCTTTACCTAATTTTTCGCTTAATTCTTTGTAAACTTCTTCCGACTTTATCCAATCAAGTTCGTTCTTGCGAAGTAATCCATCTACACCTTTATCTAATTCAACAAAAAAACCAAAATCAACAACTCTTGCTATTTTGCCTTTAACAACAGATTTTTCTTTATGGTTCTCCACATATAGATCCCATGGATGAGCAGTTAATTGTTTTAATCCAAGGGAAATCTTTCTATTTTTCTTATCTACAAACAATACTTTTGCTTCAATATATGAATCTTTTTTAATATTTTTATGCTCTTCTTCAGTTGATTCAAACCATGAAAAATCTTTTTTATATATAAAACCAGTTACACCTTCCTCAATTTCGACAATTAAGCCATTGTTTGTGTTTTCCCTAACTATACCTTTAATTATATCATCTTTTTTAATTGAAACCGAAAACCATGGATTAGGTTTTGTTCTCTTTAAGGATAATATTATTTTGTTTTGATCTCTTTCTAAATCTATAATTTTTAATTTTAGTTTTTCACCTATTTCAACAGTTTCTTCGATAGATTTATATCTGGAGTAAGAAACTTCTGAAAAAGGGATAAAACCAGTGAAACCTCCAAGATCAACTTCTATACCTTTATTATCATCCACTATTCTTTTTACTATACCATCAACTATATTACCTACTTTCTGTTCTTTGAAAAACCTTTCCCTTTCTATTCTTGTTTGATTCATGAGATAATCTTTATGGGATAAAACAATTCTATTTGAATTAAACGATTTAATTATAAATTTAAATTCTTTTTCAATAAAAGAAGCAGGATCCTCTTGAGAATCCTTAATAAGATTATCTGTATAGCAAATAGCTTTAAATCCATCTAAATCTACTGAGAAAGTTTTTTTGTCTTTTGAAACTGAAATTATTTTGCCTTCAACAGGAATACTATTTTTATATTTTTGAAAAATATCATCTCTTTTTTTTATTTCATCTGCTTTTGATTTACTAAATTGCATATCGTTTTCTTTATCCAAAAAGCAGTAAATGTCAACATAATCACCAACTGAAGGGGATTCTTTAAATTCTTCAATAGGTATTATTATTTCAGAAGTCCAATCAATATCGATAAATACTTCAGAGGGGGTTACTGAAATAATTTTCCCTTTAATAGTTTTATTTGGTTTTGGCTCCTTAATGTTTCGTAATGAATTTTCCACCTCTTTGCTAAAATCTAAAGTTTTTTCATGCATAATTATTATCCTTTGAGAATTGATGTCTACGAAAGTATACAAACATTTGAAAAAAGTCAAATAAATACAATTGACAAAATATAATTAATTTAAAAAATCTGCGCAATGTAAATTGTCAATTAATCTAGTGGATCCGACAAAACAGGCTATTAGAATTACAGTATTTTTGCTGATATTTTTTACAGGTTTTAAAAGTTTATCATCTACAATACTTATATAATCTATTTTTATGCCTTCAGAGCTATTTAACTCCTCAAAAATTTTATTGTATATAAATTGTGAATCTTTCTCATTTTTTAAAATAAATTCTTTGGCTTTAATAAGACTTTGAGAAATTTTTAAGGCGACTTTTCTTTCTTCGTTAGAGAGATATTTATTTCTTGAAGATAAAGCCAAGCCATCGAAATCTCTTATTATTGGACAACCTATAATTTCTATTGGAAAAGAAAGATCTTCAACCATTTTTTTTATTATAACTAATTGTTGAAAATCTTTTTTACCAAAATAAGCTTTATCTGGTTGAATAATATTAAATAATTTTGCTACTACCGTAGTTACTCCTCTAAAATGCCCTGGTCTGCTTTTTCCACAATGTAAGTTGCTAAGATCTTCTACTTCAACATAGGTTAAATGATTAGTATCATAAAAAGTATTTTCTTGCGGTAAAAAAAGAAAATCAACAAATTCCTTTTCACATAAAGATATATCTTGATCATGAACCCTAGGATACTTATTGTAATCTTCATTTGGTCCAAATTGTTTCGGGTTTACAAAAATTGATACCACAACAATTTGATTCTCTTTTTTTGCTTGTTTTATTAGAGAAAGATGCCCTTCATGAAGGGCACCCATTGTAGGAACAAAGCCAATAGTTTTGCTACTACGCTTTAACAGTAAAATTTTATTTTGCATATTTTCAGAATCTTTTATTATTTCCATATATCACCCTCTTGCTTTATTAACCTTTATGATAAGCATTTTTTGGAAATTTCCCTTCAACAACATCATCAGCCCATTTTTCAATAGCTTCTTTTGATAGTGCAGCCAAATCAACATATTTTTCCATAAATGAAGGAATATATGAAGATAATCCAAGTAAATCGTTTAAGACACAAATCTGTCCATCACAGTATTTACCTGAACCGATACCTATAGTTGGTATAGATACTGAACTTGTTATAGCTTTTGAAGCTTCTTCTGTAACACACTCCAAAATCAAAGAAAAAGCACCGGCTTGTTCAAGAGTGATGGCATCATCAATAAGTTCTTCTATTTCATCATCAGTTTTTCCTGCAATTTTATAACCTCCCATTATATTGTAATGCTGAGGTTTTAAGCCTATATGTCCCATAACTGGAATACCAATAGAAGTCAATTTATAAATTAGTTCTCCAAAAATCTTTCCCCCTTCTATTTTAACAGCATTTGCTCCACCTTCTTTTATCATTCGACCACAATTCAATATAGAATCTTCAATAGAAACGCCATAAGAAAGAAAAGGCATATCCGCAATAACTGGTTTATTGACACATGTTTTTGAAACAATTGAGACATGGTTTAGCATCTCATCAAAAGTAATTGGCAAAGTTGAATTGTATCCATACTCAACATTAGCTACAGAATCTCCAACTAATATTGCGTCTATTTGTTCGATATCATCTATAATTTTAGCAAAAGAATATGAGTATGCTGTAATTAAAACTAAAGGTTGTTGTTGTCTTTTTTTCTTGGGAAAATTACTGAAATTTTTCATTTTTCCATCCTATCTCATTAATAAAATCTTTAATATACTGCCTTGCATATATTCCTTCATGAGGTATATTAATCGTTGAATCATAGTACAATAAATCTCCAATAAAGATAATATCAATATCTAAAATTCTATCGCCCCAAAATTGATTTTTCTTCTTTTGACCAAAAATTCTTTCTATCTTCTGCATTCTTTTTAATATAGAATGAACTGAAAAATTGGATTCAATTAAAATTGCTTGATTATAAAAAAATGATGTATAATCAACTTGATACGAAGTTGTTTTAACAATCTGGGTCTGTTTTTTAATAAAATAATACTTTGAAATTTCGACCAAAGCGTCTTTAATTATCTTCTCTCCATTCTCCTTAGAAGAACCTAAGATTAATAATATTTCTATTGTACTGTTTTTCATGTTTATTCCAATATTATTCAAAAGTTAATTCAAAATTATTTAATTTTAATCTGATATTAACTAAATACTTGTATTTTCCTTAAAAATATCTTCATAACAAAATAGACCATTTATCTTATTCTTTATAAATTTTGCAGCAAGAAGAGCACCTTTCGCCAAAGAATCTTTGTTAAGTGTTCTATGTGTAAGTTCTATCTCTTCGCTATCGCTTAAAAAAAGAATAGTATGATTTCCATAAACTCCACCGCCTCTTATAGAGCAGATACCTATTTCATTACTTTCTCTCGGTTTATCTAACTTGGTTCTATCGAAAATTGGCGTGTAATCTTTTTTCTTTTCTTTAATTATTTCCAGCATTTTCAATGCCGTTCCAGAAGGTGCATCTTTTTTTCTCCTATGATGTTTTTCAATAATTTCAATATCAAAATCATTAAATTTTTCTAAAAAATATGGTAGCAATGAAAAAAAAGCATTTATACCATAACTCATATTTGGTGAATAAAAAATTGGAATAAAATTGGATACTTTTTTCATTAAATCAAAAGTTTTATTGGATAATTTTGTTGTTCCAATAACAAGTTTTTTCTTATTTTTTTCAGCAAATGATAAAAGGTTAAAGGTATTATTGTCATGAGAAAAATCCAGAATAACATCTGAATTTTCTAAAATACTAATATCATTTGAATGAAATAACTTTTCATTTGAAACCAAAATATAATCTTGTTCAGAAACTTCTTTATAAGGTTCAAACAAAGATGATAAAATAAAAAACTGATCTTTCAGTATCAAATTAATTATTGATTGATTCATCTGGCCTAAACTTCCGGATATTCCTATTTTAATCCTTTCGTTTTTAACCATTTTTCTTACCTTTTTTTGCTTCTTCTTGTGTTTTATTCTCAGCAGCTGTTTTATTTGTGAGTTGGACAGGTTTTAATTGAAAATATTCTCTTATTTTGTTTTCGATTTCTAATGCTATTTCCTTATTATCAGTTAAAAAAGTAGCAGCATTTAACTTTCCCTGTCCAAGCTTTATATCTTGATAACTAAACCAGGTTCCAGTCTTTTTTATTAAATCTAATTTAGTTCCAAGCTCAATAAGTTCCAGTTCTTTGGAAAAGCCTTTGTCATATAGAAGAACTGTTTCTGCCACTTTAAATGGAGGAGAAAGTTTATTTTTTTTGACTGTCATTTTTACACCAGAACCTAAAGTTTCCTCACCTTGTGTAATATTTTCCAATTTTTTAATATTGATAATTATTGAAGAATAGAATTTCAAGGCAAGTCCACCAGGAGTTGTTTCGGGATTGCCAAAAGGAATAGAGGAAATCTTCATTCTAACCTGATTTATAAATAGAAGTATAGAATTTGATTTTGAAATTGAACCAGTAAGTTTTCTCATAGCTTGAGACATCAATCTTGCTTGAGTACCAATAAATGAATCTCCCATATCACCTTCAATTTCTGATTTTGGAACCAATGCTGCAACTGAATCAATGACAATTAAATCGACAGCACCTGATTTAATAAGAGCATCTGTAATTTCTAAAGCCTGCTCACCGTTATCTGGTTGAGAAATAATAAGATCCTCTATTTTAACTCCAAGTTTTTGTGCATAAAGAGGATCAAGTGCATGTTCCGCATCTATAAATGCTGCTACTCCTCCCAATTTCTGTGCTTCAGCGATGCAATGAAGAGCCAATGTGGTCTTACCAGAAGATTCTGCACCATATATTTCTACAATTCTACCTTTAGGCAATCCTCCGATTCCAAGAGCTATATCCAAAGCCAAAGATCCAGTTGGAATAACCTCAATATCGGGGTGTTTGTTTTCCCCATATTTCATTATGGAACCTTCGCCAAATTGTCGCTTTATTGCTTCAATTGTTGTATCAAGTAATTTTTCCTTTTCTTTTAATTTTTCATTATCTGGCATTTTTTACCCCTTTTTGATTATAAATAAGTAAATTAATCATAAATTATTACATTAAATTATAGATTCATCTTAAAAATTTCTAATAACAACTGTTTAGCCCTCAATCTATTTGCTTCCAAAGGATCATACTTAAAAATATATAGTAAAGTATTTTTAATTGTCTCTGCCTGCTGCTCAGTAAAATTAGCACTTTTGTTGGCTTCAACAATTTTTAAAAATGCTTCTCTTGCTGCTTTTCTTACATTGGCATCTTTATCATTCATTATTTTATAGACAATAGCTTCAATAGGTTCAAGACTTTTTATTTCTCCAAGAAGATTCAAAACCTCGACCCTAACTGAAGGATTGTTGCTTCTTAAAGCATTTAATAAAACTGAAATAGCTTCATTAGATTTATATTCCTTTAATGCTCTTGCAGCATATATTTGAATATAAGGATCTTCATCGCTTATTGCTTTGACTATAAAATCATAAGAGGATGGATCCTTGTATTTTGATAAAGCATACAATAAATATCTTCTTATAAAAGAATTTTCTGTTTTATCTATAACCATCTCATTGAATTTTTGAATATATTTTATATCTATACTATCAAATTCAACAAAATATAAAGCAGCTGATGAACGGATTTCAGAATTGTTTTTAGAATCTATAAGGTATGAAAATATCTGATCCATATATTTTTTAGATTGCATTTTACCAAGAGCAATCAAAATGTTTTTTAATATATTAATATCATCTTTATAAACCTTATCGTTAAAAATATTGAAAAGATCATCCTCAAACTCAATTAATCCAAGTTCACCGCAAGCCAAAATAGTTATCGCAAGTAAATTTTTATCTGCATATTTGTCTGTTATTATAACTTTTAAAGAAGGCGCAATTACCTGTGCTTTCTCTTTAAGTGAACGAATACAATTTATTATAGATATTTTAATAGAAGGTTTGATAGAAGAATTTAATAGATTTAAAAGTTGATTCAAAAGTGGAGTCACATCATAAAGAAGTAGTTCACTTAATGCCTTTTGAAGTTCTTCTTCTGTTCCATATAAAAGGACATCTTCGTAGTATTTGATTTTATCTGATGGTATTTGAGGTTTTGAGTCTGCTGCAAAGATATTGTTTTGAAAAGCAAATATTAAAAAGAAAATAAAAAAAAGAATAAAGGCTATTTCTCTGATAAAATATTTTTTACTATTCATACAATTACTTATTTACACCAATTTTTTAATTAAGCAAAAAGAATATGATTCTTAAATTATTAAATTTCAAGCTCTTGATCAAATAAATGTAGCAGTTAGTCTTTTAAATATAATTTTTTTATTAATAAATTTCAAGTTCTTTACATCTTGAAATAAATTTGTCCAAAAATTCATCTTTTTCAATTATTTCTAATTTTGCATTTGGAAGTGAATTCAAAATTAAATAACCATAATTTTTGGATATAACCCTATCATCTAAAAGTATACAAATCCCTGTTTCCTCTTCTGATCTTATCAATCTGCCAAAACCTTGTTTTATTTTTATTATTGCATATGGTAAAGATAACTTAAAAAATGAATTTTCACCAAGGTTATCCAATCTTTCGGTTTTAGCTTTAAGTACTGGAGTATCAGGAACTTTGAATGGTAATTTACTTATAATAAGAATTTCTAAATTTTTTCCAATAAGATCTATGCCCTCCCAAAAACCCATATTTACCAAAAGAACTGATTTTTTATCTTTCTTAAATTCATCAAGCAAGGTGTAGTTTATCGAACTGTTATTTTGAACTAAAAGATTAATCTCTTTCTTACTTTTTCTTACCGCTTCAGATATATCATTTATATCACTATATGCAGTTGTCAATATCATTGTTTTTGCTTTTGTGGAAGATAAAACTTGCAATATTATATCTGAAATATTATTTTTATAGGTAAATCTATCAAGAGGATTTATCCCTTTTATTATGAATAAAGATGAATTTTTATCATATGGAAATATCGAGGGAAAGATTCTATCTATACAACTTTTTTTTATATCTTCTGTTAATGCTAATTGCTCTTTGATATAATCAAAAGAATTTTCTGTGGCTAAGGTTGCTGAAATAAAAATAGAAGATTTAGCTTTAGTTTTTATAATATCATTAAAAGTTAGTCCTTTTTCTTCATTGTAAAAATAAAAATTTATAATGTTGTTAGAAATTTCAAACCATAGTACCTTAAGGTATTTTTGAATCTTTTGATTATTACTTATTTGATGACTATTGCTTAAAAGAGATTGAAATTCAATATAAAACTCATTAATATTAAGGAAAAATTTAACTGCTGATCTAATATTACCATATAGATATTGTAAAAATGAAAATTCTGTATCTTTTTTTTCTTCGTTATTAAATATAATATCAAGTAATGTTAGCAACAAAGAAGCTGAATCTGTGAAGGTTTTTATATTTTCGAAAGATTCTTCTAAAAAATCATATATTGCCTTTAAGATTTCTGGATTCCTTTTTGCTAAATCAGTTAAATTTACTAATGTTTTTGATTTTGAATTATCTATTTTACTACTGTTTATTAGATTTATTATTTCATATGTAATAAGATTTTGAATATTTGAAACTATCTGTTGTAATTCAACTACCTGGTTTTGAATATCTTCTGCTAATCTAACTATCTTTTTGCCAACTGTAGTATTTTTAAGACTACTTTTTGAAAGGTTGTCATCTAATAGTTGAAGTAAGCCCTTTTTTTTATTTGTATTTTGTGCCAATTTAAATAATTTTTTCTGAATTTCAAATGTTGAAAATGTATAAGTAGAAATGCTTTCAATAACATCAGGTAAATTGTGCCCTTCATCAAATATTATGGTGTTATATATTGGAAAAAAATCTGAAAAATCTTCACTTAGTTCATATGAAAGTAAAAGATGATGATTTGTAACAATTATATCTGCATTATTTAACCTTCTTCTTGCACTATAGTAAAAACATTCATTGAAAAATTTGCATTTATTTGAAAGGCAAAGATTTGAATTACTTCTAATTTCATCAATTATTTTTTTTTCATAATTCCCACTTAATTCCAAAAGAAGTCCATCGTTAGTTTTTTTTACCCATTCTTCAAGTTGCTGCATAACTTCTGATTCAACAGATTCATAAAATAAAAAATTAAAATTTTCTTTGAAATTTGAATAAGAAAGTAGACATAAATAATTTTGTCTGCCATATGCAACTTCAATAGATAAATTTTGATTTAATATTTTTATAACTGAAGGTATATCTTTTTTGATTAACTGATTTTGAAGATTTTTTGTATAAGTGGATATAATAATTTTCACTTTATTTTTCTTTATATATAAAAAGGATGGAATTAAATAAGCCAAAGATTTTCCTATGCCTGTAGGAGCTTCAATAAAACCTACTTTATCATCATTTATAATGTTAAGCATTAACTTTGATAATTCAATTTGACTTTCTCTTATCTTATAATTTGGTAAGATATTTAATAGAGATTGGGATGGATCTTTAAATATCTTTTCGACTTCTAGATCTTTTATTTTTTTTCTCTTGATTATTGATTTGGGAGGAATAATTATATAACAATTAATTAGATTATTATCAATTATTGCAAAACCTACAGCCATATTCATACAACTATAAGCTATAATTTGATCTTCTTCTGAGGGTTCAATTATATTATCTGGATGATTATGTAAAACAAGATCATATTTGATAGCATTTTTTTTATCAAATAAAACAGAATTATTAGAACCAAAAAATATTGTTTCAACAAAATCTATAAACTTTTTTGATTCATCAAGATTGCACCCCCAAAATATTTCATTTCCATTGCTTTTAATAAGGGAATCTTTTAAGATTTTTATAGCATTTTCAGAAAAAATTTTTTCAACTGAATTGTATCCTTCCATAGATAAAAATAAAATACACAAAATTTTAAAAATTAAAATTAAATTGAAGATAGAATTTTATAGATAAATTGGGAGATAAGTCTAGTCGAGATTAAAAATTCTGTTTTATAGAAATTTTTAATCTATTAGAAATATTTTCAAAATCATCAAGAATTTTCTGGATATTTTGGGTATTTTCTCTATTTATTTCATTCCAATAAATTTTTTTAGCAAAACTGACATCTAGATTGTGCCCTGCCTTGTGAGCTATAATATGCCCTTCAATAGGTCTACCTAAAAGGTATAAATCACCTATAAGATCAAGAATTTTATGTCTAATAGCTTCATTTTGATATCTTGTTTCTTTATTTAATATCCCTTCTTTGGTAAAAATAAGAGCATTATCAAGACTTCCACCAAGAGCGAGATTATTATTTTTAAGATGTTCTATATCTTCCAAAAACCCAAATGTTCTAGCTCTAGAAATCTCTTTAATATAGGTGTCGGTATCTAAAGTAAGATAAACTACCTGATATGGCAAAAGTTGGCTTTTCGAGCTAAAATCTATGCTATATGTAATAGAAAATTTAGATGAAGGCATTGCAATAATATATTTATCATCCGAAACAATCCAGATTGGATAAGTGATTTTTAATATTTCTTGCTCTTCTTCAAGTTCTTCAATACCAGCTTCCTTAATCATTTCTACAAAAGAATATGCTGAACCATCTAATATTGGTATTTCATCACCATCTACCTCAACTATCAGATCAGAAATATAAAACATTGAAAGGGCTGATAAAAGATGCTCAACAGTATTTACTGTGTTTTTAATACCCAAAGAGGTAGAATTATTTGTACTTGCCACTGCAAAAACAGATAATGGAATAGGATATAGTTTATATGGGTCTTTAGCTACATTATAGAAAATTATACCTTTATTATAGTAAGATGGTCTGCAGGTTAATGAACAAATTTTACCGTTATGTATTGAAATACCACTTCTAGTTATGGTTTTCTTTAAAGTTTTACGTTTCATTTTTTATAATATAAGCAATTATTATACCTACATTATTTTTTCTCTTTTGTTAGTATTATCAAGGTAAATCTGCTTTATTTTTAATGAAAATGTTATTATTATTCACATAAATGTTGATTTTTTTCAACATTTTATTGATTCTTTTTTTTACAAAGATTTTCAAATAGATAATCTTCTAAAATAACTTTTGCTGAGTAAGAGTCTTTGAAAATTTCCCAACTTTTCTTACTTGATTCAAAACTATTTGCAATATTCTTGGCATTTTTAGTACTATAAAATTCATTTTGGAAACAAATCTGAGCATTAATCTTTTCTTTTATTAATTCATTTTTTAATATTTCAGAGAAATTTTTTACAACCTTACATATACTTGATTCTTGATTATTTTCTAATAAAGGATATCCAATCACTATTAGATTTATTCTATATTCTTTTATTATCTTGATTAGCTGCCCATATAAATTTTCATTATTGATTAACGGCTTTAATGGAATGGCATAAGAATTGAAAGGATCTGAAATTGCCAGACCTAATTTTTTTTTACCCCAATCTATACATAAAATTCTAATTCTATCCATTATCTGATTTATTATATCCAAAAGATGCCAATCCTCTTTTGCTTCTTTCTACAAAGTTCAATATTTTTTCAGCATAAATATTACCAGAGTATTCATCTTTTATTTTTTCAATTGCTTTCGAAAAACCCAAACCACTATTATAAATAATATGAAAAAGTGTTTTTATTATTTCTCTATCTTCTGAATTAAATCCTGCTCTTCTTAACCCAACTGAATTAATTCCTATAACATTAGCTGGTATGCCAAAAACCAATGAATATGGCAATATGTCTTTATTTATATAAGATTTTCCACCAACCATAGTATAAGCGCCAATTTTACAGAATTGATGCGCTCCAGACATACCCCCCCAAACGACATTATCTTCAACTTCAACATAACCTGAAAGTTGAACAAGGTTTGTAAATGTACAATTACTTCCAACAGTATCATTATGACCTAAGTGAACATAAGACATTAAAAAGTTATTATCTTTAATTATAGTTTTTGAATTTTCTTTTGTTCCTCTATGTATTGTGACATATTCTCTTATAATATTATTATTTCCAATTTCCACATATGATATTGAATTTTTTATAAAATCATGATCTTGAGGGTCTCCTCCCAAATAAGTAAAATATCCTATTTCATTATTATCTCCCATTTTCACATAAGGACCAATAATGCTATTATCTAAAATAATGTTATTGTTCCCAATTACACAGCCTTCTTTTATAATTACATTTGAACCAATATGATTACCATCACCAATTACTAAATCTTCAGAAATTTTAGAATTTTTTTCAATTTTATTCATAGTGGATCCCTATATTTTGATATTTAATTTTGCTCTTTAATTTTAATCCTTTTACTTAATCTTTGATATCATATTTATTTTAAGTCTTTAATTTCAATCTTTAATTTTATCTTTTATCTCTTTTATTAGGTTTTCAATTTGATATAAATTTTTTACAATTTCTGGAAGTTGAGAAAATAAAACGATAGATTTTTTAAATTTCATAGCATCGATTGCTGGAGTTCCTAATAAAAATGAATTTTTTTCATATTTTTTAGGTGTAAGCCCTGCTTGAGCACCGGCTATTACATTATCTTCAACAATAGCATGATCTGAAACACCTACCTGTCCTGCAAAAGTAATATGGTTTCCAATCTTTGCACCACCAGCAATTCCTACCTGAGCACAGATAATTGAATTTTCACCAATAGTTACATTATGAGCAATTTGCACAAGATTATCGATTTTTGTACCTTTTTTAATCCTTGTTTCTCCAAAAGTTGCTCTATCTATGCAGCTATTTGCTCCTATTTCCACATTATCTTCAATAATAACTTTACCAAGATGTTCAATCTTCTGATATTTTTCTTTATCTGGTACAAAACCAAAACCATCGGCACCTATTACAGTATTTGCATGGATTATACAATTTTTACCTATTTCGCAATTTTCATATATTTTAACACCAGAAAAAAGGATAGTTCCTTCCCTAATAACGCAGTTATCTCCTATAGACACAAATGAATCAATAATGACATCTTTTTCTATAGTGACATTTTCGCCTATTGTTACATAAGAATTTATCTCAACAGTTTTTTCATCTATAAAAGATTTTGTTATAACACTTTTATCAACACCATATTGGGGCATTCGTTTTTTAAATAAAGATGTAGCATAAGCAAATAGTAACTTTGGATTTTCAAATAAAATAAAAGTCTTAGTTTGATCTGTCTTTATTATTTCTTCTGCATTTTCTTTCAAAGAATATGGGATTATTATTACTGAAGCATTTGATTTACAAACAAGTTCAAAAAATTTAGTTTCGCTAACATAGATTAAAGAATTATTTTTTATATAATCAAGATTTGATATTTCAGAAAATCTGTTTTTCTCGTCTCCAAGTATTTTAATCTTTGCAAATCGACTCAAATCATTTGCAAAATATTCTTTCTTTATATATTTAATCATAAAATTTATATTAAATTTTATTTTATTGATATTGCTTATAGAGATTTGGATCTATGCCGTACTTTTCAGGATTTGTAACATTATTATCTTTTAAAAATCTAACTATCATTATAAATAAATATTCTAAAACATCTTTAGAAATATCTATATAATCTGCATAAAATAAAATGCCTGCCATTTTGGCATCAAAAGCTAAAGCATACCCTTTTTTTTCACATACTTTTTTTATTGCAAATGATATATCTTCCATTATATATTTTTGCCTATTTTGCTGTAAATCATCATCTAACTTTTTATAGTAATCTCTTAACTGAATTACTTCATTTAACTTATCTTGCCTACTTTGTTCAAGTTTTGCTTTTTCATCAGAAGTTAAATTAGGACTTGAAAGTTTTTGATTTATAACATCAATTTCGGCTTTAATCTTTTCGAATTTCGAAGTCATTTCACCGATATAAAATTGCCTTTTTATATCTACAAGAGTTACCTTATATTCTTTTAATACAAATTCCATATCAACGACTGCAACTTTAATAAAATCAGCAGATATAAAGCTGAGTAAGATTAAAATTACTAATAAAAGAGGAATAAGTATTCTTTTTTTACTCATTCTTCCTCCCAAAATAACAACTTCTTAGAAATTATATGTTAGTTATTATAAAAATAAAATTTCAAAAACAAAATATAAAAACAAAATATTAATCATAAAATATTAAAATGTAAAAATATCTCCTACTGTGAATGTAAAATCCCACTGCCAGAATGATGTTTTAAGAAAATCTATCTGACCAGAGGATGTAATAACAAAAGGCTGTGTTAAATATAATCTTAAAGGAAGTTGAGGTATTTGAAGTTTTAATCCAAATCCTATTGTACCAAATAGATTTGCTGGATTAATCAAAGTTAAATCTGATGGTGAAGATAATAAATATCCTAAATCAATAAAAGTAGTAAAAGATAGCATTTGGGTAATAATTTCTCTTTGAAGTTCAATTGAAAAAACACCTTTTGCTTTACCATAATACGGATCCATCTTTATTTTCCAACCCCTGATATCGGTATAACCATTTATATACAATAGATCTTCGGGGGCTACAGCAATTTGACCATCAAGTTGAGGAAAGATAAAATCTAATGAAGAATTAAAAGATAAAACAAATTTCCAGAATAAGGTTTGATTAATGTTAAATCCAAGATTTAACTTTATAAATTGAGAATCTCCAAAAAGTATACCGCCATAATAACCAAGCATACCTTTAATAAAAAATCCTTTTGTCGGAAATAGATAGTAATCTCTTGTATCATATTTTGCAAGAATAGATATTGAACCAGAATATGACCAGTAGTTATCATTTCCATTTGCAAATTCAATAAATGGTTTAAATGCATATTGAGAAACATAAGGAAGATCAGTAACACCATCTACGCTGTGGTATCTTAATATGTTTGTTGAAAAATAACCGACAAGAGAAAAATATGGTCTCCATCTTTTACCTAAAGTAAATGATAGAGCAAATTTATCCTGCCAGTAATTCATAGTCAGGTAATTATCTGTATTTTCAGGATCCAAATCTGGTTCATTATTTTGATCATTATCAACATAAGTTGAACTTTGAGCAACAGATCCTGATAGACTAACACCAAATTGAATCGGTTCGCCTAAAAACCATCTGTCAAGATAGGATAATGTTAAAATATATTTGTTTTCAAGATATATTGATAGATCTGCTGAAATTTGTAAACCCAATCCTAGAAAATTTGGTTCTGCGATACTACCTGTCAATCCAAAGCTATTCTGAATACCAGGAGAAAATGTCGCGCCAAACTTGAATTGTCCGGTATTTTTTTCTTCAACTGCGATTATAAGATTTATTAAAGTATCATCAGATCCAGGTTGAAATTGCACATCAACAGCACTGAAATATTGTGTATTATATAAATTGTAAATAGATTGTCTAATTTTATCTATACTAAAAGTTTCTCCTTCCTGAATCATAAGTTCTCTTATAATAACATAGTCTTTTGTTTTTGTGTTTCCCTTGACAATAATTTTTTCAATATGTGCTCTTTGATTTTCTGAGATAGTCATTATTACATCAACTTTTCTATTAATGTAGTCAATATTTTCCTCAAGATCAACATTGGCAAAAACATATCCATAGTTTCCATAATATTGTCTTATCTGTTCTGCTAAAGATTCTATCGCAACTTTGTTATATATAACATCTGGACTTATATATTCTGCTTTTAAGAATTCTTCAAGAGAAAACAACTTGTTTCCAGTCAGTGTAAAAGATTTTAACTTATATTGTTCCCCTTCAACAATCGATATAATAAGAATTAGTTGTTTTTCCTTTTCGGTTTCAGTAACTTTTATATCTTTTACAGTGACTTCAACATCAAGATAACCTTTAGTATAATAAAGTTTAGATATAGATTTTAAATCCTGTTCCAATTTACCCTGGTTAAGGACACCTTTATTAAACTCAAAAATAATTTTGACCTGCTTTTTTGTCTGAATTACTTTAAGAATTTCTTTTTCACTGAATACTTTATTACCTTCAAAAATTATCCCTTTGATTATATATCTTTTCTTTTCAGTTATTTTGAAAATAACATTAACAGAGTTACTATCCTGATTCTTTTCTATAGAGTAATCTATATCTGGTGCTTCATATCCTTCATCAAGATAGAGATTTTTAATCAATTCAATTGTCTTTTTTAATTTTGTATCTGATATGAAATCACCTGGTTGAACTATCAATTTTTCAGAAATCTTATCTTTTGATAATGCTTTATTCCCTTCAATTTGGACTTTATTTATTAATTCTCTTTCAACAAGGTTAATAGTAATAATGACAGAGCCATCAATATCAAAAGACAATTCATAGTTTATTGTCTTAAAATATTCTGTCTTATATAAAACAGGAATAATATCGTTTAAATTTGAATTAGTTAATGTATCACCTACTTTGACAGGAAGTAAAAACAATATTTCTTCTTTGGTTACTATATTTAATCCATTTATTATTATTTTAGAAATCTTTTTCCCTAAAAAGTCTTCTACTGAAGTTGTTTGTTGAGCATAAAGATTTGTATTTGAAAAAATAAAAATTAAAATCAACAAAAAAATAAAGAAAAAGTTTCTTGATTTAATAAACATTTATTGCTCCTTAGTATTACTAATTTCTCATCTAAGTTTCTTCTACATTTTTATATTGAAAAGTCAATTAAAAACAAATTAAACGAGGCTAAGAAACTACAAAAATAATAGTAATGTAACCAGAATCTATTTTATCATATGTAACCTGGTTAAACTTCCAATCTTTTATTATAGAAATTATATATTGATCAAGCTCAGGGTAACCTGTAGATTGAACAATAATTGCAGATATTACAGAGCCAAATTTATTGATTTCAATATAGATTTTACAGGATATTGTGTTTCCTTTTTCCTGATATTTTTTTGGTAAAATTGGTTTTATTTTTTTAACAGCCCATCTATTTACTCCAGAATTCCATTGAATATTATCTTTTGAGTTCTGTCCAGATTCATCCTGTAATCCCGAAGCTATTAATTGTTGAACTATATCATCAGAACTTGAAGTTTGTGATTCATCCGCTTGACTGGCATTCGATAGATTTGAGGAATCTGATTGTCCTGGAGTAACTACACTTTTTTGTTGGTCTTCATCTTTCTTTGATTCAATAGGGGTAATAAGGGGTTTGTCTTCTGTTTCAGTAGACTTATCAACTACTTTTTGAGAATCAATAGATTTGGTTTCAGATTTTTCGGTCTTTATATCAATATTTTTCTCAAGGGATTTTTGCTCTGTTTTTTTTTCGCTTTGAACTATAGGTGAAGTTTGAACACCTGCATTCATTTCAGAAAAACTTAAGTTGTTGTTTATTTCAATATTAACTGGTTTTAAGTCTATGCTTTGATCAAATGAAGGTAAATGTAAGGTAAAAGAAAAAATAACTATACAAATGATATGAAAAATCAATGATATAATAAAGGATTTTGAAATATTTTTATCCATCTTCATTTTTTATTAATATTCTTCATTTTTTATTAATACGGTTTTACTCCTAAGGAAATTGATTGTAACGAGTTTTTTCTCAAAACATCTAATATTTTAATTATTGTTTCATAATCAACATCTCTATCTGCATTTAAGTATATTTGCAGTGAAGATAGATTGCTTAAATTATTTTTTAAGTATTCGTTAAATTGAGCTAAAGTATATTTTTGCTCTTCAATTAAAATACTTCCATCTTTTAAGATTGATATTATAAATGGCTCATTTGCAGGATTTTCTCCTGTTTCAGAGCCTGGAAGTGTAACACTTATTTTTTTATATGTTTGAAAACTTGTAGCTATTAAGAAAAAAATAATTAATAAGAACATCATATCAATTAGTGGAGTCATATCGACTTGAATGCCTTCTCTTTTTTTGATTCTTCTTGTCATTTTTTCTTTTTCCTTTTTCAGTTTTCATCTTTTTATTTGTTTCTTTATTTTCATTTATATCTTTATTGAAATCAAAGTCTATAAATCCATTTTTAGGATCAGATCTTATTAAAAAGAGCTCTAAATTGGTTCCAATTTTTATAGTTTTTTTATTCCTTATATTTTCAAAAATATTTAACTTTTTATTATATATATATCCTTTTTCTTTCAATTTCTTAAAGGAGAGCAAACCTTCGCAACCATATTTTTCAATCCTGCAAAATACTCCTTTCGGGATAACCCCTACTACACTTACCTTAAAAAGATTTTTCAGGTATTTTTTTAAAAAATGAGCATTTTTTATTTTATTATATTCCTCCTCAGCTGAATTTGCGATCTGTTGTGTTATTGAAGTTAAAATAGAAATCTGTTTAAGTTCCTTTGCATCATATTTTTCACCCAGAACAAGTCTATGAGTAACAAGATCGCTATATCTTCGAATAGGTGATGTGAAATGAGTATATTTTTCAAAATTTAAACCAAAATGACCAATATTTTTATTATCATAATTAGCTCGTTTTAAGGATTTTAGAATCATTGTTTCTACTGCAAATTGCTTATCTGTATTTTTGAAAGTTTTTAAGATTTCATTTATTTTTTTATGAGTTAGTTTATCAGAAATTTCTAAATCTCTGCTTTTTGGTGAAACTTCATCAGGTTTGTCATGTATTCTATAAATAAAACTGTTAAGCTTACTTCCAGCAGTTGCTATAACCTTGTTGGCACAAAGCATAAATTCTTCAATTATTCTTTCACATATTCCTCTTTCATATCTTAAAATATCAGATGGGACAATGTAGTTATCCTTAAAAATATAGATATAATCAGGGAAATCAAAATTCAAAGAACCATCGCTTATTCGATTATTAAAAAGAATTGTCTGCAATTTTTGAGAAAGTAATAAAAATCTATATTTTTCATCCCCTTCATCCTTTTTCTCATCTAATATTTGATTTCCAATTTCATATGGAATTCTTGCATTAACATTTATGATGGATCTATAAATATCATATTTAATTATAGAACCATCTTTATCAAGTTGCATTTCGCATGTAACTGCCAATCTATCTTCCTTTTCTTTTAGCGAGCAAAGATTTTCAGAAAGCACGGCAGGTAACATATGAACAACATTTGGCCCCAAATAATATGAATTTCCTCTTTTTTGTGCCTCTTTGTCCAATTTAGAATCTTTTTTAACAAAATATGAAACATCAGCAATATGAACCCATAAAGTCCATATATTGTTTTCATATTTTAAGGAATATGCATCATCAAAGTCCTTTGCATTTATACTATCCATAGTAATAGTAAATAAGTGGCGTAAATCTTTTCTTTTGCTATACTCTTCTTTTGGTATTGCGAAATCTTGCAAAATTTCAACCTCTTTTATCACCTCCTCACTAAATTCAATATTTATATCATATTTACTGATTATTGAAATAAAATCTGGATCTGGATGCTCTAGATTTTTAATCTTTTTTTCTTCTTTCATTTAAAAATTTTTCCTTTTTTTATCAATTATCTTTACTATTGCTTTTTCAACATACTTTTTATTTGCACTTACAATCCTTATTTCCAAGTTATTATTTATAAAAAATACTTCTCCTTCTTTCGGAATTTTACCAAGTATATGAATTAAGTAACCATTGAAAGTATGATAATAATCATCTGCAATATTTATGCCAATTGTCCTACTAAGATTTGTAAGCTCAGAAAAACCAGGAACAATATATGTATTTTCACCTACTTTTTTTATATTATATCTGTAAGCATCCTCCTTTGAAAATATAGTTTTTGAAATATAAGAAAATAAATCTATTTTTGTAATAATACCACTTCTTTGACCAAATTCATCTATTGTAATTAAAATTTGTGAATTAGTTTTATTCAATAATTCAAGAGCATTTAGCAGGTTTTTCCCTTCATAAATTACAGGAATGTTTTCTAAAAAAGGGATCTCATTTGGGGTAAAAGATTTTTGGATTTTTTTAGAATTAAAAACTGTATCTAAATTTATGATACCCAAAAAGTTATTTTTTTCATCATAAACTGCAAAATTCTTATCCCAATTTTCATATAGGTCAGATATATCTAATTTACCATTTTCATCAAAAATCAAGGAAGGTAAGGAAAAAATTGGTTTTTGAATATCATATATTGATATCTCATCAAATTTTATGGCATCTTCAATAAAAAGATTTGCTTGAGAGATTTTGCTTTTTAATGAAGATGCTAAAATATTTTTGATTTCTTCATTTTGTATTTTATCTAATGAATTTGTCTTTGAAGAAAATAAAAGTTCGAAAACTTTTGAAATCAAATTAAAAATAAAGACTATCGGGCTTAATATTATTTGAAAGATAAAATATGGATATACCAGTATTTTGGAAATAGTATATGAAATCTTAGAAAATAAAATTTTGGGATAGATTTCAGCTAAAATTAATGTGATTAAAGGGAAAATAAAATATAGAAAAATCTTATCAAAAAGATACTGTTGATTTAAGTATTTTGACAATATTTGAGTAGAAGCAATTAAAGAAATATTTGTACCTATAAGGATTGTAGTAACTATAATATGCGGCTTTTTAAGAATATAATAAATTAGTGAAAATTTATGTTTTTTTTCTGTTTTTATCTCAATAAAAAACAGATCTAAAGATAAAAAAGCAGTTTCTATTCCAGCAAAAAATCCAGATAAAATCAATAAAAATAAAATTATAAATATTGAATATCTCATCTACTGCTCTTTATCAATAACAACTTGAGTTATTTTTTTATTTTTTATTTTAGCAATAGTAAATTTATATTTTTGATAAATAATATAATCGCCTTCTTGAGGAATCTTTTCAAGATTATTGAGTAAAAGATCATTTAAACTTAAATCAAAATCTTCATCTTTAATTTCAATATCATAATTATAATATAAAGTTCTGCATGAAATATTTGAATGAATAATTAATGGGAATTTTTTAAAAGTATTAGTAGAAAAACTGAAAAGCATATTATCTATAATTTTATGATAATCTAATATTCCACAATATTGGAAATGCTCATCATAAACACCTAAAATTGTATCTTCTTTTTCGATAAATCTTTTGATAGCGAATTCAATATTTTCAAATTCATATATCATATCTAAAGGTTTAATAATAGACTTAATCATTAAAGTTTCATTTTTTTTATTTTCTAAAAGTGCTTTTATTATTTCACCTTTCGAAATGTAACCATAAATATTTTTCATATTTTTAGATAAAACAGGTAGCTTGGATAAATTTGTGTTTTTAAAAGATTCATAAACTTTCGAAATATTACTATCAATGGTTATAAATGGAAATTCTGAATAATGAATCATATTGTCTTTAACTGTCGATAAGGATTGTGAAACAAGATTAGCAATCAAATATGCCTGTATAGGATTAAAATAACCATTTTTAACACCATCATATAAAGCATCTTTGATTTCCTTTACAGTAAATAACTTGTCTTCTTGATTTATTTTTGAAAAAGGTTTTATAAAAATATTAATGACTTTCTCAAAAAATCTAATTATATCAATCCACTTTTGCATTATGTAAAAAAACTGTCTATTTACAAATGGATAGACAATTAATGCTAATCTTTTAGGAATTATTTCTCCAAAAAATAGTAAAATAAAAGTTGTAAGACCTATAGTAAATAAAATGGATTGACCCTTAAAAAGATGCTCTGTAAATATTCTTTCTGAAATTATTCCTATAAAAATATTGACAAGGGTGTTGGAGATTAAAATAAAGATTAAAAATAAATCATTGTTTATTTTAATATATTGATTTTTTATCTTTTCGTCAGAAAGATAAAACATCGTTTCAGTTGAGGAAAAAAAGGCTGAAAATAATAGTAAAATAACAAATAACAAGATTAAAAAAAACATATTTTATAAAATTATTTTATTTATTTCATTTATAAAAATATATAATCTTTTTTCGAGATTATCTGCTTTATTATCTAAAAGAGTATAAAAAAATACAGTTGGTATGGCTATTATTAAACCAGTAGCTGTTGTTATAAGAGCTTCAGAAATACCAGAAGCTAAAGCGGTTGGATCTCCCGTACCAATCTGGGCAACTATCATAAAGTTTTTGATCATCCCTGTAACTGTTCCAAGTAATCCTAATAAAGTTGCCAAATTCGGTAATATTTTCAGTATTGGTAAAAATCTATTGATAACTCTTTCCTGTTTCATGCTTTCAATATCAAGCAAATTTTCTCTATCATCCTTACCAAGTTCCACTGAATCAATTAGCATTAAAATTGTTTTTGCAATAGGAGATAAAAATTTTCCAAGATAAGCTTTAACTTCATTATAGTTTTTTATAATTATCATAGCCTTAATTATTTTGAAATCATTTTCATTAAAATCATCATTTTTCTTAAAGTATATAAATCTTTCAATAATAAGAGTTAAAGCCAATAATGATACTAAAAAAAGAGGTATCATTACTGGTCCACCTTTGATTAAATAGTTCATTTTTCCTCCGTAATTATTTTTTATCCATATTATTTTATATAATTTTATCAGAAAGCTACTAGAAATAAAACTGAGAAGTAGCAGTCAGATTGATGATTGGCGATTCGATAAATGGTAATATATAAAAAGAATTCAAATTTAAAGTTAATATAAAATTGACTTCAAAATCTGTTTTATTGAATTTATACTCAATCTGAAAATTATATACAGGATTATTTTCTCCAAAATATTTTCTAATTATTTCAGAATTAACTATAAAACTCAAAATAGATTTATCATTTATATAAAAATATGACTTAATATTCATTTTCAAGTATGTTTCAATGATATTTTGCATTATTTGAGAGTTAGAAAGATAATATGAAGGTAAGTTTAACAAAAAATTAAAAGAAAGACCAAAAACAGGATTTATTTGCCAATCAAAATCTACAGAAAAATAAATAGACCAGGAGTTTTCTATCTGTATTATATTAAAAATTTTTCCCTGTTCATCATAGATTTTTATTGGCATTTTGTAGAAGTACGAGTATTGTAGTTTTGTTGAAAAAGAAAAGATATCTTGCCTATATGAAAATCCAACTACTGAGTTTATAAAATCTTTATATAAACACCAATTTTCATTTGAAATTATAGTATATTTATCATTTAAAAACTGATAATCTGAATTTTTTTCAAATGATAATAAAATTTTTATCTTTTGATCATCGTAAAATAGATTAAAAAAACCATTGAAATTATTCAGGAAAATATCATAAGATACACCAAATCCAATATCAATTGTTGAAAAATTATAAAATATTGAAAATTCTGGTTTTAAGCTAAAGTTTCTTTCATAAAACTGATTTAAGCTTATCTTACTATAAATGTTATCATTAAAAAATATCAGATAATTAATATTTAACTT
This sequence comes from uncultured Brachyspira sp., assembly GCA_964581895.1. Classification (GTDB taxonomy): domain Bacteria; phylum Spirochaetota; class JAAYUW01; order JAAYUW01; family JAAYUW01; genus Exilispira. The sequence goes on from CAZOPR010000001.1 coordinate 584,981, forward strand.
TTCAAGTAGATAAAAATCGTAAGTTGGTTTTACGGATAAAGTCTGAATAGATAAACTAAAATCAAAATTGTTATTTTTTCCGTTGACTTCCTGTTTAGATAAAATACTAGAGAAAAAGTTAAGATAATCAGTTTGAGGTAAATTATAGGATTCAAAATAGAATTTATAGTCAACAGACCAATTTATAAACTTTTTTTGAAGCTCGAAATTATTTTGAAAAAGATGAAAAGAGTAAAATGGTAAATATGGAAAGACTTCAAAAAAACTAAAACCTTGAAAAAAGGATGCACCAAAATTTGAAGAATAGTATAATAAAGTCCTATATCCCCACAATGTTGAATATAGCAGATTTGAAAAATAAAAATTCTGGTCATACTTAAATTGAATAACATTTAAGGATAATTGTTCATATGAAGTAATAAAATTTTCTGTAAGAGTTAATAAATCATAATCTATGGGAATTTCTGAAATTTCTTGTTCGAGATTTAATAGTTCCTGTGAGTCTATACTTATTGTCATTGTTTCTATATAAATTGAATCACTCTCCTGAGCATAAACCTTAAGACTATTCACTACAAAAAGTAATGAAATTACATAAATCAAAAAAATTATATAAATAAAGAAAAAGGATACTCTTTTATAAGAAGATCCCAATATTTTTTCTCCTTCCCTTCTTGATTTTCTATCAAAGATAAAAAGTAATATATTAATTCTTTTTGCATATCATCTGAAAATTGAATTAAAGATTCCAAAAGTAATTTTGAATTTTTATAATCTTTGGATTCATATAAAGCAATAGAATAAAAGAATCTTGCCCAATAAGTAGTTGAAGAATTCTTCGATGTAAGATAAGGCTTAAACAATTCCTGCTGCTTTTTAAGGTTTAATTTATTATTAAGATAGATAAAAAAAATTGTAAATCTGATATCATCCTGGTTTATAAGATTTTTCTCATTAAGTTCTTTGATAAATTGCTCATCTATCTTTCCAATAAAGTACAACTTCAAGATAAGATAAAAGGAATTTGTATCAAGTATCTGATCATTATAAGAAAATAAGACTGGTATTTTTTGTATCAGAAAATCATAATTTTTAATCTTAATGGCACAATCTACAAGATATAATTCAAGATCTTTTTGCTTATCATTAAAAATTTGATAAATTATCTGAAATTGATTAAAAGCTTGCTCAATTTTATTTTCTTCCATCAATATTAACGCCTTATTAAGCATCAGTTCATATTTAATAGGAAGATCTAAATCATTAAAATTGTTTAATAATTTGTCTATATAGCTTATCGCTTCATCGAATTGATTTTTTTCCTTAAAAATAATTAGAAATTGAATGATAAAGTTGCTATAATCTTTTATCTGCTGGTTACCTAATTTTAACAATAAGTTAGAAGCATCTAAGTTCTTGTTTTGAATTGCCACATTGAAATAGTAAAATAAAATATCTTTCTTCCTGTATTCAATATTTTGATTAATTAAATCCTGTAAAATTGAAAATGCTGTATCATATTTTTGGGTATTGTAATAGATCGAAACTAATTGTAAGGTTATATCAAGTTTTTGATTTTGTTGTTCAGAATATTTCAAAGCTTTATTGTAAAAATAAAGAGATAATTCATACTTATTAAGTGAGAAAAAGTATTCTGCCACTTTAATAGCTAAAGCATAAATTGAACCTTTATCATCATTTAGATTTTCATATTCTTCAAATAATTGCTGGGTTTTATCTAAATCAAATCTCATCATTATTATGGTATATTGAGATATTATTGCCAACCGCATCTTTCCTAAGACATTTGAGGCATAAGCAAATTCTATTGCTGAAAGTGCTTTTCTAAAATCTCGAAGATTATAGTACACTATTGACATAAAATAATAAACTTCACCAATAGATTTAAAAGTTGGATATTTTAATAAAATTTGTTCAAAAAAAGTAGATGAACTTTTATAATTTCCTTTTTTTAACTCTAAAATTCCAAGATAAAGATAAGAATAATAGCCATAGTAAGGTTCAATATTATTTTCAGATATTACTTTATTAAATAATTTTTGTGCATTTTCATAATCCTCAAGTTTATAGTAACAGTAACCTATAAAAAAATATAGTTTATAATCTAAAGGATTAAATTTTAATGCCTCTAAGAAAAAATTTAATGCTTTACCAATATTCTGTGTTTCAAGATATGTCTTGCCTAAAATACTTAAAGTAACCGGGTCAGTTAAAATTTCATTGGAAAATGCACTTTTTTCATATTCAAATATCTTATCATATTGCTTAAAATAAAAATAATTGCTTAAGATATATTCTAAAATAGGTTTCCTCTGATTGGTATTTAACTTTTCAAGATAAGAGATTGGAATATCGCCTTTAATCTTTATTAAAAAGACAATACAATTATATTTTAATAATTGATTATTGGTTTTATTAAAAGATTGAGTAAAATACTGATAAGCCTTATCATTTGAACCTTCTTCATAATATAATTTTGCAAGATAATAATAAACATAATCAATTAAGTCAAAAGATTGGTTTTTTGAAATTATTTCTTCTAAATAAATTTTGTTACCAGTAATTTGACCAAGATAAAAAAGAGAAGAATAATAATATTCTGAAGATCTATAAAGGTTAATTATTGAAGAAAATGCCTTTTTTGCGTTTTTAAAATCTTTTAAGTAATAATAAGATTTTCCTAAATAATATAAAGTATCATCTGCTAACGAGGAATCAGAGTATAGATAGAGAAAATTTTCAAACTCACTTGCGGCTTTTGAATAATCCTGCAAGTTAAAGTATATTTTTGCAATGGTAAAACTATAATATTGTTTATAAAAATCATAGTTGCTTTCAAGACCAATTTTTAAGAATTTTAATGCTAAATCTTGCTTACCTATTTCAATTAATGCAAGACTAAAGTAATAAATAAATTTCCCGGCTTCGATCAATGAATCATAATTTGAGGATATTTCATTAAAATAAGTTGCAGAAATAAGGAAATCATTTTTAAAAAAGTAAATTATGCCCAGATAAAAAGCCACTGGATCATGTTTATACTTAAAAAGATGTGTTGAAACTTGTTTTAAGTAATATTCAGCCAAATCGTAGTTACCTATGAAATAGTAACAGGTCCCTATTACATAATTTTTCAAATCAGGGGAGATATCAGAAAGATTGTTAATCTGAAAAATAGTGGCATTGTATAAATTATGCTGATACAATTTTTCCCAGTCTGCAAGCTGCTGTATATCTTGAGCATTAACATATAAAGGAAGATTAGTAAAAAGATTAATAAAAAGAAGAAAATATATGATAAATTTTATGTAGCAACTTAATATATTAAATATGTGATATCGTCTTTTCATCAATCACCATTTGCTCTTTGTTTTTTACAATAAAAGTAAGATTTTCACTATCATTTAAACTTATTTCGATAAGATCATTTTCTTTTATTTGCTGATCTAGCATCATCTGAGCAATTTTATCTTCGATATCTCTTTGGATGACTCTTCTTAAAGGTCTAGCACCATATTTTTTGTCGAATCCTTTCTTTATAAGAAAATCTTTAGCAGATTGGTCTACAGTTATAAAAAGAGAATGTTCTTTCAAGGATTCATTGACTTCTGCTATCATTAAATCAATTATTTGATAAAGATTTTCAACTGTTAAAGGATGGAAAACTATTAACTCATCAATTCTATTTAAGAATTCTGGATTAAATGACTTTTGAACCTGATAGAGTACCTTTTTCTTGATATCTTCAAAATCAAGTTCTTCCTGTGGATTTATATCAAAGCCTGGGGTTCGATATTGAAGTATATCTTTAGAACCAATATTTGATGTCATAATTATTATAGTGTTTTTGAAATCTACCTTATTTCCAAAATTATCTATTAATTCACCTTCTTCTAATATCTGAAGCAACATATTGAAAAAATCATGGTGTGCTTTTTCAATTTCATCGAAAAGTATTATTGAATAAGGTTTTCTTCTAACCAAATCTGTAAGGATCCCCCCTTCTTCATAACCAACATATCCTGGAGGTGCTCCAACCAGTCTTGATATTGTATGTCTTTCCATATAATCTGACATATCTATTCTAATCAATGCATCTTTAGAACCGAACAAGAACTCAGCCAATCTTCTTGCTACCTCTGTCTTCCCAACTCCAGTAGGACCTAAAAAGATAAAAGAACCGATAGGTTTTTTTTCCTTTTTTATGCCTAATCTTCCTCTTTTTATTGAACGAGAAATCGCAGTTATCGCTTCACTTTGGCCAACAATAACTTTGGAAAGAGTTTCTTCCATTAAAAGTAAACGGGATGCTTCTTCCTGCTGCATTTTTTCTGCTTTTATTCCAGTCATTTTTGAAATAACTTGCAATACAATCTCTTCTGTGATGACTGAAATTCCAGTTGAAACCTGATTTCCCCATTTTTCCTGTTCTTGCATATAAAGATTGTACAACTCATTTATATCATTTTGCACTTTAGGTAGCTTTTCAAATTCATTCATAAGAAAATATGATTCTTTTAACTTAATAAGATTCTCTATTTTTTTGGAAGTTTGAATAAGTACAGGGGGAGGTAGTCCATTTTCAAGATTAACAGAAGCGCCACATTCATCCATTACATCTATGGCTTTATCTGGTAAATATCTTCCAGAAATATATTTTTTTGAAAGATCGACAATTTTTTTAATGGAATGATCATCATAAATGACATTATGATGAAGTTCATATGTTAATTTTAATCCTTCAAGTATTTTTATAGTTTCTTCTGGTGTTGGTTCATCAACTACAATAGGTTGCAATCTTCTTTCAAGTGCCTTGTCTTTTTCAATATGCTTTTTATAATCATCAAATGTTGTTGCTCCAATTATCTGGATAGAACCTCTTGCCAAAAAAGGCTTTAATATATTTGAAGCATCGATTGCGCCTTCTGCTCCGCCAGCTCCAACAATAGTATGAATTTCATCTATAAATAAAATGACATTTTGAGCCTTTTCTATATCCTTTAATATCTTGGTTAGCCTATCTTCAAATTCACCTCTATACTTGGTCCCAGCAACAATAAAACCCATATCCATTTTAATAATTCTTTTATTTTTTAATTTTTCTGGGACTTGTTGGGATACAATATACTGTGCAAAACCTTCAACAATAGCTGTTTTACCAACTCCAGGATAACCAATCAAAACTGGATTATTCTTCATTTTTCGCATTAAAACTTGCATCAATCGATAAATTTCTTTTTCTCTTCCGATAATTGGATCCAGTTCGCCTTTCCAGGCAAGTTCTGTAAAATCTTTACAAAACTTATCTGCAACTGGTGTAGGAAATGTTGATTTGGGTTTTACCCTTATTTTTAGCAAAGGATTATCACCAAAGATTTCTATCAGTTTCATTATATTTTGAAATGTTAAATTATAAGACTGTAAGACTCTATCTAAAGATGGATCTGTTGTATGAAGATGCATTACAATAGCTAAAAGCAAGTGATCTACCCTTAAAATATTATCGTTTAGCTGTACCATTATCTGCTTTGCATATTGCAGATAAGTTTTTGTAATATTAGAAAAATCAACAGTTGGGAAAATCGTTAAGTTCGAATTTGAATTCTTATATAATTGATCTGTTATCTCTTGCTCCAAAGAATAAATATTATCTTTAACTATATAAGAAATTATAAAATAAGATAAACCAAGTTTTTCCCTAATCATCCCAAGCAGTAAATGTCCTGGTTGAATAGATGAGGATTTCATCTCAATGGCAATATTTTTCGCAATCTCTTCAATCAGTTTTTTTAACTCTTCAGAATAACCGTCTATTTCTCTAACCATAAATTCCTACAATTAATTTTTCATAATTTAATTTTAATGTAACATCAATATAAATATAATTAAAAAAAGATAAAAATCAAATTTAGTTCTTAATTAAAGAGCAATTTTCTATTAAATATCTTGCTTTACATTTTTTTGCAAGGTCTTCTTCATGGGTTACTAAAATTAAAGTTTGTTTACTATTCTCAACAATAGAAAAAAGCAACTCTGATATCAACCCTTTATGTTTAGAATCAAGATTTCCAGTAGGTTCATCGGCACAGATAATTTTTGGGTTATTAATAATAGCTCTTGCAATGGCAGCTCTCTGTTTTTCTCCACCAGAAATTTCCGAAGGGTAATGTTTTAATCTTTTTTCTATGCCGATAAATTTTGCTATTTCATATGCTTTTTCTATCGCTTCGGTCTTGGAAGTTCCAAGTTTCAAAGCAGGTAATATTATATTTTCAAGAATATTTAACTCTTCCAATAGATAAAAGGATTGAAAAATATATCCAATTTTTCTATTTCTAAGATGAGCAAGTTCAGTTTCATTCATTAATGTTATATCTTGATTGTCAATATAAATCTTACCGTCAGTTGGAGAATCAAATCCACCTATTAAATTTAATAATGTAGTCTTACCAACCCCTGATATACCTTGAATAGAGATTGTTTCAGATTCATGTGCAGTTAAATTAATGTTATTTAATACCTCTATCTCTTCTTGATTATTTATATAATGTTTGGTTAAATTCTCTATTTTCAATACTTCATTCATTATGAATAACCTCTTTAGGTTTAACTATTGCTGCTTTTCTTGCAGGTATTAATGAAGATAAAAAGACAAGGATAAAGGTTGCAAGATTGATCAAAATAACTTCATGTAATCTAATGCTGACAGGAACTTTATCGAAATAATAAACATCCCTGGAAAATATTTGCAATCTTGGCTGTACAATGGATCTATCAAATATGTTAACAAAATAAAAAACGATAGAAATAAATCCATTCACAAAATTCTCAATTATCTGAAAGATAGAATCAAGATTCATAGAAATAATAAAACCAAGTGAAGTTCCTAATAAAACACCTAATAAACCAATGATTATGCCATTTAATAGAAATATATTATTAATATCATTTGGAGTAAATCCGATTGCCTTTAATATCCCTATCTCTTTTTGTTTATTTATAACAGTCATTACTTGAGATGAGATGATATAAAAAGATGAAACAATAATAATCATAAAAACAATAAAAAACATTAAAGTTTTCTCATTTTGAAGAGCAGAATATGTGTTTTTATTCTCTTCAAACCAGGTGTTGACATAAACTTTGCCAAAAGGAATCCTGTTGATAACCTCTTTTTTAACTTTTTCAACATTTTTTAAGTTATCAACCATAATACCTATAGATGTGCATTTCCCATTCATAGATAAAAGTTGTTGGGCATTTTCTATTGTAGTAAATAAAACTGATGAATCGATAGGATAGTACCCAGTTTTGTAATTCGCTTTTACTGTAAATAATTTTATTTTTGGTTGAAATACTGAGTCTGTAAAAACTGTAAGAATTATCTTACTATTTATTCTGGTACCATATAGTAAAGCAAATTGATCGCCAACAGCTAAAAAACCATTGGAATCTATCTCATCATAAGAGCCATTTACCAGTATAGAATTTGATTTAAAAGTTTTTGAATAAAAAAAGCTTTTATCATAACCTCTCAATAATGTGCCATTTGTATAACCATCTATGGAAAATAATACAGCAGTTTCAATAAAAGGGTATATTCCTTCAATATGTTTTAACCCTTTCAAGTTTTGAACAAATTCATCATAATAAAATCCTTGAGGATCAAAAGAATGAATGATTAAATGGAAGGATTGTAATGATATTGTTTTTTCTTTAATATTTTCTTGAAAACCATTCATAACCGAAATGACAGAAATTAAAGCTGCTACACCTAAAATTATGCCAATGATTGACATTATCGAAAAGAAGGAAAAAATACCATTTTCTTTTTTACCAGATAGGTATCGTAAAGAAATAAATAATGTGACTCGCATAATCTTCCTAGTTATAATGAACTTATAAGCAAAGATCAAATCTCTTCAACATCTTTAGAACCACAATTTGGACATCTTACGCCATCAATAAGTTCATCATAACCTTCTAAATTGTCCACAAAAGAATAATTTCTTTTAGAAAAAAATTTGTATCCGCAATCGTTACATACCAATCTTACTCTTAAATCATTAAATCTTGTTTCTATATAATCAAGATTATCCGAGGGAATTATATCTTCCTTATAAATTTGCTCTTTTTCCATTTTCCCTCCCTTACTGTAAACTTCAAATTAATATTAAAATTTTTTATATTTTCTAATTATTGCTTTAAACTTATTGCGGTAAAGGAGGAATTATTAAAATCTGTCCGGGGAAAATAAGATCTGGATTTGTTACAATATCGAGATTTGCTATCCAGATCAATGGCCATAAATATGGATTGTTATAGATAAATGAATAACCTGCTATTCTCCATAAACAATCCCTTCTTTCTGGTATAAGCCTAACGGTATAAGTTTTAACTTTATTTTGTTCGTTATACATTATTTTTAAGTAAATCTTCATTGCTTCTTTACTGAAATTGACTGTATCAGCAAAGAGTTGATTTTTCAAAGATTCTTCGGCTTTATTTATTAAAGATTCCATTTCTGATAGAAGTTTTATTTGCTCTTCATTAAATGTTTTTTCTTTTTCTTTAGCTATATCGTAAGCTTGTTTTGCTTGGAACAAATATCTACTAGCTTCAGTCTGGTTAATAACCTGTATAGCCTGATTATATCGCTCGATTAAATTTCTACCAAAAATATATGACATTTGTAGAAGCTCTTTGGCTGCTTTAAAATCTTGTTGATCAATTTTATCTTTTAATTGAATAAAAAATTCATTAAACTTTTCATAATCTTCAGCATAGATTTTTGTTATCTTTTTATCTATCAACTCATTTTGAAGGCTTAAAATCTTTGGAAATTCTGAGTAAACATAATTTTTATCAAGAGAATAATCATCATAGATTTTCTTATATATCTTTTTTGCTTCTTCAAGTTTGCTTAAAGCTCCGACATAATCTTGCTTTTGGATTAGCTCTTCGGCCTGTTGATATAAAATTTCGGCATTGGAAAAGTCATCAACATAATATTGTTGAGTTGTTAAATTGGCAGTTTCTTGTTTTAATTTTAATAGTTGATCTTTACTTTCTTGATATTTCTTCTGTGCGGATTCAGCATAAGCAAGTTGAGCAGTTGCTCTTGCTTTTTCTATAAGATCCTTGTAAGTTTGATAATCTTGCTTTTGATTGTAGACCTCTTGCGCCTGGGCAAAAAGGTCCATAGCCTGTCTAAATAGTTCGGAAGAGTATTCCTCAGCACCCATTTGTTGTGCTTTTGCAATTTCAAGTTTAGTTTGCTCCATTAACTTAGAAGCTTCTTCTTCATCAAAAGTTGGGGTAGTCTGAGTTTGAGTTTGAGTGGTTTGTGTTTGAGCAGTCTCTGTTTTATTTTCTTCAGTTGTTTGCTGCTGTGTAGTTTGTTCAGTAGTTTGTTGCTGTTGATCAGTTGTCTGTTGTTGCTGTGTTTGCTGCTCGCTGGAAGTTTCTGTGGTTTTACAACCTCCTGCAGACAATAAAATAATGAAGAAAAAAATGATAATTATCAAAAATAATTTTTTATTCATAATTTACTCCAACTTCCTTATTTTGATAATAAAATATAAAATAAAAAAAATCAAATTTAACCAGAAAGTAAAAAAACTTCTGTTACATTCTCAATATCTTTTAAATAATTTCTTAAATATAAATTTTCTTCCGTTTGCAATAATGGGTCTTTTTCAACAATTTGTTTCGCATCTTCAAAAGCATACTTAAAAATATTATGGTCTTTTACAAAATCTGCTAATTTAAAATTTATTTCTCCAGATTGTTTGGTTCCAAATACTTCTCCAGGTCCCCTTAATTTTAAGTCAAACTCTGCTATTTCAAAACCATCTGTTGTTTCACATAATTTATTAACCCTTTTTCTTGCAATATCAGATATATTTTTAGGGCAGGTTAAAATACATATAGATGGTTTATCATTCCTCCCTACTCTACCTCTTAACTGATGCAATGTGGACAAACCAAATCTTTGAGACTCTTCTATAACTATAAAAGTTGAGTGTGGTATATCTATTCCTACTGCAATTATTGTTGTTGAAACAAGTATTTGAAATTTTTTTTCCTTAAAATCATTCATAATTTTATCTATTTCATCATCTTTCATCTGCCCATGAATTAACTCGACCTTGTATTTATTAAATAATCCTTTTATCTTTTCGAACATTTCCTTGGCAGATTTTAATTCTAATTCATTATCTTCTTCTATCACGGGGTATACAAAAAAACCAGAGTTACCTATTGATAACTCTTTTTCTATCAATTCAACCAATTTATTGGATTCATAATCAAAGAAAAAGTATGTTTTAACCTGCTTTCTATTTTTAGGTAACTGCTTAATTGTTATAATATTTAAATCCCCATATAAAGTAAGATACACGGTTCTTGGTATAGGGGTTGCAGAGAGAACTAAAAGATCTACATCTTTTCCTTTCTGTCTAAGCTTTAACCTCTGATTAACTCCAAATTGCTGTTGTTCATCAATTATGGCTATTTTAAGATTATTAAATTTAACATTGTCAGTAATAATAGAGTGAGTTCCAAATATTACCTTTATTTTGCCAGATTCAAGATCATGATATATTTTCTCTTTTTCAGATTTTTTAAGCGATGAAGATAAAAAAGATGATTTTATTTCGGGACATAGTTTTAAGAAGTTATTATAATGTTGTTTCGCCAATATTTCAGTCGGAGCCATAAAAGCAGCTTGATAACCTGCTTCAATGTAATTTAGTAAAAATGAAAAAGAAACAATTGTTTTACCAGAACCCACATCGCCATGAATCAAAGTATTTATAAGGTATTTATTTTTATATTCAAGATTCAACTCCTCTATTGCCTTTAACTGATCTTCTGTCAAAATAAATGGTAGTTTCTCAATGAATTCTTTTTGTAACTTACCACTAATGTTATTTCTTGGTTCTACTTTATCTTTATATTTTTTCTTAAATAAAGATATTTTTACCATATAAATAAAAAATTCATAATAAGCATAGATCCTTCTTGCTTTTTCAAATAATTCAAGATTTTTTGGAAAGTGCAAAGTATAAACTATTTCATAAAAAGGTGGAAATTTATATTTTTCTATCAGAGAAAAAGGTAAAATTTCATGTAAAATTTCTTTATATTGAAGAAGTGCAGATTTTATAAATCTTGCCAGAATAAAAGTGGTTAAACCTTTTGTTAATCTATAGTTTGGAAAAAAATCAAATTCTTCTGCGACTTTTTCAGATATTATTTTGAATGAAGATGAAACGAAATGGGAGCTATACATCTTTCGTTTAAATTTTCCAAAAACATAAATATTAGAGCCAGCTATGGCATATTGTTCATAAAAATTCCTATTAAAACATAAAAGTTCAATAAAATTATTTTCAGAATCCTGGCAGAAAATTGTTAAGATGCTTCCATTTCTACCTTTATATTCTTTATTAACTACTTTTAACAACACTAACTGATTTTGATCTATTTCATCAATCACCTTATTGTTTGTCTTAAAATCGAAAAATTTTTTAGGAAAATATGTTATTAAATCCCAGATGGTATATATAGATAGCCTTTCAAGAAGTTTTGCTGAATCTTCGCCAATTCCTTTTACACTTAAAACTGAATCATTAAGATTAGGTTTTTTCTTCAACTCTTTTGAAATTGAATTGGATTTTATATTTGATAGTGATTCATTTATTTCCATATCTTACTCTACAAAAAAATTAATAAGAATAATCAACAAAGTTAAGTTGCCCACTAAAACCAGCCTTTGTAATTTTAAGTAAAATATCCTGAGCGTCTGCCTTAAAATGATAATATCCAATATATATCTGGTAAATCGTTTCATTTATACTTTTATAAAAGAGATCGACACCAATTTTTTTAAATGATTCCTGAATCTCTTTTATTTTCTGAATATCTGAGCTATAACCAATTAAAATATAGTAGTAATTTCTTGTATATTCTTTTATTATGATTTTTTCAGGTATATAACTTGTTTTTACTGATGAGTATTTTTTTATCTCATCCTTTTCATTTTCATCTAATGTTATAAAAATCTTTTTATTTATAAGAATATTAGCATAATATGGTTTTTCGTCTCTACTACCAATCTTATAAAGTTCATATATAAAAGAATCGTAATAATTTGATTCAGAAAACATGTTTATTCCACAAAGAAAAGTTTTCTTTGCCAAAATTAAGTTTTTTTCTTTTAATAATAATGCTTTAAGTAAAATGCAGTAAGAAAGAAGCTGATAATTATTCGCGTTTTTAAGGTGTTCTTCTAATTTTTCACCTAAAAGATCAAATTTTTTTTGTTGATAAAGGTTTTTTAAGTAAATTATTTCAACTTCCCATCTTCTATTCTTTATAGAAAAATTATCAAGATAATATAGATACCATTGTTCAATCTGTAAAAAATTATTATGTAATAGGTATATTGATAAAATCTTTATAAGAGATGATTCTCTCCAGATAGAATAAGGATAGTATAGTATTACTTTTTTTAAATTTATTATATTTTGAAAATAATCCTGCTCCACAAAAGAAAGATAATAAAGAACATCTGCTACAAAACTTGAATCTGGATATTTTTTTATAAAAGCATATCCAGCATCTTTTGCTTTTAAGGAGTTCTGAATAACAAGATTTAAAAAAAGTTTAAATTCTGTTTCATCTGATGTTTGTGTATTTATATTTTCATCAAATAACAGCAGTAAACCAATAAGTAAAAAAGAAAAAACTAGTATTAAATTAAAATATTTTTTTATTTTTAGTTTCATTATCTATTTATTTGAAATTATTTTAGGTTAAATTTATTTAATTTCAACAAAGTATCTCAATAAAGTATCCTAAGCAATTAAAGTGTTGCCTTTTATTGATTTTATATGAGCATCAAATATGGCACCAGGCTTTTGATCTGAATCAATTACTCCAAAAAAGCCATCAAAAGTCTTAAAAAGCTTTTTATCTTTATCATTTTTACTTTCTTCTAGTATGATAGCTTTTTTAATTTTTCCTATTTGATTCAGTCGAATCTGCCTTCCTATCTCCTCTTTTATCTCGATAAGTTTTGAAAGTCTAAGTAACTTAATATCTTCAGCAATATTATCTGGATATTTTATAACCTTTAACTTTCTTTCAGAATATCTATATGTAAATATATCAAGATATCTAACATTTCTAACAACATCTAATGTCTGATTGAAATCCTCTTCAGTCTCATCTGGAAATCCAACAATTATATCTGTAGAAAATTGAATATTACTGTTTTTACTTTTTAATTTTTCTACTATTGATAGATATTTTTCAATATTATATTTTCTATTCATTTTACTTAAAATCGCATTTGAACCAGATTGCAAAGGAAGATGAACTATTTTTGAGATTTTAGGATTAAAAGAGACAGCTTCAATCAGATCATCCGAAAAATCCTTCGGATGAGATGATAAAAACGAAACAAGCTCTATACCATTTATTTTTGTAATTTCATTTAAAAGTTCGCTAAATGTGCAAGTTCCAATATCAATACCGTAAGCATTGACATTTTGTCCAAGAAGGACTATCTCTTTAACTCCAATATCTGCAAGATGTTTGACATCTTCCAATATATCTTCCCTTTTTCGAGATACTTCTTTACCTCTAAGATATGGAACTATGCAATAAGAACAAAAATTTGAGCAACCATGTATTATAGTTACAAAAGATTTAAATGGATGAGCTGGATCTATATATGAATCAAGAAAATCAATTTTATTTTTTGAACTTGATGTTAAATCAAAATATCTATCAAAATCTGCTTCATCATTGTCTTTTAATGAATTCAAATAATTTAGTACATGTTGATGGTTTATTGTTCCTATAACAAGATCTGCCAATTTTTTATCAATAAAATAGTCATACTCCTGTTCTGAAAGACAACCTAAAATTATTATTTTTAGTTCTGGTTTTTCTTTTTTTAAGAATTTGAAATAATGCAGTCTTCCGATAGCTCTTTGCTCTGCCGTATATCTTACACTACAGGTAAATATTAAAATGATATCTGCTTCTTTTATCTCATTTACTGTTATATAATTATTTTTTTCAAGAAAATTTTGTAATGAATAAGCCTGGGATTTATTCATTTCGCAACCGTAAATTTCATAGTATAATTTCATTTAATTTCATAGCTCCTCAACTAAGAAAGTGCAACAACAAAAAAATATTTGTCAATACTACTTATTTTTATCAAATAATTTGACTTAATAGAAAAATATGTTACAAACTTATAAAGAAAGTAAAAAATTATTGAAGGTTACCTTATATGAGTAGGTTTGTTATTTTAAAAGGTAGAACAAGATCTGAAAATATGAACTTCTATGGAGTCTTTTTAATAATCATTGACTCCGAGCTCAAAATAATGGAAAAATGTGATGTCATAGTCTCAAGAATTCCAACTTTCTATAACTCTTCTATCAGCCGTTCATGGCAGGAAGTTTACAAAGAGATTTTACAACTATCATTTGAAGGTAAAAATAATGTTACCTATTCGAAATCAATTATTGCTGGTATAGAAAAATTATTCTTAAATGAAGATGTTACTTATCTTATTGAACTTATAAATAATGATTTTGAAAAATTTCAGACTCTTTTACTGGAAAATATAAATAGAACATTTGGAAATGGAGACTGCAAAGCAGAAATTATTAAATATTTTGAAGATAGTCTAGAAATGCAAAACCAATCAACAATGACGATAAATCCTGAAGCACTTTTACAGACCGCTGAAGAGACAGTTGATTTTGATATCCCACCAGGAGTAAACCTTATCCCTCTTAAACCAGCTTTAGCTCCAGTATCTGGTAAGCCTATATATGAAATTGTCCCTCAAGATTTAATATATGTTTATATTGATCCGAATTTTGATCGCTATAAAGATTATTTAAACTATTTTAATTCACTTGTAGAAGATAAAGTTGTCCCTATTAAAGGTGAAGTATTAGAAGTTCGTATAGACTTAAATAACAATTATATATTACTTATCAAGCTCGATGAAAACACATATGGGAAATTAATAGAAGAAGAAAAAGTAAAGGTAAAAATGTACACTGAGCAGGTTATGACTTTTGATGCTGCTAAAGTTCAAGCAAAATCTGAAAATACCAAGAAACAAAAAAAAGCTTCAAAAGCTCAGACATCATTGATATATATTTTACTAGGCATAGTAGGATTTTTATTTATAGTATTTATTTTATCTTTATTCCTCTAATTTTTTCTCTAAAATCCTTTTTATTACTTATTTTTTCTATCTATCATATCTTGATAATTCTTTTTGATTTTATAAAACTTTGTTTTTATCCTAATCTTTATAATGCTTTTGTTACATTAAATTGAACTTTTTAGTATACCTGTTTTTTAATTCATTTTCTTTTTATATTTTTATTTTTTTATAAAAAAAGCTGCCATGAAAATGGCAGCCTTTTTTATAAAAAAATTTAAGAAAAACTAAATTTCATAGTAATCTTCATGTTCTTTATGTTCACTTTCTTTAGAAGCTTCTACTGGTTTTTCCTTTTTTACACCAGTTTTCTTACTTATAGCATCAAAAGGACAAACTTCAAAACAGGTTCCACATTTTACGCAATCTTTTTGTGTAATTTCAAATGGTGTTTTTCGAATTTCACCAGTAATGCAGTTTGAAGGGCATTTTTTAGCACAAAGACCGCATTTTTTACAGATTTCAGGGTCAATTTCATAGTATATCAAATCTTTACAAACTTTTGCTTCACAGATACCATAAAGGATATGGTCTTCATACTCTTTTCTAAAATGCTTCAATGTAGATAAAACAGGATTTGGGGCTGTTTGTCCAAGACCACAAAGGGCGGTTCTTCTGATGTCTTCGCCTAATTTCTGCAAGGTATCTAAATCTTCCATTGTACCTTCGCCCTTTGTAATCTTATCTAAAATATTGTACATCTGTTTTGTTCCGACTCTACATGGGGTACATTTACCACAAGATTCAAATGAAGTAAACTCAAGGAAGAATTTAGCTGTATTAACCATACAGTTGTCTTCATCCATTACTATACAACCACCAGA
This sequence comes from uncultured Brachyspira sp., assembly GCA_964581895.1. Lineage (GTDB taxonomy): Bacteria > Spirochaetota > JAAYUW01 > JAAYUW01 > JAAYUW01 > Exilispira. The sequence continues at coordinate 601,094 of CAZOPR010000001.1, forward strand.
ACCCATCATAGCACCAAGAGCAGTTAATGATTCGTAATCTATCGGAGTATCGAGATAATCTGCTTTGATACAACCACCAGATGGTCCGCCAAACTGAACTGCTTTGAATTTTTTATTATTTGGAATTCCACCACCTATTTCATATACAAGTTCTCTGATAGTTGTTCCCATAGGAACTTCAGCAAGTCCAGAATTCTTAATCTTTCCAGAAAGTGCAAATACCTTTGTGCCTTTAGATTTTTCAGTACCAATGCTTGCAAACCATTTTGCACCATTTAAGATAATATGTCTTATATTAGCAAAAGTTTCAACATTATTTATTACTGTTGGTTTTCCCCAAAGACCTTTCTGAGCAGGGAAAGGAGGTTTTGGAACAGGAGTTCCTCTAAATCCTTCTATGGAGCGAAGTAGTGCTGTTTCTTCACCACAGACAAAAGCACCTGCTCCCATCCTTATCTCAAGGTCAAAAGCAAAATCTGTTCCAAAAATATTTTCACCAAGCAAACCTTCATTTCTTGCCTGTTTTATCGCAAAATCAAGTCTTTTTATTGCAAGAGGATACTCTGCTCTAACATAGACATAACCTTTTTTTGCACCAATAGCATAAGCACAAATTGCCATACCTTCAATGACAGAATGTGGATCACCTTCAAGAACAGATCTATCCATAAAAGCACCTGGATCACCTTCATCAGCATTACATACAACATATTTTACAGGTTCTTTTTCAGCAGCAGTAAGTTTCCATTTTAATCCAGTAGGGAATCCACCACCGCCTCTTCCTCTTAAGCCAGAATCTAAGATTTCTGCTATAACTTGATCTGGTTTCATTTCAGTAAGAACCTTACCAAGAGCCATATAACCATCTGTCGCAATATATTCTTCCAAAGATTCTGGATTTATAACGCCACAGTTTTTAAGTACAATCTTCTGCTGTTTTTTGAAAAATTCAACTTCTTTATTTGTTTCAAGAATTTTTTGAGTATCTGATGTTTGATAAAGAAGTCTTTTAACAACTCTACCTTTTAAGAAGTGCTGTTCGACAATTTCAGCGACATCTTCTTTTTTAACTTTTTTATAAAAAGTCCCTTCTGGATATACCAAAACTACAGGACCCATTTCGCAAGGACCCATACATCCAGTTTCTATAATCTTAACTTCATTTTCAAGGTTATGAAGTTTTATTTGATTTATCATCTCATCCTTAACATCTTTTGAATGAGCCGATAAGCAGGCAGCACCAGAACAAACCAATACATTCAATCTAGTTGTAATCATATATCCTACCTTAATATAAATTTGTCATCTATTTTGTAATTGTGTATTGTACTAAGACTTTACCACCAATAATATGTTCTTTTACTATCTGTTTTGCAATATCAACAGTAACATTACCATAGATAACCTTATCTTTTCCTTCTTCTTCAACTTCAACGATAGGTTCAGCAGAAGAAAAGCCTTTTTCTCCAGTCTGAGTTACTATAACATCTGTAAGATTATTTTTAGTTATTTCTTCAACTAAAGTTTTTAGTATTTCTCTTGCGCCAGCAGCAATACCGGAAGTTCCCATTCCGACAATTAATTTGATTTTTGCATTCTTATTTCTAAGAGCCAAATCCTGTTGTGCTTTTTCTCTGATTTTCTTCAATTCTTCAAGTGATTTCATGTTTCCTCCATTTTTTTATATACTATCAATCTTTATTTTTTTCAATAAACTTTCTTAGGGTTTAAACCTATTTCTAAAATCCCTTCTTCAATATTTTTAGTAATAAACTGATAAACATCAGGATATGTAAATGGTATATCCCCTATAGTCTCTTTAACTTTTTCTGTAGAAAAGTCAAAAACCTTTCCATTATTATCTATTTTTATATAAAAATCAATATTCTGATGGGCAATAATTATACCCAAAATAGTGTTATATATATCCCCTAAAGGTGGTCTGTCTATATTATCAAGCTTAAAAGTTGCAGTAATCTCTGTAAACTCACCTTTTTTGGAATCTATATCAAAAGAACCGTCGCTTTGCAATGCTGAAAACTTGAAAAGTGGTATACCAAGCCCTACTTTTACCTTCCTCTCTTTTTTTGAGGTAAAAAAAGGGGATTCTATCTGCTCCAAAAGTTCTTTGTCTATCCCTTTGCCATTATCCCTTATCTTGATAGTTAAAAGATTATCTTTTTCGCTTCGGTATATTTCAATATTGACTTTTGTAGCTTTCGCAGCAACAGAATTTTCAACAATATCAAGTATATGCAAAGAAAGTTCTTCCAACTAACCTCCGAATTGTTTTAAGATTTGTTCGATTTTCTTTTTATCAACATTACCAAAAACTTCTTCATTGACCATAACTGCGGGAGCTAAACCACACGCACCAAAACATCTTGCTGAAGAAAGGGTGAATTTTTTATCTTCTGTTGTTTCACCCATTTTTATACCCAAAGCATCTTCAAAATCATTTACAACTCTTTCTGCACCTTTAACATAGCAAGCTGTTCCAAGACATACATTTATAACATTTTTCCCTTTTGGTTTCATAGAGAAAAAGTTATAAAAAGTAACAACACCATAGACCTGTGAAAAAGGAAGATTTAGGTGATAAGCGATGAATTTTTGAACTTCTATTGGAAGATAACCAAAAATTTCCTGTGCCTTATGAAGCACACCTATTAATACACCTTGATTGCCTTTGACCTTTTCGATATACTCTTTGAGTTCATCATAACTTTTGTGATTTTCTGTAGGATTCATCTTATTAACTCCTGATAGTAAAAAAGCTTTTTCAAGTAATTAGTAACTATTTAACTATTTTTGTCAAACAAATATTTAACATTTTTGAAAAATCTTCCCAACGGGCATTAGAGTAGTCTAAAAAATCATGATAACAATCTTTGAGTTTAAAAATTTCTCCATTGAAATTTTTTATTATCTTTTCTGAAATATCAGAATCTACTATTATGTCTTTTTCTGGTAAAAAAAGATAGAAACTTAAGTTTTTATTGTTTTTTGCTTTTAATAATCTTAATTGAGCTTTATAAATTTCTGCAAGTCTTTTTTTGGAGATGACTCTAAAAATCCTTGTGTCTTTTTTCCTTATTCTTAAGAATTCTTCATTATCTGTGAGATTTTTATTTAATTTGATATAACTTTCAGTATCCATATTTAAAACATCTTCTTGAATTTTATAATTCATCAAATTTTTGAAGTTAAAAAATTTCTGGAAAAGAACTAAATATAATTTTGTAAAATTATTTATAAGTCTCTTATGAGTGCCAAACCATGGCGAAAATAAAATAACATCTTTAATCTGAGAAAAATCAGAACTTAATGAAAAATCACTCGCAATAAGCCCACCAAATGAAAATCCCATTATTATCCATCTGTTTTTACTATTTAAATCTTTTTGATTTTTTATATCTAACTTGTTCTGTCTTTTATCATCTTTTTTATTTTGATCTTTTTTATTTTTTAATTTTTCCTTTAGAAAAAAATCAAAAATCTGATCTGCAACATTTAAATAATCGGAATATTTTTCTATTGAACCTCGAAGTCCAGAAGAAGAACCATGACCAATATTATCGAATGTAAATATATTAAAATCATTTAATATTAAATGATAAAAAAATTTGGGATGAGTGCTTGAATTTTCAGCATTCCCATGGAAGAATAAGATAGAAGGATTTGAAGGATTTGTAAGCCAATATTGATAAAAAATATCAAAAGTTCTTTTTTTATCATTTGAAATGCATTTTTTAAATCCATAAACATGGTACTGATTTATACCATGACTTAAAAATTCAAGCCCTCTTTCTGATGAGACTGAAAATCTTACATTATCCTCTTGATAATCAAAACTTTCTTCATAATAAACAGGTTGAAGAATCTGCTTTAATATTTCTAATTTTTGCTCTTTTTTAATAATTTTTCTCCCACCCTTTTTAAATTTCTTAATAAATCATGAAAAAAAAAATTATCATATTGAAAATAGCATAATTAAGCTACAAAATTTTAAATTAAAATGTAAAATAACACAATTAAAGGTAAATAAAATTTAATAAATTTCACAAAGTGGATCCTCAGATTGGACAACATCACCTTTTGAAACAAGTATTTTCGCTTTACCATCAACCTGTGCTTTTATTTCAAACTCAACTTTCATAGCTTCCAATGTAAGTATAACATCGCCACTTTTGATTTGTTCTCCATTTTCTTTCAAAATTTTTAATACAGTTCCAGTTACTGGAGAAACTATTGTGTCTTTTGGCTTTTCAGAAATGGATTGGGAGGTTTTTTGTGGTTCAGCCTCAGCCTGGTTCATCTGTTTTTGAGATTCTTCTACTTTTTCAGCTTTTACTTCAGTCTTAGGATTTTGAGGCTGATTTATAGCATTACTTACAACCATACCTATAGAAGATAAAGCTAATTTTTCTGGTTCAACCTCTTTTACAAGTATCTTAAATTCATGTCCTTCAAAATTTACAAGGTAACCTTTTACCTCATCTTTGACTTTTTGTTTTTCTTCTACCTTCACTTTTTCAGAAGTAGCGACAGGAGGATTATTTCTTGTTTCAAAAAAAGTTGGTGCAATATGTGGAAATAAGGCATAGGTAAGGACATCTTCAAGAGTTACTTTTGTCTTTTTCTGAACTTCTTTCGTCTTTTCAATCATCAAATCGAGTTCTGGTTTTATAAGATCAGCTGGTCTCATTGTTACAGGTTTTTCAAGACCAAGTTCTTTCAACGCTCTTTTTACAAGTTCTGGATCTGGTTCAGCTGGAGTTTTTCCGTAATTCCCAATAAGCAGATTTTTTGATTCATTTGTCAATGTTTTATACCTTTGACCAGCCAAAACATTTATAACAGCTTGAGTTCCAACAATCTGGGAGGTTGGAGTAACAAGTGGAGGATAACCAAAATCTTTTCTAACCTGCGGGATTTCATGAAGAACTTCTTCATATTTATCATAAGCATTTTGTTGTTTCAACTGACTTTCAAGATTTGAAAGCATTCCACCTGGTACCTGATATAAAAAAATCTTGGTATCTACAATAGTATTTGTCTCATGTTCATGGTATTTTTCCCTAACCTTAGAAAAATATTTAGCAATATCATTAAGCAATTCAAGATCCAATCCGGTATCATAAGGAGTATCTTTAAGGCAGGCAACCATTGCTTCAGTTGGTGAGTGTGAAGTCTGCATAGACATAGAAGAGATTGCAGTATCGATAATATCTGCACCAGCCTCTATACCTTTCAATAAAGTAGCTACACTAACTCCACTTGTGGCATGAGAATGAAGAGCCAAAGGAAGATCCACAGTTTCTTTTATCGCTTTTATAAGATCATAGGTTTGTTCTGGAAGCAAAAGCCCAGCCATATCTTTGATACATATAGAATCAACACCCATATTTTTCAAGTCTATAGCATTCTGAACATATTTTTCTATGGTATGAACTGGGGAAATGGTATAGGAGATTGTTCCCTGGGCATGTTTGCCAACTTTTTTAACTGTTTCAATCGCTTTTTCAAGATTTCTTAAATCATTTAATGCATCAAAAATTCTAAAAATATCTATTCCATATTCGGCAGCCTTAAAGATAAAGTTTTCTACTATATCATCAGCATAATGTCTGTATCCTACAAGATTCTGCCCTCTTAAAAGCATCTGCAAAGGGGTGTTAGGCAAAACTGCTTTAAGCTGTCTTAACCTCTGCCATGGATCTTCATTTAAGAATCTGATGGCAGTATCAAATGTTGCCCCACCCCAGACTTCCATGGAGAAAAAACCAACAGAATTCATGACTGGGGCTATTGGCAACATATCTTCAGTTTTTAATCTTGTAGCGATAAGCGATTGATGAGCATCTCTTAAGGTAACATCAGTTATAAGTATTTTTTTCATAAATATTTCCTTATATGTTAGACATTTTCAACTTAATACGATACGAAATCTTATTAGTATTCTACCAAATCTAACTAATATATTAAAGAAATATTATGAAAAATCAAATAAAATTAAAAAGCTTCATTTTTTTATGAAAACTTAAGTACTTTATAACTTTCAAAATACTATTGATTTACCATCTCCTTTTCAAAAAGCTCTTTATAATCAATAGATTTTTGAAGCAACTCTTTATGCTTTCCTTTTGCAATTATTTTTCCATTTTTGAAAAGGAAAATTTCATCTGTAAACACAATAGATCTAATTCTTTGTGTTATGATTATTATAATGGCATTTTTATTGTTTTTTCTTATAGCAGCTAAAACTTTTTGCTCTGTTTCATAATCAAGCGACCTTGTTGAATCATCGAAGATAAATAAAGATGGGTTTTTATAGACAGCCCTTGCTATAGTAATTCTTTCCCTTTGTCCGCCAGATAAAGTATAGCCTCTTGGTCCAACTTCTGTATCTATCCCTTTAGCAAAAGATTTGATATCATCATTTAAGCTTGCGATGGAAATAGCATGATCAAAAAGATCTTTGTCATAGTCGAAATCAAACTCCAATTTTTCAGAAACAGGTTTAAGTGGTATATAAGTGCCAAGAAATTTTCGGTTTAGGTATTTTGAGTAAAGCATATCTGATTCATCTTCCTGTGGTAAAACAATATTTTCTTTAACGGAAACAGAGAAAAGTTGTGGTTCTTGAAATACAAAGCCGACCTGATTCTGATAAGAGTTTAAATCAATATTTTCAAAAGGAATATTGTTTATATAGATTTTACCTTCTGTTGGACTTTCAAGACCAGATAGAATATGCATACTAATTGATTTACCAGAACCAATTTCACCTGTTATGCCTATAATTTGCCCTTTATTTAAGGAAAAAGAAACAGAATCAAGTATCTTTCTATCTTTTATTTGAAGTCCAATATTTTCAAATCTGATTGAGTGAATTTCTTCAACAATAGTTTTGCCATTTTCTTCCAAGTGATCATATTTCAATGAATTATCAAAAAATGGTTTTAAGTTAAAATCTTTAGATTTGTTAGATTTATCAGTTTTTAATTCAGTACATTCGTTTTCAAATTTTTCTTTTTCAATCTTATTTTCACTTCCATTTCTCTCATTTTTATTACCAGTAAAGAAGAATAATTCAGAATGTCTTCCAATTGACACCAAAGTTCTTTTCATCTCTACGAAAAAGTATGCAAATGAATAAAGATAATCAAACATAAGATAAAAGTATTGCAAAAAGGCGATAAAAGTTCCAAGAGAAATTTTATTTTCTATGACTTGCTTACCTCCCATTATAAGTATAAGAAGAAGAGCACTATAGTTTAATATCAGGTCAAGGCTATGCCATAGGCTATGAAAAAAGGAAAGCTTCATCTCTGAAGTTCTTCTTATTTTCATAATCTGATTGAACTCTTTTTTAGCAAAATTTTCCATCTTATTGCTTTTTATGACTTTTATAGAGGCAAAAGTCTTTTCTATCGTATTATTTACAGTGGATATCTTTTCCTGCAATGTTTCAAAAAGCTTTTCCCATGTTTCATCAAACAGAACCATTATTATCATAATTATAGCAATAGGAAGGATGACAAATAATGTTAGTTTCCAGGAAAAGCCAAACATAAAAAATAGGGAAAAAGAGATTATAGATAATGAATCAAAAAATCTAAAAATCCCTGAGCAAAGCTGCCAAGATATTTTTTCAACATCATCTGTCAATCTTGTTAGAAGTTCACCATGAGAAAATGAATGGAAAAAATCTCTCTTTTGTCTTAAAACCCAGTTTAATAATGCTAAAGTTATCTTCCAGGTAAAAGACATATTTGTATAAACCCTATTCATCTGAAGCATAGAGTAAAAGGTCGCAGCAACAATCGAACTTGCTATGATTAAAGCTATTGCATTATAAATCGAACTGGCAGAACCAGCTTTTCCTAGGTTATCGACAATATACCTTAGCAAAAGTGGATAAACAGAACTTGCCGCGGTATTTATAAGTGAAAGAACTACAAGCAAAAAAATCCTTGTTCTATGCTCGCTCCAGACTGTAAAAATATATCTTAATCTTTGAAATAAACTAAATCTTTGACTTTCTTTTTTAGCGATTTCCATAAATAAATCCTTCAGTTTTAAGCAATTTTAATTTTTATTTATAAACATTAAGTAAAAACTTTAAGCAGAAACAACCTGTTTGGTTTGCCCATCTTTGTAGCTTTTATAAAGATTTGCAAAGTATCCGCCCTTTTCTAAAAGTTCTTCTTTTGTGCCAGTCTCAACAAGATGCCCCTGATGAAAACATAAGATCCTATCGCAAAATTCTATGGTAGATAATCTATGTGCGATTATTATAGCTGTTCTATTTTTTAAGATCTTCTCAAGTGCCTCATAAATAAGATTTTCAGTAATATTATCAACAGAAGATGTAGCTTCATCAAGTAGGAAAATCTGGGGATTTTTTATATAGATCCTTAAAAGAGCAATAAGTTGTTTTTCCCCAGAAGAGATATTTGTTCCATCTTCTTTAATAACAGTGTTTAAACCATCAACAAAATTATCAAATATTGCTCTTACTCCAAGTTCATCAATAGCTTGATTGACTTTTTGCTGGCTGATCTGGCTATCAAGGACAATATTGCTAAATATTGTATCAGGGAAAAGGAATGTATCCTGAAAAACGGCACCAATAAGAGTTCTTATATCTTCATAAGAAATATCTGAAAGTTCCATATCATCAATCTTTATAGAACCTTTATATCCATCGTAGAATTTTAGTAAAAGTGATGCAATTGTAGTCTTGCCACAACCGGTTCTTCCAACGATACCAACCTTTTCCCCTTTTCTTATAGTAAAACTTATATCATTAAGGGCATTGATAAGCTTTTCTTCTTCTTTTTCTTCGTTTTCCTGTTTTGTTGTTTCTTTATCAAATTTTTCATTTCCAATTTCAACTTTCTTTTCATATTTGTTTTCATCTTCATTTACCTTATTTGTTTCATTATCAATATCAGCTTGTATAAAATTATTTTGATTTAAGTTTTTATACTGCTCATCAAGTTTTATGATTGAGTATGCGAAACTGACATTTTCAAATGTAATTTTTTCTTTAAACTCTTTTTTATTACTATTTTTTATCTGCTCTTTTTCCATCTCAAAAACATCATCTATCCTTTTTACAGAAGCAAAAGCCTTTTGAAAGATCTGAAACTGAGAGGAAAGATTACGGATTGGACCAAAGAATTGCTTTATGTATGTGACAAAAAGAATCATTGTCCCAATGGATATCTTGTTGCTCAAAGCCTTGACTCCACCATACCATAGTATTAAAGAGATACTTATGGCTTCAAAAATCTGAAGGGAATTAAAGTAGATAGAATCAAAAAGACCACCTCTAATTTCATTTTTATATTTCTTTTCAAGGCTTTGGTTTACTTTATTAAAAGCCCAAGGTTTTTTGTGAAATAGCCTTAAAATGGAATTTCCTTTAATAAAATCAGAAAAAAATCCAAAAAGTTGTGAATTTATCTTTCTTAAATTCACCCAAAATGGTGCAACAGATTTTTGGTACCAGAATGAAAAGATAAAAATCAGTGCAATTATTGGAAGAATAAGTAAAGTTAAAGAATAAGAATATCTAAATAGTACTATAATCATTCCAATACATAAAAGGATATCAGACAAAATAGATATTACACTATGGGTAAAAAATTCCCTTAAGCTTTCTCCATCGGATTCTATTCTTGAAATAAGCCTTCCAACTGGATGCCTGTCAAAAATGGCGATCTTACCATGAAGAATATGATCAAAAAGCCTTTGCTTCAAATCAAAAAGAAATTGTTGACCAAATAACTCTGTTATGTAGATACTAAAAAATGTGAGCAAAGACAAAGTTATTAAAAAGATTAAAAAAATAACTGCATCATGCTTAAGACCATCAAAGTTTTTTGTCATAATATTTTCATCAATCGCATGCTTAACTATAACAGGCAAATATATACCTATTGCTGTTGTAGATATCATAATTATTATTGATAAAACCAAGGTGAACCAATGTTTTATAATTATGCTTAAAATCGTCTGCTGTGCTTTTGTAGTTTTAATAATTTTTAATTTTTCCATAAATTTTTCCCTTTTGCCAAAAAAAAACGCCTGGTTAGACCCCAGGCGTTTCATTTGATTTTCAAAACTTATATTTTAAAATAAAAATGAAACAGGATCTAACCTTTTTAGTTTAATCCTGCTTCATCTAATATTCTTTATTGATTACATTGTTTTTTATTTTTTGTAACAGAAAGCTTTGCTTGCTTGTTACCTTTGACCAAGAATATTAAAGAGAAACAGGATTATGTCATTGTAACTGCCAAAAATAAATTCGCATAGTTTCGCTTTTTAAGATTCATCATATTCTCTCCAATTTTTAATTTCTCAAATATTCGCTAAGCTTTTAATAAATATAAAATCAAAAATATCTGTCAAGCATTTTTTAATATTTTTTAATAATTTTTTTTATTTTATGCCACTAGATTTCCACGACCGCCAACCCCAAAACACCTAATATAAAGCGGTTAATATAAAGTAAACAATGTTATATTGTAAAATAATGTATTTAACCAAGCTTACCAAAGCAGCTAATATAAAAAAATTGCTAACATAAAAAAGAAGCTAATATGAAAAATCGGCAAATATAAAAAAGAGGCTAATACAAAATGATTAAATTAAAATAACTAATATAAAATATCTGTAAAGTTTAGGGTAAAAGATGCAATTTTTTAAAAAAAATTGATAAATATTATTGTAAAATATTTTTATTAAATTAATATAAAAGTAGTTAGTTTTTAAATAGGACCTTAAGGAGGTTTTATGAGTTTCAAAAAAGTTCTCATTATTTTTGCCCTAATTATGTTCATTTTTGGATTCGTCTTTACCAGCTGCCAGAAAAAGACAACTGCTGTTGGTATCGTACTTCCAACAAAAGATGAACCAAGATGGATTCAAGACCAGACAAGATTTTTAGATGCCCTAAAAAGTGCTGGTTTTTCTGCAAAAGTTCTCTTTAGCCAGGGAGATTCAGCTAAGGAAAAGGCAAATGTAGAGGCACTTATTGCTGAAGGGATAAAAGTTCTAATTATTTGCCCTCAAGATGGTACAGCTGCCGCAGCTGCTGCTGAATTAGCACATAAAGCTGGTGTCAAAGTTATCTCATACGATAGATTAATAAGAGACACAGATGCTGTCGATTACTATGTAACATTCGATAGTTTCCAGGTTGGAGCAGCTTGGGGTGAGTATCTTGTTTCTCAGGTTCCTGCTGGTTCAAAAGGGAATAATCTTTACCTATATGCTGGAGCTGCAAGTGATAATAATTCCTTTATTTTCTTTGAGGGTGCATGGAGTGTTTTACAGCCAAAAATTGCTGATGGGACATTCATAGTAAGAAATTCAGATAAAGCAGTCGCTCTTAAAAATAAACCAAATCTTACAAGAGATGAAATGTCTCAAATCATAGGTCAGGTTACAACAAACTGGAACTTTAACGATGCAAAGAGTAAAGCAGAAGCAAACTTAACAGCTGTTGATGCAAAAGCAAAAGGTACTGTTTATATCTGTGCTCCAAACGATGGAACTGCAAGAGCTATAGCAGATGCTTTTGCTGCAGATAAAGATGTAAAAAAATACTATATTACTGGTCAGGATGCAGAAATAGCATCTATTCAATATATTATAGATGGAAAACAATCAATGACTGTATTAAAAGATGTTAGACTTTTGGTAAAAGATGCTATAGATGCTGCTATTGCTTACTTAAAAGGTTCGCAGCCACCTGTTACAAAGACATATAACAATGGTGTAAAAGATGTTCCTGCAAAACCAACCCCTATCACAATTGTTACAAAAGAAAATGTTAAAAAAGAGATTATCGATTCTGGATATTGGCCAGCTGATAAATTCACTGGGCTATAATCTTGATGGTTAATTGTAACTATTAGTTGACTAGTTGACTTTTGGTTAACTTTTATTTTAAGATGCCGGGAATTTTCTCCTGGCATCTTAAATTCTTATCCTTAAGGAGAACCAATGAATAACTATATTCTTGAAATGAAAAATATAACAAAGAGATTTCCAGGAGTTGTCGCATTAAGCGATGTAAACTTCGCTGTAAAAAAAGGCGAGATCCATTGTCTTGTCGGAGAAAATGGAGCTGGGAAATCTACTTTGATGAAGATTTTAAGTGGTGTTTATCCTCATGGTCAATTTGAAGGTTCTATATTTTTTGAAGGAAAACAGGTCAAGTTTAACTCAACAAAAGATAGTGAAATATCTGGAATTGGAATAATATATCAAGAACTTGCATTAGTTCCAGAAATGACCATTTATGAAAACATAATGCTTGGTCATGAAAAGACAAAGGGAATCTCTATAGATATCCATGAGATGATTAAAACGGCATCATCTTTATTGGAACTTGTCCACTTAAAAATGAATCCTACAGAAAAGATTAAAGAACTTGGTATTGGTCAGCAGCAACTTGTAGAAATAGCAAAAGCTCTTTATAGAAAAGCAAGATTGTTAATTTTAGATGAACCTACAGCTGCTTTGAATGAAGAAGACTGCAAAAACCTATTAAATATAATAAGAAAACTTAAGGATCAAGGTGTTACCTCTATTTTGATTTCTCATAAATTGAAAGAAGTTTTGGATATTGGCGAATCAATAACTGTTTTAAGAGATGGTAAGACAATATGTACTTTAGAAAAAGGTAAAGATGAAATTACAGAGCAGATTTTAATAAAACATATGGTTGGAAGATCTATTGAAAATATCTACCCTGAAAGGAAAACCAAACCTTCTAAAAAAGCAATATTAAAGATAAATAACTGGAATGCCATTGACTTAAAAAAAGATAGAAAGATTTTAAGTGATATAAATATAGAAGTTAACGAAAGCGAAATTGTTGGATTGGCGGGACTTGTCGGTTCAGGAAGGACTGAGTTTGCCAGAAGTATATTTGGTAACCCTGATGGATATGTTATAAGTGGAGAGATTATATTTAAAGGGAAATCCCATAAATTCCATCATCCTTCATCTGCAATAAAAGCAGGTCTTGCTTATGCTTCAGAAGATAGAAAGAAAAATGGTTTAATCTTGATTCAAAATGTAAAAGACAATATAGTTCTTGCGAATCAAAAAAAGGTTGCAACCAAAATAGGTGTTGTTATTGATGAAGAAGAGATTATTTCTGCTGAATCTTATGTTAAGTCTTTAAGAATAAAGACACCTTCAATCCTTCAGCTTGTTAACTACCTCTCTGGTGGAAACCAGCAAAAAGTATCTATTGCAAAATGGCTTTTTGCTTCGCCAACGCTTCTTATACTGGATGAACCAACAAGAGGTATAGATGTAGGCTCAAAATATGAAATTTATAATATAATGAATGACCTTGTAAGTCAAGGAATGAGTATCATTATGATCTCCTCTGAGTTACCAGAAATACTTGGAATGTCAGACAGAATATATGTCATTTCAAATGGCAGACTTGCTGGACAACTTAGTAAAAATGAAGCAACTCAGGAAAGAGTAATAGAACTTGCCACTATGTATTAAAACTTTCATTAACTAATAAGGTTTCATTATAGTATATGTTTTATATTATAAATTTTGAGATAATAAAATTTGGGAGTTAAAAATGCTTATAAATGATTTACAGAGTCTTATTAGAAAAAATATCAGAAACTATTCAATGTACATTGCCCTTGTTGTCATTATGATAATTTTCACAATACTTTCAAATGGGAATTTTATCTCTTCAAGAAATATAGCAAACTTAATAAACCAAACAGGTTATATTGCTGTTCTTGCAACAGGTATGACTCTGGTTATTATTATAAGGCATATTGACCTATCGGTTGGATTTTTATCTGGTTTTTTAGGTGCTGTAGCAGCTGTTTTACTTACAAGATTTCATTTTCCTGTATGGTTGACAATAGTTAGTTCAATGGCTTTAGGTGGATTAGCTGGCTTTTTAACTGGACTCCCAGTAGCTTCACTTGGTATTCCTGCATTCGTATCTTCTTTGGCTGGTTGGCTTATATATAGAGGTGGATTGATGTTAATCACTGCATCAACAGGCACAATAATAATACCAAATGAAACATTCAATGCCATTGGAACTGGATATATTCCAGATTTACTTTATAAATTAAAGATACTTGGTGGTCTTCATAAAACAACATTTTTAATAGGGATCATAACTACTATTATAATGATTGTATCTCAGATATTAAGCAGAAAGAGAAGACAAAGATACAATTTCGAGGTATTACCTATATCTATTTTTATCATTCAATTATTTTTACTTTCAGCAATAATGATCTATATCACATGGATTTTATCTGGATACAACGGACTTTCCTGGACTTTTGTCGTAATGATGGCAGTTGTTTTATTATATGACTTTCTAACAAGAAAAACTGTTCTTGGAAGACATATCTATGCTGTTGGTGGAAATCCTGAAGCTGCTGAACTTTCAGGTATTAATGTAAAAAAGATAACATTATTTGTCTTTATTTCTATGGGAGTCTTATCTGCCCTATCTGGAATCTTATTTACAGCAAGACTAAAATCCGCTACCCCTCAAGCTGGGACACTGTTTGAGTTAGACGCAATCGCCGCTTGTTACATAGGTGGAGTTTCAGCAGCTGGTGGTATAGGTTCTATAACAGGTTCACTCATCGGTGCCCTTGTTTACATGTCATTGATGAATGGAATGAACCTTTTAGGAACAGATATTTCTTTGCAGTATATTATCCGCGGTCTTGTTTTAGTAGGCGCTGTAATATTTGATGTGGCTTCAAGAAAAAGAAAGTAAAGAAATTTAAGCAATAAATGATTTTATAATTTAAAAGAAAAAAAAGACAATAATAAAAATTTATTATTTTTCTCAAATAAATCTTAAAAATTTGGAATTAATAAAAACCATAAATCCTTTACTAGGATAAAACTTGATATTAGTAGGCTATATGTTAATATTGATATTGTAAATCGGTAGGTAATAATTTATGCTAAATGATAACGATGAATTAAAATGGCTTAAAGCTGATTTTCATCTTCATACAAAAGCAGATAAAGAATTTTTATATAATGGTGATTCATTTATAAAAGATTATATTACAGCATTAAAAAGTAGCGGTATAAAAATTGGGGTAATAACCAATCACAATAAATTTGATTTAGATGAATTTAATTCTCTGCAAAGAAAAGCTAAAGAAGAAGAAATTTATCTATTGCCAGGTGTTGAATTTTCAGTTAATGATGGATCAAAAGGGATTCATATACTAATAATTTTTGACGATAACTGGATTCACAACAAAGAAAATAGAAATTATATTCAAGATTTTTTAATTGGAGCTTTTAATGGAAAATCAAATTTTGATATTCCGCCTTATCCTAACTCAAATTATAACTTAAAAGAAACATATGAAAAATTAAATATATTTAATAAAGACTACTTTTTTGTTTTAGCACATGTTGATGATGACAATGGTTTATTCAAAGAACTTAAAGGAAGAAATTTAGAAAATTTTGTTAGGATGGAATGCTTTCAAAAGGTATTGGGTTTACAAAAAAGTGAAAATAAAGATAATTATCAAAAATTAACTAATTTGATTAATAAATCTATTGCTCAAATAGAAGGGACAGATAACGCACAAAAGGGATTAGCTGGTATCTCAAATTCGACAAGATTTTGCTATTTGAAAATTGGAGATTTTAATTTTGATGCAATTAAATTCGCGCTTATTGCTCATAAAAATAGAGTTAGTCATGATAAAACACCAGATATAAATAATTCGTTCATTAAATCTATTTCTTTTGAGGGTGGTTTACTAAATGGAACAAAAATTAAATTTTCTCCTGAGTTAAATACTTTAATAGGCATTAGAGGCAGCGGTAAATCTGCTATTATTGAAATACTAAGATATGTTTTAGCCATACCTTTTACATCAACTTCAGTAGATAAAGATTATAAGAATAAACTTGTTGAGTATGTTCTTGGAAGTGGTGGAAAGGTAATTTTAGAAGTTGTTAATAGACATAAAGAAAAGTATAAAATAGAGAAAATTTTAGGACAAAAAGAGGATATTTATAAAAACGATATAATCCAAAATGGTATTTCCATAAATGCCATTATTCCTTCAATTTTGTATTTTGGTCAAAAAGATTTATCAAATAAAGATGCTGATTTTGAATCTGATCTTATAAGACGCTTGACAGGTAATAAACTTGATAATATCCAAAAACAGATAGGTCAAAAGAAACAGGAAGTTGCATCTGTTATATTCGAGATGGAAAAGATTAAAAATCTTAATGAACTCAAAAATGAGACTTTAACAACAATAGCGGATGCTGAACATCAGTTGAAAATATTTGAAGATAAAAAAATTGAAGAAAAATTAAGAACTCAGGCATCTTATGATTCAGATATTTCAATTCTCTCATCATATTATGAAGAAATAAATAACTTTATAGATGAGATTCAAAAAACCATAGATGGCAATAAAGGAATTTTTGAAACTTCTATATCTGGTTCAGAAATAAATAAGGAGTATTATTCAAAAGTTGACCAAATAATTGAAAAGATAAAAATTTCCTTTCAAAAAATACCTGATGCCCTTAAAGAAATAAAAAATCTAATAAAAGAATATCATTTAGTAATTGATGCTATATCAAAAAAAAGAGAAGAATTGAAAGATCAGTTTGCAAAAATTAAGCGAGAAATAAATATTCAAAATATAAATCCAGATAGGTTTTTAGAATTAAAAAGAATTATTCAAACAAATCAGTTAAAACTTAAAGAGATAGAAAAAAGCGAAAAACAAAGACAAAACTTAAACGATGAACTTTTTCAAAAATTAGTAGATTTGAATGAACTCTGGCATAAGGAATTCAAAATTCTTAAAGATGAAATAGAAAAAATTAATCAAAATAAAACTAAAATTAATATTGAAATTGAATTTAAAGGAAGAAGGGATGAATTTTTAAATAAAATGAAGCAAATTTTTCGAGGGACTAATATTCGTGAAAGCAATTATCAGGAAATAACAGAACATTATAAAGATTTTATTGAAATATATAAGGATTTTGATAATTTAAATCTAATTTTGAATCAAAATCAATTGTTTGAATTTAAGAAAAGATTTTATGAAAATCTTATAGAATTATTATGTTTTAGGGTAAATGATAAAATTATTATAAAATATAATGGTAAGGAAATGTCAAAACATTCTCTGGGTCAGAGAGCTTCAGCATTGATTCTATTTATTCTTTCACAGCATGAACAGGATATACTTATTATTGATCAACCTGAAGATGATCTGGATAACCAGTCTATCTATCATGAAGTAATAAAAAAAATATTAGAATTAAAAGGAAATATGCAATTTATATTTGCAACTCATAACCCAAATATACCTGTATTAGGAGATAGTGAAAAAATAATTGTTACTTCTTATGATGAAAATAGAATTAATATAATTCAAGGAAATATTGACAAAAAAGAGACTCAACAATATATTATTGATATTATGGAAGGTGGACAAGAAGCCTTTAATAGAAGAAAAGATATATACAACAACTGGAAAGTTCCAGAGAAACAATAGTTTAAAAAAAAATGGTAAAAAAAAATGGTTTAAGAGAAATAATAGTTTAAGAGAAATAATAGTTTAAGAGAAATAATAGTTT
>CAZOPR010000002.1:0-116252 GCA_964581895.1 uncultured Brachyspira sp.
TAGCTAATATCCGAGAATTATGGCGATAAGAGATAAGAGATAAGAGATAAGAGATTTTGCTTATTCATATTTAGATTTATATATTATATTTTGTTTTTGTCAAGTGTTTTTTGAAATAATGCGTAGCAAATTTTGAAACTTTACACTTATCTTTTAAAAAGAAACTTAACAATAAAAAAATAAATATATCATCTTCTTTAAAAAAAGGATTTAAAGGAGATGAAAACTTGGTATTAAAAAAACAAATTGTATTTAAATTTGAAAAGGTTGAAAGAAAAGAAATTACAATGAAAAATTATGCTAAATTATTGAAAATGCTGCCGAACCTGGTTATCTATCTTGTATAATAGATTTGCAGAAAGGTAAGCCTTTAGAACTACCTAAAGGTCAAAAGAATTTCTCTTCTTACACAAAAACAAAAAGAAGAGTTAAAAATTTTATATAAAAAGTTTAATATGAACAAAAATGGATTATCTATTCACCATCAATGCAAATATTAAAAAATATTGCAGTAGAAAAAATTGAAGACTTTCCAGATATTAATACCAAGACCATGAGGAAGATATTAAACAAGGATAAAGTTTATATTAAACATATTAAAGTTAAAAAATATAGAAAAAGATTTGAAGCTGGATCGTTTGGTGAATAAATTTGGGGCGATGTTTCAACTCACAATTGGATCCCAGATATAGATAAAAAGTTTCATTTAATTTTATTTATTGATGATAAATCACGATATGTTTTGTATAATAAATTTTTCGAAAGTGATAATTTAGAAAATACTAAAATTACCTTAAAAGATATGATAAAAAGATTTGGCTTCCCTGTATCAATTTATTATGACAATGATTCTAAATACAACTATAAAACATAATTCAACATATTCTAAACCAATTAATGATAAAGCTGAAAATGTTTTTAGAAAAAGTATTAAGATGTTTAGAGAGCTACGAAGACAAGATTTAGAGGATTTAGAAAATGCATTTACCCAAAGATTTGAAAGAAAAGTATCTAATACAAATGAAATTAAGTTTACAAAATAAATATTTTATAGTTCCAAAATATAAAAATGAAGCTTTACCTTCCTTTAAGGTAGAAGTAAGAGAAAATCCTTAAAAATTCCTAAAAATATATTATAAAGGTGAATTTTTAATAAAATATAATTTAAGTAAGGATAAAATTTATGCTTAAAAAATTTATTAAAAGTGTTAAGTTTCATTTTATGAAATATATGTTAAATTTTAAGTTTGAGCAACAGTGTATTTTGAAATAAATTTAAAATATTTTTTATTTTTTTATTAATTTTAATTTTAACATTTTTTGAGTTTTTAGTCATTATTAGTTTTACTTACATTTATTTACAATATGTTTTTGTTATTCTCTTTTGTTTATTATTTTCTTTTATATATCATAATTTTACTTTTCTCTAATTTTCTTTTTATCAATTGTTAATATATTTATAATTTTTTCACCCCTCTAAAAGGATTAAATTATTTGATTTAATAATAATTATTATAAAAATCCTTTCAAAAGGATAAAAGTAAGTTTTTACAAACTAATATTAGAACAATTTTCAAAAATTTTTTAAACTAAATGTTAGAAGAAATTAGGTTAAAGGAAAGGGAAGAATATTTTTGGAATGTTAATTTTAATCCTACATTAAATTTGTGAAAAAAGAAATTTATTTTTATACTTGATGATATAATAAGAGCATTTTTTTGTGTAGCTTTAAGTGCGAAAAAAGTTGCCTAGATGTAATAAAAAACCTTGTAGGAAGCTTTTAATCTACCTCATATGTAAGAGCAAATGTAAAAATACTAGATGAAATCATAGATAAGTTTATCAAAAGAAAAATTACTGAAAAATATCCTATAGATTATATAGAGATAGGTTATATTTCACTAATGAGGGTGAGCTTCGCGAAAGAAGCGATTTATACTATACTTGGGGTTACAAAGGATGGTAATAAAGAATCATTATCTTATTTTTTACCTGTAGGTAATGAAAAATTTTATGTTTAAAAAAAAATTCCCAGGAGCAGAACAATAGCTATGCTGGTTCCATTTGAAGAAAAATATAAAAAACAAAGTTAGAAAAGATTTTTTTGATGAAATTTGAGGATATTTTCACTTTGAAGATAGTGCAAGTAATTTTTTATACCTATTTTTTAGTGACAAGAATTTAAAATACCAAGGTAGAAACTTAAGATACTCTTTATTAAGAAAGGAGGCTTTTAATAAATAAAAACTTTCAAGGCTTTGACACAATTATCTTGACATTACCAGAAAAATGGAATAAAAAAATTGAAATAGAAAATTGAAGTAAAAAATTAGAATAGAATGTTGAAACAAAAAATTGAAGTAAAAAATTGAAATAAAAAATTAGAATAGAAAGTTGAAGTAAAAAATTAGAATAAAAAAAATAAAATGATAAAATTAGACTATATAGGAGTTTTAAGATGATTAATTTTGTAAAGCCAGAAAAAATCGATATGATTATCTGTGAATTTTATAAAGATTATTTTGAAAAAGCCAGATTTAAAAAAGCTTTTGTTGCAATATCTGGAGGTGTTGATTCTGCTGCTATTGCCTACCTTTCAACTAAAATTTTAGGGGTAGATAATGTTATTGCAGCTTTTTTACCATCTTCTATAACTTCAAATGAAAGCAAAGAATTTTATAAACTTGTGATAGATAGTTTAAATATTAAAAATCACTATGAAATATCTATTGATAATTTTATTAAGCCATATTTAAAGTTAGATAAAAGATTGAGTGAAAATGACCCAAAGTCAAAATTAAGAAAAGGTAATATCATGGCAAGAGTAAGAATGATTCTATCTTATGATATTGCTGCTAAACACGATGCTCTTGTTGTTGGAACCGAAAATAAAACAGAATTTCTTTTGGGTTATTCCACACAATGGGGAGATTCAGCTGCCGCTTTTCATCCTATGGGTGACATTTATAAAACTGAAGTATTTAGTTACGCAAGTTTTTTGGGAGTACCACAGCAAATAGTCAAAAGAACCCCTACAGCAGAACTATGGGATAATCAGACAGATGAGCAGGAGATTGGTTTAAAATACAGATCTATAGATGAAATCTTATTTTATCTTTTTGAAAAAAAATTAAGTAAAGATCAAATTATCAAGCTTGGATATAAAAAAGAGGAGATTGAAAGAATTGAAAATCTTGTAGAAAGAAGTGAATATAAAAGAAGATTACCGCAAGCAGCATCATTTAAAGGATTTAGGAATTAAAGTCAAAAGTTGCAAATATTTTTTTTAAATATATTATTCTTTTAGTCTAAAGTATTTTAATTAATTAAGTTTTTAATTATGTAAATTTTTTTTATGTTTTAATTAACCAGCATTAGAATAGCGATCATAGGAGTCTTTACAAATGGAAGAATATATTTTAGAGATGAAAAATATTACTAAAAAATTCCCTAAGGTTATTGCTAATGAAGATGTAACTATCAACTTAAAAAAAGGTGAGATCCTTGCATTACTTGGTGAAAATGGTGCAGGCAAATCCACCTTAATGAACATTCTTTATGGACTTTATAGACCAACTTCTGGTGAAATTATTCTTGAAGGAGAAAAAGTACAATTCCATTCTCCAAAGGATGCCATAAAACATAATCTTGGAATGGTCCACCAACATTTTATGCTTGTTGAAAATTTGACTGTAACTGAAAATATTATTTTAGGAGAAGAACCAGGGAATGCTGCTTTTATTAACTACAATTTAGCTAAGAAAAAAGTTAAAGAATTATCAGATAAATTTAAACTTGAAATTGATCCAGATGAGAAGATTGAAAATCTTTCTGTTGGTTTACAACAAAGAGTTGAAATCTTAAAGGCACTATATAGAAAAGCCAAAATATTAATCCTTGATGAGCCAACTGCAGTTTTGACTCCTCAAGAGATTGAAAAACTTTTTGATGTCATTAAAGATCTTGTTAAAACTGGAGTTTCAGTAATTATCATAACTCATAAATTGGAAGAGGTTTTAGATATAGCCGATAGAGTATATATATTAAGAAGAGGCAAGCTTGTTGGCGAAAGAAGCACAAAGAAAGTTACAAAAAACGAACTTGCAAATATGATGGTAGGAAGAGATGTCGTTTTAACGGTTACAAGAACTCCTAAAAAGCGAGGAGAAAAACCGACTTTAAAGATAAATAATCTTGTTGTTTTTAATAGTAAAAAACTTAAAGCAGTTAATAATGTTAGTTTAGAGGTTTATCCAGGGGAAATAGTTGGTATAGCTGGTGTTGACGGGAACGGACAAACTGAACTTGCTGAAGCTATAATAGGTTTTAGAGATTCATTTGAAGGGGAGATCATACTTGACGGATATAGTCTTCCTATAAATGATAAATCTCAAAAAAATAGCTTAAATGCAATATTCAACAAGATCTTTTTTGAAAATAATTTTGTTAAAGAAAGATTGGATAAAGGTATATCAATAGTTCCTGCAGATAGACAAAGACATGGTCTTGTACTTGAAATGCAAGTAGCTGAAAACCTCATATTAGGTTATCAAGGAAAAGGTAAATTTTGGGAACATAACATATTAAAATGGAAAAACATATATAATTTTTCTGAAGAATTAATAAAAAAATATGACATAAGAACTCCTAACTCTAAAAATATCACATCAAATTTATCTGGCGGTAACCAGCAGAAAGTAATTCTTGCAAGAGAATTTTCAAAAACACCAAAGTTTGCTTTAATAGTTCAACCCACAAGAGGATTGGATGTCGGTGCTATTGAGTATATTCATAAAAGAATACTTGAAATGCGTGACGCAAATTGCGCTATTTTACTTATATCTTTGGAGCTTGAAGAGATCTTTTCACTTTCAGACAGAATTTTAGTCATGTATAATGGACAAATAACCAAAGAATTCAAAACTGAAGAAACAGACCAGATGGAAGTAGGTTTTTATATGATGGGTGGAGATAAAACAAAGGTTAAAGAAGCTTAAAATCAACTTATAAGGGTGAAAAAAATTATGGGAAATCTAATCAAAAACAATACTATTTATTTTCTTCTAATCATTTTTTCCATTCTCTTTCTTGCGATTGGTATAACTCTTTATATGGGTGAATATTTTTATGGTTTAATATTTATTTTCCTTTCGATTTTAATCTATTTGTTAGCAAATTTAAATTCAAATAAAAAAGAGAGTTTTAAAGAATTCTTAAAACAAAAACTTAAAGTTGTATTATACCCTTTGATAGGTATTTTTGTATCTCTAATAGTCGGTGGGATCATAATGATAATATCTGGATATAATCCATTTGAAGCTTATGCCGCTTTATTCTATGGTGGATTTTATAAAAACTGGGGAACAGCGGTAATAAATGCTACTCCACTTATTTTTACAGGTCTTGCTATAGCTTTTGCCTTCCAGGCAAATCTATTTAATATAGGTGCTGAAGGTCAATACTATATTGGTGCAATGGTCGCAGCATTTTTAGGTTTGTATATAAAACTCCCCCCAATTCTTTCTTTACCACTTATTTTTATTGTTGGCGCATTTATAGCAGGTATTTACAATATTATCCCAGCATGGTTGAAAGTTAAAACTGGAGCAAGTGAAGTAATAACTACAATGATGTTTGCACATATTGCCAGATACTTTTCACCTATCTTTATAAGAAACTTCGGAGGAGACCCAACAGCAGGATCTAAACATCCTTATGTAACAGATAAAATCCTTGAAACAAATAGATTACCAACAATGAAATCCTTTCTACCAAATGCAGATTATAGGATTCATACTGGTATTCTATTAGCTATAGTACTTGCAATAGTTGTCTACTATATTCTTTTCTATACAAAACTTGGATATGATATCAGAGCCGTAGGCAAAAATATAAATGCAGCAAAAATGCAGGGGATAAATACTGGAAAGATTATTTTCATCACTTTAATAATCTCTGGAATGCTTGCTGGATTTTCTGGTGTCAGTCAGATTACTGGACTTGAGCATAAACTTGCACAAGAACTAAATGCTGGTTATGGTTGGAATGGTATATCTGTAGCACTTCTTGCTTCTAACGATCCTATCGCGGTAGTTTTTACTGCTCTTCTATGGGGAGCATTGGATGCTGGTGGTCAGTATATGCAAAGAAATCTTGGAATCTCTGGAGCAATTGTTGAGATAATAAAAGGTATTATCTTGTTTTTAGTTGTCGCAAGATATATATACAATTATTTCTATAATAAATATTTTAAGAAAGAAGAATTTGTCAGTGCCGAAGAAAGAGTTTAAGTTTTATTTAAGATTACTTATATTTTTGCTTTTTATTTTTGATACATAATTTTTATTTTTGATATTTATTTATTCTTTTTGATATTTTCATTTTAATTTTAGTTTTGATATTTATTTTTGATTATTTAATTTTCTACTTTTCTTTTATTTTTTTAACTTTAATTTTTTTTATCTTAAATTTTATGAATATTAATATGAATATTGAAATTTCAAAATTCACTTTATCTTTCGGATTTAACATTTTTATTAAAAGATTTAGTAATGAAAACTTTAAAGACACAATTTTAATAATACCAGATATTGGAGAAACAATATCAATATATGATGACTTTATTGAAAAATTGATTCATAAAAATCTATCTGTTATTATCTTTGATCTGCCAGGGCATGGCTTATCTGATGGGAAAAGAGGTGGTTTTTATAAGGAAAATATTTTTTTTGAAATTTTTGAAAAAATATTTTCATCACTTAACTTAAAAAATGGTATTCATATCTATACTTCAGGAATAATCTGCCCTTATATTATTAAAATACTATATGGTTTTCTTGATAGAATCTGGATAAGATCATTTTTTATTTCTGGTTTTACATTTTCAATAAACTATAGTTTTTTATTTAAAATAATCTTAGAATCTTTTTTTAATAAATTTAAGATTGATTTATATCAATACTTAAAAGATAAAACTGATGATAAAAAAAATCTTAGAAAAATAACTACATCATCTGAAATAACAAGATTTATTGATATAAAAATGCTTTTAAGTTTTATCTTTTCTCAAGGTAAGGCTATTAAATTCATAAAAGAAAAACCTATCCCAATCTTTTTATCATGTGGAAAAAACCAAAAAGTTTTTTCTTTTGATAATAAAAACTTAAAAAACAATAATATTTTAAACTCTAATTCTAAAATAAAATTGCCAATTAAGTCTTTTTTGAATTATGGGGGGCATAGTATTCATCTTTCTAATGCAACTAACCAAGATGAATGTTTAAACAAATATTTTGATTTTATTTCTTTATGCTAAAATTTAGTAAGGGAGCTTATTTTGGATAATAAAAAGAAAAATAATTATCGTAATAAGTCAAAAGATAATAATAAATCAAAAGATGATATTAAGTCCAATAATAATATTAGACCAAAAAATAGTATTAAATCAAAAAATAATATTAAGTCAAAAAATGATATTAGGTCAAAAGATGTTATTAGGTCAAGAGATGATATTGAGTCAGAAGATGATAAAGTTAAAGAAAATAAAAATCTTAAAAAAAATGATGAATCTCTTCCACTTCAAAAAGGTGAAAGGATTGAAGCAACAGTCATTTTCGCCGATATGAAAGATTTTACAAAGTTTACAGAAAATCTTGATCCAGAAGATATTGATAAGATAATGACAAAAATTTTTTCAAATTTTGAATCAATAATAAACAGTTATGAAGGTTGGGTAGAAAAATATATTGGAGATGCGCTTGTAGCGGTTTTTGGCGCAAAGCATATTCATGAAGACGACCCAGAAAGAGCAATAAATGCTTCTTTAGATTTTTTAGATAATTTAGCGATAATAAATTCAGAAATTAAATCAAAATTTAAAATTAAAAATAAAGATATCTCTTTTAGAATAGGGATTCATTCTGGAACTTTAACAAAAGGGAAAAGAGGAGAATATGAAGTTGTATCAGGTCATGCACTAGCAGTGGCTTCAAGGATCCAATCTATTGCTGCTGCGAATTCTATACTAGTTTCGGATGTTGTCTATCAAAAAACATTAAATAAATTTATCTTTTCTCAACCTATTGAATTATCTTTAAGAGGAAAAAGTGAAAGTTTAAATGCTTACATAGTTTTAGGAAGAAATCTTAGTATTGTTAATTATTATTCTGAATTTATTGGAAGAAAAGATATCATTGATAAGATGCTTAGGAAATATTTAAAATTCGACGAGCTAAATGGATTTTGTTATTATGTATATGGTGAAGCTGGAATAGGCAAGACAAGACTTCTTGTTCAATTTATAGAAGAGATAAGAAAATTTCCTCTATTTTCTTCTCCTTTGTTTTATACAACTGCTTCTCCTTATGGAAACTCAAATTTTTCAATTGTAATAAAACTACTTCTTTTCTACTTAAAGTTGGCTAATATTCCTAAACTTACTGAACAAGAAATATTAAAAAGCCTTTTTGAAAATAGTATACAGCTTGATAATGATAAGCAAAATACATTATTAAAACTTTTTATGCTAAAATGGAGCTCTGATATAGATGAGAAACTTGTATTTGACATACTTTTAGAAGTCTATACTTCGATATTAAAAAAATATGAAGAAAGTATATATTCTCCAATCATCTTTATTGATAATATTTCTTTTATAGATAAAAAAAGTAGAGACTTTTTAAGATATTTAATCGACCATTTAAAATACAAACCATTTTTCCTTGTTGCAGATAGATATTTTGAACAGATCATAGCAAATATTTTCCCTATTTATGAAAAGATTGAACTTCAGCCTCTAAGTGAAACTGAATCTTACTCTTTGATTCGAAAACTTATAGAGATTGATCTTAATGATGATGATATTGCTTTTATTATCGAACAATCTCATGGAAATCCATTTTTCATAGAAGAGTTTGCAAAATTTATCAATATTGAAGGTGAGTTTAAAAAACTTCCGTCCTCTATACAAACTGTTATTCTTGCACATATAGATAGATTACCAGAAAACTTAAAACAACTTTTACAGAAAGCATCTGTCATTGGTTCAACCTTTTCTATTGAAGAGTTATCATATATACATCAAAAAACAGGTGGTGATATCTCAAACCTTGATATAGATATAAACAAACTGATGAATGAAAATATTATAGAAAGAACAGGCAAACAATTTAAGTTTAGGCAGGAGATTACAAGAGAGGTTGTTTACTCAACTATATTGAAAGAAAATAAAATGGTTATTCACAGACTTATTGCTCTTTATTTTATTAAGATAAAAAGGAAAGAACCATTAAAAATAATTTATCACTTACTTGAAGCACAGGATATATATAAGGCATATAAGATGCTTAACGAAGTAACAAACTATACTATGGATTATGTTCCCTATCTTGATAAACTTCTCAATAATTTAAATCCAAAAGACTCTGATAAAATCATAGAAATTTTATTTATCAAATATTCTATTCTTTATAATAATGGTTTTATTGATAAAATCCCTCAGGTAATATCTCAAATGGGTGATGAAGTTTTCTCATTGAATAACAATAAAGCCTATGCGATGTTTTATCATCTACTTGCTACATACAATTATGAGCATTTTGATTATTTTAATGCAGAGCTATTTGGAAGAAAAGGAATATATTACTATGAAAAACTTGAAAATACCGATAAAAGTAAAATTTATAATTACTATAATCTACTTAGATTTACTGCTATTGCACTTTTTTATAAAAGAAATATAAATGGAGCAAAAAACCTACTTGAAAAATTACCTACAAATTCAGTTGAACACAACTACTTAAATTGTATAATAAATTTTTATACATCAGATTATGAAAAAAGTATAAATCTTTTAGAAAAAGAAAAAGAGAAAATAAAAAATTCAGATATTAAAGATGATTTTTCAATAAATCTATATTTGCTTGAGTTAATTTCCTTTTACTATGAACTTGGGGCATTCGATTTAATCTATGAGACATGTAATCTTTTCCTTCAAAAAGCCATTCCAACATATAAGCAATATTCAAGGATTTACTCATATCTCGGGATTGCATCCTTTTATCTTGGGAAACACCAGGAGGCATTCGATTACTTGAAAAAAGCCGAATACAACACTAAACAATTAAATAACGATTATTACAAGGCAAGGGTACAAGCTTTTATTGCAGAAGCATATTATCTTTCTGGAAATCTTGAAAAAGCATATGATTATGCATTTGATGCTCTTAAAATAACAAATATTAATTCTGACCATGTTACAAGTTGTGAAGTATTACTGCTTCTTGTATTAATATCGTTACAAAAAAATGATATCAATAAGGCTAAGTTTTTTCTTTATGAAATCAAGATATATGAAAACTCATCTATAATTCTTGAATTTAAGTACAAACCTTTAATATATTATCTTAGATATAAGCTTGATGATACAATTGATGATGAAAACAGGATAAATTTACTAAAAGAAGCTTCCAAAATCATAAAATGCAATTTAAGTAATATTCATTCAATAAAATTAAAAAATTCATACTTAAAGATAAGGTTTCATGATAAAATTTTAGAAGAAGTAAAAAAATTTGAGTCTAAAGTTTAGATAATATTTTCAAATGGTTCTGAATATCTATATCTTTAGGATTAAGATTGTAAGCTTTTGTTAAGAATTCTTCGGCTAGTACTTTATTTTTAAGTTTTAAGTAACCATAACCCACCGTATCAAGTCTTGCTGGATTGTCTGGTTCTTGAGCTAGTGCCTTTTTTGCAAGTTGGATTCCTTTTTCTACATCAATATTGCTATCTATAAGAAGGTATGCTAATGTGTTCATTGCATTATAATTATCACTTTTTAGTTCAAGAGCTTTTTTAGCATTTTCAATGGCTTTTTTGATATCTTGCTTTTTGTGATAAAGTGCTGCTAATGCATTATACGCTGCTGATGCCTCAAGACCCGTACCTATAACCTTTTCAAAATATTCGATGGCAAGCTCGACATTATTTTTAGTGGAGTAAATGTATCCAAGTATTAAATATACCTGTTGTTGAATTAAGAAATTTTCAGTCTTTTCAGCAACTATATTTAAATGTTCAATAGCTTCATCAATTTTATTTAACTTGCATAATGATAAAGCTTTAAGATAATTTGCTATAACATGTTCTGGATTTAATCCTAATGCTTTATCAAATGCCTTTATAGCTTGTTCATATTTTTCTTCATCAAAAAGGACCTTACCTTTGGTAAAATAAAACTCATCTCTTGATGGGATATCCATTTCAATTAATAATTTTTCATAATATATTTTTTCTATTTAATTTATACAATACTTTTTTATATTTATCAATATATTAATTTAAAAGATTGATTCTATGGTTGATGGAAGCAACTGTATCATCCCCGGTAAAAAATAGAAAAAAGGTGAAATCGAGATTTTGCCAGTATTTATTGCATTCAAATCTGTTATTGATTTACATTGAGAATTTGCAAGTTTCCCGACAATCTCAAAGTATCCTTCTTTAATATTATCATTTAAATGAGATTCTATTTCATTTTCAAAAACAACCTGATCAAGGTATAACCTTGAAGCTAAGACAGTTGGTACAATAGTTTCATCATTATACTTTTCAAAATCTGGAAAATTCACATTTAAAGTTATTGAAACATTATCTGGGTTAATATTTTTTATATAATCTATATTTTCTTTAGCATAGGTAATGGCTCTTTTTCTTATAATTTCTCTATTTTCAAGAAATTTAATAGTAATTTTTTTTATCATTTTGCCAGTAAAGTCTGAAGCAAATGGGGGGATACTTCTGCATGAAGAAAATGCGATTGAATCTATCCCGTCTTCTGCGGCTCTAAAAGCTGCTGAAACAGTCCCTGAATAAAATATATCTGTACCTAAATTTGCACCATGGTTCATACCAGATATGACAAGATCAAATTTTTGATTTTTGAAAAAACCTTTCGTTCCCGCGAAAACACAATCTACAGGAAAAGCATCTATAGTAAATCTATTTTCATCCAATTTTTCAAAATATATTCTTTTATGAAAGCTCATAGAATGAGCTGTGCATGATCTATTCCCATTTGGAGCTACAATATAAAGATTAGCTAAATCATTTAATGAATTTATTACACAGGATAAACCTTCTGCAAAAATTCCATCATCATTTGTAATTAAAAAATTAAAATTTTTCATTTTGATTTTATCACTAAGAATTATTATCCGAAAAATATAATATGAGTTTGCCGGAAAAGGGACTTGAACCCTTACAAGCTGTGAAGCTCGCGAGATTTTGAGTCTCGTGCGTCTACCAGTTCCGCCATTCCGGCTCAAAATATTTATATACTTCAAATTGCTTTTGTCAATATTTGTTCTATATTTTATTTGATATGTAATTTTATTTGATATGTAATTCTCTTTGATATAAAATTTTTTTAATAGGTAAAAGTTATGAAATATAAAATTATAAAATTTATAAACAAAAATATTTTAAAATTTCTATTAATCTTCTTTCTTTTTTCTTTCATTATTTTATTTCAAATTAAAGTAAATGCTCAATTTATTGGAATTCTCGGTTATAATTATGTAAATATGTATTCAAACATTAATACCAATTTTTTGCCTTATATAGGATTATCCTACAGGTTTTCTTCTTTAACAACAAATTTTTTTATTTTAAATAGTTTCTATTATTCATTGGACAACTTTTTTATAAACAAACTAAATCTTGATTTTTCTTATAGATCTTCTTCAACATTTATCAATTATTACATTTTT
The DNA here is from genome assembly GCA_964581895.1 of uncultured Brachyspira sp. Taxonomy (GTDB): domain Bacteria; phylum Spirochaetota; class JAAYUW01; order JAAYUW01; family JAAYUW01; genus Exilispira. The sequence continues at coordinate 12,771 of CAZOPR010000002.1, forward strand.
TATATTCCATTCAATGTGTTTTTGATAAACGAAAATTATTATACCGGAAACTTTCTTTTTACAAAGTTTGATTACCAGTCTCTTAAAAAAGTTATGGTAAATTTTTCGGTCGGTGCTGAATATGACCAACTAACTACTAATCTCATAAATTCGCCAGTAAACATTTTCCTAAATGGTGATATTTCTTTACCAATTGAAAGTAATATTTTATCAAACAGCATTGAGATAACATATAAAACAGATGATCAGTTTGATTATTCTCTATTAAAGGCTATTATCTCTACAAAAATGACATTTTTCCCTTCTGTGAATGAAATGATAATCCCTAAAATATCTATTTTAGGAGGATACTCTTTTAACGATACAAGTGGAAATTATGTTGGTTTTTCAATTTCAAATCTTTTCTATTCCTCTTTTTCAAGTCTTATGAGTTTTTCTTCAGAGTTGCATTTGATATACAATAAGTTTTTAACATCAGTATTAGCAGACGATCAAGATTATTCTGAAATCAAAGAAAAACTACTATTTACCATACTTTATTCTGAAAATGTTAATAGTTCACACTCAATTGATCTTAGGTTATTATACTATCCTCAGGAAAATCTCCCTTCAAATCTCAATAGGGCTATTTTTGAAATAAAAAATACAGTATTTTATTCTTCTTCAAATATTTTTTTAATAGATTTCTTATCCTCTGTTCAATATACTTACTGGTTTATGCAAAATGATAAAAATGAGTTAAAATTATTTTTTGAACTTATCTTAAAATTTATACCAAATAAAGATCTTACCCTTTTACTTTTAAATGATATAAGTTCTACTTTTTTGACAGATTCATCAATTTCTGAAATTTATGCTCAAATTAAATTTATGGTTGTTTACTATATTAATAAAAACCTGAGTTTAGAAGGCTTGATTTCTTATAAAAGCCTTAATGATAAAGTTGACCAAGACTTTTTTGAATATCTTTTCCTTGATATCAGCATTTCTTTTATATTTTAATTGCTGGAGTTATTTATGATCTATTCTAATAAAAGTATATTTCGTATCTTTTTATTATTATTTTTTCTTATCTTATTAAGTTCTCCTATATTTGCACAGGATCAGCAAAGCTATAAAGTATTTATATTAAAAGGCACGGTTAACTATATTCTACCAAATTTTAATCAACCTTTTAATTTGATAGATAATTCAATTATCCCTTCAAATTGCAAAATTGTTACAAATGATAATGGATATCTTGAAATTCATTCAAAAAGCGGTCTAATTAGAATTTTACCATCGTCATCTTTAGAAATAAAAAATAATAATATTGAATTAATAAGTGGGACGATCTATATCAACACTTTAGATAAAATTGAAATTACTTCAGGCAAAGATAATTTATTAATCTATAAAGGAATAGTTATAATTCAATTCTCAAAAGAAACTATCATAAATTTTATTAGTGATGCTCAAATCGAAATAAATTCAACTAGTTTTCAACCAACCAAAAATGATAGAATCTTTGTAATAACCGGTGCAAATATAGTTAAATCAAAAGAGAAGTTATCAATAAATAAATTTGACCAGTTTTCAAAAGAAATAAAAACAAAAGTAGAAAATATCAATAATCTTATAGATATATTTTTTGAAAGGATTTTTTACCTTATAGAAAAGAATAACTCTTTTATTGAAAAGATAAATAATTCTGAAAAAAGAGCTACTGAAATAGAAAACAAAGTAAAAGAAAAGATACAAAAAATAGATGAAAAAAATTCGGATATAATAGGACTTTTAAGCAACTTTGGTGAAATATATCAGTTGGTTGAAAGTGAAATACTTGATTACAAATTTATTAGATATCATTACCTTGAATTTTACTTTCAGATGAGAAATTATTTTGAATACTATAAAAGATTAATAGAATATGCAAATGATGTTTATGAATTAAATCAGTTTGATGAATTTCCTGATTATTCTTCGAAATCTTCATTTATGATTGTATATAATAAAATTAAATCTTTTACCGAGACAATAAGATTATCTTATGAAGTTCTTGAGATAACATATATAAATATTTTAGATTCTAATGGTGTTATAAATAAATCTTATAATAAATTCGAAATCATTAAATCCGAGATGATAAGCAAACTAAATGATATCATTATAAATTTTGATACCCAATTACCAAAAGATTTGATAACCTTAATTTCACAAACCTTTTTAATCCAGTTGGAAAGCAAAGTTAATACAACGATATATATAAACAGACTTTATGATATATTACTACTTTTAAATAATGAATTTATTGAAGATGAGAAGATAATAAATAAATTTTTTTCTTTAGATGATATTGTATATAAATCTTTATACTTAAAACAAGCTGATGATATTAAAACTGAACTTTTGAATAACTTTTCTAATCTCAATAAAAATATAACAATATTAAAGTACCTTCTTTCAAACTCCAAATTGATAAAAAATGAAAATACCAATAAACTACTTTCAACTATAATTCAATTTTATCCAGATTATGAAGAAGATTATCTTTCAATGCTATCTATAATTGATGAAATAGGAAAGGCATATAATAAATATACCCAATTGCTTAAGCTTTTTTTAAAAAAAGAAGATTCTTCACTTTATCAAAATATATTTTCCAAAGAGATAGAAAAATATTTAGGTTATCTTAATTTTATACAAAGTGAAATTCTTAAAACTAAGGATTCAGAAAATTTTGATATCTCTTATCTTAAATCATTGATAAATATACAGGATAATATTATCTTTGTGACTAACCTGCTATATGAAACATTAAAAAATAAATATCCTCAAATTCAGTTTGCTAAAAAATTATTTATTGATCAGCAGAAAGAATATAATGTTAAATTAAAAGAAGAGATCGAAAATTTAAATTATGAAGAAACTAAAAATAAGGAAAATCAAGAAACTAAAAAATTCTTGATTATAAGAATTATTCTTGTCAACCAAATACTTGAAGATATAGAAAACTTTAAACAATCTATTAAAGATTATGAATATCAGAAATCCAATGTCCTAAAATCTCTTCAACTATACAATATTGCAATCACAAATAAAAGCTCATTTAATGCTCAGAATTTTACCGTGAATTCATCTTTAATCTGGGAAACAAATCAACTTCTTTTATCTTTAGATAACTTTATAGTTCAACTTAATATCTTTGAATTACAGTTAAAAGAATTTTTTGATGATATTCAAACTTTTTATTTATTAGAAAATTTTAGTGATGAAAACTTAAAACAGATACAAGAGAAGGTATCCAAAATTCAAAATATATATAATGTTTTTACTTTATATTATTTTAATATTATTGAAAAAATTTATCAATTTAATACCAACATTTCAATATTGCAATCGCAGGATGATGATATTTTGATAAATGATATAATAAAGGATTTAAATACATTTATTTTCCTTTATAAATCCAAAATTGACTCTTTTAGATCAATATTATCTATAATCAGAGTCGTGTTTAATAATTAATATCTATGTAAATATTAAATTTTTGATTAAAGAAAGATTTGGTAATTTTATAGTTAACTTTATAAAGATTAAATTATTTGATTAAAAAAAGATTTTCTAATTTTATAGTTAACTTTAAAAAGAATAAATTATATGATTAAAGGAAAATTTTTTTTATGCTTAACTTTATAATGATGAATATAAAATATTATAGATATCTTCTTTTGAAATCAATTTTAAGGTATTTGAATAGAAAGGAAAATTTATAGAATGATCAGCCAATTTATATAAGACTTCCTTTACTACTCCAAATTCGGAAAGTCTTGATGGAATTTTATGTGTATCTGCCATAATTTGAAAATATTCGGGAACTTTTAAGGCAGATTCAACAACATTTTCATTTTTAGTATCTAAATTTAAGCAGTTCGCTATTTTAACAAATTTTTCAGGGGCTGATTGAACTAAAAATTCAAGAATATGTGGTAAAACTGGCATTACTATGGAAAGTTTTGGGATTTTTAAGTAAGAGTTAAGGCCAAGAACAAGAGATTGTAGAAGGCCAAAACCAGTTATTCTTCCAGCAAACATTAAAAAAAGGCCCCCAAGGCAGATATTTTTTCTAACTTCTAAATCATCTGGAAATTGTAAAATATGATCAAAATTTGAATTTATTGTTTCAATAGTTTTAAATAAAAGAGTATCTGTAAATATAGAAGCTTTGGGAGATAGAATTGAATCTATTGCAAAACCAAGCATTTCAATAAGCATAAGAGTCATAATGTTTTTAGGAATATCTGATGAAAGTATTGGATCAATTACAACATAGTCAGCATACAATTTTGGATGAGTAAAAAGTCTTGAATAACCGATATCCTGATCTTTATAGTAAATCATATCCGAAAGAGCAAAATAATCTCTAATAGTTGTGGGGATTAAAATTACTGGAATTTTTTCATCAAGTTCTTCTGGATGTTTTAGGTAATAATAAAAACTTTTTTCATGTGGAGCTATCAGTCCGACAGCTTTTGCAATATTAAGACATTTTTGTCCACCAAGACCTATTATTACATCAACTCTTGCAGTTTGAGCTAAGATAGCGATATTTGATATATCTTCAGAACCAGAATCTGCATTTATCTCATCATAAATAATATAATCAACATTAAAAGATTTTAAGAGATGCTCTACCTGACCTATTAATTTGTTATCATAAAACAGAGGTTCTGTAATAATTATAGCCTTATTACCTTTAGTGTGTATTATATCACCTAATTTCATTAGAGAATCAACACCAAAGATAATATCAGCTGGAATCGAAAAACTAATGATTTCACTCATAAGAATATTTCAAAGTGTTTTAGAGTAACCCCAGAGACTCAGCAATACGCCTGGCTATATCATCTATAAGTTTTTGAGTAATATAATCTGGTTCAGCCATTTTCTTTTTGAGTTCTTCGATCCTTTTAGAATTATCGATCTCTGGACTTTCTTTTATCATTTTGATATATTTTTCTCTTAAAGCTAATTCTTTGGCTTTATCTGATATTTCAATGGAATCTGATTTATCTATTTTATCATTTTTCTTAACAGGTTTAATTTCTTTATTATTAAATATTTTATCAACACCATTAATTTTTTCGATAGTCATATAGTGCCTCCTATTCTATTATCGGTAAATTTTCTTTAGTATTATTTTTATTTTTATATAAATTCACAATTATTACAAATTCTCCTTTTATTTTATCGGAAATTTTTCCTAAAATTTCTACAACTTTTCCAATAAATTTTTCTTCAAATTTTTTTGTTAGTTCTCTTACTACAAAAACTTGAACATCTTCACCATAGACTTCTTTTATTAAATTTAAAGTATTTTTCACTCTAAATGGAGACTCATAAAAAACTACCAATCCATCAATATTGTTTAAGGATTGTAACACCTTTTTTATTTTACCATCCTTTCTTGGTAAAAAACCATAAAATAAAAAAGTGTCGGCTGAAAACCCACAAATAGATATAGCTGAAATAACAGCAGAAGGACCTGGAATTGAAAAGACTTCAATATCATTTTCATAACAGGCATTTACAAGGTGATAACCTGGATCAGAAATACAGGGAGTTCCTCCATCTGAAACAAGACAAACATTTTGATTTTCTTTAAGATTTTTTATCACTTCAGGAATTTTCGCTTTTTCATTCTGGGAATAAAAGGAAATAAGTTTTTTACCAGTAATTTTATAGTAGTTAAGAAGTTTTATAGTCTGCCTTGTATCTTCACAAAGAATAATATCTGAATTTTTAAGTGTATCTAAGGCTCGGATTGTTATATCTGATAAATTACCAATAGGTGTTGCTAAAACAAATAATGGCATCTTTTTCTCTTTATCCTTAAAATAAAAACAGATAGATAAAAAAAGGGAAGGATAACCCCTCCCTTTAAAAAACTATTTCTTTCTTTTTCCAGACATTTCCATTTTGCGTAGCTTCTTTAATCTTTTTCTTTCAAGAGCTTTTTTCTGAACTTTTCTTGTTTCTGCTGGCTTGACATAAAACTCTTTTCTCTTCCATTCTCTTAAAATAGATTCTCTTTCGCATTCTCTTTTAAATTTTTTTAATAGAAGTTCCACGCTTTCATCAGAGTTAGCATATACTCTAGCCAAAAATATCACCTCACCTTAGATCTTTTGTATAAATTGATATAATTTTTACTTTTGTCAATAAATTATCGTTTGAAGTTAAATTTTAAGTTTAAGCCACATTCATTAATTTATGAATTGCAATATTTTTTCTTTATATTATTTATACTCTAATTGTTAAATTCGTAGGATAAAAGATGGATGAAGAATTTTTAGAAAAAATAGAAAAAATTATCGAGCTTAGCAAATCTATCTACAATAATGAAAAGCAAAAGATCTTTAATGATGATATTTTAATTATTTTTATATCTATTTCAAGATATTTGATAGATAAAAATTATTATGATAAAGCTTTAAGCTTACTTTCATTTGTTGAAGAAAAAATAAATAAGACTTTAAGATTCTATGAAGAAGCCTGTTATTTAAAGATGATAATATATGAAAGATTAAAAAATAAAGCTGAGTTAGAAAAAGCAGCCGATAATATTAAACTTTATACAGAATTTCTTATAAGAAAATATCAGCTTTTAATAGATTTCTATTTTGAAATAGGTGAAAAAGATAAGTCTGAAAAGATGATGGAAAATTACCAACAGCTAATTAAATTAGATTCATTATATAAGTATTTGGATTTTAAACTTATTTCTTTCGATTTGCTTTATAGAACAGCTAAATATTCTGAGTTAATTAATGAATTAAATGAAATTGAAAATAATGAAATAAAGCAGTCTCTTTTAAATGAAACACCGTATGCTAGCTATATTGCTGGTAGATTTTACAGCATGAAAGGTCTTACTTTATATGCAAAAGAAAGTTTTTCTGATGCTCTTAGTGCTTTGATTAAATCTTCTGAATATTTTAAGAAATATGGTTTTCAATCCAATCTTTTGAGTGTTTATAATAATATTGGTGAAATTTATAAGCTTTTTAAGAAGTATGAACAGGCAAATTCGATTTATGAAAAAATAATAAATACAGCAAAACATCTTGGCGATAAGGATGCTGAAGCTGCTGCTACCTGGAATATCGGTGAAAGCCATTTTTTTTTGAAGGATTATTCGAAAGCTGAGGAATATTTTACTGAAGGTGAAAAACTTTTTTTTGAAGCTGGTTCTTATGAAAGATATGCAAATTTCCTTAAAATATTTTTTGCAAAACTTTATATAGAAACTTCCAGATTCGATAGTGCAGAAGGTCTTGTAGATGAGGTCTTAATGAGTGCGTTTGAAAGAGAAGAGATGAAAGAATATGCCGATGCTCTTACATTAAAAGGATTAATACTTGGAAACAAAGGGGAGGATGTCGCTCATTATTTTGATGAAGCTATAGGAATTTATAAAAATCTTGGTGCTAAAATTGAATTAAAAGAAGCTGAAACCTTGAAAATACGTTATTCTAAAAAATAATGAGTTCCATCAAGGGTATCCTGCAAAACGATTCCTTGATCCAAAAGTATATTTCTTATTTCATCTGCTCTAATAAAATTCTTCTCTTTTCTTGCAACTTCTCTTTCTTCTATTAATCTTTTTTGATCTTGTTTTATTTGACCTCGATTGAAAGATGCAAATCCAAAACCTAAGATTTTATCAAAAATCAAAAGTGTTGCATATTTTGTTTCAGATGGAATAGTTGTATCTTTTAATAAATTAAAAATAACAGAGATAGCAACAGGCGTATTTAAGTCGTCTGAAATAGCTCTTATAAACTGTTCAAAATAGTTTTTGCAAAATTTAGCCATTTCAAAATCATTGATATCAAAATTATTTCCAAAAATTCTCTTTTCTATTTCGTTTGCATCACATTTTTCTTTTTCATTTATTACTTTTTCTTTTAAGCCCCAATAACCATTTTGAGCAGAATCAAGTGCTTTATAGGAAAAGATCATCTTCTTCCTATAATGGGCATTTAAACACATGAATCTATAAGCTAATGGATTTACCTTTTTTGAGATAAGATCATTTAATGTTATGAAATTCCCTAAAGATTTCGACATCTTTTCTTCTTTATCTAAGACCAAAAATTCGCAGTGCATCCAGTATTTAACCCAATCTTTGCCTGTTGCAGCTTCTGCTTCGGCTATTTCATTTGTATGATGAACAGGTATATGGTCAATTCCACCAGTATGGATCTCAAATTGTTCACCAAGATACTTTATAGACATTGCAGCACATTCAATATGCCAGCCAGGGAAACCTTCCCCCCAAGGAGATTCCCAGTTTAATATATGATTTTTGAACTTTGAGTTTGTAAACCACAAAACAAAATCATAAGGAGATCTTTTATTTTTATCTATCTCGATTCTGGCTCCTGCTTTTAAGGAATTTAAATCAAGCCTTGCAAGTTTTCCATAGTCTTTCATCTTATTGACATCAAAGTATAAATTCCCATCTGCGAAATATGTGTATCCATTTTTTTCTATTCTTTTTATTAAATCTATCATACAATCTATATGTTCTGTAGCTCTTGAAATGATATCAGGCATTAAAACATTAAGCTTTCTTAAATCATCAAAAAATGCTTTTTCATAAAATCTTGCTAAAGCTAAGACATCTTCACCTTTTTTTTTGGCTTCTTTCTCAAGCTTATCTTCACCTTCATCAGCATCAGATTCAAGATGTCCTATATCTGTAACATTCATTTGGTGAGTTACATTATAATCAAAAAATTCTAGGGTTCTTCTTAATATATCATCAAAAATATATTTTCTTAGATTTCCAATATGAGCGAAGTTGTAAACAGTAAGTCCACAACAGTACATTCTTGCTTTATTATCTTCCAAAGGGATAAATTTTTCTTTCTTTTGACTCATTGTATTAAATAAATTTAATTCCGGATTTCTTCCTAAAATTTGTATCAATTTATTTATCATTAAATCCCCCACATAAGATTAAATCTACTGGATATTTTCCCTATTTTTAAGTGATGTTAAAATAGTTTGTATTGAAATTTCAGAAATCCCACTTCCATAAGGTATCCCTTCAGCAATTTTTGAGAAAATTAGATTGGGGAACTTTTCTTTCAATTGGTTCTTAATATAAAGTGTCGTTATTATCCCGTCATTTGTACCTGGAAGTGCAAATATTATTTCAACTATTTTCCTTTTCTCTATTCTATCAATCAGCTTATCTATAGAAAGCATATCTGGTGTAATACCTCTTAATGGAGATATTAAACCATTTAATATATGGTAGTATCCTTCAAATATTTTATTTTCACTTAGTAAAAGATAATCTTCAATATTCTGAAGAACAAGAATCCTATTTTCTCTATAAGGATTACTGCAAAATCCACAAATTTTACCTGATTCAATAAGGGCAAAACATTCTTCACATCTAAAAATTTTAGTTTCTATTTCTTTTAAGTCTTCTATAAATTTAATATTTTCTTCTTTATCTCTTGTTAATAAATATATGGCTAATTTTCTTGCAAGTCTCTGACCAATCCCTGGAAATTTTTGCAAATCTTTTTCAAGTTTTAAAAGTATATTTAATGCCATATTTTGACCTGATAAATTTAATCCTTAAAAGAATCAAGGAATGAATCAAAAATAGGTGGAAGATCAAGGTTTTCAAGCTGCTTCTTTGAAATTTCAGACATTTTATCTTTTTGCTGATTTAAAAAATCTATTATCGCGCCTTTTATCATCTGTTCAAGCATTGCTTTATCATTCAATGCAAAAAGCTCATCCGAAATATTTACAAAATTTACTTTTCCGCTTGCTGTTCCTTTAATTACAACAAAATCACCGCCAGCTCTCCCTTCTATTTCTATCTTTTCTAATTCTTCCTTTACTTTCTGGCTTTTTTCACCTATCTGTTTGGCTTGATCCAAAATCTTCTTAAAATCAAACATCTTTTACTCCTTAAAATTCCCATTCATATATTTCATTAACTTCTTAAAAGGTTCTGGTATATTCTCACTTTCAATCTCTTTTTCAATAGATTTTCTAAGATTATTTGCGAATTTATCCATATTCATTTCTTTATTCTTTTCTTTATTTAATTCTTTATGCAGTTCTTTATCTAATTCTTTTTTTAATTCCTTATTTTCTTTTTTATTCAATTCGTTGTTTAATTCATTAATATTTTCTTTTTTCAATTCTTTATTTAATTCTTTACTATTCTTTTCCTGAAAATTCGTTACAAGATCATTATCTTCTCTTCCTTCTTCTTTTAATTTATTATTTTCCTCTATTTTATTCTCTTTTTCTATTTTAGTCTCTTCTTTTATTTTAGTCTCTTCTTTTTCCATTTTAATCTGGTTTTCAACTTTTTTTTCATTATCTATTATTTCATTTTTGTTTTTGGTGCTTTCCAAGCTTGAAAAATCAAGAATCCTTTTTAAGTCTTCAGATATTATTTTTTTATCTTTTTCATTATCAATTTTGCTTTTATCAAATTCAGCAAAACTAATATCTTTATCTTTTTTTGATTTTTCTTCTTTAAAATTTTCTATAAAATCTTCTTTACCAATTATCTTCTCTTTTCTATCTAATCCTTCATCTATTTTTTCTTCATCTATCCTAGTTTTTCCATAACTTGTTAGGTTTGATTCACTTTTACCAATATTAATATTTTGTTGTTGATGATTTTCTACCTTAGATGAACCTTGAGAACCATATAACATTGTTTTTTTTAATACTATTTCTTCTGGCTTTGTTTCAATGATATTAAAGGTCTTTTCTAAGTAATGAATACCTTCCTGGACTTTTGATAGTATTTCACTTGAAGTTGTATAAAAATCATCAAAAATAAAACTGACTAAAAGATTTTCAAAAGCATAAAATGGGTTTGACCATAGTGATATTGATTTTTGAAATTCAATTATTTTCTTTGCCATTAAAACTAACTTTTTTGTCGTAAATGCTTCGGATAATGGCGCAAGTTTATCGAAATCTGTAAAGGCTTGATTTAATATATTTATATCCTCAATACCATTTTTCAAAAGAGTTATAAGTCTTATAAATTCAAGAATTTGGGTTGTAATATTATCGAGACTTGCCCCTTGATAATATATTTCTGAACAGATAGAATAGACTGAGGGAAGATCTTTTGAAGCTATCTTTTCAAAGATTGTTTTAATAAAATCAAATGAATGTATTCCCAAAAGATTGTAAACAGTTTCTATCTTTATCTCTTTATCATTGTAAGATAATATTTGGGATAGAATGGATAAAGCATCTCTCATAGAACCATTTCCATATTTAGCTATTAAGGCAGAAACTTCATTATCATAAATTACATTATACTCTTTCAATATTTTAATTATCTGATTAGAGATATCTGTTATCTTAAAGAGAGTAAACTGATATTGCTGGCACCTTGACCTTATTGTCGGAAGGACCTTATGTATTTCAGTGGTAGCAAAAATAAAAACGACATGCTCTGGAGGTTCTTCCAATGTCTTTAATAGCGCATTGAATGCTTCTTTTGTAAGCATGTGAACTTCGTCAATTATATATATCTTATATCTTGATTTTGTTGGAGCATATACCAGGTTACTCTGCAAGTTTCTTATCTCATCTATTCCTCTATTTGAAGCACCATCTATCTCTATGACATCAGGAGAAAAGCCATTTGAAATTTCGATACAATTTTCACATTTTAGGCATGGTTCATTATTCTTAAAATCAAGACAATTCAACATTTTAGCCAGTATTCTTGCAGCAGAAGTCTTGCCAACACCTCGAGGTCCGTAAAAAAGATAGGCATGATGAATCTTTCCATTTGCGATAGAATTTATCAAAGGGATTGTAACTTGAGGTTGTCCAATGAATTGTGAAAATTTTTGAGGTCTGAATTTTAATGTTATTATATCTTTATTTGTAAAAGTTCTACTTTCAAAATCCTCTTTCATTTAATATAACCAATATTTTTAAATTTTTGATTTACTATTACTGATTTATAATAAAACAATATAAAAAATTTAATAGATAAAAAATAACTGCAACCTACCAGTTCCTTACCGTATCCTTCCTACTTACTGTTGCTTCCGCTAGGACCTGGCAGGGTTCAATAGGTCAAATACGCAAGGTTGGCAGGTTGCAGTAACGGAAGGGAGGGGATTTGAACCCCTGGTACAGTTTTACCCGTACACACGCTTTCCAAGCGTGCACCTTCAGCCTCTCGGTCACCCTTCCATATATGTATTATTAGCTTAACATCATATTAAATTCAGTCAAGATAATTTAAAGTTCAGTTAATTTATATTTTGAGCCATAGATAATTTAAAGTTCTATCTCATAGAATTTCTTTTCAAGCGATGAAATGCTAATAAGATAAACTATTAAATTTTCTAAAAATGTAATTAATAATAATAAGACAAGACCAGTTATTAAAGCAAAATATGGTTTATCATTCATAGAAGGTAGATATCTTAATAAAAAAGTCGAACTTGCTTTTAAAAGATATTTTGATTGAAAGAAGAGCAAAACAGCATAACCCATACCAACAAATATAGCATAGACTGCATTAAAGTTCTGTTTCATCGCTATTATAGAATTATCCCAGGAAAGCTTAGGCCTTGTAATATCAAAATTCAAAGATATTATATGAAACAATATAGAAGAAATAAGCGATATAAGACAGATTAGTAAAACAATTATAAGATTAATTTTCAAAAAAAGATAAATAAAAGTTAATGAAAGTAGAGTTCCAATAAATGTAATGATTAAACCATGAGCAAGTTTACTAAAAATATAATCTTTAGGTTTTATTGGAAGTGTTTTTAATATAGCAAAGCTTTTGCCTTCTCGCGAAATCGCCGTGCTTGTTATGCTGCTGAAATCGCCCAATAAAAATGAAATTACAATAGATATGCTTGCAATAAAATTTAAGTTATTTTTATTGTTAACTAGTAATAAAGCTAAATTATTCATATCTGAACTATTTTTTATGCTAAAGTAGTAAGTTATAAAAAGGATTATAGGCAACAATATAATTACAAATGGACCATTTAAGAAATAGTTTGGTTCTCTATAAATTGAAAGGATTTCTTTTTGTAAAAGTGATAAAAATGGTTTTCTTTCAATATATAAAGAAGAGTTCTTAGATATTTTTATATTTGTTTTTTCTTTTTTAATATTAGTAACAAGTAATAGCTTTTTATATATTGGACTAAAAATAAGAAGTATTAACTGATATAGTAAAAATAATATTCCTACTTGAATTATATAATGCAAAAATCTTAAAATTGTTTTTTCTTTCACAATATTATTTACAACATAGTTAATAAATAAGAATAAAGGGCTTAAAACAATTTTAATAATATTTACTATTTTGGTATTTTTGCTTAAAAGATTTATAAAAACACCCATTATTCCTGATGGATTTTGGGCAAGTTTTTGAAAGGCTATATTATAGCCAATCAAGATTGGAAGAAAAATAAAGATAGAAAGATAGGTCATTAAATCTTTATTCTTCAAAAACTTAAATATATTTACCAAAAATAAGGATAAGGCAACGCCAATAAATGATGCAAACAGATTTATGGTAATAGCATGAATAAAAAATACTATATAATAATCAAATGTTAGTTTTTCTATTACTCCATAAATAGCAAATTGGACAAAAGCCATTATTATAAAGAAAAATCCATTTGTTAATGAAATATTTATTATTTTTGATGAAAACAATGTTTTATCATCTATAGGTAATGTCAAAAGGTATTCTTCGCTTGATGTTAGATTTAGAAAAAAATTTAATGAAAAAAAAGTGATAATGATATTTAAAAAGCCAAGAATAACTAATAAAAATGTTAAACTTATAGATGCTAAATCAAATCTATTTAAGATTCTATCGTTTATCTGAAATGTTTGATCTTGCAAAGCATGAAGCTGATTAAAAAGTTCGAATGAAATCATCCCCCATAGCACCAGTAGGCTTCCAAATCCATAAATAATAAGGATGATAAAACCAATCTGCCTTATTTGGCTTTTTATTTTATTTTCTTTTTCATTTGCTTTTTTAAGACTTTCAAATCTACCTGAAAATATCTGCTTAAAATAAATATATAAAAGTTTTAATGATATCTTATTCATCTACCAACTCCAGAAAAAGTTCTTCCAATGTCCCTTTTTGATTTTTAAGAGTTTGAAGTTCCGAAATTGTTCCAACAAACAATAACTTGCCTTTATTTATAATACCTACTCTGTCACAAAGCTGCTGGGCAATCTCAAGGATATGAGTGGAAAAAAACACACTTTTCCCTTCATCAGCCTTTTCTTTCATCATATCTTTAAGTGTATGAGCCATAAGAGGGTCAAGTCCAACTATTGGCTCGTCTAATATCCAATTTTGAGGATCATGTATTAAAGAACCTATCAATAAAAGTTTTTGTTTCATCCCTCTTGAATATGTATTTATATAATTATGAATTGCATCTTTTAACTCAAAAGTTTCACATAATCTTTCAAGCCTTTCTTTTCTTGTTTTTTTATCTATTTTATATATATCTGCCAGAAAATTAAGGTATTCTATCCCTTTAAGCCTCCAGATTATATCTGAATTATCTTGTACATATCCAAATTTATTTTTGGTTTCGATTGGCTTTTTTTTTATAGAACTTCCATCAATAAGAATATCTCCCTCATCTGGATTTAAAATCCCAGTCATCATCTTAATGGTTGTAGTTTTACCAGCTCCATTTGGTCCTAAAAAGCCAAATATCTCTTTATTATTAATCTCTATAGATAAATTGTCTACTGCTTTTTTCCCTTTAACATAGGATTTTGAAAGATTATCAATTTTAATCATAAAAAAACTCCTTTTTAATTTTTCTTTAAGTTCTATTTTTTAATCAAGATTCCTTAATTTATAAAAAGCACTTATTGTAAATCCTTCAAAAAATTGAGATGGAAGAATTCTATAGATAGGCAGTCTAATATTTTTCAAAGAAATATATTCAACATAGATATCAGGAATATTATTAAATATTTCAAAATTTTTACAAGCCTTTAACTGATAATGATTTAAAGTATCTTCCAAAACTTTTTCATTTTCTATTTTATTTAAAGTACAGGTTGAATATATACAAAGACCACCATCTTTTAATGTCTTTAATGCACTATTTAATATTTTTTTCTGCAAATTTGAATACTTTTCCACCTCTTTTTCTGACCAGTTGCTAAAGCTGCTCTTATCATTTTGCAAAAATCTACCCTCACCACTACAAGGTGCATCTACAAGAACCTTATCAAAAGTATTAAAAAATTTTTCATCAAGATTTTCAGCTTTTTCATTTAATAGATTTACCTTGCAACCAAGTAGATTTAAGTTGTATTTCAATCTTTCAAATCTGATTTTATCCTTTTCATTAGCATAAATATTTGCTTTATTGTTAGAAAGAGCACAAATTAGACTTGTTTTACTTCCTGGAGCAGCTGTAATATCTAAAATAGTTTCATTTTCGTTGGGATCAATAAGATATGCTGGTATCATGCTTGAAAAACTTTGAAGATAGATTAACCCATCATTTAATAAAGAAAGTTTTAATGCCTTATTTTCATTTAAATTTAAAAAATAAAAAGCATTATTATAAAAAGTGGATTTCTTAAAATCTATCTTTTCTTCTTTCAATCTTTGGAAGACTTTTTCTATTTCAGATTTTAATGTGTTTATTCTAAATGTTGTAAATCTTTTTTTGATAAAGCCATTGATAATCTTTTGAGCAGTAGAAGAGGAGAATTGCTTGCTTATATAGTTATAATAATTCTCAAAAAATTTTTGCATTAGTCAATTTTGCCACTTTCTTTCAACTTAAAAAGAATAGAAAAAAGCATTAAAACAAGAAAAATATTAGAAAGTGATTGGTTTTTTATAGTATAATTTTCCAGAACAAACTTTTCCATAAATTTTCCAAGCTGATCAAAACCTGCTTCACTTACTTTATCTGGGGTATCATAATAGGTGTGGTAAAACTCCTCTGGAAATTGATTTAAGCTAACAGCAGTATAACCTGCTTCATTAAAAGGATAATGATCTGTATTTGAACTTAAATTATCAAGGATAAACTTAAAATCATTATTTGCTCCAAAACTTCTTATCTTTAAGGCAAATTCTTTAGCAGGATGATTAGATTTGTTTCCCTGATAAAATAAAAGGTTATAACTAACAGGCTCCTCTGATGCAACCATATCAAAATTAATCAATCTTAATTTTAACAAGTTCATAAAATTAGAATGGACAAAGTAATCTGAACCACACAACCCATTTTCTTCAGCATTAAAAAGAATTATTAAAGGGTTTATAGTAAGTTTATCTTTATAACCTGATAAGACTTTGGCCATTTCAAGGACAAAAGCGACTCCTGAAGCATTATCAAGAGCCCCGGGAAAATATCTACCATTTGGATCTTTTCCAAGATGATCTATATGTGCTGAAAATCCTAAATAATCAAAATTATCTTTTAAATTATCCAACTTTTTATCATTTAGCCTTGCTATAATATTTTCTGTTTCTAAAGTTTTAAAACTTAGAGCAAGAGAAAGATTGATTTTAACATTTTCTGAAACAAAAAGATTATCTTCTACCTGTTTACATTTAGATTTTAACAAAGAGAAAAGATCATAAGTTATATAAATTTTTATTATTTTATCTTTTTTATTTAAGAATGAACTTTTATTATAACCAGGATAACCAGATGCTTTTGATATAGATTCTGTTGAGTAAGGTATTAAAATGGCTTTGACTTTTGCTTTTATATAAGCAAGATCCTGATCTACTTTACCATTATAATCATTGTTAACAACAACAATAGAATCATTAAAAATTTTACTTTTTATGTCATAAACACTTTTACCATCTATGATAAACTTTGAAGTAACAGATCCACCAGATGCATAACCTGAAAAGGCTTCCTTAAAATCTTTTCTATGTTCAAAACTCTTTATTATTTGGTTATTTTCATCTAAAAGCTCAAAAACTGGAGTCTGCTCTAAAAAAGGAACAAGTGCCGAAAAACTTTGCCTTATAGTTTCAAATCCAGCATCATTAAGTATCTTTTCAGCGAAATTTAATGCGTTTATATTTCCCTGGGTCGATGGCTTTCTTCCTTCATAAATAGGAGAAGAAAGCTCTTTAACATAAGAGTAAGACTGGCTTGCATTAAAAATATAAGTTTGAGTCAATGTTTGAAAAGATAGAAAAAGCACTATAGTAAAAAAAAGAAATAGAAGTAGATTTTTTGTTTTAAGTTTTTGCATTATAAATCCTTTTTCTTTTTATTATAATATTTTTTTGTTTCGTAAAACTCTAAGGTTTGTACATCCGAAATAAGTCTAATTTTTCCCTTTTGTATAAAATTTAAAATATCTATATTTATTTCATGTTTTAGTCTTAAAAACTCCATAAAATCTTTTGTTATTAAATAGTAGTAAATATCTAACTGAATAGTCATATCAGAAATTGAAGTGATAAAGCATCTTTCAATTTCTGCTTCTTTGTAATTTAATATTATTTTAATTATTGATTGTCTAATCTTTTCAATTCTGTCTACCTTTGTTTCTAAGGGTAATTTAAACTGGATAAAAACTCTTCTTTTTTCTATATTTTTGAAATTTCTAAGTTTACTACCAACTAGAATAGTATTGGGTATGATTAAAAGTTCACCATCTAAAGTCCTAATTCTTGTGGATTTAATACCAACAAATTCAACTGTTCCAGAAAGGTTTTCGTAAGAAACAAAATCTCCAACTTCAAAAGGTTTATCTGCTAAGATTGATATATAACTAAATAAATCGTTAAAAATATTCTGGGTGGCTAACGCTATTATTACTCCACCTATACCTAAACCAGCTAGCAGACTTGAGACTTTTATTCCTAAGATATTCAAACATATTAATATTGCTATAAACCAGATTAATATTTTGGATATTAGATTTACTGTTTTTATTGTTTTTCTAGTCTCTGTTTTATCTAATGATTCAAATAACCTTGTTTTTAATATTAAATCTATAAGAGTGATAAATATTTGAGCCAAACCAAAAGTAAGGAAGATTGAAATAAAATGGCCAAAATATCTTTTAAAATCTGAATCTCTTAAGATTGGATTTGTTATAAAATAAATTAAAACCACAAAAAATATAAATAAAAATTTCTTTTGAAATGGCGCAAATAGTTTCTTAAACGAATCTTTTGCTATCTTACTCTTTCTTGAAACATAAGCTTTAATAATTGATATAATTATAAATTTCAAAACTATGTAAACAGGTATTGAAAATAATAGAGTCAATATAGGTATAATATATTTAAGATAGGAATTGTTTAAGTGAAAAATATCATTGATCAGTTTATATATATTTTGAAGCATAGATAATCTAGTAAATTATCTATAATTTATTCTTTTATTACTATTTTTACTTATCTAATATCTTTCTCTTAATCTTCATCAGAACTAAATTCAATATCTTCATCGTCTTCATCATCTTCTTCGTAATCTTCTTCCATATCATGTCCATGTGCATGACCATGTTCCAATTCTTCTTTGGTAGCATCACGAACATCACTTATTTCGATATCAAAATTTAAGTTTACTCCAGCTAAAGGATGATTTGCATCTATTGTTACATTTTTTTCTGTGAAATCAACAACTGTAACTATATGGAACCCGTCCTGAGATTGAATCTGAAGTTGAAGTCCTTTTTCTAATGGTTCAGTACCAAAATAAGATCTATCAACAGTCATAACAAGGTTATCATCATGTAAACCATATGCATTTTCAGCATCAACATGAACAGAAAAATGATCACTAACATTCTTCCCTTCTAATTCATTTTCAAGCCCAGGGATAATCTGATGTGCTCCATGCAAATAGCTAAAAGGTTTACCTGATTCTGTTTGATCAAGAATAACACCATTATCATCCTTTACGGTATAAAAAAAACTAACGACTTTGTTTTTTGAAACTAACATTTTACATTCCTTAATATTTATTTATTAACCTGAAAAGATAATATAAGCAATATTATAGTTAAGAAAAGAAGTATAAAAATTAATACTGATTATTCTTATTCATCCAGAGTTAATACTTAAAAAATATAATAATTAAAAATAAAAAAGTAAAGAATAAAAAATGTTTTTTATTCTGTAACTTTTTCTGTATCTTTGATAATTTCTGTATCTGTTGTTTCTTGTATTATATATTGACCAGACCATTCATTATTATCTACAAATAAAGCTGCTAATTGCCAAACATATTGAGTAATCTTAGGATCCAGAGTAACTTCTTTTTCTATCCTTTTTACAAGGTTTTTCCCATCATAAAACTCAAAAACGACTTTCTTTTTATGCCATGGAATTACAATTTGGCCTGGAACACCCTTATGGAAAGTAAATACTTGATCTTCATATACTTTTTTACCAAAAATTTTTGTAGATATAAGATTTGCAAAATCTACAAATACACTTTTACTGACTGGATTTATTATTTTACAGGTATATAAAGCTTCGATTTCTGTACCATCTGATGCAATAAATTTTTGATTAAAAATATATACTGTATGACCCTTACCAATATTATATAAAAAAACTATCAACAATATATATATAATGATAGCAGAAATTTTTACTATTATCCCCTTGATATTTGAATTCATAATATCCCCTTATATATAATTTCAATCTGTAAATCTATAAGGTTTTCTTAAATTTTCCTTAATATTATCAAAAATTTATTCTGTTTTTGTTTTAGGTGCTATTGTATTTTGTCTTAATGCCATTCTTTCTCTTTCTTTTTCTTTATGTCTTTTCCATGAATATAGTACAAGTGCTATAGCTATAATCCCATATGAAACAAAGACCCTAAAATATTCACCTACCTGAGCGTTCCCAAGTATGTTTTTACCAGCCATAGGGGAAACAATAAACATAAGATGGAAAAGTGTAACTCCTAAAAATACATTCCCTATATTAGCACTTGAAACAGTCGCGCCACCTACTAAAAGTGATGCTGCTGCAAATTGACCTGTTTGATCATGGCTATTGTAAGTTGAAAGAGTACCAATATTCTGTAAAAAGATAATTTGACCAATTGCAGCAAGAACTGTAGATATAACAATTGAAAGTAACCTAGTTTTATCTGAAGCTATACCTGATGATTCGGCAATAAGTCTATCCTGTCCGACCGCACGCATATCCTGCCCAATTTTTGTTTTTTTAAACCAGATTATAAAAAGACAGAAAATAGCTATCAATATAAAAGTTGTTATTTGAATTTTAATACCAGGATCATATTGAGTTTTAAGAACTGTTATTGGTATAAAATCATCAATACATTGTCTAATAGCCTGTAAATTTATTGCATTTCTAATCCCAAAACCTCTGGATAATAGAAGAAGTTTATTTTTTATTGGAATAACAGGACCCATCATGTATAAAACGACAAATTGATAAAACCCATTCATGAAGAATCCTAAAATCATTGAAGTTACCATCTCCCTACCTTTAGCTCTATTTAATATATAGCCACAGAAAAAACCAAGTAAAATAGCGATAGGAAGAGAAATCAAAATTGCAAGAAAAAATCCAGGAATACCTACTATACTCCAATCTGTAATTAAAATCAAAGCAATCTGACCTGCCATAGCTCCAAGAACCATGGCAAAATTTATACCCATACCAGCCATTATTGGAAGTAGTAAGGATAAAACTAAAAAAGAATTCCTAGCCAATCTTGTCAAAAGTTCATTTATAAGATACTTTACAGTAAAATGTGACATTGGAACTGTAAAGATCAAAAAGATTATAAACATTATTGGAACAGGATATTTAGATATAAAAACCATAATACTCTTAAAAATATTCTTTAATAAATTGTTTTGATTATCTATCTTTTTCATCTGTTTCCCTTTGTTTTTCTTGTTAATGCATAAAGGATCATACCCATAGAAATTATTATTCTAAATATTTCAGACATATCTGTCTGTAGTAAACTATTTATAACAGAAGGAGCCATAGTTAATATGCCCTGAAATAAAAAAGTCCCAATTATCACATTACCAATATTCGCCTTATGAACAGATGCTCCACCTAAAAGAATAGCTGCGACTGCTGGAAATCCCATATATAAAGGACCATTATATATCTGAATGAATCCATAACTTTGTTGATAAATTATAATACCAATTGCCCCTAAAACAGTAGAAATAACAACAGAAAGGGTTCTCATTTTATCAACATTAACACCAGATGCTCTAGCAAAATCTGGATTTGATCCAACTGCAGTCATTGCTGTTCCAACTTTAGTATGGAAAAAAGCCCATATTAAAAAGCATAAAAGTGCAAAAAATAAAAACATACCGGTTGGAAAATAGAAAGTCTCTCCAATCCTTATTGAAAGTATATTTGAGAGACTATTTTGCCAGAATTTTTGAGTTGATATTGTTGTCCTTAAACCTTTTCCTGCATAACCCCATACCATAACTGGACTTCTAAATGGCAAAAGTAGCCAAAAAATACAAAACAAAGAAACTGAGGAAAATCCAACATATGTGGCTATCATCATTTCATCGCCCTTTACCCTATTTAATAGCTGACCATAGCCATAACCAAAAATTACTGCGAAGGGGATTGAAATTGCGATAGCACTAAATAGACCTTTTAAACCAGTTAAATTGAATTCAATGCTTAAAAGTGCACCTAAAATACCTGCAATAAACCCAAGAGGAAGACCAAAATTTAATCCGCATCCAGATTGAACCATAGGTACAAGGGCTAAGACCATTATTGCATTCATTCCTACTCTTACAAGGGTATCTGAAAGGCTTGTACTTAGTTTAAGTTTAGCAATTGGAGTCATCGCAAAAAGCAATACTAAAAAAATACCAATTATTATCCTGGGCCAACCTGCAACATCTATAAAATTTTTTAATGCTTGACCCAAGTTTTTCTTTTCCTTAATGCTATTTAAATTTTCTTTCATATTCAAATCCTGTTAGTTTTGCTTTGAACTTCCTACCATTAACATTCCAAATTCTTCAAGATCTGCTGTTGGAGGTAAAATTCCTGAAATCCTTCCTTCATCAACTATAGCTATCCTATCACAGACAGATCTTAACTCTTCTAACTCAGAGGATATAATGACAATTGTTGTACCATGTTCTTTATTATACTCTTTCAATGCCTCAAGAACAAGTTTTTTAGCTCCTACATCTATACCACGAGTTGGTTCTGAAACAAATAGAATTTTAGGGTCTAAAACAAAAGCTTTTGCAAGGCATATTTTTTGTTGATTTCCACCAGATAGTTGTTGTGCAATCTGTTTTGTACTTGTACATTTTATTTCAAATTTATTAATATAATATTTAGCAATTTCTTCGATTTCTTTATCATTTCTCCACTTTATAAGACCTTTAATTAGTTTTTGCAGAAATTTTTCCTGCACTTGCATGGCTGTAAAAGAGATATTCCAATCGATTGGTTCTTCCAAAAGAAGTCCAACTCCTCTTCTATCTTCAGAAACAAATGCTAAACCCTGCTTTATTAATTTATGTGTATTTTGAAGTTCAAGTTTTTTACCTTCAAATATAACCTGCCCGCCTGCTGGAAATAATCCCATAATTCCATTTGGAATTCCAAGTTTACCTTGCCCAGCAAGTCCTCCAAAACCTAAAATCTCGCCTTTTCTTACATCAAAAGAAACATCTCTAACAAGCTCACCAGGCATATCAACCCATAGATTTTTAACAGATAGTATTATTTCATCTGAAATATTTTTGCTTAAATTATCTTTGGCTTTTGATTCAACTGAGTGTCCTACCATCCATTCTACTACCTGTTTCATATTTGTCTTACTTGTTTCTATTTCACTTACAAGCTTACCATCTCTTAAAACTACTATTTTATCTGCTATATCAAGAACTTCTTGAAGTCTATGACTAATAAAAATAATTGATACTCCTTCTTTTGCCAATTTTTTCAGTGCTTTAAGTAAAATATCTGCTTCTGATTCTGTAAGAACAGCGGTAGGTTCATCAAGGACGATGATTCGTGCGTTTGCTCTTTCAAGCTCTCTTGCTATTTCAGTAAATTGTTTGTGCCCAACAGGCATTTCTGTAACAAGCATATCTGGATCAATATTTACTCCAAGTTTATTAATAGCATTAATAGCTTGCTGTCTCATTTTTTCATAATCAAGAGTCTGCATTCTGCTGCCAAAAAGTTCCACTAAAAAATTATATTTTAATGGTTCTTTATTTAGTAAAATATTTTCAGTTGCAGTAAAACCAGGCAGTAATGAAAATTCTTGATGCACCATTCCAATCCCTGCTGCAATGGCATCAAAAGGAGAACTGAAAATAACTTTTTGCCCATCTATTATTACATCTCCAGAATAACCACCAGTTTGATTTATAACTGGCATACCAAAAAGAATATTCATTAATGTAGATTTTCCAGCACCATTTTCACCAACAAGTCCTAAAATCTGCCCTTCATTTAAGGTGAAAGAAACTGAGCTTAATACTCTGTTCCCATAAAATTCTTTTGAAATTTCTTTCATTTCCAAAATAGGCTTTTGACCCATTTAAAGCCCCTTTATTTTGTTTTCTATCACTTTCTACTTTATATTTAAATAAATTCAATATTTTTTTATCTTTCTTGAAATTATTATATTATTTTTTATTTTTACTAATTTATAAGTATAAAACATTTTTTAAATATAAAAACTTTTAATTATCTAAAAAAATAACAAATGGGGGCTTATGAAAGCCCCCAATGATTAAAAAAGCTAATTATTTGATATTGAAATATTTTTCTGGAACAACTTCTTTTGTCATACCAAGATAACCAAGTCCAAATACATAAGTATCCTGATAGAGAAGAACATGGTTCATCTTCTTTTCACCTGTTGCCATATCAACATAGTAAGAACCATTCCATTCTGCACCAGGAGTAAATTTCATATAAGAATCCATAAGATCCTTGAAGTTATCGAGTTTAGCTGCGCCTTCGATGATTCTCTTTGCAAATTCAGCTAATCCCGCAGTAGTTGTATAACCATAAGAGTAAGCCCAAGTTCCCATTCTCTTAGCACCACCTGCTGCAATAACAGCATCTTCAACTTTCTTCAAAATAGCTGGCCAGTTGCCTGCTTCTTTTGAAAGATCTATACCAAGAGCTCCTGGATAACCCATTAATGGAGAAGGAAGATCTGCTTCTACAAAATAACCACCAAGTTCTGCAATTCTTTTTAATAGAGGCTCTGTGTGAGCATCATTTGTGCAGAAGAAAGCAGCATTTTTTCCATATTTTTCGAGCCATTGTGGAACATGTTCAAGAATATATTGCTGAGCACCAGGAACACCAACATCTGTTGTTGGATCTGGAGCTGTTTCGAAAGCAAATTTTAATCCGAGATCTTTACAAGCAGCTTCCATTATTCTTCTTCTTCTTGAAAGAAGTTCATAACTCATATGTCTTGGGAAAGAAATATGAACAAATGTATCTGCACCCATTTTTTTAGCAGCTAAAATGATTAAATATCCTCTTGCGATATTGTCAGCATTAACTGCTAAATCAGCTGCACTTTCGATTACATTTGGATCTTCATGAGGTTCACCAGCGAAAAGAAGAATGTTTCTGTCTGGATATTTTTCTTTAATCTTTCTGAAAGCTTCAGTTGTGCCAGGAACAGCCTGGTTAACAATAATAGCTTTCATAAGTGGATCATCAGCAAGACCAACAATTTGAGCAATTGTGGTTTCCATTTCTGAAGTGAAGTTATCTGGGTAAGTAATATGTTTGATAACACCACCTTTGTCAGCATCACCATAAAGCTGGATTAATGCTTCTGCTCCTCTCAATTCATCTTCTGCTTGAGAAACAGTACCTGTAACGATACCGATATGGAATTGAGCTTTAGCAGCTTTTTTGTTACAACTAAAAGCAAAAACCATGATAACAATAAGTATGATAGCGATAATGGTCTTTTTCAAGGTATCCTCCTTATACATTTTCAGCTATTTCTAGCTTAGAATAATAATAATATTTGTTTATCAATTGTCAATAGATAGATAAAACTTTTATTAAATTATATAAAATATATTTTATAATTAATTTTTATATTATTCGTATTAACTTAATTTTATAACTATTTTTATCTATATTTTATTAATTTTGTAAGCAGCCTATTCAAAACTTAATAAAAAATTAAATTTTAAATTTGATAAAACTTATAAATTAAAAAATATCTTTTAAAAATTAGAATTTTTTTTGGATATAAATATATTAAAAAAGGCTATCTCAAAAACTGAGATAGCCTTTTTTAATATAAGAAATTAAATTTTCAAAATTATTAGTACATATCCATACCGCCCATACCACCAGCACCAGGAGCAGGAGCTTTCTCTTTTTCTGGAATTTCAACAATTGCAGCTTCAGTTGTTAACAACATTGCAGCAGCACTTGCTGCATTTTGTAAAGCAGATCTTGTGACTTTCGCTGGGTCTATTATGCCTTTTTCGAACATATCTACCCATTCACCAATATTAGCATCAAATCCTCTTCCCCATTTTTCTTCATAAGCTCTTTTGGCTATTATTGCACCTTCATAACCAGCATTTTCAGAAATCATTCTTATTGGTTCTTCTATAGCTGTTTTAACTATCTTAACACCAATAGCTTCTTCAGCTGTTAAATTTTTAAGGTTATCAAGAACTTTGCTGCAATGAATAAGTGTCATACCACCGCCAGGGACGATACCTTCTTCTATAGCAGCCCTTGTCGCTGAAAGAGCATCTTCAACTCTGGCTTTTTTCTCTTTCATTTCAACTTCTGTTGCAGCGCCAACATTAATAACAGCTACACCACCTGCAAGTTTAGCGAGTCTTTCCTGTAATTTTTCTTTATCATAGTCTGATGTAGAGATTTCAATCTCTTTTTTAATTGTAGCGACTCTTTCTTTGATTTTCTTAGGATCACCATATCCTTCAACAATTGTAGTATTTTCTTTGTCAATTTTAACTCTTTTTGCTCTACCAAGATCATTAATTGTTGCATTTTCAAGCTTCATACCAAGATCTTCAGTTATAACTTTACCACCAGTTAAAATAGCGATATCTTCGAGCATTGCTTTTCTTCTATCACCAAAACCAGGAGCTTTAACAGCAACAGCATTCAAAGTTCCTCTTAATTTGTTGACAATAAGTGTTGCTAAAGCTTCGCCTTCAACTTCTTCAGCTATTATGACTATTGGTTTACCTGTTTGAGCAACCTGTTCAAGAATATGAATTAAATCTCTCATTGAAGAGATTTTCTTATCATGAATTAAAATAAATGGTTCATCAAGAACAGCGGTCATCGTGTCGGGATTTGTTATCATATATGAAGAAATGTAACCTCTATCAAACTGCATTCCTTCAACAACTTCAAGATGAGTTTCTATTGTTTTAGATTCTTCAACTGTAATAACACCTTCTTTACCAACTTTATCCATCGCATCAGCGATTAATTTACCGACTTCTGGGTCATTGTTAGCAGAGATAGTTGCAACCTGAGCGATCTCTTCTTTTGTCTCAATCTTTTTTGCTTTTGATTTGATATCTTTCACTATCTCATTAACAGCTTTTTCAATACCAAGTTTGATTTTAATAGGATTACTACCAGCAACTATGTTTTTGATCCCTTCTTTGATAATAGCTTCAGCAATAACTGTAGCTGTTGTGGTACCATCACCTGCAACATCATTGGTCTTTGTTGCAACTTCTTTAACAAGTTGAGCTCCTAAATTTTCAAAAGGATCAGTAAGTTCAATTTCTTTAGCGATTGTAACACCATCATTTGTAACAGTTGGAGCACCAAATTTCTTCTCGATTAAAACATTTCTACCTTTTGGACCAAGAGTAATCTTTACAGTTTTAGCTAGTTTTTCAACACCACTAATAATTAACTTTCTTGCATCTTCACTAAACAAAATATTTTTTGCCATAGCCTCAACCTCTTTACATAAAATTATTTATTCAATATAAAATATACTAAAAACAGTATTTAAAAGGCAAGAGTTTTATTAAATTTTTATCACTAAATTTTCTAATTTTTCACAAAATTTTTTATGTTTCTTTAATTCTTTTATTGAAAAGAAGATAAAAAAATTTTTTAATTTTTTGTAATTTCCTTAAATACCAAATTTTCTTTATAAAAGTGAGATAAAAAATATTTTTATGAATTTTTGCGTGATTTTATCGAAAGAACTATTGCAGATATAAGAATTATTATTGAGCCTGTAATAATAATCCAGTTTGGATAAAATTTTAAAAAAATCATCTCGTTTATTGATGTAAAAACAACAGTCATATAAAATAATATTGATGTAGATGCTGTTGGAAGTTTAGATAAAGCAAAGTTCCATAAAAGATAAGCCAAAAAAGATTGGAAAAATCCCATTTCTAAAATCAAAAGTATATTTATCCTTTTTAATGCAGTGTAATTTACTGTAAATAAAAAAGGAAGTCCCATTATTGATGAATATAGGAAAACCTGAAACAATATATTCATCATCATTTTAAAAGAAAAATCTATAGAATTTTTCTTATAAAACCTTGCTGAGAAGTAAGTATATGCACCAAAAGTCAGTCCTGCTGCAACTTCAAGTAAAACCCCAAGATAAAATTGAGTATTTGAAATCTTTAACCCGCCTTTACCAAGGACAATAAGAACTAACCCAATAAAAGAAACAAACAATGCTAACACTTCATGCCTTTTTGGTCTTGTTTTTTCAATTATTATGACCATTAAAACCACAAAAAATGGTGATAGATTTTCTAAAAGCATTACAAGAGTTGCTGGGATATACTTTAAACCAAGATGATAAAAAATGGAGTTGCCAAAAAGCCCTACAAATGAAAGTGGCAAAAGAGATTTAAAGTACTTAAAATAAGACAAATCAAAGTTTTTTGTTACTAACAGGTAGAAAAAAAATAAAACTGCGCCAATCAAAAATCTTAGCTCCATTACGCCAAGCATAGAAACATTATTTAACGCTAAGAATCTTCCGGCAACTCCATGTATTCCCCAACTAAAAAGAGCCAACCATAACGCAATTATTGCTAAAATTCTAATATTTTTGAAATTTTGCATTTTAAACTTTTTATATTTTTATTATTTATATTTTTAATTATTTCTAATAGCTCTTGGAACTGGTAAATCAATCATGGCTATTAGACCTGCAGGTCCATTTTTAACATGAGGTATCATATTGACTGCCATAGCTATTGTGCCTTTTCCACCAGGGATTTCTGGTTTTATGCTCATTGAAACAAAAGGATCACCAAATATTTTTATATAATCTCCTGTTTCAACAGCTTCAAGTTCTGGATGAATCTGCTGTGGATGAATAAGCCTGACTCTTTCTTTTCCATCTTTATCATAACCTATTCCAATATGTTTACATCCAGCAACCATACCAGGTTGAACTTTTACTACTTCGGTTTCCCTATATGTTGTAGATATAATAGGTTCTCTAAGTTGTTCAATTTTGCCAAGTTCCCATCCCATAGCTTCAAATATCATGGAAATTGATTCTGGAAAACCAACATGACCAACAATTTTGCCAGATTTAATACCTTCATTAAACTGTTCAACAGTTGTTCCAACTCCCTGTGTTTCCATAACTGTTTTTCCGAAAGGAGATAAATCATTAATTCTACTTGCCTCAATTCTTTCAACATCAAGGCAAACACCAGTCAAAGAAACAATCAAAGTATCAAGAACAAAACCAGGATTTATTCCTGTTCCTAAAATTGTCACATCATTCTCTTTTGCTATTTTATCAAGCTGTCTTGCAAGCTCTAGTTCTTGAGCCCAAGGATAAGCCATTTCTTCAGCAATTGTAATACAAGAGATCTTAGCTTCAGCTATCATTTTAAGTTCTTTAAATACAGCTTTTGTAAAGGAGTTAATGTTTAGTAAAACTATATCTGCTGCACCTGGTTTGATAACTTTTGATGGATCGGTATAATATGGAACACCAATCTTACCAATCCCTATCATTTCACCTACATCAGCTTCCCCTTTTGGCTGTTTAACATCGATTCCAGCAACAAGTTTCAAACTTGATGGCTTTTTTAATATCAATTTTGCCATCCCACTTCCCATATGCCCAAGTCCCCATAATATTACACGATACATAAAACCTCCATAATAAATTATAAAAAATTGAAAAAAGATAATGGAAATAAAAGTAGTGGATTTCTTAAGCCAATTTTCAGTTCTTATTTACCTGAAAAGTAAGCTAAAAAAAATTTATAGTATTAAATTTTAAGGTCAATAATATTTAATTCAATTAAATTCAAATTGTTTTTAATATTCAATAAATTTTAATTTTTATATTGCACAATAAATAATAATTAATAATCTAAAAGCAAGATTAATCTGAAAATAATCTGGAGAAAAATATGGATTTATTTAATGAAGAGAACCCGCCTCTAGCCAAAAGGGTTATGCCAAAAAATCTACATGAATTTGTAGGGCAAAATCATCTTGTCGGACCAAATAAACCTATTAGAACTATGATAGAAAAGAAAATACTTCATTCAATGATTCTTGTAGGACCTCCAGCATGCGGGAAAACAACTTTAGCAAATGTCATATCAAAAGAGTTCAATCTTTTCTTTATTAAGGAAAGTGCCCTTACTTTAGATAGTGATTCATTAAAAAAAATCTTTAATATCTCATCTCAAAAGGTTTTATTTATAGATGAAATTCATAGATTAACAAAACCAAAACAGGATATGTTATTGGGACCCTTAGAAAGAGGTGAAATTTATATTATTGGGGCTACTACCGAAAATCCCCTTTTTATAATGCAACCAGCACTTAGATCAAGGGTCTTTGTTTTTGAATTAATGCCACTTTCTGATGAAGAAAAAAGCAAGATTATTTTGAATGCAATTCAAAAAGACATTTTTTTCTCAAATTATGATGTAGATTTTGAAGAAAATGCAATGGAAAACCTTATTAAATCTTCATTTGATATTAGAAAAGCCTTAAATACTCTTGAAATAATACTTTTAGAAGAAATTAAAGAAGAAAAACAGCATAAGTTGCTTGTCACAAATGAAAAAATTTCTTTAATTCTTCAAACAAAAGAGACTCTTTATTCAAGCTATGATGGACATTATGACACAATTTCAGCCTTCATAAAATCAATAAGGGGAAGTGATATAGATGCTTCCCTCTACTATCTTGCACTTATGCTTGAAAGCGGAGAAGACCCTTTGTTTATAGCAAGAAGATTAACAATACTTGCAAGTGAAGATATAGGCCTTGCCTATCCAGAAGCTTTACCTATTGCCACCTCAGCAATGCTTGCAATTGAAAGAATTGGTATGCCAGAGGGTAGAATAATACTTGGACAGGTTACGGCTCTTTTTGCCTCACTTTTTAAAAGCAATTCGGCGTATATGGGACTTGAAGCAGCAATAAAATGCGTTAAGGAAGAACCGGTAATGAAGATTCCGTCTCACTTAAAAAATATTGATATAAAAGCTATTGGAAAGGAAGAAAAACAAAAATATATCTATCCTCATGATTTCCCTTCTCATTGGGTGAAGCAGCAGTATCTTGAAAAGGAAAAGAAATTTTTCAATTTTGGCAGTCTTGGTTTTGAACTTAATCTTGCAAAATGGCATAATTCATTGACAAATAATCAAAAACCAGCTGGAAATACTAAGGATAAAGTAGAAACGATAAGAGAAAATAAAGAAGAAAAAAGTTAAATTCTTTTGCCCTTTCATGCCAGAGAGGGGTATTTGATGTCTGATTTCGCCTAACAACGCATATAATATCAATAGTTTCAAAATATTTTGTTAACATCTGGTAAATTTTGAAACCAACAGGAATAAAACCGGATTTTTTCTTCCAATGATCACCAATAAGCCATGCCATAACTTTTGCTGGTTTTAATATTCTGAAAATCTCTTTAGCTACTTTTTCTAATTCATTAAAAAATTCTTCTTTTTCACAAGAAATTCTACCTATATCATTAGTATGATCTGAATATTTAATATTATCTGAATAAGGTGGATCAATAAATACAAAATCTACACAATTATTTTCTAATGGTATTTTTCTGGAATCATTTTGAATAATATCATCTCTATAAGGATTAAGATCATAACCAATTACAAGTCTATTTAACTCTTTTGCAACATCTATTGTTGTTCCGCTTCCACACATAGGATCTACTATTAAATCACCTTCTTTTGTATATCTTTTTAGCAAATTCCAGATAATAAATGCAGGAGTAACTTAAAAGTATTTGTTATCACCATGCGGTTTATCTTAATAATTTTGTGTAGGGAAATCCCATAGAGTTGTTGTTTCTAATCGAAGTTTTTCAGTTTTCATTTTTCAGTAATTCTTTCAAATCATCAATAAAATATTCGAAAAGCTTAACCTTATTGCTTTGTTCTATATTTTTATCAGTTAAAACATAACTACCATCTAAATCTATTTCAATAATTGCTCTTCCTTTTTTAGCTATCTTTTTACAAGTTAGTGTTCCATCTTCATCAGGTGTTATAAAAAATACTCTAATATCTTTTGAGGCTTATAAATTACTATATCGACATCTGGTAAATGAAGGCCAAATTCGCCATAATCAATAGCTAAATTACGTTTTATTTGACTTAATTCTTTCGACAAATTATTACTTCTTTCTAGTTGATTTCCATTAATAACCTTTAATCCTAGACTCTCTACTTCATCTTTAATAATATATTGAATTAGATTTTCTAAATTTTTACCCTTAAAAGATCTCCAACTTTGTTCATGATCTTCATTTCAAGTAGGAGAATTTAACCAATCCTTTTTATGAATATTTTTTGCCTCTTTCAACAATTCTGAAATATACTTATATGTTTCAGCACCATATTTTTCTTTTTTCTCTAAATACAACTTTTTCAATTCTTCAAAATTCATTTTCTATTCCTTTAATCCAATAACAATATATTCTACAGGATAAGCTTCAGAGTTAGCATCATTATTATTAGCAAATCTTCCTGTTTTTTCATCTCTTTTTTGAGGAAGAATTTTCAATGGAATTTCTCTTTTTATTAATCTATCAAAGATAAATCCTGCAAATTGCAAACTTTCGGCGAATACTTCAGCATTTAATATATCTATTCCTTTTAATTTAGTATCTCCAATTACATAGCAACACCTTCCACCACGCTTTAAAATCCTGTAACTTTCTTGAAATACTTCTTGCATATCAATAAAATAAGCTTCTATTTCTTTTGCCATTTTTTTATCTTTTTTTAACATTTTATTAATTATATCTTTGGCAATTAAACTTTTTAAGTTTTTGTTTTCATATTTTTTGTAAGATGTACCAATAAATTCCTTTTTGTAACTTATTAAATCATCAGTAAGATCAAGCCATATAGTTGATAGTTGATGTAGATCTGCATATTCATAGTTGGTTACATAGGGACTCGATGTTATTACTAAATCTACAGTTCCATCAGATACTGGTTGCATTCTTGCATCAGCTATTTTAATATTCAAATATTGTTTTATGTTTTTCTTTATTTTATCCGGGACAATTTTATAAAATTGTTCATTACCAGCTTGCATCTTTTTTAAATGCTTTCGAAATGCATCATAAGGTTTGATAGGTTTTTTATTAAAATCTCTCGTTGGTTTTGTACTCCCTTGTAACCATATAGAACAATTTTTTAAGATATGACTAAATGCAACCAAAAAAAAATCCCTTATATTTTCATCATTTTCATCATAAATTATCTTTAATATTTTACCTAATTCCTCTTTATTTTCTTCAGTAAACCAGTAGTTAATTCTATCAATATGATTTTTAGGGATTAGTGGCTCAATATCATCGTCAAATAATGCAAACTGATTTTTATCCAAAACTTTTAATTTATAAATAATCTGATCAATCTTTGTATTTAAATATCCTAGTTCGATTGGTGTCGATTTAACCTTTGTAATAAGATTAGCAATTTTTCTATTGTATGACCTTTCATAAATTTTACAAAATAACTTTAATACTAAAGTCTTGCCGTTTTTTTATAATATTCAATGAGATCTTCAAGGGCTAAAATCTGCATCTGAAGCTGCTTTCCTATATCTGTATCTTTTATAAGAACTGGGGTCTTAAATTCTTTTATGCTTATAAGATTTGGAACTAAATCAAAATTATTTTTTATAATCTCTTTTTCATCTATCAATGGAGAGTGTTGAGCAAGCAAAAGATGATTTGAACTATAGATCAATGTATAACCTGCTATTCCTGTTTCTTTTTGATAAGCTTTTGCCATTCCACCATCTATGACAAGCAATTTACCTTCAGCTTTTATCGGGCTTTCACCCTTTTTAACTTTCACTGGAACATGTCCATTTATAATTATCCCATCTTTGATTGAAAATTCTTTTAATATTTTATCAGCTATCTTAACATTATCTCTAAAAGAATAGTAATGATTGTTTGGTTCTTCATGTGCTTCTTTTTCTTCAATAAAATATCTTTCGAATGTCGCCATCTTTTTTTTACCAAAAAGAGGAGAATCCTTTCCACACCACAGATACCAGAAAATATCATTTTCAAATGCTTTGTTTTCTTTTATTTGATTATTTTCATCATTATTTAATTGATTTGTTTTTTTCCCATTATTTATCATTTGACTATTAATATTACTATATCTTGAATAAAAAGCATTTCTTGCCTTCTTTTCAAAGTAATCTAATAGAGCTTTGCCAGAATATTTTTCATTTCCAAAGTTAAATTCAGAAAATTCACCATTTTCATCAAGAGGAATACATCCATGAAAAAGTAGATTTCCATTGTATATCAGATACATTCTACCTTTTTCCATTAAAAAGTTGGCATGTTTTTGAAGTTTTTCGCTACTTAAAAAGGAGTTTGCTAAATTTTTCATTACAATTTTTTCATCATCATCAAGTTCAAAAGGATTTTGAGGGTCAATAGTAGGAAAAAGATTATCAAGAAGTTTATAAGATTTTTTTTCTTTTTTAAATTCTTCATTAAAGTTTTTTTTGAGTTTTATATCTTGATGTTCAGCAAAATTTTCGTTAAATTTGTTTTTTTCATATGAATTATTTTTTTCAAAATAAATACCATTTTCAAAATCTATACTATCTAAAATAGTTTTATCTTGCATTGCAAATTCTGGATTTCTTTTTATGGTTTGAGCCTCAAGCTTTAATTGAATGATGGTTATAGCCTTATGCATTGCTGTCATAAGCTTATACTCTTTTATCGAAATCTCATCTTTTGGAATCTTAGGTTCAAATATATAAGATGTACAATCAAAATATTTTTCATATGCTAAAGAAGCAAGTGGCGAGATATCTATACCATAACCTTCCCGCAGCATCTCATGGTTTGCATATCTTAAAGATATTCTTATACAATTTGCTATGCAAGGTAGACTACCACAAGCGGCTCCAAGCCATAAGATATCGTGATTTCCCCATACAAAATCTACATTTTGATACTTTATAAGATTATCAAGAATAATATCAGCACCAGGTCCTCTATCAAATATATCCCCTAATATATGTATTCTATCTACAACCATTTTTTGAATAAATTTTGCAATAGAGATTATAAATCTTTGACCTTCTTTTTTCTGAATTATTGTCCTTATAATGCTATTATGATAAGATTTTTTATTTAAGTTCCCTTCCATTTCATGCAAAAGTTCCTCTATAACATAACCAAAATCAGTAGGCAAAGCTTTTCTTACTTTAGATCTTGTATATTTTGAGGTTACAACTCTACATACAGATAAAAGTTGTTCCAATTTTTCGATCAAGTAAGCATCATTAATCTTATCTTTAAGCATTTCAAGTTTTTCTTCTGGGTAAGAAATTAAAATTGAAATTTCATCCTTTTCTTCTTTGCTAAGTTTTTGTCCAAATGTCTCTTCAACTTTTTTTCTTATGACACCAGAAGCAGTTCTTAAAATATGGTCAAATGCTTTATACTCACCATGAATATCTGAAATAAAATGCTCGGTTCCTTTTGGTAAGTTTCTAATAGCTTCAAGATTTATTATTTCGGTTATTGCAGATTCAATAGAAGGGAATTGTTTTTTTAATAGTGAAATATATCTATCTTCTTTATTATTCACAAATCCCCCAATAAATTAAATCTTAAAAAAATATATTTATAAATTTAAAAAAATGAAAATACTTAAAAGCCGGTGAAGGGATTTGAACCCTTGACCTGCTGATTACGAATCAGATGCTCTACCACTGAGCTACACCGGCATAAAAAAAAATTAAGATCTTAAAAATTAATATGATTTAACTTAATTTAAAAAATTAAGATTTAATGTCAAGTTTACCTTTTTTCATTACGAATTATAAATGTAAAAATTTTGAATTTTTTATTTTTATAATTTGACTAAAAAGATTATCTGAATTATATTTTTTTTTGAACTATAAATAGCAGCTATGGAGATATCTATGAAAAAAATATCTTATCTTTTAATAATTTTATTCATCTCTTTACTAGTATTTCTTTCTATGCAAAATATTGATCAATCTGTTGAAGAAAAAATACCTCCTATATGGGAGCTTTATTATAAAGGGGAGCTAAACCAGGCTCTTGGACTTGCTATTAGTCTTCTATCAAAAAGCCCTGAACATCCAGAGATAAATCTTATTATTGGAAGAATCTATGTCGATTTAAAGCAATATGTGGTTGCAATACCTTACCTTGAAAAAGCAATTAAAAATGACCCTAATTTCACAAAGATAAAATCATGGGCTCTTGCATACCAAGGTGTCGCCTTTTATATGACAAATCAAACAATTGAAGCTAAAAGAGTACTTCAATTTTGCATTGATTTAAATATTGAAAAAGATTCTGTTACTTTTGCTAGAAAAAGGATTTCAATTTTTGGTCTTTCGGTCTTTTTTGAGGATTGGAAAAATGCTTTTTCAAATGATTTTTCAGTCTTTATGCAACCAGCCGTTGGTCTTGATGTGAAATCATTTTTACAAAATGCTGAAGATGCATTAAAATTGGTTAAAACAATTGTACCTTATGAATCAAGAAAGAGGATAAATATATTTTTATGGCAAAGCTGGGAAGCTGGTCCAATCATTATTGGTGAAAATATACCTTATGAAAATAATATTTATCTTTTATCTCACTTAAATTATAAAGATTCAGTTGCGAGATCTATTGCCAAAATAGTAGCTTATAATAGATATTTCCCAATAGATCCCATAATTTCACCTTTAATTTTTGAGGGATTTGGTTACTATATCGAAAAATATAATGCGGATTTATATAAAGAAGCTAAAGAGGCAATAAAAAATCAAAATATATCATCTTTTTCAATCAAAAAGTTGTGGTCAGATTGGAATTCACTACCTACTCAGATTAAACCGTCAATTTCAGCTGCTTTTGTTAAGTATTTACTTGAAGCAGGTGGAAATCAAAAGTTTAATGAACTTTTAAAAGATATGAGTTATGGCAGTGCTGAAAAAATATATGGTCCCTCATTAGAAAAAATTATTTCAGATTTTGATAATAAAGTTTCGCAATAGAATCTGCACAAATATAAGCAGTAGTCCAGCAGGATTGTAGATTATACCCACCAGTTATTCCATCTATATTTAATATTTCTCCAATAAAGTAAAGTCTATCTATTTTTTTGGATTTACACTGTTTATCAATCTCACTTAATTCAACCCCTCCAGCACTTACAAACTCTTCTTTATTCATTGATTTACCATTAATTTCGACTTTGAAATCTTTAATAATGCAAACCAATTTTTTAATTTGTTCTTTTATTATTTGATTAGCCAACATATCATTGTTAATCTCAGCCTTTATAAGCAAAAACTTCCAGAGATTTTCGGTAATATTTAATTCATTACAAATATTTTTTATTGTTTTTGAACCTTTATGACATTTTTCTGAAACTTCTTTTTCAAGATCTTCGAAATTTTTATAAGGGAGAAGATCAAGATGTAAAATCCCCTTAAAATTACTTTTATATAAATCTATTGCATTGTAAGAGCTTAATTTTAATATTACCGGTCCACTTAATCCTTCATGAGTAAATAGTAAATCCCCAATAATTTTCTGGATTTTCCCTTTTTTCTTATTCTTTATTTCATCAAAATTATTTTCTTTTTTACAATTGTTTTCATCTTTATCTTTAAAAGAAATTTCAAGATAGCAACTTACATCTTTTATTGTAATTCCAGCAAGTTTTGCCTCTTTTATCTCTTTTATACTAAAACCATATAATGATGGAATAAAGTCATAAGTAGCAATTCCTTTACTTTTAATCTTTTTTAGAACCTCTTTATTCGATCCAGTTGATATAACCAAAAAATTTGAATAATAAATCTGCTCTTCTATCTCTTCTTTAATTCCTTTATTAAAATTCTCATTTGTATACTTTTGTAAAATTACTTCAAATTGATTTTCATTTGTAGAATCACTTTTTAATCCAATCTTAAAATCAATAAACTTGGCTTTTATTAAATCTATGTTATAATTTTTTATTTTTTGCAGAAAAATAGATTCAAGCTGCTTTGAATCATCACTTTTCAAAAAGATCTTATCTTCATTCTCAATTTTTACCTCAACTTTGTTGTGATAAAGCCATTTGCAAAATTTCTCGACATCATATTGATAAAATAAATGTGAAATAAATCTTGAGCCTCTTGGGTAGTAAGGAAGGCAACTTTTAGCATTTGCTTTTTTATTTGAAAGATTACATCTTCCTCCACCACTTTGAACAAGTTTTACAAGAGGTTTTCCTTTTTCAATTATTGCAATCTTTAGTTTTTCATTTTTTTCTTTCATTGAAATAGCAGAAAAAACCCCAGCAGGTCCTGCTCCAATAATTATAACATCATATTTTTTCATTTTTCTTATAACTATCTTTTTATAACTATTTTTTAATAAAAATACACCTTTAGTTGTTAATTTAAAATTAATATCAAAATATCCTTATCAGGCTTAGATTTTTTATATTTTTCAAAAATATTTAAATAAATTTATTTTTCATCTTATTAAAAAATAAGAATAATCTGTTTCATTTATTTTTTGCTCAAATTTATCATCTTTATTTTGATCTTTATAATTTAAGTATTGATTAAAGAAAGTATTGTATAAAATATTATTCGTTAAAAGTATGTTTTGAATAGTTTTTTTATCTAGCAAATTTTTCTTTATATATTCCAAAAAATTTATATATTCCCCTTTATTCTCTAAATCCAGACTATCTTTTAAATCTTCATTATTTTGAAGAAAGTTTATAAATATATTTTGGTAATTTCCTATATCTTTAATAAAAAACTTTGTTGGAAGCAAAGTCGTAAAATAGGATTCATCTTTTCTTCTAATAAAATAGTTATTGATCTGATAAAATGGGATAAGTTCGATTTTAGAAATTTTTTTCTCTTCATTTAAAAAAACTTTTATTATAGGTATTGCCCTTGTATAAAAATAGTTTTCATGAAAATCTGTTTTTTCTTTTGATGCAACATTATATGCCTGCCCTGAAATAAGATTTGCACAGGAATACAATATCAACTTGTCATTATATATTTCGAATGGTTGAATTACATGAGGATGGCTTCCCCAGATAATATCGACACCTTTATCTATCAAGAATTTTGCAATCTTTTTCTGTTTCTGATCAGGATAAAGTTGATACTCATTTCCCCAATGGATGCCAGCAATTAAAAGATCTGCTTCTTTATCAAGTTTTTCTATTAATTTTAAAAGTGGTTCACTTGAAATGCAATCTTCAATATAAACCGGCTTATACTCAAGTTTAGAGTCAACTGGATAATTTGATAATGTTGTAAAAGAGAAAAAAGCGATTTTTATACCATTTATATTAAATAAAAGATAAGAGATTTTTCCATCCTCTGAATAACCTGTGCATCTATCTTTATCTATAAAGGTTAGTGTCTTTTCGAATCCTTCTTTCCCAAAATCAAGACTATGATTATTTGCTATTGTGTAATGTGTGAAACCGGATTTCAATATGGCATTTAAAAAAACAGGTTCTACTGAGAAATGATATGATTGAACAGGTTTTGGTTTATCTGTAATAGTAGTTTCAAGATTGAAAAAACCTATATCTGAATTTAAGTATTTTTTTAAAAAATAAAATGAATCAAATATACCTTTTTCTCCTTTGGAATCAATTATTGAACGGATCATATAATGAGGAATAGCATCTCCGGCAAAAGTTAAACTAAGACTTATTTTTTGCTCTTCAAAACCAGTAAAAGAAAAAAATAAAAAATAAAAAAGACTAAAAATAAAAAGGAAAAAAAATACTAAAACTTTTTTACTTTTTATCGAACTGTTTTTGCTGCTGCACATATTATTGTTATGGCATTTAGTAATCTATAAAAAATAGCGGTATTTTCACATTCGAAAACTGCTTTCCTTGGTGATACAAGTTTTACTTCTGGTAAGATTGAAGCAAGTTTTGCTCTTACAGTATCTGTAAATTCCATCTCAATAAATAAAGGATAAATCTTACCATCGGCTTTGGCTTTAGGCTTTACTATTTTTTTGTTTTTTCCAAGGTTTTGCCCTTTTAAGTAAAGCTCGTCAAGAAGCTGCTTTTCAGGCCTCATCAAACCACAAAACCTTGAAATTGCGTCTTTTGATATGCAATAGTCTATTTCAGGAAAAGATGGAGAATTTTCAATAGCCTGTCTATCTCCATATATAAATGAAAGAGGAACATTTAGTTCCGATGCAAAGTAAGCATTAATTCTTGCTTCATCAAGATACTCTCCATTCATTTTGATACTATAAATAGAACTTGATGAATAAGAGTGATCCATCATCCCTTCACCACCTATTGGGCTATGGTATCCAAAAAGGACAAGATCAGTAAAAGTTTCGTCTAAACCTTCTACCATATAAAAAACTCTTGGCCAACCTCTTATAAGTTTTACATTTTCAAGGTTTTCCCAAATTAGTGACTCCCCATATGCATGAGAATCTGAAACAATTATTTGAGCATCTGGGTTTTTTGAAAAAATACCGTCTATAAAAGCCTTTAACTGTTTTGTTGCAATATTATTCCATCTTGCATCTTGCTCTGTTTCTTTCCAGAAGGCAACCCCGCCAATCCCTTCAAAATCAAAAGAAATATAAACTTTCATTAATACCTCCAATTTTTTTTATTTTATCTTTTCTTATTTTACCTTTTATCATTTTTTACCTTTTATTATTTTATCTTTATTTATTTTGCCTTCTATTATTTTATCTTTATTTAATTTTATCTTTTTTTATTTTATCTTTTTTATTAAGTATTTATTACCTTTTTTTTTCGCTATATTATTATTTTTTTTGTATTAAGACATTTTTTTCCTTTAAATTATTATTCTTTTTGTATAAAAACATCTGCTTTCTATTATATAATAATTTTTCTCTTTTCTACTTCAATAAGTCCCAACTTTTACCAAAGGATGAGTTTACTTCTAATGGGATATTCCAGTTTTTCTCATCTTGCATAACAGATTCTAAGGTTTTTTTTATCTTTTTTGTAACAGGCTCAACTAAATCTTCCCTAACTTCAAATATTAACTCATCGTGAACCTGTAAAAGGAGTCTTACCTTCTCTCTTTTCTCCTCTTTATATGTTGAATTTAAAACTTTAACAACATCTATCATCCCTTTTTTCATTATTTCAGCAGCAGTTCCTTGAATTTGAGTGTTTAGTGCTGCTCTTTTTGCTGCATCTTTATCCGTTTTATTGGCTGATTTAAGCTGTGGTATATATCTTTTCCTTCCAAAATAAGTATCAGCATATCCCCTTTGCTCGCATAGATTCATATAATTATTTATATAGTCTTTTATGGTAGAAAAATTTGCAAAATAATTTGTAATAAAAGATTGAGCCTCAGCCTGAGATATACCAAGTTGCTGTTTCAAACCAAATGCAGAAAGGCCATATATTACACCAAAATTAATTGTTTTAGCTATCTTCCTTTCATTTTGAGTAATCTGTGAGATATCTTTTTTAAAAAGGATAGATGCTGTACTTGAATGAATATCAATACCATCTGAAAAAGCTTTTATCAGGTTTTTATCAGCTGAAAAATATGCAAGAACTCTTAATTCTATCTGTGAATAATCAAATGAAAGAAGTAGATAACCAGGGGCAGCGATAAAACCTCTTCTTATATTTATCCCCATTTCGGTGAAAGCAGGGATATTTTGCAAGTTTGGTTCAACACTTGAAAGTCTTCCAGTAGAAACAAAAGCTTGTTTATAATTTGTATGAATTCTTCCATCCTTTTTTATATAACTTAAAGTTGGAAGTATATAAGTACCTCTAAGTTTATCTAACTTTCTATATTCAACAAGTTTTTGAGCAATAGGATAACCCGTATCTGCAAGAGTATCGAGAACCTGTTCATCTGTTGAAAGACCTGTCTTTGTCTTTTTTACAGGTGGAATTTTCAAGTCTTCGAAAAGAACTTGAGCTAGTTGTTTTGGTGAATTTATTAAAAAATTCTTTCCTGCAAGTTCGAAAATCTCTCCTTTGATTTTGTATAGTCTATCTGAAACCTCTTTATCTAAATCTTCAAA
The DNA here is from genome assembly GCA_964581895.1 of uncultured Brachyspira sp. Lineage (GTDB taxonomy): Bacteria > Spirochaetota > JAAYUW01 > JAAYUW01 > JAAYUW01 > Exilispira. The sequence goes on from CAZOPR010000002.1 coordinate 54,464, forward strand.
ATATCTCTTATCTACCAATATCCCATCAAGTTCCATTTCAGCAAGTATAGGAAGAAGTGGCATTTCTATATCAAAAAAAAGACGAGTAAAATTATTTTCTTCTATTTTTGGTTTGTAAAAATTAAACAGGCGAAGGGTAATATCTGCATCCTCGCAGGAATAGTTTTTAACATCTTCTATTGGATAGTCATTTAATGTCTTTTTCTTATCTTTTACTACATCTTCATAATGGATAGTAAGATATCTCAAATATTTTTTTGCAAGATCATCCATCGAAAGTTTTTCCCCCTCCATGCCACAAAGCATAGCAGCGATTATAGTATCAAAATAAATCGGTTCTAATGTGACTCCAAACTTTCTTAGGACTTTATAATCATATTTTAAGTTATGCCCTATAAACTTTTTTTTATTGATAAGATGATTTTTAAGCTTTGTGAAAAAGACCTCTCGAAAGATCTCGTCTCTAACATCGACATAGTAGGCAATATTTTCTTTACAAGAAAAAGAAACTCCTAAAATATCAAGATTATCCTGGTCAATACCAGTAGTTTCGGTATCTATGCAAATTATTTCGTAATTTTTAAGATAATCGAAAAGATTTTCAAGTTTTTCTTTATTATCAACAAGAAAATAATTTGAGCTATCTATTGAAGTATACTCATATGGACCTTCAAAAATCTGACCACTAAAAATTTCATAAAGTTGTTTTAACTCATAATTTTTTAAAAGCTCAAAACCAGCCTGATTCTTTACCTTTGGCAAGACCCATTCTTCTGGATTAAGTTTTTCTGAAAGTTCTATCGTTTTTGTTGAATTTTTTAAATCCACAAGGATTCTTGAAAGTTTTAATGATTCTATTCCATCTTTTATTTTATTTCTAATAGATTCTGAACTTATCGTATGTAGATATTTTAATAGTTGTTCACAGTTTCCATACTTCTGAATTAGCTGCAATGCTGTTTTTTCTCCAATCCCTTTTACACCTGGAATATTATCGGAACTATCTCCCATTAAAGATAATAAATCCACCATCTGGTTTGGTTTTATCCCCCAATCTAGTTCTACTTGCTTCTCGTCATAAATTATATCACCTTCACCAGCTTTTTTCATAGAAATAACTACAACATTATCTTGCACAAGTTGAAGTAAATCCTTATCCTGGGAAAATATCTTTACTTCAAAACCTTTCTTCAATGCAGCCAGGCTAGAAGCAGCAATAAAATCATCAGCTTCATATCCAGGTTCAGACAAAATTTTATAGCCAAGTTCAGAAAGTAAATTTTTCAAAATTGGTGTTTGTCTATTAATCTCTTCTGGAGATTTATCTCTGTTTGCCTTATAATTTTCATATATTTCATTTCTAAAAGTTGGTCCTTTTTCATCAAAACAGATAACCATATGAGTTGGATTGTAATTTTTTTCTACAGAAATAAGTTTTGTTATAAACATATGCAAGATTGTCACATCTTCATTCTTTGTAGTTATCAAGGGCTTTTTACCAACAGAAAAATAGAACTTATAGATAAAAGAATGGGCATCAACAATGACTAAATTTTTCATTGTTGCCTCCAGAGGATTTTTAGTGAAAAAAGTAAAATTATAAAATATAAAAATAAAATTAAAAGCAAAAATTAAAGGTTAAGCGTATTATTATAACTATCCCTTTCATTGCAAAGCAGCTGGATAAATTGATCAACAGGGTAATTAGTCTGTTTTTGAGTATCTCTATTTTTTACTGTAACAGAATTGCTTTGTACTTCTTTATCGCCAAAGACTACAGCATAAGGGATCTTTTCTGCATGAGCCCTGAATATCTTTTTACCAACTGTATCATTTTGACTATCAATCTTTACAAAAAATCCTTTGGCTTTCAATTTTAAGGCGATTTGATTTGCATAATCAATATGCCTATCTGCAACAGGGATCAACATAACATTAATAGGAGAAAACCAGGTAGGGAACTTCCCTGCATAATGCTCTATTAAGATCCCAAAGAATCTTTCAAGCGAACCTAAAAGAGCTCTATGTATCATAAAAGGTCTTTTCTCTGCTCCATCTGAGTCTTTATAATACATATCAAATCTTTCTGGAAGATTAAAATCAAACTGGATTGTTGAAAGTTGCCACTGTCGATTTAATGCATCCTTTATCTTAAGGTCGATTTTTGGTCCATAAAAAGCACCACCACCTTCATCTACTTCAAATTCAAGATTCTCTTTATCTATCGCTTTTTTAAGAGAAGCAGTTGCTTTTTCCCATTGCTCTTCTGTTCCAATGCTTTTAGCAGGTTTAGTAGATAGATATGCTTTGATATCTTTAAAACCAAAGGCTCGTAAAATTGAAAGAGAAAATCTAATGACTTCTATTATTTCTGATTCCATCTGCTGTTGGGTGCATATTATATGTGCATCATCCTGGGTAAAGCCTCTAACTCTTAAAAGTCCATGAAGAACTCCAGACATCTCGTATCTATAAACAGTTCCAAGTTCTGCCCATCTCAAAGGTAAATCTCTATAAGAATGCTCATTCGATTTATAAACCATTATATGAAAAGGGCAGTTCATAGGTTTTATATAGTAATCATCTTCATCTATTTTCATTGAACTGTACATATTTTCTTTATAAAAAGAAAGATGCCCTGAAGTCTCCCATAGCCAGGATTTACCAATATGTGGAGTATATAAAAAATCATAACCATTTTCAAGATGTCTTTTTTTCCAGAAATTTTCGACAAGATACCTCATTCTTGCACCATTTGGATGCCAGTAAACAAGTCCAGCCCCGGCTTCTTCATGAAGTGAAAAAAGATCAAGCTCTTTCCCTATCTTCCTATGATCTCTTTTAATGGCTTCTTGTCGCCAATTAATAAAATCATCAAGCTCTTTTTTACTATCAAAGTATAATCCATATACTCTTTGAAGCATTTTATTTTTTTCATCCCCTCTCCAGTAAGCTCCAGAGACCCTATCAAGTTTAAATCCATCTATATTTATCTCAGAAGTTGAATTAACATGAGGACCAATGCATAGATCAACCCAGTTGTCTGTTTCATATATCGAAACTTCGTTTTCCCCTTTTTCAGCAAGTTCAGAAATTAACTCTACTTTATAAATCTCCCCTTTTTTTGAAAAAAAACTTTTTGCTTCATCTATCTGCATCTTCTTCTGAACAAATTTTAAATCTTTTTTTAATAGATTTTTCATAATTTCTTCTACTTTGACTAAATCATCTTCAGAGATTGTTGTATTTATATCAAAATCATAATAGAATCCATTTTCAATAGCTGGACCTATAGCAAGTTTTGCGTCTGGCCATATCGTTTGGACCGCCATTGCAAGAATGTGAGATAATGAATGCCTTTTCATTTCAATCATAGAAATCTTTTCTTTTAATTGATTTTCATTAGCCATAATAAAACCCCTTAAATACCATAAAATATCAATATTATATCTTCTTCTATTTAGTTATCATTTGTAGCAATTTTTGAAAAATAAACAATTAAAAAAATTTGATGAAAATTATATAAGATTTTTTTATTAAATTCTTTGTAAAATTCTTTATAAAAATTAGTTAAAACATTTATGGAATCTGAAAAAGATCTATCCATGGTCTTGAAAAAGTAAAATAAGTATAGAAAAATATGGATAGCAAAAAAATGGTAATAATTGAGATTTTACTTAAAATGCTATAGCTTTCTTTTAAGATATCTTTTTCAATACTTAAAGAGAAAACTCCTATTAAAATAAGAACAAAAAATGCCCATAAAATCTCATAAAAAGTAGAGTGAATTTTGCCATATAAAGCTGGAACTATATACCATATTAAAACAATAAACCATGGCAAAATTTAATTTATTAGTAAACTTAAGTATATAGAAAAATTTTTCTTCCTATTTTTGCAATAAAAGTAATCAATAACTGAAGTAAAAAAATAAGACCAGAAAGCTATTTTTAAGTGAGAAAAAACAGACTCGTCTGTTCCTGAAAATATTTTTAATATAAGAATCCCAAAAAAATCATATGCGAAATGCAAGATAGCAAAAATAAGAATAAAAATAATCAATTTGACAAATTTTTTCATAATTTTCTCCTGCAATTTTTTCAATAATTTTTATTTATTAAAATTTTAATAAAATTTACCACGCATTAAAAACATCTTCTGCAAAACCTAAAAGATTTTCAAATTTTATAATTTTGTTTTCTTCCAATTTAACTTTTCCATTAAAATATCCAAAAACTTGATGCTGAATTGATTTTATTATTAAAAAATCGGATTTTGAATTCCTATCAATTATTGGAGCAAAATCAACATCAAGTTTTCCTTCATTATCAACAATCTTCCAGTTTTTTAAGTAATTTTTTGGATCATACTTAAATTCAACATTATCAAGTTTATAAAGCTTACCATCTAAAAAGATTGCATTTTCACTGGCAGGACTTCTATCTGAAAATCCGTAACCAAGATTCCAGCCAAATCTTTTCCCCTCTATATATGAAGATAATGAACTCCAGTACCATCTATTTTTATAGGTCCAGACACCTCTTCCCCAATCTAAAACAGCAAGATCAGTTTTTTCATCAAAGTTATATATTTTGCTACCAATTTTAATCTGCCCTTTTACTATCATGCAATTTATCTTTTGATTGTAATAAAAAGCAGTTCTTTTTTCTTTCCAAGAGGTTGCTATGCAGATTGTTTCATTTTTTTCTGGATAATTAAAAGTTAATTCCCCTTCTATTCCTTTATTTTCATAAAAATCTTCCAAAAAAGATGAGTTAAAATTTATCTTTTTTTCAATAGTACCATTTGAAAGTTTATTTGTTTCAACTTTGATTTTTATTTTTTTATCTTCATATCTTAATAAGCCTTCATCGCTTTTTGGTGAGAGTTTTAATCTTCCCATTGGAAAGAAAAAAAGTGAATCTACTGCGTTATAATACTTATTATTAAAATCAAAAAATGTAATTGAAGAAAAACCAAGATAACCCATATCACTTATTGTTAATGCTATGCCAAAGCCATTTTTATTTGAAATTGCTGCATAATAATCCCACTCTTTTATTTTAAGTTTACTTGCTTTTATTTTTTTTCTATCATACTCCCAATATGGTTTTTTTGCCCAACCCTCTTTTGTTATATGACCATTTTCATCATGTAAAGGTAATTTTTCTTTAATTTCAACTTGCATATCTCCTCCTATAAAAGATCTTTTTCCCTGATTAAATTATTAGCCAAAAATTTTAATATTCCAGCTATTAATGAAGCAATTGCGGCTAATGAAAAAAGGGCTTTACCACCATATTTATTCATCAAAAATCCACCTAATATACTGAAAATAAAAGGACCTAACTCCTGAAAACCGCTTAAACCCATGTATCTACCAAGCAATCCCTTTGGTGCAATTTCAGGAATAAATCTGACATTTACAGCCGCATGAACAATTTCGCCAATACTTAAAATAAGCATGGCAATCATCAAAAGAAATGGGAGTTTTGAGAATCCAAAAAGTAAAAAACCTACAATGTAACCTATCATTGAAAGAAAGGCAACTTTTCCCATATTTTTATTTCCGAAGAATATTGATACTGGAATTTGAAAGAAAGTACATACAAATGCATTTATAGAAAGTAATATTCCATAAAGTGATAACCCGAGATTTTTCTTTGTTATTTCTATTGGCAAAAATGAGGAGATATAACCATAAACTCCTACCATTAAAATATTAGCAAAAGTCCAGAGTAAAAAAGCTTTATCCTGTAAAATCACTTTATAGTTAAAGTTTTCTTTTTTAATCTTTTTTTCTTTTTTCAATCCCATTGATGTCTCTGGGACCATAATTGCTATAAATAAAGCTACTACTAAAGATAGTATCGCACCAATGATAAAGCCAAATGGCTTGTCCTGATTTGCAAGATATACTCCAACTATTGGTGCAAGGCCATATGCCAAGTTTAATGAAACTCTCGATAAACTCATAGCTTCAGATCTTTTGTTAGAAGGAGTAACATCTGCAATCGCTGCATTTACTGCTGGTCTATAGAATGTTCTTGTCATGGTGGTCAAAAAGTTAAAGATTGCAAGCAATATTAAATTCGTACCAGACAAAGCAAAGCCAAGAAATGAAACTCCACTTAAAACTACTCCAATTATCTGCACTGGTTTTCTACCAAGAGTATCTGAAAGATGACCACCAATCATACTGAAAATAACAGCAGCAAGAGGGCCAATACCTATAACAGCACCGATAGATGGTAATGAAACACCTTTTTTAGATAAATAGATTGAAAGATAAGGTATTACTAAAAACCTTCCAAAAGATTCAAGAAAAGTTGCAAATACTAAAAGCCAAACAGTTCTATTGAAAGAAGAAAAGTAATTTAACAATTTTTTGATAATGTTTCTCATATTAAAATTTTATGTTTTTTTTAATATATTTTTATTATATATAATTTTATATTTGCTTTATTCTTTTAGGTCATAATAGATTTTGTTTTAATATAATTAAACTAAATTTCTAAAATATATGATCTTTTTCTTTTTATCAAAGTAGAATCAAAATAATCCCAATTCCCCTGGACTTTAGAATTTGTCTCCAATTCACTATTTGTTTCAACTGTTTTAATCTTTTTTTCTATTGCTGTTTTTGTCATTTCAACCATTAAAAGTGCTGGAATCCCTTTACCCTGATATTTTGGATGGACTGCTCCAAGATATAAATCAAGTTTGTCATATTTTTTCATAGCTTTTAAAAGATGAATAAATCCAAAAGGGAAAAGTTTGCCCTTAGCTTTTTGCATTGCATAAGATAAAGATGGCATTGAAATTACAAAACCTATAACATTATCATTTTTATCAACTGCGACTTTTACAAGCGTTGGTTCAATCTGCTTTATGTATGAATTAATATAATGCTCAATTAATTCTTCTGTTAGTTCTACAGCAGAAAAAAGATCAATATATGTAATATTTATTAAATCAAAAACTGCTTTTGCATATCTTAGTAAATCCTTTTTACTCTTAAAATCCAAAATACTTACATCATATCTTTGCTTAACTATCTGAGATATTTTTATGGCTTTTTCAGGTATTCTATCAGGGACTTTAAGTTCATATTCTACCCAATCTATCTCTTTTTTGAATCCATATTTTTCATAAAATTCTTTATAGTACTCAAAGTTATAAACAGATGCTACCGTTGGAATTTTATCGAAACCTTCTATTAAAAGCCCTTGAGTATCAAAATTTGTAAAACCTAAAGGTCCATGAAGATACTTTTTGCCTCTATCCTTCGCCCAATTTTTTGCAAAATCAAAGATAAATTTTGCAACCTCATAATCTTTAATAGATTCAAATCTTGAAATTTTCACAAAATCTTTTTCTTTTTCACTATTTTTTGTAATAATCAAACCAACTCTACCTACTATTTTTCCATCTTTTTCAAAAATAAAAAACTGTGCATCGCTAAATGAAAAAGCCTTATTTTTTTCTGGATTTATTGCATTTATTTCATCATTAAAAAAAGGGGGGACCCAAAATTTATTACCTTTATATAAATCAAACTGAAATTTTACAAATTTTTTTCTATCACTATTATTTTCAACAATTTTAACTTTAATCATATAAACTCCACCGATTTTTTTAATTTTAAAATTTCTATAATTTGTAAACTTCCAAGTTAACAAAAATCTTATCAAAAATTTATATTAATGAGAGTAAATAACTTAAAATGACACCGAGGTAATTTCCAATGGCGTAACCTATAAGACCTGTAATCATGCCAGAAAGTATGACTTCTTTATTTTTAATAGATGATGCAACAAGAGGGACGAAAGGAGGCGAAAATATTGCAGAGACGGATGTAATAATCATAGTATCAACATCAATTTTTAAGAATATACTTAAAATAAAGTGAATTAAAAGAGAACCAAAAACAGCAATTGTGACATAAAAGAAAATTATATGGCTTCCCAATAACAATTTTTGAAGATTAGCCATTGAACCAACAATAAGGCAGAAAACCATTATGAAATATTGCCCTATTGCAAAACTATTTTTAATTTTTTGAAATGGCTTTATTAAAGATGCACCAACCCCAAAAGTAGTAACAGCAAGTATTACAATAATGGTTTGTGTATTTTTGTTAAAAAGCATAGACAATCCATAACTTAAAATAAAAACAACAATATCTATACCAATAAGTTTTATAAAGGCGATTATATTTTCTTTTGTCAAAATTCCTTCATATTTTTTTTCTTCATCTTCAGATATCATTGTTATATTTTCTGATTTGTTAAAGGCTGGTAAAAATTTACCAAACAATTTTTTTGCTATTGTTATTATGAAAAGAAGATAAATAGATGATACTATTATATCTGAGGTATGAACTGAAATATATGTAGAAGCTGGAACAGATAAAGCGATTTTCAAAGATGCAAGATTTGGAGTTCCTCCAGTATAAACTCCTACTAAAAGTCCTCCTATCTTATAAGAATCTTCTATTTTATCTTTGAAAATTAAATAACCTATTAAAATGGCCAGGACATCTGCTATAATGATTGCGATAAAGGAAATCAATGCACTTTTTGCACATCTTTTCCATGATGAAATATTTAATGATAATAAAATTAATGGTATTGCAAACAAAATCGAGATGGAACTTAGCATATCTTGAAGTGTGAAAAATGAATCAGGTATTAACTTAATATTCCCCATTATTATCCCTATAACATACAGGATTACAATAGGATTTATCTTTTGAATTATGGCAACTTTTTTTTCTAAAACAAGAAAAATAAATGGGACAACAAGATAGAAGATAACAAGTAAAATTTGACCTAAAATCATTTGCAACTCCTTTTTTATTTTTCTATTTCTTTTTATTTTTATATTTCTTAATCAACTTTTAAAGATTCATTTTAATTTTGAAAAACATAGAACTTAACAATATAAAACCTGTTAATTAAAATAAATCTTATATGATTTTGTTTTTGTTTTTATTTCACTTAAAACTTTTTCGCATATTTTTTTACAATTAAAAAAACTGTTTTTTATATTGGAATCAGTTATTGCCTGAAAAGTCTTTTCATACAAATCTTTGTCTTTTTCTTTCAAATCTTCAAAAAGATGTTTTTCTCCCGGCCAAAAATATGATTTTGTATCATAAAAAAGATTCAAAGCCTTGATGATAATCTGAACAATCTGAACTTTTGCAGAAATAAAATCTTCTTTTTCTATATATCCGACAATTGGATCAATATCACAAGAAAGGCTAATCAAAAGTTGCTTTTTTTCACTTTCAGAAATCTTTATGGGACCTTGTTCTTTGAGCTTCTTTGAAATAGAAAGATAATAGCTAACTTCTTCAAAGTTTTCATTCTTTATATAAAGAATTTTGGCATATGAACCTAAAGGCTCACTTCTTGTTTGTTTTTTTATCTTCTTTTTAAAAGACTGCAAATTTCTAAATTGAATCTGGATAGGATAATTTTTGTAATAAAAAAACTCAACATTATCTTTTATCTTTTTTTGAATTATATAAAAATCTATATCACTTTTTGAATTTTGTAATCCTTTTGCATAAGAGCCAATTATAAAAATAGCAACTGTTTTTGGATTTTTCGAATACTTAAATGATATTTCTTTTATTATATTTTCGCCTTTTTCTTTCAAATAAAGCTCCAAATGATAAAAAATAATATAAAATTTAAAATCTTTTATAAAAAAAAAGTGCTAATTTTTTTTGAACAAATATTTTATCCGCCTTATTTTTGTCTTTGCTAAATTTTTTCAAAACTGACGAACTATAAAAATATTGGACTATTCTTTTAAAAACAATTTATAACCTTCAAAATCTTTAGGTTTATTATACTTAAATCTCTCAAAAATGTGTATAAGCACGCGTTCTTGTAAATGTTCTCGTTGTTTTTGTTCGTCGCCAATCTTCTTTAACCATTCTGGCGGTTTTTTTATAAATTGTTCCATTAAATCATTATTTTCAGAGAATGCTTGAATATTCATATAAAAAATTTCTTTTACCAAACTTTCGTCTTCCCCTTCATTCAATGGCAAAAGTTGAACAAACTTCCCAATTTTATTCTTATTTAAAATCAAAACTTGCTTTTCTATCTTGCGATGATAGGTTTCAAAAATAGGGATTAATTGACCACTAAAATCATACCATCCGCTAAAACCTTTTACTTCAAGATGTTCAACATCTTTATACCATTTAGGCCTAAATTTTTTAGAATTTTGAAAAAACTGCCAAAGTGTAATATTTGATGCAAATATTGCAATATCCTTTGGGTTCTTAAATTTTGAAAGCGTAGCCTCAAAATCTTCTTTTGAGATTTCTTGACAATCTTTAGCTATTTCATCAAAAAGATGTGAGTTTTCACCATAAGCAAGATAGTATCCATAATTTTTTCCCCAACCAACATTAAACTCATGACATTCATCAAAGAAAGATGCTTTATCGCCAACAGTGTTAATTCCAAATCGTTCTTTTGTGTCTATTATTTTATCTTTTGTTTTATCCTCGTATGCCTTGAAATATTTTATGAAGATGTCACTTAAATTTGCACCATCATAAAAACTTTTTAATACTTCTTTTTTAAATTCTTCAACTCTCTTTTGGCTAATATTCCCTGATTTATGCTTTGCAGAAATTTGTTTAAGGGCTTCTTCCTCTATTTTTTTCAAGAATGGAACAAGTTTAGCATTAAAAATTTCATCTAACTTTGTCGTATCAAACCCAATCTCTGCAAGCATATTTGTATTTTGTTTAAGTTCTACTAAGACTTTGACAAAATCATCTATTGAGTGTTCAATATCACTTAACTTATAAATATGTAAATCTAGTAATTTAAAATTTTCAATCTGTGAATATCTACCTTCTGTATCTGCTGGGATACCTTGTAATATACGTGTCAAAAGCAATAAAAAATATTGTTTGTAATATTTTTCGCTTCCATGATGTCCTTCCCAGAAATCAAATTTTCTTTCATAAAGTCCTTTACGAAAATAAAATTGTATAACCTCGTCTAAAGTTTTAGGAGTTATATCATGACCAATCCAAGAAGCATCAGCGTCAGGCGGTTGTTTGTATTCCCATATATATTTGATATAACCATATCGCTTTTTAAATAAACAGTAAGCGCCTATTGCAAAGATAATTTCTAAAAGATTTTGATACTTAAATTGCGTGATGGCAAAATCCCTAATTTTTTCTTCAAGCTCCTGTGCTTCTTTGTGTTGTTCTTCATCAAGGTTTGGCTCGATAATTGCTTTAAGTTCATCAAATTTTTTTAACCATGATTCTAAGTTTTCTTTTGTATACAGGTTATTTTCTGAACTGATTAGCTCACAAATTCTTTTTTCTACGCCATATTTTGTGTCAAGCTGATTATATTTTTGCAAGTCCTTATGTAAAACAAGATGTCCATAATTCCAAACTTCTATACTATAATAATCTGGAATGGGAACAACATCAACCAAGGACGAAACCAGAGCATTAAAAAGAGATGTTTGATTGTCAGAGACTATATATTTAACCGAAGAAAAGAAGTACTTATCAAATAATTCTAAATATGATAAATCAAAAACACCATCTTTTTGTCCTAATTTATTAAAGACTATGTCAATGTACCAATGAATTGAAGCGGCATACATTGAACGGTCTTGATTCTCTATAGCAAGTCTTGCCGCTACAGAAAGACAACTCAGTAATTGTTCTACAATTAAATCTTTCTTTGATGCCTTGGCAATTTCGGTAAGAATCCAATTGAGATTATAAATAGCAAATCTACTTATTTCATCATTTTTTATTTCTATAGCTGCTTCATGAATTCTTAAAATCTGATTTATTGCTGTTGAGAAAGAAACGAGATATTTCTCCGGATCAAACGCCAATCTAAATTTTGCCTCTTTTTCATCTTTTTTGTAGATATCAAAAAATTCTTGTGCCAAAAGTAATCGCTCAAATTTATCAGGATCATATTTTTGTATAGCTAAAAAATTCTTGATGATATTCTTAATTCCTATCAAGCTTTGCTTTACAATTTCGTTGCTCTTTCTCTGTTTGGTCTCAAAAACTAAAATATCACCAATACCTTCAATTGATTGAATAAATTTTTTTTGCTTTTTTTTTAAATATTTATTTTTTATTTTAAGTAATTCTTTTGCTTCATTGAAAAGATTCTTTAATATAAACTCTGTATCAATCATATAATGTTTTAATTTTGGCAAAAACTTAAATAAAAAAATCCCCGCAATAAATAAAAAGACAGCAAAAGTTGTCCAAGCTATGATTTTCCATATAGTTCCTACAGGATCATCAGGAACAAAAAACCTTAAAGATATTGCACTGATAATACTTATTATTAAAAGGACAGGTAATAAATTGATTTCCCAGTTTTGAAGGAATTTCTTGGTTATAACTTCTGATTGATATCTTTCAGAAATTCTAGAGACAATATCAAAACTTAGAGGCATAGCAAGACCAATAACTACAGCCTCAAAAGCTGCGATATCTGACAAAAAGTTTTGGTTGGGGATAAAATGAATAATGAATTTTAATATTTCAGACATATAAATATATTTGGTTAGTTTCGTTTTTTATTTTTTCAGTCGCCTCGTCTAAAAGTTGTTTTGCCTCTTTGCATAAGTTTTTCATTTTAATGAATAATAAATTAAATCGTCTATTTCTTCTCGTAATTTTTTGATTTGTTCTTTGTATTGATTGCTTTTTTCTTCTCGTTGCTGAATTTCGGAAACAATTTTTTCTCTTAACTTTTCATTAATATCCGGAATTGGCAATTTTCTAATTGACCAATTAGTAATTTCTTTTTGACTCTTGCCGGTCGAAAATGCCCAGAAGAAATCTGAACCAAAAGAAGACTGAATATAATACTTCAAAAATAATGCTTCTTCTAAGTTATTAAATTGAATCACAGCCAAGTGATGAGAAGGAATATATATTTTTTCATCATCTGATTGTTTTGTAAAAATTATAGATTTTCCAACGGTTCCTGAACGCGTTAAGATTAAATAATTTTCTTTTATGGCAATATTTTTATATTGTTCTCCAATAGATTTATCTAGAAAAATAGATTCTTCTAAATTTAGTTCATTTGAAGAAATATTATTGACTCTTAAATATACAAAAATTGTTTCTTCTGAAGAATAATATTTTTTTGGTATATATTCGCCGCTTCTAATTTTTTTTACGTATCTGCTAAATGGAATATATTGACCCTTTAAATTTTCTTTTATAAAGAAAGGCAGCTCTTCTTCGATAAATCTACAAAGGTATGTCCTTGTGCTTAACCAAGTAGTTTTAGATAAATTACTAAAATTGTCTTTCAAAAAATATTCTTCGTCTCTCTTTGTTTTGGGTTTAGTTGAATATCCATATTTTCCAAATACATCATCAATAATATTTTGAGGTGACTCAATTTTAGATTTTATTTGCGATATTTCATTTTCTTTTTCTTCTATTTGTTTAACAACCTCTAATTGTCTATCACAACTAACAAAAGGAATTCGCATTGCTAAAAAATCAGGAATTTGAATTCTTGGGTGCGTTTTCCCCGAAGTTAAAAATTCTAAATCTCTTCTAAAGTCTTTATGAAGAAGCAAATATAATAAAAATTTTATATTCCAGCGATGATTTTTTAATTTATATCCAAGTAATTCCGTTGTTCCAATATATTTTTTATTTTTATCGTTAATAAAAAAATGTCCTTTTTCTGGAGTTAGTTTTGAACAAACAATATCACTATCGCCAAAGAGAACTTTATCAGAACCTATTTCAGATACTAATCTTTCCTGTTTTAATGAACCGAAACCTGCTTCAATATCATCTAAATCTACTAAAATCATTTCTTCTTCCAATTCACCCTTATTCACAACAGAAGTTTTTGCTAATTCTAAAATAGAAGATAAAGAAACATCCTTTTTATATATTGAATTTAATAAAGAGGTTCTATTGTTTCGCTCATCTTTAAAATAACGATATTTAGGATCTAATCTTAATTGAGATTGTAAAGCAATATTGGATAATTTTGTTAAAAAATTTATTTGTTCCATACCACATATTTCCTTAAATAATCTAAAATAGTTTTTGGGTTCTCAGTTTCAATATAAATTATTCTATTTGAATACTCGCCTTCTGGATGAAAAAGTTGATTTGGTCTTTTCTCTTCTTTCCTCAAGCCTCGTTTATATCCTATTTCTTCTGCATGAGCCATAAATATAGGGTAATCTTGTTCTTTTGAGACATTTTTAAATACCCACCATCCAAGATCAGCTTCTTTTAGATCTTCTTCATATTTTTCTTTTAGTTCTTTGAAAGATAAATTCTTATCCTCCATTTCAAAATTGTCTTCTCCTAACAACTCAATTAAAAGCGAGATAAATTTTTCTTTGCTTTCTTCCTTCTCTGATTTTAATAATTTCTTTATTTCCTCTGATAATTCTTTGAACTCTCCTTCGTATTTAGCCCAAAGTTTATTCCATTCTTCCACTTCTTTTGAGGTTTTCTTCTGAGAAAATAAAAGACTGGTTTTTGTTTGAGTATAAGGAGCAAAAGCTAAATGAGGCAAAGAAACAACCGCCTTTATCCAGAAATATTTATAAAGGAAAAGACGTATATCTCTATTATTTGTTGTGTCAAAAACACTTTCGGGCAAAACAACTCCCATTCTTCCACCTTCTCTTAATAACTGATACCACCTTTCAATAAATAAATTTTCTGTATCTACTTCTAATTCTTTGTTATTTTTTAGAGTGTTAGCGATTTTCTCGCCTCTCAAATAGAGTTTTGGAAATTGCTTTGCTGTGTCTCTATCAACGGTAACGCTGAAAGGAGGATTAGATACTACTACATCAAATTGTTCATTAACAGGAAAATGATAAGTTTTATTATTAGTTTTAATTTTTAATTTGTCATGATAATTAGTAAAATCTATTAAACCATCTTGTGGTTCAATATGCGCTGAACCATCACCATGGCCGACCATATTCACTTTTGATGCCATCGCTAAATCGGAATTTATTTCAACACCATAGATATATTCATCAGCCCAGGCATTTTTCCGCAGTCTTTGAAAATTTTTATCTAAAAACTCTTGAGTCGCGTAATCTTTTTTAATTTTGCCTCCCTTTTCTGCTTCTTCTTTAACCTTATCAATTAATTTCATAGCATGAATTAAAAAAGTTCCAGAACCACAAGCAGGATCAATAATGTAAGGTAGTCTTGTTTCATTATTTATAAGGTCCAAAGTAAATTCATCAAGTTTAAGAGCATATAAAATAAAATCAACGATGTTTTGGTGAGTAAGATATTGGCCCTTGGTTTGTTTCAGTTCTTGACGAACTATTTTTTCAAAGAAATCACCAAGAACATCATATTTATTCTGTAAAAAAGATATATCTTGTAAGACTTCGACGACATATTTCACTTTTGGAGCATCAAAGATAATGTCTTTAACTTTATCTAATTCCTCGTCTTTATAATTAAGCAATCGTCTTAATGCACAATCAGAATATTTTCCTGTCTTAGGATCTTTTTCTCCTTTGTAAAGTTTATTTATTCTTTCATAAGTTTTTTGTGGTGGCTCTTGATTTAATCCTTCAAAGAAAATTTGGAATTGATAAGGTTTACCTTCTGGAGTAGTTTTTTCATCATAAATTTTTGCTAAAAACATCCCGATTAAATTAAAGAAAAGTTCATTCTGATATTTGCCACCACCCCATAGAATATTATGGAGTTCTCTTGCGATTCTATCTAATTCTTCTTTCTTAACATCGATTCGTAAATCTTTTTCTCCTCCTTTAATAAAAGTTGGTGGTTTATCTTTAATTCCGTAGTTTTTAGGAATATATCTTAAATTGGGTCTACCTGCTGCTTCCCAATCTTCAAAAGATTTATATCTTGTATAATCTATCGTTTCATATTTTTCTTGCAATTTCCCATCTTCATCATCCCAGCTAGTATAATAAATAAGAAACTTTAATGTACCTTTTCCTTTATCTTCTGTGGCGGCTGGTTCAAATAACTGAGTTTTAATGGAAGACTCAAAATATTTATCATATTCTTCTGGTGACTTTAATTCGAAAAGCATAAACGGGTTATGATTTTCATCATAAATAACAATATCCATTTTAATATCCGTTTTTTTATGGGGATGTCCAATTTTCCTATATTTTTCTAACTCAATGATATTTTTGTCTGGCTTGTATTTATATTTTTCAATTAAATCTATATAAAGTTCCGCCCTAACCTGTTCTTCTGGGTCTAAAAAGCTGTCTATATGTCCTTGAGCAAGGTAAGTAATTTTTGAACCATCGTGACTAATTGATATATAACCTTTTTCTTCACCGTATTTAATTAACGATGATTTTTCACCGGCAGTAACTTTCTCTTTTTGTGGTTTATAATTTGTGTTGCTCATAATGTTTCCTCATATGATTGTTGTATTAAACTAAATAAATAGTCTACATCGCTTACTTTGTCTATTTTAACTAATCCTTTGTAGCCCCATTCAAAAGATATAATATCTTTAACTAATTTTTTTGGATCGTTATATTTTGGTTCTCGCAAAAGAAGGTTGATGCAATTTTTTCTAAACTCAAAGCGGCAAAAACTTTTGGATGTTCGGTAGGTAATCCCACTTTTTTGTTCAGGTTTTTCTTGAACATTTGGCAATTCCAAGATTTTCTCTCTAATTTCATTAAATTTTTGCTTTAGCTCTTTTGATGTTTTATTAAGATGGTAAATTAAATCGTATTTTGCATATTCTATTTTTGTTATCCGTTTTCCTTTTTTACTACCTGCTTGCGAACTTCCTTCAATATTGACCTCAAAAATGCCATTTTCATAGAAAGAATAAGTCCAAAGTTCGATGTTTTCTGACATTCTATTGATAGCGTATTTATCATATTTATTGAAAGATTGAGCAATCAAGATTAGTCTTGGCTGACTCCAATCTATTTTTATTTTCTTTCCCAATTTCTTTTCAACAACAACTTGAAAATCACCTTTATGGTCAACCAACCAATCGAGATAAAACAATCCTTGATTTATGACATTGTTATTTTCTCCCCATTTATACTCAATAATAACTGCCGAATTATTCTCATCTAATCCCAAAGTATCAATTCTGCCGCCATGTTTTTCACCGGTGGAAAATTCAGAAGCGATAAATTTAATTCCAAAAATTTCCTCTAAATTATTTTCAAAAACAACCTGCAATTCCTTTTCGTTACTAAAACTAGAGGTTTTAAGTTGTTTTATTTTATTATTATCAATTTGAAAAATGGGCATATTTTTAAATTACTCCTTTTTCTTTAAAACTCATAAATCCTGTTTTAGCTATAATTATGTGATCAACTATTTCTATCCCTAAAATCTTGCCTGCTTCTACTAATCTTTTTGTCATTTCTAAATCGTCTTCTGAAGGCTCCGGATCACCTGAGGGATGATTGTGCGCTAAAATTATTTGAGCGGCTAAGTTTCTAACCGCTGGTTCAAAAACTTCCCTGGGGTGAACCAAGTTAGCATTGAGAGAACCAACAGAAATAATTTCTCTTTTAATTTCTTGATTTCTACTATCAAGATAAAAAATAACAAAATGTTCCTTTTTATGGTCACGTAAATCTTTTAATTCTTCCCAAACCGCTTTTGGTGTCAGATAGATTTCTGCCTTTTTATCTTTGAGTAATCTTTTACCAAGTTCAAAACAAGCAACAATTTCACAAGCTTTAGCTGGACCTAAACCTGGATAATCTTTTAAATCGTTAAAGGTTAAGCTTGGTAACTCATTTGCACTAAATCTTTTTAAAATTTTATTTGCCAATTCAACTACATTTTCTTCTTTTGTTCCTGATCTTAATATAATGGCTAAAAGTTCAGAATTAGTAAGTTTTTCTGGGCCATAATGCATTAACTTTTCTCTTGGCCTTTCAATTTTTGGGAATTCTTTAATTGTTTTTTTTATCTTGTTTTGCATAGTTATTTTTTCATTAAATCGTAAATACTAACACCTATGATGTCAGCAATTTTTTATGGTTTCAATTATAGGGTCTTCCATTACCCGAAATTTAATTTTTTTAATTATATGTATTTTAATATAATTTTACTTTAATAATTTTACCGGCACTATCACCATTTGATGTTATTATTATATGAAATTAATAATTAAATGTCAAACAAAATAGAACAGTTTTTTTGTTGCATTAGTATAAGAATGACGAGGCAAGTACAATTAAAAATAAAACTAAAAAATCGGAGCGACTGGACTTGAACCAGCGACCCCTACCACCCCAAGGTAGTGCGCTAGCCAACTGCGCTACGCTCCGACATTAATATAATAATAAAAATAAAGATTTTTACAACTAATTTTAACTAAAAATTAAAAATTATTAAAAACTTCCCTTATCTTTTCTATCTGACATCGGTTGCCTAAAAGTAATTTCAATAGTATCAGAGCTTTATGTGGTTTTAAGTCTTTTGAAAGAATTATCCCTTTGTCTTCTAAAAATTTGCCACCACCTTCATAGCCATATACCCCGAGAGTTCTTCCAAGATGACATCTTGTAGATAATACCACTGGTAATCCTTTTTTAGCAATATTTATTAAGATATCTCCTACTTTTGGTGGGACATTTCCTCTTCCAAATCCTTCGACAACGATTCCTTTAAATTTAATATTTTTAACTATTGTTTCGAGAAGATCTCCATCATCTCCTACATAGGTTTTATAGAGAATCACATCTTTTTCATATTTTTCCGATTCAATGACAACTCTTTTTTTCTTTGCCCTCGCAAAAAATTCTTTATCATCATCTACAATGCCAAGCATACCAAACCCAGGAGATTGAAATGTCGCAACATTTGAAGTATATGTTTTTGTAACTGTATAAGGATCATGTATTTCATCATTTATTACAACCATAACACCATATCCATTTGATTCAGGTGATAAAATAGTTTTGATTGCAGATAACAGATTTCTTGGTCCATCTACTCCTATATCATCATTTGCCCTCATAGATGCTGTTAAAGCAACTTTTATAGATGAAGGCAAAACCAGATCAAGAAAAAATGCTGTCTCTTCAAGGACATCGGTTCCATGGGTAATGACATAACCATCATATTTATCTTTTTTCTCTTTAATTATCAATGACAAATTTACCATATCATCCATAGTTATATGTGGAGATGGTTTATTTGAATATTCATAAACTTCAACAGTTGCAGGTAAAAAATGCTTTGGTATCTGATTTATAAGTAAATCTCCATTTAATGCAGGGACATCTCCGCCATCAGGACCTTGAGCCATTGCTATAGTCCCCCCAGTCGTTATTATTAAAACCTTTTGATGATTATTCATTTGGGTCATAACTCTTCCTTAAACCTTTCAATGGCACTTTCTTCTCCTACCACCACTAAAGTTGTGTCTGAAGTAAAGACATAGTCTGGATCTGGCACATCTAAAATCTTCTCAATATAGATATTTTCTCCATCTTCAGAAATCTCTTTTTCTCTATATTTTATTGCGACTACATTTATCTTAAATCTTTCTCTTAAATGTAAATCTTTTAATTTCATTCCAATAAACTGGTTTTTTACTTTAATTTCAGATAAAACATGGTTACCAGCAAGTATAATGTTATTAAAAACATGTCTATGGAGTAATCTTTTGCCAAGTCTTACTCCTACTTCTTCTTCCGGGAAAATGATGTCATCTTTGTCTATCCCGATAGCCCTTAATATTTGAGAATGATATGAAGATGATGATCTTGCTATAATCCTATTCATTTGAAGTTCTTTTAAGTTTAAGCAGGTTATTAAAGAAGCAGACATATCTGATCCGATGCAACAAACTGCAACATCAATATCTGTAGGAAGTTTTTGAAGAGTTTCTATATTCATGCTATCTCCAGCAATAGCATAAGAGGTCCCTTCTTTATTCATCTCTATTAAATTTTCATCTTTATCTACAATGACCATTTCAGAAGTTCCATCTTTTTTTAATTCTTCAAATAAGGATTTACCAAAAGTCCCAAGACCAATAATTAATATTTTCATAACACAATTCCTCAAAATATTACTATCAGACAATTATTAACTTTATCTACTTTAAATTTCAATTGTCTATTTTATTTCAAATTAATTATTTAAATTCAAATTTTTTATCTAATTATTTATATTTACCTATCTTTAACCTATCATGATTTCCGTTTCAGGGTAATTTATTGGTTCATGCTTTTTATTAAGGCTTAAGGCAGTAAATACTGTCAAAGGACCCACCCTTCCAATAAACATAACTATTGTCAATATTATTTTAGCAGCATCAGATAATGAAGCGGTTATTCCAGTTGAAAGTCCAACAGTTCCTAAAGCAGATATTGTCTCAAAAAGCAAACTTTGTGGATTATTCTTATCAAAAAAAAGCAATATTGAGTAAGAAATTATTATAACTAATAGATAAACAACAAATAATGTAAAGCTTTTTATTACCTGATAGTTGGATATCCTATGATTATAAACAGTAACACTTTCTTTTTCCTTTATAAAAGAAGCTATTGTGTAAATTATAATAAAAAAGGTTGTCACTTTAATTCCGCCACCGGTAGAACCTGATGATGCGCCTATTACCATTAAAACTTCAAGTAAAGTTTTTGATAAAGTTGAAAGCGAAGAAATATCGACGGTATTGAACCCTGCTGTTCTTGCAGTAACTACTTGAAACAAGCTTGCTAAAACCTTTTCGTGTGGCAAAAATCCTTTTAATACTCCTTTATTCTCAATCAAAAAAAATAAAGCAGCTCCTATAATATTTAGTAAAAGGTAGATCTTAAGTACCATTTTAGATTGGATATTTAAAGATATATATTTTTTATTTTTACCTATTTTATTTATTAGGAACCTAAAGATATCGTAATTTACGACAAATCCAATACCACCTAATGTTATTAAAGATATGATGATAAAATTTATAAGTATATCACCCTTAAAATTCATTAACGAATTAGGGAAAAGACTGAAACCAGCATTACAAAATGCAGATATAGAATGGAACACTCCTAAAATCATTGCTTTTCTAATTGGGAAACCCAAAAAACTGAATCTTGCAGTTAAAAAAAAACCTCCAAAAAATTCGATTACAAAAGTGTAAATCAAAATAAAAAATATAGTTCTTTGAAAAGAATTATACTTCCCAGATATTTCAGTTGCTTTTAATGTTATATCAAAACCTTTTAATGAAAGATTACCCATAAAGAATAAAATAAAAGAGGCATATAATATCATTATTCCCAAACCACCAAACTGTATAAGAAGCAATATTATTGCCAAGCCCACTTGAGTAAAAGCATCAGTTATAGTATTTACGCTTAAACCTGTTACACAAACAGCAGAAGTCGAGGTGAAAAGAGCATCTACAAAAGAAACTTCGTTTTTCTGCGAAATAGGTTCAAATAACAAAAAAGCCCCGATAATAATCAAGCTAACAAACCCGATAATAACATAATGAGGGGCATCAAGTCTTGCTGATTCTACATATTGAGAATAAAATCTTATAAACAAAAAGATATAAATAAATATTTCAATTTGAGTAATTATAAGTACAAAAGGGTAAAAAAGTTTTGTTTCGACAGAAAATTTATTACCAATTATTATAAATAACCAACCAGAAATCAATAATACTAAAGAATAAAAATAAATTTTTGAACCTGTTTTAAAAAATAATTTATAGGTATAAAATGCCCTTTTTCGCATTAATTCTAAATTTAAAATACCAAATATAATAGTTATATTTATTATCACTATTATGTTTTTAGTATATTTAGCCAATTGCTCTCTATAAGCAAGAAATAGAAAAACAAAAATAGTTGAATATAAGATAGAATAAACAAAAATATAGTTAAACTTAATTGGTTTTTTATTGTTCATATATCTTGATTTTCTAATTCCTTAAAAAGAGAATACTCTTCAATAAAATTAAATTTTATAATATCCCCTCTTCTTCCCAATCTCTGTTTACCAATAATAAATTCTGTTACACCTCTTTGATCTTTATCTTTAGATTCTTCTTTTGTTTTATAATAATCCTCTCTATATAAAAATCCAACAAAATCTGCATCCTGTTCTATTGAACCTGATTCTCTTAAATCGGAAAGTTGTGGTCTTTTATTTTCTCTTTTTTCTGGAGCTCTTGAAAGCTGAGCACAAGCTACTACAGGGATTCCTAACTCTCTTGCAAGCTGTTTTAGTCCTTTAGAAATATCAGAAACAATCTGAACTCTATTTTCAATCTTAGTTCCAGCAGGAGGAGAGATTAGTTGCAAATAATCGACAAAAATAATATCCAGTCCATATTTTGTTTTTAATCTTCTTGCGCTTTGTTTGATATCAAAAATAGTAACAGATTCAGCTTCATCAAATATAATCTTCTTTTCAAATATCAATGAAACCGCATCAACAAGTTTTTGAATATTTGATATTGGAATATTTCCCCTTCTTATATCATTTACAGGTATTTGAGCAATTCTTGAGATTATCTTATAACCCAACATTTTCGCTGACATTTCAAGAGAGAAAAAACCAACTGTTTTATTATAATCCATAGCCATATTTAAGGCAAGATTTAAAGCGAAGGTAGTCTTACCCATAGATGGTCTTGCTGCTATAACTATTAAATCTCCTTTATCAAAACCAGAAGTTATCTCATCAAGATAATGATACCCTGTTGGAATTCCAGAATATATAGTGTCGGTTTTTTTCCTCATCTCAAGGTCATTTAATATTTCAAAAATAATATCTTTTAATATTAGGAAATGCTCTTTATAATCATAAGCAGTAACTTTTAATATCTCTTGTTCGACCTTGTCAATTATCTCTTTGATTTCTATATTACTATCATAAGATTGGCCTATTATATTATTGGCGACTTCTATCAATTTTCTTCTTAGTGCGAACTCTCTTACTATGGAAACATAACTGCTATAATTTGCAGTTGTGGGGACTAACTCTGGTAGTTGCGATATATAAGTTGCTCCACCGACCTTCTCAATCTGTTCATCTACCTTCAATTGTTCCACAACTGTTAATATATCTACTGGTTGATTTTTTCGGATTAAATTTTGAATTGCTCTATATATAAATCTATGAGCAGGGATACTGAAATCATCTTCAGATAAAACCGAAGATGTTTCCAGTAGTTCACTATTAAGTAAAAGACACCCCAGTGTCGCTTTCTCTGCTTCCAGACTCTGGGGTGGAATTTTTGAAATATTAATCATTACTCATTCTGCGAATCTTTATTTTCTTCTTCATTTGATTCTGTCTCGGTTTTGTAAGGTCTTTTGCCTTTAAAATTTCTTTTAGAAGGCCTTTTTAATTCAGGTTTTTCTTCTTCTTTTTCACCAATAATATTGATTTTTACATTTGCATAGATTGATTCAATGACTTTAACTGAAGCATTATAATTTCCTACTTCTTTAATATGAGGGATCCTAATATGCTTTTTATCAAATTCATTAAATCCTGCTTCTGCTAATTTTTCAGCAACCTGTGAAGTTGTTATTGAACCAAATAATTTGCCTTTTTCACCAGCTTTTGCTTTAATCTCAATAACCAATGATTCAAGTAATTTTTTCTTTTCAGAAGCGGTTGCAATCTTTCTTTTTCTTGATTCTTCAAGTGATTTTAATCTTAAAGACAAATTTTTCAAAGTTGCATCAGTTGCTTCAACTGCCAATTTTCTTGGAAAAAGAAAATTTCGAGCATATCCTTTTTTAACTTTTTTAATTTCACCTTCTAAACCTAAATTTTCTACATCTTTTAATAAAACAACTTCCATTTTATATCCTCCTGAATGATTGTTTAGTTATTTTCTTTTCTTAGTGGATAAATTGTATCTATCACACTAATAAATGCAATGATAAAGTAAATATAAATAATAAAAGGAATTAGCATTAAAACTATTAAAAATAGAGCCATAATAGTTAATAAAAATATAAATGGTCTTGATTTCAACTGCAAAATAATCTGATTATCAATAATTGGCTTTAATTTTCTTTTGTAATAAAAAACAATTACGCCAAGGCCATTGATAAAATGTATTGATGTTAGTAAATAAAAAATATTAAATAAAAGAATCTCAATAGTAAAATTGTCTATTTTTAATATGAATTTCATTGCCAATAAACTATAGATTGCGACAATAGTTACCCAAGAAAAAATTTTACCTAACTTTGTCGAATCTAAAGGTTTGATAATATTAATTAAAACTTCACTTTTTTTTGATAAAGATACAAGTTGCTGTTCTACAAATAAGGCAAGACTTATTGAAATAACTGATATACTTTTAGGTATTTCTTTGTTTATAATATTTTGTAAAAAGGCTTCTATATTATACTCTTTATAATTTTCACCAAGCATCTTCTCAAAAACAGGCGCAAATTGAATAAAAGAAAAGCCTTTTGATTTTAGAAAAAGTAAAGATAAAATAATTAGAACAGCAAAAGGTACCGCTGATATAACAACAAATAATATTAATGATGCATTGTATCTTTTGTAAGCAAGAATAAAAAGATAGTAAACAAAAGCAAACAAAAATGGTAATAATAAAAATTGAATAAGATTTAAAAGGTAATTTAATGCTGTAGCGCCAATAGACAAAGAAGAATTAAACCAACCGATAAAATATATTATAAGTAGTCCAATACAAAAAATAGTTAGGAAAATAAGCCAATTTATAAGACTATTTTTAGATAATATAAAATAAACTATTGGTGCAATAGCAAAAAAAGGAAAAATAATAGAAAATAAAAGAGATATTAAAGCTAAATAAATTACCTGTTTTTTTGGCACCAGAAAATCCTATTCAACATTTTTATCCTATTCAACATTTTTATAAGGAAGTAGAGCAGCCATTCTCGCTTTTTTTATTGTAGCAGAAACCATCCTTTGATGTTTTGCACATGTCCCAGTTATTCTTCTTGGAAGAATCTTCCCCACTGGCATAATAAACCTCTGTAAGAAAGAAACATCTTTATAATCTATCGAATAAATCCCTTCTTTACAAAAGACACATACTTTTTTTCTAAACATATGTCTTCTTTTTGAATTATTTTTTGACATATCATTGCTATATTTATCCATTGATCTCTCCTTTACTGATAATAGTTATTATTTTCATCTTCATAGTGATCCATTTCAGAATTCCCATATGCATCATCAAAAGCACCAAAATAGCTATTATTATTTAAATTTTCCCCTTCTATTTCATTAGCATTTATAGAAGGTATATCATCCTGATCATTATTATTGCTAACATTTGCCGATTTCCCACTGCTATGGATCTCATTATTATTATATTCATTGCCTTTGAAAGAAGAACTTTTTTCAAAACCTAATAAGAAAATATTTAAAACATTTATGACAATTTTAGATCTATTTTCAGAAGTATTTTTATCTTTCCATCTATCCTGTTTTAACTCACCTTCGATCAAAACAGCAGTTCCTTTGGACAATTTATCAGAAAAATACTGTGCCCTTTTCCCCCAGAAATTACAATCAAAAAAAGAGCCTTCATTTGATCTATAAGTCTGATTTGCTATAGAAAATTTCAATATAATTGTAGGACCATTTTGAGTCATTACTTCTGTTCGAATTGGATCTTTTGTCAAACGACCTGAAATAATTATCTTATTAATATCGTTACTCATTTTCCCCTTCTTCCTTTACTTCAGGATTTTCAAATGCTTCTTCAGTGATAGTTTGTTTTGAAGATTGTTCAGCCTGCATTCTTTTCTTGTTTTCAAGCTCAATCTTTCTTCTTTTAAAACCCTCTTCTTTTTGTTTAATCCTTTCAATCCTTTTTTCATCATAAACAAAAACAAGAGCTCTAAGAATATCCGGATCTCGTCTAAAATCTTTTAATAGTTCGTTAACTTCAGGAGTTTCATTTTTTGGGCTGATGTAAAAGATTTGATAGAATCCTTCTTTTTGCTTATTAATAGGATAAGCAAGAGATCTGTTACCCATTTCCTGTTCAGAAAGAATTGTAAAATTATGGGCTTCGATTTTCTCTCTTGATGAATTTTTCATCAAGCTTACTTCTTTTTTTTCTTTTGTGGAAAAAATAATTAGAAGTTCATATTTTTTTTGCATAAATCCTCCTATGGCCTTTTGATCCTGTAATATTTTACAGGATAAGAGTGGAAATAAATTATAGGTTATAAAAAAAAAGTCAAGATGACTAAATTTCTTGCGTAGCAAATTTTGAAAAGAATTTTAGCTAAATTTTAAATTTAAACCAAAGAAAACTAAATTTTATAAGCAAAAAAACAATTTTATGTATTAGATTTTTTATTTATTAAATTAATGACTTAATTCTAAAGTTATAAAAAAAATCATCAATCCAGCTAATTGTAAAATCAATCACTTCATTATATGTCGCTTTTTCTTTACCAAATAAGTCAGCAGGAACATTTAGCTCTTTTTCTAAATATATGTTTGTCCAATATTTTTTTAAAAATATCTGAAGTTTATTGAAATATTGAGCAGATTCTATCATAATATTTCTATAATCTTGCTCTACTTCTTTTGTTGAATAATGTTTTAACTTTATAATATGATCTTCAATTCTTCTTGAATATCCATTTTGAGTTTCTCTTCCAAAATAATCTATAAAACTATAAAAAACAGAAAAATCTTTTATAACATTTGTTCCAAGTTCTCTTGAGCCAAAAATAATTTCTAAAAGTGGAAAGATATTAAAATAAAATTGCTTAATTGCTCCATATAGATATTTTAATTCTTCATTTGCATCTGGATGAAAATCAACATAAGGATAAATTTTTATTCTGTCGTCATAATCTTCTAATATTTTATCTACTTTTTTTAAAAATGAAGATTCATACTTATCTTTTTCATTTTCAACTTTAGGATTTATAGTTTCCTGATAAAGTTGAGTCAACGCCTCTTCCTCTGCTGATACAAATATATCAAGATTATATCTACTTCTTAAAGCTTCCTGATATCTTTGTTCAAACTTTTCAAGATTAAATCTATTTTTACCATATCTTTCGCCAAATTCTTTATATCTTTCCCTTAACCTTTTTATCCTCATTTCTATTTCTTTGTTCATCTAGTTCCTCTGATATTTTTTATATTGTTTGATATGGTTAATTATTATGATTATATAATAGGTTCAATTAAATTTGCTAACTTTTCTATAAATTCTTTATCCATTTCTGAAAAGGCATTTATTTGATGAGAGTCTATATCTATTTCTCCTAAAACCAAATTGCCTCTTAAAATTGGAGTCACAAGCTCAGACTTGACTTTTATGCTGCATGCAAGATAATTATTTTCTTCAGACACATCATCAACAATAATTGTATCTTTTTTCTCTGCAGCTTGACCACATATACCTTTGCCAAAAGGGATTTTGATATGTGTAGTCTCTTCTCCAACAAAAGGACCTAAGTATAAAAAGTTTTCTTCTTTATTGTCAACAAGATAAAAACCAAACCAATTATAGTAAGGGATATTATTTGCACATAATTCACATATAAATCTTAAAAGATATTCTTTAATCTCGTTTTTATTATATCTTAATTCTTTCTTTTTATCTTCAATTTCATTTTCAATCTTTTTGTAAATCTCATCAAACCTTTTCTTTTCTAATGCTACCCAAAATTCCATTGCTCGTCTAAGATGTGGTATTACTATGGAACCTCCAACAACTAACCCAACAGATAAAACTTCAACAATTTCACCTGTGGTAATTTTATTTTCAAAACATTGATTTAAGTGATATTTAACACAATCATCGCATCTCAATACAAGTGAAGAAACAAGTCCTAGCATCTCTTTAATTTTTGAACTTAAAACAGAATCCCTGTATACTTGAGAGTCAAGGCTATAAAATCTTTTTATAACATTATCAGCCTTGCTTAATACTATTTTATTCAAATTTTCTCTGGTATTTACAAAATCCTCAACTATTTTTCCATTTACTTCAAATTTTTCTTCCATATAAATTCCTTATAATGATATTTTTTACTAATATTAAATAATATTAAAATCCATTTAAATTCCTAAACTTGACTTCTAACCTTCTTTAATTGCCTTATTATCAAAATAATTATAGCACTAAAAATAAATATTATCAGATATATTTTTTCATTGACTTTCAAAGCGAGTAAAAAAGTAATCAAGGTAAGCAGAAGTTGGCTATACTCTAAAAAAATATTGTTTTTATTTTCTTTCTTCCTTTTTAAATATATTAAAAAGGTGATGATACTATTTATGAAAATAAGTAAAAAGAAAATGATTCCAAAAATATCAAATTGGTTATATATTTTCATTTCAGTAATTTATAATTTGAAATTTAAGATTTTCAACATTGAAATATGATTACTTGACTTTATTTAATATTGAATATATTATTTTTATGTAAAACAATAAAGGAAAGATTAAACTAAATATATAATGAATATTAGATTAAATAAGATTTTTTTATCTTTCTTTTTAATTCTTTTTTTCATCTTACTTCTATCTTGCAGCGTAAACTCATATTTTGTTATAGATTCCAATTTTAATTTTTATTGCAGTAAAGTTCAGGTTTTTAGCTCATACAATGAATATGCTGAGCTTGGAGCAAAGCAGTTTTTAGCACTTTTAGGTCTTGATGATGATTTTATAATAAGTCAGGGGATGCAGGATATTTTTTCAATGGAACAGATTCTTGAAGTTACACCTGTTAACGGTCTTTATAAGATAGACCTTTCTACCAACAATGAGATAACATTAAATGATTCTCTTTTTATATGGAAAATTAATAACAGGAATTCTATCTTTCCTGCAAATAAAAAAGAAGAAATCATAATGAAAATTATTATAAGAATTGATCCTCCTGTTATGACTGCAAACACCTATGATGTAAAAGGAAATCTATATTCATGGTCGTTTTCTTTTCAAATGCTGCAAAATGGTGTTCAAATTGTAGTATATTTTAAAAAGTAAAATCAAGATAGCTTAATTCTTTTTTAATTCAATTATTCACTTACTCAAATATTTTATAGGGATTTTATTATGTTTATCTATCTTATTAGGCATGGTGAAACAAAATGGAATATTGATTTTAAGGTTCAAGGTAAAAAAGATGTTCCATTAAATGACAAAGGTATTCTTCAAGCAAATCTTTTGGCTTCATATTTTGAAAATATTGATACTGAAAATACTTTTTTAGATACCATTTATTCATCTAATCTTACAAGGGCATATGAAACTGCACAAATTATTGGTAAAAAATTAGATAAAAAAGTCGAAATAGTTGAAGATTTTCAAGAAATTAATTTTGGTGTCTGGGAAGGATATTATTGGGAAGATATCAAAATTGAATATAAGGACTTTTTAAAAAAGTGGGAAGATGATAAAGAAAATACTCCCATACCAGAAGGTGAATCTTACGGGCAGGTTCAAAAAAGAGTATACAAAAAATTTAAGGAAATTATATCAAAATATCAAACTAACTCCAATATTATAATTGTCTCACATGGTGTTGCAATAAAAGTATTAATTGCAAAAATACTTGAAATAAATATTCAAAATTTGCATAAATTTCATATTGACAATGCTAGTATTTCAATTGTTGAATATGACAATGAAATTAAAGTTAAAAGTATAAATAATACTTTCCACCTAAAGGGATGATGGCACCAGAATCCCTAACAAAAACAGTCCTTTTTCTATAATTCTTTCTATTTCGTTTATAAATGAAAGTTTTAAAGCAATATCTTCTTTATCTCCCTCTAAAACCTTAATTTTTGAATAAAATTGATTAAAAAACATGGCTAACTTAAGCAAATATCTTGAAAGTAAATAAGCCTCTTTTTCTTTTACAACATTTGTAATTACTTCATCGAACTTAAATATCTCAAAAAGTATCTGATCGACAATCTCTTTTGCACTATTATTTTCATCAATTAAAAATTTATTATAAAATATCTCACCTAAGTTAGAAATAGATGATTCAATATTTTTTTCTTTATAAATATTACTAATTTTTTTTATTTCTTTGAGATTAATTTGTGACTTATTTAAGATACTTTTTATTCTTACACATGTATATTGAAGATAAGCTGCAGTATCTCCTTCAAAGCTTAAAACCTTACTAAAATCAAAGTCAATATCTTTAATCCTTTGATTTTTTAATATTGAAAACAAAATTGCTGCTACAGCTAATTTTTTAGCCGTATCTTCAGCATCTTTTGAAATATTTTTCTCTTTTGTCAAATTTAGAGCCTCGTTATAAACTTCATTGTATATATCCTGTAAAAATAAAATTGTTCCTTTTCTTGTTTGCATCTTTTGGCCAGAAAAAGTCATGGTTCCAAAAGCTACATGAATTATAGAATCTGCAAAGGTAAAATTTAATTTTTTTAATACACCCTTAAATTGCTTTATATGTAGTTGCTGGCCTATATTTATTACATAAAGAGCTTCATTAAAATGAAATCTCTGCCATCTATCTAAAACTGCTGCTATATCTCTTATTGCATAGGTTGTAGTTCCATCACTTTTTTTTATTATACAAGGTGGGATATTCTCCTTAGGATAAATATCATCTAAAAAAACAACCTTGGCTCCTTCAGAATCCTTTAATATCTGATTTAATTCTAATATTCTTAATATTTCTTCGATATTTTTTTTACTATACTTTGATTCTCCTTCTATAAATGTAAAAGTGTTACCAAATAGCTTATAATATTTATCAAAATTCTCTAAAGAGATTTTTCTAAACTTTTCCCATAATCCATAATAATATGGATCTTTATCTTCAAGTTTTTGAAAAACATTTTTAGCTTTTTCCAGTAGGTTTGGGTCATTTTCTTCTTCAGAATGAAATTTGACATATAAATCATAAAGATAATAAACGCCATCTTCTTCTAACTTTTTTTCATCTCCCCACATCTGATAAGCCAATAAAACTTTCCCAAATTGTGTTCCCCAATCCCCTATATAATTTATTCCGTAAACATTCGCCCCCATATATTCATAACATCTTTTTAAACTTTCCCCTATAGCGGTACTCATAATATGGCCAATACCATAAGGTTTTGCAATATTACACGAGGAATAATCGATAACAACATTATAGCCGTTTAAGGATTTTTCGTGAAATATGTTTTCTTCCTCCGAAGATAAAAGTAAGTTTAATATAAATTTTTTATTAACCCAAAAATTTAAATATGGTCCATTTGATTCTATCCTTTCAATAAATTGTGAAAAAAAATCGAAGTTATTTTTATCTTTTAATTTATCTAGGTCTTCTTTACTATTCTTAATTTCATTAATATTTGGGTTATTTCTATCTTTTTCATCTTTAATATCGCTTTTAAGATACTCTTCCAATGTTTTTGCAAGATTTGCTGGATTTATCTTTAATTTTTTGGCAAATAAAAACAAAGGTATACAAAAATCACCATTTTTAAGATCTTTTGAATCTGTTATACTAAATAATATTTCCTCTTTGCTAATATTATATGAAAAAGATAATAAAAAATAATTTTCTAAAATTTCAGCAATTTTTTCTTTAAGATAATATAAGTTTACTTTCACCTTTCCTCCAAAGAATAAATAGTTTTAAGACAAAAAACCAAAGATGAAGGATCTGCAACATTTTTACCAACAATATCAAAACCAGTTCCATGATCTGGAGAAATCCTAAAAAAAGGTAAACCAACTGTTATATTTGCTCCATTTTCTTTCGCAAGCATCTTAAAAGGTATCAACCCTTGATCATGATACCAGGCTATAAAAATACCATGTTTTTTAAAAGTTAATGATTTTTCAGTAAAAATAGAATCTGATGAAAATGGACCTTCAGCTATAATTTTGCCATTCTCAATTTTATTGAATTTCTCAATTTGAGGAATAATCCATCTCTCTTCATCAGTTCCTATTAAAGAACCATCAGACTTATGAGGATTTAAGCCCAAAACATATATAATTGGCTCAAGTTTTAACTTTAATATTGCTTCTTTCGCACCAAATAAAGTTTCAAAAAAATGTTGCCTATTTAAGTGGTTTTTTAAATCCAATATCGGTACATGATTTGTTTCCATAAGGATTGATAATTTATCACAATGCATTAACATCCTTGCTTTTGGTGCATTATATCTTTGCATTAAAAAATCAGTATGGCCTTTAAATTTTTTATCATATAAAGAAACAGCTTTTTTATTCAGTGGAAGAGTTAATAGGTTAGCGTTGTATTTTAAAAATTCTATTAACTTGCAACTAATAATAAGGTACAAATATGAAAGAAAGCCATTTTTAAGATCAACTTCACCAACTTCATAATTTAAAGACTCAAAAGGATCAAAAAAAATGATTAGATTTTCATTTTTTTTGCTTTTTTTATTCTCTCTATAATTTAGGTAAATCTGATATATCTCATAAGTTAATTTATCAAATAATATTTCTAGTACTTTTCTATTTAAAATTTTTCCAAATTTTAATTCAGATTTACTTAAAAGATTTGAATTTTTAATTATTATTCGATTTTCAAATTGAAAGTTAGTGGTTTTTTTTAGCTCTTCATTTAATGATTTTGAAGAACCTATAATAATAATATCATTTATTCTATTAAATTCTTTTTTTTCTGATTCCAGAAGAGAAAAAGATTTAACTAAAATTTCTGAATTAATACTTCCAGGATCACCGAATGAAATTATTGTAGGGTTATTCATTATACCTTTTTTCAATAATCTCTTTTACATTCTTAGATAAATTTGGAGAAATAATGCATTTCCCCTCTAATATTACTCCATTTTGAATAATTAATTCTGGAGTCTTTATATCACCATAAATTGCGGCTGTTGGCATTAGCATTACTCTTGTTTTAGCTTCGATGTTACCAACAATAAGTCCTTCTACAATTATAATATCTGCAAAAACATTGCTTTTGACTTTTCCATTTTTTCCTACTGTAAGATGTTCAATATATAGCATTGAACCTTCGTATTTACCTTCTACTCTAAGTTGACCTGTAAGATGAACATTGCCAGAAAAAAAAGAATTTTCACCTATTAAAGAATAGTTTTCATTTGGATTTTTTGACATATAAATTCCTTCCAAAGAAATATTTACTTTAAGATTTAAAAAGTCAAGAAATTGCGCTATAATCAAAATGAGGAAAAATTAATTACTAACTATAAATAATTGTTAACTATACATATTTAAAAAATTAAATTATAAATATAAATTATAAATATAAAATTAAAAACAAATAAATTGCCCAAAAGGTATAACATTACAAATAAACAAATAGGTGCAATAGATATAATGAAAGATCTAAAAATTATTTTTCTTGCTTTTATATTTTTGGTATTTTTCCTTACTTTTTCATATACAGTTTATTCTGAAAATTCTAATTTTTGGACATTAGATAAAATAATTTACAATAAAAATACTTTTGTAGATATCATAAAAAAAAAGCAAACTCTTACTTATAATTTAATAAAGTATGAAAAAAATAACTTTGAATATGAGCAATATCAAGAAAATTTATTTTTTGATTTGAAAAATAATAAAATCTATAGCGAAGTTCTTCAAAAAGAATTTTATACAAAATCAGTTTTTTCAGACGACTTGCTAATTTTATATAAAGAAACATATAATAAAGAAAAATCAGAAATAGAAAAAATAACTTATATGAATAGTTATTATCTTTTCCAAAAGTTTTTTGATGATAAGATTAAAGAAGAAAAAAAACTTAAATTGCCAGATAAAGATCTAATTTTAGCAGATGCTTTACCTTTAGTATTAAGAATATTTGTAGCAAATAAAGGTTACGAGAAAAATCAAAATATAAATATAATGATGGGATTTTTACAAAACAACTACAAGATACCATTAAATATTATTTTCAGTAAAATCAATTCTTTTGATGAACTTTCATTAGAAATAGATAATAAATACTTAAATGATTTCTCTTTTAATTCATCTATTTTATGCGAGATAGTAAATGCCGATATTTTTAAAATTAGCAAATTCAAAATTTTATATCTTTTTTCCTCTCAAGAACCTTATTTCTTAAAATTAATTTACTTTGGTAATAAAAAGAATTTTTATATAATGCTTTTAAAGGATTATAAAATTTTAAATTAATTTGGGTGTTGTCATTTATCCCTTTTTTGTTAATTTTCAAAAAAATAGGGTATATATGGTAGTATATTCGAAAAAAATAAAACTTGCCCAAAAGATTTATGCTGGTGAAAAACTTATGCCTCCTTTTATTTTAGGCCCCTGCGTAATAGAAAGTGAGGAACAAACATTAAGAATTGCTGATAAACTCAAACAATTTTCTATTGAACTGGATTTTAGTTTAATATTCAAAGCTTCTTTTGATAAGGCAAATCGTACATCTATTAACTCTTTTCGAGGAGTTGGAATAAAAGAAGGTTTAAGGATTTTAGAAAAAGTTAAAAACAAATTTTCTATTCCGATTTTAACAGATATACATGAGCCATCTCAAGCAACTGAAGTTTCTCAAGTTGTAGATATAATACAAATACCAGCTTTTCTTGTTCGACAGACAGACCTTGTTGAAGCTGCTGCAAAAACAGGAAAAACTATTAACTTAAAAAAAGGACAATTCCTTTCCCCCTGGGAGATGGAACATGTTGTTAACAAAGTCGAAGAATCTGGTAACAATAATTATTTTATTACTGAAAGAGGAACTTTTTTTGGATACAATAGATTGGTAAATGATTTTAAGTATGTCCCTTTGTTAAAGAAGATGGCACCAGTCTGCTTTGATGCTACACATTCTCTCCAACTTCCAGGAGCAACAAATCAAAGCTCTGGAGAACCTCAATTTTGCGATAACCTTGCTTTCACTGCCGCAGCGGCTTTTTTTGATATTTTCTTTTTTGAAACCCATTATTCAAGGCAGGAAGCAAAATCGGATTCTTCCAACTTGATATTGCTTGATGATTTATATAATCTATTAAAAAAACTTATCCCTCTATGTAAATTTTTAAGAGAAAATACTTTTATAGATAATTGATATATTTTATGATATATTTTACTGATAAATAATATTTTGCATTGATAAATACTATTTTATAAAGATATTTGATATTTTATAAAAAAAATAGGAATAAAAATGGCTAAAGAAATTCAAATCTGTAAAGAAGTGATAGATAAAGAAATAGAAGGATTAAAACTTTTATCTGAACTTTTAGATGATTCAATAATAAAAGCTATAGAACTAATATATAATTGCAAAGGTAAAACAATAGTGATGGGTGTTGGCAAATCAGGGCATATTGCAAGTAAAATTTCAGCCACATTTTCTTCCACAGGAACCCCATCTTTCTTTGTAAATCCAAATGATGCGATGCATGGAGATATTGGTGTTATTGATGAAAATGATGTGATTATTGCGATTTCAAAAGAAGGAGAATCATCCGAACTTTTAGTTGCCTTAGAATACCCGAAAAGACTTAAAGTCCCTATAATTGCTATAACAGTAAATGAAAAGTCACAATTAGCACACCTTGCAAATGTTGTAATTAAAATACCAAAAACAGCTGAAGCATGTCCATTAAATCTTGCTCCAACAACCTCAACAACCGCAACTTTGGTTTTAGGAGATTGCATCGCTATTGCTCTTATGCAAAAAAGAAATTTCAATAAGGAACAATTTGCTCAATTTCATCCTGGTGGAAATCTTGGTAAAAAGTTGAAAAAGGTTGAAGAAATAATGACTCCTGTTGGTAAATTTGCATTTTTACCTGATTCTGCCAAAATCAAGGATGCATTAAAGGAAATTGTATCAATTCCACCTCCAAATATGGGTATCTGTGTTTTTTATGGAGAAAAAGTGAAAGTCACTGGAATTATTACTGATGGAGATCTTAAAAGATTGTTATTGAAATATGATAACTTACTTGAATTAGAAGCAAAAGATGTTATGATTAAAACCCCACATACTATATTAAAAAATGAATTAGTTATTACTGCTATTAACCAGATGGAAGAACTTAAAATAAGGCAGCTAGTTGTTTTAAATGAAGATAATTCTTTAGCTGGAATTATAGATCTAAGTGATATTATTAAATATAAAATTGTTTAAAACTAAAAAAAATAAGAATCTAAAAAATTAAAATCTTAGGAGACAAAATGGAATTAAAAATTGAAAATCTTTCAAAAAGCTTTGGCAAAAAATTAGCGGTCGACAATGTGTCATTATATATAAAAAAGGGAGAAATTATTGGATTACTTGGCCCAAACGGAGCTGGAAAGAGCACAATATTTTATATGATTGTTGGATTTTTAAAACCAAATTCAGGTAAGATCTACTTGAAAGATAAAGAAATTACTAAATATCCAATGCACAAAAGATCACGCCTTGGTATGGGTTATCTTCCACAGCAAGCATCGATTTTTAGGAATATGACTGTTGAAGAAAATATCCTTGCAATTTTAGAATTAAAAGAATCTTTAAATTCAAAGCAAAGAAAAGATCAATGCGAGATGATATTAAAAGAATTTTCACTCTGGGAATTAAGAAAGCAAAAAGGTTATACTCTTTCTGGAGGGGAGAGAAGAAGGGTTGAAATAGCTAGAACACTTGTCAATGAGCCTGATTTTCTTTTGCTTGATGAGCCTTTCGCCGGTGTTGATCCAATTGCAATAAATGAACTACAATCAATAATCTCTAAAATACAAGCAAAAGGTATAGGTATTATTATTACAGATCACAATGTTAGGGACACTTTGAAAATTACTGAAAGAAGTTATATAATAAATCATGGAAAGATATTAATTGAAGGTGATACAAATACATTGATTTCAAGCGAAGAAGCTAGAAATATCTACCTTGGTAAAGATTTTGAATTATGAGTAACTTTAGTTTTGAAAATAGGTTAGAACAAAGACAGATTTTACTTCCATCATTAATTCTTGAGATGAAATTAATTTCTATGAATGCCATTGAACTTGAACAATTCATAAAAGAAAAATCAGAAGAAAATCCCTTTATAGAATATGAAGAAAATTATGAAGAAATGTTGAAATATTTTCCAAGATTCAATACTAACTTAATATCAACATCAGATCTAATAGAAAAAACAGATCATCAATATGATAGTATTTATGATTATTTCCAAAATGAACTTTCATTTTATGAAATTGATGAAGATGAAAAGAATTATGCTCTTTTATTGGTACCTTATCTAACTAAAAATGGTATGTTAACTGAAAAATTAACAGATATTTCTAAAAAATTAGATATCCCTTTTCATTTTCTTGAAAATGGAAAAGTTTGCATTTCATCAATTGACACAAAAGGTTATGCTTCAGAAAGCCTGAAAGAAATGATTTTGACACAAGTTTGGCTTTCAGATAACAAAGATTCATTATTTTTATTTGATGTATTATTTTATCATTATGAAGATGTATTATATAAAAATTTTAATAAATTAATAAAAACTGGTTTTACCGAAGAGGAGATTGAAAAAATAATTAAATTAATGACTGAAATAGTCCAGATACCTGCTGCTATAATTCAAGAAAGCAGTAACTATATTATTCCAGATGCTATTATAACTATTAAAGATGATAAAATTTCATTTAAAATTATAGAACCTTTTAAGTTTAATTTATATAAATATCAGAATATAGAAACAGATCCAGAAATAAAAAAATTATTGAATGATGCAAAAAATTTGAACAATGCCCTTAATTTAAGGAAATCTACATTTGAAAATTTTATGAAATATTTTGTTATCCTTCAACAAGAATTTTTTCTTAAAGGTGAAAAATATATTCAGCCAATATCTCAAAAAGATTTTGCAAAAAAAATAAATCTTTCTGAATCTACATTATCAAGGATAGTAAATAACAAATATATAGATACCCCATTTGGTATATATTCTTTAAAGTATTTTTTCTCTGCTTCTTATTCTAAAAAACAAGGGAAAAATGCCTCTTCAAATAATCAATCGCGTATTCAAGTTATCAATGAAATGAAAGAAATTATAGATAATGAACCAAAAGATAACCCCTATTCAGATGAAGAAATTGTTGAAATTTTAAGCAAAAAAGGTTATTATATATCTAGAAGGACTTGTTCAAAGTATAGAGAGATTGCTGGTATTCCTTCAAAACAATTAAGAAAGGGGGTAATAAAAAAAAGTTAATTTTTGCTTTCTAATTTTAATAACTTGGGAGGTATTATGGATATTTCTTACAATTCTCATCATGTTGAAATCACTGATTCTATTAAAAATTATTTTGAGAAAAAACTTGCAAGGATCGATCAATATCAACATCTTATTGGAAAAGTCAATGTCTACTTTTCAATCGATTCTTCTTATGTTCATCAAGTAGAAATGGAGTTTGAATTTGCAAAGTGGAAAACCCTTTTCTTTTCTTCAAGAGATACCGATATGTACAGAGCCATTGACGATTTATTTGATAGAGTTGAAAAAAATATATCTAAATTAAAAGCTAAAGTAGTTGATCATAAACAACAGGAACCATTAAGAAAAGTTGCAGAAATCTTTGAATCAAATGAAAATATAAATATCCCTATCCAGACAATTGATTTTAATCAGATCAATAAAAAACCTATGTCTTCGATAGATGCTATGCATATGCTTCACCCTAAAAAGAAACTGGATTTCGTTTTCTTTTATAATTATGAACTTGAATCTAATCAGATTTTACCTTCACTTATGATAAAATTATCAGATAAAGATTTCCTTCTCGTTGAAAAATTTGATAATTTTGATGATCTAATAATTCATAAAGTTGAAAAAGTTGGGTTTAATAGAATAGAGCATAAAGATAAAATCAAAATAGATTTATCAACCAAATCTATTGAGGATGCAATTAAATCTATTGGTAATGGACCATATTACTTTTTCATTAATGCTGATACAAATGATTATTCCTGTATTTTATTACAAAACGCTGATAAACCTATTTTATTAAATATAGTGACCAAATAACAATATGAAATTGACTGTTTTTGATTTTTTACACCAACTTTTCGAAAAACATAACTTATTGACATTCAAATTTTTTACAGGTTCAGCTGGCAGTAAAAACTTTATCTTATCAGATACTGTCGCTGAACCTTCTATTTTATTCCATAAGGATCTTGAGCTTGCTGAAAAAGGGATGCTTTATTTTTTCAGTTCAAATTCATTAAATCTTTTCAATAGACTTGAAAAAGAAGATTCAAAAAGGCTGGAAGAGAATATAAAATATGTTTTTTCTAACTTTACTCCGTCAATAATTGTTCTTCCAGAACTAATCGAACCACCATTATTACTATTAAATTTATGTCAAACTTATCATATCCCGATTATTAGGATTTCAGAGCAAGCTTCTGTACTTAAAAAATTATTAACAATTTTTTTAGAAGATAAGTTTGCACCATCCATAACTGTTCACGGAGATCTTGTGGAAGTTTATGGCGTTGGATTATTAATAACTGGGGAATCTGGTATAGGAAAATCAGAGGCAGCTTTGGATCTTATAAAAAGGGGGCATAGATTAATTTCTGATGATATTGTAGTCATTAAAAAAATGTCTGGAAATTTCCTATTTGGAACAGGTTCAGAAATAGCCCCTCACTTTATGGAAGTGCGAGGAGTCGGGATAATAAATGTTGTTCAGCTTTTTGGTGTTTCTGCTGTGAGAGATAAAAAAAGAATTGATGCAAAAATAATATTAGAAGATTGGGATCAGTCGAGAAAATACGATAGACTTGGTCTTATAGATAAATATGAATCTATTTTAGGTATAAAAGTGCCTGTTTTAATTATTCCAGTTAGACCTGGAAGAAATATACCAGCAATCATTGAAACATCTGCCTTAAATTTAAGATTAAAAAAGTCTGGAATAAATTCTGCTCAATCTTTCAACAATATTCTTATAAAATGGATGAAATCTGAAAAACAAATAAAGTTATAATATGTCTTATCTTCTTTTATTTGACAAAAGTAAAAGATAGTTTAGTTAATAAAAAAATTCAATTTTATTAGTAATTATGGGAATACAAAATGAAAGAAAAATCTGTTACCATAAAGTTAGATGATGGAATACATGCAAGACCGGCAGCCATACTTGTGCAAAAAGCTTCTTCTTACCCTAACACTACTATTAAAATAAGAAGAGATGATGTTGAAATAGATGCTAAATCTATAATGAGCATAATGATGTTAGCTCTAACTTATGGATCTCAAATAACAATTATTGCTGATGGTGATGAAGAAGATCTAGCAATTGATGAAATTGTAAATCTTATAGAAAATAATTTTCAAATTTAAAATTAAACCAAATTTGATTTTCTTAAATTTTTAATCTAAAATATTTATACGATAGAGTTTTCCCTTTAAAGATTTTTTATAGATTATCTATTAAGGAACTATTATGAAAATAAAAATAATAATTTTCTTTATCTGTATAATATTAATAAGTAACAACCTCTTTGCTCAAGAAAACACTTTTTTAGAGAAAAAAGACCCATTATTTGCCGCAATGCTATCATGGTATATACCTGGAGCTGGATTGATTTATTCAGAAAATATTTTTAAAGGCATACTTTATCTTGGTCTTGAATATTTAATTTCATTTTATGGCTTAGCATCTGTTATTAAAATAAATTATACTTGGCCTTTTACTTTTACTTTTACACCTCCTTTGAACCCAGATCAGGAAGACTACTTTAATTTAACTTTGTGGGGCACACTATTTTTAGCTGTGCATGTTGCGTCAGTAATAGATAGTGCTATAACAAGCGAAAAATATAATTCTATCAACTCTGATAAAATTAAATTAATACCTCCTTCTCCTTTTATAGCATCTCTTTTAAGCTGGACTTACCCTGGACTCGGCCAATTTTATATAAAAGACTATTTTAAGGGTTCTATTTTTATGCTGATTGATTTTGCTCAAAAGATAGTATTATACATTGCTATCTATTCCAAGTTTTTTACAGAGCCTAATATTACAGAACCTTTTGATATAAATTGGTCTTCCTTAAATGATAATGAAAAGATATTCTTTGTATCTTATGTATCTATATATGTATTAAACAGAATAATATCAGCATATTTTGCATATAAAGGTGCCATAGATTCATATAAATATTATTCTGAATATTCTAACTTAAATTTTCAAATCTCACCAGTTATAACCCAAGATAGCATAGGTTTTTGCTTTATTTATAGTTTCAGATAAGATTTATTATGTTAAAATTAAAAACAAAATTAATATTTATCATTCTTTTGATTTCATTAATTATACTATTTTTTTTAAGTGCTGATTCTAAAAACATATTCCTTATATCTCTTGATAAAAATATCATTTCTTGTTCATATAGTTTAAATTTCAACTTTTCGCAATCTTTTATAGATTTACTATATTTTAATAACCAAGCTGAAATTGTGTATGATATTTTATTAATTAAAAAAATTTCGACAACTTTGTTATCCCAAGATCAAAAGGTTATGGAAGTTAAATATCAATACTTTTTAAGTTATAAAAATGAAAAAAAGATTTTCACATTATATTCATCTAAAGAATATTATGAAAGTATTTCAATATCAGAGATTTTAAGAATAATAAACAATATGAAAATAGAAAACATCTTTCAACTTGAAAAGGATGGAAAATACTTTTGTTCTTCAGACATTACAATAAACTCATTAGCACCAATTTCACCGGCACTTTTTTTTCTATTTTTATTTTATAACCCTTATAATATGAAAATTGCAAATCTCACAAGTAATATAGTATCATATGAAAATCAAAAATAGCAGATTTCTAATAGCTTTCTTTTTAATAATTATAAACTTTTTAATCATTTTATTGTTTTATCTTTTAAAAATTCCTTCAATGATAATATTAAATCCTATAGTTGTAATCTTTGGTTTAGTAGAATTGGTCTTATTAAATATTTTTTCAGCAACATTATTTAGTCAGTTCTTAAAATATAAGAAAAAAATATTTGGAGAAATCTTAAAGTTTAAGATTACATTCTATTTAATATCAAATATTATTGCCATTTTAATTTTGGTTATTTTAATATTTTCTTTAATCGAGTTTTCTCCATCAATTACAAAAATATATGATAAATTTAATTTTTTAATTGAGGAAAATTACTTAAAAATAATTGATAACATTAATGAATATAAGAGCAAATTAAATGATTTAATTGATAAAGATTATAATAAAGCCATAAAAGTATTAATAAAAGATCCATTAACAAAATTTTTAAAATTTAATAACGAAACATATATAATAGATATAGATAAAGAGTTTATTGAAGAAATTGTTTTAAATGAAATAGATAAAGTTACCTTTATTGAAAAAAATAATACAGGTTACTTTATATTTAATCACCAAAATTTTTCATTTATCTATGAAGCACCTCAAGAACTTGTTAACTCAAAAAATAACTTATTTGAATTAATAACCTTATATAAGAAAATATATAGTCAAAAGAAGAACGCACCTATTATTGTTCTTCTTTCAATCTTTTTAATTATTATTCCTTTTTTATTTTTTCAGGTTTTTTTCCTTTTAAGATATATTTCTGATTTAACAAAACCATTAGAATTACTTGTTAATCAATTTAAAAAAGTATCTTCTAATATTTATTCTCCTATTCCTCTTACCAAAAAAAGATTTGATGAACTTTCTTTTTTAATCATTCAGTTTAATAGAATGCAGAAGCAACTGGAACAAAGGACATTGCTATTAAAATATCAAGAAAGATTTGAAATACTTGCCAAAGTCACCTCAAGATTTGCTCATGAGATAAAAAATCCTTTGACTCCTATTGTTCTTTCATGTGAATTAATTGAGAAAAAATACCCTTATCAAGATAATTATC
This sequence comes from uncultured Brachyspira sp., assembly GCA_964581895.1. Taxonomy (GTDB): domain Bacteria; phylum Spirochaetota; class JAAYUW01; order JAAYUW01; family JAAYUW01; genus Exilispira. The sequence continues at coordinate 97,405 of CAZOPR010000002.1, forward strand.
GCTCATATCTTCTTTCCAAATTAAAAGTAATTCAAGAAAATGTAGAATCTATAAGAAATAGCATAAATAAGTTTTATTCTATAAGCGATAAAAGTAATGAGAATAGATTATATATATCAGTAAATGAATTTTTAAATAGTATTGAAAATTTTTGGAACTCTGAGTGGATTGAATTAAAAGTTGAAATTCCAATGGAACCTATATATTTATTTGCACAAAAAGATGAGTTGGAATCACTTTTTAATAATCTTATTATTAATTCTTATGAAGCCTCTAAAATTGAAGCGGATCAAAAATGCAGTATTTTTATTTTTATAAAAATTGAAGATGAAAAATATTTCAAAATCATTTATACTGACTCAGGTTCTGGTATTAAAGGATTAGATATTACCAAGATCTTTGAACCTTATTATACTACTAAAGAAACTGGGAGTGGTTTCGGGCTTGCTATAGTAAAATCAATTGTTGAAAGCATGAATGGAAGTATTGAATTTATAGGTAATGGTAAATTTGATGAAATAAATTATAAAGGAGCAACCTTTTTAATCAAACTTCCTTATTTTAAGCAAATATATTAAAAAATCAATATATCCGATATATTTAAGAGGAATTATGGAAAATGAATATATAATTGTTTGTGATGATGAATATGACATTCGCACATTAATGAAAGAAATACTTGAAGATGAAGGAAATAAAGTAATAACCACCTCAACAAGTGAAGAACTTTTTACTGCTATGAAGATCTATAAAGTATTCTGCGTCTTTTTAGATATTATCTTAGAAAATGAAAATGGTATTTTGATTTTGGAAAAATTAAAAAAAACATATCCAGATGTTGAGGTTATAATAATAAGCGGTCACGGTACAATTGATTTAGCTGTTAAAGCAACCAAACTTGGTGCTTTTGATTTTTTAACAAAACCATTAAAAATAGATTTGATATTACAGACAATAAAAAAAGTTAATTATGTTTATTCTTTAAAAAATGAAAATTTAACTTTGAAAAACAAAAATTTTATGGCTGATCAGTTCATTGGCGAATCTATCCAGATAAAAAAGATAAAAGATCTGATTAAATTGGTTGGTAAATCTGATTCAAAAGTAATAATATATGGTGAAAATGGTACAGGAAAAGAGCTAGTTGCTCGACTGATTCATATAAATTCTAATAGAGCAAATAATAATTTTGTAGAAATTAATTGTGCAGCTATCCCATCAAATCTAATTGAATCAGAACTTTTTGGCTATGAAAAAGGTGCATTTACAAATGCCTATAGCCAAAAAAAAGGTCTATTTGAAATTGCAAACAAAGGTACTTTATTTTTAGATGAGATAGGTGATATGCCAATAGAACTTCAATCCAAACTTCTTAGGGTTATACAGGATGGAAAATTTAACAGAATAGGTGGTATAGAAACTATTTCAACAGATGTCAGAATTATTGCAGCGACAAATAAGAATTTAGAAGATGAAATTAAGAATGGAAATTTTAGAGAGGATCTTTACTATAGATTAAATGTTATCCCTATTTTTTTACCTCCGCTTCGAGAAAGAAGTGAAGATATACCCTTATTAATAGAGTATTTTATTTCAAAAATTAAAAATAGTGGGGATTTGAGAATTAAAAGTTTTGATCCAGATTCAATTGAATATTTAAAAAACTATCCATGGCCAGGAAATATTCGTCAATTAAAAAATATAATCGATAGAATAAATATTTTAACTCCTTCAGAGTATATTAGTAAGGAGTTTGTGGAAGAAGTAATTGAAAAGGGTTACAAAAAGGAATTTGACCTTGATAATGCAGAAGATCTTAGAACTTTAAGAGATCAGTTTGAAAAAGAGATAATATTAAATCGTCTTAAAAAATTTAATTACAACATAACTAAAACAGCACAATCACTCAATATAGAAAGAACAAACCTTTATAAAAAATTAAAAAAATATGGGATAGATTTTGATGATATTTGATGAAATAATAAGAAATAAAATTTCTAAAATTAAAAAAATTACTTTATTAAACAATTTCCCAGAAGATTTGCAAAATAGTATTATTTCAAGCATTGTAGAGACATTAAGAGAAAATTATAAGGATAAAATAGAAATCCATAGAATTTATGATGATATAAATATAAAAAAACTAACTGAATATTTAAATGATTTTGGTTTATTTAGCCAAACTATAGCATTATTTGTTTATAATTTTTCTTCCAACTTAAGTAGTTTAAAAAAAATATCATTCCCATCAGACTTATATTTATTCATCTTTACAGATGAAAAAAATTTGGCTGAAGATAGAGATATTTCTATAATTCAATTCCCAAAAAACTTAAATTCATCTGAATTCATAAACAATTTTTTTAATAAAAACAAAATAAAATTTGAAAACAATAATGTTGAAGAGTTATTTAAAAGTTATTTTAACGATATATCCGGTAGCCTTGAAAAAGTTTTAGAAGATATATTAATCTATCTTCAACAAATAAAGAGTAATATAGTTACAAAAGAAATCGCAATTAAGTTTTTATCTTTTTCTTCAAATTTTACTATTTTTAATGTAACTAATAGCTTTTTTCAAAATGATAAATATTCTTTTTTTTATCAATATATGCAATTTATAGAAAGTGAAAATGATTTTAATGGTTTTCTTCAGCCTTTTTTAAAAGAAGTAAAGATTTTGACGATTTTGTCTTCAATAATTTCTGAAAAAAGCAATCTTACAAATTTTGATAAAAATAATATTTTAAGTTTTTTTAATAAAATAAATTTTCAATATAATCCTTATAGACTGCAATATGACCTGAAGAAGATAGAAAATTTTGGTAAAAAAAAGTTTTACTCCCTTTTAGAATTTCTGCTGTCTATTGATATTTATAATCGATATTATGATAAATCTTCTGCACAGAAGTTATTTGAAATTGGAATAAATCAATTTATATAAAAAAGCAATTTACTTAAAAAAAACTATTCTTTTCTTTTTGTTATAAGTAAAGTTTGCCCAGCTATTATTAAGTTTTTATTTTTTATTTTGTTTAAATAAACAAGAACAGTTATTTCATCCTTAGTTAACTTAAATTTGTATGCAATTTTAGATAATGTGTCTTTCCAAATAATAGTATAAGTAAATATTTTATAATCAGAAAGTGGGAAATCTAAAGGTTTATTAAAGTCAGCTAAATTTATTTCATTCAAAATAAAAATTTCATAATCTTTAATATTTTTGATTTCATTATCTTTATTTTCAAATTTACTAGAATTAGATAAAAGATCCTTTTGAAACAATTGATTATTGATAATAAAAATAGTAATAATAGATAAAGGGATTATAAATATCATTAGTATAATTATTAAGTTTTTCTTTGCCATATTTCTGACTTTTATTATATTTTAAAAGTAAATAATTTCAAATAATTATTCTTTTTTAATTTTCAAATATATTGAAATAGTTCATAAAAGATTTATATTTATTTTGATTTAACTTTACTTACTAAAAGGGGGGATTGTGTCCCTTATAGTTGTTTTGACCATTGTTACAGTTCTAGTTATATTTTCAATAATTCTTTTACTTTTCAGATATTTAAAAAAAAGGATGCAATTAGCTAAAGCAGAAAATGAATTATTAAAAGGTGAAGATAAAATAGCTGAAAAAAGATTGTTAGATATATTAACAGAAGAACCAGAAAATTGGGAAGCTATTAAAAATATTTCGCTACTATATATTAAAAACAAGCATTATGCACAGGCTTTAACCTATCTTGAAAAAGCACTTTCTCTTCCATCTGCATTACAAAACTGGAAGCAACATGAAATCCTTTATCTTGCAGGATTTTGTGCGAAAAACTTAAAAAAGTATCAACTTGCTTTAAAGTATCTTTTAACTGCAAATGGCTTAAACCCAAATGATATAGAAATATTGAAATTATTAGCATTAGTTTATCACTATTTAGAGCAGTATGACAAAGCTGATTTATACTTTAGAAAATGTTATGCAAATAAAGAAAATGCCAAATTCGACAAAGAATTTGTAAAATTATTTGCATTAAACTCTTATTTTTTAACCAAGTTTTCTGAAACCCAAAAGATTTTAAATAGTTATGTTGAAAAATTTCCAAATGATATTGAAGCTATCTCCTATTTTGGACTAACGCTTTATAAACTTGGATTAAAAGATGAAGCTGAAAAATACTTAAAAACTGGAATTCAAAACCCAAATTTAAGAGCCGAGTGTTTATTTACACTTGGAGAATATTATTTTTCAAAACAGGATTTTTCTACCTCTTATGCATATTACTTAAAAGCCTCTCAAACAAGAAAGTGCCCAAAAGAAATTTATCTTTCTTCATTATATCAGTTAGCCCAAATTAATGTAAACTTAAATAAAATAAATGATGCGGTGGTATTCTGGGATAAAATCTATAATATCGAACCCAAATATAAAGATGTTGCAGAAAAAATAAATACATTTTCATCTTTGACTTCAGATGAAAGGATAAGACAATATAGCCTTGCAAACCAGAAAGATGCAGATAAAATATCGCAAAAAATGATAGGTATATTGTTAGGCCAATATAATTTGTTGGAAACAGAAGCAATTGATGATAAAACCACAGATTTTTTAATTTCTAAATCTAAAGGATCAAAAGTTGTATTAATTTTATTTAGATTCATTAGAAGTACTGATAAAATCGGAGAAATTGTCGTAAAAGAATTCCACTTAAAAATGAAGGAAAAACAAGCGGTTAAAGGATACCTTTTTTCAATTGGTGTATTAAGTGAACTTGCAAGGGATTTTATAGCTTTAAGACCTATAGAATATTTCGATAGAAGTGAGATCACCAAGTTACTTAAAGAAATTCAGGTTTAAGAGGTAACTTCATTATGTTTTTTAAAGAGGATATTTATAATTTGGAAGGTAAAAATTCAATACCAGACTTTTTAAAAAATCTATGGTATAAGTATAATCTTGATGTTAAATTGCCAGTTGATAAAGTATTGGTATTGACTTCAGATCTTGGTAAAATTGCAGGACTAATTGGTTTTTATCGAAATATAATCAAAGGACTAGCCATTGACCCTGATTATCAGGGTGAAAACATAACTGGCAAATTATTAACCTGGGTTATTGAAGAGATAAAATTAAAAAACTATTCAAATTTTTTAGTATATACAAATCCTAAAAATATAGATATCTTTTCATCTTTTTCCTTTAATTTAATAGAGAAAACTAAAGATGTTGCTTTGTTGGAAAGAGGAAAACCAGACTTTATTGATTACTTAACCAATTTAAATTCAATTAGAAATTCTTTAAATTACAAAACTGCATCATCAATTATTGTAAACTGTAACCCAATGACAAATGGGCATCTTTACTTAATTGAAAAAGTTGCTGAAATTTCTGAACATCTTTTTATTTTTGTTCTAGAAGAAGAACTTTCTTATTTCCCTTTTAAGTATAGGTTTGATATAGTTAATAAAGCTATAAGTCATCTTAAGAATGTGACAATTCTTCCATCTTCTCAATATATTATTTCAGCAGCTACTTTCCCTGATTATTTTTTGAAAGATTTACCTAAAGAAAAAGTTCATGCAGAACTTGATGTTGCAATTTTTGGAAATAAAATAGCCCCAGCTTTAGCAATAAATAAAAGGTTTGTTGGAGAAGAACCTTACTGTCAGGTCACTTCAAAATATAATGAAACCATGAAAGAACTCTTACCGAAATTTGGTATAGAATTTACTATCATTGAAAGAAAAAAGTTTGATGGTAAAGCTATTTCTGCTTCAATAGTTAGAGAATATATCAGAGAAAATAAATTCGATGAAATTAAAAAAATTGTTCCTTTGGCTACTTATGAATTTTTAACTTCAAATGAAGCAAAACCAATAATTGAAGAGATAAAAAAAACAATAAGAAGACATTAATGTTAAAAAATAACGATATAATTATTATTCTTGGCTCATCTTCTGAAAGAAGGAAAATGTTATTTTCAATTCTTTTTGATAAATTTCAAATAATTGAACCAGAATGTATTGAAAAAATTTTTAATAATCCTATAAAGACAGTTTTGGGAAATGCAAAACTGAAAATGAATTCTATAATTGAAAACTTAAATTCTCAAAATAAATTAAATTTAACTACAGATCTGGCTAATTACTTTATTGTTACAGCAGATACCATTGTATACAAAAATAGAAAGATTTTCCCAAAACCAAAATCAAAAGAAGATGCACTTTTCATCTTAAATGAGTTAAATGGGAAAAAACATACTGTATATTCCGGTGTTTGTATTTTTTTTAAAAATAAATATTTTTTATTTCATGAAAAAACAAATGTATACTTTAATTTTTTATCTGATAATCTTTTGAAAAATTATATAAAGACTGTTGAACCCTTTGATGCTGCTGGAGCTTATAAAATTCAGGGTGCAGGTTCTATACTTGTTAAAAGGGTTGAAGGTTCAATTACAAATGTTATTGGATTTCCAGTTGAAAAATTTTTAAAATACTATAATAGATTTATTTGTTATTCAAAAGAGGAGGTTACGATTGTCAGTACTACCTATTAAAACGCTTCTTGAAGCTGGTGCACATTTTGGTCATGAAACAAAAAGATGGAATCCAAAAATGGCTCCATATATTTATGCCAAAAGAAATGGTATCCATATAATTGATTTACAAAAAACTTCTGTTCTTGCAGATGCTGCTTATGAAAAAATAAGAGAAACTGTCTTTAGAGGTTATGATGTTCTTTTTGTTGGAACTAAAAAACAGGCTAGAGAATCAATTATTGAATATGCAACAAAAAGTGATTCACCATATGTTGCAAATAGATGGCTTGGTGGCACATTAACAAACCATGAGATAGTTAAAAAATCTATTCAGAAACTTTTAGATCTTGAAGATTTAGAAAAAGATAATTTCCCTGGATTTTCTAAAGCTGAAATTTCTAGAAAAAGAAAAGTTTTGGAAAAACTTAGAAAAAATGTTGGTGGACTTATCAAAATCCAGCATAAACTTCCAGGACTTTTATTTGTCATTGATACTGTTTATGAGCAAAATGCCATACTTGAAGCTAAAAGAATGAATATCCCAATTGTTGCTGTTGTTGATACAAACTCAGATCCAGAATTAATAGATTTCCCTATCCCTGGAAATGATGATGCAATAAGAGCCGTCAGCGTTTTCTGTGAAATGGTTGAAAGAGCAATAACTGAAGGAAGGAATCTTAGAAAAGACCAAAATATATCAAGTTCTGAAGAGATTAGCACCAGTACTATAAAAAACGAAAATCCGATAGATGAAACATCTTCTGGTGAATCAGATCAAGAATCTACTAGTTCTTCAGATGATAAAGATGAAATGTTTTAAGATTTTTCATTAATATTAAGTTAAGTTTTTATATTTTATTTTACTTATGTTTTTTCAATTTATTTATAATTAGTTAAGTATAAATAAATAATTTTGTATATTTAGCAAGGAGTATATTATGAACATAAACAAAGATGATATTAAAAAATTAAGAGAAACTACTGGTGCAGGTATTGGAGACTGCAGGATCGCTTTAGAAGAAGCAAACGGAGACTTCGATAAGGCTATACAGGTTCTTCGAGAAAGAGGTCTTGCTAAAGCTGTTAAAAAAGCAGATAGAGCCGTATCCGAAGGAAGAGTTGCAATTTATCAGGAAAAATTTTCTGGTATACTTGCTAAAATTGAATGTGAAACCGATTTTGTAGCAAATTCTGAAGATTTTAGAAACTTTGCAAAAGATATCGCTAAAAAGTTATTTGAGAAAAAAATAAAAAATATTGAATCTATAGATAGTGAAATAGAGCAACTCAGAACTTCTGCCGTCTTAAAATTCAATGAAAATATAAAGATTTCAGATATTATTTTAATTGAAGGTGATGAAAAATCTCCTGTTTTCCCATATGTTCAGATGGGGAAAAATGCTGCAATTGTTCAGTTTGAACTTGATAAACCTATGCCTGAAAGCGATGAACTAAAAGATATTTTATTTTCTATTGTTGTTTCTATCCAGTTCTACAAACCAGAGTATTACTCTATGAATGATATTCCAAAAGAAAAATTAGAAGAAGAGATGAAAATTGTTGAAAAACAGGTATCAGCCGATCCTGCTTTTGCAAATAAACCACAAAATGTCCTTCAAGGTATTATCCAGGGTAAAGCAAAAAAAGCATTTGCTGACAAAGTCTTTTTAGAATGTCCTTATGTTAGAGATGAATCTAAAAAAGTTGGTGAAATATTAGCAAATGCAGAAAAGAAGTTTGGTATCAAAATAAAAGCTAAAGTTTTCAAATTTACAAATATTGGGTCCAACTAATGCGCGTTCTTATAAAGATAACTGGAGAGGCTATTTCTTCAGAAAGTTCTCCCATTGACTACAATAAGATAAAATGGCTTGCTGATCTAATAAAAAAAATACACAAACATAAAATTGAAATTGGAATAGTCATAGGTGGAGGAAATCTTTTTAGAGGTAAAGATCTTATCAAAAATGGATTCAAAGATTATAAAGCCCATTATATAGGTATGCTTGCTACTACTATGAATGGTCTTGCAATAGAAGAGGTCTTTTCTTCTTGCAATTTGCCTTCTAAAATTTTCTCTGCCATAGATATTCCAAGACTTGTCTCTTACTTTTCTTATCAAGAATACCAAGAAGCTATAAAAGAAGGGAAAATAGCTATTTTTACAGCAGGAACAGGTAATCCATATTTTACTACAGATAGTGCGGCTGCTCTTAGAGCTGCAGAAACAGACTCTGATATACTTATAAAAGCAACAAAAGTTGATGGGGTTTATTCTGATGATCCAAAGAAAAATCCTGCTGCTGAAAAAATTGATTTTCTTACCTATGATCAATTCTTAAAAGAAAAATATGGAATAATGGATTTAACTGCAATAGATATATGCAAACAAACTAAAATACCTGTTGTTGTCCTTGATTTATTCGATGAAAATTCAATATATTCACTTTTAATCGAGAAAAAAAGAGTTGGAACTTTAATTTATCAGGAGGATATATGTCCCTGGCATTAGATAATCTTTATCAAGAAGTTAAAAAAGCCATGGTTAAGCCTATTTTAGTTCTTGAGGATGAATTTAAAAAAGTTAGAGGTGCTAAAGCATCACCAGCAATGGTAGAAAATGTTAAAGTTGAAGTGGATCAAAAAGTTGTTCTTCTTAAAAATATCGCTTCTATTTCAACGCCAGATGCAAGAACAATAGTCATCTCACCTTGGGAACCAAAGACTTTAGCTGCTATAGAAAAAGGGATATTGAAGGAAAATTTAAACTTAAATCCACAAAATGATGGAAGAGTCATCAAACTTATTCTCCCACAGCTTACTGAAGAAACAAGAAAAGATCTTGTTAAACTTATAAAACAGAAATCTGAGGAAGGAAAAATCGCAATAAGAAATATTCGAAGAGACTTTATAGAAAAACTCAAAAAGATGGAAAAAGATGGTGATATAAGTGAAGATGAAAATGATGAAGGTGAAAAAAAGATTCAGGAATTTACAGATAAAGCGATAAAAAAAATCGAAGAAATGTTTAAGGAAAAAGAAAAAGATATAATGACAATTTAAAAGTTTAAGATGAGTTTAAACCATATTGCATTTATAATGGATGGTAATGGAAGATGGGCTAAAAAGCATGGCAAACCTAGGTTTTATGGTCATGAAGCTGGAATGAACAAAATTGAAGAGGTTTGCAATTGGTGTAAAGAATATAATATCAAGTATGGCTCATTTTTCGCATTTTCGAAAGAAAACTGGAATAGACCGAAAAACGAAGTTGATTTTATTTTTTCACTTATTGAAAGATACTATCAAGATCAAATCAATAAATTAATGTCAAACAAAATAAGATTTATTCATATTGGTGATAAGATAACTTTACCATTAAAGACAGTTTCTATATTGAATGAGCTTGAAAATATAACAAAAGAAAATGATAGCTTTAATCTTCTTTTCTTTTTCAACTATTCTTCAAGAGAAGAGATCAATAATGCAGCTATAAATTTTGCATTGGAATATTCGAGGGAAAATTTATCCCAAAAAGATGATTTTATTAAAAAAAATAATAATATATCCTTTTCATCATTTTTATATACTGTAAATTTTCCTGATCCAGATCTATTGATAAGAACTTCTGGAGAAATGAGAATATCGAATTTCTTACTTTATCAGATGGCTTATACAGAGTTATATTTTGAACCACAACTCTGGCCAGAATTTACAAAATCACATTTTATTAAGGCAATCGAATCCTTTTATAAAAGAGATAGAAGATTTGGTAAGATAAAAGAAGAATAAAAAAATAGTTGGTAGATCATGGCAAAAGAAGAACTTTTTAGAAGAATAATATTTATAATTTTAGCAGTTCCAGTTGTTTTATTTTTAATTTTTTTACCTGTTAAATATAACCTTGCTATTTTTGTTTTTGTTTTATTATTGATAATATTAATAAGTTTAGAATTTTCTTTTTGTCTTAAAAATAAACAGATTTTAATAAACCTTCCCTTATTCATAATTCAATCATCAGTAGTTTTAATCCTTTTTTTTCTTTATTCTAATTTTTTTATAAACTTTGAATTATTTATCTTTTCATTGATAACTATTTTTCTTATCACAAGTTTTTTTTATATCTTCAAAAAAAATATCTCATCAAACGCAATTGCACTTTTTTTACATTTATTTGGGCTTGTTTATATATCATTATCTTTATCTTCTATTATACTTTTTTATTCCACTTTTAATAATCCTTCAAATCTACTACTCTTCTTTCTTCTAATTGTATGGAGTTCAAATATTTTTGGATATCTTGTCGGTCTTTATTGGTTGCCTCGAAAGCCATTGAACCTTGAAGTTTCACCGAATAAATCAGCAAAAGGGTTTTTTGGGGCGATTTTTTTTGGAAGTTTTATCCCTTTTTTATTGCTTTTATTATTTCCAAAATTTTTTGTATTCCCTTTTTTCAATAAATTTATTATCTTGTTACTAATAATTTTTTCAAATATCTTTTCTATTATTGGAGACCTTTTTGAATCAGCCTTTAAAAGGTTTTGTGGCGTTAAAGATTCTTCAAATTACTTAAAAGGTTTTGGTGGGATTTTAGATTCAGTTGATTCAATTTTATTTGCCTTCCCATTTTATTTTTCGTTTTTATTGTTATTATTTAGGAATAATATAAAATAAATGTTGTAATGGATAATATTAATATTTCGATATTTGGTTCTACTGGCTCAATAGGTTCATTTGTTTTAAGTTTGATAGATAAATTAGAAGATAAGGATAAGCCTGAAGTTTTCTTGTTATCTGGATATAATCAAATAAAAAAACTTATTGATTTAGAAGAAAAATATAAGGCAAAGTACCTTTATCTGCCTGAGAATTACAAAGAGCAAGTATTTAAGAGCTTACCTTTAAATTTAAGACAAAAAATAGATATTATTTCTTCATTTGATGAACTTTATGAAATTTATAAACAGGTGGATAAAAAGAATCATTTTATATTAAATGGGATAATTGGAATAAATGGTATTATTCCAACTTTTTTATCTCAACATTTCAAAATCTTTTCTGGCTGTGCAAATAAGGAATCTATTATAATTTCTTATGAATTATTTAAAGATTTTAATAGTGATCTTGTTTTCCCTTTAGATAGCGAACATAATGCTATTTATGAGCTTTTACCTTCTTGCCCAAAAGAAAAAATCGAGAAAATTTTTATAACTGGTTCTGGGGGTAAAGTCTTTGGAAAAAAGGAAGAAGAGATAGAAGATCTTTCACTTGATGAAATGGTTAAACATCCCAACTGGAATATGGGGAAGAGAATAACCATAGATTCTTCTTCAGGTATCAATAAAGCATTTGAATTTATCGAAGTCCAAGCTCTTTTCGATATCCCAAAAGATAAGATTAATATTCTAATAGATTCAAAATCTCAAATACATGCAATTATCCAGGATTCAAGCAACTATTATTATGTTGCAGCAAGTCATCCAGATATGCTTCTCCCTATAAACAAATTTTTAAATAAAATTGGAATCAATACCTCATATAAATCCAGTCAAATCCTTAATAAATCTATTAAATTTGAATTAAATAATGAAATAGAAAAAACATATCCTTTCTTAAGCCATTTTATGAATAATTATAAAAAAGAATTTATTCATGGTACTGTAATTATCTTTTTGAATTCCTATTTTCAAGATTTGCTTTTTTCAAAAAAGATTAATTTTTTTAGATTAAGAAAACTTCTAATAGATTCTTATAATATTTTGTTTTCAAACAACAAAAATCCTATTTTAAGAAAATTAAAAGAAAATTCAAATAGATTTTCTTTTTTAATAAAGAATGATTTTATGGATTTTGCTGATTTTACAGATTCGATTTTTAAGGATATCTTAAATTATCTACATGAAAAAAATCTTCTGGAGGAACAGTGGTAATAATCTATTACATAATTGCAATAATTGGTTTTCTCACTTTAGTACTTGTTCATGAATTTGGCCATTTTGTCTTTGCAAAACTTGCTAAAATAAAGGTTGTCAGATTTTCAATAGGATGGGGAAAACCAATCTGGGAAAAACAGATTGGAGAAACTACCTATCAAATAGCTATTTTCCCTTTTGGTGGTTTTTGTCAGATGGCTGGAGAGCAGATTACAAATGATTATGTGTCATCTGAAGGTGATTTTTATTCTAAAAAACCTTTACCAAGATTACTGGCAGTCGCGGGTGGTGTCCTTTTTAGCCTTCTTTTTGGTGTTCTTTTAATGGCAGTTGCAGGGATGCTACCTTCTGTTGAAGCTTTTGTCCCGCCTCAAATCTATATAACAGAAGAACTTGAATCATCCCCTGCTTATACAGTTGGGCTTCGCTCTTTCGATATAATTACTGAAATAAATGGTAAAAAGATTGAATCATTTTCAGATATTCAAATGACTATTGGTCAGGCGATGGGAAAAGAACTTGATATAAAAGTTTTAAGAGATGGAAATCCTTTAGAATTTAAAATAGTACCAGATGTTGAAAGATCAACTGGAAGATCGATTATTGGAATCTATCAATATCTTCCACCAGTTATTGATTCTATAAACAGTAATTCTGTCTTTAAAGATTTAAATCTTCAAAAAAATGATAGATTGGCTTATATTATAGCTGAAAATGGGGAGAAAATTGATGTTATTTCAACAGTAGATATACCAAATTTTATTGAGAAGCATCTCTATGAAAATCTTGAATTTATTTTTCAGAAAACTGACAATAGTTTTGTATCGAAAAAAGTATTTGTGGATAAAAAATTTAATATAGGTCTTTCATTTTTTGTAGAGACAAGAAAAATTGATGGTCTACCATTTTATAAATCCTTTGTCTTAGCCTTCCCTAAAAGCTATGAAACTCTTTCAATAACTATCAAAAGCATACCTTTACTTTTTTCTGGTAAAGTTAATGTTGGTCAATCTGTCGCAGGACCTATTAAGATAATCTACCTTTCATCTCAAGTTGCAAAGACTGGGATCAAAAATATTTTAGAATTTTTTGCATTAATAACTTTGGTTTTAGGTTTAACAAATCTTTTGCCAATCCCGGCAACAGATGGTTCATATATTTTATTTTTTCTATTTGAGCTTATAAGCAGAAAAAGACTAAATCCAAAATTAATCTCTAAAATTCAAAGTATTGGATTTTTCTTATTACTTATTTTAATGGTAGTTGTCATAATCAATGATATCTTCTCAATAGGTTCACTTTTTTAATTGGAGCAGATAGTGAACTTAGAAAAAGGTAATGAAATTATTTTCAAAAACTTTTTCTCAGATGAAATTCTTACTAAAAGGAAATTTACAAGAGTTGAAGATGTTAGGGGTGCATATTTTAGAGATTTGACAGCAATTTTGCACTCATATCCTTTTAGAAGGCTAAGAGGCAAAACTCAGGTCTTTTTTTCACCAAGAAATGATCATATTTGCACAAGAATGGAACATAGCCTTCATGTAGCATCTATCGCTTCAACAATCGCAAAAGCATTAAGACTTGACACAGAGCTTAGCTGGGCTGTTGGACTTGGACATGACATTGGCCATCCACCTTTTGGTCATCTTGGTCAAAAAATAATTTCTGAAAGGATATTGAAAGATAAATCTTTTACTCATGAAAAATATTCTTTCAGAGTCTTAACAAAACTTACAAATTATGGTAAAGGCTTAAATCTTACTTATGCTGTTTTAGATGGTATTTTATATCATTGTGGTGAAAAGTTTGAAAAATCAATCTATCCAAATAAAAATATAAACGATATTGAAAGTGATGCGAAATCTATCTTGCCACTTAAAAATTATCCATCGACATTTGAAGGTTGCATTGTTAGAATGGCAGATAAGATTGCATATGTTGGAAGAGATCTTGAAGATGCGTTAACATTAAAATTGATCTGCCAAAATGATATCCCAAAAAATGTTGCAGATATCTTGGGTACAAAGAATAGTCAGATAATTGATACTCTTGTCAATGATATTATTGAAAACTCATTGAAAACTGGAAAGATCTGCTTTTCAGATAAAATTCATGAGACTTTCTTGCAATTAATAGAATTTAATTACAAAAAAATCTATCTTAATGAAAAGTTAAAAATTTTCGAAAAGAATTTTTCTATGATACTATTAACAATTTATAATTATCTTTCGGAAATATACTGCAACTACAAATTTTCATTTGAAAAGTACCTTAAAGAGAAAAATTTTCTTGCAATTCGCTTTTCAGACTTTATAAAAAAGATGCATGACTTTTATAACAGCGACGAAGAAAAAGATTCGATTTATTCTCCAATTGTGGATTATATCGCTGGTATGACAGATTCCTATGCCATAGAATCTGCCCAAGAGATACTTTTACCAAAAAGATTTCACTATGATCTTGAGATTGGTTCTCTTATACAGTAAAATTTTTGGTAAAAAATATTTTTAGAAAAGATTAGTAATTTTAAATATTTTTAGGAAAAGAAAGATAAATTTTTAATTTTTTATAATTTAGTTTTTATTAATTTTTGAGTTAACTAATCTTATTAACTTAATAAAGGGGTTTTTATGGATGAAAAAAAATTACTTGAATCAATTACTTTTGCTGCAAAAGAACTTGAAAATGAGTTAATCGAACTTTCTAAAAAATTTATTTCTTTTAACTCAGTTAACCCAAAAACAGGTGGCCCTGGTGAACTTGAAGTTTCAAAATGGTTAAAAAAAGTATGTGAAGAAATGAAAGTTGATAAACTAGATGAGATTAATGCTCCTGATAATCAGGTCCCTTATGGTTTTAGACCAAATATTTTAGCTACAATAAAAGGGCTAGACAGTAGTAAAAAAATATGGTTTATGACACATATGGATAAAGTCCCAGCTGGCGAGATAACACTTTGGGAAAATGATCCATTTACTCCAGTTGTAAAAAATGGTAAAATCTATGGAAGAGGCTCGGAAGACAATGGCTCTTCGCTTGTATCTTCGATAATTGCTGCAAAGATACTTAAAAAATTAAATATAAAACCAAAGTATGACCTTGGTTTGATGTTTGTATCTGATGAGGAAACAGGCTCTGAATTTGGTATTTCTTATGTTCTTGATAACTTCAAATTTGGAAAAGATGATTGGTTCATAGTTCCTGATTCAGGAAACCCTGAAGGAAATGAGATCGAAATAGCTGAAAAATCGATAATGTGGGTTAAAATGATAACAAAAGGGAAGCAGGCACATGCATCAATGCCTCATCTTGCAAAAAACGCCCATAGAGCAGCCATGGAATGTGCAATTGCAATAGATTCTTTTGTTCATTCAAAATACAATGATATAGATAATCTTTTTGTTCCAAATATTTCAACTTTCGAACCCACAAAAAAAGAGTTAAATGTTGAAAATGTAAATACAATACCTGCTTTAGATATAATCTGCTTTGATGGGAGAATTTTACCTCACTATGATATAGACAAAATCTTTTCTGAAATGAAGCAGATAGCAAAAATCTACGAAGAAAAATATGGTGTAGAAATTTCATTAGAATTTTTGCAAAAAAATATCGCTCCAAAACCTACATCAGTCGATCACCCACTTGCTCTTTCTTTTTCTAAAGCCATAGAAAAAACAAGAAACTTTCAGCCCAAATTCGTAGGTATTGGTGGTGGAACATGTGCTGCAATACTTAGAAAAGCTGGATTCCCTGCTATAGTTTGGGCAACTATAGAAGAAACAGCTCATCAACCCAATGAAAATTGTACAATAGAGTTTATGATTAAAGATGCAATCACATATGCGTTTTTTCTTGCAAGTTTAGAATAAAAATATACCAAGGGGGATTTTTATGTTTAAAGGTATTTTGACTGCTCAGATAACACCTTTTAAAAATGGGAAGGTCGATATTGAAAAGTTTGGGCAACTTATAAAAAGACAAAAAGAAGCCAAAATTGATGGCATAGTTATAGGAGGTTGCACTGGTGAATCTTTTACATTAGAACAGGAAGATTGTAATCTTTTATGGGATGAAGCAATTAAATACAAAGATAAGAATTTTAAAATTATCTTTGGTATAGCTCACAATTCGACAAAAAGATCTATTGAAATGATCAAAATAGCTAATAAATACAAACCAGATGGATTACTTGTAATAACCCCTTTTGCAAATAAACCTTCCCAGTCTGGCTTGGTGGAATATTACAATGCAGTTGCCGAAGCTTCAGAATCCCCAATAATTATCTACAATGTCCCTGGAAGAACCGCTGTTTCAATAACAGCTGAAACTACTCAAAAACTTTCAGCAAATCCTAAAATTGTTGCTATAAAAGAGGCACTTTCAGATTTTGATGAGTTTACAAAGATGAAGATGCTATTAAAAGATTTTTGCCTCCTTTCAGGTGAAGATGCTCTCACTTTCCCCGCTTTATGCATTGGTTGGGACGGCGTAATATGCACAAGTTCAAATCTTATACCAAATCTATGGGTAGAAATGTATGAAAACTTTAAAAGCGGAAAGATTGAAAGGGCAGCCCAGATACATGTTAAAATCTTCCCACTAATTAAAGTTCTATTTTTAGAAGGAAACCCCGCTCCTCTTAAATATGCCATGAAACTTTTAGGATTATACAATGGTGAGCTAAGAGCCCCTCTTGTTGAAGTATCAGATAGCACAAAAAAACAGATTGAGGTGGAGCTAAAAAATTTAGGATTGATATAATCTTTTAATTTGAGGATAAAAGATTATAAATTTTTTCCTGTAATTGTTTTAATGTAAAAGGTTTTTGAATAAAATTTGAATCATCAACTATAATATTTCTTTTTATTATTTCATCTTTAGTGTAACCAGACATATAGAGTACTTTTGCTTCATTTATTTTTCTCTTTATAATCTTTATAAGTGAATCTGCTGACATATCTTCTAAAACTATATCTGAAATAATTAAATCAATTTTTCTATTTATTAAATCTAAAATGCACTATATCTCCATCTTTAACCACATAATCCTTCATTTCAAGCCGAATGAGTTTTTCTTTTTTCAATTCTTCCTCTGTTTTATATTTTTCCCAATCTGTATAATGATAAACCTCGGCTCTAATAAATCCTTTTTCTATATCAGAATGTATAACTCCTGCTGCTTCCTTCGCACAGGTCCCCTTTTTTATCTGCCAAGCTTTAACTTCATCTGGACCAACTGTAAAAAAGCAGATTCTATCGAGCAAAGAAAAGACTTGCTGCAAAATTCTTGTCTTCGCATCTTCTTTTAATTTTAATTCATTTAAGAACTCTTTCCTTTCTTCTTCACTCATCATCATCAAATCATATTCCATCTGACATGAAATAAAGGAAATTTTATGGAAACTATCAGAAACTTTATTTGTTAAATCTTTCAAAATATCATCTATCTTTTGAATCTGCTGCTCTGAAATATTCAATATATATAAAATTGGTTTTTGTGTTAAAAATGAAAAACCCTTTGATATCTTTTTCTCATCTTCACTAAGTTCGATATTTCTTATTGGTATTCCTTTTTCAAGATTCCCCTCCAATTTTAACATCATTTTAAGCTCTATTTCATCCTCTTTTTCTTTTCTTTTCTGCATACTTCTTTTCAGACTTTCTATCCTAGTCTCTACACTTGATAGGTCTGCAATAATAGATTCCTCTTCAAACCTTTTGATCTCCTGCTCAGGTTCTATTTTTTCTTCATTTTCCTGCTCTTGATTCATAAAATAAGGGATTAGATAACATAAAGCATCACAGTTTTTATATTGAGCAATTCTTTTAGCGCTATAAAATTCTTCCTTAGCAACACCTGGAAAGTCTATGAAAGTGACCTTAGCATGAACTATACTTTTAGGCTTAAAAAATTCAGCAAGCTTATCAACACGAGAATCTGGAATTTTTGCAACCCCGACCTGGTTTTCAACGCTAAATTGGTGATATGTAAGCTGTGTTAAAATTGAAAATAAAAGAGTTTTACCAGATTCTTTTCTACCAATTATCGCTATCTCCATTTTTCTACCCCTTTTCTTAATTTTTTAATTCAAATTCATTTTTACCCATCACCAGCCCCGACCGCCCACCCCATAATCCTATGATTTGGAGTGAAAAATTAATTTTTATATAAACAAAAAATCATAGTACTTTTTTTTCAATTTTTTAGTCTTTTAACTTTTTTGTTTTATCTATTATTTTAATTTTTCTAACTTTCTAACTTTTTAACTTTTCAACTTTTTTAATTCTATTAATTTTTTTAACTTTTTTACTTTTTAACTTATAAGTATTTTAGTTTTTTATAATTTTAAATTTTTGC
>CAZOPR010000002.1:116352-130062 GCA_964581895.1 uncultured Brachyspira sp.
TTTTTTACTTTTTAACTTATAAGTATTTTAGTTTTTTATAATTTTAAATTTTTGCCTTTTTAAATTTTTTTGATTCTTCTAATTTTCTTAATTTTCTAAAATTTTACCTTTTAAACTTTTTTATTTTATTAATTGGTTTAATTCTTTAATTTTTTTTTTATTTAGGAATAATAATTTAGTTATATTTTTTTTAATTCAATAAAATAAAAATATTAAATGGCTCATTCAAATCTTTTTTCATAAGCATTAAAAAGCCTATCCATTGCCTCTTTCAATATTTTTCTACTTGTAGCAAAATTTAGTCTCATAAATCCTTCACCACCAGAGCCAAATTGCCTTCCTTCATTTAATAAAAGTTTTGCATCTTTAAGAAAAAAGGAGGATAATTGCTCATCTTTTAAGTTTAAATCTCTACAATCAAGCCACGCCAGATATGTTGCTTCAAGTGGAAAAAGTTTTATCTTTGGCATTGTTTCTAACCTTTTTTTAATATAAAGATAATTTTCTTTTAAGTAATAGATAAGCTGTTTTAACCAATCTTCTCCTTCATTATATGCTGCAATTTGAGCAGGTATACTAAAAATATTCGAAACACCAAGACCTAAACGATCTAAATTTTTTTGATATATTTTCCCAAGTTCTTCATTAAAAATAATAACATTTGCACTTGTAAGTCCTGCTATATTAAATGTCTTATTTGGAGCGGTAAGAGTTATAACAATATCTTTTGCATTTTGACAAGTCATTACAGTTGGAGTATGTTTTTTATCGCTTAAAATCAGATCAGCATGAATTTCATCAGAGATTATCAATATATTTTTATCAATACAAAATTGAACCAGTCTATTAAGTTCATCACTATCCCATACTCTACCTACTGGATTATGTGGGCTGCAAAAAAGTAAAGCTTTTGGTTTACTATTGGCAAGCTTATAGAGATTTTCAAAATCAATTGAATAATGTTGATTTTCAAGTTTTAATCTGTTTATTAAAAGAGTTCTACCTGTATTTTCTACAGATTGAAAAAAAGGATAATAGACTGGAGTTTGAACAATAATTTTATCTTCAGGTTTTGTAAAGGCAAGTAAACTTATATATATAGCTGGGACAACTCCTGGAGCATAATATATGTTTGATTTTTCTAATTTAAGTTGATATTTTTTCAAAAACCAGTTAATCAAAGATTGATAAAACTCTTCGGTTCTATAAGGATAACCATATATAGGATGTTTAGCCCTTTTTATTAAAGCCTTTTGAACTTCTTTTGGCACTTCGAAGTCCATATCTGCAACCCAAAGTGATATTATTGTTTCATCATTGTATGCTTTTTTCAATATCCCCCATTTAAGAGAACCACTTTTTTTTCTATCTATTATCCTATCAAAATTGTACTTCATATATCCTCCATTCAATCAATTAATTATATTATTAATTTTATATAATATCTAATATCAAATATCTAATATCAAAAATTTTAACTCAATTTTAATAGTCAATTTATAAATCGAAAACTCTAACAAATATGATTTATAGCAATTTAAACTTTAAAACAATTTAAACTTTGTTGACAAGTAAATTATCTAACTAAAATAAATGATAAAACACTTTATCAAGTTTTTTTGACTATATCTAAAAATTTTATAATGTAAAACCAGAAAAAATATTTCAATAAAAGATAAAATCAGGATTTTATTTTGGAAAAACAAATCTTAAAAATAAACAGCATTGGCGCAAATGCAGTTGGAGTTTCTAAAACAGATGATGGTAAAATCTGTTTTGTCCCATTCACCCTCGAAGGTGAAACCTGTGAAGTTGAAATCATAGAAAATCACAGTGATTACGCAGTCGGTAAGTTAATAAGAATAATTGAAAAATCTGATAAAAGAATCGAACCTGCCTGCAAAATTTTTGAAAAATGTGGAGGATGTAATTTTCTTCATACAACTTATGAAAATGAGATTAATATTAAAAAAAATGTTGTTTTAGAAACACTTTTAAGAATAGGCAGGATAAATTATAAAGAGGAAATTGACAAAGATATTGATATTATTAAGTGTGAAAATAGATTTTTTTATAGAAATAATGTTCAGATTAAGACAACAAATGAAGGTGAAATTGGATTTTATGCCTTAAAAACTTTGAAAGTAGTGCCTTTCCCAAATTTTAGATGTCTTCTTTTAACGAAAAAGATGCAAGATTTCATAGATAGTCTTGATAAGAAATACTTTCTTTTCACCAAAGGGTTTACGCTTAGAGATGGATTGAAAATCTACTCGGCTCATCTTAATTACCCAACAGATAGCAGTTTTTGTGAATATAAAGTAAATGATTATATCTATAAAATTGGAATTTCTGATTTTTTTCAGGTCAATTCCTTTTTGTTAAATAGATTTCAGATTGAAGCATGCAGTTTGGTAAATAAAGATTTATCAACTATAGAACTTTACGGTGGAGCTGGATTTTTCTCTCTTATGATGGCGAAGAAATTAGATAAACTTATGGTAAATGAAATATCTAAAAGAGCAATTTCAAATGGTCAATTCAATGCAAAGCAGAACAATCTTGATAATATCGATTTCATTGCTTCAGATGCTTCTTTTTTCATAAAAAAATATAATGATGTTTTGCAGATTTTTGTAGATCCCCCAAGAGCTGGAATGGATAGCAAGGTTATTGAAAATATTAATAATTCTAAAATTCAAAGGATAATATATGTTTCTTGCAATCCAGCAACTTTTTCAAGAGATTTAGCAGATCTATCAAAAAGTGGATTTAAGCTCAAAAAACTTAAGATTATAGATAATTTCCCTTCAACTTATCATATTGAACTAATAAGCGAAATCGAAAGGTGAAAAAATAAAAAAAAAGGATAGGCGCTCATTCGCTAAGGGCCTATCCCAACAACGTATCTGCTCGTTTTTTACAGGGAGGAAGATTCACTTATATTTTCGGTATTTTAAAAATTATCTTTAATGGATTTGATATCTATTCCAACTCTTGATCAGTTATTTTTTCAAATATCCTTTCGATACCAATAACCTTTTTGCTTAAATGATCAAATGTAAAAAATATTCCATTGACCAATGCATCACCAGATGCGACCTTAAAAGATTTTGGTATCATTGTCTTAAATTTTTCTAAGATGATATCAACCTGCATTCCAATTACACTATTTGATGGACCTGTCATACCAATATCAGTTATATACGCCGTTTTCTCTGATAAAATTTTTTCATCTGCAGTTTGCACATGTGTATGTGAGCCAAATATAAGATTTACTCTATCTTTCAAGTAATAACCTACCGCGACCTTTTCAGCAGTCGCTTCAGCATGAAAATCAAGTATAATACAATCTGCATCTTCAAAAATTTGTTTTTCTTTTTCATATAATGATTCAAATGAGAAAATTGGTGGGAATAGTGGATCCATAAAGACCTGACCAAGTAGATTTATGATTAAAAATTTCTTATTCTCCCTTGAAAACAAGACCCAACCTTTGCCAGGAGCATTATCTCCATAATTTAATGGACGGATTATCTTTTCGTTATTATCAAAATACTTTATTATTTCTTTATGCTTCCATATATGATTTCCAGAAGTTATAACATCAACACCCATTGAAAAAAGTTCATCTGCGTTTTTTGGTGTAATTCCTAAACCACCAGAGACATTTTCTCCATTGGCTATGATTAAATCAGGTTGATATTTTTCTTTATTTTTATTAATAAAATAAGATAGGGCATTACGCCCTACCTCTCCTACTACATCTCCAAAAACAAGTATTTTTAGCATCAGTCAGTATGCTCCACTACTCTTTTTTCTTTAACAACAGTTATTTTTATTCTGCCTGGATATCTTATCTTTGTATTTTTAACAATTTTTGCCTTCATCTCTTTAGCGATATTATCAAGTTCAGATTCAGGCACATCAGCTTTAACAAAAAGCCTTATCTCTCTTCCTGCTTGTAAAGCGTAAGCATGCTCAACTTTATCAAACTGCTTAGCCTCTTTTTCAAGTTCAGTGACCCTATTGATATAATCACCCCATGCACCCTCATCATACCTAACACCAGGTCTTGAGCCAGAAATTTTATCGGCAATTCTAACTATAACTGCTTCAATACTTTCTGGATATTCTTTTTCATCAATTATTGAATGAGGAAATCCAGTGGCTTCATGATGCCATGCAACAGCAGCTATAACTTCTTTTGATTCGCCAATCTTCTTTAATAATTTTACGCCTTCGTCTACATGCTTATTACCAACATCGCTTTCAATGGCTTTACCAATATCATGGAAAAGCCCTGCTCTTTTAGCAACTTCTGCATCAGCGCCAATTTCATTGGCAATAATTGCTGCGAGTTTCGCAACTTCCTTTGAATGAATCAAAATATTTTGACCATATGAAGGTCTATAATATAGACTTCCAACTGCACGAATAAATTCATTGCTCAATTTATTAACACTAATCCCTAATTCATATAAGGTTTTAGTGCCTTCTTCCATTATCTTTTGCTCGACTTCCTGTCTGGCTTTCTCATAAACTTCTTCAATCCTTGCTGGATGGATTCTCCCATCCTTAATAAGGTTTTCAAGTGTTATCTGAGCTTTGATTCTTCTAATAGGATCAAAACCAGATACAGTAACAATTTCTGGTGTATCATCTATAATGATATCAACACCAAGTAAGTTTTCAAGTGTCCTTATATTTCTCCCTTCGCGACCTATTATCCTCCCTTTCATCTCATCGTCTGGAAGAGTAATGTTGGTTATATTCATCTCTTTTGAAACATCTGAAGCAACTCTTTGCATAGAGGAAACTAGAATCTCTCTAGCCTTTTTATCAGCTTCGAGTTCAAGTTCTTTAATCTTTTCTTCATAAGAGCTTAATTTGTCATTAAAATAATAAGTAAGTTTTTCTTCGACATCTGCTTTAATCTTCTCTTCTAATTTTTTTCTAGCCTCTTCTTTAGTTAGAGAAGCTATCTTTTCAAGTTCTTTATCGATTTTGCTTTCTCTTTCGTTAACTCTGTCTTCTCGAATCTTGATATGTCTTTCTCTTTCAAAAATGACTCTTTCCTTCTCTTCTAAAGATTTTAAGAGTCTATCAAGATTCTCTTCACGGCTAGACAACCTTTTTTCAATAGAATTTAGTTCGTTTTTTTTCTCTTTAAGCTCTTTTTCAAACTCTGCTCTTTCTTTATTGATGCTTTCTTTAAGTTCAGCCATTTTGATTTTGACTTTTTCTTCCGCATCATTCAAGATCGAAGCTGATTTCTTTTCAGATTCCTCTTTAATTTTATTTGCCAAAAACTCGGCACTTTGCAATTTCAATCTTGCATATAAATATCGAAATATGTAACCAACTACTACTCCAACAATTAATGAGACAAGAGAGGGTATAAGTAAATTACCTTCTGACATATTACCCCCTCAAGAATTATTGTTATCTTTATTTATATCTAATTAATACTATAATATTTTAAAAAAATCAATTAGACTTTTTTTTATTTTTATATCATTTTCTTTTTTGAAAGGTGAAAAGATGAAAAAAAATATTTATGAAAACTTTCTAGTTAATAGAGAAGAGGCAAATATAGATGAGATTCAAAAACTTTTAAATTTTTCAAATAATCTTGGTTCAGAAACTTTTTTTTATAAAGAACCATTTTACAAAAAAGGTGATGAAAAAATCTTAATCGAAGACTATAAATTACAAAAACTTGGTTTTGACTTTTTCAAAAAAGAAAATGGCAGGATCATTTTTGAAAAATTAAGAATAAAAATAAAAACAATAAAAGATTTAAGAAATCTACTAAAAAAGTATACCGAAACATTTTTAGAAACTGATATTTTTGATATTAAGCAATTTTTGTTAAATATACAGCAGATATTTAAATTATTCCCATTATCACAAATCCCTCTTTTTGAAACAAATTCCACTGACTATATTGATGGATTATTGAATAAAATAGATTGTACTCATCCTTATGAACCTACATTTACAATATATAAAAATTCAAGTACCAAAATGTTTGAACTTATAGAAATTTTAGAAAATTTAGAAAATGAAAGAAAAAATATGGAGAAAGAGATTGAAGATAAATATAAAGAATTAAATATTTCATTTTCAAGCCCAAAGATAATATTAAAAGAAGATAAAAATAAAATAGAAATTATTAAAAAAGAAGATTTTGAAACACTTGAAGAAACCTCTTCTTACATAAAAGTAAAAATAAAAGCTAATGAAGAGCTTATTAAAATATATGAAAAACTAGATCAGGTTAATAATGAAATTTATCAGGAAAAACTTAAAATTTGTAATGAAATCTCTAGATCTATAAAAGATAAAAAAGAAGAAATTTTAAGAAGCTTTGAACTTATAGGAAAACTAGATTCTTATCTTACCAAAATCGATTTTGCTTTTAAAATAAATGGAATAATACCTGAAATTTCAGATGATAAATTTCAAATCAAAAATGGAAGAAATATAATATTAGAAAAATATGTCGAATCAGAGAAAATGAAATATCTTCCAATTAATATTGAAATGGATAAAGGCACCACAATACTTACAGGTTCAAATATGGGGGGGAAAACCTGTGCATTAAAAACTATTGCTCAGATCGCATACCTTGTTCATTCTGGACTGATGCTGCCTGCTGAGAAAGTTGTAATCCCTCTTTTTAATGGAATTTACATTTCAAGAACATCTTCCTCTTCAATAAAAGAAGGCCTCTCCTCTTTTGGATATGAACTTGTTTCAATAAAACCTTTTTTTGAAAATCTTGACAACAATTTCCTATTCCTTTTAGATGAACCTGCTTCTGGAACAAATCCTATAGAAGGTAAGGCTATTGTTAAAGCAATGGCAAAAAAATTTTCTCAAAGCAATTCATTTGCCATAATCTCAACACATTATGATGGGATTTCTGAAGGAATAAAATGTCGTAAATATTGCATAATAGGATTTACAAAAGAAAATCTTGAAAGAATTTCAGAATATCTTTCTCATGAGGAAGACTTGCCTCTTTTTCAGCTTCATCAATTCATCGACCATTCACTTGTTGAAATTTTTACAGAAAGCGAGGTCCCAAAAAATGCAATTACTTTATTAAAGTTATTTAAGTTTAAAAATGAATTTATAGAAAATTGCATTGATAACCTTAAAAATCCTTAAAATATTGCGCTAAATATAAAGACCCTGTTATCAAAATTGTATTGATATCTTTTTTATTTTCTAAGATTTTATCGACAATATCTTTCCCTTTCCATTCGACTCCATTTTGGACAAAATAATCTATTTTCATATTCTCCTTATCTGCAAGTTCGACTGCCTTATTTAAATAGTTTGAAACCTTTGAATCCTTCCATTTATCAAGTTCAACAAAATAAAAAGTTTTTGAAATCTTTAAAAGATTTTTTAAGATACCAATATGGTTTTTATCCACCATCATTCCAGTTATTATAGCAATTTCTCTATTTAAATACTTTTCTTTAATAAGTTTTTTTATTGTTTTTATAAGTTTTTTTACAGAATCTTCTGTATGCGCTCCATCTAATATTAAAATCTTCCCTTTATAATTTATTATCTCAAATCTTGATGGCCAATAAGCTTCTTTCATTAATTTTTCTAAATCTTCAAATAAAAAATCAATTTTTAATAATTTACTTGCTATCAAAATTGAGCAAATTGCAGTTTCAATATTTTCATCCTGAAAAGATCCTATTAGTGATGAAATTAATTCAAATTTTTTCCTATATTTGCTATAATGCTTAATAGGAATATTATTTGCTAAAGGCTTTTTTTTAAATTCTTCAATAAATCTATCTTTAAGTTCAATCTGATATTTTGAAAATATTTTTGAATCAGATTTTATAAATCCTTTTGTTTCAATAGATAGATAATCTTTTGTATAATAGAAGTTTGCATTTTTTTTTAATGCAATTTTTTTTATCTTATCATAGACAATTTTTCTATTTTTTCCGAGAATAATTGGAATATTTTCTTTTATTATTCCAGCTTTTTCTGAAGCAATCTTAGGTAAAGTTTTACCTAAGACCTCTGTATGCTCATAAGTAATTGAAGTTATTACGCAAAGAATAGGATTTACAATATTTGTAGAATCAAGTCTGCCACCAAGACCAACTTCTATTATTGCTATATCTACCTTTTTTTCATAGAAGTAAATAAAGGCAAGTTCTGTAAAGATATCAAAAAAAGAAGGTATTTCCTCCTTTCTATCTATTTTAATAACATAATCATAGATCCTTGATAAAATAGAAATAAAATCTTCTTTTGTAATATTTTGAGAATTTATCTTTATTCTTTCGCAGACATCATAAAGATGTGGGGAGGTGTATAATCCAACCTTATATCCTAGACTTTCAAAATATTTAGCAATAAGGTAAGAAACAGTCCCTTTCCCTTTTGAACCAGCCACATGAATTATCTTATATTTATCAGCAGGATTTTTAAAATATTGATTCATCTTTAGGATAGGAAAAAGAAGAAAATTTTTTTTATCTTTTCTTTTATCCTGATCTCTTTCAAGATTTGTAAATGAATAAATCCAATCTAATGCCTCATCAAAGTTTTCCCATCTATTCATCATTATTTTCTTTTTTCATGAATTTTAAAAAAGTCTGAAAATTTTTAGAAAGTGTTGCTTTTTCTTGGATTTCTTTTGGTAAATTTGACACTTCTGAAAACAGATACTTTCCTAACTCTTTTATTGAAGTTGAAAAAAAATTCTTTTTCTCTATTTTACTTTTTGGTCTTTCTTGAAGCAATTTTTTTACAACTTCAATCTTAGGAGGACCGAATTTTAGCACTCCTAGATTAACAATACCAGAACCTTTACTTTTCTTTTCTATATTTTCTTTATTTTCTGATTCTTTTAGTGCCTCTTTACTTTTAGCGCCTTCCATTAGTTCTTCAGTTTCTGGTTCCAAAATCTCTTCAATTGGAATTTCTTCTTTTAAATTATCAGAAAAAATAGGTTCAACTGGCTCGAAAAAATCAGGAATAATTTCATTTTCTTTTTTTTCAGTTTTTTCTTCGGCTTTTTCTTCATCAAATTCTAAATTTTCTTCTGACTCTAGTTCTTTTGGAAATTCTGGTATCTGATCATCTTCAAAATCATATTTATTTTCAATATCTTCAAGATTTTTTCCAGCGTTTTCATAAGGTTCTTCATAATTAGGAAGGCTTTTTTCAATATTTTCATCTCTTGCATTTTTATATGAAGGTATAATCTTTTGATCCTGATTTGAAGGTGATTGCATTGATTGAGGTTGTTGCTTTTCTTCTATTTGCTTATAAGTAGGTTCAATAACAGTTTGCATTTCCTCTGGAATAGTTTGAGGTGCTACTGGCATTTGTGAAGATTCTGGTTGCTGTTTTAATTGTGGTTGATTAACAGGCGGTTGCATTTGCATAGGTTTTTGAGAAGAATAATCTTGATAAAAGGGCATTTGCTGTGGTAAAGGTTGCTGATATGTTGGTTGAGGATAAAATGGCATCTGTGGGGCTATAGGTGGTTGGTAAAATGGAGGGGAAAACATTATCGGTTGCTGCATAATTTGAGGTTGACTTATAGGAGCTTGTTGGCTACTGCTTAATTTTTCTTTTTCTTTTCTTCTTCTATCCTCTTCATTTAAGTTATATGCTTCATCTAAAGAAGCTGGTATATTATCCATTTTTAATTCATTTAATAAACTAACATCTTCATCTTCACTTATCTTTTTTGACTCCGAAGGAAAAGGCATATTTTTGCTTTGCAAATTATCAAAAGGGATTTTTTCGAAAATATCGGTATCTTTATCATTCAATGAATCTATAAGATTTTCTTCTTCATTTTTCTTTGATTTTTTTTCGATTATTTCTTCAGCCTCTTCTTCAACCTCTTCAGGGACAAAAATACCATCTGAAAGATAATCTAAAATTTTGCTTGATTCATCCTTATTAAATGATTCAGTCTCTTCTGTATATTGTCCATCCAAAATTTTTGATATTAGATTATATTCTATGCTTTCATTCTCAATTTCATCTATTTTTGTTCCTATCGTTTCATCTACCTGATCAAAAAGTTTTTCTATTGAACTTTCTATTTTTTTCTTTTCTTCATCAGCAATAGAAGTGCTTTCTAATTGTTTTTCTTTAAATTTATTTAAGATAGTTAAATTTCTATTTTTTATCTCTTTTTCATAGCTACTTAGAACATTTTCATAATTTTCTAGGATATCATTGAATTGTTCAATTGATTCTATAGACTTATATTTAGTTAGATTTAAAACTGTAGAATATTCATCTATCGCTTCTTTCAATTTATTATTTTTTCTATAGTATTCACCTAAAATTAAGTAAGGTTGTATATTTTTGGGATCACTTTTTTTTGCTTTTTCCAAATAATATAAAGCATCTACTACCTGTTGATCTTCCAATTTAATTTGACCTAATGTAACATTAGCATCAAAATTATCTGGATCTTTTTCTAAAAGCTTTGTTAAATAATAATTTGCGCCAGCTTTATTACTATTAGAAAAGTCAATAATTCCTTTTCTTAAAAGGCCTTCTTCATTTTCTGGATTTATTTCTAAAAGTTTTGAATAATATGAATCTGCTTTTTTTAAATCGCCTTTTAACTCGTAACCAAATCCTAAGCCAAAAAGGGATTCTTCTGAAGTTGGATTTTTTTCTAAAATTTTTGAAAAATAAAGTCGAGATTTGTCAAACTCTTTTATCTGTAATGCAGATTTTCCAATTTCAATAAGAATTTTTTCATTATCTTGAAATTTTTTCTCGGCTTCTGATAATATTTTTAATGCCTTTTCAGGGAAGTCTAATTTTTGATAAAGTTGAGCCAAACGAAGATAAGGTTCTGGATTTTGTTTACTTATAGTTGTAGCTTTATAATAAAGTTCTTCAGCCTTCTCATTTATTCCCATTTTTTCATACGAGTAGCCAAGAAAAACAATGATATCAATACTATTGGGATCAAGATTATATGCTTTTTCAAGATTCTTTAATGCATCTTTATAAGAACCCTCTTCAATCTCGAAAAGACCCAACATTTTTAATATATTTGGTGAATTTGGTTTTAATTTATTGGCTTTTACAAAAGATTTATAACTTTCCTTTTTTTTATTTTGCCTATAATAGATAAATCCAAGATTCTCATATACCTTTGGATTATTACTATCTAACTTTAATAAAGTTAAATAATATCTTAACGCATCATCTAATTTATTAATTAAAAAGGAGATATCCGCTAAAAGCATTAAAATATCGATATTTTTAGGATTTCTTTTTATAGCTTCTTTAAGATTGACAATCGCCTTATCATAACTTTTCAACTCATAATTTAATTTCCCAATCAAAAAGAAGTACTGCCAATCACCTTTTAATTTTTCTGGAATACTAAGCAATATATCTTTAGCTTCTTTATAAAGTTTTGAAAGAATTTTAAGTTCAACAAGTTTATAAATAAAAATTGGATTGCTTTTTTCTGAATTATAAAGAGTTTCATAAATTTTTGTAGCATTAGATAAATCATTTAATTTAATATAAGTATCAGCCAATAAAACTCTTAATTCATTTGTAGGCCCGCTATACTTTATTTCCTTAAGAAGAAGTTCTATGGCTTTTTCATACTCTGTTAAATTAATGGCTCTATTAATTTCCTGTAAACTACTTCTTTTGTCCATACAGTTTTATTGTTAACTCTACCTCAGCTATGCTTTTATTTGTGACTCTTGCGATTTCTTCTTCGCTCCAGCCTTGTCTATAAAGTTCTAATATTGTTTCACTTTTATCTTCTGAACCAACAGGGACTCTTTTTGCTTCAGGTTTCATTTTTAATATAACATTTGTTTTTTCAATTAAAAGCTCTAACTGTTCTATCAATTCTTCAGATCTAGAATTAAGTTTTTCAAGCCTATCTTCTGTTTTAGTAAGCCATACTTGTTTTTGCTCCAATTGCTTGTTTCTTTCTTCTAAATCCAATATAAAACCATCCATTTGGGAAAATTTTTCTAAGGCTGAGTCAAATTTTTTAGATTCTTTATCAATTGATAGAATTTCTTTTTCAAGATTTAGCAACCTTTCATGTAAACTTTTACTTTCATTTTTAGTTGATTCAATTAATTCTTTAATTCCCTGACTTTCTCCATACATATTATTAAATTCATTTTCAATTTTTTGTATGTTATCATTCAACTCAGAAAGTTTACTGTCATATTGTTTTAATAATCCAAACTTTTCAGTAACCTTTTTAAACATCTGCTCTAGTTCAACTAACCTACTTTTAACATTTTCTATGACTTCCATATCATTTTGAACTTTGTTAAATTGATTATCTGCCTTTGCAGAAAGCACCACTAGTTTATCGAAAGTTTCTTCTAACCTTGCAAGAGTTTTCCTCTCATTTCTTAGCTCAAATATCTTTTTAGAATATTCTTCTAAATCTTTATCTATACCTTCAAAACTTTTTAAAAATTCTTCCGTTTCTTTTTGTTTAGAATTCACTATTTCCAATTGTTCTTTGTAATTTAATAAAAGTTCATCAATTTTATTAATATCATCTTTGATTTGTGTTAAAAAATTATTTTTATTTTCTAATCTGTTAAATTCATCATTAACCAGACGAAATTTATTTTCTATAGCTTCAAATTTTTCTTTTATCTCATCTTCAATAGATATAAATATTTCATTAGATTTATTTTTCATATTAAATAAATCATTCTTAAAGTCTTCTAATAACATATCTTTTGATGAAAGAACATTTTCAATTGAACTTTTTAAGTTCGCTTTTGAACGATTAATAATTTCATTCATATCCTGTTCTTTTTCAACCAAAATTTTTGTGACTTTTACATCCACTATATTTTGAAGATTTTTAATCATTTCATTAAATTCATCTTTTTTTTCACTTAATTCTTTGTATCTGGCATCAATATTCGCTAAATTTTGAACAGCTGAATCTATATATTTTTTTTCAAGTTCATCTAACAAATCTTTAACCTGTTCTTCAAAATTTTTCTGCAAATTAACAGATCTTTCTTCAATTTTTTTATTCGCATCATTTATATATTTTATATAATCCATCTTTGTCTGTTCAAGTTCTTTTTCAAATTTATCTAACACAATAGCAATTTCTTCTTTCCTTTTAAATATTTCTTCCTTGTATTCATTATAATTATTATCCATCTCGCTATCAATATTTTGATATTTTTTTTCAATATCGCTTATCAAATTTTCAATTTTATTAATACTTGTCTCAATCTCTTTTTGTTTTGGTAATATTTTTTGATATGACAAATTAAATAAACTTTCTATCTTTTCAATATTTTGTTTGCTTATTTTTTCTGTTTCTAAATTCATATTTGTAGCTAAACCATCTATCTGTTCTCTGATTTTTTCCTTTTGTTCAGAAAATTCCTTTAATATATTTTCAAGCAAAGCTTTCATTTTATTTGATGTTTCTTCCTGAAATCTCTGGCAGAATTGATCATATTTTTGAGAATTATCTGTATATTTTTTTTCTATACTTTCTTCAAAATCTTTCAGTTTTATAATAAATTCGTTTATTCTATTTTCAATCTGCCTTATCTTTTCTTCACTAGATATTTTTATATTATTAATAAAACCATTTACTTTTAATTCTACTATTTTTACTTTCTCCTCTACCTGCTTTTCAATTCCGTTAAC
>CAZOPR010000002.1:130162-356065 GCA_964581895.1 uncultured Brachyspira sp.
TTTTTCAGTTCTTCTTCTATCTCAACCTTCTTTTCTTCAAATCCTTTTAGATATAACTCAACTTGATCTTTAGATTCCTTTATCTTATTAAATATTTTATTGAATTGGTCTATAACTTCATTTTTCATTTCTTCTATTTTTTCTTCAGTTTCTTTAATCTTTTCATCACTTGATAATTTTATATTACCAAAAAATTCTTCGGCTTTTAATTCTACTATTTTTACTTTCTCCTCTACCTGCTTTTCAATTCCGTTAACTTTTTCTTTAGTCTTTTCAATCTTATTATCATATTCTTCAAGTTGCTTATATAATTCTGGTATCTTAGATAATATAAATTCTTTTTCTTTTTCTATCCTTTGTATCACTACTTCTATCGCTTTTTCAATCTCCTGTGAACCTTTATTTTCAATTGTTACTACCTTATCTTTTATCTTATTAAGTCTTTCATCTATTTCTTTTTCTATTGTCTCAAATTTACCTGAGTTTTCTTTCATCTTTTCTAAAATCTGATCTTCTAACTTCAATATCTTATCTTCCGCTTCTTTACTTATAATATTCGCATTTTCAAATACATTTTCTTTTACTTTTTTCAGTTCTTCTTCTATCTCAACCTTCTTTTCTTCAAATCCTTTTAGATATAGCTCAACTTGATCTTTAGATTCCTTTATCTTATTAAACTGCATTATAACATCTTTTTCAATTTCTTTGATTTTTTCTTCAATATCCTTATCAT
Source organism: uncultured Brachyspira sp. (assembly GCA_964581895.1). Taxonomy (GTDB): domain Bacteria; phylum Spirochaetota; class JAAYUW01; order JAAYUW01; family JAAYUW01; genus Exilispira. The sequence goes on from CAZOPR010000002.1 coordinate 130,896, forward strand.
ATTTATCCATGCTTTGATTTATATATTGCTTAATCATACCAAGTTCAGAAAAGACTTCTTCCTTCTTTTTGGAAAATTCTTTTAATTCTGATATTAAATTATTTTTATATAGATTTAATTCTTGAATAAAATTGTTACCTTTGGTTGTAAAATCCTTATAAATATTATCAAATTCAACTATGTATTTATCCTGACTACTTAAAATAGACTGAGTAATTTCAGATATTCTAGTTTCGACAAGATTATTTATCTTACTTTCAAACTGAACTAATTTTTTTGAAATTTCCTCTGAATATTTAGGTATTTCTAAATCAAATTGTTGTATCTTTTCTTTAAATTCACTTTTGGTTTTTTCAAATCCAGAAATTATTTCATTAAATTGATTATCTAATTGATTCTTTTTATTAATAATTTGACTTTCTATTTCAGATAATTTTATTTCCCTATCCTCAAGTATTTTTTCAATCTCTAAATTAAAATTTTTTGCAATATCTTCTATTTTTGTATTTGTTTGTTGATTAAACTTATTTAAAGAATTCTTTATTATTTCTTCATTTTCTTTCAATATATCTTGAAATTTACTTAAATATTCATCTTTTAATCTATTTTGCTCTTTGGTTATTTCTTCGAACTGATCTTCAATTTTTTTAGCTTTCTCTTCAACTTTATCTAATGATTCTGTATTTAAAATAGTAAGTTGGTTTTTATACTGCTCAACTATTGCTCTTGCATCTAAATCTAAATTAGTAAATTTTTTTTCAATCTCTTTATAAACTGTTTCCTGGTAGTTTGCTATTCTTTGTTCAAGGTGAAGGACATATTTACCAACATCTGCAACTTTTGAATTAATTATTTTATCTATCGCATCTTGAATGCTATCTATTTTTTGAGTTACCTGACTTAACTGTTTTTCACTTTGAAGTAAATATTCTTCTATTTTCTTTGTTTTTTCAGCAAAAGATGCAAGCAATTCTTTGTTGAATTTTTCAACCATTTTTTCAGATTCTGAAGATATAGTATCATCGAACAAATCGACCTTTTCTTCTAATTGAATATATAATAGATTAATACTATTTCGAAGTGATTCCAAGGACTTTATTTTTTCATCAATCCTTATCTCATTGTTTCTAATTATTTCAGAAATTGATTTTTCGAACTGCTCTTCCTTTTCATTTTGTAAATTTATTATATTTTCTTCATAAGCCTTAAAAGAATCATTTATATCTTCAAATTTATCAGTAAAACTATCCAATTTATCTTGAACATTTTTTTCAATTTCATTTAAGTAATTCTCAAAATTTTTTTCAGAAATGTTAACTTTACTATTAAATTCTTGTTTAAGTTCTTCTATCTTTTTATTTAATTCTTGTTCAACAGTTTTCAACTTTTCATATTGCAATTTTGCATTTTGTTGAATTACAGAATTCGCTTTTTCATGCAATTCAACTAAATAGCTTTCAACTTGCTCTCTCATTGATTCTTGCTTAGAAATTAAAGAATCACTTAATGAATTGCATTGACTTTCAACTGATGCCAGTTCCTTTTTAAACTGTTCTATTTTACTATTAAAATTTTCAAGTTTAGAAATCTCAGATGATAAAGAGTCTTTGGTTTCACCAATAAGTTTTATCGATTTTTTTAGTTGCTCTATTTCCTGCTTTTGATCCTGGAATTTTGAAAAAAATAGCATAATATCGCTATGCTGTTTTTCATATTTTGCAGATAGTGATTGAGCTTGCTTAATGTGAAAATCAATATCTATTGTAAGGTCTTTAATAGTTTGCTTTTTTTCTACAATAAATGTATCCAAATCTTTTATAGATTTTTCAACAAATAATTTTAGTTTTGAAAGCTGTTGGTTTGACTTATCAATTGCTCTAAATATTATTGATATAATTATAGAAATTGCTGTTGAAATTAATATAATTGCAAAAATCGATATTCCCATTCCAAATCCTTCCTTATCAATAAATATTTACTGAAATATAATTTGCTAAATTTTTATTTATATCTACATAACAATTATACAATATAAAAAGTAATTAACAATATAAAAGATGTAGTCAAGATTAATTATAAATATATATTTTTTTTATTTTTATGTTTTTTTTAAGTATATTCTTTTCTAGAGAATAAAGAATATTTTTTGACAAGTATAATTTTTTAAGATAGTTGGAATATGAAAATAAATTACCTAAATATTGATTCGCACATATATAGATTTTTTTTAATGATTTTTTTTTAATGATATTTTTCCAAGGAGAACAAAATGACTTTTATCGACATAATCAGGAAGAAAAGAGATGGTTTTACCCTTACAAAAGATGAAATAAATTTTTTTATCAATCAAATTCAATCTAACACTGCGGTAGACTATCAAGTTTCTGCATTACTTATGGCAATATTTTTCAGAGGAATGACATTTGAAGAAACAGCAGATCTTACTGAAGCCATGGTGAATTCTGGTATAAAAGTTGACTTTGAAGATATTTTGTTACCAACCTGCGATAAGCATTCTACTGGTGGAGTTGGAGATAAAATATCGATTCCTTTAGCTCCAATTGTAGCATCATGCAATATTGCCGTTCCAATGATGAGTGGTAGAGGCTTGGGACATACTGGTGGAACATTGGATAAGTTAGAATCCATACCTGGATTTAATGTTAATTTATCCTTAAAAGAATTTAAGAACCAGATTAAAGAATTAAATTTAGCAATGATAGGGCAAACAAAAGAAATAGCTGTGGCTGATAAGTATCTTTATGCATTAAGAGATGCCACCTGTACGGTTGAGTCTATCCCTTTAATAACTGCATCAATTATGTCAAAAAAAATTGCAGAAGGAACTAAAAATCTAGTTATTGACCTTAAAGTAGGAAAAGGTGCATTTATGAAAAATGTTGAAGATGCTGAAAAATTAGCTGAATATCTTATAAAAGTTGGTAAATTAAACCAGGTCAAAACTAGTGTTGTATTAACTGATATGAATGAACCAATAGGAAAAATGATAGGGAACTCGCTTGAAATTATCGAAAGTGTAGAATTATTAAAAGGAAATATAAAAGATGGTGATTTTTATGAACTTACAATATATCTTTCATCTTTGATGATTAGTAAGACTTTATCAAAAGATTTTGATGAAGCAAAAGATGAAGTTTTGAAATCTATAAATTCAAAAAAAGCTTTAGACAAATTTAGACAAGTTATTGTTAAACAGAGTGGAAATCCAAAAGTATTGGATGATTATTCTATTTTGCCTACTACTAAAATCAAAAAAGATATATATGCAAAAGATATTTTTGGGAATTTCAGTCAAATGTATATTGCAGATATTGATGCTTTTAAGTTTGGATTATTTGCAAATTCTCTTGGAGCAGGTAGAAATAAAAAAGAAGATTCTATTGATCATGGCGCTGGAATAGAATTATTTATAAAAAAAGGCGATTTGATAAATCCTACAGCAAAAATTTTAACCTTATTTTCAAATAAAGAAGAATCTATAATCGAAGTAACAAAAAAGTTAAAAGATGCTATTACTTTAAGTGAGAAAAAAATTATTAAAAATTCTATAATAATAAAAATTATAGACTATAAATAAAAAAATTACAGGCATTTTTATATGAATACAAATTTACCACATAATTCAATACAAAATATAAAGTGGATAGAAAAAAACTTTCAAAAAGGTATTGAATTTTATAAAAAAGTTGATTTAATCTCTCAAAATTTTTCTATGCCAGAATATATGGCTAAGCATCTTTTAGACTACGAAATTGATAGCGAAGAAAAGATAATTAATTTTTTGAATCCTTCTATCTATTTTTTACATCCACCATTTTTATTTAAAGATATGCATATCGCGTTAGATCTTATCCAAAATGCCAAAATAAAAAATGATACAGTCTTTATTTTTGGTGATTCTGATGTTGATGGAATAGTTGGTATTAAAATTTTATTTGATGCACTTCAAAAATATGGAATTAAAACTATCTATTATTCCATTCCAGAAAATGATGAACCTTATGGAATTTCATTAGAAAAAATAGATAAAGCCATTAGTAAAGGCGCAAAACTTATCATTACCGTTGATAACGGTATCTCAAGCTTTAAAGAGATAGAGTATGCGCGTGCTAAAGGCATAGATGTAATAATAACAGATCATCATAATCCTCAAGATAAAATTCCACCAGCAAATGCTATAATAAATCCAAAATTAGAACAATATCAATATCCATTATGCCTTTCTGGTAGTGCTGTTGCGTGGAAGATAGTTGAAGCACTTGTGTTTTCTCAGACTAAAATATATACTCAATATATTTCTTTTTTAGATTTTGAAATAATTACTTTTAAAAATAAGAATTCGGAAAATTCCTATATTATTAATATGACCTATTTTTTGATATACAACTTAAATATTATTGAAAGCCTTTCTTTTTCTTTTATTGTAGATGCCAATGATTCAAATAAATTGAGTGAATATAAAAATTCGGCGAAATCCTATACTTTTTCTTTAGGAAAATTTTATTCAAATGCTGAAGCAAAAGAATATATAGTTCAACTTATAGAAAAGACAAAAAAAGAAAATGGTATCTTAGTTACAAGTAATTCAAACTTAACAAAGTTGATTTTAGATATATTAGATATAAAATTTGATTCTAATGAAATTAAATCGATTGAAAAACTTATTAACAATGAAGCTAATTTCCTTAAATTACTTGATACATATAAGCCTTTTTATATAAAAAAATTGGACTTTTTATATTTTACACTTTATTCTACCATAAGATATAATTATCCAAAATGTATAAATGAACTTATAGGATATCTACCTTATGTTTCAATTGCAACGATTGCAGATATTATGCCTGTGGTAAATGAAAACAGATACTTAATTTCAAAAGGTTTACAGATAATTAACGAATCAAAACCAGAATTTATAACAAACATTTTATCTACATTGATAAATATAAGTTATCCTTTAAGTAGTTATGATATTATATGGAAAATATCTCCACTATTAAATTCGCCTGGAAGATTTGGCAAAGGTGAACTACTATTAAACTTTTTCTTAAGTAAAAATGATGAGTATTCTCTTATAAATCTTAAAGAGATAAATGATTATAACATTAAAAGAACTATGATAGTTGAAGAGATAGCTAATTCGATAAAGATATCTACAACTAATAAGCCAATTGTATTAATAGAAAAGGAAGGGATCGAACCTGGTTTAACAGGTCTTTTATCTGCAAGATTTGTAAACATAACTTCAAAACCAGTCATTTTCATTACAAAAACTAAAAATGGAATTTATGGGTCAATGAGGTCTAAAAACTCCTTCAATTCTTTTCAATTCTTAAGCAAACTTTCAGAATTTTTTGAAAATTTTGGAGGACATCATTTCGCTGCTGGTTTTACCATTATTAAAGATAAATATGAAAAATTTATTGAGGTTTTAAATGATTCAATTTTAAAAGTTAACAGCGAATCTGAATCTCAAAACCAGATGTTTTACACATATGAAATAACATTTGATGAGCTAATCGATCCAGAATTCGAAAAATGGTACAAGATGCTTCAGCCTTATGGAGAAGATTTTAAGGTCCCTTTATTTTATACAAAAGATATTTCATTAACAAATCCTTCATATATAGGCAGAAATAATAACTCAATAAAATTAAAAGTTTTTCAGGATAGTATCGGAATTGATGCAATTTTTTTTAAGAGCAAACAATTTTTCAATGAAATCAAGCTAAATTCAATTAATTCAATTATTTTTGAACCATATTTTATGCAAAACAATACTCTTACTTTAATGATACAGGATTTATTTATAGTAACATAACTTAAAATGAAAAAGGAGAATTCCTATGAAATTGTACAAAAGACCTGAATTTTATTTTGTTTTCCATACAGCAATAAACTTTGTCCTTTTTTTCTTAATCTATATTTCTCTTTTTAACAAAATATTAGATAAATGGACCATTTTTAATTTTTCTATCATTCTAATCTTTTTAGCAATCATTATCAATATAATTTTCCTTTCGACTAAAAATAAATCAGTAAAATATTATGAAAAATTAGTAAGTAAAATGGAAGATTCTGATGATGGAAGTGAACTATCTCAATTCTTAAAATTTAAATTCCCTGAAGAAGATGAATTAGGAAGATTAGGTTCTGTTTTAAATAAGTTAATTTATAACTTAAATGAATTTGATAAATTGAAAAAAGAAAAAATTCAATTATATAAAAAGCAGATACTTTTTTTAATAAATCTTTTTGAAAAACCTTTAGTCACGACAGACAATGAAGGAAATATTATTTATAAAAATAAAGCTTTTGAAAACTTTGTAAAAATTGATAATGAAGCAAATAGTATTTCATTATTGCAAATTTTTGAATTTTCAAAAGAATTAAATAGCACCTTAAAAGATGCGTTTAAAAATAAATCTGAAGATTTTTTCCAGCAATTTTCTAAAATAGAAATAAATGGCAAACTATATGGATCAATGCAAATTAGTGGTTTTAAGCAAAAAACAGAAAAATACGAAGGATATATAATATTGTTTTCTTTTTAAAAAAAAGAATGCCGAAGACCGGACTTGAACCGGTACGGTACTAGGTACCGAGGGATTTTAAGTCCCTTGCGTCTACCAATTCCGCCACTTCGGCATTTTTAATATTCCATAGGCGACGACCGGATTCGAACCGGTGAACAACGGTTTTGCAGACCGCGCCCTTAGCCACTCGGGAACGTCGCCAGATATTAACCAAATACAATGTTTAACTATTTTTTAATTCAAGTAACTGTTCGTTTGTTTCTCTAAATCTTTCAACTAAAACTGGTAAAATATAAAGAGCAATTTCTGGTTTTGATTCCAGTAAAGCCTTAAACTCCCAGTAAGTCATTATTAATGTGGTGGTATCTTCCAGCGCAGTAACTGTAGCAGTTCTTGGTTTATTGTCAAGCATCGAAAGTTCACCAAAATATTCACCATCTGAATGAACTGCAATATCAATGACTTTTCCACTTGCAATTGTTTTACTTACCTTAACTTTTCCATTTTTTATAATGAAAAGACCAACACCTTCATCGCCTTGCTTAACTATAATTTCACCTTTTTTGTATTCTCTTTCTTTTAAAAGTGATCCGATACTTTTAAGTTCTTTTTCAGTAAATTTTGAAAAAAGTGGTATCTTTTTAAGATATTCTAAGGTTTTTTCCATAATTGCTCCTTAAATACAACCAACTAAATTATATTTAAAATATTAAATCTGTCAAGTTAAGTTTTCAACCCTTCAATAAAAGCATCAACAACTTCTTTATCAAACTTTACCCCACTATTTTTTTTAATTTCTAACATTGCATCATTAAAAGATAATCCTTTCCTATATGGTCTATCTGAGGTTAAAGCATCAAAAAAATCAGCTACCGCAGCTATTCTTGCAAACAAAGGTATTTTATCTTCTTTAAGTCCATAAGGATAACCGGAACCATCAAGTTTTTCATGATGATAAAGTACAAAAGGTATTCCACTTTTTAAGTAATCTATATCTTTTACAATCAAATAACCAATATACGGATGTTTTTTCATTATCTTGTATTCTTTTTCATTTAGTGGTCCCTTTTTTGTTATAATAGCCTCTGGTATCCCAATTTTACCGACATCATGCAAAAGTCCAGCTAATTTTATTGTTTTAAGAGATTCTTCACTTAAACCTAATTTTTTACCGATTAATAATGAATACCTCATGACTCTTTGAGAATGCCCTTTTGTATAAGGATCTTTTGCTTCAATTGCCGAAGCCAAAGCAGAAGTTGTCAATTCATAACTTACCTTTACTTCGTTAAATAGATATATATTATTTAAAAATATCCCCAAATTTTTTATCATTGTCATGACTAAATCATATTCTTCATGCGAAAATTGTTTTTCATCTTTTAACCTTCCAGCGAAAAAGCATCCTTTAAAATTTACTGCTTGAAGAGGATAGACAAGAAAAGATCTTATTTGATCGCTAACAATCTTATATGTTTTAATATATACTCTGTTCTTATACATATTATTTATTATAAATGATAAATTTTTGCTTATACTTTCAGAGAATAGATCACCCCCTATTTTCCATCTTCTTTGTATTATTAAAGGATATAAATCTTTGGAAGTAAATTTAAAATAAAGTTGAGAATTTGAATCCATCAATATTAAGGCAGAAATACTACAATTAATAGATTGTGAAAGAGATTTAATTACGCCTTTTATATTATCTTCTATAGGTTTTACATAAGAAAGTTCTTCCGTAACATCAACCAAAAGAGAAAGGCTTTGTTGCTTTTTTTGAAGTTGATAATTCAACTGCGAAGAATATAATAAAGGTGCGATGTGGTTTATTAAGCTAAAAAAAAGATTGTCAATATTTTCATTTTTTTTTATCTGATTTTTTGAAACTCCAACAATTATTCCAATCTTCTTGCCATATAAAAAGATTGGTATTGGGGTAATAAAAGTTTTTTCTTTTTCATAATATATGTTTTCAAAAGATCTGACTTCATTTATGTTTGATACTAAATTTATAATCCCTTCATCAATAGCTTCTTCTATACTTGATAGGATCGTATAATCCTCGATTTCACTATAAAATAATTCGTAGTTCTTACCAAGTTCTTCATAGTAAAAATAGAAGAATTTTGCATCTGAAATAAATATTCTTAATAGAGTAAAAATCTTATCAAGAAAATTATGGTATTCATCTATTGAGTTCTTTTTTAAACTTATTTCTATTGATTCTTCAAAGATATGTTCTTGTAAGTCTTTTAGTATTTCTTTTAAGTTTTTATCTTCTATTAGTTCTTTTGGAAATTTGAGTAATCCTTTTTTTTGCTTTATGACTTGGTATAAATTTTGAAAATCATTTAAATTTTTCATTTTTCATATTTTTTAAGAAATTGCGACTTTAAGAAAGTCTGAAGCTTCTATATGATGTTTAGCAGAATCAATATAAATTTTTATTGTTTCAGAAGAAAGGTCTGGTTTCATCTGTTTAAGCAAATTCCATGCATTAGTCGATATTTTAGGAGTAACAGAATCGCCATCATAACCAATATTGCCAGCTTTTGCGATAATATTTGCAGTATGTACGATCGCAACAATAGATTCATATTTAATAGCTTTGTTTGGATGATGATGATACCTTATAGGTATATATAAATTTTCTGGCAAATTCCATTTTCTGCATAGTAAAAAACCAACTTCTGGATGAGTGAAACCTAAAATTTCCTCTTCACTTTGAATAAATGAAATATTTTTATTATTTGCATTATACAATATTTTATTCATCTCATTAGGAAAGTAGATATCAAGGATAATTTTCCCGATATCATGAAGCAGGGCAGAAACAAAGATCTCTCCTGGGTTCCCTATTCTGGTATCTTCACTTATCTGTTTTGAAATAAATGCAGTTGCTATACAATGAGTCCAAAATCCATATCTATCAAACCCACTCTTTTGATTCATGTTTTTAAATATATCAAAAACAGAAGCAGAGATTGCAAGGTTTTTTACTGCGTTGAATCCTATAATAACAATAGCTTGATCTACAGTAGTTATCTTTTTTGCAAAACCATAAAAAGCTGAATTCACAAGTTTCAATGTTTTAGCTGTTAATGATTGATCAGAAGTTATTATACTCCCAATTTGTTTTGTAGTTGCTTTTGGATCATTAATAAGTTGCAATATCCTTTGTATAACTATTGGTAAAGTTGGAAGATCTTCAATTTTGCTTAATATTTTATCTAGCTTCTCTTTAGGAATTTGATATTCATTTTCAGCAGATTTTTGGTCTTCTTGTTTTTTTTCAACCAAAATTTTATTGTTGCAGTTAGGACAAAATATCTGAGTCACATTATTTCTGAGCAAAGCATCATTTAACATAAAACTTTTACCACATTTTGGACACTTTACTATCATAATACTTTCCTTTGACATTAATTTTTATCGTATTATTTATTAATCAAATTTAATAAAGAGTTAGAAAATGAGAAAAATATTTTTACACAACTCTTTAACATTATCTATTATATTAGTCTTTTCTATTTTTGCAAGTTTTATTTTTTCTTCACTACAAGACCCTATAAACAATTTAGCCAATTTATTCCATTTAGGCAAATATTCTGAAGTAGAAGATTTGGCTATAAAACTTCTTGTTGATTACCCAGAAAACAAACAAATTTATTATTATTTGACTCAAAGTCTTTATAAACTTGGGAAACTTCAGAAATGTATTGATTATACAAAAGAAGCCCTTGGTATATTCCCAAATGATTTACAGTTTTTGAAACTTATAGGAAGGGTATATAATGATCTTGGCCAATACAAGCAAGCGCTAACAAATCTTGAAAAAGCACTTTCATTAAATTCTTCTGATGCATGGAATTATTATTATCTTGCCAAATCTTATGTTGGACTTGGCTTATATTATAAAGCGATAACATCTTCTAACGCAGCTATTTTTCTTGGTGTTGATCAATACTATCCCTACTATTATCTTGCTTTTTCACTAAACAAAATAGGTGAAAAAAATAAAGCATTGGAAGTTCTCCAAATAGCTATGAAAAAATTTAATTCTTCAAAATTAAATGAACTTTACCAAGAGATAAATAACAGTAATTAATATTAACTATTAAAATTAACCAATAATGAAAATTGCATTTAAAACTTTTGGTTGTCGTCTCAATATTTCAGAAACAGAATCTATCATTTCTCAGGTACAAGCAAAAGAAGATATTTCAAATGATATTGATGAAGCAGATATAGTTGTCATTAACACCTGCACTGTAACTTCTGAGGCTGAAAAAAAATCTATCAGACTAATAAATCAGCTCTTAAAAGAAGGTAAATTTTGCATCAGTACAGGCTGTTTTGACCCCACAACATCAATAAAAAATGAAAAGTTAATATATCTTTCTCTTGATTACAAAGGGAAAGTAAATGAAATAATCGAAAAAATAGAAAATCTTTTTTATAATAATAAGATTAATCTTAAAGATTTTACTTTTAATAATTTAGATAAGATCGAATTATTAAAAAACATTGATTCTGATTCTTTTAATTATAATAAAAGATTCTTAAATCCAGCATTAGATAAAAGATTTCATAGTAGAGCATTTTTAAAAATTCAGGATGGTTGCAATAATAATTGCAGTTATTGTAAAGTTCATATAGTTAGAGGGAAAGAAGTTTCGCTAAATTACGAACAAATAATTGATTCTTTAAACAAAATCTCTGATGCAGGTTTTAAGGAAGTGGTATTAACAGGGATCAATATTGCAAAATATAGTTATAATAATCTTAATTTTTCATCACTTTTACAAAATTTATTAAATCTTTTTCCCGACCTTATTTTTCAAATCTCTTCAATTGAGATAAATAACCTAGATGAAAAGTTTTTTGAAATAATTAAAAACAAAAATATTAAACCATATTTTCATCTTCCACTTCAATCTGGCTCAAATAAAATACTTTCTTTGATGAATAGACAATACAAAGTTGATGATTACCTTAAAGTTTTAAATAAAATAAAAGAAAATAGAAAGGATGCATTTTTATCTACAGATATTATTGTTGGTTTTCCTGGGGAAGATAAAAAAACGATTTCTGAAACAGAAAGTGTAGTTTTAAGTTGTGGATTTCACCATCTTCATCTTTTTCCTTTTTCTAAAAGAGAAGGAACTTCAGCTTTTTATATGCAAGAAACTATGGAACAATCTGAAAAATCTTATTATATAGATAGACTAAACCATATTGTAAAAGGTAATAAAAAAAGATATTTAAATTCTTTTATAGGAAAAAATGATTATTTTATTGTAGAAAAAGTTCGAAAAAGTTCAATAAACCAGACAAATATAATTAGCGGAAAAAGTTATCATAATTTAATTGTTAATGCATATATTTCTAATAGATTTCAAATTAATAAAGGTGATTATCTTCAAATTTTTATTTTTGGAAAAGAAAAGAATGAACTTATGGCAATGATATTATGAAATATATTTTAGGAATAGATGAAGCTGGTAGAGGCTGTCTTGCAGGTCCTGTATATGTCGCAGCAGTTTTATTTGACGAAGAGTATATTTGCCATTTTATAAAAGATTCTAAACTATTAAAACCAGAAAAAAGAGAATACGCTTATTCTATTATAAAAGAAAAAGCAATCTGGTATCAATTTTATTCACTATCAAATATTGTAATAGATAATTTAGGTATATCTAAAGCTATCTATCTATTAATGAAACAACTTTATGAAGATGCGAAAAAATTCTACCCTGATTCAGATATTACGACAATAGTCGATGGAAATTTTGACCCTATAAAAAAGGAAAAAACTTTTTTTTTAATAAAAGCAGATAGAAAAATAACAGCTGTCTCTGCGGCTTCTATTGTCGCAAAAGTCGAAAGAGATAACTATATGAAATCTATTTCCAAATATTTTCCACAATATTCATTTAGTTTTCACAAAGGATATGGTACAAAAAAACATATTGAAGAGATTTTAAATTTTGGACTTTCTTCAATTCATAGAAAAAGTTTTATTCTTTCTTCTAAAGCAATAGATTATGCTAAATCTTAAATTCTCTTAAATTTTAATTTTATAGTATCTTTTATTTCCCCTATATTTCATTTTTTATAAATATTATTTTCCATAAATTTTTTTTCTTACTATACTTTATCTTTAAAATGTTATCTTAAAACTCTATCACTGATATTTCAAGTATTCATTTTGAATCATTGCACCTAAAGTCTGTAATAGTTTATCTTCGTCTACAATAATTTTTTCAGAACTTTTTCTAATTTTTATCTCATACTGTTTTTTTTCTATTAATTTTTGAGATACTATTACTTGAAAAGGAATACCAATCAAATCTGCATCTGCAAATTTTATGCCTGCTGATTCTTCTCTGTCATCAAGTAAAACTTCAAAATTATTTTCAATTAATTCTTTATACAATTGATTTGCTTTTTCATAAACATCTTTATTTTTCTGATTCAAAGCAACAATATGAATTTCAAATGGAGCAACAGATATAGGCCAGATGATTCCCTTATCGTCATTTGATTCTTCTACAATGCTTCCAGCAAGTCTTCCAACACCTATTCCATAACAACCCATTACTGGATAAAATGCTTTACCTGTTTCATCTAGGACTTTTACATCATATGCCTTTGTATATTTATCTCCAAGCTGGAAAATGTTACCTATTTCTATTCCTCTTGTGACCTTTAATGGTGTTCCACATTGAGGGCATAAATCCCCTTCCAAAACTTCTGAAAAGCTTTCGATACGCATATTGGGATAAGATTTGATATCGACATCTCTTTCAAAATTGAAATTTAAATAGTGATATCCTTCTTTATTCGCTCCAGCGACAAGATTATTTGATTCAATAACAGTTTTATCTATATAAATATTGAGATCTTTTTTAACCCCAATGCATGAAGCATAACCAGGGACAGCACCAGTTGCAAGTATTTCCTTTTCTTCAGCAAACCTTAAGTATGCTGAATTGATCAATTTTTTCAGTCTTGTTTCATTAACCTCTCTATCACCTCGAATAAGAATCAGGTAAATCTTATCTTTATCATCAGCATAAAAAACAGCTTTTACTGTCTTACTTTTATCTATCTTTAAAAAGTTTGCTACTTCTTCTATAGTCTTTTTCTCTGGCGTTTCTACTAACTGTAGTTGCTTCATCTCTTCTTTGAAACAATCAATCTTCGATGTTGCAACCTCTTTATTTGCTTTATATCCACAGGAATCACAATATACAATAGTGTCCTCTCCAGAAGGGACCAAAAGCATGAATTCATGTGATATCCTTCCCCCCATCATCCCTGGATCTGCTTGAACAGCTATAAAATTTTTTAATCCAGATCTTTTAAAAATCTTTTCATATGCTTCATATACTTTACCATAATATTTTTTTAAGCATTCTTCATCTTTATGGAAAGAATAACCATCTTTCATTGTAAATTCTCTAACTCTTATTATTCCACCTCTACATCTTGGTTCATCTCTAAATTTTAGTTGTATCTGATAAACCATTACTGGAAGTTGTTTATAAGATGCAAGTTCAGTTTTTGCTAAAAATGAAACTGCTTCTTCATGTGTCATAGCAAGAACCATCTCTTTTTCCCATCTATCAGTAAAACGAAGCAATTCTTCCTTTATGCTTTGATATCTTCCTGTTTTTTCCCACATCTCTTTTGGCTGAGCAAGTGGCATTAATATTTCCTGCCCATCTATTGCATTCATCTCTTCCCTAATAATTTCAGTAATTTTTAGTAATACTCTTTGTAAAAGTGGGAGATAAGAATAGATTCCTGTTGCGTTTTGCCTTAAAAATCCAGCTCTAACAAGTAATTTATGAGAAATAAGCTCTGCATCTTTTGGATCTTCTTTTATCCTCATTCCAAATAAATTTTGAAGTTTCATATTTTCTCCTAAAACTATAATAGATTATTATAAATTTTTAATCAAAAAACAATTATCCTAAATTCTATTCAGTTATTAAATTTTAATCTTATTTTTCTATCATTTTTAATTTTTCTTCAAGTTTATCTATCTTAATTTGATATTCCATTAGCTCTTTCTTTGTCCTTTCAATTATATCTGGCTTTGCTTTTTCAATAAAATCTTTTGAACTTAATTTTGTTTCAAGTTTTTCTTTTGTTTCGCTTATCTTACCTATCTCTTTTTTAAGTCTCTCTATCTCCTTTTCGATATCAACAAGACCTTCAATAATTAAAAATATTGAACTCTTTTTTACTATAGAAGTTGAAAATTTTTCAGAAGGTTCTTTTTCTATAAAATTTATCTGAGAAATCTGTGACAGAGACTTTATTATCTGACTTTCTTGTAAAATCAGTTTTTTTTCATTAACATCTTCTGTCTTGACTAGAAATGTAAGATTTTTATTGGTATGTAAATTCAACTCTGCTTTTATTGTCCTGATATTTGTTATCAACTGCTCTATAAATGAAAAATCTTCCATAACCTTTTCATTGATAAAATTTTCATTATATTCAGGATATTTTTCGTTTGCTAAAATCTTTCCATTATTGGAAGTTATATATTGATATAGTTTTTCAGAAAGAAATGGCATTAAAGGATGTATTATTTTTAATATTGTAATTATTAAATATTTTAATATTTTTGATTTTCTGTTTTTTAAATTCATATCCGAACCAAATAAAAATGGCTTACAACTTTCAATATACCAATCGCAAAAATCATGCCAGATAAAATTATATATATATTGAGCAATAAACTGGATTTTATAATTATCATAATAATGGTCTAACTGTTTTATAAGCTGATTTAATTTTGATAAGATCCATTTATCATAAAGATCAAATTTATCATATATATTATCTATTTTTATATCACTTTCTGATTCTTCAATCTGCTCAATATATGGATAGGCAAATTTAAATGCATTGTAAAGTTTATTTGCAAAATTTCTACCCATTTCGAATTTTAATGGGTCAAGATTTATATCCTGGCCATCTGTGGAGAGATAAATAAGAGTAAATCTTAAGGCATCTGCTCCATATTGTTTAACGATATCTAAGGGATCTATTCCATTACCTAAAGATTTAGACATTTTCCTACCAAACTTGTCTCTTATTAATGGAGTTAAATAGATATCATAAAATGGAGGTTTATTTAAAAATGTTGAACCTGCAATAATCATTTTTATTACCCAGAAAAAAAGTATATCATATCCTGAAACTAAAAGGTCTGTAGGATAATAATAATCAAGCATATCAGTCTTTTCTGGCCAACCAAGAGTTGAAAATGGCCATAACCAAGATGAAAACCAGGTATCGAGGACATCTTCATCCTGATGAATTTTATTGCTGCCACATTTAGGACATTTATTTACATTATTTTCAGAGACAATAACTTCATTACATTCATCGCAATAATATACAGGTATTCTATGACCCCACCATAATTGTCTTGAAATACACCAATCCTTTAAGTTATCTATCCAATCAAAATAGATCTTTTCCCATCGTGAAGGATATATTTTAATAAGACCATTTTCAACATATTTTTTAGCTTCACCAGATAATTCCTTTAGCCTTACAAACCATTGGTCCGAAAGCATAGGTTCAATAACAGTATCACATCTTGAACAATGCCCTATAGAATGAGTATATCCTTCTACTTTAACAAGGAATCCCTCCTCTTTAAGCTGAGCGACTATTTTTTCTCTACATTGATACCTTTCAAGATTTGCGAACTGAGAAGGAAGATCATCTGTCATAAAACCATTATTATCTATGACATGAACCAGAGGAAGATTATGTCTTTTTGCGACCTCATAATCATTTGGATCATGAGCTGGAGTTATCTTTACAGCACCTGTACCAAAAGATGGATCCACATAATTATCCTGGATAATTGGTATCTCTTTATTTAAGATTGGAAGTATAACCTTTTTCCCTATATAGTTTTTGTATCTTTCATCTTGGGAGTTTACTGCAACAGCAGTATCTCCAAGCATAGTTTCAGGTCTAGTTGTTGCGACAACAATATAACCAGTATTATCAACAAGTGGATACTTTATATACCAAAGATTTGATTTTTCCTCTTTAGATTCGACCTCTTCGTCAGACAAAGCAGTTGTGCATCTTGGGCACCAATTTACAATATATTTACCTTTAAATATAAATCCTTTATTATAAAGTTCTACAAAAGCATGAACAACAGCTTTTGACATATCTTCGTCTAAAGTGAATTTTTCTTTTGACCAATCACAACTATCTCCAAGGTATCTTTTTTGCTTTTCTATATGATTTTTATGTTGATCTACAACTTCCCATACTTTTTCTAAAAATTTTTCTCTTCCAAGTTTTTCTTTAGTTAATCCTTCCTTTTTCAGCATTTTTTCAACAACATTTTGCGTGGCTATTCCTGCATGATCTTTACCAGGTATCCAGAAAACATTAAAACCTTTCATCTTCTTATATCTAATATATAAATCTTGAATAGAATCCTGAAGAGCATGACCCATATGAAGGACACCAGTAACATTAGGAGGAGGCATCGGAATAACAAATTTTTCTTTTTCTTTATTTATCTCAACTTTAAATACTTCATTTTTTTCCCAAAAATCATAAATCTGCTGCTCAAAATCCAAAGGATTATATTTTGTATCAAAAGATTTGTCACTAGACATAATTCCTCCATAACTTCATTAAACATAAATCAATTAAATTTAAAATTTAAATTATTTAAAGAAATTTTTCTGAAAATTTTTTTGTAAAATATGAAAATTTCTTAAAAAAATAGTTTTGTTATTCTTTTTAACCAATAATAATATTTGTTTTAATTATTTTTTACAGTTTCTGGATCATTTTTATTATTCTTTCAGACATATCCTGAATTATTTTATCAATCCAGCGAGGGTGTATTTTTAGTATCTCCTTAAACTCTTCTTTAGTAAATTTCAAAAATGTAGAATCCTCTCGAGATATGATTGTTGCAGAGCGAATAGTTTCTTCTAATACTCCCATCTCTCCAAATATATCCCCTTTTTCTAAATAGGTTAAGACTTTATATGTGTCATGCATCTTCTTCGTTACAAACACTGAACCTTCTAAAATATAATATACATCAGAAGATCTTTCACCTTCATGTAATATTATCTTGTTCTTTGGAAATTTAATAGAGTATTTTTCAACAAATCCTTCCGTTAAACCGCTTTCACCTTCAAATCCAAATCTGATAAAATCTTCCGTTAATTTACTCATAAAGTTATCCTACCAATTATTTTAATAATTTTCTTAATTCAATAATATTAATTAAAAAGAGAAAGATTTCTGGTCTAAAAACTCCGAATTCAATATTCTTAAAAAAGAAGATAATGACTTTATAGAGTATAAAGAAAGTTCCCAATTAATCGATGTATTTAAAAAGAAATCTGTTTTATTCCAAATATATACAATTGTATTTTCTTCTGCAATTGCATCTATTATTCTTTCATCAAGAATTAATGATTCATCTATTCCAAAGATCTCGCCCTTTTGCCTATATACTTTGATTTTATCACCATTTTTTTTATTTATTCTTAGTGTTACAAGCCCATCTTTTATATAAAATATCGCTTCATCAGTGATTTTATCACCTTTCCTATAAATAAATGATCCTCTTTCATAAAAAACTTCCTTACCATCCTTAAAAAGATTCTCAACCTGAAAATTCATATATTCTCCTCTAAAAAGTCAATATTTTATTAATTCCTTAAAAACAAAAATATTAAAAAAAATTTATAAAAAAATATAGAATAAAATTTTATACAAAAATTTTAAAAATTAAATTTCAAACTTTTAGCTAAAAAGTCAATTTGTAACAAATAAAATGAAAGAATCCTTATTATAGTATCATATATTTTTTATTTTTTCTTTAGTAATATCTTAGCACATTTTTAAGAAAATAAAACTTTAACTTCAATCCAGAAAAATTATTTAATCCAGAAAAGTTATTTAATAAAACTTAATTTTTTCTCATAAAAAATAAGGGCTACCCTAAAAGGGCAGCCCTTATTTTTTACCATTTTAATTTTGGCTCTTTTGCCGCCTTAACCTCATCTAATCTTTTTACTGGCGTATTATTTGGAGCATTATGTAAAACTTCAGGATTTTCTTTGATCTCTTTAACAATATTTTCAATGACTGAAATAAAATAATCTAAAGTTTCTTTTGATTCTGTTTCTGTTGGTTCAATCATTAAAGCTTCAGGAACTATTAGTGGGAAATAAATTGTTGGAGGATGAACTCCATAATCAAGCATCCTTTTTGCTATATCCAATGTTGAAACTCCAAATTTTTCTTTTATCTCTTTTCCGGTTAAAACAAACTCATGTTTACAAATTGTATCATAAGCAATATTTATAAGTTTAGATAATTTTACCCTAAGATAATTTGCATTTAATACTGCTTTTTCAGAAACTTCATTTAATCCCTTTTGACCCATAGATAAAATGTAAGTATAAGCCCTAACCATGACAGCAATATTTCCATAAAAACCAGAGACTCTACCTATAGATTGAGGTTTATCATAGGAAAGCTTATAGGAATTATTCTCAAAAACTATATCTGGAAGTGGTAAAAATGGGATTAGCTTTTCATTTACCATGATAGGACCTGATCCTGGACCACCTCCACCATGTGGAGTCGAGAAGGATTTATGAAGATTAAGATGAACTACATCAAAGTTCATATCACCAGGTCTTACTTTACCTAAAATAGCGTTAAAATTTGCTCCATCATAATATAGTAATCCACCAGCATCATGAATGACTTTAGCTATTTCAATTATATTTTTTTCAAAAAGACCAAGTGTATTTGGGTTTGTCAACATTAAACCAGCCAAATCAGGACCAACATGTTTTTTAACTTCATCAATAGAAACAAGTCCATTTTCATCCGATTTTATCTCGACAACATCAAAACCAGCAATATGGGCTGAAGCAGGGTTTGTCCCGTGAGCTGAGTCTGGAACAAGTAATTTTGATCTTTTTTCACCTTTTGCATTAAAATAAGCTTTAAAAAGCTTCATACCTACAAATTCTCCATGTGCACCTGCAAAAGGTTGTAAAGTACCCCATTTCATTCCTGTTATTTCTGATAATGATCTTAAAAGCCTATATTGAAGTTCAAGTATCCCTTGAATTGTTGATTCATCCTGCAAAGGATGAATATTTGAAAAGCCTTCAAATTTAGCTGTTTCTTCATTTATCTTAGGATTATATTTCATAGTGCATGAACCAAGCGGATAAAATCCAAGATCAACACCAAAATTTTTCTTTGAAAGCTCAGTAAAATGTCTTACAACATCTACTTCTGAAAGTTCAGGGATTTGTCTATCAGATTCTGCTAAAATATTTTTAGGGTAAATTGATTCTATATTTAATTGGGGAATATCTGTTTTAGGTAGTATATAACCAACTCTTCCAGTTTTAGATATCTCACTTAAAAGTTTTGTCATAATATTCCTCCAACAGTCTTGACATAAAGATCAATCTCTTCTTTTGTTCTTTTTTCTGTAGCTGCAATCAAGACAGCATTTTTATATTTTTCACCAAGAATTGGTTCAAGGAAAATACCTCCAAATATCCCCTGTTTTTTAAGTTCTGATAGAATCAATTTGGCATCTTTATTAAATACAAAAGTAAATTCATTGAAATATGGCTGATTATATAAAAGTCTACCTGCTTTAGTTTTGGTAAGTTCGGATTCAAGATAATGAGCAGCAGAAATAGATCTTTTTGCTACTTCTTTTAAGCCAGATTTCCCCATTATGCTCATGTAAACAGTAGAAGCAAGTGCCATCAATGCCTGATTTGAACATATATTTGAAGTTGCTCTTTCTCTTTTAATATGCTGCTCTCTTGCCTGTAAAGTAAGAACAAATCCTCTTTTCCCATCTTTATCGACCGTTTGTCCAACTATTCTTCCTGGCATTTTTCGTAAATATTCTTCTTTTGCAGCTATATATCCTGCTGATGGCCCTCCAAAGTATTGTGGAATACCAAATGGCTGCAAATCTCCAATTGCGATATCTGCATCCCACTCCTTTGAGTTCTTAAATGTTGAAAGACTTAAAGGATTCGATGAAACTATTAAGACTTTTTTATTTTCTTTTAGTATTTTAGATATATCTGATAAGTCTTCTAAAATACCCAAGAAATTTGGTGTTTGGACTATTAAACCAGCAACATTTTCTGAAATTTTTGATTTTAAATCATCAATATCAATTTTCCCATCATTACCTTTAACTTCAACGATAGAAATATCAAGCCCGAGAAAATATGTTTTAAGTACCTGTTTTGTAAAAGGGTGCAGATATTCAGATATTAATATAGTATTTGATTTTTTAACACTATTTAAAGCCATAACAGAAGCTTCGGAAGCGGCCGTGTGCCCATCATAAAGTGATGCATTGGAAACATCAAGCCCGGTTAATTCACATATCAAAGATTGAAATTCAAAAATCGATTGCAAAGTACCTTGAGATATTTCAGCCTGATATGGAGTGTAGGAGGTATAAAATTCACTTCTTGAAATTATATGTTGAACAACGACAGGGATAATATGATCGTAACAACCAGCTCCTAAAAATGAAATGGCTGTCTTATTCTTTTCAGAAAGTGATTTCAACTCTTTGTATACTTCAAATTCAGACATCGGATCATGAATATTTAATTGTCTTTTTAATTTGATACTTTCAGGGATATCGGCAAAAAGTTGATCAATAGAGCTTACACCAATATCTGAAAGCATTGATTTTACTTCTTCCGAAGTATGTGGTATATAAGGATGCATAAAAACTCCTTAGTGAGAACCTTCTGTCTCACAAAATTCTTCATATTGATCTGCGTCCAAAAGTTCTTCAATCTCTTCAGGGTTTGATAGTTCTATAGCATAAATGTATGCATCGTAAGGTTTATGATTTATAAGTTCTGCATCATCTTCAAGATCTTCATTTACTTTAACAATAGTTCCACTAACAGGAGAAAAAACAGGTGAAGCAGCTTTTACAGATTCTATATTACTTACTTCATCTCCTTTTGAGATTTCACTATCTACTTCTGGAAGTTCAACATAAACAATATCCCCTAAAGCATGTTGAGCAAAATCTGTTATACCAACATATGCTATACCATCTTCAACTCTTACCCATTCATGTGTTTTTGAATACTTAAGATTCTTTAAAATTTCCATAAATCCTCCATTTTTTCAAAAATTGGCTTAAACTTAAATTAATCAATTTATAAAAAAGAAAAGTTTTTTATTAACTTTCTTTTTTAGTATTTTTATAAAAAGGTGTTTTTACTAAAATAGCCTTTTTAAGTTTACCATGAATTTCAACTTCGACTTCATCATTTAATTTTAAGTTACTATCAATTAATGCAAGTGCTACATTTTTATCAAGCATAGGTGAATATGAACCTGTTGTTATAAACCCAATTTCTTTACCATTTTTAAAAACCTTATAACCAGATCTTGGGACACCTTTATCAATCATTTCAAGGCCTTTCAATGATCTTTTAACCCCATTTTGCACTTGATTTACAAGAATTTCTTTCCCAATAAAATTATCCTTTTCTAATTTTACGAAATACTTGAGTCCTGCTTCTATAGGAGTTATATCTTTACTTATCTCATGTCCATAAAGAGGAAGTTTCGCTTCAAATCTTAAAGTATCTCTACAACCAAGTCCACAAGGAAGAACATTATCCGCCCTTGTTTTTTCATAGATATAATCCCATACTCTCAAGCCTTGTTCTGCGGCTACATAGATTTCAAATCCATCTTCTCCCGTATAACCTGTTCTTGAAACAATACAATCTATACCATTAATCTGAACAGGATCCTTAAAATGAAAAAATTTAATAGATGAAAGATCAAAATTGACATATTTTTGAAGTATCTGCTCTGCTTTAGGTCCTTGAAAAGCGATTTGAACAATTTCATTTGAAATATTTTCAATAGAGACCGCACAATTTTTATTTTTAACTATCCATTCATAATCTTTATCAACATTTGAAGCATTGACAACCAAAAGATACTTTTTTTTACTGTACTTATAAACTAAAAGATCATCTACTACCCCACCATCAGGGTAACACATAAGGGTATAAATGACCTGCTGCTCTTCCATTGATTTAACATCATTTGTCACAAGATAATCAACATATTTTTCTGCATCAGGTCCTTCGACTATAATTTCTCCCATATGAGAAACATCAAACATACCGGCAATTTTTCTAACTGCCATATGTTCGGCAATTATACCAGCCTCAAATTGAACTGGAAGTTCCCATCCACCAAAATCAACAAATTTTGCACCAGGGTATTTGCTATATGACTGATATAGTGGAGTTCTCTTCAAGTTTTGATTGTTTTCCATTTTTATCCCCTTTTTAATTTAAATTACATTTCAGTTTTATATCTAATCAATAACCTCTTTTAATCTATTATTCCTTTGTAAAGAGGGAATTTTTCACAAAGTTTGTTTACTTCTGAAATTACATAACCTTTAGCATCTTCATTTTTCTCCGTTAAAACTTTATTTATCAAAGAAGCTATAATTTCCATCTCTTTTGTACCCATATCTCTTGTAGTTAACTGTGGTGTACCCAATCTTATTCCAGAAGCAACAGTTGGAGGATTTGGATCAAAAGGAATTGTGTTTTTGTTACATGTAATATGTGCATCATCCAGCATAGTTTCTGCTTCTTTCCCTGTAACACCTTTAGATGTTACATCGACAAGCATAAGATGATTATCTGTACCATTTGAAACAATTCTAAATCCTTCTTTTTTCAAAGCATTTGAAAGAGCCTGAGCATTTTCAAGAATCTTTTTCTGGTACTCTTTAAACTCATCTGAAAGTGCTTCTTTAAAAGCCACGGCTTTTGCAGCGATGACATGCATCAATGGGCCACCCTGAATCCCGGGGAAAATAGTTTTATTTACAAGTTTACTTAGTTCTGGATCATTTGTCAATATCATGCCTCCCCTTGGACCACGAAGGGTTTTGTGAGTAGTAGTTGTTACGAAATGAGCATATTCACATGGATTTGGATGTAATCCAGCAGCAATAAGACCCGCAATATGAGCCATATCTACCATAAGATATGCTCCAACACTATCTGCTATTTCTCTTAATCTTTTAAAATCAAGTATTCTGGGATATGCAGAAGCGCCAGCAACAAGCATTTTTGGTTTTACTTCTTTTACTTGAAGAGCTAGTTGGTCATAATCTATCTGTTCGGTGACTTTATCTACTCCATAATGAACAACATTAAAAAATATACCTGAAAAATTTACTGGGGAACCGTGAGTCAAATGGCCACCATGTGAAAGATCCATACCCATTATTGTATCGCCAGGTTTCAATACGGCAAAATAGACTCCCATATTTGCCTGACTACCAGAATGTGGCTGAACATTGGCAAATTTAACATTAAAAAGTTGTTTTGCCCTTGATCTTGCAAGTTCTTCTGCCTCATCAATATATTCACAACCACCATAATACCTTCTTCCAGGGTATCCTTCTGCATATTTATTTGTTAAAACTGAACCCTGCGCTTCAAGAACAGCCTTCGAAACTGCATTTTCTGATGCTATTAATTCAAGTTTTTCTTCCTGCCTTTTTAATTCTTTATGAATAACTTCATAAATCTCTGGATCTGCTTCCCTTAAACTTCTTTTTAAAAAGTTCATATGACCCCTTTTTTTTATGTTATTAATGCAATAACTTCTGTCAAGTAAAATTGAAAAAAAATTAAAAAAATTCAAAAATAAAAGAAAAAAAATTACAATCTTTTGTTACAATTCAAATTAAACTTTATTGAAGTTGAATTTTCAATTTTTGAATATATGAATAAACTCTTTTATAGATATTTAAATCAGCAGAGGATGCATTCAAATCTGCCTTTAATAGTTTTAATAAATCAGGTAAATACATAGAACTTAAAATATCTTTCTTTTTATCTTCTTCAATATCTGGTAAAAATGCAATTTTCATATGATTTTCAATTAGGAAAGAAATTTTTTCTAATAGAAAAGGATAAAATGGGAAAAATCTTAATATATCTTTAATGTATCTTTTTGCGATACTTGCAGATAAGTTTGCATGATTTGGATATTTTGGATAATTTTCTTTTGGATTGTAGTTTATTGATTCTACTTTACCGATATCATGAAGAATTGCTGCAAGTTTCAATGCAAAATCATTAGAATTTATTTCTATAGCTGTCAAAATTAAATGATCATACAATGTCCCTTCTGGATGGTACTCCTTTGTTTGATAATGTGTTTTACATTTTTCTAATAATGGGAAAAACCAGACAAAAAAATCTGTCTTAGAAAATTCTTTAATTAATATTTTTGACTCATTTGATTGTAAAACAAAAAAAAGTAAGCTTACCCTATATTTTAAGAAATTATTTTCTTCATTTATTTTATTTAATAATCTTTCAAACCAATAAAAATTATTGATTTCATTATTTATTTTATTTTTATCATTACTTTGGCTATTTTTTGTCTTGCTGCTATTTGCTTTGCTATTATTAGAGTTACTATTGCCGTTTGAAAAATTTTCAGTATTTTCCATAAAATATTTTTGGAAAAAATCAAAATACCTTGAACTTCTATTTGAATTCCCATTTAATAAATCATATCGGGATTTTTTGTTTTCCATTTTTGAAAAATTGAAGCATTTGTTTATATTCTTAAATGTGGCTAAGGAAGGTTCATAAAGCAGAGGGATTAATAAAGATTTTTCAATGAAATTTTCTAAATATATTAAAATCGAATCTAGATTTTTATTATTAATTTTTTTATCGACCTTAATTAAGAAAAACAATTCTTCTTTGTACTTAAAAGAAAAAGAATATGGGTAAAGTTCTATATTATTAACTTCATCAAAAATCTTATAAATTAAAGAAATTTCTATATCAGAAATTATAAAATATAAATTTGGAATTTTATTATCTAAAATAGAAACTGCAGTTTCACCAATACAGTAAAATCTATAAGGATTTATAAGGCTTTCTATTTCTTTTAAAAATATTTTCACTTCCTTTATATGATTGAAGTTCATAATAATTCCTTATTCTTTTTTACATTTATAAACATAACTTCACGATATTCCATTTGCAATATTTATTAATTAGAATATCAAAAAGCCATGGTAAACGAAATAAATAATTTCGGTTATTGTGGTAAAGATTGCTCTAACTGCCCAAATTTTATTAATTCTACCTGTTCTGGTTGTAAATTTATCTTTTTAAATAAAACTATCAACACACTACTGCCAGAATGTGAAAATTGCAAAATAAGATTTTGTGCAGAAAAAAATGGGGTTTCTTTTTGTTTTTTATGCCCAAAATTTCCCTGTCAATATTTTAGTTTTCTTTCTCAGGAAGAACTTTCAAAGATATATGATAACAAAAAATTATTATGTGAATCTGATGAATCATTAAAAAAAGTTTACTTTTGAATCCATTTTATTTTTTAAAATATTGCTTCATAAAGAATGAAATTCGATATTTCCACTTAAAAGTTCTAAGGTTATATAAGTAGATTCATCTGCAAGATAACCAGCAGCAGTCCCTGGATTTGCAATTATTGTAGAATTGATTTTTTTAATAATCTTTTTATGCGTATGACCATAAAAGATATAATCAAATTCACCAGATTTTGCTAATTGATCCACAAAATCAGGTTTATGAAAAGCCAATATATTTTTATTTTCTATCTTTTCAGAAAAATATTCTGTGTATAATTTAATATCTAATTTTGAACATACTGAAGTTAAAAAATCAATATCGCCATCATTATTCCCTTTAACTAAAATAATTCTTTCAACATTAGCTTCTTTTTTAATGTTTTGAAAAAGTTGATTTACAAAAAATGGTGAAACAAAATCTCCAAGATGAATTATGATATTTGGCTTTTCATTAATTATTGCCTGTCTTATCAGTGTTATCTTACTTACCCTGTCATGAGTATCTGAAAATATGAAAAGTTTCATTTTCTACCCCTTTATCTATTATGTTAAACTTGTATTATTAAAATATACTTAAATATAGATGACTAAAATTTAGCTTTTATTTAATATTTTTGTTTTGCTGCTCTTTACTTATTTCTGAAAATTTGATTTGAATTTTATATAAGTTTATGCTTTTACCTCCACTAACTCATAATTTCTACTGCCAATACCTAAATCCTGACAATATTCTAAAAATTTTTGATAGTTAATAGATGGATATAATAGATGAAATTTATCTTCATCTTTTTTTTCTTCTATTTTATTAATTTCATGATTATAATAAAGTTTTTCATTTTGAATTAAATCTACTGAAGCCTGATCTATTGCAACAGGATCATAACTTGCTAAAATACCAATGTTTGTTGTTATATTATATCTTGAATAATCCATACAATCGCAATCTGGAGTTATATCCATTAAAAAGTTAAAATAAAGTTTTGGTTTATCAAAATCATCTAAAATTGCTTTTATAACATCACCCATTTTTTCAAGAAATATATCTTTTGACTCATTCCATAAGACTCTTAATGCTTTCGAAGGGCATATTGTTATACAATCAGCACAACCAATACATTTATTTAAATCGAAACTTGCCTTTTTATTTACTATTTTGATTGCAGATGTTGGACAGTATTTAACACATAAACCGCACCCAATACATTTTTCTTGATTGACTTCTGGTTTAACATCCCCATGCATCTGCTGTTTTGTTGACCTTGTAGCCAGTCCCATAGCAATATTTTTTAATGCCCCACCGAATCCAGCAAGCATATGTCCTTTGACATGTGAAATAACAACTAAACCATCAGAAAATGCAACATCTCCTGCATATTTTATATATTGGAAGTGTTTTGAAAAGGGAGTATCAACTTTTACAAAATTATTTGATCTTATTCCATCTGAAATTATTATAGGGCAACCTATTGAATCGTAACCAAATCCATTATAAACAGCACAGTTTAAGTAATCTATAGCATTTGATCTTTGCCCTACATATAAAGTTGTCGTATCTGTTAGAAATGGATTTGCTCCTTTTTTCTTTAAATTTTCAACTATCCTTCTAACAAAGATAGGTCTAACATAAGTAGTATTGCCAATTTCTCCCATATGAAGTTTTATGGCTATAATATTATCTTTTTTATTTTTATCATTAAAATCAAACCCTGTTAAATCATGCATCTTGTCAAGATATTTTAAGATGGACTTTTTTATTTTCCTAAAATCGATAAAATATACTATTTCTTTTTCTTTCCCCATAAATACTCCTTCTTTACATACTTCTTTAATTTCTTCTTTATCTCTTAAACTATTTTAAAAATTTCTTAAACTATTTTTCTAACTCCTTATTTAAATATCTTTTCATATATTTTAACTATTTCTTTAATTATTTCTTTAGCTCCTTTTTAAATATCTCTTTTACTAATTTTAACTATTTCTTAAAATATTTCTTTAACTTTAAGAATTGTCATTGTTTATTGGAATTCTCCACTTTTATAATCATTCATAAATATTAAAGGATCATCTTAATGAAATTTAATTTTTAAGTAAAATTCAATATAGTTATAATTTAATATAATCAACATTTAATATAGTTTTTAATTAATTATTTTCAATATACATTTAAGTTTTTTCCTCTTCTTTTATTAAGAATTTATTGATAAGAAATTTTTGAAATGTAACTAAATGTTATTCTGTTTTAAATCTTTTATAAAAAAATGAAAAATTTATCCTTGACAAAATAAAAAATAAAACTTAATTAGTTCCTAAGTTATTTAAGAAAAAGTAGTTAATAATGATTAAATTTATAGCATTTGATATTGATGGTGTTATCTTCGATTCAAGTAATTTTATAGAGCAAGCATATAGTGAAGCGATAAATTTATTTTGTGATCAAAATCCATCACTATCGCTTTCTAAACCAAAAAAATCCGACATTGTATTTCTTATTGGTAAAACTTATAAAGAAATTGTTTCCTCTTTATTCCCTTATCTTGCTGACAATTATCATGATATTTTTAGACAAATCTTGCTAAAAATTTTAGATCAAAAGATTAGAAATTTTGAAGGAATTATCTTAAAAGATTCTATTGAAGTTATTAAAAACCTGCATGAACATCCTTATTTAATAGGCACCGCAAGCAACGGGTCATCAATTTATGGTAATGCGGTTCTTGAAACATATGATTTAAAAAGATATTTCAATGAAGTTAAATATGTAGATTTCATTAATTTTAATTCCAAAAAAGACATACTATCATTTTACCTTAAAAAGTATAACTTGAAACCATCAGAATTAATTATGGTTGGCGACAGATATGTAGATTTAGCAGCAGCTAGAGAAAACCTTGTTTACTTTTGTGGAATTGTCGGTCATGGTAATCTTCAAGAGATTGCTGAATCCGACTTTATTATAAATTCACTTATATCACTGCCGACAGTCCTTAATACATTTTAGGAGGAAACATGCTTTCAAAAAAGAAAGTCGCCCTTTTTTTAGTTGTTATCTCTTTAATAATGATTCTTTTTCTAAGTGCATCAAGCATTCCAACTCTTACTCATTATGTTCTTGACAATGGGCTCGAGCTTTTTGTCGTTGAAAATCATAATGTCCCATTAGCCACAATCCAGATTGCTTTTAGAACTGGAGCTATTTCCCAAGATGCATCAAATTGTGGTTTATTCCATTTATATGAGCATATGTTATTTAAGGGAAATAGTAAATACAAAACTCAAAGTGAGTTTATGGCTGCAATGAATCAAATGGGAGCATCTTCATGGAATGGTGGAACTTCTTATGAATATGTTGACTATTATGTTACTATTCCATCATATAACCTTGAAAAAGGTCTCGAATTCTGGGCTTATGCTGTAAGAGAACCTTTGTTTTTAGAGGAAGAGCTTATTCCTGAAAGAGATGTAGTTGCATCTGAAGTCCAAGGTTATTTAACTACCCCATCACAGATTTTCACAGCTGCACAAAACCAAAAAATGTTTTATAAATACCCCTGGAGAAGAGATATTTCAGGATCTATTCAGATTATTAAAAGTGCTACAGTTCAACAGTTAAGAGATATTCAGAATAGATTTTATATCCCAAATAATGCTGCATTATTTGTAGGTGGAGATGTTAATCCAAACCAGGTACTTGAATATGCAAAAAAATATTATGGTGATTGGAAAAAAGGTGCAGATCCATGGGCTAAACCTTTAGATCCACATCCTGCATTGACAGGCGATGTTAACCTCATTTATCCAGATGGAACCTTTTACACAAGATATGGTTTTGTAAGAATTGCATATAGAGGACCAGATGTGCTAAAAGATACTGCTGATACATATGCAACAGATGTCTTTTTATTCCTTGTATCAAATCCAAACGGGAAGTTTAAGAAAAATATTTATGCTGGAAGTCCTATTCTATTAGATCCAGAATATATGGATGTCTCATATCCTACTCAAAGAGATGGAGGCGTAATATATTTTTATGCATATATTGATACAGCAGTAGACAATATAATTGGAGAAGTTGAAAGATTAAGAAAAGTTGTAATAGATGAATTTACAAAAGTTGCAAATGATCCAAATTATTTTACACCAGAAGAACTTGAACTTGCTAAAACAAAACTTTCAGATAACAACCTTTTCTCTATGGAAACTCCATCAGATTTCATAAGCACAATTAGTTTCTGGTGGTCAACAGCTACAACAGAATACTTTTTTGGCTATGAAGACAATTGCAAAAAAGTAACAATAGCAGATATTCAAAATCTAATTAAAAAATATATTATTGGAAAACCAGCTGTTCTTGGTTTAAGACTTCATACAAATAGATTCAATGACGATGTACAGATGCAAAATAATATTAAAAAATACAATTATGAAGTTGTGACATCTCAAAATGCATTCTGGTGGAATAATAAATAGTTTATAAAAGGAGAAAACTGTGAAAAAGTCATTTATTTTAATTTTATCTATATTTTTTGTATTTTCTCTCCTTTTTGCATGTCAAACAACAACTCAAAATCAGACACAGACAACAACAACTACTGCTACTACTGCCGCACCTACAATTAATTACATTGATATCCCTTTACAACTGACAGCAAAAGAAGAAGTATTCAAAGGAGAGATTGGACCATACGCTAAATCTCAACTTCCTACATTTAAGGTTTTTACTCTTGACAATGGTATACCTGTTATTGTTAAAATTAACCCTGCTAACAGAGTCTACAATATTCAGATGGTTTTAAGAGGTGGAGCTTCTTTATCTAATGCTGAAAATGCAGGTATCGAAAAATTAATGCTTACAACTATGGCTCGAGGTTCTGCTAAATATCAATACCAACAAATAGTAGATATACTTGATAAGACCTCTTCAGGTATTTCAACTAATGTAACTTTTGATTATTCAACATATAGCTTAAATACCCTCGATAAATATTTTGATCAGACTCTTCCAATCTGGCTTGACACATTAGTTAATCCAACTTTTACTGAATCAGATTTTAACAAAGCACTTTCAGAAATGAAAATTTATGAAGAAGATTATAGATCAAGTCCTTATACTTTGGGGATCCTAAAACTTAACCAGGAATTTTTCAAGAACACACCTTATGCTGCAAATCCAGATGGTACTTCCTATTCATTAAGAAAAATGACTCTAGATAAAGTAAAGAAATATTATCAAGATTATTTTTCATCAAATAGAATGTTTATTGTTGCTGTGGGAAACTACAATGTTGATGATCTTAAAGCAAAATTAAATAAGGACCTTTCAGTTATTAAAAATACAAATGTTAAATTCCCTGAACCATTTTCTTTTTATGGTAAAGTTAAAAATCAATTATTAAAAATTAATTTTTCGCAATCAACTGATGTTACCTATTTAAGAGGAGATTTCGCTTCACCATCTATGTTCAGTGAAGAATATCTTCCTTTTGCTATTGCCATGGAAATGCTTTCAGATATGATGTTTTCTATTGTAAGAGAAAAATATTCTGCTTGTTATACTCCTATGGCATATACAAGAAGCTTCCTTGCAAACTATGCTTCTATCGTTATTTATAAATGCTCAAAAACTGCAAATATCAAAAATTATATTGATGAAGCAGTAACCCCATTATTAAAAGGTATGTGCCTAAATCAAGATCCTCAAGCAACTGTTGTAGAAGGGGAGCCTAAAGCTTCTATTAAATTTGTACCTATTGAAGAAGCACTTGAAACATATAAACAGTTGTATATAAACAGAACTTTTGAAAAACAACAATATAACTCATCTATTGCAAGTCAGATTATGCTTTCTATTTTACATTATGGGGATTACAGATATTATTTACTTGATATCGATAGAGTCCAGAAGGTAACAGCTCAGCAGATTAAAGATATGATACAAAAATATTTAGCAAGCCAGCCTGTAATGTGGGAAATTTCTGGCGATCCTAACCAAATTTCCTTACTTAACCCAGCTGATTTTACTTATCTTGGAACAAAATAGTATAAAAGTAGAATCTATTATTTATTAATTTAAAAAGGACTATCTTTTTTAAGGTAGTCCTTTTTTTATCTTTTTCTTTTTTTATATTTTATCTTTTTTCTATATTTTTTTTGTTTTCCTTTAATTTATTTTATGCATTTTATTTAATTTAAATTCCTTTCAACTTTTGGACTATCTTTTTTTCTTTTATCTTTTTTCCCTTTTGCTTTTTTTATTTATTTTTTTCTTTTATCTTTTCTTCCTTTTACTTTTTTTTATTTATTCTCTTTCATTTTGCTTTAATTTATTTTATGCATTTATTTCTCAATCTTTTCTACTTTTATTTTAAGTTTTTTTTAAGTTTTACTTTTTTATTTTTGATAATTTTTTTAATTAATATATCTTAATTGTATCTAAAATTTATTTTTAAGTTTATATACCTGTAAATTATAGATATTAATTTTTTATATTTTTAAGGGTTTTTTAATAGAAAATACTTTCACTCTTATGAATATACATTTTAATTTTTTAGAAATTTATTTTGTCAAATTTTATAGACTAATATTTTTAATATAAGGATATTAAAATGAAAGGGATAGCTTTTATAATAGGTTCAGAAATCTTAGATGGGAAAACAGAAGATACAGATTCTATCTTCCTTTATAAATTTTGTCAAAAATTCGCAGTTGAAATTGAAAAAAAACTAATATTAAAAGATGAAGAAAGAATCATTATAAACTCTATAAATAAGGAGATAAATGATTTTGATTTTTTCTTTTTTATTGGTGGGCTTGGTCCAACATTTGATGATTTAACACTTGATTCTGTTGCAAAAGCTTTTAACTTACCAATTCAATTTGATGAAAAACAGATTGATAAAATAAATAAATTTTTAAGCTCAAGGAATATTTCTGATGAAAAGCTTATAAATTTAAACTTAAGGCAGGCTCGTTATATTGAAAACCCATTAAAAAATAGCAAAGGTATGGCTTTAGGTTCCTATTTTAAGATAGATTCAAATAAAAAATTAAAACATTTCTTCTTGCTTCCTGGTCCTAAAGTCGAGTTTGAAACAATGTTAGATGAGGAAGTTAGCAAAATTCTTAAACTTATCTGTAAGAACAGGATTCATCAAAAAAATATATATGTTTACAATGTTTCAGAAAGCTCACTTAATAATCTATTAAATTCAATGGGGTTAAAAACCTTATATGGAATTTATGCAAAGGAACATCTTAAAGTTCTTACTTTTCAATCTAAAGATATAAATCTTATTAATCAAGATTTTATAAAACTCTTAAGTTATGAAAATTTACTTGGTTATTATTTGAAAGATTTTAATAATGATTTTGTATTTAATAAATCTAACATTGATAAAATGCAATTTTTTCCTGATTTAAATTTAATAATAACTGATGAAATAGATTTTAAGGATATATTTTATAATTTTGTAAAAAACAAAGGTTTAGCTTTTTCTGCTGCTGAATCCTGTTCTGGAGGACTACTTTCGCAATTAATCACATCAATACCTTCAGCATCAAACAATTTTTTGGGTTCAGTTGTTTGTTATTCTGCTTTTTCAAAGGAAAAAATATTAAAGGTAAATAAAAATATTATAGATAAATTTGGGACAGTATCACCTGAAATTACTGAAATTTTAGCTATAAATAGCAAAAATCTTTTTAATTCTGATTTTGCTATTTCTATAACTGGTTTTGCTGGACCTGAGGGTGGAACAGATTTATATCCTGTTGGCACCTGTTTTATTGGTATTTCAAAAAATAATAAAGATAAAACAAAAGATAGCTTTTCTAATACAATAGATATCTCTTCTAATAAACTATATAGATGCAATTTTAAGGGGAATAGACAGACTATCCAGAATTTAGCAGTTGTTTTTAGTATGTTTCTTGCAATTTATAATTTATATGATTAAAAATCACTAAGGGGGAAAAATGGGCGTTTTTAAATCTTATGATATTCGAGGTATTTACAATAAAGAATGGAATAAAGATATTGCCTACAAAATTGGTAATTTTATCCCTCAAATTTTTCAGGTAGATAAAATTTTAATAGGAAGAGATGCAAGGCTTTCTTCAAATGAAATTTTTGAAGCTTTAGCAGATGGTTTAACTGATGCATCAGTCGAAGTATATGATTCTTCACTTACCACTACACCTATGATTTATTTCGGCACTTCTTTCTTTGATTTCCCTTTCTCAATAATGATTACTGCAAGCCATAACCCTAAAGAATATAATGGACTTAAAATTTCTGGAAAAAATTCTATACCTATAGGATATGAAACAGGGATTAATAAAATTGAAGATGCTATATTAAACAATAAATTAAGCATTATAAAAAATTTAAATAAAGGCAAAATAATTCAGCATAAATTTTATGACGAATATACTAAATTTCTTAGAAAATATAAAGGAGAAAATGCTTCAATAAAATATGTTATAGATTTTTCTAACGGTATGGCTTCATTATTCAAGGATTCATTATTTCATGATGCAAAAAGCATTATAAACTCAACTATTGATGGGAATTTCCCTGCTCATGAACCAAATCCTTTAGAAAAAGAAAATAGACAACAGATAGAAGAACTTGTCAAAAAGGAAAATGCAGATATTGGTGTTATTTTTGATGGTGATGCAGATAGAGTTATGTTTATTGATGAAAATGGTGATTTTATTTCACCTGATTTAATTATTGCTTTATTGGGTTTATACTTTAAAGATAGAAAACCTTTCAATATTCTTTATGATATAAGAACTTCCAAATCTGTTGATTTATACTTGAACTCCATTGGAGCAACCACTTTTATGTGGAAAGTTGGCCATGCCTATGCAAAACGCAAATTAAAAGAGATAGATGGAGTTTTCGGAGGTGAACTTGCAGGACATTACTATTATAAAGATTTCTATTTTTGCGATTCTGGAATATTGACTTCCCTTTTGGTTTTAAATATGGTCCAAAAGTTAAAAGAAGAAGGAAAAACAATATCTAACTGGATTAAAAGTATTTCCAAATATTATAATTCTGGGGAGATTAACTTTAAGATAAACAATAAAAGTGAAGCAATCGAGGCTGTAATAAGTAAAATTGCTTCAAAATATAATATAGAAAAAAAATTCGATTTTGATGGCTATAGAATTGAATTTGATAATTGGTGGTTTAATATTAGGCCATCCAATACTGAACCTCTTTTAAGACTTATAGTTGAAGCAACTGATAAAAATCTCTTGGAAGAAAAAAAATCTGAAATTATTGATATCATTAAAAGTTTTAATTAATTTTTTCACTTTTAAATTTAATAAAAAAAATAACATTAAAGGATAAAATATGGATTTTACAAACAACGATTTTATTAAATCGAGAATTCAAAAAGTTGAAGAACTTAGAAAACTTGAAAAAATTGTCTACAAAAACAAATTCGAAAAAGATGGAAATATTGAAGATATTTTGAAGAAAGAGTTAGAACAAAAAGTTAATGCTGCTGGAAGAGTTATTGCAATAAGAGAATTTGGCAAACTTATATTTTTCCATATACAGGATTTTTCTGGGAAAATACAAGTCGCAATCGATATTGCTACCTGTGGTGAAGAAAAAATTAGTTATTTTAAGAAATATGTTGATATTGCAGATTTTATAGGAGTAACTGGAAAACTTATCTTAACTAAAACTGGTGAAAAAACAATCCAGGCAGAAAATTTTATACTTTTATCAAAAGCGATAAGACCTCTTCCTGAAAAATGGCATGGTATTGCTGATCAAGAAACAAAATATAGACAACGATACCTTGATTTGGTTATCAATCCTTCCTCAATGAAAAGATTTTTAAATAGAAGCAAGTTGATTTCAACTATAAGAAATTTTCTTGAATCCAATCAATTTATAGAAGTTGAAACACCTATTTTACAAAACAAGAAATCAGGAGCTCTTGCAAGACCATTTGTTACACATCATACAGCTTTAGATATTGATTTATACTTGAGGATATCTCCAGAAACATACCTAAAAAGATGCATAGCGGGTGGTTTCGATAGAGTCTATGAATTTGCTAAATCTTTTAGAAATGAAGGGATTGACCCATCTCATCTTCAAGAATTTACCTTATTAGAATTCTATGCAGCATATTGGGATTATAAACAACTTATGCAGTTTACCCAGGATTTGATACAACATGTTATCCATACTATGAATGGTTCTATGAAAATTACATATAAAGGACAGGAAATAGATTTTTCTGGAACTTGGCCAATCTACTCTTTTAGAGATTTGCTTATACAGCATGCAGATATTGATATCGATAAATTCCCGACTGCCCAGTCTCTTCGAGATGAAATTAAAAGAAAAGGGATAATTTTAGAAGACATGGATAAATTGGGTAGAGGAAATCTTATAGATCAGCTCTATAAAAAAGTTGCAAGACCAAAAATGATTAATCCTCAATTTTTAATAAATCATCCAATAGACCTTTCCCCTCTTGCAAGAAAAAATGATAATAACCCATTGGAAACTGATAGATTCCAGCTTGTAGTAAACACATGGGAAATAGTAAATGCCTATTCGGAGCTTGTAGATCCTATAGATCAAAGGCAAAGATTTGAGGAGCAGGCTAAAGCTCATGCTGCTGGTGATGAAGATGCTCTTGAAATGGATGAAGATTTTTGCTTATGCGTCGATCATGGACTTCCTCCTATTGCTGGCTGGGGTATGGGAATTGATAGATTTATGGCTTTAATTTCTGACTGTGAAAACTTAAAAGATGTTGTCTTGTTCCCTCTTATGAGACCAATTGAACAGGAAGGAAAAGAAGAGATCTCATTTCCGCAGTTGAAAAAAGCTCCAATCGATAGAAATACTGCCTTAGAAATCTTAAAAAAGCATATAAGTTCTGATTCATTAATGAAACATAGTTTGGCTTCTGCAGCAGTTATGGAAGGTTTAGCAGAGTACTTCAACCAAGATAAAGAAAATTTTTATCTTGCAGGACTCTTACATGACATAGATTTTGAATTAATTGATAATAAGTTTGAACTTCATGGAATTCAATCTATCGATATCTTAAAACCTTATGGATTTGATGAAAATATATTACATGCGATTCAATCCCACAATGAAGAGTATACAAAAGTTAAAAGAGTCAATAATCTTGATTATACTCTAACTGCAGCTGAATCTGTTACTGGACTAATTTCTGCGACAGCCTTGATTTTGCCAAGCAAAAAGCTTTCTGATGTAAAAACTGATTCAGTAATAAAAAGAATGAAGAAAAAGGATTTCGCTAAAAATGTTAATAGAGAATCAATTATGTTAATTGAAAAAACTGGATTGAATCTTGAGAAATTTATTGATATTGCTATTTCCTCAATGCAAAAAATTGCCGAACAGCTTGGTCTTTAATTTATTTTACAACATTTTTAATATTGCTTTTTTGTATTTCGCTTCTTTTTTGATATTACTTCTTTTTGATATTACTTAATGAACAAATAAATTAAAAAATTTTTATACAAATGTACAATTTTACCTTTACGGAAGATGATTTTACCATTCAGATTTTATATAATAACTATAAAATAATATTTACAAAAAAAACTGCTGGGAACTTTTCATTTCAGCAAAAATATTTTGATTTAAAAGTAACTTCAAAAGCAAGATTTAATTTTGCAAAAAGATATGATATTTCACCTTTTCAAATTCATAACCCTATCCTTGAACATGATAATAAATATTATATAGCAGAAAAACCATTAGATATAGAATTTTATAATCCCCATTCACAGTTAGGTGTTGGTGATGCTATTCTTGTCTTAAATAAAAACATCTATGGTATGATTACATTTGCAGATTGTATCCCATTAGTACTTATAAATTTGGAAAAAGAAGCTTGTGCAGCAGTTCATCTTGGCTCAAGAAGTATAGTAAAAGAAGTCACACCTTACCTTGTAAAAGAATGGGAGATAAATTTCAATTTAAATCCAGATAGTTGGTTAGCCATAATAGGACCTTCTATATTTTATAAAGATTATGAAATTCAGTCTGATTTCATCGATTTTATTGAGCAAAATAATACTGAACTATTAAAATTCAACTATCATATTGATGAAAAATATTTTTTTGATAATAGAGCCGCATTAATTTATCAATTAAATAATATTGGCATTGAAAAAATTATTAAATTAGATTTCAACACATATTCTGATAAAAGGTTTTCATCTTATAGAAAAGATAAACCAAATCATATAACTCAAGCGTTATTTGTTTCTTTTTCGTAAATTAAATTATCGTTGCACCAATGCTCGATATTTTTAGATAGGAACTCTATCTCCTCCTTTGTAGTTATGAAGGATGTTGAAAACCTTATCAAATCAATTGGGAAATATGAAGCAATAATATTGTTTTTGTAAAGATAGGTTAATAGTTCTTTAGTTTTTGAACCGACAGAAATAGCTATAATTGAGCTTTTATGGTTTTTAAAGTTTTCTACACTGTTTAAAATTTTAAATTTTTCATATTTTTTTCCTATCTGTTCTAATTTTTCTAATAGAAAATTTGATGAACTTTTAATATATCTATTTATTTTATCAAAACCGACATTGCTTGCAAGCTTAAAGGCTCCTTCAAAACTGCAAAAAGGAAGTGGACTTCTGTTTGAAATTTCATGGCTTTTTAAGAAGTTTTCAATATTATAATCGAATAAGTTATTCATATTTCGCCAACCTTGAAAAAATGGCATGGTATCTAAATCTATATATGATATTGTATGCCCCGGATAACCTAAAAGCCATTTATGTAATACTGATGTAAAGATCACCCCCGGATAATTATTTACATTCAAGATCCCCCAGTATGGGAATTGAGAAAAATCAACTATAAGCTTTATCCCTTTAGATTGGCAATGCGAATAGATCAAATCAAGATCATGAGTAAAACCATTGAAAAAATCAACCAAACTCATTAAAAATATATCTGATTTAATCTTTTCTTCACACCAATTTTTATCTACTACTTTTTCAGGGTATTCAATTAAATTGAAACTACATAAATTTTCTGATTCAAGACTTTTAACTGGAAGTATGAGTGATGGGAAATTCATTTTATAAGTTGAAATAGATGGAATCCTTTTTTCTCTTTTTTTATAGTCTCTTATAATTTGCAATAAAATATTTGAGACAACTGAAGAAACTGGACCTAAAAAGAACCAATTTTCAGCAATTCCTCCATATACTGAAGACAGATGACTTCTAACTTCATTTTGGTATTTTTCAACTTTTTTTGCAAAAGTCGAACCATAGGCAAAGATACTATTAAATTTATCTGTTTCTCTTAAAATTGTCTTAGGAACTTTAGCCAAATTTGCATAATTAAAATAATAATTATCTTTTTTTATTTTGAAATACGACAAGATAAATCTCAATCTTTTTTTTGTTTCCATTTATCCTTCTTAATCAATATTCTTAGCTAATCAATCTTCAATAATCTGTTTTCAATACTTATGCCTTCAAACATAAACTGAAAAAAATTATAGCTCATTTTCATTAAAAATTAACTTGGTATCCAATTTGTATCTTTCCTTTAAAAATTTAGAAAGGGCAATTATTCCAGGGACTTCACTATTGTAATGTCCAATGGATAAAATTGCCCTCCCTTCTTCCACAGCTATCTGCGGTATATGTTGGGCTATTGAACCAGATATAAATAGATCTACATTTTTTTCTAATGCTTCTTCAAAATATTTATATGATTCCCCCGAAATTACAGCAATTTTTTCTGGAATCCTATTTAAATAATTATACAATTTGATACTTCCTTTTTTTATGCCTGCCTTGTTAAAAAGATAATTTTCAATTTTTTGCATAATTTCATTTATATTTAATTTTTTCTCATTTTGCCCAATCAAACCGTAATTAAAAGGCTCTAAATAAAGTAAATCGATTATATTTGCTAATATTTTATTATGCCCTATCTCAAAATTTGCATCCATCGGCAGATGTATACCTATAAGAGAGATATCATTTATTAAAAGCTCTTTAACTCTATCTTTTAAATTCCCCCTTATATTTAAAAAAGATTTACCAAAAAAACCGTGATGAACTATTATAGCATCTGCTTTTTCTTTTAATGCAAATTCTATAACATCAAGATTAATATTTACACTTAAAGCAACTTTATTTACATTCTCTTTGCCTTCAACCTGAATTCCATTATGGCAATAATCGTCAAAGTTTTGAAACTGATAAAAATTTGCTAACTCTTTTTCCAATTCATATAAATTCATAAATTACCTTTATTTTCAAATTTTTATAATATATATATCTTGATAAAATCTATACTTCTATTAAAGAAATATGTCAATAAAAGCCGGATAATATATTAATAAATTTCTAATTTTCATTACCCTTTTAATATTTTACACGATGTTATATTGACATTTTATCAAGTTTAAATAAAATACAGATGTGCACCCGTAATTCAATGGTAGAATGCCAGCTTCCCAAGCTGGATACGTGGGTTCGATTCCCATCGGGTGCTTTTCCCTTAGATTCATCATTTTTTAGTTTATCCTTAGATCCTTTCCTAAGTATCTATTTAAAAATAGTTTCAATGATTCAATCTCTAAATCTGAAAGGTAATAGTTTTTCTTATAGTTTTCAATATCAATAAAAGTAATCTCATCTGGATCTTTATCGAAAATTTCAGAGAACTTGAAAATGACAAAAGTAATAATTTGTGACATATAAGATGAATAGCCAAGCCTTTTCAAAAAAAGATTAAAATAGATTAACTTTTTTAATTTCATAATTATACTCCTGAAAAGATCTTTTAACTTTTAAATAGTAAGATTTTTCAAAATTATTACAGAATTTTGGAGAAAAAATGACAAAAAATAGTTGGAGACTTATAATACACGGTAAAAATGACCAATTCTATAATATGGCTGTTGATGAAGCAATAGCAAAAAAAACAGGAGAAAAGCATCTGTTTCCCACACTTAGATTTTATCAATGGAATCCTGCTACTTTATCTTTAGGGTATTTTCAAAAATTTAAAACTGAGATAAATTATGAATTTTGTAAATTAAATAATATTGGAGTCGTTAGAAGAATAACTGGCGGTAGAGCTGTTTTACATGATGATGAAATAACCTATTCTGTTTGTATTCCTGCCGATAATCCTTTATATGAAAAAAATCTTATAGATTCTTATAAACTTATTGCAGAAGCATTAGCCGAAGGATTGGCAATATTAGGATTAAACCCTCAATTCAATTATAAAAAATTGCCTGATGTTCATTCTTCTTCTGCCTGCTTTGACGCTCCTTCCTTATATGAAATAACAGTAAATGGGAAAAAAATAATAGGTTCTGCTCAAAAAAGATTCCAAAATGTTTTTTTACAACATGGATCAATCCCTTTTACTATAGATTCAGAGAAACTTTTCAATTGCTTCAAATTTGAAAATTCAGAATTAAAAAATAGATTAAAAAATAATTTCAAGAAGATCGCCACTGGAATAAATCAGGAAAAAGGTGAATCTGTTAGTATTGAAAAAGCCATAAATGCTTTTATTGCTGGCTTTACAAATAAATTCAATATAGAATTTTTTCAGGATGATATTTCTCAAATAGAAAAAAAATTGATAGATGAAACTTTATATAAAAAATATGCTTCTTCTGAATGGCTTGAAAAATTTTAATAATTTATTTTAAGAATGATTCTAACTGATCTTTTGAAAAGTATTCAATAATTATTTTACCTTTATTAAAATCACCTTGAAGATGAACTTTTGTATTAAATTTATAGGTCAGTTTTTCTTCAATCTCTTTAATGAAAGGTTCTAAATCTTTTCCTTTATCCGTTTTATCGGTTTGATCATTATCTTTATTCTTATTTTGATTTTTTGTAAGATCCCTTACCATTTTTTCTACTTCTCTTACTGATAAACCTTCTTTTTCAATTTTATCTGCAACCATAATAATTTCATTTTCATCTTCAATTTGTAAAAGAGGTAGAGCATGCCCTCTTGATAATTTATTTTCAAGAATTTTTGTTTTTACTATTGTAGGAAGTTTTAAAAGTCTTGTCACATTTGTAACATATGTTCGACTTTTTCCTAATCTTTTTGCAAGCTCTTCGTGGGTTATAGAGTATTTTTCAATAATTTGAGCTATCGCAAATGCTTCATCTATAGGATTTAAATCTTTTCTTTGGATATTTTCTATTAAAGCAATTTCTAAGATCTCATCATCATTAAATTGTTTAATTATAGCAGGTATCTTCAATAGATTTGCTTTTTTAGCTGCTAAAAATCTTCTTTCGCCTGCAACAATTAAATAATTACCATTTTTAGGTACAACAAGTATTGGTTGTAAAATTCCTTTTTCCTTAATCGACTCAGCCAACTCATCAATATCTTCCTCATTTATTGTCTTTCTTGGCTGATCAGGATTTGGGACAATTTGATCAACCGGAATAAATTGTATCCCTTCAAAAGATTTAACTTCTGTCTCATCATAGACTGGTATTTCATTTGAAAATAGTGCGTCTAAACCTTTACCTAAAGCTTTTTTTGACATATTCTCTCCAATTTTTATACCTCAATAGATACCTGTTGTAAAAATTCTTTTGCTAAATTCATATATGAAATTGCACCAGATGATTTTGGTTCATATTCTATCACAGAAATACCATGAGAAG
Organism: uncultured Brachyspira sp.; assembly: GCA_964581895.1. Lineage (GTDB taxonomy): Bacteria > Spirochaetota > JAAYUW01 > JAAYUW01 > JAAYUW01 > Exilispira. The sequence goes on from CAZOPR010000002.1 coordinate 173,700, forward strand.
AGGATTCTGCTATTGATACATTTCTTGGTATGACTGTTTGATATAGCTTTTGTTCAAAATACTTTTTTACCTCTTCATATACTTCTTTAGATAGATTAGTTCTTATATCATACATTGTTAAAATGACCCCATTTAAAACCAATTTATTATTTATTGAACTCTGAACTTTTTTTATAGTTTTAAGCAATTGGCTCAAACCTTCCAATGCGAAAAATTCACATTGAACAGGGATCATTACTTCGTCAGAAGCAGCAAGAGCATTTATAGTAAGCAAACCGAGAGAAGGGGGTGTATCTATAAAGATATAATCATAATTGTCTTTTATTTTATTTAATGTTTTCGCAAGTTTAAACTCTCGATTTGGTTCATTTATCAACTCAATGGTAGCGCCAGATAAATGTATATTAGAGGGGATTAAATCTATGTTATTCCTTTTGATTATTGAGGATTTTATATCTAAACTTGTCATCATAACTTCATAGATCGTTGGTTGAGAATCATTAAGTCTAATTCCAAGACCTGATGTAGCATTCCCTTGAGGGTCCAAATCTATTATTAATACTTTTTTTTCAAGTAATGATAATGCATAACCAAGGTTTATTATAGTAGTTGTCTTACCTACTCCACCTTTCTGATTACTTATTGTTATTATTTTCCCCATATTATCTCCAGAATATTTCTTTCCCACTGAAAACCAGAAACTTGATGTATTTCAAATGCATTAATATATTTCCATAAATTTTGTTTTTTTACAATAAAAATTTCTTTTTCTATTTCACTAAGTTTACCTTTTAAGGCAAAAATGACTGTCCCTTCTTTTAATATTGGTTTTGCAACTTTGAAAAAATCCTGCAAAGAAGAAAAGGCTCTAAAAATAACAATATCATACTTTTGCTTTATTTCTCTAACATTCGAACATATAACCTTTACAGAATTAAAATTAAAAGTTTTAATTATTTTTGCTAAAAATTCGGCTTTTTTATGGTTGGATTCAATTAAATCTATCGTTAGGTCTGGATTAACTATCAATAAAGGTATTGAAGGGAAACCAGCACCACTTCCTACATCTGCGATTTTTAGGTTTTTATAATTATTTTTTAATATCAATGGCAATACTGATAATGAATCATAAAAATGCTTCTCTTCAAATTCTTCATCTTTTATTGTTGTAAGTCCATATAATTCATTATTTGCAAGGATCAGTTCTTTAAATTTATTGAAAAGATCTTTTTTTTCTAAAAAGAATGGTTCAATATTTTTCTTCTCTATCAACATATGTTTCACGTGTAACATTTTTTTATTTTTTAAATTTTCTTAATTCTATATCTATCGCTATAATATCTACAGGTTTCAAACCTTGAATTGAAAACAATTCTTTAAAAGTTTTTGGGTTTATTTTGTTTAATCTTTGTTTAGTTTCAAATGATAAGTTCCCTATAGTATTGTAATCAAAGTCTTCTGGAATTTCAATATCTTTTCTAGTGAGAGCTCTATTTTGCAAATTTTTCTCGTGCTCGATATAGCCCTCATATTTGACATCTATAAATATAGATTCTGCGATATCTTTAATCTTAAACTCTTTACAGTAATTTTCATAAAACTGCTCAAATTCAATAAGATCTTGTTTTATTGCAAGATCAAGAGTAATTTTTTTATTCCTTTCAGATTCAACTTGCTCATATCTTATAGAACTTAGATTTTCTTGAAAACTCTTTTTTTTATTTAGCAATTCTTCGATTATCTCCATAGACTCATAATCTAATAAATTGTATTTTTTTGAATATTCAAACAATCTTTCGTAAGCATTGTCATTTCTTAATTCCAATCTTGATTCTGCTCTGGCAGTAAATAGTCTATATGGTTCATCAACACCCTTTGTCACAAGATCATCTATCATAACTCCAATATAAGATTCGCTTCTAGATAAAATAAACTTTGGTTGATCTAAAATTTTTAATGCTGCATTAATCCCAGCAACAAAACCCTGCCCAGCTGCTTCTTCATATCCAGAAGTTCCATTAATTTGTCCGGCGAAAAATAGATTATTTATTTTTTTATATTCGAGAGTATGATCTAACTGAGTGGGGTCAATAATATCATATTCTACTGCATAAGCTGGCTTTACAATTTTAATATCTTCAAAACCTTCTATAGTTTGCAAAAGGTCATATTGATATTTTTCAGCCAAAGATGTAGAAATCCCGTTTAAGTAAACAGTTTCTGAATTTAAACCTTCAGATTCTACAAAAATCTGATGGGAAGTTTTATCCTTAAACTTAAAGACTTTGTCTTCAAATGAAGGGCAATATCTTGGACCTATTCCAGTTATTAAACCGGAGTAAAGAGGTATTTCTTCTTTATGTTCTATAATAACTTTTTTTGTTTTTTCATTGGAATGAGCGATATAGCATGGTAATATAGGCAAATTATCAAAATTTTTTAAGTATGAGTTTATTGAAAAAAAAAGAGGTTCACTTGAGCCATCTTGTCGTATCAATTTTTCATAATTTATCGAATTTTTCTTAACTCTTGCAGGTGTTCCAGTTTTGAATCTTTTCATAATGATATTTTTATCTATCAAAGATTTAGATAAATCAATGGAAGAAAATTCTCCTATTCTTCCACCATGAGTTTTATATTTCCCAATATATATTTCTCCATTTAAAAATGTTCCAGTAGTCAAAATAAGAGCTTTTGTTTTGTATGACATCTGCCTTTTTGTATATATTAAAAATTCATTATTTCCCTCAATCTTAAAATCTATTATCTCATCTTGAATTATTATAATATTCTTTATTTTCCCGATAAAATCCTGAGTATTTTTCGAATAAATGTATTTATCTGTCTGTTGCCTAATAGCCTGCATCGCTGGACCCTTTTTTGTATTTAGTTTTTTATATTGTATAGCAGATCTATCAGCAATTTTAGGCATCATCCCACCTAAAGCATCTAATTCCCTAACGACTATTCCTTTTGCAATCCCACCAATTGATGGATTACAGGACATCTGCCCTATTGTATCATGATTCAATGAAAAAAGACCTAAAATCAATCCAAACTTAGAAGCGACATAAGCAGCTTCAAGCCCAGCATGGCCACCACCACAGACAACAATATCAAATTCTATCATTTTTATTTTCTCCTATTTAATTATATTTGAAATAAAATAAAGTAAAGATTTAGTAAGAATTTAAATATTTTTGAATAATTTAGAATTTATTTTTTATTATAATTTATGTAGGATTTTATTAAAGATGACTAAAGTCAAACACTGAAAAAAGTCAATTTTGAAAAATAAAATTGCGTAGCAAATTTTGAAAAATAAAATAAATAGTATTGATTTTCGACTTGTTTATCTTTGAAATCTTTCATAGGAAAAACTAATGATGAAAAATTAAAAATTTTTTAAGAAATAAGTATAAAAAATTTATTATGTCATAAACTTAAAATGCATTTTATATTTCAGAAATATTTTGAAATAATTATTGTAGCTTAAACTTAAAATTTATATCAGATTTCATAAATATTATTGAAATAATTATTGTAGCTCAAACTTAACATTTACATCAGATTTCATAAATATTATTGAAATAATTATTTAGGCTTAAATTTAAATTTTACATCAGATTATATAAATATTCTTGAAATAATTATTTGACAAAATAAATTAAATATGTATATAAATTCTAATTATTAAAATTTATTAGTTTACTTATTCCTAATTTATGTATATTTTATATTATATATAGGTTTTATTGGGGGTTATGTTTTGTTTGACATCGGTTTATTTGACTCAATCGAAGAGAAAATTATTATTGAAACAGGTGAATCTTATTTTAAGAAAAATTACATCAAAGATTTTGATATCCAAAAAGTTGATAATGATTCATTGCTCTTAAAAGGTAATTTGCTTATCGATGACAAATCCTTTTCACCTGAAATTTTAATCCATTTGCCAGATGGTTCCTTTCCTACTTCATTTTGTACTTGTGAGGATTTTGGTGAATTTTGTTCTCATAGAGCTGCTTTGATTTTTAAGTTTTTAGCAGATAATGGAAAATTCATAAATCCCGACAATACTCTTAATGTCGATAACTTTTTAGACTATAAAAGGGAACTTTCAAAGGAAAGATTTTTCAAATCAATTCATAGAATCAGCGAAAAATATTCTATAAAATTGGTTCTTATTATTGATGATTTTTTTAGCCAGGAATTAAGATTTAAAATTGATTTTTATAGGAATGATACTAAAATAAATTTTTATACAGACATTTCTTATAATGAAAAATGGGATGAACAAAGAAATTTTAACTACACCTTATTCCCAATGAAGGATAGATTGATTATTAAAACTATACAGGACTGGCTTGAACATATACCAGAAGAAGACTTTTTAATTCCAAAAGATAAAATAGATCAATTCATTAAACTAATATCAGACTTCCCTGAATTATATTATTCAAAAGATAAAAAATTTTCTATTTCAAAAGATTACTTAAAACCAAATCTTATAGTTAGATATACTGAAAAAAATGGTGAGGTAAATGTAAAGTTTGATAAGGATATTAAAATAATTGATGGAAATTTTCATCAATGGATAATGCAGGATGATATTTTATATCCTTTAAGAATTAAACTGCCAGAATCGGTATGGAATTTTTTAATTAAAGATTCAATAATATTGAATCAGTCTGAAATCGCAGATTTTTACTATGATGTTATTCCAAAGATAAGTCATTCATTTAATATAGATTTCAAGGGCACCATTGAACTTGAAAATGTTAAAAACAACTCATATTATTTTGAATGTGATTACAATGGAAATATTATCATCTCTCCAAAATTAGCTATCTATTGTGATGACGATACCCCTTGTATATATGATTTTATCTTTGGTTCACCAGATAAGATTTATATAACCTTATTTAAGAATAATAAATATTTTGTTTGTAAAAGAAATTTATTACAAGAAAAGAAAATTTTGATAATTCTTAAACAATATAATTTTTCTCTAATAGATAATAAATTTACTCAGACTGATAAAATAAAATTCAAGACATTTTTAGAAGAAGGGATTCAGAAACTAAAACAGGAAGGGGAAATATACTTTTCAGAAGAATTTAAAAAAATAATGATAGAAAAGAATTTTATTACTGTCGATCTTGATTTCGAGTTTGATGAAGAAGAGTATTCCTCTTTGAAAATTCATGAATATTACTATTTATCCGATGGTACCAAAATAGATAGTGAATCAATAGAAAAAATTGCTGCAAATAAAAGATTTATAGAAATACAAAACACTACGACAGCAATTGAAAACCATAATGAAATTAGACAATTAAAAAATCTAATAATCTCTTTATCAAATAGTGTTAAAAAGTTACCTCAGCAATTTATAACCAAAATCCATGTTTCTCATTTTTTATATCTCTATGATGAAATTGTCAAAATAATGCAATTATCACCTGAAACAAAAATAAACTTGAATTTACCTCCAAAACTTCAAAAGATGATAGAAATGAGAGATGCCTTTATTAAAAATAATGATATCTCGGTATTTAAAAAGAAAGTAACTGTCCCTACTACTGTTAAAGATATTTTAAGAGGATATCAGAAATTTGGTTTTTTTTGGTTTCATTTCCTTAAAGAATTCAACTTTGGCGGTATTCTAGCCGATGATATGGGTCTTGGTAAAACGCTACAAGTACTTACATTTATTAAAAGTTTGGATTCTGCAAAACCTTCATTAATAATTTGCCCAACTTCCCTATTATTTAACTGGGAAAATGAAATAAACAAATTTTTCCCAAATACAAAAATTTTAACAATAAAAGGGAATATCAATGAAAGAAAAAACGCAATTTCTCATATAAATAGATATGAAATAGTCATTACCTCTTACTCACTAATTAGAAATGATATTGAACTTTATGAGATTTATGATTTTGAAGTTATTGTTCTTGATGAAGCAAATCATATTAAAAACCCAAATACAAATGTTTCTAATGCAGTAAAACAACTTAATGGGAATTATAGATTCGTCTTAACAGGCACACCTGTTGAAAATAATTTAACAGAATTATGGTCTATCTTTTCTTTTGTCTCTCCAATGCTTTTAGGTAAATTTAAAACTTTTAAGGATTATTATATCGATAATTTTTCTGATAATAAGTTAGAAGAGCTAAAATCAAGAATAGCCCCATTTATTTTAAGAAGATTAAAAGATGATGTATTAAAAGAACTTCCACCTAAAATTATTCAGACATTCAAATCTGATCTTTCTGATATTCAGCGAACAATGTATAAGGAAGTCCTTGCTGAGGTCAAAGAAAATATAATGAATAGAATTAGACAGGAAGGTTTACAGAAATCAAAGATTCATATTTTGACTGCCCTTTTAAAATTAAGACAGATTGCAAACCATCCTGGACTTATAAATAAATCCTTATTAAATGAAGAAGATATTTCAGGTAAGACAGAACTTTTAAAGGAAATTTTAATTGAATCAATAGATGCTGGGCATAAGATAATTATTTTTTCTCAGTTTACTCAGATGCTTTCAATCTTAGAAAGAGAAATAAAAACACTTGAGTTTGAATACTCTTATCTTGATGGTTCTACTCCAGAAAAACAAAGGCAGGAAGAAGTCAGGAAATTTAAGGAAACAAATATACCGATCTTCTTAATAAGTTTAAGAGCAGGCGGTTATGGTTTGAATTTACCAGAGGCAGATATAGTTATAATATTTGACCCATGGTGGAACCCTATGGTTGAAATGCAAGCGATAGATAGAGCTCACAGAATTGGTCAGAGTAAAACAGTAAATGTTTATAAATTGATATCAAATAATACTATTGAAGAAAAGATTATACAGCTTCAAGAAAAGAAGAAAAAACTATTTGATTCTGTAATGAATGTCAATAACCTATTTAAGAATCTTACAGAAGAGGATGTTGAAGAGTTTTTCTCCTAAAAATTCTTACTTTATTTATTTTTGATAAGAATTTTAACATTCGCTTTTAATAATCATCTTTTATAATTATTTCAAAAAATTATTTTTTAGAAAATCATTTTTAATAATAATTTATAAAAATTTATTCTTCAGGATCTATTAAAGTGATTTGATTATCTTCATCATCTTCTGAAAGGGCAATCTTGGATATATCAGATAATAAATCATCATTATCAAGACTAAGTAATTTAATACCTAAAGTATTTCTATTTTGAACCTTTATCTTAGAAACCAATGTTTTGAAAGTTTTCCCTTTTTTGGTAATTAAAACTATAACATCTTCCTGTGATACATTTGTTACAGTAAGAATTTTACCTGCTTTTTCTCTATTTGAAATGCAGAGAACCCCTTTGACACCACGATTTGTCAATCTTATCTGTTCGTGAGGTATCCTTTTGGCATAACCTTTTTCAGAAACAATAAGTATATGTTTATCTTTTTCTGCTTTTGTCATATTAACAACATAATCACCATCGCTTAGAGACACACCCTTTACCCCCATAGCAGTTCTACCAATATCATTTATTAAATCAATTGAGAATCTGCATATATAGCCGAATGCCGTAACAATTATCACCTCTTCATTATTTGTCATAATGATAGAATCCACTACAAGATCATCATCTGCAAGTCTTATGCAATTAATTCCAGTACTTTTTCTTGTATTAATAAGGGCAAGTTCCATTTTTTTAATAATACCTTTTTTTGTTATAAAAATAAAATATGAATCCTGCGGGAATTCGTTTACTATATTTATGGAATTAATATTTTCATTATCTTCTAATTTTAAAAATGATGTAATATGTTCTCCATGATGCCTGAATTCGGAATCTGTAATATCATTAATCATAAGATGATATGCTCTTCCTTTAGAAGTAATAAATACAAGATTGTCTGTTGTGTATCCATGAAGAATGGTTTTTACAGTGTCTCCTTCTTCAAGTTGAACTCCTTTTTGACCTTTTGAACCTCTATTCAAAGTTTTGAATTTTGTTGAAGATACCCTTTTGATATATCCATTTTTAGTTAAAATGACAACAACTTCTTCTTTTATAACATCAAGGTTATAATCTTCACTTTCAACACCAGAAATTATCTTGGTTTTTCTTTCATCGCCGAAATTTTCTTTTATTTTAATAAGCTCATTTTTTATCTCATTATTTATTGAAAAATCATCCTTTAATATATTTTCTATCCTATTTATTTCTTTTAAGATTTGCTGATGCTCTTCTTTTATTTTATAACTTTCAAGATTTGTCAACTTTTGAAGTCTCATATCAAGGATTGCTTCAGCCTGTATTTTAGTTAAACCGAATATGCTCATTAAAGAATTTTTTGCTGTTGGTGTATCTTGTGATTTTCGAATAGTTGCAATCACTTTATCAATATTATCAAGTGCTATTAGTAAGCCTTCTAAAATATGAAGTCTATCTTTCGCTTTTCTTAAAAGATAGTTGTATTTATTAATAAAAATTTGCCTTCTAAATTCAAAGTAATCTTTTAATATTTCTTTTAGATCATAACTTTTTGGTTCTGTCTGATGAATTGCAATAAAGTTTGCATTATAGTATTTTTGTAATGAAGTATATTTATATAGTTTTGCAATTACTACTTCAGGTTTTTTCCCTTTTTTTACTTTTATTAAAACACGAATTCCTCTTTGATCAGATTCATCTCTAAGATTTGCTATTTCTTCAATTATTCCATCTCTCGCAAGTTGTGCAATCCTTTTTACTATTAATGCTTTATTTTCCTGATATGGTATATCATTTATAATTATTGCTTCTCCATCTTCCTGTTTTTCAATTGTTATCCTTGCCCTTAAAAGGACCCTTCCTTTCCCGCTTAAATACATGTTTTTCATTTCATCATCTGCAATAATTATACCTCCAGTAGGGAAGTCTGGACCTTTTATATATTGTAAAAGTTCTTCGCTTGTTGCAGATGGATTATCTATTAAATATAACAAAGAATCTATTACATCATTTAAATTATGTGGAGGTATGGAGGTTGTCATACCGACTGCTATACCTTCGGCGCCATTGACTAAAATATTTGGAAATTGAGCAGGTAAAACTTCTGGCTCATCTAAGGATTCATCAAAATTTTTCCTAAATGGAACAGTTTCTTTATCTAAATCACCTAACAATTGATCTGTGATTTTTTCGAGTTTTGCCTCGGTATATCTCATTGCTGCTGGGGTATCGCCATCTATAGAACCAAAATTCCCTTGACCATAAACAAGTGGGTATCTCAGGGAAAATGGTTGAGCCATTCTAACTAATGTTTCATAAATAGCCTGATCCCCATGTGGATGATATTTACCTAAAACATCTCCGACAATTCTTGCACATTTTTTTGTTGCTTTATCATGTGTAATGCCTTGATCATACATAGAATATAGTATTCTTCTATGAACAGGTTTCAAACCGTCTCTTATATCAGGTATGGCTCTACCTACAATTACTGAAAGTGAATAAACAAGATAAGAGTTTTCAATCTCATCCTGAATAGGAACAATTGTAATTTTATTATCATTATTTTCAATCTTATCCATTTTTAATCCTCTATAACTTCAAAAAACAAATTTAACTTATATATCCAATTTTGTTTTATCAAAATTTACAGATTTACTTGAAATGAAATCATATCTTGGTTTTACATATTTACCCATAAGTATTTCAAACATCATATCTGCAACAAGTGCATCTGTTATTTTCACCTGAATAAGTTTTCTTGTCTCTGGGTTCATTGTGGTTTCCCACAGTTGTTGAGGCATCATCTCACCAAGGCCTTTGAATCTTTGAATTTCAAAATTCATATCTTTTTTGTATTGCTCTAAAAATCTGTTTTTTTCTTCATCATCATATAAATATACCTGTTTCTTCCCCTGTTTGTATGCATACAAAGGAGGAACTGCAAGATATACAAAACCACCATTTATTATTTCAGGTAAAACTCTATAAAAGAAGGTCAGTAATAAAGTTCTAATATGAGAACCATCTACATCTGCATCAGCCATTATAATAATTTTGTGATATCTTAAATTTTCAATATTAAAGTTATTTCCAATACCAGTTCCTAAAGTATCTATTATAGGTTTCAATTTTTCATTTGTCTGAGCATTTTCAAAATCAGATTTTGATACATTAAGCATTTTACCCCATAAAGGTAGTATTGCCTGAAACCTTCTATCTCTTCCCTGTTTAGCAGAACCACCTGCTGAATCTCCCTCCACAATAAACAACTCTCTTTTTGCTGGATCTTGTTCGGAACAATCTGCAAGTTTTCCAGGAAGTGAATCTGATTCCAGAAAAGATTTGACTTTTGTCTTTTTATCGAGCCTTTGCTGGTATTTTATATATGCTTTTTTAGCTAAAAATTCTATCAACTTCATGAAATCATTTTCATTTTTTTCTATCTCAGTTTTAAGCCAATTTTCAACCTCAATATTTATAAGTTTTTTTATATATTCATTACCTAGTTTTTCCTTAGTTTGCCCTTCAAATTGAGGATCCTGCATTTTTACTGCGATTATTGCTACAAGACCAGAATCAATCTCTTTCGATGGAGTAATCCCAAGTTCTTTATAATTGTTTTTAAGTTTTGAATTCTCAAAAAGATTATCGAAAATTTCTTCAAGTGCTGATTTAAAGCCTATTACATGCATCCCGCCTTCATAGGTTCGGATGTTGTTTACAAATGAATACAAAATCTCATCATCTGTATCATTATAGGTAAATGCAATCTCAAATTCAACCATCTTATTGTTTTCAGTTTTATATTCATTTTTAAAATATAAAGGATTAGTAAATATTGATTTATTCTCATCATTTAAAAATTTTACATAATCTACCAGTCCACCAGGATTTTCAAATATATCTACTTTATTTTCAGGTTTGAAAACAAATTGTATAGATATTTTATTATTTAAGTAAGAAAGTTCTTCAAATCTATTTCTTAAAATCAAATACTCGAATTCAGTATCTTTAAAAATATCCTTATCTGGCTTAAAAAGGATTTTGGTCCCTCTTTTGCTTGATTTACCAATCTTTTTAACTGAATCAACTGGAATACCTTTTCTGCATTCTATAAAATATTCGCCATTATCTCTATAAACCCAGACTTTAATATATTCAGATAGTGCGTTGACAACAGAAAGGCCAACCCCATGAAGGCCACCTGAGACTTTGTAAGCTACATTATCAAATTTACCACCTGAAAAAAGTTCTGTTAAAACAAGTTCAAGGGCAGAAACTTTTTCATCACCTTTATCAACAATGTCAACAGGGATACCTCTCCCATCATCTTCAACAGTAACTTCATGGTTTTCATTTATTTCAATCTTAATACTTGTGCAATACCCGGCTATTGCTTCATCAATTGAATTATCAACAATTTCATAAACAAGATGATGAAGACCTTTAGTGGAAGTATTACCTATATACATTCCAGGTCTTAATCTGACATGCTCAATAGATTTTAAAAACTTTATATTTTTACCTGTATATTTATCTGACACTTTTCTTCTCCCTTATCAATTAAAATTACAGGATGATTAATTTTTATCAACTAATATAAAAGTTTCAATTAAATTAGATAATTTTTCTTTTAATTCTTTATCTTCTACTTTTGAAGTCTGGTTTTCAATAAAATCTATATCTTCCTGATTTAGTTTTTTATTATTTTTCTTTTCTATGAAATATTTTGGTAAAAATTTAGGTTTTATATCTTTTAAGTATTCTGAAAACCTTTTATTTATTTTATTTAGTAAATGCTGTTTATAATTCATTATTTCATTTGCCCATAAAGGATTATCTACTGCAATGATCAAAATATGATTTGCAATATATATAGGCTTGCAATGGTTTTTTACGCTTTCATTAAATAAAGATTTACTAAAATTCAATATATCTTTTTCAAATTTTGCTATCTCAAAAACTTTTTTAATATTTTCTGGTAAAATATCTTCCATTGAAAATATTCTTTCTTTCATAAATTAATTTCACAAAAATCTTTTTCAATTTGAAAAGAATCATGTTGAGAAATAAAAATTGTAAAATCATTATCAAAATGTGATATCAAATTGTTTGAGGATTTTAAATCTAATGGCAAAAAAAAGTCATCAAACAAAACTATAGGATTTATATTCTGTTCTACCTTAATTTTATTAATAAAAAAGAAAAAAAGTAAAAAATAGAATTTATAAAAGTCTGATGTCGCACCATTTTCAACTAACTTTTTATTCTTATCAATTAAAATATAATAGTCATTATGTGGACCAAGATATTTTTTCTGTTCAATCTCAATTTGAAAATTATTTTCATAAAATTCTATTATTCTATCAACATTCAAATCATTAAATCTGGATTGATATATTATTTTATAATCACTATTTTTAGATATAAAATCATCAAACTGATTTATCATTTCTCTTCTTTTTTCATTGATATATTTGGTATATTCAGCAAAATTTTTTAATAAATTGAAATACAATGTCTTTTTTGTATTGAAATCAATATTTGAATAAATTATTTCTTTTTTCTTTTCCACTATCTTTTTGCAATGAAAAAGATAAAAAAGATACTTTTTGTCGTAGGATGAAATTAACTCGTCTATTGTTCTTCTTCTAAAATCAGTTTGAAATATGAAGTTAAAAAGATTTCTATTATACAAAATAAAAATATTTGGGATAAAAAGATCATGTTTTGATTTTTCATCATTTATAAAATAAGATTTTATGCCCTGATTATTATAAATTAGTTTCTCATTATCATTATTTTTAAGTTCTATACTAAAAAATTTTTCTTTTTCTTTTATGCAATTATTTAAAGAGTTTGTTCTAAAACTTCTTCCTGTTTTTATTATATATATTGCTTCAATAATTGAACTTTTCCCCGATTGATTTTTACCTGTAATGAATGTTATTGGTTTATCAAAAATAAATTGTTTTTGTTCGAATAATCTAAAATTAAATAAATTAAGTAAAAAACTCATTATATCTTGACTGGAACTGTAATAAAAATGTAATTATAATCTTTTTTTTCTTCAAAAGGCATGAAAAAAATTGCTTTTTGAGGATTATTAAAACAAAGTTTAAAAGTTGAACAATCAATAACCCTGGTAAAATCAGCAATATTTTTATAAGAAACTGCAAATTCTATTGGTTCTTTATCATAATCAATATCAAAATGAACCTTACCTTTACCTATATCTGTTTCAAGATTAGATATTGTCATCAAATTTTTTTCCATCTTTATAAGAATGGTGTCTTCATTAGAAAACATAGAGGAGATCATTTTTAAGTTTTGGTTAAAAAGATCTTTTTCAATGATAGATGAATATTCAAATGTATCTTGAATTAAAGTTCTATAATTTGGAAATTTTGGTTCTAAAAGATGACTCATATATTGAATCGAACCAATCTCAATACTAAATTTTTTCTCTGTTAAAGAAATCTTAAATTTTTCATCAGAAGATCTAACTTTTAATATTATATTCATCATCTTCTTTGGAATAATTGAAATTAAATCTGGTAATTCTTCAAAATTTCTGCAGACAGCAAGTCTTTTTTTATCTGTTGCTACAATATTAATCTTTTGATCCTTCTTTTCAATCATTACACCAGCTGTTGAAAATTGCTTATCAATTTCATCTGATGCTGAAAATATTGTCTTGTGTATCATTTCTTTAAAATATTGCGCATCTATTTCAAAACTATTTTCAAAAGTTATATCAAAAGAAATATTATATTCTGAATAATCCATTGTTTTTAATTCAAATTCAAATGAATGATTTTCAGAAAAAATTAGAAGTTCATTATTTTCATTTGTTTCAAAATAAAGCAAAGTATCTGGAACAGATCTAACTATATCAAAAAGCTTTTTTGCATTTACCAGCGTTTTACCATTTTCTGTAACAGTTGCGTTATCGAAAGCTTTAAAAAAAGTAACTGAATCTGTTGCTGAAATAATTATTTTATCATTTTCTGCTTCTAATAAAAGATTTGAAAAAACCAACGAAAAGGTTTTCTGTTCTATAACTGAATCAGCTTGAGAAAGAAGTTCTGCAATCTTAAATTTTTCAATGCTAAACTTCATAATATTCCCCTACTAAATTTTATATTAAATTTTATTTTACTCAATCAATTTTTATCAAAAATCTATCTATTAATCTTTTAATATTTAAATTAAGAAAAGTATAATAATATTAACAAGCCTTGTTATTAAGTTAATAAAATTTATAAATTATGAAATTTCCATAATTTATATGTTGAAAAAAAAATAAAGTTTATCAACAAAATTATTCACATATATTAAAAATAAAAATAATTTTCTATTTTTTACCTTTTTTTCACTTATTTCACTTAATTCAAAAAAAAATATGTGCAAAATGTGAATTATTATGAAGTAAGATCTTTAATCATCTCTTCAATGGATATTCTAAGAAGTTCATCGTCTTTCATTAGATCAGTAATTTTTTTACATGCATGAATTATGGTAGTATGATCTTTACCTCCAAAAGAAAGACCTATTTCGGTTGTACTTGCTGATGTTAACTCTCTGCATAGATACATGGCTATATTTCTTGCTCTAGATATTGAAGCATTTCTCTTTTTTGATTTAATATCATAACTTGAAATCTTGAAAGTTTCAGCGACTTTTCTTATAATATCATCAATTTGAATTATCTTTGTTTCATCAATATATTTAAACTGATCTTTTAATATTTCTTTTGCCTGCTCTAATGTTAAAGAATTTATATCTATCTTAAAAATATCACAATAGGCTATAATTTTAATTAAAGCAGATTCAAGTTCTCTTATTGAAGATTTAACATTTTTAGCGATAAAATGTAAAATCTTTTCATCAACATTTCTTTTTTCATATTCACACATTTTTTGCAATATTGCTACTCTTGTTTCATAATCAGGAGCAGTTATTTGAACTGTTAAACCCCATTCCATCCTGTTTCTAACTCTTTCTTCAAAATCTTTTAAGTCTTTTGGCGGTTTATCACAGGTAAATACCATCTGTTTTTGTGCTTGATATAGCGAATTAAAAGTATGGAAAAACATCTCCATCGAAGCATCTTTCTGTTCAAGGTATTGAACATCATCGAGTAAAAGAACATCAGTATTTCTAAATTTCATTCTAAATGAATTCATTTGTTCATTTTTTAGTGAGTGAATGAATTCATCTATAAATTGCTCAACATGCATATAAAGGATCTTTAAGTTGCTTTTATTTGTCAAAATATAATTAGCAATTGCTTGTAAAATATGTGTTTTTCCTAATCCAACACCTCCATATATAAAAAGAGGATTCATATGTTGACCTGGGGCTTGAGCTACTCTTAAAGCAGCAGCGGCGCAAAACTGATTATTCTTTCCTATTACAAAATTATCAAAAGTGTATCTTGGATTTAAGTAGTTTATCTGATTGAAATTATATGTGTCTTGATTTGATGGAGTAACTATTTTACTTTCTTTGCTGGTTTTATTCTTATTTAACTCTAAATTATCTTCTTTACTTTTTTTTGTAGATGATTTCTTTTTTTCTTCATTTTCATCTTTTGTTAAATATTCATAAACAATCTCTTCTTTATTAAATTCATAAAGAGTTTTTTTTATGATATCTGCATAAGAGGAGATAAATTTTTCTTTAGCCATATTATTTGCAAAAGTTATAATTACTTTGTTTTCTTCAAATTTAACATCTAAATCTTTAAGCCAGATATGATAAGCAACTTCGTTGATTAAATCCTTAGAAACTAAATATTGAATTATGTCGTCCCATACCTTTTTTTCAATCATAACAAACCTTTTTAATAAATTAAATTTTTAATAAATTAAATAAAATAACTTTTTATTAAATAAACTATTAACTAAAAATTTTATTAAAACAACTTATTATTAAAAAATCTTGTTGGTAAAATAACTTTTCATTTAAAAATCTTGTCAGTAATAAAAAATTTAATTTAAAAATAAAAAGTTTTAAATAAAAAGTAGTTTTATTAAAATAATTTTTCATTAAAAAAATATTTTTAAAATATCAAATTTCCTTTTTAAATAAAAAAGTTTTCATTAAAAAATTTTATACAAACAAATTTAACAAGTAGCAAATGGATATATTTTTTCCTTGTAAAAGAATAATAAATTTTAAAATAGAAAAAATCAATCAAAATTTTAATTTTTCTTGACTATGAGATTTTATTTATTATTTTAACAGACACATAATATTGGTCAAATTTTTGTATATTTAATATTATTAATAATAAGTTATGGAGAGAATATATGAAAAGAACATTTCAACCTCATAATTTAAGAAGAAAAAGAACTCATGGCTTTAGAGCAAGGATGAAAACAGCAGATGGAAGAAAAGTCCTTTCCAGAAGAAGAAGAAATGGAAGGAAATTACTTACTGTTGGCGATGTACGAAAAGCTAAAAAGTGGTAAAGATTAAAAGGCTTCAAAATAAGAAAATCATTAAAAGACTTCTTTCAAATGGAAATGTCTATAAAACAAAAAAATATAAGTTTTACTATTTTTCCGAGAAAGAAGATTTTAGTTATGCGATTTCTGTTTCTAAAAAACTTGGTATAGCTACATTAAGAAATAAAGAAAAAAGATGGTTAAGGTCTATTATTTTTCAAAATCGTTTATTGTTCAAAAAAGGTGGATATGCTTTTATAGTTATTAAAGAAAGCGGTGGGTTGTTTTCTGATGCATCAGATGAAGTTATTTCATTCATTTCTCAAAATTTTAAATAAAATATTAAATTCAATTTTCATATTTTTTATTAAAGCCTATAGGATGTTAATATCTCCAATACTACCACCATCTTGTCGTCATATCCCAACATGTTCAACTTATGCACTTCTTGCATATAATAGATATCCATTTTTAGAAGCGACATTTTTAAGTGTTAGAAGAATATTAAAATGTAATCCTTTATTTAAGGGCGGATATGACCCTCTCCCAGAAAATTTTTCTTTTTTCAATAGATTGAAAAAGGTAAAATAAGATAAAAAAGGTAAAATTGAAAATAGAAAATTATGTAAAAATAGAAAATTAAATTAACAAAATAAATTAAATTAAAAAATTAAAAAAGAAAAATAAAAAAGATAGAAAATTAAGATAAAAATTTTTAAATAGGAGATTTGATGGATAAGAATCAAATAATCTTTTTAATAGTAACTTTCTTGTTTATAATTGGTTATTATTATTTTATTTATCCAAAATATGCCAATATCAATCAAACTCAAACAGTGACTACACAAAATGTTGAAGTTCAAAAAGAGGAAAGTCAGATTGCAAATCAACAGATACAAAATACGACGACTCCTTCAAATTTGGCAAATTTAGAAACAAAAAGTCTTAGATCCAAAAATGATGAAGAAAGATATTTTGAACTAAAACAAGATGATCTTATAACAAAAGTAGGATCAAAAGGCGCTGGTTTTAATGAGATAATTTTAGATAAAGATGAAAATCTTGTTGTTTCAACAGATAAAATGTTTTTTTCTACTGATCTATTGAATGTAACAGATGCATCAATAGATTATATTCAACCTGTTTATTTTTCAGCAGAACAAAAAGATGAGAAAAATATAATTTTTAAAAAACAGTTCATTGATTTAGCTGGGAAAGAGTGCGAAATAGTTAAAAGTATAGAGAGAGTTGATAAATATAAATATATAATTGCAGTTACGATCCGTGGATTGCAAAATAATATTCCTAAAATAGATAGCAATATTTCAATTTTTTCTTTTGATGATAAAATAGGACCAAAACAGATTTTATCAAATAAAAACAATAGGCAGGAAATTTATTATAGTTTTGCAAAAAAATATCATCCTGTAAAATTATCAAAAAAAACATATACGCAAATTCCAGATTTTGATTGGATTAATATTCAAAATCTTTATTATTCAATAATTATAGAAAAGGCAAATGCAAATAATGCAAATGGTCTTACATTTATAAATCAGGAAAACTCTCAAACATTCTATATTAAAGCAAATGCCATTGATCTTGTTGAAAATGTTTATAAATTTAATTTTTATACATTGCCTAAAGATAGAAAGATATTGCTTTCTTACAATAAAGATTTCGGCAGTATCGTTAATAGATTTGGTATATTAAATCCTATAGTTATTGGTTTTGAATATCTATTAAATTGGCTTTATTCAATTTCAAAAAGCTGGGGAATTTCTATTATAATTTTAGCATTCATCATAAAAGCACTACTTTTCCCATTAACAAGACAATCCACAATTTCTATGAAGAAGATTTCGCAACTTAACCCTCAGATAAAAGAAATACAGGAAAAATATAAAGATAATCCTCAAAAGGCTAATGTTGAGATGCAGGCTCTTTATAAAAGAGAAAAGATTAATCCACTATCTGGTTGTTTACCATTATTGCTGCAATTTCCATTTTTAATAGCCTTATATAATGCCTTGATGTACAATATGGGTCTTAGAGGTGCTTCATTTTTATGGATAAAAGATCTCTCTATCGGTGATGTGATTTTTAAGTTACCTTTTAATATTCCTCTTTTAGGTTCTGATATAAGATTATTACCTTTTATTATGTTAGCGACTCAAATTGGTCAGACAATTTTCCAATCGAAATCTCAGGTAGCATCTACAAAAGAACAGGAAATGCAATCAAAGTTGATGATGTGGTTATTCCCAATAGTATTTTTCTTTGTGCTTTATAATATGTCAAGTGGTTTGATTCTTTACTGGACATGCTTAAACCTTTTATCTATAATAGAAACATCTGCGATATCATTTTTTGAAGGTAAAAAATTATCTTTAGCGAAAAAATAGAAGGAGACTATTAATGCCACAAAGAATTTACATAAATGCGAATAGTATTGAAGAAGCCAAGAAATTGGCTACTGAAAAATTTAAGAAATCTGAAGAGGAATTAAATCTTACGATATTTAGAGAAAATCCTCCAACAGTATTTATTGAAGCAGATATAACTGATATTAAGGAAGAAGTGTATAAGTTAGCATCAGCATTTTTTGAGAAGGTCTTTGATTTTTATTCTATAACTGGTAAAGTATATGAGCCAGAAATCAATGATAATTATTTTATTTTAAAAATAGAAACTTCAAATGATCAACTTTTTGCAAAAAATAATGCTTATCTCCTTTTAACTCTTCAAGAGTTAATAAATTTAGTTGGTAAAAAATATTTTGGCTTTGAACCAAGAATTATACTTGACTGCAAAGATTATAGACTTCATAGAAATAACTTTTTAAGAAGTATTGCGTTAAAAAAGGCAGAAGAAGTAAAAAGGACAAGAAGAACCTTTATATTTTACCCCCTTGATTCATATGAAAGGAAAATAATTCACATGACTTTGCAGGATGACCCTGATGTCACGACTGAATCAGAAGGGAACTCGAAATATAAAAGGGTAAGAATAATATTAAAATCAAATTTTAAGAACTTCAAAAAGTAAGAAATAAAGTAAGAAATAATGAATAGTGGAATTTATGCTCTTGCTTCAGGATATGGTAAAAGTGCTATCGCCGTTGTAAGGATAACTAAAGAGAATGTTTTACTTGATATATCTAAATTTATAAATAAAAAAAATATAAAACCAAGATATGCAACTTTAGTAAATCTTTATAAAGATAAAGAAAAAACAAATTTAATAGATAACTGTATCTTAATATATTTTGAAGGCATAAGATCCTATTGTGGAATAGATACAATCGAATTATATTTACATGGCTCATTGTTTATAATAAAAGAAGTTTTTAATCTTCTAGATTCTATAGGATATCGAGAAGCTGAGCCTGGCGAATTTACAAAATTGGCACTGATTAATGGTAAGATGGATTTAATCCAGGCTGAAGCCATAAACAACTTGATTAATTCTGAAACACAAAAAGCTTATGAAAATTCATTAAAAAACTTAGATAAAGAGTTTTCAAATAGATTAAAACTTTATGAAGATAAAATAATAAATATTTCTTCCTTTTTTGAAGCAAGTCTTGAATATCCGGAAGATGATTTTGAAGTTGATGAAAGTTTCTTAAAAAGTATTGATGATGATTTTGAATTTTTAATAGATGAAATTTCAAAGATCTTGAAAAATTCTGATAGCAGTATTAGGCTTCAATCGAAGTTTAATGTAGTAATAGCAGGTCCTACAAATAGTGGAAAATCTTCATTATTTAACACTTTTTTAAAAGAGGATAGGTCGATTGTTTCGGATATTCATGGGACAACTCGAGATTATATTGAATCTGATTTAAGTTTGGGTAGCATTCATATTTCACTTTTTGATACTGCTGGGATTAGAGATTCGGAAGATAAGATAGAAAAGATCGGTATTCAAAGGGTAAATAAGCTAATTTCAGAAGCAGATATTATAATTCTTTTGATTTCTGTCGATTGTAACCTAGATAAAAAGGTTATTGAACTTTTTGAAAAATATAAAAGTAAAATTATTGTTGTTTTGAACAAAATAGATCTTGTTTTTGGTAAAGACGAAATAATAAAAGCCAAGAATTTAGAAAAATTAGTCAAAAAGGTAGAAGAATCAAAATTAACTGAAAGTCTCTTAAAAGAATTTCTATCGAATAATGAATCACAGATTATCCCTATCTCAATTGAAATGAATTACAATATAGATCTTATAGAAAAGATACTTAAAGAAAAACTTGAAAAAAGCTACGAACAAAGCGATGAAGAAAATGAAAATTTCTTTTTTATTCAGACTATCAGACAAAAAGTACTTTTAGAGCAGGTACTAAAATATATTAAAGATGCCGCTATTTCATATAAAAATAAAGGATTATATGATATTTCGGCTGAAAGTCTTAGAAATGCCTATTTGAAAATAAATGAATTGACTGGGAAAGAGTACACGGAAGAATTGTTAGACAGTATTTTTAGTAAATTTTGTTTGGGAAAATAAAAAAAAGCGCGAGATGGGAATCGAACCCACATAATCAGCTTGGAAGGCTGATGTTCTACCACTGAACTACTCGCGCTTACAAATCAAAAATAGTATAATAATAAAATATGTCAAGAAATTGCAATTTTAAGTATTCAATTAAAGAGAATCAACTATTTTTTTGGTATCTTTAGCTATTGCCAGTTCTTCATTTGTAGGGATAATAAAGACTTTTATCTTTGAACCAGCTTTAGAAATCTCACCTTCTTTTCTATTTAACTCTATATTTTTTTCAAGATCGATTGAAATTCCAAGATCTTCCATCCCTGACAATGATCTTTCTCTAACATGCTCATCATTTTCACCAATTCCTGCTGTGAAAATTATAGCATCAACTCTTCCTAAAACAGCCATATATGAACCGATATACTTTCTTAATCTATAAATAAAAATTTCTGTTGCAAGCTGTGCCTGATCATTTCCTTTTTTTACTTCTTCCCAGATTAGTCTTATGTCATTGGATATGCCAGAGATACCAAGAAGGCCAGATTGCTTATTCATTAATGAATTTACCTGTTCTATTGAAAGATTTTCTTTTTCCATAAGATATAAAACTATATATGGGTCTAAATCCCCTGATCTTGTTCCCATCATTAAACCTTCTAAAGGGGTAAAACCCATAGAAGTATCAACAGAAATGCCATTTTTAATAGCAGTTATAGAACAACCATTCCCAAGGTGGCAGGTAATTAAATTACATTCATTTAAAGGCTTACCAAGTTTTATTGCTGCTTGTTCTGCTACATATTTATGAGATGTGCCATGAAAACCATATCTTCTGATTTTATATTTTGTGTAAAGATTATATGGTAAGGCATACATAAAAGAACTTTTTGGCATTGTCTGATGAAATGCAGTATCAAAAACAGCAACATTTGGAACATCTGGGAGTAACTTTCTCAGTATCTTGATACCTTCAAGATTGGCTGGGTTATGAAGTGGAGCAAGGTCTATGCATTCTTCAATTCGCTTTTCTACCTCATCTGTAATAAGTTGTGATTCAAAGAAATATTCACCGCCATGAACTACTCTATGCCCTATTGCTTTTAATTCATGAATATCTGAAAGAACTCCTATTTGCTTGTCGCAAATACTATTTAAAACAATACTGATGGCTTTTTCGTAGTTAATATTTCGTGATACAGTTTTAATCTTATCGCTACCAGTTTTTTGATAGTTAAAAATAGTCTCTTCGCCGCCTATTCTTTCAACTAAACCTTTTGCCATTAAAGATTCATTTTCCATGTTGATAACTTGATACTTGATAGAAGATGAGCCACAATTCAAAACTAAAACATTCATATTAACCCCTTTATCCTTTATTTTTATTTTTTTATAGACTTTTAGCTTTAAGGTAAATTCCAGCATTTCCTGCATCTTGCTTCATAAAGTCCTTTACCACCAACTAAAATTTTATCTTTCTTCTGCTCTCCGACAAATTTTGTATATGCTCCGAAATCAGAACCACACTTTGTGCAAACGGCATTTAACTTTGTAACTTCTTCAGCGTAAGGGATCAATTGAAGGATCTCTTCAAATGGAGTCAATTCGCTAGTGGCATCAAGTCCAGCAACTATAATATGTTTATCCATGTTTGCCCATTTGTTTACATGAAAAGCAAGATTGCTGAAAAATTGCCCTTCATCTATGCCAATATAATCATAAGAATTAATATCAAATTCAGATAGATCAGATAAAAAAAGCTGTGGGATAGAACCTAATGTTTTTACTTCATCATGAGTAATAGTTTCACGTGTGTCAATTTTTGGTCTTAAAAAAATAACTTTTTTCCCAGCAATATATGCTCTTTGAAGTCTTCTTAAAAGTTCAGTGGTTTTTCCAGAAAACATAGGACCTATAATAACCTGAATCATAAAATCCTACTTCTTTTTGAAAAATGATAAAAAAAAAATTAAATTCTGCAAGAAAAATCAACTTAAAATCAATAAAATTTTTATGATTAATAATAGAAAAAAAAGTTAAATTTGTTTGAAAATATTATAAAAATTGTATAATTATTTAAGGATAAAATTTTATCTATTACAAATTTTTTTTATATTAAAATCAGGAGAATTAAGATGGGTAAAGAGTATATTCTTGCTATTGATGCTGGTACAACTTCTTCGAGGACAATTATTTTTGACTTAAAAGGCAATATTGTTTCGGTAGCACAGGAAGAATTCAGGCAGATTTATCCTGAAAAAGGATGGGTCGAACATGATGCAGAAGAGATAGCTCAAACTCAGTTAAGAACAATAAAAAGAGCTGTTGAAAAGGCAGATATTGATTCTTCTTCTATTATTGCAATAGGAATAACAAATCAGAGGGAAACAATAGTCGCATGGGATAAAAAGACTGGAAAACCTTTGTATAACGCAATTGTATGGCAATGTAGAAGGACTACTCCAATATGCGAGAAGATGAAAAAAGAAGGGATGGAAGGTAAAATAAGAGAAAAAACAGGGCTTGTTATAGACCCATACTTTTCAGCTACAAAAATGAAATGGCTTTTAGAAAATGTTGATGATGTTAAAAAGGCGAATAAAGAAAAAAGGCTTGCTTTTGGAACAATAGATAGCTGGTTGCTTGCGGTTTTAACTGGATGGAAGTCTCACAAAACTGATCATTCGAATGCTTCAAGAACTATGCTTTACAACATTAACACTTTAGATTGGGATGATGAGCTTTTAAGATACTTTGGTATAGATAGGGAATCTTTGCCAGAAATTTGTGATAGTAATTCTCATTTTGGTGTTTTAGATAAGATAGTACTTAACGATGAAATCCCTATTACAGGAATATTAGGCGACCAACAGGCAGCCCTTTTTGGACAGAACTGTTTTGATATTGGTGAAGGGAAAATAACATATGGGACTGGAAGTTTTATACTTGTAAATATAGGAGAAAAACCTGTTGTTTCTAAGCATAATCTTATAACAACAGTTGCATGGGTGATAAATGGCAAACCTTTTTATGCGATTGAGGGCTCGGTTTTTATAGCAGGCGCTGCTATTCAATGGCTAAGGGATAATTTAAGAGTTATAGAAAATTCGGCAGAAACTGAGGTTATGGCTCTTGAAGCAGGGGATTCAAAAGGTTTGATTTTTGTCCCAGCATTTACTGGACTTGGTGCACCTTACTGGAAACCAGATGCAAAAGGTTTAATATATGGAATAACAAGAGACACAGAAAGAAAACATATCGTTAGAGCTTGCCTCGAAGGGATAGCTTTTTCAATAAGAGATGTGCTTGATGGAGTAACTAATGATTGCTGTAGACCTCTTCATATTGTAAGGGTCGATGGTGGAGCAAGTGCAAATAACTTTTTAATGCAATTTCAGTCCGATCTTTTAAATATACCTATTGTAAGACCTAAGGTAATAGAGACAACAGCTATGGGTGCGGCTCTGATGGCTGGTTTTAAAAGAGGTGGATTTGATTCATTGAAGGATATGGAGAAATTTTATCAGGAGGATAGAAGATTTGCCCCATCTTCTCAAAAAGATCTTGCAATGAAAGGTTATGATAACTGGAAACAGGTTATTGCGAAACTATTATAGATATTTTAGCATTTTTCCTAAAATTGGATTTTTATAAAATTAATTTTTTATATGATATGAATATGATATGAAAAAGCTTTAGAGATTTTTTTGTAACTTTTTTGAAATTGTTTTATTGAAATTTGAATAGGGGTTTTGGGATGAGGCAGATAAAATATATAAATAATGAAAGTTTTGCAAAATATGGGTATATACTTGATTTTACTGGTAATCAAAAGGATGGCTGGGAGATTTTATTTAAGGAAAAATCAAGTGGCTTTAGGATAGCAATCTTTGAGATAGAAAGGCATAGCGCAAAAAGACTTGAAAGACATCCAGAATCTATGGAAACATTTGAACCAATTTCTGGTATAAGTATGATCCTTTTAGCAGATAGTAATCCAGAAGATTTTGAAGTTTTTTTGCTTGATAAACCAGTATGCCTAAAAAGAGGGATCTGGCATGAAGTCATAACTATCTCTGAAAAATCAAAGTTTAAGATAGTTGAAAATGATGAAGTCGAATCAGAATTTTATGATTTTGATAAACCATTTGGATTTAAGGTGGATTTTGAATAATATATGAATTATATTTAATTTAAGGATTATAATTAAAAATATTAGCAAGGGACTTGCAATATGAAATCATATAGAAAGGAACTATGGTTTAATACAAGGAAAAGAGTTGAGATAATACATATCACGGATGAGGTCGAAAAAGCTGTAAAAGAATCAAATATTAAAGAGGGATTTTGCCTTGTAAATGCTATGCATATAACGGCAAGTGTATTTATAAATGATAATGAAAGCGGACTTCATCAGGATTATATTAACTGGCTTGAAAAACTTGCCCCATATAGTAGAAGCGTTTATATGCATAATCAAACAGGGGAAGATAATGGTGATGCTCACTTAAAAAGGCAGATTATGGGAAGAGAAGTTGTCGTCGCAATAACGGATGGTAAACTTGACCTTGGGCCATGGGAAAGAATTTTTTATGGTGAATTTGATGGACAGAGAAGAAAAAGAGTTTTGATAAAAATAATAGGCGAGTGATGTAAATAGGGAAATTAAAAGAGATGCTAAAAATAGATAAGATTATAAAAAGCAGAAGAAAGACAATTTCACTTATTGTTAATGATGAAGGGAAGGTCATTGTCAAAGCTCCAATAAATGCTGGTGAATTTTTAATAGATAAATTTGTAAAAAAACATGAAAAATGGATAATAAAAAAGGTTGATGAGGTTAAAAAAAATAGAATAAAATATCCAGAAAAAACTTTTACTGAGGGAGAAGAATTTTTATTTCTTGGAAATTTTTACAAATTAAAATTTTCAGAAAATCTTAAAGAAAAGATTATTTTTAGCGATGCCTTTTATATCGATTCAAAATATAAAGATAGAGCAAAGGAACTACTTACAAAATGGTATAAAAATAAGGCTTATGAAATTCTTTTTTCAAGGGTTGAATATTATGCAAATAAGTTTGGTTATAAGTATAATAAAGTAAAGGTAACTTTGGCAAAAAGAAGATGGGGATCCTGTAGTTTTAATGGAAACTTAAATTTTTCTTACAGGATTCTTTTTTTACATATCGATGTTATAAATTATGTTATAATTCATGAGATTGCCCACTTAAAGGTAAGAAATCATAGCAGAAGATTCTGGATGGAAGTTGAAAATCTTATGCCAGATTATAAAAAGTATGATAAATACTTAAAAGAAAATAGATATCTTTTAGTTTACAATGGGTTTTAAATCTGTTTCAATAAGAAAAATATAATAAAAAAAAATTAATAAAAAAAAGTTAAAAAGAAAAATATAGGGGAGATTTGATGAAGATACTTGTAGAAAAAAATCCTTATATTGCAAACAGGAAAAGAATTTTGTTGTATCTTGGGTTTTTGATCTTAGGAATATTTTTATCAAGTCTAATCTTTCTTATAAAAGGGATAAATCCATTTTATGCAATTTATAGAATATTTAGAGGTTCTTTTTTCAGTTTATATGGATTAAAAGAGACAATAACCAAGATGATACCACTTTTGCTTGTTGGTACTGGTTTAGCACTTGCTTTTAAGGGAAGATTTTGGAATATTGGTGCAGAAGGACAACTTTTGATTGGCGCAACAGTTGCAACCTGGATAGCACTTTATATAGGGCCTAAGTTTGGCCCCGTTTTACCACTTATGTTTATAGGTGGTTTTATTGGTGGTGCGCTTTGGGGGATGATACCAGCTTACTTAAAGTCAAAACTTGGAATCAATGATATAATTTCTACTTTAATGCTTAACTATGTCGCCGCTCAATTTGTGCAGTATCTCATATATGGACCATGGAAAGGCAAAACTCAATATGGCTTCCCTTATACAGATAATTTTCCTCAAAATGCCATTTTACCTTTAATAAAAGGTTCAAGAATTCATTATATAACTTTAATAATAGGTTTAATAGCAGTAATTCTTGTATATTTTTTTATATATAGGACAAAGTACGGCTATGAGATAAGAGTTGTTGGTGAAAATCCAGATGCCGCAAAATATGCTGGTATAGATTTCTTAAAAGTTACATTAATAATGATGATTATAAGTGGTGGTCTGGCTGGGATTGCTGGAGTTGGTGAGGTTTCCGCTATACATAAGCATCTTACTTACCCAGAGCAGGTTTCTTCAAGTTATGGTTATACTGGTATAATTGTCGCTTGGCTTGCACTTTTAAATCCTTTGATGGTTATATTCTCATCCTTCTTCTTTGGAGGGATTCTTGTTGGCGGAGATATAATCCAAACCTCCTTTCACCTCCCTTCTGCTACTATAAATCTATTCAATGGTTTCATCCTTTTTTCTGCACTTTTGGGGATATTTTTCACAGAATTCAAAATTAAAATTATAAGGAAAAGGGAAGTTCAAAAAAATTAAAACTATAAGATTTTATTTTATAAAAAAAATGTTTAAGAATTGAATTTATAGAATAACCTTAAAGTAATAGATTTAATATAAAGTAAAATTTAATATGAAAGAAGATAAATTGTCATTTTTTGCGGGTTTATATAAAAAGTAAAAACAGGAAGGGAAGATTATGGATTTGATAATATCTATCCTTTCAAGGACACTTGTTGCTGGGACACCACTTTTACTTGCAACTATTGGCGAAATAATTGCAGAAAGATCAGGGGTATATAACCTTGGGATTGAAGGGTTAATGTCTTTAGGTGCAGTTACAGCATTTGCAGTAACATACTCAACTTCGAATCCCTGGATTGGTTTAATATGTGCAATATTGATTACAGCAATTCTATCTACACTACATGCATTTGTTTGCGTAACATTAAATGGGAAGCAAACCCTTTCTGGACTTGCTTTAACAATGGTTGGTATTGGGATAAGTGGCGTTTTAGGGCGGGGTTTTATAGGGATACCACTTCCTTCAAGATTTGGTGGGATAAATATTCCAATGCTTACAAATATACCATTTTTAGGTAAAATTCTTTTTAATAAAGACCCTTTGTTTTACCTCTCTTTAATTTTAACATTTGTTTCATACTATATAATTTTTAAGACAAAAATCGGTATAAACTTAAGATCTGTTGGAGAATCACCAAAAGCAGCCGATTCGGCAGGGATTGATGTTAAAAAATATCAATATATCGCTGTAATTATTGGGGGTTCTTTCGCAGGTATTGCTGGTGCATATCTTTCAACAGCATACATACCTCAATGGATTGAAGGTATGACAGGTGGTAGAGGTTGGATTGTTATCGCACTAACTATTTTTGCATACTGGGACCCTATAAAGGCATTGTGGGGTGCTTACCTTTTTGGTGGTATATATGTTCTTCAATATCTACTTCAACCTCTTGGTATCCCCCCAAGTCTTCTTTTAATGCTACCATATCTTTCTACACTTTTAGTCCTTATTTTAACTGCTTCTAAAAGCAAGATTAAACATATAGGACCACCTGCTGCACTTGGTGAGCCTTTTATAAAAGAAGAAAAGTAAAATTCACTTAAAAACTGCACTTAAAAACTATTTAAAACATATTAAAATTTTTTAATCAGCCTTACTATTTGACAGCAAAACTTTGATAGTAAAAGTTAGGTTTAATCGATATATAAACTTACAAACTTGAAATTTTTAACATCAAATAATCCCTTATCTGTTATTTTCAGGTAAGGTATAACTGCAAGAGTCATAAAAGAAACAAGCATAAAAGGATCATCAACTTCTATTTGATTTACATCTTTCGCAATAATTCTTAATTCTTTCATCTTCTTTGCAAGATCAGTAATATTAAGATTTGAGATAAGTCCAGCATAAGGAAGTGGTAAATCTGCTATTATTCGATTATCTTTTGAAATGGCTATCCCGCCTTTGATCTTTTTTAAGTGATTTAGTGCATTTAACATATCAAGATCATTTTCCCCAACAACAACAATATTGTGAGAATCATGTGCGATTGACGAAGCAAAGGCTCCGCTTTTTAATTTTAATCCGCTAATAAATCCAAGTGCAGCATTGCCAGTATTATGATGTCTTTCGAAAACTGCAATCTTTATTATATCTTTATCTTTATCCGAAACTATCAGCCCATCTTTAACAGTTGGTTCTATTTGAATTTCATCTGTAATAACAGAATCCTTTTTTAAACCTATTACCCTTATCTTTTTGTTAAAATCCTTTATCTTAAAAATCTTATCATCTGTTTTTTTTATATGAATGGTGTTTTCAATTTTTTGGTATTTTGATTTATTTATCTTGTTTACAAAATATTTTTCATTTAAAAAGCCATTTTCATAAATGATTTTACCATTTTTTATAAAATATTTTATAGATTTTAAGTTTTCAAAAATAACAAGATCGGCAAAGTATCCTGGGGCAATACCTCCTTTTTGCTTAAAACCAAAAAAGTTTGCTGGATTAATTGTTGCAAGTTTTATGGCTGTAGGAAGAGGAATACCAGAATCAACAAGTAATGATATGCTATGATTTATATGTCCATTTGATATTATATCATCTGGATCTTTATCATCCGTACATAAAAGGATCCTATTTTTAGTCTTATCATTTATTATTGAAAGTAGATTTAAAAGATCCTTTGTAACCGAACCTTCTCGAATCATTATAAACATACCTTTCGAAAGTTTTTCTATGGATTCTTCTTCTGTTGTGCATTCATGATCAGAATATATGCCAGATACTATATAGGAATTGAGCTGCTCCTTTGTGAGTTTTGGGCAATGGCCATCTATTATCTTATCTTTAAATGAAAGAATTTTATAAAACAAATCTTTATCTAA
Source organism: uncultured Brachyspira sp. (assembly GCA_964581895.1). Lineage (GTDB taxonomy): Bacteria > Spirochaetota > JAAYUW01 > JAAYUW01 > JAAYUW01 > Exilispira. Next base: position 203,533 of record CAZOPR010000002.1, read on the forward strand.
ACTTAAAATTCCCGGATAATTCATCACCTCTGCAAGCCCTAAAACAGATGGATACTTTTTCAACTTTAATAATTTTTTATAATCTAATATTTTGAAATTTGTTTCAAATGTAGTGGCAGGGACACAGCTTGGCGCAAGAAAATATATATCAAGAGGAAGAGATTTTGAGTAATCTATCAAAAATTCAATCCCTTTAATACCAACTACATTTGCAATTTCATGGGGATCTGCGACAATTGAACCAGTTCCAAGGGGTATAAGTGCTTTAGCAAGTTCATATGGTGTTGATTTGGTGCTTTCAATATGTATATGTGAATCAATAAATGAGGGGCTTACATAAAGATCTTTAGCATCAATAATGATATTACCATCACTATAGTCACCAACTCCAGCAATTTTATCTTCAGATATAGCAATATCCATTTTTTCGATACTTTCATTAAATACATTGACAATATTTGCATTTTTTATTAATAAATCTGCTTTTCTTTCTTTATTAGCAACCAATATAAGATTTTTAAGTTTTAAATATTCATTTTCATAGTTAATCATAAAAAGATACCTTAATAACTTTTTAAACTATTAAAATAACAAAAGAAAATTGTCAAACTATGCAAAATTTTTTAAAAATATCGTATAAAATTATTGATAAATTTCATAAAAATTTTATAATAATTCAAAGAAAAAGGAGGAAGTGTAATGAAAAGAAAGTCTATTCTTTTTTTTGTCTTTGCAATTTTTCTTATATTTATGATGCTGTTTTTTTCATGCGCTAAAGGTGGGGAAGGCGAAAAAGCTGCAAATTTTCAAGGGAAAACATTGAAGGCTGGATTTATTTATGTTGGACCTGTTGGGGATTATGGTTGGTCAAATGCCCATGATATTGGAAGGAAATATGTCGAAAGTAAGTTCCCATGGTTAAAAACAGTATATATCGAAAGTGTCCCAGAGGGTGATGTTGAAAGATATATAGATAGACTTATCAATGAAGAAAAATGCGATGTTGTTTTTACAACAAGCTTTGGCTTTATGGATGGGACAGTTGCTGCTGCTAAAAAATATCCAGATAAGATTTTTATGCATTGTTCTGGATATAAAAGAGATAAAAATCTCGGTACATATTTTGCCGAACTTTATCAATCTTACTACTTAAATGGCTTAATAGCCGGTGCTCTTTCAAAATCTGGCAAAGTTGGATATGTTGGTGCACAACCTATTCCAGAAGTTGTAAGACATATCAACTCATTTGCTCTTGGTGTTAAGGAAGCAAATCCTAACGCAAAAGTCTATGTTAGATGGCTTTTTTCATGGTATGATCCAGCTAAAGCAAAAGAAGCAGCAGAATCTTTGATTTCTGAAGGTGTTGATGCACTTGCTTTTACAGAAGATTCAACCGCTATTGTAGATGTCGGTCAGGAACATACAAAAAATGGGAAACAGATCTATGTTTTTTCACATTATAGCCCTATGCAGAAATTCGGCCCAGATACAGTCGTTTCTGGTCAGCTTGTAGATTGGGGTATAATGTACGAGGAGATTTTAAGAAGAATATATACAGGTACATGGGACAATAGAGATTATTGGTGGCTTATGAAAGAAGGCGCATGCTTGCTTGGTGGTGAATATGGCCAACCTATTAACCCAAAATTTGTTGATCCATTAAAGGCTAAAACTATTGAAGATCCAATTTTTGGAAAAATTTCAGTCTATGACCTTGTTATGAAAAGAATGGAACAGATGAAAGAAGCGACAGTTCTTTTTGATCCATTTACAGGTCCTATTAAGGATAATAAGGGCATCTTAAAAATCCCAGCAGGAGTTAGGGCTTCCTATGAAATTCTGTGGAATATAGATTGGTTTGTTAGCAATATTGTTGGAACTATCCCAAAACAGTAAATTTTTAGTAACAATAATGGTTGGAGTTTTATGCTCCAACCATTATTGTATTTTTATTAAGGGAAATGATTAAAGTAAAAGACTAAGTTAAATAAATAAGGAAAGTTAACTAAAGAAAAAGACTAAATTAAATGATTAAAGAAAGTTAACCAAGGGAAATGACTAAATAAAATACTTAAGAAAAATAATTAAGGGAAATTATAAAAGGTAAATGAAAGATGCAAAGCATTTGTTTAAAAAATATATATAAAGAATTTCCTGGTGTTATTGCAAATGACAGAATATCTATTGATTTTAATTGTGGTGAAGTTCATGCACTTTTGGGTGAAAACGGCGCTGGAAAAACAACATTGATGAATATAATTTATGGTATCTATCAAGCAGATGAAGGGGAAATCTTAATAGATGGAAAAAAGGTAGAGATAAAAAGTCCAAAAGATGCGATAAATTATGGAATAGGGATGGTTCATCAGCATTTCATGCTTATTCAAAATCATACAGTAACTGAAAATGTTTGTCTTGGATTGAAGGAAGTCTCATTTTTTAATCCTCAAAAAAATTTTTCTAAAAAATTATTAGAAATTTCTGAAAAATATGGCTTAAAAATAAACCCAGAGGCCAAAATCTGGCAGCTTTCTGCTGGAGAACAGCAAAGAGTTGAGATAATAAAAGCATTGATAAGAGGGGCGAAATTTCTTATTCTTGATGAACCGACCTCTGTTTTAACTCCACTTGAAGTTGAAAGTCTTTTTAAAACAATAAAAAATTTGGTGAACAATGGTCTTGGAGTTATATTTATTTCTCATAAACTTGATGAGGTTTTTGCAATATCAGATAAGATAACAGTTTTAAGAGAAGGGAAGGTTATTGGAACAACAGCTCCATCTTCTACAGATAAGACAACTCTTGCCAAAATGATGGTCGGGAAAGAGATTTCTTTTACCTTTAATAAAAAAGAAAAAGTCAAAAAACAAGAAGTGCTTTCTGTAGAAAACTTATGGATAAAGGGAGACAAGGGCATATATTCTGTAAAAGGCATCAATTTTGTCTTAAATGAAGGAGAAATTTTAGGTATAGCGGGAGTCTCTGGGAATGGTCAAAAAGAGTTGATTGAGGCATTAACAGGTCTTAGGAAAAGCGAAAAAGGGGAGATAAAGATATTTGGTAAATCTATAAAATATAAAAAAGCTAAAGATATAAATAATTTAAGTGTAGCACATATTCCTGAAGAAAGGCTTAAATATGGAGCTATCCCATCATTTCCTTTGTATGAAAATACAATATTAAATAAGTATGAAAAAGAACCATTTTGTAAAAAGGGACTTTTAAATATTAATTTTGCCAAAACAAAAACTAAGAAGCTTGTTGAAGATTTCAAAATCTCGGCACCTTCTATAGATACTCCTATAAAACTTCTTTCAGGTGGCAATATCCAAAAACTGATTTGTGCAAGAGAATTAGATTCAAATCCAAAAATTATAATTGCTGCACATCCTACTTATGGACTTGATGTGTCGGCAACCGAATTTATTCGATCTCTTTTGGTCAAGAAAAGAGATGAAAGTTGTGCGATACTTCTTGTTTCTGAGGATTTAGAGGAGATAATTTGTCTTTCCGATAGAGTCCTTGTCTTCTTCTCAGGTATAATCAATGGAGAATTTGTTCCAGGTAATATTTCTATGGAAGAAATAGGGCTAATGATGGCAGGGGCAAAATAGGGTTAAAATCTGATAAGGTTAAAACTAATAAATTTGATGTCCCTTTTTCAGATTTCATAATATCTGATGAAGCTTATCTTATAATTGAGTAAAGAGTTTTTAATTTAACAAAAAATTAGATGTGTAAAAATTACAATTAAAAAATTGTGAATAATTTGTGAAAAAAATTATCTATTTAATAATTAATTTTTTTATTCTTTTCAAATTGTCTTGAAAATAAAGGCTCAAAGGTTTAAATGTATAATTTTTTGAACATTTTAATTTTTAACAAGTTGTGAATAAGTTGGGAATAAAATGGCCAAAATAATTTACTTAATTTCAGTTGGCAAACTTTCAAACCAAAACATATCAATGGTTTTTAATGAATATATAAAAAGAATTTCTCCATTTTTTAAGATTATTCAAAAGGAGATAAAAGAATTTGGTTTAAAAGAGTCAGAAGAAATAAATAAAGAATCTGAAAAATTATTGGAACTTATAAGTATAGATTCATTTGTAATAGTTTGCGATCAAAATGGTGTTTCGCTAAGTTCCGAAATGTTTTTTGAAAAACTTGATAATATCATACAAAAATCAAAATCTATAATAATAATAATTGGTGGAGCCTTTGGACTTTCAAATCAAGTAAAAGAAAAAGCAGATTTACTTTTATCACTTTCTCCAATGACTTTTACACATCAAACAGCAAGGCTTATTGTAATAGAACAAATCTATAGATATTGCATGTTTAAGGAGAAACATCCTTTTGTTAAGTGATAGACAATGATATTATATTATTTGGCATCGATAAAGTTTCAAAATTTGCTACGCGATTAAATTTTAAAATTTATTGACTTTGAAAAAAAATAGTGTATTTAAAAGTGCTGACGGGGAGTAGCGCAGTTGGGAGCGCACTTGATTTGGGATCAAGGGGTCAGGAGTTCAAGTCTCCTCTCCCCGAATGCGCCTGTAGCTCAGTAGGATAGAGCATCGGATTTCTAATCCGAGTGCCGCAGGTTCGAGTCCTGCCAGGCGCGATCTTTTTGTGGTGGATGTAGCTCAGCTGGGAGAGCGTCTGACTGTGGCTCAGAATGCCGTGGGTTCAATCCCCATCATCCACCCATCAGTGCGCCCTTAGCTCAGCTGGATAGAGCGGCGGACTTCGAATCCTCAGGCCGCAGGTTCGATTCCTGCAGGGCGCGTATATGGGTCGCTAGCTCAGCTGGTAGAGCAACTGACTCTTAATCAGTAGGCCAAAGGTTCGAATCCTTTGCGACCCAAATTCTCTTCAGAATTATTTAACAATCCTTATTATAAAATTTAAATGCGAGTGTGGTGGAACTGGCAGACACGCTAGACTTAGGATCTAGTGCCTTAGGGTGTGTGGGTTCAACTCCCTCCACTCGCATATTAAATAAAAAAGCCCGGTAAAACCGGGCATTTTTTATTTAAACTTACAGATTAAAAAATAAAAAGCTATTCTCCTGCTATATCTACCCCTTCAAAATAGATTCCATCAGGCCCAATATAGCTTCCACTTTTTAATATCTTATTTGTCAATTTCATTGTATGAATAAGGTTTCTTATGTTTCCAGAGACTGAACCACCTTTAATAGGGATTTTTTTACCACCTTTTGTTATATATCCAAGTCTAATTTCAGATGAAAAATCTCCAGTAATTGCTTTTGGACTAAAAGCACTGAACCTTAAAAGATGAACTGTCCCTTCTTTTGAAGTAAGTTCATCAATCGAAAGATCCCCTTTCTCTACAATCAAATTTGTTGCAGGACCTGTATATGGAATGTTAAGATATTGAGAATATTGAAGTTGTGCTATATATTGGCTCATTATATTATTATCTATTATTGTAAAAGGCTTAAGAGGGATTCCAAACTGGTCAGAAATAACTGAAAAAATGCCACCTTTCAATTGAGGGTTAACTTTGATTGTTAATGCTGTTTTTGGAGGATTAATAGAGATAGGTTCATTAAGTTTTAATAATGAAAATTTATTATAAACAGCCATTGCATCTGCATGGGTATAGAAAAAATCAAAGAAGCTTTCAAGAGCTTCGAGGCTAAAAACAACATTGTATTTACCTGTAGGAAGGGGCTGAGCATCGATACTATCATTGGCATATCTGGCTTGGTTTGCTAAGATTTCAGAAATATTTAAGTCATCGATAAAAACAGCTTGCTCAGTAAAAAAACTTTCAGTTTCAAGATTTTTACCTGCTAAAAAAACACCTTCAATCATCAATTTTGAATGGTCAAAGTTATAGGTATTTCCAACTGAAGTTGTTAACTTCTCTTCAATATATGAGACAAAAAGTTCTGTAGTAGAAAGCTTAACATCTTTTAAGTTTGAGCTTATCTTTTTAATCTGTGAAGAAATATTTGAGCAGACTTCAGATGGGCTTTTCTTTATAGCATCATCGGTGTTTGAAAAAGATGGATATTGATATTTTTCATTCGGTATTTCAAAAAAAGGATTTTTTACAATTTTTGCCGCAAGTATGGCATCTTTAATAATCTTTTCAATTTCGTTGTCAGATGATTTTTCAGAGATTGTAACAGTTGAATTTCCAATGAATTTACTTTTGCTATCTTCATTTATTACCCATAAAAATACCGTGTGTTTTTCGGTTTCACCGTATCTTTGACTTTCAGGTTGACCAAAGATAAAATAACTTTCTGCCCTTTTTTCAAAAATACTTTTTGTTGTCCAAAAATAAACTTGCTGTTTTTTCAAGCAATCTACAATTTTTTGATGAAATTTATTTTCCATTATAAGTCTCCTTTAATTTAAGCCAGGCGTGCTTTAAGCAAAAGATGAGGACCTGCATCAGTAACTTTTACCCATTCTTTATGACCTTTTCCACAATAACCAAGTGAAGAAACTTTAAAGTCGTCACCTACATCAGAAATGCTCATAAGCAAATCAGGTACATAGCCTGTAACAATTACAGGCGAAAAAACTTTACCAGTAAAAGCTCCGTTTTTGATTTCTGCTGCATACAATGCCTCAAGCTGAATACCCCATCCTTTTGGATCTTCCATACCATTTGTAGCATGGTCCACATAAAAGCCATAATCTACTTTTTCAAGCATTTTTTTAAAAGGGGTATTGCCATTTTCGAAATAGGTGTTTGTCATTCTTGCATATACTTTATGGCTGTAAGATTCCCTTCTCCCATTAGGGGTTCTTTTAATCTTAAGTTTTGATGCTGAGTTTAGATCCGTAAGACCTGAAACTAAAATACCATCTTTTATTATTTGAGTTGCACTTGCAATTTGTCCTTCATGGTCAAAGAAAAAGGATGCACAAGCATTTGTGTCTTTTTCACCAAGTATGGGACTATCCCACATATTTACAAGAGTGGAAGCAACCTGTTTACCCATATATTCTTCGCCTTTTGCTCTCTTCTTTAAGAACATATCTGTTTCTGTGCCATGTCCAAATGCTTCATGGGCAAACATACCTGCCATAGCGGGAGAAAAAATACATGTATAAGTACCAGGGTTAAGTCTTGGAGCTCCAAGAATTTTTAATCCATCATCAACGCTTTTTTTGGCTTTATTTATATCAAAATCTGCATGTTCAAATCCACCAATTTTAGCGAATCCGTCAAACATATTGGCTGAATTTTTACCATCAGATAAGACAAAAAAGTAGAGAGATTCAAATCTGCATAAACTCTGGAATAATTTTTTATTTCTATTTACAAAAAGTTCGTCCCTTTTTTCATATCCAAGTCTAAACATTGTCATCTGAATAAGATTTGAAAGTTTTTCGATCTGAGCCCTATTTTCTTTTGCTTTATCTAAATAGGAAGATAGTGGAATTGTCGATGGGTCAATTTTTACAGGTTGATAAAAATCCTTCTCAATCTTTTCGCCAGCATCGATGGTAACATCTTTTTTATTGACAAGATTTAATGTCAAAAGATAGTCGACAGCCTTGTTGATCTCATCAGAAGAAAGGTCGCTGGAAAAGTATTCATAAAAATGTTCACCATTGAAAATTGTTAAGGTGAAACCAGCTTGAGGATCTGGGAAAGCAACACTATCTTCTCTTGTGTTTGAAGTAATGTTTTTTGATTCAAGTTTTTGAGCAAAGGCAGAAGCATAGGGAAATTTGCTTTCAAGTTTTTCAACTGCCTTTGAAAAATGATTTTGAAAATCTTTTAATTCAATCATTTTTTTTCCTTTTTATTAATTTTTTAGTTTTTTCTTTCTTCTTTTTAATTTTAATAGTTTTTTAGTTTTAATATTTTTATAATTTTTTTTGGTTTTTGAATTTTTTTAGTTTTTGAATTTCTCAACTAAAATTTTGGTTTTATATTCATTAATTTCCCATTCTTTTGCATTAGTATCTGGCTTTTCTTTTTCAATATTTAAATAATTTAAGGAAAGGCAAAGTGTTTCGTTACATATATAATCTTTAAATTTTTCAATACTGCTAAATAAGGTAGGATCTGTCCAGATTGAAACCTTAATCCTATCTGTGACTGAAAAATCTTGCTCCTTTCTCATATTCTGTATTTTATTGATAATTTCTCTTGCATCACATTCCATCTTTAATTCTGTGGTGATATTTGTGTCAAGGGCAACAGTAATATGCCCTTCATTTGCAGTCGCAAGACCTTCAATAGGTTTTCTCTCAACCGTAATATCATCAAGTGTAAAATCATAGGAAAAATCGTTATCTTCCAATCTTATTTTTTCGCCTTTTATAATTTTCTCTATTTGGTTTGAGGATAAATTGGAAAGTAATTTTTGAGCCACTGAAATTTTGCTTCCAAGTATTTTTCCTAACTTTCTAAAATTTGGCTTTGCGCTATATTGAACTATACTTGTTTCTTCAGATGAAAAGATAACCTGTTTTACATTTAATTCTTCTTTAACAAGTTCCTCAAAATCTGAAATAAGCTTCAACTCATTGGTATATGGGTCAATTATTATGACTTTTGAAAGAGGTTGTCTAACTTTAAGGTCATATTGAGTCCTTAAGTTTCTTCCAAGCGCAACTGCTTTCTGGATTAACTCCATCCTTTTTTCAAGTTCTTTATCTATCAGATTTTCAATAGCAGCGGGATAATCTGTTAGATGAACAGATTCGCTCATATTTTCAGTTTTCAAATTTTTATATATAGCTTCAGTTATAAATGGGATATAAGGTGCTGCAACCTTTGAAAGAGTTAAAAGGACATAATATAAAGTATGGTAAGCTTCGTCTTTATCTTTATCATTTTCAGATTTCCAGAATCTTCTTCTTGACCTTCTGATATACCAATTAGTTAAAATATCTATAAACTCGATGATAGGTGGAATAGCGAGGTAAAGTTTATATGATTCTGTAGCTTCAGTAACATTTTTTATAAGTGATTGCATGCTGGATATTACCCATCTATCAAGTTCATTCGAAAAATTTTTCATTTTTTCTGGATTTTCTATAAAATCCAGTTTAGGATTCCATTTATCTATGATAGCGTAAGTTATAAAAAAAGAATAAGAGTTCCAAAGTGGTAAAAGTATATTTTTTACAATCTCTTTTACACCTGCTTCCGAAAAGTTTAGTTCTTCTGCTCTTATAACAGCAGAGTTTACAAGGTATAGTCGTAATGCATCTGCACCATATTTGTCCATAATATACATAGGTTCAGGGTAATTTTTAAGTCTTTTACTCATCTTCTTACCATGCTCATCAAGTACAAGACCATTTACTATACAATTTTTGAAGGCAGGTTTATTAAACAATGCTGCTGCCAAAACTGTTAGTGTATAGAACCAACCTCTTGTTTGATCTAAACCTTCGGCGATAAAATCAGCAGGGAATCTACTTAAAAATTTATCCTTATTTTCAAAAGGATAATGCTCCTGTGCATAAGGCATACTGCCTGATTCAAACCAGCAATCAAGAACTTCTGGAATTCTTGTCATTTTACCACCGCATTTTGAGCATTTGAAATGTACATCATCAACAAAATGTTTATGGATATCATCGAATTTTCTACCACTTAATTTTTCAAGTTCAGCAATAGAACCAATGCATAAAGTTTCACCACAATCTTCACATTTCCATACTGGAAGAGGTGTTCCCCAGAATCTATTTCTGGAAATAGCCCAATCTCTTGCGCCTTCGAGCCATTTGCCAAATCTTCCATCTTTTATATGATCTGGCACCCAGTTAATCTTTTGGTTGCTTTCTATCATGGTTTGTTTTATTGGCTCGATCTTTACAAACCAGGTTGAAATCGACTTATATATCAATGGTGAATCACATCTCCAGCAATGAGGATAAGAGTGGGTAATAGTTTCCTTTTTAACAAGAAGGTTTCTCTTTTTTAAATCTTCTATAATAAGTGGATCTGCCTTTTTTACATGCATCATTTTGTAGTCAGAGACTTCTTCGGTAAATTCACCATTTTCATCGACAGGCGAAACTACTGGGAGGTTATATTTCATACCAGTATTATAGTCATCTTCACCAAAGCCAGGGGCAGTATGAACAATACCAGTTCCATCTTCTATCGATACATAATCAGCCAGAACAACCTTAAAAGCATTTTCACTGATATTTTCAAAGTATGGGAATAATGGGATATATCTTTTCCCTTCTAATTCTTTACCTAAAAACCTTTTTTTGATAGTGTAATCTTGTGCGTTTTTATAGTAATGTTCTAATCTCGCTAAAGCAAGGATATATCTTTCTTTTGACTGATGATCAAAAACTTCTGCATATTCTATTTCAGGTCCTACCGCTAAGGCAAGGTTAGAAGGAAGTGTCCATGGTGTTGTAGTCCATGCAAGGAAGTACAAATCATCTTCATCCTTAGATTTAAACTTTATAGTTATAGCAGGATCTTTAACATCTTTATAACCCTGATTTACCTCAAAATTTGAAAGAGGAGTAGCACATCTTGGACAATATGGAAGGATTTTGAATCCTTCATAGATAAGTCCTTTATCCCATAATGTTTTAAATACCCACCAGATGGATTCCATATAATAAGGATCCATTGTCCTATAAGAATTCTTAAAATCTACCCATCTTCCACTTCTATTTATTATCCTTTCCCATTCCGAAGTATATCTTAAAACTATGCTTCTGCATGACTCGTTGAACTTATCAATACCATATGCGAGAACATCTTTTTTGGTAGATAGGTTTAACTCTTTTTCCATCTCATTTTCAACTGGAAGGCCATGGCAATCCCAGCCCCATCTTCTATCTACATGGAAGCCCTTCATGGTTTTATATCTTGGTACGATATCTTTCAAAAGACCAGGGACAAAATGTCCGTAGTGCGGAAGTCCAGTTGCAAAAGGAGGGCCATCATAAAAAACAAAAGCATCAGAGTCTTCTCTAATCTTTAAGGATTTTTCGAAAATCTTTTCTTTTTGCCAGAATTCAAGTATTTTTTCTTCTAGTTCTGGGAAATCCACATGTTGATTAACTGGTTCAAACATAAATATAATCTCCTAAAAGTATTAAATATTGTAAAATTAATATTAGTAAAAATAATAAAAAAAGTAAAAAAGATAAATAGGTTAGAAATTCTTGTAAATTTTATATGGCAAATTTAACTAATATAAAAGATTTTGCAAATATAAATAAAATTTTTTATCTAAATTCTCTTTTTGAGATAAAAGATTTTACTATAAAATAAAATAGAATGTTAAAAAAAGTTAATGTTAAAAGTGATATTAAAGATTTATTATCAAAAATTTTAGGTAAAATTATTGGTTGAATGGGGAAAGCCATCTTGTTTAATGGATGTAATATCAAAGATTTTAACTGAATTGAAAAGATTACCACAAATATATTAAATAGTATTCCTGCTGCTGATGAATAAAAGAAAAAACCAGAGATAAAGGAAAGGTTTATAAAAAAAAGAATAGATGGTAATAGTAAAATAAGTTGAACTATTAAGTTCAATATAATGTAAGATAAAGGGAAAGCAGAGTTATCTGCAAGTCTCGGTGGTCTATTTGCAAAAATAAGTTTTGAACTTAACAACCAGCAGATAGTTGTTAAAATAAGGCTTACAAAAAATAAAAAGATAGTCCAAAAAAAAAGTTTACCAAGATAGTAGGAGATTCTTTTTGAAGATTGAGTAAACAATATATTTATTTTATTACTTTTTATCTCATCTCTTATATCGCTATCAACAAAGATTGTGAAAATTATTAAAGAAAGATAAAAGCAGATACCGAAAGCATATCCACCATAAGAAAAATTTAAAGGGATATTTTGATTGCCACTTAGTCCAACCCTTTGAAGATGTAAAATAAATGTCAAAATAGTTGAAATAAAAAGCAAAGTAAAAAGAAAAATAAAAAGAGAAAGATTCTTTTTCGCTTTAATAAATTCAATTTTTAAATAAGAGTTGGTATAATTCATACAAAACCTCATTTTGTTTTTTATTCATATAATTTAGCCCTTAAGAGATAAAATACAATAAAATACAAATTGCACGATAAGGCTAAATCTATTAAATAGATAACAAAGGCACAATAAAAAGGTATCTAAAAAATATTAAAAAAATTTAAAAATTAAATAAAAATAAAAAATAAAAAACAAAAAAAACAAAATAAAAAAAGCATAAACTAAAAATTTGCTAACTTTGGTTAAAAAATAATTCTTTAAGGTGTTTCTGTATTGGCTGAATAAATAAAAGTCCATTAAAATTTTCTTTAACAAAATTGTTTACAAGTTCAATTTTTTCTAATGAATCTTTATCAAAGGTAATTTCAAAATTATTCTCTTTAAAAATTAAAGAAATCGGATTTATACCATTATTATTAAAAAATACTTTCATTTTTTCTATATCATAGCCTTCAATATTTTGCTTAAAAAAGTAGTTTGCTCCTATTATTTTAAGTACAGATAAAGATTGTTTATCCCCATCAAACTTTTTTATACCCCTATGAATTATTACAATATGATCTGCAAGTCTTTCTACCTCCTCAAGATAGTGAGATGAAAGTAATATTGTACATCCCTGTGATGCGAGTTTAGAAAAATAGTTTTCGCAAAAATAGATACCATCAATATCCAGACCATTTGTTGGTTCGTCAAGTATCAAAAATGAAGGGTTAAGTAAAAGTGCAGAAGATAAAGCAAGTCTTTGCTTCATCCCTCTTGAAAAAAATTTGACTGGCTTATAAATCCAATCAGCAAGCCCAATCTCCTCTAGAACTTTCAAAATCTCTTTCTTACCAATTTTTTTATTGAGACAAGAAATAATAAAAAGGTTTTCATAAGCTGTAAGATTTTCATAAAAATTCTGTGAATCAAAAATGAACGTTGTCTCTTTTTTATTCCCTATATTTTTTTCTTTTTTACCCCTATAAAACAAAGTTCCTTCATATTCGTATAAAAGCCCAGCAAGGATTTTAATAGTTGTGGTTTTCCCCGAGCCATTTAATCCAAGAAAACCTATTATTTCACCCTGTTTTACATTGAAAGATAGGTTATCTACAGCCTTAAAATTACCGTAATTTTTTGAAATATTTTCCAACCTTAAAATTTCAGACATAAAAATTCCTCTTATGAAAACCTTTTCGAAAGAATTGTAAAATAAAAAGTACCAGATTCAATACTTTGATCCCAGAAATACTGAATGGTAAAAGGAAGCTCTAAAATATTTTTAATCGAGATAGAAAAAATAACTCCTATGCCAAAGCATTGGTAAGTCAAATTTAAACCTTTATTTATAAATAAAAAATCAAATGAACCTATTATACCAAAATAAAGTATCTGTGTAGAAAAAAACTTTAAAAGAAGATCAATGGAAGAAGAAAAAACAAACCTCCCATTTTCAACAATCTGATTAGGCTCGCTTCTAAAAACAAAAGAATTAAATACAAATGGATAAAAGAATTGATTATATTCTCGATTATAAATTAATGTAATTTGTTGACCATTATTTGGGACCTTTCCATAAAGGAAATAACCATCTTGAAAATAATATGATAGATTTGATTTTAAGAAAAAGGATAAAAATTTTTTAAACTTTAAATATGAATCAAAGGATAAAGAAGTATTATCAAATTCTCTTTTATTTAAACTGTAAGAAATCGAAAAAGATAAGGGGTTAAAAAATAAAGAAAATCTATCGGTTTTTATTGCAGAATTTTTTAAGTTAAAACCTAAATAAAAAGTATTTGAAAAAATTTCTTCATCTGCCTCATTATAAATGGAGATAAAACTAATATTGAAATAAAAATTCTTAAAAAAAGAAACCCCTGTTGATGCTCCAAAGGAAGGTGAATAGTTTTCACTTTCAAAAGGGTAAAAAGAAAAAAGAGATAAATAGAAAGGCAAATAACTTTTACCAAAAAAATAGTTGAAATCAGCAAATAAAAAACTGGATAAACTAATTTCAGAGGAAATCTGATTTTTAAGTTTTATAAATATTTCTATCGAGACAAAAGATTCATCTTCTAATATACTACTTGATACTCTAGATACAAAAGGATATAAAGACAGTGTTTGTAAGTCTTTTTCAAGAAATTTGGGATTAAAAGCCTTGTTTTCTTTTAATCTCATCTTAGATTTAAAACTTAAAAGATAGATATTTGAATTTTCAAGCTTTATAGATTTTACTGGTAAATTTTCAGAAACTTCAATCTGGATAACTATTTCAATTATATCGTTGTTTTTTGAATCATTATTTGATATATTTGTTGTGTCACTTTTAGCTTCATCCTCTTTATTTTCATTATTGGAACTTTCAGAAATCTGATTCAGATTAACACTCACAAAACTAAAGTATCCCCAGCCTAAAAGTTTTTCTTCAAGATTTATTAATCTATCGATTGGGACAATGGCATCTTTTTTAATATTTAAATAATCTTCTATTTCTAAATTTGTAATAGTTTTATTCCCTAAAATTATAATACTATTTACTTTATATTGTTGTTGAGCCAAAATTTCTATTTTGATTATAAAAATTAAAAAGAAAAATAGAAAAATAAGAAAAAATAAGTATAAATTCTTTTTTATTTTCATTTTAGCATTCCTAAAAAATTTTTAAGATTAAAATCAGAAATAAATTTTAAATGAGATTAAAATTTTAAAGGAGTAAAAAAGATTTTCCCCTGCCTTTTAATAATATTTACAAGATAAAAATTACTGCCATCTTTTAATATTAAAGTGTATGGTCCAGAAAGATAATATACAGACAAAAATTCATTTGATACAAATATATTGGCATTTTCCTTTTTCTGGAAAATTGTTTGATTTGAAAGATTTGATAAAAATAAAGAGAATGTCCCATCGAAATTGTATACTACATAATCAATTATGGAATCCAAATTAAAATCAGTATCATAATTTACTATTACTTCAGATATAATTGAGGCTAAGTCAAAAGTTGAATAAAAATCAAAAGAAAGTTGCGATGAATCAAGAACATTTTGATTATCTAAAGATATCGCTTTTTCTATTTGAAGTATCGGTGATTTAGCAAAATAATCGTTTATCTGAGGGTAAAAAGATATATAAATAGGGATAGATCTTTTCATAGATAAAGAAATAAGGAAATTTGAAGAAAATAATTTTGAACCAATATTTACAAGATCTACAAGTCCATCTTTATTAAAGTCATTTAATACTATTTTGCTTTCAAGACCAGATAAATCCTCAATAAAAAATTGATTGGAAGGTGAATATGTCCATCCATCCTTGTTCCCCTTAAATAGATATGTTAAAATACCTGTTTTATCAGAATTAAAGACCGATGCCATATTGAAATTGAATATTAAAATATCTGGGTATCTATCTTTATCGAAATTTAATATTTTTATATGCTCATTGAAAAAAGAGTATCCAGATCTTACAGAAACATATTTAGATAAATCAAGAGTTTTCCCCTTTAAATATTGATTTGAGGTAGGATCGAAAAAAGAGTACTCCACTTTTGTCCTATATTTCAATATTAAATCTTTAAAACCATCATTATTGATATCTTCAAGTGTCAAATCGGGAAAGATCATAAGAATATTTTGAGATGATGAAATACCTCCAAAGGATGATTTATAGTTGTAATAAGCCTGAACCTGATATGGATAGGATTGTATTAATTGCTTGTTATCATATATTTCTATACTATTTGTTGTTAAAATAAAAAGTTCATCAGTGCCATCACCATTAATATCATAAGCAGTCTGGATATATGGGAAATCATTTGTGAAATGATAACCAAAAGCAACCTTTTTTAAGTTTAATAATTTTTCTATTTTATAATTATTTTCATAAAGGTTAATGACTGAGGCGGAATTTTCGGAAAATAATAAAATTGAAGATAAGTCGCCTTCTATTTTAGCCATTGAGAAAAAAAGATATGAAGGGTCAAGTTCTATATCAAATAACTTCTGTATCTTTCCTTTTTCAAGAGAAAAGATAGCTAAGGATATTTTTTTAGAAATAACATTTTTATAGATAGTCAAAATTTCTTCAGTTGCTCCACCATAAAGATTAGTCTTAAGATATCTAATAATTTCACCATTTGTGGAAAGGTATATACTCTGGTTTTTATTATCTTGGCTAAAACTTGTTGAAATAATTAATAAAATTATTAAAAAAAGAAAAAAGAAAAAAGTTAAGATAGGTTTTAGTTTTTTATTCATATATTTTCCTTAATTAACTTATTATTGTTCGATAAACTAATATATTATACAAAATTTATGACTTAATATTGCAAATTTAAATATAATTTAAAGAGAAAATTTTTAAATTATGAAAATAGGTGTAATAAAAGAATTTTATTTTGATTTTTTGGTATTCTTAAAAGAAAAAGACTATTTTAAAAATAATAAAATCTTAATTTATAAATTTGAAAATTTTAACGAACTTGAAATTGCACTTAGAGCAAATCTTATAGATATCGCATTATCTTCAAATACATTATCATTAGAAAGGGAAAACGAATTTGGTGAAATATCATTTATTAAAAATGCTTTTAAGATATTTGGCACCCAAAATTTTAGAGATAAATTATTAAAAGAAGATGAAATAATTAAGGTTGCAGTTCCTCAAAAAAGTTTACCATTTAAAAAGTATTTCTATAGTTTCTACAAATTTTTTTATGGTAAAAGTGAAAAGATACAATGGTTACAGTTAACTGATCTTGAATTAGATATTCTTTTTGAAAATAATTATATAGATTTTGCAATTGTTTTTGAACCTTTAACATTTAAGATTATCAATAAAAGAATAGCTGCTTTGCTTATTCATAAGAACAGGAATGAAATACCATTATCATTTATTTATAATAGAAAAAGGATAGAAATTTTTAAACTAAAAGATTTTTACTCATCCATTTTAAGCATTAGAAAATCTATAATTGAAGAAAATTTATTGGATAAATTTTTAACTTTTAAAAATGGACAATATTCTTACTTAAAACCATATTCTTCTATCTTTTTACAAAGTTTTTATATTGATAACTATTCTCTTGATAGTTCATTTAATGTGATAAATGAATTTAATGAAGCAAATGAATTTAGTGAAAATAATGGAAAAAATAAAAATATTGAAAATATTAAAAGCTATCAGGCTACGAACGAAAAATTAATTTTTTCAGATGAATTAATAAATAATATAAAAAATGAAATAAATAGAATTATTCAATATGGTACTGGTCAAATCTCAGATTTCAGTATTGGAACAATTTCAGAAATTCAAATCTTAAAGAATCTTATTGAAAATTTTAAGAATAAAGAAAAATTAAATTTTCTAAAAATATCTGCATTAAAAAGCAAAAATATATTGTTAAAAGAAGATTTAGAAAATAAGCAACAATCTCTTTCAGATCTATTTATGCAGTTTAGGGCAACTTCTGAAAATCTTATAATAAAAAATATTCAGGTTCAGGAATCTATAAAAGAAAAAGATAGGTTAATAGCAATAATAAGTCATGACTTAAAAACTCCCCTTTCTGGAATACTTTCAATTTCCCAACAACTTTTAGAAGTCGAAACAGATGAAGAAAAAAGGAGAAAGTTAAATATTATTCTTGAAACTGGTAACCACCTTTTTATGTTAATCAATAATCTTTTAGAAAATTCAAAAGATATCGCAAATTCAAGAAAATTAGATGAAAAGATCTTTGATATAAATAAACTTACAGAATCAATTGCGGCAAATATTAAAGAAAAAATAAAAGGAAAGGATGTCGAATTTAGGTTAGATTATGATGATACAATTCCTAAAATATTATTGGGGGATTCATTAAAATTAAATCAAATTTTATACAATTTATTAGGAAATTCAGTTAAGTTTACAACTCATGGTTATATTGAACTTAAAATACAAAATATTGAAAAAGATATAAACACTTGCAAATTGCTTATTCAAGTTACAGACACTGGAATAGGTATAGCACAAGATAAATTAGAACATATATTTGATCCATTTGTTCAGGAAGATGAAAATATTAAAGAAAAATATGGTGGGACTGGTCTGGGGCTTTCTATTGTAAAAGATTATGTAGAGCTTATGGGAGGCAAAATAAGCGTAGAATCAGTTAAGAATAAGGGAACAAAGTTTACCATTATATTATCCCTAAATCTTCCAAAAGAAAAATTGGATGAAAAAGTCATAGAAAATTTTCATAATTATATAGTATTCAAAGATTCAGATGTCTTGATACTAGAAGATAATCTAATAAACCAAGAGGTTATTAGAGGATATCTTTCAAGTTATAAATCATTGAATCTAACATTTAAGCAAAATGGGCAGGAGGGTTTGGCTGAATTAAAAAATAAAAAATATGATTTAATATTGTCAGATATACTGATGCCAGAAATGGATGGTAAAGAATTTTGCATTAATTTTAGAAAGTTGGATAAATCAACACCAGTTATTGCACTTACAGCATTTGATAGAAACGAAGAAGTCGAAGAGCTTCAAAGAATTGGCTTTAATACTGTTATTTCAAAACCTTATAAAAAGGAAGAGCTTATAAATGGAATTTCAAAATATATACCTGTAAAAGAATTTAACCAAAGTGAAAGGAAAATTTTAAATCTTGCTGAAAAAGCAAAAAAATCTAATAAAATTGATAGGTTTAAAAAATTATTTTTAGAAGATTTGGTAAATAGATTTTATGAATTGAAAAAAGGGCTTGAAAATAAAGATAAGGAAAAGATGAAATTTTTTTGTCATA
The DNA here is from genome assembly GCA_964581895.1 of uncultured Brachyspira sp. GTDB lineage: Bacteria > Spirochaetota > JAAYUW01 > JAAYUW01 > JAAYUW01 > Exilispira. The sequence goes on from CAZOPR010000002.1 coordinate 222,304, forward strand.
ACTTAAAAGGGACAGCTCCAACTTTTGGTTATACTGAATTTGCAAAATTAGCTGAAAAAGCATCGGCTCTTTATAAAGAAGACAAATGGGAAGAATTATTAAAAATAAAAGAAGAATTTTTAGAAAATGTTAACAAAATATATGATGAATTGGATTAGTAAATTCTATTTGAATTTTATTTTATGTTCTTGTTCATCAAAATAAAATGTTACTGGTCCACTCATCTCTTTTTTGTTAATATAAATCTCATCGCCAAATTTGATTGTTACATCTTCGTATATTCTTATCTTTATTGAAACAACAGCATCCTTAAAAGTGATGGATTTTCTTAATGCATTAACTGTCGATTCTATTTCTTTCTGCTTATCTATAAGGTTAAAGAATAAATCAATTTTCTTTTCAAATTCATCAAGTTTATTATCTGGAAGCTTTGAAAGAAAACCTTCAGGGTCCTTAAAATAATTATCACCTATTGCAAGTTTGGCTTGTTTTAATTTATAAGCCAAAGCTATTGCCTGTTGCTTTAATTCAGCAAGTTTACTTTCTCTTTGAATATCTACTCCAACAATTAAAACTGTAGGTACTGAAAGTTTGGAGCCAATTTCATTTGCATAAATTCCTTGGGAGGCGAATATTTCTCCACCAATAATTACAGCTTTTCCAATTCCTTTTACTGTTCCACCACAATTTATCTTTGAATGTAATATAGAACTTGAAAATTGTAAATTTTTTTCACATCTAACAACGCTATTTTCTATATATTCACATGTAAGATTCCCTTTTACAATTATATTGTTTTTTTGTAATTCACCAGTTATACCATGTCTTATAACGCAATTACCACCAACTTTAACATTTGAATTAAAAACAGCATCATCTACAAAAAGATCAGCTGAGGTCTCAACTAAAAATCCAGGGTTAATTTTCCCCATTATATGAATTGATGATTCACTTTTTATATTCCCTGTTGAAAGATCAACATCTTTTTCTATTTTAATAATATTTGAAACTGAAATTTTATTAAACTCATCAATTTCTATTATTCCATTTATCTCAGAAATAACTTTGTTACCTTCAACTTTTAAGTTTTTTCCAATTTTATATCCACTATTTTTTTCAACAAAAGTAGGTATTTCATTTCCAAAAACATCATATCCTTTTTCTGGCTTTTTACCAGCCACATATTCACCTATTACATCTTGTGCTTTAATATTTAAAAATTTTTCTTTTTCTTTAAAATCAATAGTCCCATCATCTTTTAATTTTCCAGCTTTTTCCTTTAAGTCAAAAAATGGTTTAACCTCTTCTTCTCTACCATTTACAGGTTCTTTTCCTTTTGCTATAAGTATTACAATACCATATCCTTTTTTTGCATAATCAAAAGCTTTTTGAATATTCTCTTCAGATGTAGTATTTATTATCCCTTTTTCTTTAATAGCTTCAAATATATAACTAACCGATAGGTTTGAAGATGTTTTCATATTTAAAGGAGGTAATACCAAATATGCATATAGGTTATTTTTCAATGTTACTATGCAATCATACACATTTATTTTTATTCCACCAAATTCGACAAAACCAGTCTTTTTTACACAAAACCCACCCAATCCTTCATTGTAGTATATATCATCACCTTGATAGTAGTTTTCAATACCTTCACCTTGAATTATAACTTCATCTGCGAAGAAGAAATTGTTTTGCAATTGCTGAAATAAAGATTGATTTTTACTATCTTGTAAAATCTGTGAGATTATCTTTCTAACCTGAGTAGATTTATCAAAAAAAAATATTGCGTCTTTAACTCCCATATAATATCCTTATCGGTAAATTATGTAAAGCTGTATACTTTAGTTTAATTTGAATATAGCCCAAACTAGATTCTCTTTATACTTTTCAAAAAAAAGTTTTTCATATAATTTTTGTGCAGCAATGTTTGACATCCTGACAAAAAGAGAGGATTCTTTCATATCAAGTTCTGAAAATGAATAATCTATCATTTTATAAAGTAATGTGAAAGCTAATTTACGATTTCTAAATTTAGGATCCACATATACCCCACCTATCTGAAATATTTTATTTGAAAAAGCATTCCATTCACATTTCGCAACAGGATTTTCTTTGTATTCAAGAAAAAAAAGTCTATAATTTTTTAATATCTTTTGTAGATTCATAAAAATGAATTTTTCAGATAAAATTATATTTGGATATTGCATTTCTTCATAAAGATATCCTTTTTGAAGATTCAATAATTTTAAGATATCTCTTTTGCTTGTTGCAAAACAAAAATTTAATCCATCTTCATTAATTAGATATTTTTTTAATTCCTCTTTTTTTTCAAAAAATTTTTCTTTTGTAAGAGTATATACATAATATTCATTCATTTCTATCAACTTAGATACTACATTTGTATTGTAATGAAACAATTTTTTAGAAGTAACAAGATCTGTACCGAGGTATTGTATCCCTTTGCCAATATCCAGTAAGTTATTTGTAGAATATAAAAAATAGTTAAAACGGGATACTCCTTCATCATTTAAAGAAAAAAAATGTAATTCTCCATTAGTTTTATTGTATGCAGCTATAAAAGAAGGTGTAGAAATTTCAAAGTTATCAGGTAGAATAAAAGTAAATCTTTCAGAATTTAAATAGATCGCATGGTGCAAATAGATATTTTTACATCCATATTTTTCAAGAATTGAGAGAAGCAATATTTTTTCATTAACAGATAAAATGCTTTTAATCTTAAATCCATTTTTCATGAAGGCAAATACCACCAGCATAAATTAATATAGTTTTTTATCTACTTTATTATGAAAAATAATATTTTTTAAAAAGAAAATTTTACTTATAACTAAGGTTAATTTAGAACATTTTTTTAATTTTAGTAGTCAATTTTTTTCAACATTTAAAAATTATTTAAAAAAATTTATTTGAAGAAATAAAAATTAAAAGATAGAAAAGATCTTGGTTAAAAGGGAAAAATTTAAAAAGACAATCAAAATAATTGTCAATGCATTATTAATTTTGTCATTCCCTTTGAACGGCTAAATTTGTATTTTAGTCAAATTTATCAATATAAGGTTTTCAAAAAAAGGTTTTCAAAAAAATATTTAAAAAAGAAAAAAATAAAAGTTTTTTATGATAAAAATTTGCAATATAAAAAATAAAAGTCATAAAGTTAAAAAAAAATTTAAATGAAATTTTAATATTGGTAAAAAACACTCTTATAACATTAAAAATAAAGGTGGTAAAATATTTTTTAAGCTTCATATTAAGAAAATAAAAAAAATTAAAAAGAATATTTGAAAAATAAAATTAAAATATTATACTAATTTCGTAATATAATTAGTTTGGGGGAAATATGCATAAAAAGCTATTCGTTCCAGGTCCTATTGAAGTTGCTGATGATGTTTTACAGGCTATGAGCACTCCGATGATATATCATAGAACAAAAGATGCTTCTGCTTTACAGGAAGAGATTGCTGAAGGGATGAAAAAAGTGATGCAAACAAAAAACACAATATTATTTTCAACCTCTTCAGGAACAGGTTTAATGGAAGGTTCTATAAGAAGCTGTACCGCAAAAAGAGCTATTGTTTTTTCAGTTGGTGCTTTTGGTAAAAGATGGTATGAGATAGCAGTTGGAAATGGAGTCCCAGCAGATATTTATACTGCTCCATCAGGGGAAGCTATAACTGCTGATATTGTTGAACAGTATCTTTCAACAGGGAAATATGATGTTATGACGATTACTCACAATGAAACATCTACTGGTATTATGAACCCTGTTGATGAACTTTCAAAAGTATGGAAAAAATATCCTGATATTATTGTACTTATGGATACTGTTTCTTCAATGGGTGGTGTTAGCATTAAAACAGATGAACTTGGCGTTGATGTTTGTCTAACATCTTCTCAAAAGGCTTTGGGTCTTCCTCCTGGTCTTGCTATATGCTCTGTTTCGCCTAAAGCTATAGAAAGAGCAAGACAGGTTAAAAATAGAGGTTATTATTTTGATTTACTCGAACTTTACAAATATGTTGCAGAAAAAGAGCCATACAATCAGTATCCTTCAACCCCAACTTTATCTCATTATTATGCATTAAAACATCAGTTAAAAAAGATACTTGAAAAAGAAGGGCTTGAGAATAGATTCAAAAGACATCTTGAAATGGCAGAATACACACGAAATTGGGCTAAAAAATATTTTGAACTTTATCCAAAAAAGGAAAGTTGGTGTTCAGTAACACTTACAACTATTTCAAATACGAGAGGTCTTTCTGTTAAAGGTTTGAATGAGGAACTTGGTAAAAGAGGATTCATGATCTCCAACGGTTATGGTGATTTGAAAGAAAAAACATTCAGAATAGCTCATATGGGTGATTTTACTGTTAAAGATATTCAGGAAGTTACATCTTTGATTGAAGAGATCTGGAACTTAAAATAATAAAAAATAATAGAAAAATTAAAAAAATTGATTCAAAAAGGGAGGATCTTCCTCCCTTTTTTCCACAAATTTAATATTTTACTTGATTTCTTTTTCTTAAAAGGTTATTTTTTTAAAGATATTTCAAATGAGGGTATAATATGACATGTTTATTTGATTTTACAAAGGAAAAAACGAAAGGTATTCTTAAAGTTACTATTCCACTTACTGATATTGAAGTTAAATATCAGCAGAAAATTAAAGAAAATTTACCTAAGATTAAAGCGAAAGGTTTTAGACCAGGACATGTACCTGTTAATATTGTTGAAAAACAATATGGTCAGCAATTTAAGTTTGATGCTTTAAATGATATTCTTTCTGAAGAATTTAAATCCTATATTGACAAAGAGAATATAACTCCTATTTCTCAGGCTCATATAGACTTTGATGAAAAAGATATTGATTTCACAAAAGATGTTAAGGTAACATTAACTTTTGATCTTCCACCATATGCAAAATTAGGCGATATTACTACATTAAAAACAGACAGGATTTCTATTGAAGTTACAGATAAGGATATAGAAAAGGAAATAGAAGCATTTAAGAAAAGATATATAAGCATGGAAGAAGTAGATAGTGAGATAGAAAAAGATTATTATGCCGATATAACAGCCAAAGCATGTGATGAAAATGGTGAACTCCTTCGAACAATAGATAGAACATTAAAAATTGGCGAAAACCTCAGTAAATTAAATCTTGATGATCACCTTTTAAAACTTAAAAAAAGGGACACTACAACTTTTGAAGTTAGTTATGGCGATGATGTTGTTTTTTCAGATTTTAAGAATAAAAAGATAAAATATGAAGTTACAATAAACAGTGTAAAATTGTCTAAACTACCAGATTTAACAGATGAATTTGTGAAAGAAAAAGCAAATATTGAGAATGTCGAACTATTTAAAAAGGATATTGAGAAAAAACTTAAAAATTATGCTGAATCCTTTGAAAAGAATTACAATCTTGCTTTTATATATGATAAAATAAAATCTATTTCTGAAATAGAAATACCTCAATCTTTAATAGAAGATAATGTTGAAAACACAATAGATAGATATGCTGCTAATACATACGGTATAAAAAGAGAGCAGTTAGAGCAGATATTAAAAGCAACCAAATCTTCTATGGATGATTTTAAGAACAATATTAGACCTTCTGTTGTAAAAGATATCGAGGTTGAACTAATACTTGATAGTTTAATTAAAGAAAAACAGATAAATCCAACAGAGCAGATGTGGCAGAAACTAAAAGAAGATTTGTCTTTGGAAATAGAAGATAAATCCAAGATTGATGAAGAAATTGAAAAAAGAAAAGAAAATTATGAATATTACTTAAAAAGAAAAGCAGCCGAAGACTATATTTTGGAAAATGTAAAAACTGGCAAGATTAAAAAATATGAATTTAAGGATATTGCACAGCTTTCAGAGGAACTTGAAAAATTAAATAATCCTTCAAAAGTGGAAGATAATAAAGAAGAAGATAATAAAGTAGAAAATAAAAAAGAAAAACCAAAAAAAGCAGATAAGAAAGAAGAGAAAAAAGAAGAAGATAAATAAATAGATAGAAAAGTAAGTGCTAAAAATAAATAGCAAAATGAAAAATAAAAGGCAAAAGATAAAAAATTAAAGAAAAAAAGAAAAAAAGTAAATAAATAAGCACTTAGGGTGGAGGATAAATGAAAGAGAAAAATTATTTAGTTCCGATAGTTATAGAGCAAAGTTCTGCTGGCGAAAGATCTTTTGATATTTTTTCGAGGCTATTAAAAGATAGAATTGTTTTTATTGATGATGAAATAAATGATCAAACAGCAAAACTTGTAATAGCTCAGCTTTTATTTTTAGATTCTGAAGATCCAGATAGAGATATACATCTTTATATAAATTCTCCTGGTGGGGTTATCACTTCGGGATTAGCAATATATGATACAATGCAACTAATAAAACCTGATGTATGCACTATTTGTATAGGGCAAGCCGCTTCTATGGCAGCAGTTTTGCTTGCAGCTGGTGCCCCTGGTAAAAGAACTGCTCTACCACATTCAAGAATAATGATACATCAACCTTGGGGAGGGTTTCAAGGGAAAGCTTCTGAAATAGAGATTCAGGCTAAAGAAATGGCAAAGATGAAGACTCAAATCCTTGAAATTCTTTCAAAACATACAGGCAAATCTATTAAAAAAATAGAGAAAGATATTGAACTTGACTATTTTATGGATGCACCATCTGCAATTGAATATGGTTTAATAGATAAGATAATAGAAAGCAAAGCAAAAGAGAATAAGTGATGGGAAATGAGTTAAAAAGATGTTCATTTTGCAATAAAAGTTCAAAAGAGGTAAAACAGCTATTTGTCGGGACAAATGCCAACATATGTGATGAATGCATAGGATTTTTATATGATCTTGTAATAAGGCAACAAAATAAGAGTGTTTTACCAAAAGAAGTCCTTGATTTCAATAAGATTAGACCAGCTGATATAAAAAACTTCCTGGATCAATATATTATTGGGCAGGATGAAGCAAAAACTGTTTTATCTGTAGCAGTTTATAATCATTATAAAAGGATATATAGTAAGAAAGTTAGTGATATTGAAATAGAGAAATCCAACATTTTACTTGTTGGGCCTACTGGCTCTGGTAAGACTTTGCTTGCTCAAACTCTCGCAAGATTTTTAAATGTCCCTTTTGCAATAGCAGATGCAACTACCTTGACAGAAGCAGGTTATGTAGGAGAAGATGTTGAAAATATACTTTTAAGATTGATTCAGAATGCAAATGGAGATATCAAGGCTGCCGAAAAAGGGATTATTTATATAGATGAAATTGATAAGATTTCTAGAAAAAGTGAAAATCCATCAATAACCAGAGATGTCTCTGGAGAAGGGGTTCAGCAAGCCCTTCTAAAGATTATTGAAGGTACCATTGCCAATGTTCCACCACAAGGTGGAAGAAAACATCCTTATCAAGAATTTATTCAAATCAATACCAATGATATACTGTTTATATGTGGTGGCGCTTTTGTTGGACTTGATAAAATCGTTGCAAGAAGGATTAAAAAAACCCCAATAGGATTCAACAGGGAATATGTTAAGGTAGATGATAAAATTATAAATTCAAATATAGAAAGTGAGGATCTCATTAAATTTGGTCTGATACCCGAACTTGTTGGAAGACTTCCTGTTGTGGTCCCTCTTGATGAACTTGAACTAACTGATCTGGTTAGAATTTTGACAGAACCTAAAAATGCGATTATTAAACAGTATCAGTATCTTATGTCTCTTGAAGGGAAAGAACTTGTTTTTGAAGATGATGCTCTTAAAGCTATCGCAGAATTATCTTTAGAAAAAAAACTTGGAGCAAGAGGTCTTCGTTCAATAATTGAGAAAAAACTTTTGAAATTGATGTATAATTCACCAGAAATGGCTGATGTTTCAAAGATAATAATAACTAGAAAAGTAATCGAGGAAGAAATAAATCCTATTTTAGAGTATAAAAAAAATATTTCTTCTAGTTGATAAAACCTTTTAAAAATAAATTGTAAGAAAAGATAAAATTAAAAGAAAAAAAGTTAAATAAAAAATATAAAAATAAAAATACAAAATAAAATTCTAATATTAAAAGAATAAAATAGATGTCAACTAATAAAGTCATTGTTTCTATCGAAAATTTACCCGACGAAATTACATCTTATTTAAATGAAAATTATAAGTTTTATGATTTATCCCCTTACTTAAAAGGTTATAAGACAATAAAAGATTATGACATTAATAAAAGAGAGAAGTGGAATAATTTATTAAAATCCTTACCAGAATTTGGAAAACCAGATGTAGTTATTTTTAGAACTTATACAATTTTGGATAAAAATCTTATAGATATCTTTCCTGATAATATCCTGTTTTTAAGAGCTGGTTCTGGATATGATAATATCGATATAAAATATGCATTAAAAAGATTTTGTTATGTTGAAAATACACCACTTGCCAATACAAACTCAGCATTTGAACATACTATTTCACTTTTATTTGCTTCATTAAAAAAATTGGTGCAATTTAATAATGCTACTAAAAATGGCAAATGGCGAGATAAATTAGATTTAAATATTGAAGCAAAAGGTAAAAGTATCTGTATTGTTGGTTATGGTAACATTGGTTCAAAAGTAGCATCTTTTGCCAGATTTTTAGGGATGAATATTTTTTTATATGATCCAATAAAATCATTAATAGGTTACTACGATAAACTCCCTGAATTTGAAAACTTTATTGAAAACCATATTGAAAAAGAACCTATAAAAAATAGATTTGACTTTGATTATAAACCTTTATATGAAATTATAAAAAATGTTGATATAGTTTCCTTTCATCTTCCTTTGTATGATAAAACATATAAAATGATAGACGAAAAACTTTTAAGTTCACTAAAAGAAAATGCCATACTTTTAAATACTTCCAGAGGTGAACTTTTTGAAAAGGAAAGTACAATTTTATATTTTAAGAACAATCCTTCCTCTATTTTAGCAACTGATGTCTTGCCTGAAGAGCCATGCTATGGTGAAACCCCCTTTTTTAATCTTCCAAATTGTATTATTACACCGCATATAGGAGCCTATACTATCGAAGCAAGGATTAGATTAAAAGAAGAGGTAATAAAGACTATTTCAGCTTTCTTAAATGAAAAAAAGATGTTGTATCCTGTAAATCCAGATTTCTATTTTTCGCCATATTTTCGATTCTAATTGAAAATTTTACCAATATTAAAATTTTGGTAATATTAATTTTTAAAAAGAAAGAGTCATATTAAACCTTAGCGATATATTAAGTCTAATATTTATAGTGATTATTTATAGTAAATATTTATAGAGGTGTGATTAAAAAAGACTACCAGGGAAAGGTAAATTAAAGATTATTTATGGTAAATATTTATAGTAAAAATCTACAGTAAGGCGCAGCATCCATTTAGTTTAATAAAATTTTCTGGATTTTTTTCAAGTAAACCTACAAGTTTTGAAGATGGATTCACTATTGCATCTATCCCTTTTTCAAAAATGGCAAAATCAAGTTCTTCACGATTTTTCCCAAAAGGTCTCATGCAGCCAAGATAGATTGAACTTTTTTCAAGCTTTTTTTTCGCATAGTCATAAACTTCTAAAATCCTTCTTATCTCTATTTCTTTTATCTTTTCAAAGTAAGTGTTTTTAGTTGGTATCAAAACATTTAGTACAAGTTTTTCTGGTGAGATTTTAGATATAAAGTCTATTGCATCTTCTTCATAAGAATCTTTTCCATAATAAATTCCAATTGTTATATGTGGTGTAATATCTGGCTTTTTAACTTTTATTTTTTGTAAAAACTCATTATAAATTAAAATATTTTCCTGTAATTCTTTTAAGTCAACTTTTAGGTTATATACTTGTTTTAATATTTTATCACTTCCAACTATATCCAAAGAGATGGTGTCAAAGATCAATGTTTTTTCAAATTGTTCAGATGGTATATATCCTGTATGTGCATTAAGATATAAGTTTTTTTCTTTTAATTTTTTTATTCTTTCATATTCAAGGTAAAATGGTACGGATCCATTTTTTAAAGATCCTCCAGAAATCAAGGCAGTATCTTTAGTCTTAAAAAATTTTGTATGATTTTCATCTTTTATATCTATCATAGAATCAAGGTATTTTTTATTGCAATGTTTACAGGATAACTCGCAGTAAGATCCAGTTACAGAGACGGAAACCACGGATTTTGTAGAAATTAGTTTTATTTTTTTCTCCATAAGTAAAATTTAACAAAATATAATGAAATTAAAATATAAATATTGACTGAAAGATTAAAATAGATAAACAAGATAAAAAATAAGATTTAACTTAAAAATGGAAAAATTATTCTTGAAAAAAAAAGTAAAAAGGCAAAACTTAAGCTGTTATGAATACAATTTTAATTAGATATGGTGAAATTGCATTAAAAAAAGGGAATAGGAAAAGATTTGAAAGGCAACTTTTGGATAATATTAAAAATAAAATTCCAGAAGGAACTTTAGTAAATCCTCACGGCCGAATATTTTTGGAAATAGATGATTTTAATGAAAATATAATAAATAGACTTTCAAAAATTCCTGGGATAACTTCTTTTTCCAAAGTAATAAAAGTTGAAAAAGATTTTGAAGCACTAAAGAATAGATGTATACAGATAATAAATGAAAATTCAAAATTGAAAGAATGCAAAACTTTCAAATTTGAAGTAAAAAGAGTAGATAAAAATTTCCCTATTCATTCTGATGAAATGTCAAAACTTTTAGCAGAAGAAATAATAGAAAAATTTCCAGAATTTTCCACAAAAGTTAAACTTAAAAATCCAGAATTGACCTTTTATGTTGAGATTAGAAATGATTTTACATATCTTTTTTATGAGAAATTCTATGGTGTTGGCGGACTTCCCGTTGGTATTGCTGGTAAAAGTTTAGCTCTTCTTTCTGGTGGGATAGATTCACCAGTCGCTGCATATCTTGCTATGAAAAGAGGGATGAAGGTTGATTTTATCTATTTTCATGCTTCGCCATTTACTTCCGAAGATGCAAAAGAAAAAGTTGTAAAACTTGCTAAAATTTTAAAAGATTATGAAACAAAAACTAAGATTTTTATTATACCATTTACTGATATCCAGACTAAGATTAGAACCTGCTGTAATATCTCTTTTATGACAATATTGATGAGAAGAGCAATGATGAATATAGCAGCAAGAATAGGAAAATTTTATAAATATGACTCTCTTATAACAGGAGAATCTCTTAGTCAGGTAGCATCTCAAACAATAAACTCATTGAAATGCACAGATGATGCAACAGACCTTTTTGTGCTAAGGCCTCTTATAGGTTTTGATAAAGAAGAAACAATAAAAATAGCACAGAAAATTGGAACTTTTGAAACTTCAATTTTACCATATGCAGATTGTTGTTCTCTTTTTACACCTTCAAATCCAATAATAAACCCAAAACTTGATGAGGTAAAAAAAGAAGAAGAAAAATGGTTTGATGAAAGTTTAATAAAAGATTGCTTGGATAAGACAGAGATTATTAAGTTTTAAAAAAACTATCTTATTAGGAGTAATTATTTTATAAAATATGCTTTTTATTTAGAATTCAGTTTTAATATTTATAATGCAATATTAGAATAAAAGTTAGGGAGATAGAAAATGCCTGGAAGAGGGAAGATACAGATATTTTCTGGAAGATCTGCCGAGGATTATTCACTTGATGTTTTACATAATCTTAGAGGATTAAATGAGTATACTTCAAAATTTGTCGACTTAAATGGTGAAAAAAATGTTAAATGTTTCTCTGATGGAGAAATAGAGATAGAAATACTTTCTTCTGTTAGAAAAAAAGATATATACATAATTCAAAGAACATCCAATAGAAATGTTAACAATCTTTCTACTCATGAGAATAAAATCGAACTATATCATTTAATAGACTCACTTAAAAGAAGTCATGCAGGAAGTATTACTGTAATCGAACCTTTTATCTCATGTTCTCGTTCAGATAGGGCTTATGCTAGAAACTCATCAGGACTTGCGATTCATTTTAAGACTTTAGTTTCAATCGGAGCAAACCATATAATTACATATCAACTTCATTCAGAAAAATCGAAGATGATGGTTGACCCTGTTTATGCATATATAGATGATGTGCCTCTTTATCCTCAGATCCAAAAGTATATATTAAAAGAATTTGTTAAAACAAGAGAAAATCTCCATAATGAAGTGCATAAAAATTGGGCTATATGTTCAGTTGATGCTGGTGGAGAAAAGGTAGCAAGAGCATTTGCAGATATATTTGGGTGTCAACTTATAATTGCAAATAAAAGAAGAAGTTATTCAAGAGTCAATACAATTGAAGGTGTTTCTTTGCTTACAGATGAACCGATTGAAAATAAGATAATATGGGTGATAGATGATATGATAGATACAGCAGGTTCCATAGTAGAACTTATAAAAGCATTAAAAGATAGAAAACCAAAGGAAATAAATATAGCAATTGCCCATCCAGTCTTTTCTGGTCCTGGAGTATCTAGAATGATAGAAATGCATGAGCTGGGATATATTCAAACTCTATTGGTTTGCGATACTATATGGATTTCTGAACAGATGAAAAATGAAATGCCATTTATGAAGATTATAACAACAGCTCCAATTACAGCAGATATTATATACAAAACAAATATTGGCGAAAGTCTTTCAATATATTATGATCCTGTTAATCCTTATCATGTTCTTCCATATTGATGATTTTTATAATGAACAAATCTATAAAAAGAAATAGAACCATTTCTTTAAATGATTCCGAAAGAAAAAAATATGAAAAAAACTTGATAAGGTTACCATATAATGGTGAAATTTTAAATAAAATCATTAATCAAGATATATTTGAAGCAATTGAATTTTTACCAGACAATTTTGTTGATCTTTTATTTGTTGACCCACCATATAATATAAGCAAAAATTTTAACTCATTGAAATTTGAAAAGATGGATGAAGATAAATATTATAAGTGGGTTGATAGCTGGATTTCAAAAATCTTGCGACTCTTAAAAAAAACATCATCCATATATATCTGTTCTGAATGGCAAACTTCACCAATACTTTATGATGTATTAAAAAAATACTTTATCATTAGAAATAGAGTTACATTTGAAAGGGAAAAAGGAAGAGGTGCAAAAACCAACTGGAAAAATAACTGTGAAGATATCTATTTTTGCACAATGTCTAATAAATATACTTTTAATATAGATAAGGTTAAGATAAAAAGAAAAGTTATCGCCCCATACAAAGAAGAAGGGAAACCAAAAGATTGGTTTATTCAGGATGGTGAAAAATTTCGATTGACCTATCCATCAAATATCTGGACAGATATAACAATACCTTTCTGGTCTATGAAAGAAAATACAAAACATCCAACACAAAAACCAGAAAAACTTTTAGCAAGAATTATTTTGGCAAGCTCAAATGAAAAAGATATCGTATTTGATCCTTTTGCCGGGAGTGGCACAACAGCGGTTGTTTCTAAAAAGCTAAAAAGAAACTTTTTGGCGGTTGAAATAGAGAAAGAATATTGCTTTTATGCATTAAAAAGACTTGAAATGGCAGAAAAGGACAGGAAAATACAAGGTTACGAAAATGGTGTGTTCTACGAAAGAAATTCATATAAAAAATGAATTTTTCATAATTTTTTCTTGTATAAAATAAACTTTTTATTAAAATAAAAATGTCCAGATTGATAAAATAAGATTTTTAAGGAACTTTTATGATTGGAATTCAAAATTCAACAATAATAACTTTTGATCCAGCAAAAGTTGAAGAAAATCTTGATATTATAATTGATGATGGACAAATTATCGATAAAGGTAAAAATATTATAAAAAATTACCCTGATTGTAAGATAGTTGAAAAAGAAAAAATTGTTACAACAGGGATTGTATGTTCTCATACACATATCTATTCAGCTTTAGCAAGAGGATTAAATGTCAAGTTAAAAAAGATGAATGATTTTGTTCAAATACTTCAAAATCTTTGGTGGCTTTTAGATAGAGCTTTAGATAAAGAGATGGTTGAAGTATCTGCTCAGGTTTGTGCAATAGAAGCCATCCTTTGCGGTGTTACTACTTTAGTTGATCACCATTCAAGTCCAAACTTTATAGAAGGAAGCTTAAAAACAATAAAAGATAGTTTTGAAAAAATAGGTATAAGATCTATTTTATGCTATGAAACAACAGATAGAAATGGTGTTGATAAAGCAAATTTAGCTATTTTTGAAAATGAAAGTTTTGCGAATTTAATAGATGAAGAAAAAAAGAAAAAAAAGAAAAAAGAAAGGTTGACAGAGGCATCTATTGGTGCCCATGCACCATTTACTCTTTCTGATGAAACATTAAAAGGATTGTCAACTGTCTGTAATAAAATAGATAGAGGCTTACATATTCATGTTTCAGAAGATAGATTCGACCCTTCATACAGCAGGTTTAGTTTTGACAAAGACCCTATTAAAAGACTAAATGATTTTGGTTTAATTTCAGATAAATCTATTATAGGGCATGGAGTTCATCTTTCAGAGGATGAAATAGATATTATTAATAAAAATGATGCTTTTTTGGTTCATAATTCAAGATCAAATATGAATAATAATGTAGGTTATAACAACCAACTTGGGGAATTTAAAAATGTTGCCATTGGGACAGATGGAATAAATCATGATTTGATTTCAGAACTTGCTACCTCCTATTTTAAGCATAAAGATAGCGGTGGACAAATTCCTATTTCAAAGTTTTTGCAAATGTTAAATAATGGAAATCTTATCTTAAATAGATATTTTTCCGACTTGAATTTTGGCAGGATAGAAAAAGGATTTGCAGCCGATCTTGTTATATGGGATTACAAAACTCCAGCACCTATAAATCAGTATAATATCGCATCTCATCTGATTTTTGGTTTCAACTCTGGTTTTGTAAATACAGTAATTATAAATGGTAAGGTTATTTTGAAAGATAGAAAGTTTAATTTTGATATAAATGATATTTTCAAAAATTCTCAAAATCAAGCAATTCGTCTTGCTGATGCTATGGTAAAATTGATATGAATTTAGATATTAATTTATATAAGATGATTTATATAGGAAAGTTTATTAAAAGAACTTGATAAAAATTTTTATCAAAAAGGAGTACATATGGACAAAAATAGTTTTGACAAATCTTTATTTGAAAAGATTAATTCAAAGTCTATTGAATTAAAAGATTATACTGTTAAAAATCTTTCCAAGATAATTCAAGTTAAAGCAATGAGTAATGATGAGAAAAATAGGATAATGCTGTTAAAAAATCTATGTAAAAAGGCTGGTGCAGATGAAGTAAGAATAGATGGGCTTGGGAATTGCTTAGCAAGAGTTGGATCTGGAAGCAAAAAAATAGTTATTGATGCTCATATTGATACTGTTGATGTTGGAGATATAAAACTTTGGGAGAAAGACCCATTTTCTGGCGATTTTGATGATAAATATGTCTATGGAAGAGGTGCATCTGATCAACTGGCAGGGGCAGCTTCCATGATTACTGCAATTAAAATATTAAAAGATATTGGTTATAAAGGATTAAACGATTTCTGTGTTTGGTTCACTTTTACAATAATAGAAGAAGATTGCGACGGATTATGCTGGAAGTATTTAATCGAAGAAGAAAAATTCATTCCAGATTTTTTTATTTCCACAGAACCAACAAGCTTAAATATTTATAGAGGCCATAGGGGTAGAATGGAGATGGAAGTTAAACTACAAGGTGTTTCCTGCCATGGTTCTGCTCCTGAGCGTGGTGTTTCTGCTGCATATCTTGCATCGAGGGCTGCTTTGGCGATAGAAAAATTAAATTCTGAATTAAAACCAGATAAAGATAATTTTTTGGGGAAAGGAACAATTACAGTTTCTATAATGGATGTGAAAGGCCCATCACAATGTTCAGTTCCAGATATTGCAAGATTATATATTGATAGAAGACTAACTGAAGGAGAAACAAGAGAAATCGCTATAGAGCAGGTAAAATCATATATCTCAGAAGCAACTGGTCTTGATAAAGAAAAAATAGTGGTAAATGTCCCAAAATATTCAAAACCAAGCTGGAAGAAAAAGCTTTTTACACAGGATTTATACTTCCCGACCTGGGTATACTCAGAAAATCATCCATTGATAGAAAGTGCTAAGCAAACTTATATAAATCTTTTTGATAAAAAACCTTTAATAGATAAGTGGACTTTTTCAACAAACGGAGTTGCTGTTGCAGGTCTTCATAAGATCCCGTCTATGGGTTTCGGTCCTGGTGATGAAAAAGAGGCACATGCTCCAAATGAAAAGGTAAGGATAGATGATCTTGTAAAAGCTTCATCCTTTTATGCTGCTTTTCCATATATTATAAAACATGTATAATAAAGCATATGTTATAAACCATATAGGATAAATTAAAAAAAGGAGGTTTTATGCCTTACAAATTAATAGAGAGAAAAGAGCTAATAGAAAAGCTTGATATTCTTTCAAACTTAAAAATTGATATGTATCAAAAAGATTTTCTTTTAACATGGGAAAAAAGTTATGATGAAATTCTTGCAACATTTTTAGTCGCAGAGATTTTGCGTTCTTTAAGATACAGTTCATCTGGCACAAGACTTTGGGATTCTGGTCTTGCAGTTTCCATTTTTAAGGACAATTCTACAAGAACAAGATTTTCATTTGGATCTGCATGCGATATGCTTGGACTTTATGTTCAGGATCTTGATGAAGGTAAAAGTCAGATTGCCCATGGAGAAACTGTTAGAGAAACTGCTGTAATGGTAAGTTTTTTAAGTGAAGTTATAGGGATAAGGCATGATATGTTTATTGGTGAAGGCGATAGCTATATGCGTGAATTTGGGATTGCTTTAGATGATGCTTTTAAGAATCAGGTTATACCAGACAGACCAACAATAGTTAACCTTCAAAGTGATATTGATCACCCTACTCAATCAATGGCAGATTTTCTTCATTTAATAAATTATTTTGGAGGCATTGAAAACTTAAAAGGTAAAAAAGTAGCTATGAGCTGGGCTTACTCACCATCCTATGGTAAACCTCTGTCTGTCCCTCAGGGCATTATAGGTCTTTTTACAAGATTTGGCATGGATCTTGTCCTTGCTTATCCCGAAGGTTACGATCTGCTACCCCAAACTTATGAAATAGCCAAAATAAATGCAAATCAAAGTGGTGGAAGTTTTAAGGTTGTTTCATCTATGGATAAAGCCTTTGAAGATGCAGATATCGTTTATCCAAAAAGCTGGGCACCTTTTAGTGTTATGGAAAAAAGAGTGGAACTATTAAAAGCAAATGATCAAGTAGGGTTAAAAGAACTTGAAAAGCAGTGCCTTGAAAACAATAAAAAATTTATAGATTGGGAATGTAATGAAAAGATGATGAGTCTTACTAAAAATAAAAATGCACTTTATATGCATTGTCTTCCAGCAGATATAACTGATGTTTCATGTAAGGCTGGAGAAGTTTCAAAAGAGGTTTTTGATAAATATAGAAAAGATACCTACGATGAAGCAAGCTATAAACCATATATAATTGCTGCTATGATTCTTCTTGCAAAAAGAAAAGATCCTGCTGGTACATTGAAAAAACTTTACGAGATGGGGCAGAAAAGAATTTTAGCTTAAACTTCGATAATTTTTATTTAATTTATTACAATTTTATATTTTTTAGAAGGTTTTATATTTGCCTATCTATTTTTCTTTTTTTCATAATAAATCTTTTAACTTTATTCATCCAAGATAGTATTTATATTTTCAAGTTCAGAAAAGTTCAAATAAGGGTTTTTATTTTCAAATTCATTATTATTTGAAAAATCCTCATCAAAAATAGTATTTACAATTTTGAAATTTATAAGTGATTGAGATATTGTATTTAATTTGCCATCATTATTATTGAAAATAGAATCAGAATTAAAATAAAGAATAGGGATTGCTATTATTAACATGAAAATTGGGATAATATAGCTTAATTTAAGTAATTTAAATTTTTGTATCCTACAAAATAGATTATTAATGTTATTTATAATTTTGCCTATCTGGTTTAATCTAGATTTTTTTGTCTTATCTTTACTTAGAATGTAGTTCAATGCTTTTTCATTTCTAAATCTTTGTTTTATATCATCATTTGTGGATATTTTTTTGATACTTTTTGAATATAAGTGTAGTAGTTTATCTATTTTTTCTTTTTCTACTTTTTCTTTCATAATTCTATCCTCCTTTAGTTGTTAGTTTTTTTATTTCTTTTTCAAGTTGTATTTTTCCCCTTAGCAATCTTAATTTGACACAACTTTCAGTAAGTTTAAGTTCTAATGCGATATCATTAATAAGCATTTCTTCATAATAAAACATATAGAGGCATTCTGAATATTTAGGATCGACATTATTAAGGGCTTTGGAAATTAAATCTATTATCTCTTCTTTTTCATAAAAATTATCAAAATCATTATTAGTGTTAAAATTTAGGTTTTCTATCTCATCAATTGAAATCATTTTATTTTTTACTTTATTTCTTATATATGCTTTACACTTGTTTCTAACGAAACCATATAAGAATGAATTAAACTTTAAATCATCTTTTAATTTTGGTAAGGCTTCAATAAAATCGTAAATAAAATAACTATATTCCTCGTCTATTTCATCTTCTTTCATTCCGAAATATCTCATAAGTGAAGTAAGATTTTTGCTAATAATATTTATAAAATCAGAAATCTGATTTTTATTTGCTTTTTTTGATTTGATTAATGGTAAAATAGTTGAAATCTGATTCATTATTTCTTCTTTGCTTGTTCCCATAAAGTTTTAAATTTCATAAATAATTCATAGCCAAGTACTTTTCTTATCTCAAGTTCAGCCAAAACTTGTATTTTCTTTATTTCAAGTTCTACATTTGCAATTTTAGTAAGAATATCCATAAGTTTGTTTTGATCTGGTTCTGTTTTTAAGTATTCTTCTTCAAAATCTAATGATAATCTTTGTAATTGAATTCTTAAAGGACGGATCTTTTGCAAAGATTCTGTATAAATTTGAATAACTTTTTTTATCTGATCATCACTAGCACCTATTTTTTTTAAGATGCTATATAATGTCTTGCCATCTACTGCGGAATCCTGTGCTTCTATATTAAGAACAATGAAAAATAATAGAAAAAACAATGTAAAGAAAAGTAATCCATAAAAAATAAACTTTTTCATTCTTTACTCCTTAAACCTAATATAGAGTTTCCTAAATATTATAAAAGTTACAAGAATTTTGAATAAAAATTTAAGTGAAAATTTGTAACTTTTTTTAATTATTTTGAAACTAATAGGCAAAAGATAAGGAGTTCATATGAAAAAGATAGCGTTTTTCTTTTTTGCAATTCTTTTAATTTTATCTTTATTTTCTTGCTCATTTTTTGATACTGAAGATGATCAAAAAGTCGCAAGTGAAGTTAGTGATTCCATTTCAAATCAGGAAAATGGATTGATTCAGGAATTATCCGACAACTCTTCTTTAGTTAGTGGTGATACTACAACAATGAAAAGCTATATTTCCGATATTGAAACAATTGAAAAAGCAGTTGAACAAAAAGCATCTGTGACATTAACATATAACAATGCACTTTCAACAGGCTTTATATGGGATGATACTAATAAATGTTATATTAGGACAATTACTGATATTGATATTGATTCAACTTACTTTACTGGAAAGATAATTTCTGTGACATTGAAAGTTTGGTTTTTTGAATCAGAAGATGCTACAGGGGAAGCTGTTGAGTTAACAAATACCCCAAGAAATCTTGCGAATAATACTTATGTCAAATCTATGAAATATGAAAGGCATATTGAATCAGAGCTTACAAATAAAGAAAATGGAAATAAAAGAACATATACTATTGATTCAGCAGTGACTATTACAGAAATAAATGATGAAATTGATGGTGTTCATATGGTAGGTACAAGAACTGCTCATAGAACATTCGATGGTGAAAACTATGATGCGACTTGGGATATTGAAGAAAATTTTGATTGTGATGCTTATAGAGAAATTTTAGAAGGTTCAACATATTATACTACTTATGAAGGGACTGCTCATATATCTGCCGTTGGAAATATAACATGGGAAAATGGTTCAAAGGAAGTTACAAGGGAAACTGATATTTCATTTAATAAAACAAGATATGTAACAATAACTATTAATGATACAACAGTTACTATCGATATAGTTACTGGTCAACAGATACAATAAAATAAAAGATTTTTATGTTTTAATTTTTATCCAAAAAAAATTTATGAAAAATTAATTAAAAAGAATATTAAAAAGATTGAGGTAAACAAAATAGGGCATAATCAAATAATGGTTATGTCCTTTTTTATTATAGGATAAATATGATTTTCATTAAAATATTGAATTTTTATTGAAAATGCTAAATATTTAGTTAAAGAATCAACTAAATTATACAGGATAATTTATGAGTGAAAAATTTATAAAAAAGATTGAAGAGCTCCATCTTGATAATGATATAATTAATTTTGAACAGACTACAAAAACTGCAAAAGATGCAGCTTTCGCATTGAAATGCGAGGTTGAACAAATAGTAAAGTCACTTGTTTTTAAGAAAAAAAATAAAGATGAACCAATAATAATTCTTGTTAGTGGATCAAATAGAGTGGATGAAAATAAAGTTAGCAAAATAATTGGTTATGAGATTGAAAAAGCCGATGCAGATTTTGTAAGAAAAAAAACTGGTTATGTCATAGGAGGGGTTCCCCCTATTGGTCATAAAGAAAAAATAGATATTTACATGGATAAGGATCTATTAAAATTTGATTTTGTATGGGCAGCAGCAGGAACTCCAAATAGTGTATTTAAGATTGGATCTAAAACCTTGTTAGAAATATCTAAGGCAAAAACAATAGAGGTAAAATAAAAAACGGAGAGGGGGGGATTCGAACCCCCGATACCCTTTTGGGGTATAACTCCTTAGCAGGGAGCCCGATTCGACCGACTCTCGCACCTCTCCATTTATTGAGATAAAAAACCTTATATATTAAATAAAATTATAAAAAAAATAAAAACCTATAACCTATAAAAAATAATACAAAAATAAACTAAATTGAGTAAGAAATATAGTAATAAAAATAAAAAAACGGAGAGAGAGGGATTTGAACCCCCGGTACCCTTACGAGTACAGTAGTTTTCAAGACTACCGCCTTCAACCACTCGGCCATCTCTCCGTGCTATTAAAATAACTCATAATTCTTTATTGTCAATAGGTTTTTGCTATAACAAATTCATTATTAGCCAATTCTTTATCTTGAAATTTGAAAAAATAAGGTTAATGTAAAGAAAATAAATAAAGGGATGATATGAAGCTTTCGGAAATTATTGAACCTTTAAAACTTGAAAAACATACTAAATTTGGCGGTGAAGATTTTGATATAAGTTGGGGTTATGCTTCTGATTTGCTTTCAGATGTCATGGGAAGAGCGGATGCAGGGGCTATCTGGTTTACCATACAAAAGCACCCTAATATTGTAGCAGTTGCAACATTAAAGGATCTTACTGCAATAATTTTGACTTCAGATTCAAAACCTGATGAAGAAACCATATTAAAGGCAGATGAGAACGGCATTCCTCTATACTCAACATCTTACTCAACATTTGAGGCTTGTGGAATACTATACAATTTAATAAAATAAGATGATAGCTTTATTTGAATCAAGATTGAAAGTTGTATTTATTCTTTTCCTAATTCTTTTTATTATTATTTCTTTTAGATTGGTTTATGTTTCAATAAAAATGAAAGAATTAGACAACCCTTTTCAAAATACTATTGGTTCTATCCAAAGGGGTCAAATTGTTGATAGGGATGAAAATCTTTTGGCTGGAAATTTTTTAGTCTATACAGTTTTTATAGATCCTTATGTCATTAAAGATGTTAATGATACTTCTAAAAAGTTAGCTCCTTTTACAGATTATGATTTTAATGATTTAAATGCAAAGATAAAATTCAATAAAAATAAGAGATATCTTGAAATAGCTGAAAAAATAGACAAAGAAACACTTGATAAAATTTTAAGTTTAAAACTTACAGGTGTATATTATAGGACAGATATTTTAAGAGAATATCCAATGTCAGATTCCATAGCACCTCTTTTAGGTTTTGTTGATAAATATAATCGAGGTCTTGATGGGCTTGAGTTTTACTATGACCAGTTCCTTTCTAAGGGTGATGATTATTCAATAAAACTTACAATAGATAGCTTTATGCAATACCTCCTTTATAACCAGCTTATGAAAAAAGGGGAAGAGGAAGAAGTAGATTGGGCTATAGGGATAATCTCTGAGGCTCAAACTGGTCAAATTTTAGCTGTTGCTAACTGGCCTTCATTTAAGCCAGATTTATATTCAACTTATTCGACAGAAAAAAGGAAAAATAGGGCTATACTTAATGTCTTTGAGCCTGGTTCAACTTTTAAGGTATTTGTTGCAGCAGCACTTTTGGATAGTTCGAATATTTCATTGAATAATTATTTTTATTGTACCGGCAAATTCAATGTTACTGAAAATTTGATTATAAATGATACAGGTATTCATGGAAGAGTAAACCTAAATGACATATTGAGAAAATCATGCAATGTCGGGATAATAGAAGCCTCGATGCAAATGAATTCTAAAGATTTGTATTCATATATAAGAAATTTCAATTTCGGAACAAAGACTGGATTTCAATATCCAGCTGAACCTGAAGGGATACTAAAGCCCTTAAATAAATGGACTAAAATGACAAGAGCCATAATAAATATAGGGCAGGAGATTTCAGTATCAGCTGTACAATTGATAACAGCCTTCAACTCACTATTAAATGGTGGAGTTTTATATGAACCTTGCCTTGTTTTAGAAAAAAATCTTAAGAATTCAGCTTCAGAAAAAACCAAACCAGTAGTTATAAGAAAAGTAATATCTGAAAAAACTTCACAGACTATCAAACAACTTTTAATAGATGCACTTAAAGGAGATGATGCAACTGGTAAATCTGCCTATACCGATGCTGCTATTGTTGGAGGCAAAACCGGAACTGCGCAGGTACCATACTCAAAAGGGAAAGGATATGACCCAAATCAAATCTACACATCATTTTTAGGATTTTTTGAATTTTCAGGCAATACTTACTCTATCTATATTGGCTTTTTAAATCCAAAGAAAAATAGATATGGAGGTACAGCATCTGCACCTGTTTTCAAAAATCTGGTAGAATCTTTAGTTGCATATTTGAAGATTAAAAATATAAAACCAGTTAGCATTTCTGAAATTAAAAATGATAATCAAGTGCTTGATGATTTATATCAAAATGCATTAAACAGGATTATTAATAAAGATACTGTGCCTGATTTTACTGGTCTATCTTTAAAAGAAGTAGTTTATATTGCATCTAAACTAGGTATTAAAATAAAGTTAAAGGGTTCTGGTTTTGTTGTTTCTCAATCTGTCTTACCAGGTTCGCCTATTTCATCAGAACAAGTAGTAATTATTGAGTTAAAGTATAGATAAAAAGTAAAAATATAATAAAAAATTAAAAAAATACTAAAAAGTAAAAATATATAAAAAGATAAGAAATACAAAAAAGTTGAAATATAATAAAACAATAAAAATAAAAATTAAAAAATAATGAAAATAAAAAAATATTTCAAGATTGAGCATAAAATATAACCCAAGTGAAATTTTAAAGAAAAGGTAATCGTAAAAGTGAATCCTGATAAAAAAACTATTTTTATAAAATTAAACTTATCAAATGATGATGAAAAGTTGATAGATGAAAGTAATGTTAAAATCGAATTTTTAATAGATAATTTTAATAAACAGATTCCAGCTTTTCAGGGGAAAAATCTTATTTCAAGGTATGATATAGCAAAAGAAGCAAAATCTATTTTAGAGATGATTGATAAGAAATCTGAAAGTAATAAAAGTAAATTTGCAATTCTTATCTCTTTTGCAAATCCAGAAATTTTAGTTAATTCACAAAAATTTTCCGATAGAAAAATAAATAAGATTTCTTTTGAGTTTAGCTCTGATTTGTATCAATATTATAAGCAATACCTAAAAAATACTGGCATTGAATTTGAAGAAGTAGAAATAAATGAATTAGATGATATAAAAAGCTTTTTAGAAAATCTTTTTTCACAAAATTCTTTTTCATATGATTTAATTTTTTGCAATCCAACAAGAAAAAGTTTGAGCAATATTTTGCAATTTATTCCAGAAAAAGAGGTCGAAATATACTTAAATCCAGTATTAAAAAATATAGATAGTTTTAAGATTGTCCAAGATTTTTGTGTTCAAAGTTTAAGAAGAAAGATAATAAATATAAATACCGCTAAAAAGTTCAGTAAAGAATGGACTAAAAATTTCTTAAAAAATAGTATTAAATATATTTTTAATAAAGGTGTTGGTTCTTTTATAAACTTACTTGAAAGTAAATACCCTGTTATAATAATCGGAGCAGGAAGTTCTATTGATGATAATTTATTAACAATAAAAAGGCTTTCGAATTTTGCTTTGATAATTTGTGTAGATACAGCATTGATTCCTCTTTTAAAAGCAAATATAAGGGTAGATATCGTTGTCTCTTCAGATTCTCAATCAGTTAATGCTTTATATATTACTCAAAGCGAGCTTGTTAAGAAAAATTTATCTAAATATCCTCTTTTAGTATGCATGCCAACCGTTCATCCGAAGTTAATTGAAAAATATAAAGGTAAAGTTTTATTTTCTTCATTACCTTTTGATCTTGTTAAAGAAATTGATAGTTTTACTATTAATAGATTGGAAGTTGGCTCTGGTGGTACGGTTTCTGCTTTGGCTTTTGAAGTTGCTATTATTATGAATCCTTCTTCTATTATTCTTTTTGGTACAGATTTTTGCTATAGCAATGGTAAACTTCATTGTAATAATGCTCTTTTTGATTCTATCTATTATGGAAAGTCAAATTATATATATAATTATCAGACTTTTATAACTATGGCAATGATGAGAGCAAACTCATTTCTGGTCATAAATGAATTTGGCTTAAAAATAAGGACAGACCCTAAATTTTTAATGTTTTTAGAGTGGTTTAAAAGCCAGATAAATAAGGATAGCAAAAACAAGATATATTATGCAAGCAAAAAAAGTTATGGGCTTTCTTTTCTTAAATATATAGAAACCGAAGAGATTGAAAGTTTTATATCTAATCAGAGGAATTTTAATTTTTTTAAGTTTTTGAACAAAATTGAAAATGATGAAACTGATGAAAAAATAATAAAGAAAATCAAAAAAAATTTTAGTGATTTTATAAATAGAATAATTATCGAAGCCTTATCTGCAAAATCTATGATAGAAAATGTTCTTAAAAGAGTAGAAAATATTTCTTTTTCAGATTCGATTTTGATGTATTTAAATACTTTAGAGAGAAATTTACTTAATTTTTCCTCATTAAAAACTTTACTTACAATGTCATTTCAAGAATACCTGTTATCTGTTCAATATGAAAATAAAGAGATAGATACATTATCATTTTATAAAAATCTTTCGAAAAAAATTGATGAGATAATATTATTATTAAGAAATTTGACTAATAAAAATTCGATATAAAATTTTCAATATAAAAATAAAGATAAATAATGGCAAGATAAAAAATATAAGCAAAAATAAGGATAAAATAATAAAGAAAAAAAGATTTATAGTTGATGATATATAGATAAAACATAAAAAACGATTTATAAAAGATAATAAAGGTTGGAAGTATTGGGGAGGATAGGATTTGAACCTATGAAGCCGTCTGGCAACAGATTTACAGTCTGTCCCCTTTGACCACTCGGGAACCTCCCCGAAAAAGCTGGCGAAGAGAATTGAACTCCCAACCTGCTGATTACAAGTCAGCTGCTCTACCGATTGAGCTACGCCAGCGACAGATTGATTGAATCAGAAAAATAACCTTTGTCAAGGTATTTTTATGAGTGAAAAGATGAAAAATGGCAAAATATTTATTGTCGATGATGATAAATTAAGCATTGAAATATTAAAATATTCTCTTGAAAAATATGATTTTGAAATAAATTCATTTACCGATCCCATAGAAGCATTTAAAGCTATCACCGTTGATGAAAAATTAAACTGTGAATGTCTAATACTTGATTTGAATATGCCTCAAATGGATGGTTTTCAATTTATTCAAAAACTGAAAAAGGAATATCCAAAAAAGGTAATTCCAATAATTATCTCCTCAGCCAATCAGGATCTACTTTCTATCAAAAAGGCACTGGATTTTGGTGCCTATGATTATTTTACCAAACCTCTTTCAAGGGAAGAATTAAATATAATGTTACCAAAAAAGGTTAAAAATGCTGTTGTGTTTTTCAGGATGCAACAGGAACTTATTTCGCAAAACGAAAAGATGGGCAAAGATTTAAATCTTGCAAATAAGTTTATACATAAAATTTTTCCTCATAATAAAATTAAAAACCATGATTTTTACTTAAAATATCTTCCTTATAATGAAATAGGTGGAGATTTTGTAGATCTTATTGAAACAAAAGATGGCTTTATTATTTTCATAGCAGATATCTCAGGGCATGGAGTATCTGCTGCATTACTTTCATACTTTTTAAAATCTGAATTTCAAAGATATTTTAATAATAATAATGATTTGCTAAAATTTATATATCATTTGAATTCAGAATTTATAAATATTTTTGAGGATTCATTTTTTTCTACTATTTTTATAGCTTCTTATGATGAAAAAGAAAAAAAACTAACATATATTAATGCTGGCCATCCTCCACCAATAGTCTGTGTAAATGAAAAACCAGTTTTTTTGAAATCAACTGGAACATTTGTTGGTATGATTGAATATCCGATATACAAAGTTTCTGAAATAATTGTTAGTAATAGTTGCCCTTTAATCTGCTATACAGACGGAATGTATGAATTCTGGCTTGAAGATAGGGATGAAATTTTTGGCTTTAATCGTTTCTATAAACTTTTACATTCTATTTATTTTAAGTTAAAAAATGAAAAAAAATTCAACATAAATAATTTTGTAGAATACTGTTTTGCATCTTTAAAGTTTTACAGCAAAGGTAATTATAGTGATGATCTACTTATGTTTGTGATTGAACTGTAATATCAAGAATAAAATTATTTATCCGATAATTTTAGTAGAATTCCCCTCCCAGTTTTTCCAGAGGCCGACTCTTCCCGGAGCCGGCCATTTTTAATATCTATGTTTTAATATCTATGATTTAATATCCAAATTTTAATATCCAAATTTTAATATCTAAATTTTAATATCTAAATTTTCAGTAAGCCATTTTTATTGATAAACTTTTTAAAATTTTAATGAAAAATATTTTAAACAAATTCTTGCATAAAAAGACAAATCTCGTAAATTTGCTATATAATTATGGGGGCTTATGTGCAAAAAGAGCATATAAAGAAAATATTATTTATAATAGTAATTGCTATAACAGTTTTATTTGGAGTTGCCCTTGGCTCTCTTTTCGCTTCTTTTCAGACGATAGATATAAGAAAAATGGTAGATGATTTTGAATTGTCAGTACCAACAAATATATACGATAAAAATGGGGAATTAATCGCACAACTTTCCCTTGAGCAAAGAGAGATAATACCTTTAAAAGACATTCCAGAAATTGTAATTCAATCATTTATATCTTATGAAGATGCAGCGTTTTTCAAACATCATGGTTTTTCTTTTAAAAGAACTGTTGCTGCACTTTTAGGAGACTTAAAAAGAAGTATTTTAGGCAGAGGGGGAGCACTTCAGGGTGGTTCTACTATAACACAACAATTAGCAAAAAGATTATTTACAAGTCAGGAAAGATCTCTTTTTAGAAAGCTGAAAGAATTATGGTATTCAGTTCAACTTGAAAAATATTATTCTAAACAAGAGATACTTGAAATGTATTTGAATGAAATATATTTCGGTCATGGAGCTTATGGTATAAAAGCTGCTTCAAAACTTTATTTCAATAAAGAAGTTAAAGATCTAACAATTGCCGAATCAGCCATTCTTGCTACTTTACCTCAATCACCAAAATATAATTCACCAGTTCTTTATCCGGAAAATTCCAAAAGAAGACAAAAAATGGTTTTTGAAAGGTTGATAGCAAATGGATATATTACAAGGGAACAAGCAGATAAAAGTTTTGAAGAATTCTGGACATCTTATAGTCAAAGGACCTTCCCAACTGATTTTACTGCTCAATCTCTTACTGTTAATAAAGCGCCTTATTATGTTGATGCTGTTTTAAAGATGCTTAAGAGTGAAGGTTTTACAGATGAACAGATTTATAAAAAAGGACTGAATATATATACAGCGTGTGATTTGAAAATGTACCAAGCATCTGAAAAATACTTAAATGATGCACTATCTAAACTGAATGACTCATATAGTAAGCAGTTTGAACCTATAAAATCTGCTGTTTATAGAGATGCTTACGATGTCGCCGATCTATTTATACAGATGACAAATTCATCTCCCTTTTTTTCACTTTCGAAAAATAAAAACAAATTTAAGCAAAATAAACTTGAAGAGGCTTTAAATATTTTAGATCTTTTTTCTTTATCACAAAAGGATAATAGTTTGGGGTATTTGTCTGAAAACTGGACAACAAATTATAAGAATAATTTGGAAACAAAAATCTTGCAGGGAAGTGTTGTTACAATTGATCCACAAACAGGATATGTGCTTGTTTTAATAGGTGGAACAGGGTTTACAAAACAAAATCAGCTTAATAGGGCTTTAAGTGGTAAATTCCAACCAGGTTCTGGTATAAAACCATTTATTTATGCGGGAGCTATTGAAGAAAAAATTTGCACAGCTTCTACTGTAATACTTGATGCGCCAATTATATATAAATTTTCAGAAGAGGATATCTGGGAGCCAAAGAACTATTCTGGAGAATATAGTGGATATGTAAGGGTAAGAAAGGCATTAGTTCAATCTATAAATATCCCAATGGTTAAAGTGATGGAAGCTCTTGGTGTTACAAAGGCAAGGTCATATATTTCAAGATTTTATTCTATAAAAGAATCAGAAGTTCCTCCTTATCTTTCAACAGCACTTGGGACTATTGGTGTTTCACCATTAAAAGCGGCTAAAGCATTTGCTGTTTTGGCTCATGGTGGAATGGATGTTTTCCCAATTTTGATAAGAAAAGTAGAGGATAGAGAAGGAAAAACATTAAGAAATTTTGAAAAAGAGATTTTGGACAAATATAAAAATTTGAGCCCCTCAGAATTAAAAATAGTATCTGCTCAAACAGCATATATTATTACATCTATATTAACTCGTGTTGGTAAACCTGGTGGCACAGCAGCTTCTCTTGCAAATTACAATTTCCCGTTTGAATTTGCTGGAAAAACAGGAACCACGCAGAACTGGAAAGATGCCTGGTTCAATGGCTATACTCAAAACCTTGCTACAGTTATATGGATAGGATTTGATAGAAGTTCTTCTTTAGGAAAAGGTTTCACTGGCGGTACAATAGCTGCTCCAATATGGGGAAATATAATGCAATATGTATATAAAGTATTAAAAGTTAAAATTCCAGATTTTCAAAAACCAGATGGACTTGTCTGGGTAAATATAGATGCTGATACTGGTTATCTTGCAGGACCTTCTACACAGAGATCTTTACTGGAAGTCTTTATAGCTGGAACTCAGCCAAAACAGGTTTCTGATGGAAAACAGATATTTTCACTTGTTATGCCAGCAAACCCTATAGAAACTTTAACTCCAGACCAAATAAATTCAAGTAATGCCACCAATCCATTTGAAAATCTTCAGCAAAACACAACCAACCAGGATGACCCTTTTGCAATATTTAATACCTTGCTGAACAATTCAACCACAAATTCATCAACCACAAATTCATCAAACAACAATACAAGTAATTCAACTAATACAAATGATGATTCAAACAATTCAGCAAATGGTAATGAATAAAAGATAAGTAAATAAAAATCAGGAAAATAAAAGGCAAATAATTACAAGACAGATAAATAAAAGGTACTTTAATATTAAGTTAAAGTCTACTTATCGAAATTTTACTGGAGTTTATAAATGAGCCATACATGCATAATAGTAAACCCAAAGGCAGGGAAAAAAATATTTATAAATATATATTTGCCAATGGTCTTATCTGTCTTTGAAGAGCATGGAATTTCCTATGAGATTGAATATACAAAAAAGTCTGGCTATGCAACAGAGATTGCTAAAAAATATTTAAATAAGGTAGATTTTTTTACTATTTTTGGTGGTGATGGAACAATTAAGGAAGTTATATCCGGGATGTTTGAAAATCCCAAACCAATCGGGATAATCCCTTTTGGCACTGTTAATGTTCTGGCTTTAGATCTTGGAATACCTTTTGATCCTATTCATGCAGCTTTAACCATTGTGAACGGCTTAAAGAAATATATAGATGTTGGAGTTATAAATCTACAACCTTTTGTTTTAATGGCATCTATAGGGATAGATGCAGATGCTGTGCATAATGTTAACCTAAATGTAAAAAAATTTTTTGGTAAAATCGCATATATTACTTCAGCAATAAAATCAATCTTTATCTATAAGCCAAACAGAATAAAAGTTGAAATTTTAGACCAGCATATTGTTGATAGCGGTTTTATAGCAATAATATCCAATTCAAGATTTTATGCTGGTAAGTTTACGATTGATGAAAATACAAAAGTGGATGATGGGATCTTAAATCTTTTTTTATTTAAAAGAAATTCTATTTTAGACACTTTCCGCTTATTTATGGGAGTCCTTACAAAATCGCATAGCAAGATGAAAGATATCGCCTTTTACACTGGATCAAAAATTTTAATTTCAAGTGAAAAGAAGGTAAAAGTTCAGGTAGATGGCGATAAGGCATCTTATCCACCATTAGATATATCTATTAAACCATCATTTTTGCCTGTTTTTGTCCCTGAGCAAAAATTTGTAATGCCAGAGATGACAAGAAAATATATGAAAAGATTTTTTAAAAAACTAATAAAAGAAAGAAAAAGTTACAAAAATAATAATAATTAATACAGAAATAATAATAATTAAAAAGATAAAGATCATTAAAAAAAAATGATAAAAAAGAAGATTAGAAACAGAAGAAGAAATCCACATTTTATTTCTGGAAGAATAGTTTTAGCTTCTCTACTATTATTTTATCTTTTAACAAGTTCAATATTTATAAACATATTTATTAAAGCAGCAGTAACATATTTTTCAGTTGAAAAGATAGATTTATCCAAAGGATATTTTACAGAATCAGAAAGTATAGATTTTTCTGGTCCAATTAGCTTGATGATGAGGATTGCCTTTAGTAATTTAAGGGTATCCATTATCTTGATTATGATTTTTTTCTTGATTAGCATGCCTTTTAAGATTTTTCTCTATAAGAAAAAAAAGAGTCAAAAGATAAGTGAAAAACTTGCAAAAATAGTCAAAAAAAATCTACTTTCCACACCATTAATTTTTTCAATAATATTTTTTGTTTTTTCATTTGCTGCCATTTTTTTTAGTTTTAACAAGATTGATACTGAAAAAATAAATATAGAATCACTTAAAAGTTATATTATAGATATTGAGATTATTTCAATTATTGCTTCATTAGTATCATCAATATTTATTTATTCATGGCAAACTTTTAGAGTTCAGCAATATTATATGACCTATGTTTTTGATGAAGAGGAACTTCATTTTTTCCCTGTAAAAACTCATTTTACAAGTATAAAATATAAGATTATTCTTAGTTTTATTGTAACCACTTTTTTACCTCTATTGTTTTTGTTTTTTACGATTTATATAAATATTTCGCATATTAAAGATGTAAAAATTTTATCTGAAAATCATTTGCAAATTATTTTTGGTGAATTTTCTGATATTATAATTAATAGAACAAAATCTGACCTTCCTGCTTTTTTTAAGCAATTGAATATATTTTACAAAAAATATCCTGCTTTATTTAACTATTATTCATCGGCAGATACACTTATTATGTATATAACATTTGTTTCAAGTATGATATCTTCAATAATCTATATTATTACTTTCATTAATTTTAATACTATATCTATCATAAACCCTATTCAAAGATTAGTTGCAAATATGGAAAAAACAGCCAACCATGATTTTTCAGCTTTTACATATGTTGAATCAACAGATGAGATAGGTCAGATGGTCGTTAGTTTTAATAAGATGCTTATTGGATTAAATGAAAAAGAGAAAATAAAAGATCTATTTGGTCAATATTTAACTAAAGAGATATCTGATAAAATACTTACAAATCAGATTAATGTAAATGGAGAATTTTTTGATTCTACTATATTATTTTCTGATATAAGAGATTTTACTAAACTTACACAGGATATTTCTCCAGTCGAAGTTATCTCTTTTTTAAATGAATATTTTAATGAGATGATTGAAGTTGCAGTCAAATACGATGGGATCATAGATAAATTTATAGGTGATGGTATGTTGGTTGTTTTTGGTATACCATTTCAAACAAATGATCATGCTACAAAAGCCTTGCTATCATCTATTGAAATGCAAAAAGCCTTATTTAAGATCAATCAGAAAAGACAAAGTGAGGGTAAAATTCCTATTAGAATAGGCATAGGGCTTCACTCTGGAACGGTGTTAGCTGGAAATATTGGGAATAAAAGGAAATTGCAGTACACAGTTATTGGAGATACTGTAAATGTAGCTTCAAGAATAGAAAATTTAAATAAGCAGTTTTCAACTTCGATTTTGCTAAGTGAAGATACCTATAAAAGATTGGATATAAATCTATTTAGTAAAGAAAATTTTTGTTTTCATGAAAATGTTGAAATAAGAGGTAAAAAAGAAAAACTCAACTTATATTCATATCAATCGTAAAGCTCATTGATTAGTGCAATATATTCTTTAGTCAGAGGGACATTTCTTCTTTTCATTATTTTTTCAATATTTTTAATAAGCGATGAATAATCATAGTGTTTTTCTTCTCCCCACATTGCATGAGCAACTGCTTTACTTTTAGGATTTTCAAACAAAATAGTACATTCACCAATTATTGTTCCGCAATTTATCATAAGTCCTATTGAACATTTGACATGATCTCCAAAAAGCGAACCCATCTTTATTTGACCGCTGTCTATGTTATTGTTTCTGTATATGAACTTTATATTTGAATAGTTGTTTTTTAAGTCTGAAGTTGTTGTCATGGCTCCAATATTTACCCATTCTCCCAAATAAGAATGTCCTAAAAAACCAGTATGATGTTTATTTGAAAAGTCGCTTATAATAGAGGCTTCTATTTCACCAGAGATTCTGCAATTAGAACCTATGGTAACATTATCATGAATATATCCCCTATCTACTATGGTCTGAGGTCCTATATAACAACTTCCTCTTACTTCTGTAAATGCATTGATTTGAGCTTCTTTGTCAATTATAATAATGCCATCTAACGGCTCTATTGAAGTCAAAGGATGAACTTTAGCTTTTGGGTGGATGAAAAGATTATTCCCTTTATGCTTAAATTCCTTTATTCTCCCTGCAATAAATAGAACCTTATCCTGCTCAATATAACTTTTCTGATTAGATATAATATCAAAAAGATATTTTATAGAAGGAGCTTTTTGGACATCATTACATAATCCAAGAATTTCATAATCAAGTGAATGCTCGTATAAGTTTTTTGGATTAATCTTTGCTAATAATTTTTTATTTGTACGTATAGCAAGAATCTCCTTATTTTCATCACATAATGCACAGTTTTCTTTCAGGCTTGATAAAGAGAGAAAATCAATTAATCTACTATTTATAAAAAGGACATCTTCGGAGTAATCATAAACAGGATTATCTATATTATTTTTTAATAAAAAATAGGAAAGCTGATTCTTCCTTGCTATGAATGATACTGAATCTATTTTATCTTTTAATATATATTTTAGATTAAATGCTTTCTGATAGATTTTGGTAAAGCCGGCATAAAGGTCAAATGCAGGATGGAAAGTTGAAAGGGGATGCAGTAAAGAGTTATAATAATCTTCAAATAAGACAATATTCATATGCACTCCTTCAAAAAAGATTTTTTACAAAATATCTTTACAATAAATTTTAAACCAAAAAATTTTAATAAAATCTATTTTTCAATTTAATTGTATTTTTTTTGTTTTTAAAAGACTTTCTCACCTTTAAAAAATGTGTTTAGTACTTTTATATCAAGTAGCTGTTCATTGTTTTCAATATGAAAAATATCTTTATTTAATACAATAAAATCAGAAGAAAAACCTTCGGTTAAAATTCCACAATTTTCAAACTGACTATACTTATGGGCAAAAGTTGTATAAGCCTTAACAGCATCATAGCTTGAGATAGCCTCATTTTGATTGAGTGTTTTACCTTTTGATAGTTTAAAACCAGAATGCGTTATTGCACAATAGATACCATAAAAAGGATTTAATGGTGCTACTGGATAATCGGTTGAGAAAGAAGGGAAGATATTGTTTTTAATTAAAGAATTGAATCTATAAAGTAGATTTGTTCTATTTTTTAAGTATTTTGTTGCCGAAGCTATATCCTGGTCGATATGGACAGGTTGCATTACAATCTGAGTTTTCAAATATTTTAGTTTTTGAATAGCTTCATCAGTTAAAGTCTGTGCATGTTCCATTCTAAGAGGAATCTTTGGGTCAAGATTTCTTGCAAATTCAAAAAGATTTGAAATATCTAATGTTGCTCTATCACCAATAGCGTGAATGCTAAGTCCTATCTGGTTTTTTATGGCTTTTTCAGAAAGATAGATTAACTTTTCCATTTCGATATTTGCTTTTCCTATATTATTAGTATCATCGTAAGGCAAAATCATTAAGCCAGTCTGACTTCCAAGTGAACCATCATATAATATTTTTAAGCCACCTATTTTAAGCTGGTCACTTCCCATGCCAGTCGAAAGGCCTAAAGAGATAAAGTTATCAAGGGCATCTTCTGGAATCGAGATTAAACAACGGATTGAAATTGTATCTATTGGCATTTTCTGTAGATATCTAAAAGGTGAATCTGAATAAAGGCTTGAGCAATCTGTAATTGCTGTTATTCCATTTTGATTAAAAATTTTTACAACCTTTTTTATATTTTCGAGAATCTGTTCATCATCAATCTTGTATTTGATAGATAGAGAATTTGAAATATATCTCATGGTGTTTTCACAGAAAATACCAGAGATTTTGCCATCTTTATCTTTTTTTATCCCATCAAAATATTGTTTTTCATCTATATTTATCTTTTTTAAAAGATTTTTATCCGGGTTTTCTACATCTAAAATTTTCATAGCATATTCATTTAACCAGACAGAATGATAATCCTTAGAAAAGAGGATAATTGGGATCTTATCAAAAGAAGTAAGATCTTTAAAAGAAGGATCATCTGATTTATCTACCCAGTTGTTCTTATCCCAGCCTCCTCCAATAATCCAATTGTTTGAATTTGAGTTTATAGTGCTAAAATAGAATTCTTTAATTTTATCTATCACCTGCTTAAAAGATCTTGCAAAACTTAAATCAATATCATTTAAATGTACGACAGGATACATAAAATGCACATGAGAATCACAAAAAGAAGGGATGCAGCAGTAACCTTCAAGATCATAAGTATTTATTTCATATCCTTTTCTTTGAAATCTTTTTAGCGGGATCTGTTCATCTGAGGTAAAAACTATTTTACCATCTATGGCAAGCATATATGAAAAAGAATCATTTTCTGATAGTAAAGAGTAAAATTTCCCATTTTTAAAATATTGTATCTTCATGAAAATACCCTAAAAAATTTCTTTAAAAAATTTTGCATTAAAGATTGATAATGTCAAATTATAGGAGGTTATAATAAATAAAAAAATGTCGAAAAAAATAAGAGGAGGGATTTTTGAAAGTTAAAAAATCATTAATTTTAATTATTTTTTGTTTTTCAATCTTCTTTATTTCTCAATCTATTTACACAAAAGTTTTTTATGAAGGTTCACAAAATTTATGGGGAAATGTATATAAAGAATATAACTTAGATAAAGTTAGTTATAGGAATATGATATCTTATAAAATAAAAGAAAATGAAAAGGAATTTGACGAAACGACAGATTTGATAATACATTTTAATGAACAAAAAAAGGATGATTTTAGGATTATTGGCAATTATAGAATATCCGAGGCTCAATACATCCCTAACATTGATAATAAAGTATATGGGTTAGCCTCAGCAAACTTTTCACTTTCACATCACAGGATAAAATTACTTGCTGAAAAAGGTTCGCTTTTATATCCTGGTTCAAAGATAGATAATTTTACGATTTCTTTTTGGGTTTATCCTCAATCAAGTTATGAAGGGAATGAACTTTTTTCTTATTATAGTCCAGCATACAACAAGAGTACAGATAAAATAGAATTTACCGGATTCAAAGCTTATTTGGTCGATAATATAGTTTATATAAAATTTGATAATATCTTCTTTATTAAAGGTATCCCTGTCAGTTTCGTCATAAATACTGGAGTTGAATTGGACATAGTAAAATGGCAGCATATCGCATTTACATACAATAAGTATAATGGTAAATTTATCTGTTATAAAAACAATCACAAAACTGGAATATTTTATTTTACTGATTCTGGAAATGAAAAAGGAACAGTACTTGAAGGTATAATCCCAGAAGAACTAAGGACTTATCTTATAATCGGGCAAAGTTTTTTTGGAAATATAGATGAATTTATCCTAGAAAAAAAAGTAGAAGATGAATTTGATCTGACACAGTATAAGCAAGAAGGCGGGTACCTTCTTTCTAAAGTGATAGATTTGAATTATTATTCTTCTAAGATATTAAAATTTGAAACTAAAAGTATTTGTGAAAACAAAACCTCAATAGTTGTTTATTATAGAATAATGGAAGATTTTTATGATGAAGAAGATCAGGCAATTCCATGGAAAATTTACGACGAAAATAGTAAAATGACAGGTAGATACCTGCAATGGAAGATATTTTTTTATCCTTCTTATGAAGGTAAATTCACTCCACAACTACTCGATTTTATAATAACAATTCTACCAAATTATCCACCTGCACCTCCAAACAACTTGAACTACAATCTTTTACCTAACTCACAGGTTGAGATTTTCTGGAATAAAAATATAGAATCAGATGTTATAGGTTATTATGTATATTATGGGACAAAAAGTAAGCAGTATCTATGTAATGATGCAGTAGAAGGACAATCGCCAATTTTTACTGAAAAAAATTCAATAATAATAACACTTAAACCAGCCACAGAGTATTTTGTCGCCGTAAAAGCTGTTGATAATGCTTATTATCCTCAGAAATCAGATTTTTCAAATGAAATTGTCTTTCGAACAAAGTAATTTTTATTCATTTATTTTTTAGTTGTAAAAACTTACCATTTATACATGTAAAAAAATTGTAAAAAGTTATATTTACTGGTATAGAAATCTTTTTAAAAAATACTATAATAATAGTAGTAGGTGCAAAAATTAAAAAATGTATAATATTTGAAGCGATAAGTGAGAAGAAAAAAAAATAGTATAAAAATAATTAAGGTAAAATATGGAAAAAGTAATTAAAATTATTAAAGATGAAATCGAAAAATGTGATTTAAAAGTTTTAAAAATAATATTATTTGGTTCAAGATCTAGAGGTGATTTCAGAGATGATAGCGATTGGGACTTCCTTATTATAATAAATAAGAATTTAGATAGATCCAAAAAATGGGATTTGATAATAAAAATAAAAAGAAGATTATCTTCTTTAAAAATTCCTAATGATATTATAATAAACTCCTTTGAAGAGTTTGAAGAGAGAAAAGATAATGTAGGTTATATTACATATTATGCATTTAGAGAAGGCATATCTTTATGAATGAACAAAGAGTTGAGCAGTGGATTATTCTTGCTGAAGGAGACTTAAAAACAGCAGAAGATGAACTATCTATGTCAGAACCATTTACTAATTCAATTTGTTTTCATGCTCAGCAATTAGTTGAAAAATACTTGAAAGCATATCTAACCTTTTATGGAAAACCTTTTAGAAAAACTCATGACCTTACAGAGTTAATCAATGAATGCATTGAATTTAATAAAGACTTTCAGAACTTATTTGAATTAGATGTTGATAAATTAACACAATATTCTATAGATTCGAGATACCCTGATGATTTTTATATTCCATCATTAGATGAAGCAAAAGAAGCTATAAATTTAGCTAAAGAAGCTAAGACTTTCATCATTAAAAAATTTGAGGATAATGGATATAGAAAAAATTAAAAAATGTATAATATTTGAAGCGATAAGTAAGAAGAAAAAAAAATAGAAGGAAAGAATTTATGATTGAGCTAAATGGAAACCCAGTTAAAAAGGATATTGAAGAAAAGTTATTGGAAATTATTAATAAGATAAATAGAAAAAAAGTAATAACAATTTTAGAAAATACTTATGATCCTTCAGCACAAACTTATGCAAAGGCAAAAAAAAAGCTTTTTGATAAATACAGTATTCCTTACAATACTATCCCTGTTTTACAAAACTACGGTGAAAATGAAATAATAAATATTATAACTACATTAAATAAAGATGAGAAAGTTGCTGGTATATTTTTGGAACTTCCACTTCCAAATAATATCGATTCAAAAAAGATTGTAGATTATATAGAATACGAAAAAGATGTTGAAGGAGTTACAACAAAAGCTCTTGGCAAGCTTTTTTCAGGAGATGAAACAATAGTAGCCCCGACTGCTATGAGTATTATTAAGATTCTTGAATATTATAAAATACCAATCGCAAAAGCAGATGTCGTTGTAATAAATAGAAGTATGATCATAGGCAAACCTTTAATTGCTCTTTTACTTAATAGAAATGCAACAGTAACTGTTTGTCATACTAAAACAGTTGATATCGATTCTCATATAGCGAGGGCTGATATTGTTGTAAGTGGAGTCGCAAAACCTCATTTTTTCGAAGGCAAAAGACTAAAAAAAAATTGTGTCATTATGGATGCATCTATAAATTT
The DNA here is from genome assembly GCA_964581895.1 of uncultured Brachyspira sp. Classification (GTDB taxonomy): domain Bacteria; phylum Spirochaetota; class JAAYUW01; order JAAYUW01; family JAAYUW01; genus Exilispira. Next base: position 261,466 of record CAZOPR010000002.1, read on the forward strand.
TGAAGGCGAAAAAATAGTTGGTGATTTTGATCCCTATCTTTTTCAAAATAGAGATGATATAAAATATACACCAACACCCAAAGGAGTTGGTGTTGTTACAAACTCTGTACTTCTTGAAAATTGCGTTAAGCTACTTTTAAAATAAAATACTTGAAATAAAATATTTGAAATAAAAAATGAGAGATTCACTGTTAAAAATATTCAATCTTGAAGAAAAGAAAAGCTATGCGATTATTGGAAACTCAAAAAATGCTGGGAAGACAACTGTATTAAATAAAATTGTAAAAGATATTTCAGATATAAATAAAAAATCAGCAGTTTCATCTATCGGCTGGGATGGCGAGGCTATCGATAGAGTTTATAAGACTGAGAAACCTGCTGTAATTATTCCAAGGGGATCTTTTGTCGCAACTTGTAAAGAACTTTTACCAATAAATTCATCACTTTTTAAGATTTATGAAGATAGCAAAATAGAAACAATACTTGGTTCAATCTATATAGTTGAAGCATTAAGTAGCATGAAAGTAGAAATTGTTGGTCCAAGGGACTTAAAATCAACTAAAAGCCTTATAGATAAACTAAAAAAATACTGCGATTACATATTACTTGATGGAGCATTAAATAGAAGTACAAGTGCTTCTTCTATGATTACAGATGGTTTTATCCTTTCCATCTTATATAGCGGAAAAGAAAGTATATCAGAATTTGAAAAAAATATAAAATTGTTTTATGAAAAGTATAATAATTTTGAAATAATAGATAAAAAAGTTTTGAATATAGATTCATCAGAGTTAATAACTAAAAATTTTGTTGCAATTGGAAGAGATAAAGAAATAATATTTATGGATTTTCAAAATCCGATACAAAACGAAGAAAAACTATTAAAAGTTGAAAATAAAGCAGATTGGATATATCTTCCAGGAGCCCTTACAGATATTACAGTAGAAAAATTGTCAAATTTTTTTGTAGATATATCCATAATTATAGATGATTGGACTAAAAACTTCTTATCTCAAAGAATTTTAACGATATTAAAAAATAGAAATTGCAAGATTTATTATCTATTTAATTCAAAACTTGTTGGAGTTACTATTTCGACATTTTCATATTCAAATTTTATTAAATCACTACCTGATCAGTTAATTTCTATCGTAAAATCGATATTTAAAAATTATCCTGTTGTCGACCTTTTTTATAATTGATAAATTAAACTTTCATGTTATTTTTGCTCAATTCTTAAATTAGAATTATTTATTAATAAAAATTAAATATCATGTAAAATTATATATTAAGGGAAAGTAAGGAGAATTTTCATGTCATCTAAAAAAATTACTCAGGATAAAAGATTTTTGAATGAGATAAAATCTTACCTTATTATCGCTTTAGGAATGTTTATAAATTCTATTGGCTGGGCAGTATTTTTAATCCCTTCAAAAATGGTTGGAGGCGGAGTTAGTGGTATATCTGCCTTACTATTTTATGGGTTTAAGATACCTGTTGGTTTAAGTATAATTGTTATAAATGGGTTTCTTGTATTTTTAGGGATGAAGATTATCGGTTCATCTTTTGGTATAAAAACAGTATTTGGCATAATCTCTCTATCAATTTTTATCACAATAATTCAAAAATTCATAAAAGGTCCAGTTATTTCAGATACACTTTTATCCTCAATCATTGGTGGAATATTTCTTGGAGGTGGCATTGGTATTGCATTTACTTCAGGAGGTTCTTCTGGTGGAACAGATATAATAGCTATGATTATAAATAAATTCTGGGATTTGGCTCCTGGTAAAGTTATATTTTTCTTAGATGTCATAATAATAGCTTGCTCATACTTTTTAGTTCATTCAATAGAAAGGATAATTTATGGATATGTTACAATGGCTGTTACCGCATATACAATAGATCTGGTTCTTGAAGGAAGTAAACAATCTGTTCAATTATTAGTTGTTACAAAAGCATCTGATGCTATAGCAAATAGGATAACAAATCAGATAAAAAGAGGTGTCACCTTGATTTCTGGCAAAGGATGGTATACAAAGCAAACTACAGATATTTTATTGATATTGGTAAGAAAATATGAACTTCAGGATTGCCTCTCAATAATAAAACAGGAAGACCCGCAGAGCTTTATATCTGTTTCATCAGTTATGGGTGTATATGGTAAAGGCTTTGATCAGATAAAAAAAGGTCTATAAATCAGGATTTATTAAAATTAAAAATTTATTAAAATTAAGTAATTCACTATTGAAAGAATTTTTAAAGGTAATATTATATGAGTAATTAACAAAAATATTGAAAAGTAGTTTTAAAATGGAGGTTTTTCATATGAGTATATGGCTTGTTTGGTTACTTATTGCCATTGTCATGTTTATTATTGAAATATTTACCCCTGGTTTCTTTTCGGCTTGTCTTGGTATTGCAGCTGCAATAAATGCTATTTTAATACTTATTTTCCCAAATCTTTCAACTATTTTGCAAATTGTAATCTTTTCTATTTTATCTATTCTTAGCTTTGTGACTATAAGACCTTTTGCCTTAAAGTACCTTTATAAAAGATCGAATAATATAGCTACAAATGCCGACGGTCTTATAGGCAAAAGAGGTAAGATCATTAAACCGATAACTCCATCAAACTATGGTTCTTTGAAGATTTATAGTGATGAATTGATGGCTCTTTCTGAAGATGGCACCCCTATCGAAGAAGGTAGCGAAGTTGAAATTGTTAAACTTGATGGAATAAAAGTGATAGTTAGAAAGGTGAACTAACTATTAAAGTTAATTGAATAATAAAAAAATTAAATAATATAGTATAAAAATATGACATTATAGTAAAAAAATATAGCATAAAAAAATGGAGGTTTTATGGGAACTTTGATTTATGTTTTACTTGTAGTTCTAATTCTTTTTATCCTTATCATGCTAATTAAAGGTATAAGAGTAATACCACAAGCATCTGCTATGATTATTGAAAGACTTGGAAGATACCACAAAACATTAAAATCTGGCTTAAATATTATAATTCCAATAATTGATAAACCAAGGACAATAGATGTAATATACACAAAAAAGATGGCTGATGGTAGAGTTTATCAATACTCTAAAACCATGGATAGGCTGGACTTAAGAGAGACTGTATACGATTTTCCAAGACAAAATGTTATAACAAGAGATAATGTTGTCATTGAAATTGATGCAATAATCTATTACCAGATAATGGATCCTATTAAAGCAACATATGAAATTGCAAACTATCCTGATGCCATAGAAAAACTTACCAAAACAACACTTAGAAATGTCATTGGTGAAATGGATTTAGATGAAACTTTAAGTTCAAGAGATAAGATAAACAATAAGTTAAGGATAATTCTTGATGAAGCAACAGATAAATGGGGTATAAAGATTAATAGAGTTGAGATACAGGATATTAATCCACCTAAAGATATAAAAGATGCTATGGAAAAGCAGATGAGGGCAGAGCGTGATAGAAGAGCCATAATCCTTTCTGCTGAAGGTGATAAGCAGGCAGCAATTTTACAATCGGAAGGTGTAAAACAATCTGCTATAAATAGAGCCGATGGTGAAAAGCAAGCAAGAATTTTACAGGCTGAAGGTGAAGCTCAAGCTAAAGTAAGAATAGCTGAAGCTGAAGCCACTGCTATTAAAACAATTGCTTCAGCAATTTCATCTACAAAAACTGATCCAGGCACATATTTAATAGCATTAAAATATATTGATGCATTTAAGGAAATAGCAGCAGGAAAAGATACAAAAACCGTATTTATGCCATTTGAAGCGACTTCTGTTCTTTCTTCCATTGGCACAATTAAAGAGATTTTCAAACAATAGTTGAATCAGACAATTAAAAAAAAGTAATAAATAAAAAAGTAAAAAAATTTAAACTGAATCTTCTTGATTTGATTCAATTAATTTTTTTATAAGGTTTGGCTCATCTATTGCAAGGATTTCTTTTTCTTTTGAGTAAGTAACTTTTCCTAAAATTTTAGGAATTGGTTTAACATATTTACATCTTGTATAGATTACTGAAGCTTTGCCGGCATTTTTCCCTTTAGAAAAGTGTATTGCAAATGTTGAGGCGATTTTTATATCATCATTTGTCAAATTTTCATCCAATAAAATGATAAAAGGTCCTTGATAATCTCTAACATGAAACCACCAGAAATTTCCCTTCCCAAATTTTTTTAATATCTCATTATTCCCGATTGATGATTTTCCAAAAACAAGTTTTTTACCATTTTCTAAAGTAATAATATTATACAAAGAACTTTTTTCTTTTTTTATTTGTTGATTTAATTTTCCTTCTTTTATTTCATCTTCTTTAGATAAAATCTTGTATGGGTTAATTTCATTATTTTCTACTTTTTTCTTATTTTCATTTAGTATCTCAATCTTTTTATTAAGTTCTTCAATCTGGCTCTTAAAGTTATTTATGAATTGCGTAAGTTGTTCTTTTTTCCTTAATTGTTTTTTGTAAAGTTCATAAAAATACTGCGCATTTTCCACTGCAGTTTTATTTTCAATATATTTTATCTTTAGTTTTTCTTTTATCTTGTTTATATCATTTAAGTTTTGTAAGATAAGATCAGCTGTTTCTTTATAAGAAAAAGGATTTACATTTTCTAATTCTTCAACTAAACTTTCAAGATATTGATTTTTTTTAATCAATTCATTTCTTATTAAAGTTATTTCACTTTCAATCTTTTCTATACTTATTTTTTTTAAATAAAAATTGGTGATTTTTTCTGTAAAAGTGATTTGTGGATTTAAGTTAAATTCTTCTCTTATTGAGAACTCTTTTTGAGTTTTGCTTCCAAGCCCAATATATTTATTTCCTTCTTTTTCAATTCTTTTTTCTCCAGATCTATTATGAAGTACAGAAAGTATATTGTTTTCATTATTTATTAAAAAAATATTTCCATTTTTACCAAGAAGTTCTGCAATTATTTTGAAATTATCAAAAACAAAATATAAAATTCTATCATTTTTTTCAGAATAAAAATCCTTTACAGTAAGACCATCTAAATATTTTCTTGCAACCATTGTGAAATGATATGGATTTTTAGGTGCCTTATGCCAAAAATTTCCAGTTCCTAAAAATGTATTTTTAGGGTCAATAAAAATTATGATAGATAAGTCTTTATTTTGTTTTCTAAACTCAATCGTTAAAGCATTTTTTGAATATTGGGTTATCTTTTTACAATTAGAGCCAATTATGAAATCTTTAAGTTCTGATACTATCTTTTCGAGTTCTGCATAATTTATTGACATAATGTTTTTCTAATTCTGGATTATTATTGGAGATACTGTGCTTTCTATCGATTTTATCTTATTGATAAGTGCAATTGCATCTTTTTTATCAGTAAATTTTCCACTTCTAATCCTATAATAATATTTACCATCTATTTCAGTTATGACAATATAACATGGAATACCTGCTTTTTCAAGTTTGTTTTTAAGAGATATTGCTTTATCAAAATCTGTAAATGAGGCTATCTGAATTACATAAGTAATACTTGATGTTTTACTATTTGCAGTCTTGCTACTGCTACTTTTAATTGTCTGAGAAGTTGCATTTGCCTTTTCTGATTCAGTTTTGATTTCATTTTTTGTATTGGAAGAACTGACATTACTATTTTGAGAAGATGTGCCGCTTGAAGATAGAGCTGTTATTGAAGGATTTGTCAATATTTGGAATGAACTATTCTCGCTATTCTGGCTATTTTGAATTGTATTATCTGATTCAGTACTATCTATTTGAGTGTTATCTATATTTTGCTGGTTTTCAGTACTTAAAACTAAATTTTGATTATCTTGTTCTTGACTTTGAAATTGAGATTTCTTATCGGTTTCATTTGAAAAGTTTATCTTATTATTTTGAAAATATGAAATAACTATATAAGCGCTAATTGCAACAGATAAAAGTAAAATAAATACTATCGCAATAATTTTTAGTGTTTGCAGGCTATTATCAGAATTGTTTCTTTTCATTCTTTCATTATTTTCAAAATTTTCATTTTTATCCATTAGATTGCCTTATCTAAGATTTTTATAAATAATATTTTTGATTTTATATATTATAATTTCGGTCAATTTTAAAAATTATCAAAAAGATGACTATTTCAAAATCAAACTATCTTATGCTTTTTATAAGAAAAAAAATCTTCTTCTATAAGATTTAACTCCTGCAAAACTATTTTTCTTTTATTTGTTGCAAGAACAAAATCATCTAAACTATGTGAGTCTGAGCCAAAAGTAAAAAGAAAACCATTTTTGTTTTTATAAATCTCGATAAGTTTTTTCCAGAACTTAAAAGAGATTTCTTTATATGATGAAAGGAAATTTTCAATATTAATTTCTAGGGAAATCCTGTTTTTTATTATAATATCTAAAATTTTTTCAATATAGAAAAAAGAGTTTTGCTCAAAATTATCAAAAAAAGATTCGGCAAAATTTGAATATCTTAATGGAAAGTCGATATGTGCTATAGAATCAATTCTATCTAAATCTTTACTTTCTGAAAGTAATTTGTAAAAATTTATATAATAATCTATAGGCGTTTTTGAATTTTGATGAAAAGAGCATAAAATAAAATCAAGTTCATTATATATCTTTATATTTAAATTGGAAATCTTATTTATCTCTATCTCAATTCCAGCAAACACATTTATTTGCTTACCTATATTAAACTTTTTTATATTTTGAAGGTAATTACTTAAAAATTCATCTGATTCTAAAATCATATCATGTTCTGTAAAACAAAGAGAGCTATAGCCAGAGTTGTTAGCAAAAACAACATATTTTTCAATAGGAGTGGAACTATCGAAAGAAAAATTTGAGTGAATGTGAAAATCGTTCATATTATCCTAATTTGTTCTTTTTTTAAGTTAACCATTTTTATAAATTTCGTAAATTTATAAAAATACAAAGACTCAAACTTAAAATTTAGCTAAATTTATAAAAATACTTGCCAATAGAAAATTTATGATTAAAATAAGTAAAAGTTATAAAAGATAACTTCATTTTAATAATTTGGAGGATATTATGGGAAATCTTCATGATATTTATGATGAACAGCAAACTGGCGACAAAATCAGAGTTGTCCAGTGGGGAACAGGTGCTATGGGAAGTGGGATGGTTAAAATGATGCTCCATAAAAAAGATATCGAGCTTGTTGGAGTCATCTCTAAAAGAGCAGCAGCAGCTGGTTTTAAGGATATCGGTGAATTCCTTAACATTGGAAAAATAGGGGTTCCTGTTTACTCAGATCCAGAAGATATTATTACTGCTGAAAAATGTGATGTTGTCATTCATGCTACAAAATCTTTTGTTAAAGATGTTTTTGATGATTTGAAATTTATAGCAGAAAGAGGTGTCGATTGTATTACCATTGCCGAAGAGATGGCATATGCCTGGCAGCAGCAGCCAGAACTTGCAGAAAAGCTTGATGAAATTGCAAGCGAAAATTCAACAGTTATCCTTGGCACTGGTATTAATCCTGGTTTCGTTTTAGATAGTCTTATAGTTATGCTTACAGGAGCATGCATAAAGGTTGATAGGATTGAAGCAAGTAGAATAAATGACCTTTCTCCTTTTGGAAAAACAGTTATGGAAACTCAGGGTGTTGGAACAACTGTTGAACAGTTTAATGATGGCATAAAAAAAGGAACTATAGTTGGACATATTGGATTTCCTGAATCTATAAGAATGATTGCAGATGCTCTTGGTTGGGAGATTACAAGAATTGAACAGACAAGAGAACCTATTGTCTCAAAGGTTTATCGAGAAACCCCTGTTGTTAAAGTTCAGCCAGGCATGGTTGCAGGTTGCAAACATATCGGTATAGGATACGATGCAAAAGGGAATGAAAAAATAAAATTGATTCACCCTCAACAGATTCATCCACATCTTGAAGGTGTTGAAACTGGCGATTATATAAATATATATGGCGATCCAGAAATCCATTTTGCAAACAAACCAGAAATTCCTGGTGGAAAAGGGACCATTGCAACAACTGTAAATATGATACCTGCTGTTTATTATAGTGAAAGATCTGGACTTTTATCGATGCTTGATTTTGAAATTCCAAGATCTATACCTGATAAAGATTAATTTTTATAGCTGTTTTATTTTTGAAACTATTTTAATTTTTTAACTTTTTAAATTTTAAAATTAAAATTGGAGTTAAAATTATAATTAAAATAGTTGATTCAATTAAGCAGACTAAACAAATAAGTAGATTAATGTAAAACTTAAATTTTTGATATCTTGAAAAAATATTTGGGGGCTTTTCTTATTGAAATAGGGAAAGTCCCTTTTTTTTAAGATGTTGATATAAAAAAATTTTGAAATATAATAATAACAATGCAGAAAAAAAAAGAATCATTAATGAATTTAGCCAATGAAATAGATGTTTTACATCTTCCAAATTTTTTATTAAAAAGATTAAAGGTATTAAATGCCTCTGAAAAGGATTTAGAACCAATACAAAACTTAGAATCTATTATTTTTGAAAATCCATGGCATATGTTTGATTTTACATTTTTTTATTCTGTCTGTTCATTTAAAGTCGTGAAAATCAAAGATTTTATTGTTGGTTATACGATATTCAGGTTTGAGAGAGATTATAAAAACAAAAAGAAGATCTGCCATCTTTTGAAAATAGGTGTTCATCCTGAATTTCAGCATATGGGAGTCGGATCAATTCTTATTAAAGATATGATTTACAATATGAGAAAAAATAAAACAAAAATAGTTTATCTTGAAGTTAGAGAAGGAAATAAAAATGCAATTTCATTCTATGAAAAAAAAGGATTTTTTAAAGGAAAACTTGTTGAAAACTATTATGAGAATCAAGAATCAGCTTATATGATGATAAAGATTTTTTAAAAGGATCTGGTAATGAAAAAAAATCATTTTATTTTATTTAGTCTAATCCTTGTTTTTTTATCTTTAATTTTTATATCTTCTATCATGGTTTATGCCCAAACTGGGCTTTTTCCTTCGCTACCTTCTATATCTTTTGGAGCTGATTACGGCTCTTTGATGCAAGAAGAAGATGATGAAGAATGGCAGGAGTACACAATAACCAAATTATATGCCAAGATAACCCAAGAAATATACAATGGGATTTTTTATATAGCAGAAGGTTATTATGCAACTTATGATTTTACTAATAATGATCTTGATAAAAATGTTTGGGCTCTATACAATTATATAAGGATAAAAACCTTTCCTTCATTTATAATAAATCTTGTAGTAGGGTTTAAATCTACTGATTATTTATCTACCCATCCAGATTATTCATTTTTCAAATTTGGAGCAAACATAAAATATCGCTTTGCAAAATATTCATATTTTTACATAAGCTATGCTTATTACAATAGAGATGCAACAACTGATTATAACCTTCATTATCTATATCTAAGCCTTAATATGCCAATCTGGCTTTTTAACTTTTCCTTTTATGCAAAATTCGACTATAAAGTATATACAAGCTTGAATACAAATTTTAAGTTTATGATTGGATTTGATTTAACTTTTGATTTAAATTATCTGGTAACTGAGTAAAAAATTACATATCCCTTAATTCTTACATAAATTATAGAACTTGAGAACCTATATTGTGGCATTTCAACAAGATTGAAATATCCATTTATTTCAAAAATATAATTGTTTCCATAACTTTTTATTACTGCATTTATTATGCAATCTTTAACTGCTTCAAAAAGAACATCTTCTGTTATGCGATCTATTGAGTTGATTTTATCAAAAAAAGAAAAACTTGCTTCGCCTTGAATCAAATTCCCATTGACCTCTGTAACTCTTTTAACTTTATTTCTAATATAGTCGGTGATTGTAATTAAAGATGTTTTGGAAATATAGTAACCATTTTCTGATGAAATAGAATAAGGGATTAAATCATATTTAATAAATTCTTTTTTGAACTCTGTAGAAACTTCAAACCCTTTCGACCTTAAACTTCTTCTATGAGTAAAAGAAATCCCATTTAAAAGAAGATTTGCAATAATTTGCTGGTTTTCCTCTATTTTTTTCTCTATTTCTTCATTTGTATAAGTCTTATTTGCCTTGTCTGAAAAGAAAGAAAGGTATTGGTTAGGATTAATAAAATAGCCTGTAACAGGAATTTTATCAAGTTTATCTATTTGAAAAATATTAAAACTAAAAAAAATTGAAAAAAGCATTAAAGAAAAAAATAAAAAAATGCAAATTTTAATTTTCATATGTTTATAACTTATTTTAATTTTAATTTTTTTTTTAATTTTAATTTTTTTAATGTTTGGAAAATTTCATTATTTTCATTTTACCATCTACTTTTTTAAATCTCCACCAAGGAGTATCTTCAATGACTCCATCTTTTCGTATAAACTGAAATTTCATTGCAATCTCATCATTATCAAATTTTTCAACTGCTAATACCTTTATTCCTTTAATTTTTTTAAAGGTATCAACTACTACATTGAATTGCTCACTATCTTTATTGGATGCAATGTCTTTTGCGTAATTTGAAAAGGATTCAAGTGCAGCGCCAGTTAAAAGATTCTGATATATTTTTTCGAATTTTGCTGATTTTGAATAAGATATATATTTATTTATTACGCTGACACATTGTTGTTCTTCAGAGCAGGAAAAAAAGATAAAAAGAAAAAGAATCGCAAAAATTATTGAAAATTTTTTCATAATAATCCTAAAATCATTTGTTTTAATGATTATCGATTATGTATTAGAATTTTTAATCTTAAATTTTAAGTAAGATTTCAAACCAGATAAAACAGCATTTTCATCAATAATTATTTCAATATTTTCAAGTTTATCTTTTATAAGTTCATATATTAAATGACTATCTCCACCAGTTAAAATTATTTTAGGTCTAATCACTTTTTCCTTATAATTCTTTTCGATTTTATTTATAAAAAGATCGTAAGAATGAATAATAAAGCCGGTGAATAAATTGTATATTCCAGATAAAATCGAATCTTTTGTTGAAAAGCCAAAAAGCTCATTTTTAATTTTATTTATATTTTCTTTTTCAGAAATATCTTTAGACTTTATAAGAGGCAATTGCCTGGTTTTATAGAATAAAGATTTAACTGAAAGGTTTATACCAGATGCTATACAACCACCTTCATATTTTGATTTATGCATCGTATCTATTGTTAGTGCCGTTCCACTATCTATTGCAAATATTGTATCTTTTGGGTATTTTTCAAAGATGTAGTATAAAATTGATAATCTATCATCTCCGTAAGAAGTTATCGGGTCATAGAAAAATTGAAAACTTATATTTTTATTTTCATTAAATTTATCGATGCTATTAGTTTTATCAATATAGTTTGTTCTATCAAAATATTTAACTCTATCAAAAAAAATATCTTTTTTTAAAATTGTTTTTACTTTTTTTATTAAATCATCTGTTTCTTTTCCTCTAACTGATGAATAGACAAGATATTTAATCTGGTATCTTTTTTGGGTATTTTTTATATAATTGATAAGAGAATCGGTTTTTTTAAATGATTTAATACTTACAAAAAAATCAGTTTCTAACTGTGTAAGTCCAACTTTAATTCTTGAGTTGCCAATATCTAAAAGCATTAACATGATATTTCCCTTTGATTAATCATCTTAAAATAATTATTTCTGGTTCTGGAACAAATCCAAAATTTTTATATATTTTTTCCTGGACGAATTGTACTAAATAAAAGACATCAGAAGCCTTGGCTTTGCCAGTGTTTATAATTATATTCCCATGATAAGGAGCTATTTGTGCATCATTATGCCTAAATCCTTTTAATCCAAGTTTATCCACAAGAGCACCTGTTGCTGTTCCAAATTGATAGTTGTTCTTAAAAACTGAACCACAACTTGGATAAATAAAATGATTTTTAGATATTCTATAATCCTCTATTTTTTCAATCTGCTTAAAGGTTTTTTCACTTAAAAGATTAAAGCTTTTTCCAAGATTTTTTTTGATGTATTTTAAGCCATAAATTTTGTAAAATTTTTTTAAGTCAGATTCATTTTTAATGGTTTTAAGGGCTAAGTTTTTTTGTTCTATAAAGATTTTTTGCATTTCGTCTGAATTTAGTTTTTTAGTTAAATATTTTTCAAGTTTAACATTATTTGGCGAATCAATTTTATTTTCATCTTTAAAATTTTTTGGGAAAGAATTTTTTTTAAAATTATCTTTTGAAAAAAAATCTTTAAAAAAGTTTTCTTTATTAAATGAATCTTTATCGATAATTACCTGTAATATTATCCAGTTTTTCTTTTGGAAAATGGATGATTTATATGAAAATTCTGCATTTTTACCTTCTATTTCAGAAATCTTAAGGTTTTCAAGGTCAAGATAAATTATTTTGGATAAAAATGGCCCAAGATCAAAGCTATCATATCTGACATTTATATAAGTAGCTGCTCCAATAGTTCCTGGAAGAAGATAAAGGAAAGAAAGATTATCTTGTAATAAAAAGATTGAAGATAAAAATGGAAGAAGCGATATTGGAAAACCAGAAGAAAGAGAAAGCTTTTCATTATAATATTCAAAATCTACTAAATTTCTCAGACTAATAAAAAAATAATTATCATCTACTTTATCTGGAAATAAGATATTTGCTCCTGAACCAAAAAATATAGGTTTTAAGCTTTTTTTCTGGCAGAAATCTATGGCTTCAAATATTTGTTCAGTATTTTTCGGTAATGCAAAAAATCTTGCTAAACCACCAATTTTAAAAGTGCTGAAATTGGAAAGTAAAAATTTTTCGTAAATTTTTAAATTCATAAAGTTAATTTATCCGAAATTATAATAAGGAATAAAAAATTTTTCTTAAAATTAGGTAGAATTTTTAATTTGTAAAGAAATGACAGCAAAACAGATAAGAACAATTTTCCTTCTTTTGCTTATATTAATACTTTTTGTCCTTGTTTTTCTTATTTTCAAGCCTTTTTTAAATATAATTTTATGGGCAACCTTTTTAACATTAATAATAAATCCTTTATATAGTAAGATTATAAAAAATGTTGCATTTTTATCCAGATCTTCTTTTTTACAAAAGCTTGTAGCAGCTATTTTTTCTTTATTGATTATCCTTATAATAGTAATACCGATTTTTTATTTTGTCTATAAATTGTATTTTGAGTTCAAACAGTTTTCAGTATGGATAGATAATTTTATCAAAAATGAAAATATAATTTCATTTGATAAATTCAATAAGCTTGTGGAACAAATAATTTATAAGGTTTCAGGAATTTCTGTAAAATTTAATATAGTTACTGAATTGACCAAAATCATAAAGACGCAAAGTTTTGAAATCACTCCAATATTGACTTCAACTATATCTAAAATATTAAATAGCATAGTTGGATTGTTTTTTTTGATAATAACGATTTATTTTATGCTTACAGATGGAGAAGTTCTTATCAAATATTTTAAAGATATAATACCAGTAGAAAGTAATTATATCGATAATTTTAGCAGTAAATTTTATGAGGTGATGAATATAATAATAAAAGGATATTTTATAATAGGCATCTATCAATCTGTAGTCTTTTTTTTGATTTTAATAATATTTAAGTATCCAAACCCTTTTCTTTTTTCATTTATGACTTTTATTGCTTCTTTTATTCCTATGCTTGGAGCTACAATTGTATGGTTACCAATAACTTTTATTATTATTGTTACACAGGGGGTAACTAAAGGTATTTTATTTGGACTATTATCTGGATTTTTTGTATCAACAGTTGATAATTTTATAAGACCTAAAATTATTTCAAGTAAGATTAAAATTCACCCACTTCTTTTATTTTTTTCCATTATTGGTGGTATAATTGCCTTCGGATATAATGGTATATTATTAGGTCCTTTATTTTTGGCATTACTTTATAGTTCTTTAGAAATAGTCAAATATCAAGAAAATTAGATTATTAAAAAATAAAATTTAATAAGGTTTTAAGCATGGTCTTTTATTTGACCATAATTTAGATTATTAAAAATTTTGACATAAGTAAAAATTGGGTGAAATTTTGGTTTTTTATCATATAATAATTATGAGGTAATGTAATGCTTCAAGAAGAGATTTTAACTTTAAGGAAGTCTGTTTCTATTGGCACTTCAAGTAGATCAGGTGGTTCTGGAATTTTTATTATATTTATTGTAATAGTTGGTGTTCTAATTTTTTTGTTTTTTTATCTTAGAAATAAAGGGTATTTTTCAAGCTTTTTCAAAACTAAAAGCAAAGAACATAAAATGTTTGAGGAAGCAGCAATTGTAAGAGGTATCCCAAAGGATACAATTGATGCGATTTTGACAGTAATTGATTTTGTGCCAATAAAATCACCAGTTTTACTTTTTGCTTCAAAGCAGAATTTTGAAACTTTTCTTATAAAAGCTCTTTCAATATTGAAAAGCAAAGATAAAAATTTAACAAATACAGATTTAACAATGACTAAAAATAAACTATATTCATTACTCTCAAATCTTGATAACTATTTTAAAGACTTAAAAAAACAGGTTACATCACGAGAACTAAATGTTGGAAAAAGAGTAAGAATATATATAAATGAACTTGGTTATTTTTTTACAGAAGTTATAGCTTCTCTTGATAAGGGTTTTGTCGTTAAAAAACCTAAAATTGAAATAGAACCAAAAAGCTGGAAATTGCCAGTTACAGTATATTTTTGGCGAGAAAATGATGCAGGTTATTCATTTGAATCATATATAGAAGATGAAGTAAATGAGACAACTATCCAAGGATTATTGATAAAACATTCAGATATTTTATTAAGATACCAAAAAAGAAGATATCTTAGAAAAGAATGCAGGTTTTATGCAACTTACTCTCTGGTAGAGATCGAAATAGATTCATATGGTAAGAAAAATATAAAGGTCATTCCACCCGAATATGACGGAACTGTTTTTGATATAGGTGGTGGTGGGTTTGCCATTGAAGTTGTTACAAAAATTGCAGTAAAAAAATTGATTAAAGTTTCTATTTTCATTGGAAGGCAAAATATTAAAGCGATAGCTGAAATTGTAAGATATGAAAAAGTTGGAAATAAATACTATATGCATACAAGGTTTGTTAAAATTTCGCCATCTGATCAAAACATCATATATGAATTTGTTTATTCAAAAATAATAAAATAGACAATCAAATAAAAAATAGGTTGAAAGATGGACAAAAAAGTAAAAATTTTATACATTGAAGATAATCAATATAATTTACTGCTTGTAAAAAAGATACTTGAAGCTAATAATTTTAGTTTTTTTGAGGCAAAAACAGGGCTGGAAGGCATAGAGAAAGCCAAAGAAATTCAACCAGATCTTATTTTAATGGATATTAATCTACCAGATCTTTCTGGACTTGATGTTACAACAAAGATCAGGACTATTCCAAATTTTGAAAAAGTTAAGATTGTTGCAATTACTGCAGAAGTTGGAGAGGGTGGAAGAGAAAAGGCTCTGGCTGCTGGTTGTGATGGTTTTATACCAAAACCTATAGATTCGACATTCTTAAAACAGATAAATGATTTTATAAGTGGTAAAAATGAAAGACTTGAAAGAGATATTGAGGTTAAATATTTAAGACAGTATTCCAGGGAACTTATAGATAAACTTCTTGTTAAATATGAAGAACTCGAAAAATCAAATAAAGAACTTGAAAACACTTTGAAGATAATTCAAGAAGTCAATCAGAAGCTTATTTTATTAAATAAAATGGAAGAGAATTTTGTTGCGATTTCATCTCATGAACTTAGAACTCCAGTTGTTGTTGTAAAAGGTTTTATTGATTTAATTGCAGACGGTGCTTTTGGTGATTTAAACCCTAAACTTTCTGAAATAATAAAAGTACTTCAGATTAATATTAATAGGTTGATAAAGACAATTGAAGATATTACAAATTTTGCGAACTTAAAAGATGGCATTTCTTCAACGACATTGACAGAGGTTGATATTGTTGAATTTTTAAAAGCAATATTTAATGAATATGCAACTAAGTTTGCAGAAAGAAAATTATCATATAGTTTTGAATCTCATGTAGCAAATCCTATGGTGGCTATTGAAACAACATTATTTTCACAGGCTATTAATAATCTTATATCGAATGCTATTAAATATACTGCCGATCTTGGCTCTATTACTTTAGGGATTGTAGAAGAAGTTACACAATATAAAATCTATGTTAGAGATACAGGGATTGGTATAGAAAAACAATATCTTGAAAGGGTTTTTGATAAATTTTTTACTATTCAGGATTCTTCCCACTATTTTTCTGGTGAATATGAGTTTATGGCTGGGGGTAAAGGACTTGGCCTTTCTATAGTTAAAAACATAGCAAGAATTCATCAAGGAAACACCTGGGCAGAAAGTGAAGGCAAAAATAAAGGATCAACATTCTATTTTACAATTCCAAAAGATTTGAAAAAAAGGTTACAGGAAAAATCAAATGTTATCAGTTCAGAGAAGAAAATATATGTAATAGGCTGGAAAGATGCCTTAGATTATATAAATTGCGATTTATATGATGTAGAAATAATGTCTGTATCAGATTTTGTCTTAAAATGTGATGCATTGCCAACATCCTCTATCATAATAATATATATCGCTGATTCTTCAGAAGAGATAATATATGATATTGTTGGGAGAATAAAAACAAATGATAAGCTAAAAATGGTTCCTATAATTGCGATAGATAAATCACTCAATACCCATATGAAAGCAAAGCTTTATACTTTAGGGGTAGAAGAGTATCTTACTGAACCTATAGATAAGGAAAGATTTAATTCGGCTTTTCAGATTTTTTCTGTTTGAAAATAAGTTACAATGTCTGAAAAACATGAAATTCTTTTTTTAGTTCTAATAGATCTTCTATTGTCAATATCTTCAATATTTTTTCTTTAATTTTATTTGCAAAAGGGATTTTTTTTGAAAGAGTAAAAAGAATTTTTCTGCTTTCAACTATCGAACTTCTTAAAAATTTTGAATATCTATCTTCATTTTTATTTTTATTATTTTTAGCTGAATAAAAGTCAAGATAGATCAAAAGGTTATCAATATAATCAATACAATTGTTGATTTTTTGAATTTTATCAGTCACAAAAAATTTACCTGTTCTTAAAAAGTCATTTATCTGCTTAAAAATTGAAGGATCCGATAGTGCTGCTCTTCCTATCATTATTCCACTACATTCATATTTATCTAAAACTTCTTTTGCAAAATAAGGATCACTTATATCTCCGTTAAGTATTATTTTAGTCTTATAGTTTTTTATAAAATCTGCATATTGATACAAAGCCTTCCCTGAAAAAAGCATTTGAGCTGTCCTCATATGGATAGTTATAAAAGCTAATTTTGCATCTTTTATAGAATCAAGAATTTCCACAATCTGTGGCTTTGTAAAACCTAATCTTATTTTTACACTAACCTTATATGGGAATCTATTTGAAATCTCATATATTTTTTTTGAGAATCTATCGATATCTTTAAGCCAAAAAGAGCCTCCGCCAGCCTTTATAACCTTTTTTGCAGGGCATCCAGAGTTTATATCTATATTATCACAAAATTTTAATGCTATTTCACCAGCTTTTATAAAATCATCATCTACAGAGCCAAAAAGTTGAATGGTAAATTTATAATCTATATTTAAAAATGGTAGTTCAAAATCTTCTTTAAAAAATATTTCTCTAACATGAATCATTTCTGAAAATATTCGTGATGCACCAAATTTTGAAAATAATCTTCTTAATGGCCAATTGGTATATCCAGCAATAGGAGCAGAGATAATATTTTCATATTTATTGTTAGATAAAATCATAAGTTATATGCTTTCTCAAAATTTCTATTAATTAATTGGGTAAAAGCACTTAAATCTATTTTTAGTAAATTTGCCATAAATTTATAGGTTTCTATTATATACCATGGCATATTATCTTTCCCTCTATATGGAATAGGTGCTAAAAATGGCGAATCTGTTTCGACAAGTAGCTTTTCCTCTGGTAAAATAACTAAAGATTCTCTTAAAAACTCCATTTTTTTGTAGGCAACATTTCCAGCAAATGAAAAATAGCAGTTATCGAAAGTTTCCAAAATCTTTTCCGCTACTTTTTTATCACCACTAAAGCAGTGAAATATAATCTGCTTTTTTAAGTTAAAATTTCTTAAAATATCAATGGCATCATCAAATGCATCTCTTATATGTAACATAACTGGTAGTTGAACAAGATTTGAAAGATTGAGCTGGTTTTCAAAAGAAGCTATCTGCTCTTTTTTATCAAAAAATTTATGAAAATAATCAAGACCAATTTCTCCAATAGCAATAATTTTTTTTTCTTTTATATAATCATTTAAATTTTTATCATTAAAGGAAATTGAATTAAAAAATCTTAATAACTTTTCAAAAGAAAAATTTTCTTCGCAAAGGTCATTTGGAGAAGCTCCGAAAGTAAAATAGATTTTTGGGATTTTTTTTTCAAATTCTTTGTCATAAATAATACTTAAAAATTTCGGGAAATAATCATTAAAATCTTTTAATGAAGCACTAACCTGGACAATTTTTGAAATTTGAAATGAAGTTGCATTTTGCAAAATATTATTTATATTTATATAAGAACTATTGATTAGGTCTATATGGCAATGCGAGTCTATATACATATTTATATTTTCCTGCTGTAAGGTATTGTAAAAATAAAATTTCATAAAAAAATATTAAAATAGTAGGTAAAACTTATATTTATTTTATCAAAAGTAAAGGAGGATTATTTTATAAAGATTATTTTTTATAATTATTATTTTTAGGAAAAAGATTATTTTAGAAAAAAGTTTAAAAAAATAATTTTTTATGTATTTTTAGTTGCATATTCTATAAAAATATTTTACTGTTAATCTGGTTTTTGTTTTATTTTTTTATGGCAATAAAAGGTTTTTATGATTTTAAGAATTAAAATTTTAAAAATATGTTAAAAATAAAGGAATATAAGGTAGAAATTTAAATAATGAAAGCTAAAAGTAAAATTTTATAAAGAAACTTAAAATAAAAAAATAAAAAATATAAGTAAGATATTGTAGATAAAAGTTTATTTAAGAAAAGAGAAGGCAAATTTAAAATAAGGAAATAGAATGAAAAGTTTTAAGAACTGGGAAAAAAGACTTGCAAGTTCTTTTGAAAAATTTGTTAGAAGAATTTTTGAGTTTATTTCAACCAAGTGGAAACAATTTATAAAGAAAGGGAATGAAAAAGTAACCCTTATGCTTATACCACATAACCAGAAGAAGATATTCAATGTGCATATGTCTATTTTTTCAATAGCTTTTTTTATAATTACTATCTCCTTATTGTTTATAGTTTTCTTTATTTCTATTTCCACCCTATCTTCAACTGTCGACCAGCTTTCTCACTTTAAACTTCAATATATGAAATATAGGGCAAATTATGATGATATGATTAATCAGATAAACGAAATTTATAATAAGATTGTTGAAGCAAAAGCAGAAAGTACCAAATTAGCATATTTTTTCCTTGGCCAAAAAAACTGGAATCAAGGTGGGATAGGCGGACCAGATATTGAAAAAGATAAAGTTGCTGACCCATATGAACAACTTTCTGTTATAAAAGAAGAAACCGAACTTTTTTATATGCTTTTTAAGGAATATAACAGTAGACAACCTTTTTTAAAAGATTTAGCTCAAACATTGCCTTCAAGGTGGCCATTTGTTGATGGAAGTGGTTCTATAACATCTGGATTTGGTTTTAGAAGACATCCTGTACTTGGAGGAGTAATGTTTCATACTGGTGTTGATATAGCATCCTTTCCAGGTGCTTTGATTTGTGCGACAGCAGATGGTGTTGTCAAATTTTCTGGCTGGCGAGAAGGTTATGGTATCGCAATAGTTATAGAGCATCCAAGAGGATTTGAGACACTTTATGGGCATCTTATGATGTCTTTAGTAAGACCAGGAGAAGTTGTGAAAAAAGGACAATCTATTGCTAAAGAAGGTTCTACAGGTCAGGTAACAGGTCCTCATTTGCATTATGAAGTCAGAATGAATGGGCAATTTATTAATCCAGAGTATTTCTTGCATCTATACTTTGATTTATTTTAGTTTATTATTTTTCATAGATAGTAAATTATAGGAAATTTATGATAAAGTTTAGTAATATTTAATTTATATAATAAAAAGGTTAAAATTAAAAAGTAAAATTTTTCTTATAGGTGAAAAAATAGTAAGGAGTAGGAAAATGGCTGTAATCGAAAGCGGGACTATCGTTTCTAATATAATTTCAGAAAGCACAAAACTAAAAGGTGATTTTGAACTTGATAATGTTTTAAGAATAGATGGAGAATTTTCTGGAAATATTAAGTCATCATCGAAGGTTTTAATAGGTGAAAAAGGAAAAGCTTTTTGCAATATAGAAGCAGATGCCATAGAAATTGGCGGAATATGGGAAGGAAATGCAAAAGCAAAAAGCTTGATAAAAGTGTATTCTACAGGTAATGTTAAAGGTTCAATCGAATCTCCCAAGATTATAATAGAAGAAGGAGTTATATTAAACGGTACTGTAAAAGTTTTGAAATCAAAATAATTTCTTTAAAAAGCAGTCTTTGATTAATAATCTTTTATGAAAAATTTTTATGAAAAATTCCAAAAATGGCTTATTTGTAGTTTTTGAAGGTGTAGATAAATCTGGAAAGACGACTCAATTGAATCTTGTTAAAGAGCAGTTTATAAAAGATGGTCATAAAAACATAGTCATTACTTTTGAACCTGGCGATTCAGTTATAGGAGATAAAATAAGACCAATTCTATTAAATGCTAATCTGCATCTTACTAATTTAACAGAATTTTTTTTATTTATTTCAGATAGATTGGAACATACAGTTCAATTTATAAATAAAAAACTTGATGAAGGTAGTATCCTAATTGTCGATAGATTTCACTTTTCTACTTTTGCATATCAAGTTTTTCCTGCAATTTATAGAATCAAGAAAAAAGAATATAAAGATTTTAATGAGTTAAAAAGTTTGAAAACCTTAATAAAAATGGATAAAATATTTGGGGATTTTCTTTTTTCTCTAATAGAGCCAGATCTTATTTTTTACTTTTATAATGATAAATATTTTTTAGATAAAAAAATTGGTCATAAATTCAAGTTAGAACAGCAAGATAGATTTGAATCAAGGGGAGATGGCTTTTTAAAAAAGGTTATGGTTGGATATGAGAAAAGTTTTTACTATTACAAAAACTTTAAGAAAAAGGTTAGTAGGGTTTCTTTTTCTAACGGTATAGATAAAAATAAAAACTTTATTTATAAAAAAATTTATGAATCTCTTGAAGATAAAAATTTAGGGAAAAAAACAAAGTGGAGTTGAAATTTTGATACCTTCAATATACAATATCATTCAGAAGTTTTCAGGAAAAGACCAGAAAAAAAGTGGGAAACTTGAAAGAACAGGTAGCTTAAAAAAAGAGGAGAAAAGTTTTGAACAGATTCTATTTGAAAAAAGGATAGAAGATATTGTTATTGAATATGAAAACCAGCCACCTGAAAATCTTACCTCCATGATAAATGAAGCTGGGAGAAGATATAAAAATTCAAGAAACCAGCAAGATTTAATAAACTATAAAGAATTTCTTGCTTCTTTTATAGTATTGATAGAAAGGAAAGCCTATAAAATAAAGATAATAGATAAAAAAAAGGATCTTCTTTCAGAAGATGAACTTGATTATATTATAATAGAGATAGAAAAAAGACTTGTTGCACTTATGGAAAGCTTTTTATCTTCACAAAGAGAGATTTTTTCATTGATAGACGAGATAGAAGGGTTAATTTTTAAGATAATGGTTTAAGCTCGAAAAAGAACAAAAAAAAAGAACTAAAAGAAGAAATAAAAAAAATTAAGTAAAGAAATAAAAAAAGATATAAAAAAAAGAAAAAAAAGAAATAAAAATAAGGAATTTTATGTATCTTTATAGATGTAGATTATTATATTCAAAAGCGATAATGGATTTCTATTCAAATAGTTTTTTTCAAATTTCACCACAATCTATCGTTAAAGTTGAGACAAAGCACGGGGTTGATCTTGCAATATATTTAAATAAATTTGTAAATATTGATGATAAGGATTTTGATGAGATAATAAAATATCAGGCAACATCAGTTGAAGAAAATGTTGAAAGCATAGAAAACACACAGGATTTTATCGATGAAGTTTCCGATGAACAGATAATTAACCAGCAGATTATTCAAAATTATACAAATTTAGCAAACAACGAAAAAGTAAGTAGAAAAAAACAGGTTAAAATAGAAGGGAAATTTTTATCTGCTGCAAGTCCTGATGACTTAAAAATATATAGAGAAAATGAGGTAAAGGCAGAAGAAGCGTTCAATGTTTTTAAGCAGGAGATAAAAGAATGCAATCTTGAACACGAGATGAAACCTGTTGGAGTCCATTATTTTCTGGATGGTATGAAAATTCTATTTGATTTTGTTGCAGATCATAGGATTGACTTTAGAGAACTTGTTAAAAAACTTGCCGCAAGATATAGGAAAAGAATAGAACTTCATCAGATTGGAGTTAGAGATGAAGCGAGGATGATAGACGGGCTTTTTATTTGTGGGCAGCAGCTATGTTGCAGACGTTTTTTGCAACAACTAACACCAATTTCTATAAAGATGGCAGAGGTTCAAAATGCTCCTTTAAATACAATGAAAATTTCTGGTTATTGCGGAAGGCTGCTTTGCTGCCTTTCATATGAATCAGACCAATATGAAGAGGCAAAAGAGAATCTTCCAGAACTTGGGTCAACAGTTATTTATAATAATGAAAAATATACTGTTTCTGAAGTTAATGTGATCAGGCAATATTTGAAAATAAAGAAAAAAGAAAGTATGGAATTTGTTTTGCTTAAAAATGAGCCTCTTACCTATGAAAAAGATAACGATGGAAATATAATAATTACAAAATATGAGCTTTATAATATGGCGAAATAAAATAATATGGCGAAATAAAAAAAATAAAAAGATAAAATAAAGAAAATACAAAGAAGATAAAAAAAATTCAATAAAAGTTAAAAAGAAAAAATAAAAAGAAAAAGTAAAAGAGAATAAAAAGAGAATAAAAAGAAAAAATAAAAAGAGAATAAAAAGAGAAAATAAAGCGAAAATAAAAAAATATTATAAAGATAAAATAGAATTAATAACCTTAAATAATAAAATCTATCTTAAAACTTATAACTTAAATTCATCCCCAAATATAATCTACTGATCTCTGAAATATCTGTGATATTATCCGAATAAAAAGAATAGATTAAAACTCCAAATGCTGGTTCAAGTTTGAAATGGTCTAAAGTAAAGATAAGATTTGCTTTTGCATAAATATATTGATGAATATAAGTTAAAGAAGATACTGTTTTTAAGTCATTGTAAGAGTAACCTAATGCTAAAACAAAACCAAATGCAGTAATTGTTGGAACATATTTTATAATCAAAGCAAGGTCGTAGGTATTTAATTTGCTGTAATTTATAGATGTAGATGTTGTATCGAAGTTATAAAGAATTGAATCATATTTGAATGCAAGACCTATGGAAAGCTGATAGATATAAAATCCTATTTCAGTATTTATATCGTATTTTTCAAATGTATCAGATTTTGGAAGTTCAACTAAAGATGAAAAGATTGGCTGAATATATATAGGGTTGTTTATAGAGAGAAAAAAGAAAAGAAGCGGATAAAAATCCAGCAAAATAGAAGTGAAATTTTCAAAATAAGTAAATATATTATCAAATGAATCTGAAACTTCAACCTTAAATCTTTCTTCAAAAGTTAAAAAATCTTTAATATATGAAAAACCTAATGAAAAGCTATTTGGTTGCTTAAAATTATAGGTGTTTCTTTCAAAGAAAAAGGATAAAGAAAGATTTTGGTTAAGATTTATTGAAAAAGATAAAATTGCATTATAGAAGGTATTATTTTTGATAGAAGTAAAGGAGTTTGAATACTGAAAAGGTAAAAAGCCATAGTCAAAACCAAGGGTAATCTGCTGGGCGAAGATAATATTTGGGAAAATTGTTAAGAAAAAAAGACAAGTTATTAAAATATTTAAAAGAAAAATTTTTTTATATCTTTTGGTAAATTTTATTTTCATATAAAATACTCCTGCTTTATCCATTTTATTTCAATTAATATATAGCCTAAAAAAAATAAAATAGCAAAATAAAAAAAATTAAATTGTTAAATTATATAAAAAAAATTTAAAAAAATATGAAAAATCACTTGACAATGAGAAAAAAGATATTATTTGTATAGTAAGCACGTTATGTGCAGAAAACAAAAAAATCGGAGGAAATTTCTATGAAGAAAATTTTACTAGTTATCGCTCTTATTCTTCTTATCGCTCTCCCTCTTTTTGCTCAGGAAGTTACAGTTGAAGATTTAAACAAAAGATTAACCAAACTCGAAATGTGGAAGTTTGGTGGTCTTTACATTAACTGGATGTATGTAAGTATACCAAATTCTGGTTTTCAGTGGGGATTTTTCTATGTCCCAACAGATGGTGATGGAATGCAACTTTCTTACATTCTTCCAAGATTTACAGCTCAATACAAAAATGGTAACTTTGTTGCTTTTTTCAGATTGAGCGCTGGTAAAGACGACGGCACTTTCCCTGCAGTTGCTTGGGATAGATGGTATGTTCAGTACAATCTTGGTTTTATGACATTACAAGTTGGTAAATTCACAGTTGGTGATACAATTCAACCTGAAATGTTCTACACATTCTGGTCTTCTGGTGCTAATATAAAAGATTGGGGTTCAAATGGAGATAATGGTTTTGGACTTCATATCCCAGTTGGTCCTGCTACAATCCATTTAGTTATTCCTTCAAATTTAAGCTGGGCTACTGGTGCTGAAGCTATCAATATTCATGCGTATGTTGACGGTTCTGTTGCTGATATGCTTAATTTCATAGTTGGTATGGATTATGATATGAATGTTGCTACAGCAATATGGGCTGGTTTTTCAGTTACTCCAATGGAAATTTTAACAATTGGTGCTAACTTTGCTATGAATATGCCAGAAGGCGGCACTTCAGATTGGGAACTTTTATGGAATATTGCAGTTACTCCAACTGAAGATATCGCTATTTACAATGAAGGTGCTTATAGAGCAGGTTTAAGTTATTTACAAACAGCTATTTGTGTATATTACACAAGCTTATATTTAAAAGCTGCTTTAGAAATGGATCTTACAACAAGCGATATGACAATTGGTGCTGAAGTTGGTTATGATTTGACATTCGGAAGACTTTATTTCACACCAGCTTTCTATTTAACTCTCCCACCAACTGGCGATGCTGATTATGGTTTAAAACTTTTATTCTTGGCTATTTTCTAGTTTTTTAATAATTGATATAATCTAAAAATTGGGTGAAAAGCTTGGCTTTTCACCCTTTTTTTATTATTGAAAAAAAAAGAAAATAGATAATATTAAAAAAAAGGAATTTTTATGAAAAAATTTTATTTTATATTTTTTGTTTTTATATTCATAATTTTAATTTCGTGTAATACTACAAATAGTTTTGTAAAGACAAGTTGGGTAGAAAGACTAAATCAAAAAGTTATAGTTGAAAATGATTATTGTTATGCTGAATGTAGCTTTGTAGATAAAGAGGCAATGACAAAAAATATTGCATCAGAGGGGATGAATCCTTTTATCTATAGGGACCCAATAATTACAAAACAGGAATCTATATTATTTTCTCTTCTTATTATACCAAAGGTAAATTTTGAAATATATGCCCAAGAGGTTTACATTAAAACTGAAGCAGCTAGTTATCCAATACTTTTTAGTGAATATATTCTTGATCAAAATATGTATGAAAGTGAAATTGATTCTGTAACAAAAAAGATGAAAGACTTTGTTAATAAATACTTTCTTTCAAAAAAAGAGATATATAAAAATGGTGAAAGAAAAGTTAGATTTTTATATTCTATTGTAAATCTAGATTATAAAGGTGCTATGGTTAGGATACCTATTCATATAAATCAGGATAAAATTTCTGTATTAAATTTTATTTTCCCAGAAATAAAAAGATAAAATAAAAAAATAAAGTATAAAAGATAAAGACAATAGATAAAAAAATATTAAAAAAAAGCAAATAAAAATAAAATAAAAGTAAAAAAAATATAACTAAGATAAAATAAAAACAAAAAAATATGCAAAAGGATAAAATCTTAAAGCGAATTGTAACTGAATGTTTCTGGGACTATGATATTGATGAAAATTATTTATCCAATGCTATAAAAAATGGTGGCTTAACCGAAAAAAGAAAAATAGCTGAAAAAATAATACTAAATATGAGACAACCTGTAGATGGGCTACTTCTATTTTCAAAGGAAGATTTAGCTAAAATATTTGAATCTTTTAATGAAAAAATCAGGAAAAAAGAAAAAGTATTACTTTTGGAAAATTGTCTTTTAGGAAAAAATAATAAAATAGAAAAATATGAATGGAAAAAGTTGGGATAAGATTTATCAACTTCAAGATAGATTATTAGATATCATTTTTTCAATAGATAATAGTTTTTATCTTACTGGTGGAACAGCTCTACATAGATTTTATTATAATTTAAGAGTTTCTTACGATCTTGATTTTTTCTCTTCTTCAACTGAGACTTTTTATGATGAAATAGTAAATATTTTACAAAAACTTTTAGATGAAAAAATAGAATATAAAATTATTTCGAAAGTAAAAGATTTTAGTCGTATTTTAATTGAAGATGATCTTCAAATTGATTTTGTAAATGATAGAGTTTATAGATATGGGAAAAGTAATATAATAAATAGGTTTAGAATAGATAATATCGAAAACATATTATCAAATAAGGTTTGTGCAATAATAGATAGAGACGAAGAAAAGGATTTTTTCGATTTATTTGCTATTGCAAAAAATCATTCATTTAATTGGGAAAATATTTTTAATATATGCAATAAGAAACAGATTGTTGAAAAAGAAGTTTTTGTAGAAAGGATAAAAAGTTTTCCCCTAATATGGCTTGAAAAAATAAGATTGATACAACCTTTTGAAATCCATAAAAGTGATATTGAAAAACTGATTGAAGATTCTATTTATGGTAAAGATAATTCGCTAATTATGAAAAAATAAGATAAATTCAATATAAATTCAATATAAATTCATTTTTTCTTCATAATTTCTTCATAATTTAAGTTATAGCTTGAATTGCAAAAATATTTTAATTTAATAATATCAAATTTGTTTATG
Source organism: uncultured Brachyspira sp. (assembly GCA_964581895.1). Classification (GTDB taxonomy): domain Bacteria; phylum Spirochaetota; class JAAYUW01; order JAAYUW01; family JAAYUW01; genus Exilispira. Next base: position 288,778 of record CAZOPR010000002.1, read on the forward strand.
AAAGAAGATTCTTAAAAGAAGTTTTTATGAAGAAAAAAATTATTTTTATTTTAACTATATTTTTAGTTTTCATATTTTACTCACAAAATTCATTGCAGGTTTACGATTTTGAGCAAATAAAAAATATTTCAGTTGAAAATAATCTTACATTAAAAAATTATGAAAATCAGATGAATCTTGCAAAGCTTTCTTATGATCAAGCTGTTGCAAATCTTTATCTTCCATCTATTTCAGTAAGTAGCTCGACAAATATCCCTTTTGACCCGACAAAAAGTTTATCATCCTCAGTTAACTTAAATATTTCAAAATCAATATTTAATGGTTTTGCTCTTAGGAAAGTAAAGGATTTAGCTTATCTTAATTATCAATATAAAAAAAGTCTTTATGAAAATCAGATACTTCAAACAAAGTATCTTGCCTTCAAGTATTATTATCAATATCTAAGCAAAATTTTACAGGAAAAATTGTACTTTGAAATTTTAAGGATTAATGAAAAAAGGCTTAAAGAATACAAGGTAAAATACGATTTAGGTCTTATTACTGAACTTGATTTTACATCACTTGCCCTTACTTTTTCAAAGGTTCAAGTTTCTTATGAAAATGCTAAAAATGATATGGAACTTTCCTACCTTCAGTTGAAAAATTTTGCAAATATAGAAGGTGATTTTGAAATAATAGAGCAAAAATCAATAGATAAAATTGATTTTTCTCTTTTATTTGAAAATGAAAAGTTAGATTTAAGTAACTTAAAAGCAGTCAACCTTTTAGGTTCTGCTAAAAAATATGATGCAAACTACTTAAATTCACTTTACCAATATTATCAATCAGAAGTAAACCTTAAATATTATTTGGCATCACTTTTCCCATCACTTTCATCAGCCTTTGGGATATCTTATTCTGGCTTGATTAAGGATAATAGTTTAAATTTTAACGACCCTTCACTTTCTTTTTCACTTTCAATCTCTTTGGATTTAGACTCACTTTTTGGCTTTTCATCTAAAGGGATCGAGAAAAAAGTCTTAAAACAGGAGTATGAAAATGCAAAACTAAACCTTTTGAAAGCCGAAAATGATCTTCTTTTATCTCTTGAAACATCTTTTTCAAACCTGATTTTAAGCCAGAAAAACAAGGAAAATGCGGAAAATACATATAATTATGCATCAAAAGGTTATAATCTTGCTATTGATGCCTTTAACCTTGGTCAAATTTCAGCATCAAGCTTCGCCTCCTGGGAAGAGGAGTATGTAAATGCGAAGATAACTTTGTACTCTGCAATTCTTTCATATGTGTTAAATGTCAAATCAATCGAACTTATGACTGGAAACTTTGAATAAAACTTAAAATTTCTAAGAGGTAAAGATGAAGAAAAAAATAAATAAAATACTTTTCATTCTCCTTTTAATAATTATCATTGCTGCTATTAGTTTTTACTTTATTTATAAAAATAAGGTCGCAGCAAAAAAAAATATTGTTTTCACCACTGCTATAATCCAAAGTGGTAGCATCACAAGTTCTGTAAGTGCATCTGGAAAGATAGAGCCAATCGATTCCTATCCTGTAATGGCTTCAATATCTGGTAAAATAGATAAGGTTCTTGTTGATTATAATTCAAAAGTCAAAAAAGGGCAGATTTTAGCCATAATAAAACAGGATGATTATTTGTTTGCCTTGAAGCAGGCTCAGCTTAGTTACGATGAAGCAACTATAACTTTATCAAATAAAGAGATGGATTATAATAATAATCTTGAACTTTATAAAAAAGGTTTTTTGACTTCTGCTGCACTAAAAGAATCTGAAAATAGTTATAAACTTGCACAGATAGCAGTTGAATCGGCTAAGGTTTCGCTTGAAAAGGCTAAAACAAATCTTGAAAATACATTATTAAAATCTCCAATAGATGGCTTCATACTTGAAAAAAATGTTGACGAAGGGGATTTTATAAGCACAAATATTTCTCAATCTGAACTTTTTGTAGTCTGTTCAGATCTTTCAAGACTGAAAATAACGGCAAATGTTGATGAATCAGATATTAGTCTTATAAAGGAAGGCCAAAAAGTCCAATTTACAGTTTTGGCTTATGATACAATGAGTTTTACAGGAGAAGTAAAACAGATAAGATTAAATTCAAATGAAAGCTCAAATGTTGTGACTTACACAGTTATAATAGAGACAAAAAATATAGATAATAAGCTACTTCCAGGGATGACAGCTTCTATAGAATTTGTAAATCAACCAAGCGAGGGAGCATTTTTGGTTCCTCAAACATCAATATCACTAAAAGGTTTGGCGTTGCTTAAGAATATTGGACCTTATACTGTTAATATCCCAAAAAATCAAGGGGTTAATCCTTCACAAAATCAAAATCCTTCACAAAATCAAAATCTTTTTAAAACACAAAATCCTTCTCAAAATCAAAATCCTACTCAAAATTTTAACAAAAGTTCTGATTCAAACCAACTTCAAAACAAGAATATAAAGATACTATGGGTTATAGATGAGACAAAAAAGATTGTATATCCAATTCCAGTAAAAACAGGAAATACAGATGGGAAAATGATTGAGGTCTTTTCTCCACTTTTGAAAGAAGGGATGAAAATAATTTCAAGCCTTATGACTAAAAATAAAACCAATAACCAGAACAATAATTTTGGCATGCCTCCAATTCGATTTTAGGATTTTGGTTAATGTGATTTAATACTGAATTTAATTTTTGATTTTGTAATTAATAAAGTTGTTATTTTTTTTGTTATTTGATTAAAATTAAATTTAATAAATTCTGTAATTTTTGCTTTAGGTAAAATTTTAGTATAAAAATATAGGAAAATTGATGGAAAATTCAAATAGTACTTTAATAGAAGTTATTGATTTAACAAAGATTTATGGTGTTGGTGATTCAAAAGTCATCGCACTTGATGGAATAAACTTAAAAATATTTACTGGAGATTTTATCGCAATAATTGGTGCATCTGGTTCTGGTAAAAGCACATTTATGAATATTTTGGGAACACTTGATATACCAACCTCAGGTAAATATCTATTTGAAAACATTAATGTTGAAAAGATGGATGATGATGAAAGAAGCTATATTAGATCGAAACATATAGGTTTTGTTTTTCAAAGTTTTAATCTTGTAAAGACATTAAATGCTGTCGAAAATGTTGAACTTCCTTTATTTTATATGAAAGATGAAAAGAAGGGAAATTTCAATAAAAAAAGAGCTTTGATAAGAGAAAAAGCCATATCTATATTAAAAGATGTTGGACTTAGCAATAGGATTTATCATAGGACTAACCAGCTTTCAGGAGGTCAACAGCAGAGAATAGCGATAGCAAGGGCTCTTATAAATGACCCAGACCTTATTTTGGCTGATGAACCAACTGGAAATCTTGATTCAAAAACAAGTCTTGAGATTATGGAAATTTTTATCAATCTGCATAAAAATGGGAAAACTATTGTTCTTGTAACTCATGAACATGATATAGCCGCTTTTGCTAAAAAAATTGTTGAATTTAAAGATGGGAAAATTATCGATATAAGAGAAAATATATGAGATTAGAAATTTTATTAAATTTTTCAGTTCGAAGTCTTTTACATAGCAAGCTTAGAACATTTTTAACTATGCTTGGTATAATTATCGGTCTTGCTGCAATTGTAGTAATGGTAGCGATAGGACAAGGTGTTTCAAAACAGGTGCATGATCAGATCGCATCTTTTGGGAACAACCTTTTAACTGTAATGCCAGCGCCACCTTCAAGTTCTGGAGCAAGGCAATCCACAAGCTCGGGTGTAAGATTAACGGAAGAGGATTATTTAGCTATTAAACAAAGATCAAATTATTTAAAAGCTGTTTCTCCCTTAGTTCAAACAAGAGCTCAGGTTATAACATCTGGAGGGAACTGGAATACCATGGTATATGGTGGAAGTACGGATTATCTTTCAATAAGAGACTGGCCTATTGAAAGTGGCAGAAATTTCACAAATGCCGAGGAAAAAGCAAAAGCAAAAGTTTGCATTATAGGAAAAACAATAGCAGAAGAGCTATTTGATGGAACAGATCCAGTAGGTTCTGAAATAAGAGTTGCAAGATTAAACCTGAAAATAATTGGGGTATTAAAGGAGAAAGGGACAAATTCTTTTGGGATGGATCAGGATGATTTAATAATAGTTCCTTATACAACATTACTCTATAGGTTAAGTAGGTTTAGATACATTCAACAGATACTTTGCTCTGCGATAAGTGAAGATCAGATAGATATTGCACAACAGGAAATTGAGCAGATAATGAGAGCCTCACATAGATTGGAGGAAGGAGAGGAAAATAATTTTAGAATATCAAATCAAGCCGATGTTCTTGAAGCATCTATGAATACCACAAGAACTTTGACGCTATTTTTAGCTATAGTTGCTGGGATTTCCCTTCTAGTAGGAGGCATCGGCATTATGAACATAATGCTTGTAAGTGTTGTTGAAAGGACAAAGGAGATAGGACTGCGAAGGGCAATAGGAGCAAAAAAAGTTGATATCCAGCAGCAATTTTTGATAGAAGCTCTTATCTTATGTTTGCTTGGAGGTATCATCGGAATATTCTTGGGTGTAGTAATTGTATTTTTATTGAAATTTGTTTCTACATTATCATTAGTGATTTCAGTAAATTCTATAATAATAGGTTTTGTTGTTTCTTTTGCAGTAGGTGTTTTTTTTGGGTATTATCCTGCAAAAAAGGCTTCGGATATGAACCCTATAGATGCATTAAGATATGAATAAAATTTTATATTAAATAAAAGATAAAATTAGATAAAAGAAATATTAAATAAAAGAAAATATTAGATAAAAGCTAAGAGTAGGTATGGAAAAAATAAAATTTGCATTTTTGTTTTTCATTTTAGTTTTACCTTTATCTTTATTCTTTAATTTTGGGGCAAAAAATTTTTCAGATAATTTAATTTATGAAAGAAAAGTATATTTTTCAATCCAGTCATTTCAAAATGATAAGGCTTTTGAAAGGTATTTAGGATTTTTGAAAAACAACAAGATAAGTGGAATAACATTTTATGGACTTCATAAAAAACTTGAGGTTAGTCCATCGGTAATTTTCGCAAAATTGAAAAATGAGATACCAGAAATTCAGATATTTATAGCAGGAGACAACTTTGATTTTTTCAATACTTTAAATGAAGATAAGAACTTGATGCAATATGTAGATGGATTTCATATTGAGTATGAATACTGGAATTATTACAAATATAAGAAAAAAGATAGAAACGATGCTTTCAATTATTTTATAGAAGAATCAAAAAAAATTAAAATTCTTACCAATGAAAATAAGAAAAAATTTGAAGCATATTTTGGATGGTTTAACGATGAAGAAGCAAAAAGTTTTTTACCTTTTTTTGATTCTATTTTACTTCATTCATACACGAATCAGATACAAAAAACAGGGCAATATATATTTGAAAGATTGTTGACTTTAAGTAAAATAGACTCCCAAATCCCCTGGTTTATACTATGCTCAGCAGAAAAAGATTTTATGGAACAAACCTTAAAAGAGTACGGCCTATTTAATTTAGAAAAATTGATTCTTGAAAATATAAAACCAAGCTTTGATTATTTAAAAAATTTTAAAGGATTTTACTGGTTTACTGGTGAGCTAGTCGAAAAAGCAATAAGATAGAATTATCTCCTGAAAAAGGAACTCATATTTCAAAGGTTTATATACAGTCGAAAAAACAATAAGATAGAATTATCTTGTCTTAAATCCTTTCCTTTTCATCATTCCCCAGGAGCTTTTGCCTATAAGGTTATTGAAATATGCTACTAATCTAAGAATATTCATTAACTGTCGATATCCGAAATTTTCAACAAGTCCAATAAGTATTAAAATTATATCTTCATACCAGGCAAAATATATTACATTTTTTTCAGAAATTGCTAACGATAGGATAGATAAAACAATCCCAAGCAAGATGCTTGTCAAAAAAAGAAATAAAAATAAAGGTAAGGTAAAAATCCCTAAAAATATTGCTAAGATAGAAAAGAAAAGTCCCATAACCTCATAAAAAGGTCCAAGAGTTTCAAAGATAAGATAATAAGGAAGGGCTACTACGCCAACTCTGCCATAATTTTTATTAAAAATCATCTTTCTATGATATAAAAGGATTTCAATAAGTCCTCTTTGCCACCTATCTCTTTGTTTTTTAAGTATCTTAAAAGATTCTGGAACTTCAGTCCAGCAAGTGGCATTTATCGAATAGTTAACTGCTTTTTCCTCTTTATTTTCCAACGCATATCTTCTTAGTCTAACTATAAGTTCCATATCCTCGCCAACAGTATTTTGTCTGGCAGAAGTTCGAAATGTCATATATCCACCGATTTTTTGAACTGCTTTTCTTTCAAATACTCCAAAAGCACCAGAAATAATGAGTAAAGATTTTATAAAAGCCCAGCCAAGTCTTCCAGTAAAATATGCCCTTAGGTATTCCATTGTTTGAAATTTTGCAAGTAGATTCTTGCCTATCCCTATTTTGATCAGTGAACCATTTTCAACTTCACAGCCATTTACTGGCATTATTTTTCCACCAGTTGCAATAATTTTTTCATCACTTTCTATGATTGGTGAAATGGCATATAAAAGTGCATCCTGTTCTAAAAGACTATCCGCATCTATGCCACATATATACTCACCATTTGCTAAATTTATACCAGCATTTAATGAATCTGCTTTTCCACCATTCAATTTGTCAATGACAAAAAGATTTGAATGTAACCTGCTTTTATACACACCAATTATTGACGCTGTGCTTATATGTTGAGGCATAATTTTAAATGGAATTCTTTCAAGTTCAAAATTTTCTTTTAACACATTCAAAGTATTATCTGGTGATCCATCATTTACAACAATTACTTCGAAACTCGGGTATTTAAGTGCAAGCAGGCTTCGAACATTTTGCACAATAGTTGCTTCTTCTCTAAAAGCAGGGACTATAACTGAAATTGAAGGTAAAACCCCTTTTTGGAAATAATTTAAGTATGAAATAGAATATTTTAGTTTATTTTGTCTTGATATTTCAAGATTTGCAAAAAATAAAAAAAGAATAGATATTGAATTTAATGTTAAAGCATAGTATCCAAAAAACTTTATGTAAAAAACTATAAAAGATTTTAACCAGGGTAAAAATGGGAACAAACTTTCTTTTTTAATTAAACAAAATATCAAAATTGGTGCTAAAAATAATGCTGCTGCAAGAGCAATAAGGAAAGGTCTATCCTTTTTAGAAGCTTCTGGTGCTTTTTGAGCTTCAACTTTTTTCTTTGGTGGGAAATTGTGTCTTTGGCATATTTCATCGTTAAGTGAAAAGGTAAATTCTTCAAATATTTTAATCCTTTTTTCATAATCAGGTTTCTTAAAATTAACAATATCAAGAACCTGAACAATTTTTAATATTAAGATCTCCTCTATCTTTTTATCTTCATTACTATTTAAGTATGAGACTATGTTGTAGATTAACCCATTTTTGATACAATACTCTAATAAATCATTTACCTTTTCATTCAAAAACCAATCTTTTATATCTAAAAAATAATATAGATAACTTTCAAGGATAAAAGCTAATTTATCTTTAATAGAAGTTTCACCTGTCTTAAAAAAAATTTCTATCAATTTATCCTTAAATTCATCGTTATTTTTAGTTGCATTTTCTAAAGCAGCCAAAGCATATTGTTCATTTTCTGGTTCACCCAAAAATTGCAAAATTCTATGGAAATTATCAACATTTTGAACCCTACCAAGAGCTTTAATGGCAAATTCTCTTATTTCATTATTTTTATGCCTTAAAAAAAATTGTGAATTAAGCATTGATGGAACAATATGATAGATAACACTTGCAGCCTCGGAAGAAAGATCCTTATCTTCTGACATTAATGATTCAACAAGTATTTTTTCAAGTGATGAAGATGGGAAATATATACATAGTCTAATCCCTATAATTGTTTCAGCCTTATTGTATGGATATCTTGAGGAAATAATATTGGCTGTAATATCAGGATATTCCTGTAAGATTGCAATATATTGAGTAAATCTACTTATGTTCCCACTTTCATACTCTTTAGCTGCACTATCCAGGATTAAAGGTATCAAATCGTAACTTTGAGAAAAAAGAAGGGATTCACAGATCTTAAATCTTATCGAACTGGACTTTTCAACTACTAAAAAACCAGAAAGAATCTGTACACCTTCAAAACCATAAAATCTCAAAGAAAATGCAGCATTTGCTCTTTTGATTTTGCTTTTTGACTTTATCTGATGGACAAGCTTCTTAAAAAGTCTCGATTTTTTTTGAGTGTAAAATTCTATATTTTTTAATTCTATAGGTAAAACTATTCTTTCACTGCATATATTTAAGGCTGTAATTAAAAGAGATTCTGGGAATTTATTGAAGATATTTTTTTCTTTTTTTCTTAAAACTCTGTATATTTGTTTCGTCAATTATTATAATTTCATCTTCTTTTGGCTCTTTATTTACATATTCATATGCAATATTAGCTATTTTTTTTACAAGAATATTGATTGTTTTAGTTTTTCTCTTTTCTTTATATTTAATATAGAAAAGGGATAAAATAGATAAAATAATGAGAAAGCTAATAAAATATATTGAAATAAATAATATATTTAGCGAATTAAATATTTTCATATTTTTCTTAAATACTTGAACTTATAAAAATTCTTATAATTGAGAGAAGTTCATTTATAAAATATGGCTTTTTTATGAAATAATTTATCCCTAATAAAGATGCTGTTTTAAGTAGATCATCATTTTTTTGGGTGCTTAATATTATCAAAGGGATATTTATATCCTCTTCTAAAAGTTTTTGTCTTAAATCAAAGCCTCCATATCCAGGGGCTGCAAGTTCGGAAATAATGCATATTGGATGAGAACTTTTTAATTTTTCGTAGGCAAGTTTACCATCTCTAAACCAGACACAATTTATCTTGTTTTGTCTTAAAATATCTATAACTATAGCTGCATTAAAAGGATCTGGTTCGACAAGGAAAATTTCAGGAGTTTCATAAATTTCTGAAGCATTTGCCAATATTACCTTCGAGTTTGTATCAGGTTTTTGTTCTGAAAACAAGTTATTAAATTTACTTAAAAAATGTTCCCTAATCGACTTCCCTTCTTCAATATTTAATAGACAATTTTGAACTGAAAAAATATAAATATTTGATTCTAAAAAAGAAGATAAAATAGATTGATTTAATTCATAAATAAAAAGATTAGATTTTGCCTTTATTTCAGATATAGAGTCTGCAAATGAAAATAATATAATACCACTATTATAAAAAAAAATTGGAGAAAAAGGGATTAGTGTATTAAAAATTATTGTATTAAGCTCATTTTTTATTTCATTAACATTAATTTTATGATCTGTTTTGTTTACTAAAAAGATATACAAAAGATATACATCTATTTCATATTCATCAATCAGTCGAATAAGATGCTCTAAAAAATTGAAATTATCTAAAAAAGTAAGAAATTTATTTTTATCATTTACTAAAAATTTTTTATCAAGTTCATATTTTATGATATTTTCTTTCAATCTTTGATTTTCTTTTTCAAGTTGAAAAATATTTTTTTGTTTTCTCATAATTACGACATTTTCTAAGATTTTCGGTTTTTATATTAATCTTTTAATTTTATCGCTACTTAATATTGGTAGCTCATGAAACTTTAAGTAAAATATAAAAAATATAAATTTTAATGTAAGATATATTTTAATCTTTTTAGCTATAATTTTACAACTAAGGCAAAACCAATATCCAAAAATCCAGCTTTATTGAAAAAATAAGGTTGAAAATAAGCGCCAACTGAAAAAATCGGGAAATTGAATTTAATACCAATTAAACAGGACAAATTAAAAAGGCTTTGCTCTATAGCAAAACTTACCCCTAAATCCATTCCAAAAATCTGAAAGAAAGCAAGATAAGATTTCATCCATAGTGCATAGGAGATACCTTTACCAGTTTCGTAACCGATAGCAGAATTTACAAAAAAGTTATAACCATTTGGGAAATTATAAATCGAGTAAATATAGCTAATAGAAGAGAAAAAATCAGGGCTAAATTTCAGTATTTGTCTGAAGGCGAGATACCATTCATTTTTCTCAAAGTTGACACTTAATAAAATTTCATGCCTATCTATTTTATCTGTAAAATAAAAACCATACATAAAGTCGATATACCAACTTTTAGGGAAGATAAATGTCCCACCAAGCATTATTTTATAACCAGTATCACTTTCATAATAATATGAATAACCAAAAAGAGCAGATAAAGCAAAAAAATTCGAGATTGGAAAAGATAAAGATTGATTTAATCTTCATTGAGAAAGGTTAGAATCATCTAAGCTCATATCAAATTCAGTTGAAATCCAGATTTTTGGGGAAGCAAAAAGTGGAAGACTAAAAAAACATAGTACGATAAATAATATAAATAATTTTCTATTTTTCATAGCAAGAATATAATAAAAATAAGCTTATTTGTCAACTTTAGAAGTTTAAAAACTTTATTAATTCTTCATTAAAGTTTTTAACAGTAAAAGTCAAAATTTATCTTATTTGTTTCATTTATAGATTTAATAAAAAACCAAGCCTGTCAAGATAACAGGCTTGGTAAAAGGAGGTAAATTATGAAAAAAAGTCGGAAAGAGGAGATTTGAACTCCTGACCCCATGGTCCCGAACCATGTGCGCTACCATCTGCGCTACTTTCCGATAAAAGCTGAGATTAAAAAGAAAATTACAAAAGAAAATTACAAAATAAAATAAAAATTACAAGTTAACCGTTTTTATTTATTAGACTAGATTTTTGCTTAAAAATTACATTTTATTAATAAAAAATTGTCTTTTAAAAAATTTTTGAATTAACTTTTCATAAAATAGATTTTACATTAAAATAAATCTTATTAAAGTCGCTATTTTTTTTATTTTTTTGTTAGTAGTTTTATCTTATCTCGAAGCACTGCTGCTTCCTCAAATTCCCACTTTTTAGCAGCTTCCATCATTTGATTTGTCAAAATTTTAATCAATTTTTCTTTTTCTTTTGGATTTAATATATTGTATTTTTTTATCAAAAGATCATAGGCAAGACTTGCGCCTTCTTCTTTTGCCTTTTCCTCTCTTTCGATAAATGTTTTAACCTCTTTTTTTATACTGGCAGGCACTATATTGTTCTTTTCATTGAACTGGATTTGTATCTGTCGCCTTTTTCTTGTAAGCTCTATAGCCTGCTTCATCGAATCTGAGATTTCATCGGCATACATTATTATCGTTCCATTGACATTTCTCGCCGCCCTACCCATCATCTGTATTAAAGATTTTTCTGAACGTAAAAACCCGACTTTATCTGCATCTAATATTGCGACAAGAGTAACTTCGGGTAGATCCAACCCTTCCCTTAAAAGGTTGATACCAACCAGTATTTTATATTCACCTTTTCTAAATCTGGTAATGATATCTATTCTATCGAGAGAGTCAATTTCTGAGTGAAGATAGGCAGCAGGGTATCTTTGCTTTTCAAGATAATCAGCCAGGTCTTCAGCATTTTTTTTGGTTAAAACAAGTGCCAAAATCCTTTCATCATTAGCAAGTCTTTTATCTATTTCAGCTATTAAATCCTTAACCTGGTTTTCTGCTGGGCGAACAATTATTTCAGGGTCTAAAAGTCCTGTTGGCCTTATCCATTGTTCGACAACAACACTTGAACTTGTTTCATATTCAGAAGGTGTTGCACTTACAAATAAGACCTTGTTAAAATATTTTTCTACTTCTTCAAAACGAAGTGGTCTATGGTCATAGGCAGAAGGAAGTCGAAAACCATAATCGATAAGCGCTTTCTTTCGCGATAGATCTCCACCATACATGGCATGAAGTTGAGGAATTGTAACATGTGATTCATCGATAACTATAAGAAAATCTTTTGGGAAGTAGTCAAGCAAAGTTGCAGGCGGTTGCCCTGGGAGCCTTCCACTAAAATGTCTGCTATAATTTTCAATCCCTTTTACAAAGCCTACCTCATTTATCATCTCTATATCATAAGAGGTTCTTGATAAAAGTCTTTCTGCTTCAAGGTTTTTCCCCATTTCTTTAAGCTGCCTATATCTATCATTAAGTTCATTTTCTATGGAAATTAGTGCTCTTTTTCTTTCGTCAAGGTTTGTGACAAAATGCTTTGCCGGATAGATGGTGAATTGTTCTACTTCTGAAATCAAATCTGTAGTAACCGAATGAATAAGCAAAAGCTTTTCGATATTATCTTGAAAAAATATAATTCTTAAAGCATGCTCGGTATAAGCAGGGAAGATATCTACAATATCCCCTTTGATTCTAAATTTTCCAGGGGTAAATTCTATATCAGATCTTTCATAAAATATTGCGACAAGAAGCGAGGTAAGCTGTTCTATAGGCATTTGTTCATTTACCTTTAATGGTATTCTCTGATTTTTATATTCATCAGGATTTCCTATACCATAGATACAGCTTACCGTAGCCACTACTATTACATCATTTCTTGATAAAAGTGCTTCTGTCGCTTTGAGTCGGAGTCGCTCAATCTCTTCGTTTATATCGGAGTCCTTTTCTATATAGAGATCTCTTGTTGGTAAATATGCTTCTGGTTGATAATAATCAAAGTAAGATACAAAATATTCAACTGCATTTTCAGGAAAAAAAGAGTGAAGTTCGCTATAAAGTTGACCAGCTAAAGTTTTGTTATGAGATATCACAAGAGTTGGAAGTTGAAGTTTTTCAATGATATGAGCAACCGTAAATGTTTTGCCAGAGCCAGTTACCCCGTGCAAAGTAACTCTTTGTTTACCACTTTTAAAAGCTAAAGTTATCCTTTCTATTGCTTGTGGCTGATCTCCCGCTGGTGAAAAATTTGAATGAATCTTAAATCTCATATTTACCCTTTTTCTTTAATAAAAAATAACCTTTAATAAAATATAATTTTTATTAAAATATAATCTTTATTAAAATATAATCTTTATTAAAATATAATCTTTATTAAAATATAATCTTTATTAAAAAATATTTTAAGTACTAAATTTAAATAATTTATTAAAAACTTGATCATTCAAAAATCAACTCGACATTTCCCATATTTACATCAAGATTAACTTTCAATAAATTTTTTTCATCAATTTTATTTTGATCAGAATTTAGCTCAAAATCACTAGAAAAGCTGTGAGTCTGTCCTTGATATCTTATTTTAACACTTGCAGCATTTGTTTTTGATTTAACAAAAAAGTTGGGGCAGTTTTTCACCTGGAAAATAGAATTCGTCATATTTGATTTGTAATTAAAAGATGAAGGAAAATTTGTAAAGTTTTCAGATATTATTGTATAATTTCCAGCGTTTTCTTTAATGCCGATAGTTGAAGAGATATCTAACTTTTTTGCATTCAAAACAGAATTTGAGGCATTAAAGTCAAAAGATAAATTTTCTGTTTTTAGTAGGTTTGTAGAAATTTCTGATTTTGAAGCATTTAACTTATAAGAAAATGAGTTTTTTGCAATAATTTGCTCACTTTCAAACGAATTTTCTGATGCAGAAAAATTCAGCTGAATCTGGTTTGAAGTTAAATTTAATATTTTTTCGCTAATATCGCTTGCATTAGCATCCATTTCAAAAAGATTTGAAATATCAATCTTTTCTGATGCAATCTGAATATTTGATGCATTTGACTCAAATTTTAGGTTTGAATACTTCGTTGGAAGAATAATAAATGCAAAAAGATACATTTCATCATCAAAATTATAGTCTTTTTTTGAAAGATTTTCTAAAATTTCAAGTTTATCAGAAGTAAAAATAACTGGATTATCAATCCCCGATATTTTGGTGTAAAATTTATAAGAAATTTTTGGTTTTTCTTTATCTGAAAAGATTAAAACAGCCTTTGTCAGGTTAAGTGTAAGATTAAAATCTTTAATAACATTTTCAAGGCTTAGCTCATTTTTTTCTGATATAGGAAAACTTGTTGAGCTTTTAATAAAAGAATCTGCCTCCTGGAAAAACTGATCTTCGATAGCATTTAAGTTATTTAAATCATTTAAATTAACTTGGAAGCTTGCAGCATTCTTAAAATTATCAATATTATGGTAAAAAGGTCTGATACTATGAGGAATGAACTTAAAACCAGTATCTTTACTATCTAAATATGCCTTTGCAACAAAAAGTAAGACAAGACCAATAATTAAAATGACAGCAAGGAATATCCCTAAAATTCTTGTGCTATTTTTCATTTTCATCTCCATTTAATTTTATTCTTAACTTTTTATTATCAATTTTTTTCATAAAATTTTTGATATTATCATTTTTTTATAGAATGTTCAATATTATCAATTTTTTTCATCGTCAATACTGTTAATTTTTAATTTTTTTCTTTATTTAATTTTTCATTTTCAATACTGTTATTTTTCAAATTTTCTTCATTTATAAAGCTTATAAGTTCATCAACTGTAATACTTAAAATCTTCATTTTCTTTATAATATCTGGTATCTCATTTTTAATGAATTCTTCTTTTTTTATTTTTAATATTTTGTTATATGAATCTTTACTTAAAAAATAACCTATTCCTCTTTTATTATAAATAACGCCCAGATCCAGACATTCACTAAATGCTTTGGCTACGGTGTTTGGGTTTACTTCAAGATCAAATGCAAGTTCTCTAATAGATGGGATTCTTTCTTCTTCTTTCCATTTTTTTTGCAAGATTAAATCGAAGATCAATTCTATGATCTGTAAATAAATAGGTTTTGTTTCATCAAATCTCATTAATTATTCTCCTTTTACATCATACTCTACTATTCTTAAATATGTCAGAAAATAGAAGAAGAAAGAAAGAAGGAATTTTATAATTTCGCCAAGTAAAGTGTAATTTATCTCTTTTAATCCTAATCTTGATAGAGTATCTGAAAGATTGAGTGAAAATTGCATTGACATATTATTAAAGAATAGCAAAAATACTGATGTATATATCAAAAAAAAGGCGAAGAATATTGCAAGTATAGTTAATATTGTGAGTAGAAAACTATTTTTTTTGAAATATGTCGAACCAAGCATAAAGATAGAAGTGATAAAAAAGTATGAAGAAATTATTTTATAGTTAAAAAGAGATAATATCGCATCTAATGGATAAGTTCTTCGCAAAAAAGCAAAAATAAAAATATTATTAACTAAGAAAGCGATGATAGTAAATAATATACTTAAAAGAAGATAAAAGAAAAAATAGTAAAGCCAGATACTCAAAAATTTTTCAAAGATTGTTACTGGAACCATAAAAAATTGTGTTGCTTTTTCTTCCTGATGAAGATGCTTAAAACTATTTGAAGCCATAATGCAACCAATAAATAAAGAAATTATTAGATAAAAATTAAGGTTGATAGAATTAGTTATCATTATAGAACTGGCAATAAAAATCTTTTTAATAAAAATAGTAAATAAAATACCAAAGATAAAAATTAAGTTTACAACTAAAGGCGCTATAAAAATTTGTTTACCATATAAATTAAAATCAAGTTTCAATAAAGATAGAAAATTCTTAGTTTTCGAATTTTCGTAAATTCTAAGTTTTTTATCTATTTCTGTCATTTTTTACTCCTATTGTAATGTTATTTTTTCCTTTTTTCGTTTTTATTTTTTATTTTTATATTTTTATATTTTTTACTTTTCTTTATATTTTTTACTTTATTTTTATTTATTTCTTTTCTATTCTTTTTTTACTTTTTGCTTTTTTATTTTCTTTTTTTAATTTTTTTTATTTTTTGCTTTTATATTTTTTGTTTATTTTGTTTTTATTATTTCAGTTTGACTGATTAAAAATAGTCGGATTTGATATAGCAGCATTGAAGAAAAATTCTAAATCTACTACCTCATTATTATTTTTTCTATTAAGAAGGTAGATTTTGCCAGTTGCTGACTGCTCAAAATATATAATATTTTCCTGATCATTTTGTTGATTTGATTCAGTAGCAATAGAATAATTTTGAGTAATATAGTCTAAAGAGTTATTAAAAATGATCTTGCCTTCGTGAAGTATTATAATTTTATCAAAAAGCTGAGACAGATCTCTTACCTGGTGTGTAGATATTATAAAAATTTGATTTTCAGTTAAACTTTCAGCTATTTTTTTTCTTACAGAAGTCTTTGAAGGGATATCAAGACCATTTGTTGGTTCATCTAAAAGCATTATTTTAGCAAATGTTGAAAGGCCAAATGCAAGGTAAAACTTTTTCTTCTGACCAAATGAAAGAGAGATCAGGTTTTTATCAAGAGGGATTTCAAATTCTTTGCAGGTTTTGAAAAAGTATTCTTCATCAAAATTTGGGTAAAATTCACTGTAAAGTTTATAAAATTTTTCACCATTGAAAGATGGCAAGTAAAAATTTTCAGGGAAAAAGAAGATATCTTTCAGCATTTCTGGATCTCTTTTTATAGATTTTTTACCCATAACTTCGATTTCGCCATTATTTAAATGAAGTAGTCCTGTTATACATTTTAATAATGTCGTTTTCCCTGCACCGTTTTTACCTAAGAGTCCATAGATATGTCCTTGCTCAAAATTTGCATAAAGATTATTGAAAAGCAGGTTTTTTGAATAACCAAAGACAAGATTTTTACATTCAATCATCATATCTCCTTAATATTAATATTTTAGTGCATTACATCACTAATACACCAAATAAATAATACAATAATTTCAAAAGTCAACTATTTTTAAATTTATTTTGAAAATTTAATTAAAAAATATATTCTTAAAAAATTAATTTTTCAAAAATTTCTTTTTGAAAAATTAATTTTTGAAAAAAGATTAAAAAAAAGTATTTTATTTATATGAAACGAAAATATGGTTTTCTATTAATCTTAATAATTTTTATAACTCTGTTTCTTTCTTTTCAAAATGAAGATAATGAAGAAAGGATAATTTCAGATTCACAGCTTTTAATAAAAGAAGGGAATTATTCAAAGGCTTTGACTATTTTACTTGCTGAATTTAATAAGAATAATAAATCCTATAAAATTCCAGAAAAAATTGCCTCAATCTTTTTTTCTCAGCAAGTTTATGACCTCGCATTGAAGTATTATAAGATTGCCTACGAAAATGGATTGAAAAATGTAGAGATTTTAGAAAAAATTGGTGAATCTTATGCATATGTAAATGACAATAAAAAAGCTATTGAATACTTAAAAGCTGCATTTTTACAGGGGAATTCAGACCCATATTATCTTTATTCATTAATATGGGTTTTATTAAAAGAGAAAAAATTTAGTGAAGCATATAGTTTACTTGAATTTGGCAACTCGATGTATCCAAATCTTTCATATTTTATTGGTGCAAGAGCATTATACTATGCAAATACTTTTGATATTGAAAACGCAAGAAAAGATTATGAAAAAGTTCTGATTTTGACTGCATCTTACTCTCCAATCTATTTTTATAATTGGGGAGTCATGGAATATCAGCTTAGAAATTTTGCTAAGGCACAAGCTTTATTTTCTGAAGCTGCAAATTTTTCAGGTTTTGGAGAGGCTTTTTTAGCTTTAGGGGAGTTAAATCTAAGTAAAGCAGAGATAGATCTGGCTGAAAAGTATTTTCTTAGGGGGAAACCACTATTAAAATCTCCATTTATTCTGTATGATTTGATCTACCTTTACAGCATAAAAGGAGAAAAAGATAAACTTTTATCAGTATATAAAAGCATTATTAAATTTCCAAATAAATGGTGGATATATCAGTACAATTTGAACCTTTATGAACAGATGATGAATTTTTATGAGTTAGAATCTTTTTACTATAAAAATCTTGCCCAGCTCGAAAAGAAAAGTTTTTATCAAAATTTTTCAGCAAGATTGAAATCTTTTTTTAATATTTTAAATTACAGGATTTTAGGTTTCGTTTCAAGTCTTAGATTAAGATATTTCGCCATTATTCATCTTATGAGTATAGATAAAAAGCTCGAATCTTTGAATTACTATCAGATTTCAAGAAAGGCATTATCTAGCTTTCCATTTATAAACAAAAAATTGATTTTAACTGAAAAATCAATTTATGAGAAGGTCAATTCAAAAGATAGTCATATATATGATCTTTATCTTGCGCAAATTTTAAAATCAAAAATAAAAAAAGAAAAATTAATAGATCAGTTTTTATTAAAAGCCGATTACCATTATGAAAGATTAGATATACTTAATGCACTTGAGATAAAGGCAAAATTAAATAGAAAAAATATTGAAAAATATATTGAAATTATAGGAAAAATTTATGAAATTCTTCCTTATTACTTCAATAGCAGCGATTTGAAAATTCCTATTGATATTCAATTTGATGGCAAAAAAGAAAATATAAAATTAATCAAAAGTTATTTTAAGGCTAAAGGAATTATTATAAATAAAGATTCAAACTTGAAACTAAATGTAAGTTGTGGAGATACTTTTAACTTTGTTCTTGAATATAAAGGAAGTTCAAGTTTTTTCTCTTTGACTAAAGAGGATATAAGTTACGATAGAGTTTCAATTTATGCAAATCTACTATCAATCTTAAGAAATAATTAATAATAAAAAGTTAAATTTATAAAAAAAATAATTTTATAAGATAATTATGAGCTACTCTTTTCTAGTGTTATCACTCTTGCTCTTCATCTATTTCAAGTTTTAATCCAGAAAGATCGGTTTTTTCAAGTCTATAGATAAAAGCCTTGATAAAGTAATAAGCCTTTGTAAAAATATATATTATTGGCTTACCATTAAGTTTCTTTACCCCATGAAGTTTTTCATCTATAAATAATTTTTCATCTGGATTGTCAATAATATGAAACTTTTTATCTGTATAATCTTTTATTACTTTCATAGTTAGAATAAGAAATGATTGTAATATTTCTATAAGTTTATTTCTTATGGAAACTGAAAGTTTTATCAACTCTTCCTTATCGGTTTTAAAAGTTTCATCATAGAAAGTTTGTTCAGCTTTTATTTTTGTTTTTAAGGATAACTCAGCATAAGATTCAAAATCTTGATATAAAAGATTGAGAGAGTTTAAGACATTGTTTAAGTCCGATTTGACATCTATTTTTTTATGCTCTTCATAATCAATTTTATATCCAACTTCTTTTAATGTCATAAAAGTTGTATATTGTTCATTTAGTTCTTTATAAAAAATATAAGTTAAAGTCATTTTGTCGTTGACATTAAGTCTTTGTAGTATTCCATCACTTTGAATTATATCCTCTTTGAATTTATTAAAGGCATTTTGAATTTCATCCATAAATTCAAAACCTTTTTTTACATCATCTGGTATTTTTGCTACCTCTTTATTCTCTATATCCTGTTCAATCATTTCCTTTTTGTCTTTATTCTTTTTCATCATTTCAGCTAATGCTTTTTCTTCCTCATTTTTCTCCTTTTGAAAATAGTAACCTATTGAATCAGTCTTATCAAGATTAAGATATTCTTTAATATGAGGAGAATTAAAAGAGATATATTTACCAATATTTCTGCAAAAAAGTATATGAAATTTTTCATAAGCAGTTGTTATTAAAAAGGAAATATCATTAATAAGCTCCTGCTCTGGAATATTAAGCCTATAATATTGCAAATAAATATTTCTTGCGGTTAAAAGTGAAATTTCAAAAACACCTGAATGTTCCTTTATAAAAAGAAGTTTTTTAAAATAAAAGGAAAATTTTTCAAATTCAGTCTCATCTAATATTGCAGAAAAATTTTCAAAGGATTTTTCATAAAAATTAGAAAGATAATCATCATCAGCAAGATTTAAAAATTGATGAAGAATGTCATAGTGCAAAGGGGACAATTTACCTAAAGTATCTCTTATTTTTTTCTTTATGATAGGATTATTAAAGCAACCTCTAATAAAATAACCAAGTTTTGATATTAAAGAAGCAAAGTGAGGGAAAAAATTCACTAAAAAGTCCTGATGAAGTTTAGAAATCTTGAAAGACAAAACCTTGAAAAAGTATCCATTAAAAATAAAAAGAATTCTATCTGTTATAGAAAGAGACAAAATTCTAATATTTTTTGAATTATCTTTAATTTCTTCATTTTGACTTTTCTCAATTATTTTTTCTTTTTTTTCAAATCTAGATTCACTTGATTTATTTAATTGATCAACCTTTTGGATTATTTTTTTTTCAGTATCTAGTTTTTTTTCAATTTTTTTAAAATTTTTAAATGATTCTTCTTTATTTTTATAATAACTTGGACTTTCTACTCTTTTTCTTTTTCTTTGACCTTCAATAATATCTGAATTTACATTACTTTGATTGTTTCTTTGAAAAATACCATAACTTGTTTTAGAATTTTTATCTAAAAGAGAAAAATCTACTTTCCCACCTGCTTTTTTAAGTTTTTCAAGCATCTCTTTTCTTGCTTTTTCATCAAGTTGATCCACCCCAAGTCTCTGTCTCAAATCGTGGTACTTATCATTTTTATAAGACATTATTTTTAATTTTCCCTTTTTATAATTTTAATAATTTTTTCCAACACCTCTTCTATTTTAAGACTTGTTGTGTCAATTTCAATAGCATCTTCTGCTTTTTTTAAAGGATTTTCTTTCCTTGTAGAATCATATTTATCTCTTCTTATTATATCTTCAATAATATACTCTAAACTTTTGTCATTTCCTTCTTGAGCCTTTCTTCTTCTTGCTCTTTCTTTGATATCTGCGACTAAAAAAAATTTAAAATCAGCATCTGGGAAGACATTTGTTCCTATATCTCTGCCTTCTAATATCGAATTTTGCTTTCTACCAATCTTTCGCTGAAGATCTACAAGATATTTTCTAACATCTGAAAGCGAAGAGACATAAGAAACTTCTTTAGTTACCTCTTCACTTCTAATCTTTTCACTTACATCAGAATTATTTAAAAAAATCTTTTCATCTTCAATTTCAATGCCTATCTTCGGCAAAATCTCTCTTATTTTGGTTTCATCGTTTTTTACTGTTTCTAAAAGTTTTTCATTTAATAAATATAAAGTAACAGCTCTGTACATCGCCCCGGTATTGATGTATAAAAAGTTTAATCTTTTAGCTAAAAGACTTGCAATAGTGCTTTTTCCACTTCCGGCAGGTCCATCAATAGCTATTATCATAGTCATCCTCGATAGATTTTTTGATTTCATATCTATTAGGTTTTTTTTTGGTACTTAAAATAAGTGGTTCTATTAAAGAAAGTGGAACTATCTTTTTTTCCCCTGGTTTTAAGTTTCCGATTTTTAAGGGACCTATTCGAACTCTTAAAAGACGAGCTATAGGTTGTTTGAAAGTAGCAAAAACATTTCTTATTTCTCTATTTTTGCCTTCTTTCAGGACAATTTTAGCAACAGTATCTTTTATTAAATCAAAACTTTCAGCTTTATAAAACTCACCATCCAGTGTTATACCTTTTTTAAAATTTGATATTAACTCTTTTTTTATTGGTTGGTATGAAAAAACAAGGTACTCTTTTTCAATCTGATAGGAAGGATGTGTTAGAATATTAATAATATCTGTATTGTTTGTTACAATTAAGATTCCTTCAGAAAAATAGTCCAACCTTCCAGCAATTTTTAAGTTTCCTCTATTTTCAAAAAATTCTTTTATCCCTTTCTGATCATTTTGGTCATAAAAAGAAGAAAGATATCCAGATGGTTTATAAAAAACATAACAGATTTGCTCTTTCGTCGGTTTTATGATTCTGCCATTAACAACGACTTTATCTTTTTCTTTTACATCATAGTAAGGGATCGTTACAACTGTTTCATTAACTTTTACCCTTCCATCTTTTATTAGTTGTTCAGCTTTTCTTCTTGAAATAGATGAAAAGTTTGAAATATACTTTTGTAATCTCAATTTAATCTCCAAAAAATTTAATATTTGAAAGTAATTCCTCTGGTTTTGGAAGTTGATCTAAGGAACTTAACTTAAAAAGTTGCAAAAACTTCGTAGTTGTACCATACAAAGAAGGTTTTCCAGGGATATCTTTTTTCCCTTTTACTTCAATTAATTCTAATTCTAAAAGCTTTTTTAATGAATAGGTGGAATCAAGCCCTCTAATAGAATCAATTTCTGTTTTGGTTATAGGTTGTTTAAAGGCTATTATCGAAATAACCTCTTTCAAAGAATCAGATAGCCTAAATTTGTCTTCCTTTATTTTATGTATCTTAACAAAAACATCTTTTATCTTCGGATTCACAATATAAAAGAAGGTATCTTCCTTCTGCTGGATAAGTATACCTCTATCAAGATACATAAATTCCTTTTTAAGCTCAAGAAGAAGTTGCAAAGTAGTATCTTGGTCAATTTCTAACATTTTAGAAATTTCTGATATTGATACTGGTTTGCCTTCATAAAAAAGAATTGTCTCTATTAATTGAAGATAAAGTTTTTTTTGCTCATCTGTCAATAACATCATAAAAAGGTACTCTACCGCTTTATTTTTGAAATCTTTATATCTGAAAAATGGTCAATCTGAGAAATAATAACATATTTACTTTTTACAAGTTCCAAAATTGCAAGGAAAAGGCAGATAAATTCTATTCTACTACTGTACAACATACTTATATTTGAAAATAACAGAAAATCATTTTGATTCAATAATTCTTTTATTTTTTTTATCATTTCATCTACAGTTATTGAAGATCTTGCTATAATAAAATCTTTCTGTTTTGGCAGTTTTGAGATTAGAGCCTCAAAGTGTTTAAATAGATCAATAATTGAAATACTTTCCCATTTATCATCTTCACCTTTAAATATTTCTGAAGGATTTTTGTTAAATAATGGTATGATATTTTTTTCTTCATCATTGTATATTTTTTCAAATGCGTCTTTTAATGATTTATATTCAAGTATTTTTTCTGCAAATTCATTATTAAAATAGCCATTTTCATCTTCAAAGAAAGAGGAAGGTTCATCATCCTTATTTATAATATTTCTTGATTTTATATTGATAAGTTCAGAAATAATTGATATAAAACTTGATACATCTTCAATGGGATATTGATTTAACTTTTTCAAATATTCAGAAAATTGTTGTATTAAAAAAATAATGGGAATCTGGTAAATCTCTATTTTCTTTTCTTTGACCAAAAAAAGTAAGAGATCTAAAGGACCTTCAAAAATATCATCAATTATATATACTATTTTTTCCATCTAAATAGAATGAAAAACTAAAAAAAGAAGGTGTCAACTTAATTTAATCTAAGGTAAAGTTTAAGTTTTGCAACACTTAATTTAACCAAAATATTTAATCCTGATATTTAATTTTAATATTTAATTCAAACATTTAATTCAAATATTTAAATCTAATATCTAACCTTAATTAATAAAAGATTCTATAAGCATTTGTAAAAGTTTTCTATAAGTATAAGGCTTACCTATTATAGTTTTATTTTTTGAAATAATAGCGTTATCTTCATCAAAGATGATGTGAGGAATTGCTTCGAATTTATCACTTGACTTTTGAAAGTTATTTTTATCTATAATCAAAAATGAGATTTCCTTTTCAAAATCTAATGATTTCGGGAAATTAAAATCTAAAAGATTTAAACTCAATCTTTTATTTTTGTCAAAGTCAAATATATTAAATTTAATTTTAATATAATTAAGGAAGGAAACTATTTTTTCTTTTAATAATTTATCCTCTAAATAAATCGAGATATTCATTTTTTCCTTATCTTTAAGATTATTAAGTTTCATAAATTTATCAAGGTATTTTAATATTTCCTTATCTATCTGGCTTGGCAAATTATCTTTGTTTAATAAAGAACTATTTTTATATGGGATTTCAAAATTGAAAATTGTCCCAAAACCTTTACTACTTTTAACTGTTATTCTTCCTTCAAGAAGTTCCACAAGGTTTTTTGCTATAGAAAGTCCAAGACCAGTTCCTCCATATTTTTGGTAAATCTCTTTATTTGCTTGCTTAAAAGGTTTAAAAATATTAGGGATATCATTTTCAGAAATCCCAATTCCACTATCTTCAACTTGAAATATCAATTGTTTTTCATTTTTATCATTTGAATAATACTTAGAAATAAATAGTTTTATAAAACCTTTTGAAGTAAATTTCAAAGAATTACTTATTAGATTCATAGTAATTTGCTTTATCTTTATCTCATCAGAAACAAAAATATCTTCCACATTAGAATCTACAATCGAAGAAAAATTTAATCCTTTTTCTTTAGCTAATAGATAATAATATTCTTCGATTTCATCTGCAAAATTTCTTATTGAAAAAGGTTTTAATATTAATTCTATGCTATTTGATTCAATTCTATAAAAATCAAGGATGTGATTTACTAACTCCAGGGTCTGTTCTGAGTTTTTCTTAAGAGTTAATGCGATTGACTCCAAAGGTTTGTCTTTTAATTTTTCAGTCAATAATGAAGATATCCCAGTAGAAGCAGTTAACATATTTTTTAGCTCATGACCTAAAAATGCAAGAAAGTTTGATTTATCTTCATTTGCTTCGGTTGCTGATTTTTCGGCTTTTTCAATTTCTTTTATATTTTTCAAAAGTTGATTTTCAAGATTCTTTTGACTTGAAATATCTAAAACTATAACTATTAATTTATTTTCAAACTTTTTACCATAGAAAGATAAAACTTTGCTTTCACCGCTTTTATATTTCAATTGGATTATATTTTTAGCAAAATTATTTTTCTTAAGCCTTAGATAAAATCTTTTCATTTTTCTTTGAGAATTTTTATCAAAATAGGATAGGAATAAATCTCTTGTCATTTTTTTATTAATTGGGATATCGATCAAGTTTTTAATATATTTTGAAAAAGTAACTTGACCGCTAAAAAGATCTTCTGTCCAGAAAGATAGATCTATTGTTTGTTGGATTAATTCAAGATTATTTGAATATTCCTTTATCTTTGATTCCTCATTGATTTTATCAATCAAATCATATAAAAAGTAAGAAAAGATGGAAAGTGTTTTCTTCTGGTTTTTAGATAAACCAAAGTATTTTACATAATCCAGAACATCTTGATTGAAATAATCAAATATATCTTCCTTTTCATTTATTAAAAGAAGAACTGCCTTAGTCTCTTTCTTATGGATTACAGGGAAAATTATTATTTCATAATTGGAATCAATAGAAGAAATATCATTAAAAAATATATCTATTATTTTTTCATCTTTTTTATTTATTGTTAAATATTTTTCTTTGATAAATTTTTCTTTTATTTCGTAATCTATATCTTTTAATTTTATTTTATCTTTGAAGATCTTATTTCTTTTTATAGTTGAATAATATGAAATTAAGATAATTTTATTTTTGTTTTCAAAATCCTTGAAATAAAAGGCTATTGAAATCAGATTTAGGTTTTCACAGATTGATTTTAATGAACTTTTTAAGGTTTTTTCAATGGAAAATGTCTCTAAAAGATTGTACATCGATTCTTCAATAGATTTTGAAAGATAGAGGTTGGATTTTTGTTCTAAAATTTTTAGATGATTGGAAGTTATATCTTTTGAAATTCCAATTATACCAATAGTTTTACCGGAATCAGATAGAATCGGACTTTTTATTGTATTAAAGCATAATATATCATCTTTAAAATTATTTTTTGGATTTTTAAATTTTTTCCAATGTACCTCTGATATTGTTAGATTCTGAGCAAGAACATATTGATCACTTTTAATGTAATCTTTTGCCTCCTTTGGTTCAAATATGTCAAAATCTGTTTTATTGACTATATCTTCTTTTGAAATACCGAATAGATTTTCAAAATGCTTATTTATTATTATGTACTTTTTATTTTGATCTTTTATAAAAATAGGGTCAGTTATTAAGTTCAATAATGAGTAAAAATAATTGGTATGAATATCAAAAATATCTATCAGTTCATTGATTTCCCCATAACTTCTTAAAAAAACCAGGATATAATCAATATTATTTTCTTTATCATTAATATAATGCATTTCTATTTGAAATTCCTTAGTATAATTTGATTTTGAATATAACAATTTGGTTTTTACTTTGCTTGTATAATATTTTACTTCTTTAAGAGTTTTAATCGCTTTTTTGATCTCTTCTTCTTTTTCAAAGATATTAAAAAAGTATTCTAGATTATTTAAATTTTTTGCAAAAGTATTTTTTGCAGTACTATTCATTAAAAATATCTGCCCTTCTAATGAAAGAATAATTATACCATATGGAGCTTTATTAAAAAAGGGGGTATTAGAAATCTTAAAATAAAGATTTTTATCCATAAACTTTTATGCTCTTGTTTAATAATATTATAATGCATAAATTTAAATATGAAAAGTCAGATTTTTAATTTTATTTTTTTGTGCTATAATAAATTCAAGACATAAATTTAAAGTATATTTTATTTAATTAAAATTAAATTTATCGAAAAATAAGAGGTTTTTGTGCAAAAGATACAAAGTCTAACTGAGTTAGATGGAGTTATAACATCATTACCAAGAGGTGGTTATTTAGTTAACACTTCTGTTGGATATATACAATTTGGTTCGCCTCCTGAGACATTAAAAGATACAATATTTTTACCTTTAGGTGTCCCAAAAATATTTATTTTACCTATGGAGCATTTTGATCCAAAACAAGGAATGAGTGTTGCAGAGATAGAATTCCCAATATATTATAACTTTTTCTTAAAAAAATCTAAAACAAAGATTTATGTAAGCAGTGACCATATTAAAAACATGGAAATTGTTTTGAATGAAGCTGTTTTTGGACCGAAAGATGTAGATGTAAAAGATGAAGTAGTGATGACTGAAAATGCTTATGTTCCAGACTTAAAATCCGAGATGGAATTTTTTAGAAACAATAGATCACTTGAAGACATGGTTGAACTTTTACCTTTGGAACAGACAATAGAGATCCAAAATGTTGCTATAAAAAGAATTGATGATGGCTCATTTGAAGTATTTGATAATGGCAAACATCTTGTAAATGTTCCAGCTAAAATAAAATTTTCTGCAATTTACGATTTAGGTGCGGTATTAAAAGAGCCATTTCATCCCCCTATTTTCGGTATAACCTGTCTTGGCCCTTCTCATGGCTTCGACCCTTACCAAAACACATCTGGATTTATTATATGGATAAATAAAGGTGGTATAATGGTAGATCCGCCAGCAAATTCTACTTTATGGCTTAAAGACTCAAATGTAAATCCAAAACTTATAGATTCGGTTATATTGACTCATTGCCATGCTGACCATGATTCTGGTACATTTCAAAAGATATTGGAAGAAACAAGGATTACCATATATACAACACCTACTATCATGGCAAGTTTTATTAGAAAATACTCTGCTCTTACCAGAATTTCTCCAAATAAGCTTAAAGAGATGTTTAATTTTTTCCCAGTTAAGATGAATCAGCAATATAACATTAATGGGGCAATATTCTCTTTTTTCTATACACTTCATTCAATTCCAACAATAGGATTTCAATTTAATTATCGAAATAAAACTTTCATTTATTCTTCAGATCACTTAAATGAACCTAATATAATAAAAGGATTATATGAAAAAGGTATAATCAATGAAAAAAGATATAAAACTCTTGTAAATTTTCCTTGGGATAAAGATATAATATATCATGAAGCTGGAATACCACCTTTACATACACCGATAAGTTATCTAAATTCTCTTCCGGTTGAGATTCAAAAGAAAATAACAGTGTATCATATTGCTGAGAAAGATTTTCCAAAAGAGACTCATTTAAAATTGGCAAAGTTTGGGATAGGAGAAACTTTTTATCCAGATATTGAAAAGCATAAGTTTGAAGAAGCATATCAGATACTTGATGTATTTAGCAGGATAGATATTTTTAAAGATTTACCATTTGAGAGGGTTAAAGATTTATTATTAATCGTTAAAAAGGTAAATTTCAAAAAAGGGGATTGTATAATCAAAAAAAATAGTGACCCAGACTATTTTTATGTTATAGTGTCAGGCAATGTCTCAATTTCTGGATTAAAGGATAACAATATCAAGGATAAGATCTATACTACATTTGAATATTTTGGAGAAGCTGCAATATTGAATAATGAAAAAAGAAAAGCAGATGTTGTCGCTCTAAATTCAGTTGAAGCCTATGCTATAGATAAAACTTCCTTTTTAAAACTTATCCAGGACACACCAATTGAAATAAAAATGCGACAAGTTGCCAAAGTTAGAGATGAACTATCCTGGAAAGTCATAAAAGCGAATGAGTTTTTCAAAGATCTTTCCTCTTCTCAGATAACTCAGATTGAAGGGATGAGCAAGATAAAAGAGATAAAAAAAGGGCAAATTATTTTTTCAAAAAAAGAATATCAAAAAAGCATATATTTACTTATTGAAGGAGTTGTGAAAACCGAAGATGGTAGGATAATAGAAAATATGGGAGATTTCATAGGTGCAATATGCAACTTATATGAAGATAAACCAATAGATACAGATTATATAGCTAAAACAAAGTTAAAAGTCTATGAAATTGCAGCTGAAAAAATCAAAGGATTTTTAATAGAAAATCCAGGCATAACAATGAATATACTTTTTTCCAAATCAGATAAATGTAACACTTAAATAATTTGTCCAAACATTGCATCTATATTTACTTTACTTATCTTATTTCCCAGATCCTTTTCTATCAATAAGAATTTTTTAATTATTAAAAGTAAAATCATCCATTTATAAGTCGAAGCTCTTTTATTTTCATAAAAAACTCTATATAGTTTATTGTCATAATAAAATTCAAGAACTTCTTTATTTTGAACATTTATCCCTTCCATTTTAGATATAGAAAATGAGTAAAGAAGTTTGTTTTCTTGCTTTGAATATATTTCAAAATATTCTTTTTTAAGTTTAATATAACCTTCCCCTAAGAATTTTGTTTTATCATATCTATAACCTATATGTGCTTGTGCAATTTCAGGGTCTTGTAAAACTAGATGATCCTTTTCAATTTTTTTTGAAAATAAATCTTTAATAAGTTCAAATGAATATTTAATCTGCCATCTATTCCACTTTGATACATTATTAAAATTGTTATCTATGTTTTCACCTTCAAACTGACCATATTCATTGTATTTTAAGTTTAAATTGCACTCTTGACATTTAACATAGTCGCCTTCGCTATAAATAGATAAAAGGCTTTTACAATTTGGGCAAATATACAATATCTGCTCTAAAAATTGAGCTAAATTTTCACCAACATACTTGTACTTAAATTTCTCTTCAAATTCATCATCTGAGTGTTTTAGCCATTTCGTAATTGCTTCATTTATCTGTTCAGAAGTCAAAGATAAGACTTCTTCCTTTTGTAATATTGTAGAAAACTCTATAGCTACTTTACCTTTTCTTTTCTTTTCAGCCCATCTTGGAAGAGAGAGATATGCGCCTTTAATCTTTGCACCTATAAGTGGCAAACCAAAAAACTTAACAAGTTTTCCAGTACTTGAAACTATAGATAAATTATTGCCATCCCAGGTTCTATTTGCTTCTGGGAACAGTCCAACAGAGGCTCCTTTTTCTATTACTTTCATAGCAAGTTTAATAGTTTGAATATCAGGGATAAATTTTGACTTAGGGATTGAACCAAAAAGTTTCATAAAATACTTAAAAATAGGGTCTCTAAAAATATTGTCAGAAGTTATATAATGTATTTCCTGGGTTAGATAATCACTTAAAAAAAATGGATCCCAAAAATTAACATGATTTCCTATTATTACATAAGGACCTTTTAATTTTTTAATATTTTCAGGATCAATAAATTCAATATTATAATACTTTTTTAAAAAAACACCGAATGTCGCTCTTAATAATGAAACTATTGGTTTAGGGTACCATAGATTTTTTATAGGTTTCATAATAAAAAAACTCCAAATTTTTATGTAATTAGTGCAAAATCTTTTAATAAATTTTTATTTACATTATTAAATATCTGGATATACAAAGTTTTAACAATTGGAGATAAATCTTTATTGTTTAATACATTTGGTAGATATAGATATCCTATTGTTGATTCCATATTATTTAAACTTTTATCAGTAAAAACATGATTTATTGATTCATAATCAAAACCAAATCTTTTTCGCCAGTTTATATCTTTTTCAATATTCCTCGAAACCTGCCAGAAATGCTTTTTACCCAACAAAATTGCTATGATTACAGTTACTAAAAAAAGATTCAAAGAAACACGAGCAGATCTGAATTGATTTATAATAGACAGCTTTGTGATTTCAAGTAATTCTTTACTATGAAAAGCTGGATGGTTTAAAACAACCTTTTTTTCTAATTCCATAGCCATTTTGGGATATTTATCTGTTATTGTATTTAGGGTAACCGTACCTAAAAGTTTGTTAAATGCACTATAAAGCCCAAGAATTATCGAATCACTATCTCTTTCTAATCTCATACATTCTTTAGTAAGTCTTGTTTTGTCTATAAAACCAGATTCTCCAAGACCATTATATCTTAAATCAATAACCTTTTCATATTCTTCTGAATTTGTATATATTCTTTTAACTGAAAAATTTATTGATGTTATAAATCTTTTAATTATTGGATCCCAATCTTTTTCGGATATAGTATTCCAATCCATAATTTTTCCTTTAATTTATTGAGTTTATTTTTGAAAAAAGCTAAAAGTGTGTTAAAAATACGGAAATAATAGTAAATAAACATAATAATTAAAATAAATTAATTTTATTTTAGAACAATTTAAAAGATATTAAAAATTGAAAAAATCAAGGGAAATTATTTAAGGGAAAATATCTATGGATTCAATTAAAACTATTTATAAGATAGGAAAAGGTCCTTCATCAAGTCATACCATGGGTCCACATAAAGCATCAATGCAATTTTTAAACTACTTAAAATCAAATAATATAAAAGTTAAAAAGATTAAAGCAACTTTGCAAGGCTCTTTAGCTCTTACCGGTAAAGGGCATTTAACTGATGTAGCCATTAAAGAAGCTTTTGAAAATTATTTAACAGAAGTAATTTTTGATTTTGAAAGTAAAACTTCATATCATCCAAATACGATGATCTTAGAGGCATTGGATGAAAAAGAAAAAATATTATCAAAATGGGAAGTTTATAGTATAGGTGGTGGTGAGATAATCATCAAAGATTTAAATGATCAAAAAAAAATGGATAATGTAGGTGAATCACAAATTAAAGAAAAAAAAGATATTTATCCTTATTCGACTATGAATGAGATACTAAATTACTTAAAAAAGAGTGGGAAGAATTTTTGGGAGTTTATTGAAGATTATGAAGGTAAAGAGATCTGGAATTATCTTGATAAAGTTTGGAAAACCATGAAAGATGAGATTGAAAGAGGGCTTATAAATGAAGGAGTTTTACCTGGTTCACTTTGCCTTCAAAGAAAAGCATCTTCTTATTTTATTAAAGCAAATAGTTTTTCTGGTTTATTAAAAAAGCAAACTTTAATTTTTTCTTATGCTTTGGCAGTTGCTGAAGAAAATGCATCAGGTGCAATCATAGTTACAGCTCCGACCTGTGGTTCTTCAGGTGTACTACCAGCAGTTTTATATTTTTTAAAAAAGGAGCTAAATCTTGCAGAACAAAAGATCTTAAAGGCTCTTGCTACTGCTGCTCTTATAGGTAAACTTGTTCAAACCAATGCAAGTATCTCTGGAGCAGAAGTTGGTTGTCAGGGGGAGATTGGCACAGCCTGTTCTATGTCAGCTTCTGCGGCAGCTCAACTTATGGGAGCTACACCAAATCAGATAGAATACGCAGCAGAGATAGGTCTTGAACATCATCTTGGTTTGACATGCGACCCACTTGGAGGATATGTTCAAATCCCCTGCATAGAAAGAAATGCTTTTGCGGCTTCAAGAGCCTATGATGCAGCTATTTATGCTATACTATCAGATGGAAATCATAAAATATCGTTTGATTCAATTGTTGATACTATGAAAAGAACAGGAAATGATTTGCCTCATATTTATAAGGAAACTTCACTTGGTGGGATAGCTACTATAGATAAGAGTTAAAAAATATATTAGAGCAAAAAATATATGAAGGCTATAAAAAGAAAATCTTTTTAAAGTAAAAAAAAATTTAACCTTGAAAATACAATAACTTGGAGAAGATAAAAAGTAGTTAAATATTTTATAAAAAATCTTTAAAATCCGATAAAAAGAATTGACATTTTAGAATTATGTTTTATTAAATTTTTGTTTGAAATAAATAAGAGGTTTTATGAGTTGAAAAAGAATATAACTTTTATCAAAAAGGTTTTCTTTCAGCTTATTCTGAGCTTGTGGACCTATCAATGGTTCCTCATTATTTTAAAGCTCAAGCTGATTAAGTATCACTATTCTTTCAGTATGTAAATCATATTATTTTTCATAGAATTTTTACTTAAATTATAAATACAAAATAAATAGAGTTAATAAGCCCTTTCAAATTAGAATTTTTATATATTAAGGGCTAAGTTTAAAAAAAGGAGGTTTAAAATGCAAGCATTGGGAAGACATATTTTAGTTGAAATGTATGAATGCAATCCATCATTATTAAATGATGTTCAACATATAGAAAAAAGTATGATAGAGGGAACCAGAAAAGCAAATGCAACTATAATTCAATCTTCTTTCCATAAATTTTCCCCACATGGAGTTTCTGGAGTTATAGTTATTGCTGAATCACATGTTGCCATTCATACATGGCCAGAATATAACTATGCGGCAGTAGATATTTTTACATGTGGTGAAACTATAGACCCTTGGGTAATTTTTGACTACTTAAAAGAAAAATTTGAATGCACCTGGGCTTCAAGACTTGAGCTTAAAAGAGGTCAAATAGAATTACCTGTTGGTGTCGAACTTAAACATAAGCCTGCAAATGCTTGAACCTTTGGGGGAGTTTTGAAAAGATACTATCAATATTCTGATATTAATAAAAAAGATGGCATTTTTTATGATATTATAGAAGAACTTTACTATAAAGAATCTACGTTTCAAAAGATCTCTGTTTTTAAGACTTTTACACATGGTTTAGTTTTTACACTTGACGATATTGTTCAATTTACTGAAAAAGATGAGTTTTTTTACCATGAAATGATGAGTCACCCTGTCATCTGCCTTCATAAAGATCCTAAAGATATCTTGATAATTGGAGGCGGTGATTTAGCAATATTAAGCAATATACTAAAATATAAAAATGTTGAAACAGTTACTTTGTGTGAGATAGATGAAGAAGTTGTTGATATGACCAAAAAGTATTTTCCAGACTTTTCAAAATCTTTAAATGATAAAAGATCAAATATTATAATAGATGATGGTTTTAAGTTTTTATCAAAACAAAAAGGTAAATATGATATTGTTATAGTTGACTCTACAGATCCAGAGACAATTGCAAATGATTTATTTGTAACAGATTTTTATGAATCTGCCTTTGATGCATTGAAAGATGACGGTATCTTTTTAGCTCAATCAGAAACTCCCCTTTTAGATTGCTATAAAGAGATTAGAAAAACAATCTATAAAAAATTAAGCTCCCTTTTTAATTATGTTAATTTTATATATTACCCAATGCCTTGTTATCCTACTGGTTATTTTAGTTCTGTAATAGCAAGTAAGAAATATAATCCTTTCGAAATTTCAAAAAAAGAAATAAGGGAAAAAATAAAAGATTTTTCATTGAAATACTTTAATGAAGATATTTATTTTTCATCTTTGGCTATTGCTGGTTTTGAGAAAAATATATTAAGTTAATTTTGATGTTAGATTGATTTTAAAAGAAATTAAATATTTATATTTAAAAATTTTATATTTAACATTGATATCTGAAATTTTTATTGAAATTTGGTTTTTACTTTAAATAAAATCAAGATAGCTAAAGTTAGGAAAATCAAACTTAAAATCAGATATATTTTTGTTGATTATCTCTTCTACTTCAAAAGAAAGATGTTGATACTGCTCAAATTCATCTTCAAGACTTAAAAGTAAACTGTGTAATTCCTCGGTTAAGTTGTTTTTATTCTTTCTTAATAATTTTAAACAGACTAATGGTTCTATTTTAGATAAATTAATGAAAAAACTTTGAGAAAAAATAAAATCATTATTTGAAATTAATGATAAAATAATATCTGTTAGCTCTTTTTTAAAGTTAATTAAGATATCTTGGTCAAAGTATTCCAAAATACCACTTAAACTTTTACATCTTAAGGATAATAGTTTTAAAAGATTTTTATTATTATTTTTATCATCATTTTCAATATATTCTATTATTTCAAGATATTTATTGTAACAGGATGTAAAAGAAACTAATAAAAGGTCTAAAGCAAAGTTAGATTTTAAGTTTTTAATAAAATCAGTAAGCCTGAATAAATCATAATCACTTAAATCTGAAGCATTTTTAGCAAGATCTCTATATATTAAATCAGGAAGATTATCTGGCATTATTCCACCTTTTTTTAATCTTCAAAAATTTTATTATCTTAAGTAAATCTGTATCTACATATCTTTTTGATATTTCCTCATTGAAAGCCAATAATGCTTCATCCATTTTCCCTAATTGAAAATAAATTATTCCTTTCATCTTATTAACAGCAAATTTTGTATCATCAATTTTATTATAGATGTAAAAAGCTTCATCTAATAGCCCAATAACATGATATAACCTTGCTAAAAGAAAAAGCTCTTCATCTGTTTTTCCCTCTTTTTTTAAAAATGTGATAGCTTTATCAAATTGCTTTGTTTCTAATAAGTTATAGAGAAAAAGTGTTCTATCTTTTATAGTATTTATTTTAATTTTATTTTTGACAAGATACTTTTGTGCTTCAAGTATCTGTCCTTTCCTTATAAGATAGTAAACATATAATTTTTTTAAAGAACTGTTATTTTTGTTAATTTCAAACAAAAAAGAAAAGATATTTTCAGCTTCTTCATATAATCCTTTTTCTATTGCACACTGTAAATAAAAAATTTCTTTCAAGAAAGATAATCTATTTATACTATTTATTTCTATAAGAAGATTATATGCCTTATCAAAGTCGTTATGTTTAATAAAGTAGTATGTTTTTAATAAGTTTGAGTAATATTGATCATCTATTTCGAAATAAGATTGCACATCAAGATTTTCTTTTATTCCATATAAAATGGATAAAAGATAAAATTCATCGAATATTTCATTATTTACGAAGTTTTCAATATATAAAATAGCTTTATTTTTTTCTTCGTGATATAATGCATCATAAAACTTGAAAAATAATAAAAGAGAATCCATTTTTGAAATAGAAGAAGGCAATTTATAATTATTTTGAAAAGAAAAAGGGTTGATCTTAAATAAATTCCAGAACCTGTTTATTTCATTATTTGTTCTAACAGAAGGAAGAATATCTATTAAAAAATAAAAGATCTCTTCCTTTTCTGTATTTATTTCGCTTAAAATCTTTTGAAACATAGATCTGCCCTGAAAATTATTTTTCTTGATCTTTTTTAAATTTTTCAGACCAGGTTTGAATTGTTTTTTTTATTTTTTCTAACTCAACTCTTTTGTTTTCTGCTATATACATTCTTCCAAGAGCTCTTAAAAAATCCAGAGCTTTTTTAGCATCATCTTTATTATGTCCAGAAATTTCATATCTTTCTCTATATTCTTTAGCAGATTGTATAAGTTTTTGTTCTACGATTTCCCTTAATTTTCTTCTTTCGTTAAAACCTTCTTCTCGGGGATCATTTTTAGCCCTTAAGGCTATGTAATCTAAAAGATTTTTAGCTACAACGGCAGCTCTAGCCCTAATATCGACAAATGTAGGGATCCATTTAGAATTTTCGCCATATCCTTTTTCTATTCTTTCTATCAAGAAAAATGCTCTTTGAATAAATTCAAGTCTTTGAGCATCTTTATAAAGAGCAAAGGCTTTTTGCTTTTTCACAACTTCAGAAAGTTCAAGATCTATTATATTTGAAGTTAAGGCTTCAATTCTGATAAAGATTTCCATTATTTTTTTTCTTGCTTCATCAAGGCTGTTTTCATGCTTTAAACCTATTATTCTTAAATGAGAATCATGAATTTTCAAGTAAAGTTCGACTATATCTAAAAGTTTTTCACATATTGAAAATTGAATATAAGGGATTTCAAATTCTTCTTTTTCAGAAATAGAAGCTTCAAGGTTCTTTACCTCTTCCATAATCTGATTTATCTGTCCTTGAATGGTAGCTGATTCATTAGCAAATTTATCTCTTTGCTCTTTTGTTATTGGCATTGGATTCCCCTTATCTTTAAGTAAAAAATATCACATCATATTTCGATTATCGGTAATAATTATAAGATATTATATTTGTTAAGCAATATTTATATTCAAAATTATATTAAAACCTCAATCTTGAAATATTTTTTTATTTTCATCATTTTTTATTTGCAAAAAATTATGAAAAAGGCAAAATAGGAAAAAGGATAAAAAATGAAAAAATCAAATATTAAAAACTTTTTATCATTTTGTTACTTTCTGTTTTTTATTTTTATTTTTTTCGCTTCTTCTATATTATCTTTTGCTCAGGTGAAGACTTTAACAACATTAAGTTTAAGTGAAAATGAGACTGTTTACAATATATATACTGATTCGCTTCAAACAAATTTTGTAGTTGTTATTAAAAGTGTAACCGAAGGGATGGTCTCTTCAGTCACTGAATATTATATAATTACACCAAAAGAAAAGCTTGGACCTTTTGAAAGGGTCTATGATGTTGCATTTTGCGATAATGGAAATCAGCGACTTATCTCAGTTAAAAAAGATGGAATGTACTATGTCTATAATAATAATAATATGACAGGTCCTTATGATAATCTAGGTAGATTTTCTGTTATTTATTCGACAAAGAATTATGCTTATTGGGTAAAGGAAGCAGACAAATATTATGTTATATACTTGGATAAAAAATTAGGTCCATATGGAGAGATTTCATCTTTTGTTGCAAATCAGAAAACAAATAAAATTGTATGGAGAGCAAAAACAGATAAGTTTGAGTTATTTGTCAATGGCACTTCAACAATAAAATCTGACTTGATAGTTATCTGCGGATTTTATACTGAAAAAGACATTCTCTCTTATATTTATGGTGCTTCAGGTTCATATTATATGGTTGTTGGTTCAACCACTTATGGTCCTTATGAAAATATTGGACTGGATCTTGCAGTGAAAGATGAAAGTTTAGCAATCTTTTTTGCTAAGATTAGTGGAAGTTGGTATTTAATCGCTGGAAAAGAAAAAGCAGGTCCATTTGATTCACTTGGACAGGTTGCAATATCTGGTGATGGAAAAAAAATTGCATATGCTGGATATAAACAAAGTAGTGGTTGGGGGATATACATAGGGGCAAAATTAATAAAAAACATAGATAAGCCTTATTTTTCATATTTAGATTTTATTAAAATTGACCCCACAACTTATGATATAGTATATTTAGTGGGCGAAAGTGGTTCTGAAAACTATAACTGGTATTTATATATAGGAATAGGCAATGATCCTGTTTTAAGATATGAATTGGATTCAGATTCCCCATATGTTGGAACTTTGAATATTGGCTACTATGGTGTAGATTTTATGCTTGAAAATGAAGGTTCGATAGCTTTTTTAAAATATGAAAATGGTGGATATAATATTGGGGTTTACTCTTTGGCAAACAACACCTTTGGAATTTTTGGTCCTGGTGACGACTATGATACGACATATGTTTTAGATATCGCTAATAATGTTGTATTTTTTGTATTAAATGGAGAATTCTTTGTCGGAGTTCCATCAGACACTGGTGTTTCAATACTACCTGGGTATAAAACCATTGGTAGAATAATATATGGTCTTGATGGCAAAAAAATAGGTGTTGTTTATTTCGATTCTAAAAATAACACCATTTGTTTTACTACTTTTGATAATGTAGTTAGCGCAATTAGTTCAATTTATGCTGAATAAAAATGAAACTTGATTATGAAGTAGAAACAAGATTCAGATTTAATGATAAATATGAAATATTAGAAATTTTCCCCCAGCTCAAAATTTTAAATTTTACCAAGTTGAAATGGAATACTAACATTTTAAGTAAGCAACTTTTTTTATCAGGTAAACAGTTAAGAATTTCGGATGTTATAGTTGATGATAAAACTTATACTTATCTTGGATTTAAAAAAGAAGATATAGGCTCTTTTTGTAATATTAGAGCCGAAATTGACGAGCAGATTTTTGAATTAAAAGAATTTGGTAAAAAAAGTATAATCCTTAATAAATTATTAAAATTTGCCCAAATAAAAAACTTCAATGAAATTAAAACAAAGGATGATTTTTTAAGATTTTATAATCTTGATAAGTTCCTTTTTTTTGAAGGGGAAAGCGAGGTAGCCTCAATAGAACTTGTAAAAATTATAGATAAAGAAAAATTGCTTCAAATTCAAAAAATAAAAAAGGATTTTAAGTTCGACGAATTAAACTTATTAAAATTAAATTTAAAGATAATGTATTGCTCCTATCTTAAATACCAATTATTATTTGAAGTCGAAATGATGGCAGATGATAAAAAGCAAGCTTTCCTCTTTGAAAAAATAATTGAAAAGATTGTCGATTCCTATAATCTTTATAATCTTGTTGTCAAAAAAGAACCACCAATTTTGCTATTTGAAATGAGTAATAATAATTAACTTCTCTAAAAAAGTAACTTTTATAAAAAATTTTATTTATTTTGTCATATTATATATTCTTTTATTAAACAATGATCTATATGCTTTTATTTTGTTATATCATATATTTTTTTATTAAGAAAAAGTGTTTATATTCTATTTTATGCTTATACATATTTTTTTATTAAGCCAAAATATCTATTTTCACTTTTGTTATATATATCTTTTCGAATATTGTTTAATATATATCAATAAAAATATCAATTTATGTTTATCATTATCAATTTTTAAATATTTATGCCCAGACCGCCCCACCACCCGCCCAAAGATATGTTAGAGATGGCTTTTAGTGATTTTGCTTTTTATTGATTATGCTTTTTATTTGAAAGACTTGTTGCCTTAAATTTAATAAAAAATTTTTAACTATATCTTTTTATTAATGGGCCTCCTGAAATCCAAAATAGAAATAGACCATTTAAAAATAATTCTGATTCTTTTGATATTGTATTTAATAATATAAAAAAGCTAATCTCATTAAACTATCATTTTAGTGTTCGTTCTACATTATTAAAAGGAGCAAATCTTAAAGATATTGTAAACTTTTTTTATAAGATTGGGGTAAAAAATGTAATGTATTCTCCTTCATATACTGGTAATGATAAAATCGACTATTCAAATGATGATTATATAAATTTATTTAAATACTTGAATTATTCTTCAAATTTTATTGATGTAAATAATAAAAATAATAATATAAAAAGTAAATTTACTAAATATTATTTAATTAAATCTGAATTAGCAGAAATTATAAAATTAATTCATTTTAGCGAATTAACAACTCATAATTGCGGTTCTGGATTAGGATATGTATCCATTGATGTAGACGGTAATATTTATCCTTGCCAAAGATTCACAGGAATGGATGATTATAAAATTGGTGATATATTTAGTGGATTTGATTACGATAAAAGATTTATTTATTATAGTTATGATGTCAACAATAATGAAAAATGTTCTAATTGTTGGGCAAGGTATCTTTGTGGAGGAACATGTTATTATGGAAATTATGTTTTTAATAATGATAAGATGAAAATAAATGAAAATGAATGTAAACATAAAATGAATATAATAAATAGGAGTTTTAAGATATATTTAAAAAGCATGATCTGTGTCGAAAATAAAAATTAAAATGTGGAGGTATTATATGAGTAGTTTTAAAAGAATTAATTTTGATTTTAAACAATCTAAAGATATAGAAAGAGGTCGCTATTGCCCTATTGTAACTGATGCATGTATTTCAGATAAGACAGATAATTGCTCTATTAGGGATGATTGTGTTATTATTGATTCCTGTCGACGCGACCCACCTTGTGGAGTAGATTTTTGTATTGTTGATACTTGTGGCATTCCAATTTTATTTTAATTAATTTAAAATTGAAAATTGGCACAGATTATGCAGTTATTTACAATAAAGGATAAAATATGATACAAATAATTAAAAAGGACTTAAAAAGAAATTTTATTTTTATTATTATTGTATCAATATTAATTTTATTATATTTATATTTTGTTATTTTTCCTAATTTGATTTATGGCTATGAGATAGAGAATAAAGTTAAAATTAACTTATATAATTTTAATAAAAATATTATGGAATATAAAGCTTTTTTAATTTTTGTTTTTTTAATAGGCATTTTTTCTTCAATCATTTTTTCATCAGAAATAGAACTAAAAAATATTGAATTTTTATATTCATTAAGAATAAGTAGAAAAAAGATTTTTGTATCAAAACTGATATTTTTATTTATGGTTTTTATATTTTTTCTTTTATTATTTGATGTTTTTTTAGGCATATATTCATATTATAAGTTTACTAAAATAGATTATATTTTTTTAGCAAAGTATATAATAATCAATATACCAATATACTTATTTAGTTTTTCTATTTCATTATTTTTTTCTTTATTTATAATTAAAAGATTACTTTGTATAGCATTTTCTATTTTTTTTATTTATTTTTTAGCCTTTAATACATCTGAATTTTTTATTAATTTTTTACCAGAAGATTCAACTATTATTAAAATATTAAAATTTATTAATCCTTTAGAATTGATGAATACAAAATATCCTATATTATTCTATAAAGAAAATAATATAAATTTTATTATATATTCAATCCCAGTAATAGTTATTGGTATAATATTTTTAATACTTGCATATATAAGATTTTGCAAAATGGATTTTAATATCTAATAATTTTAATATCTATAAAATAATAAAATTGAGGAGAATATGATACAAATAATTAAAAAGGACTTAAAAAGAAATTTTATTTTTATTATTATTGTATCAATATTAATTTTATTATATTTATATTTTGTTATTTTTCCTAATTTGATTTATGGCTATGAGATAGAGAATAAAGTTAAAATTAACTTATATAATTTTAATAAAAATATTATGGAATATAAAGCTTTTTTAATTTTTGTTTTTTTAATAGGCATTTTTTCTTCAATCATTTTTTCATCAGAAATAGAACTAAAAAATATTGAATTTTTATATTCATTAAGAATAAGTAGAAAAAAGATTTTTGTATCAAAACTGATGTTTTTAATTATGGTTTATATATTTTTTATTTTATTATATAACATTTTTATAGAAATATTTTCATATTATAAATTTAATAAAGTAAGTTATATCTTCTTTTTTAAAAATATTATAATAAATCTCCCTTTAGGCTTTTTTATTTTTTCCATTTCTTTGTTTTCTTCATTATTTATAATTAAAAGGTTGTTATCAATATCAATTCCTATTTTATTATATTTTTCGTTAAATAGCTTATCATTTCAATTCTCAAAAAATTTAATTCTAAAAGATTCCAAAATTTTTGATCTATTAAAATTTATTAGTCCAATTCACCTTTTAAGGTATACAAAATATCCTATATTATTCTATAAAAAAAATGATATAAATTTTATTATATACTCAATCCCAGCAATAGTTATTGGTATAATATTTTTAATACTTGCATATATAAGATTTTGCAAAATGGATTTTGATATCTAATAAATAATAAACTTGTTTCAAAAATCCATACAGACATAAATTGCGTGAGCAATTTTAATATCTAATAAATAATAAAAATGAGGAGAAAATATGGAAAATTATATTGAAATAAGAGAATTTTATAAAAATTATGGGAAAATAGAAGCAATTAAAGGAATAACATTTAATGTTGCTAAAGGTGATTTTTTTTGTCTTGTTGGGAAAAATGGGGCAGGAAAGACAACAACATTAAGAACTTTATTAAATTTTATTTATCCTACACAAGGTATATTAAAAATAAATGAAATGGATTGTGCAAAAGATTCCCAAAAGATTAAAAAATTTACAGGATATCTTTCTGGCGAAAATTACTCATATAATTATATGAAAGTTAAAGAAATATTTAAATTTGTTAAAGAAGTAGAGGAGATTGATTCAAATAGGTATAAAAATGAACTTGATAAATTGGTTGATTATTTTGAAATAGATATGAATAAAAAGTTTTCATCTCTTTCTCATGGAAATAAAAGGAAAGTTTTGATTGTTTCATCACTTTTGAAAGATCCTGAATTACTTATCTATGATGAGCCAACAGCTGGACTTGATATAGTTATGAGAAAAAAACTAATTCTTTATTTAAATAAACTAAACAAAGAAAAAAAGTTGACAATTTTATATTCTACACATGTTGTAGATGATGTAGATGAGATTTCAAATAAAATAGGCATAATAGATAATGGTAAGATTGTTGATATAGTCGATAAACAAAAAATTTTAAGCATTATAAATATTAGTAAAATAAGTGATTATATATTAGAAAAATATTTTAAATTTGAAAATGTATAAATTGATTTAATGTAATATAAAAAATTGCATATTTTCATGATTGAAACAATAAAATATATCTTTAAACTTATAAAACCTAAAATATTAAATTATATATTTCTATTATTTTTATTTCTTGCCCTTTCTAGTATTCAGCTAATTAAACCAATTTTATTTAGGATAGTAATAGATAAAATTTTGCCAGAAAAAGACATCAAAAAATTAATTATTATATTAATTATGCTGATTATAGTTGATATAATAGTTAATTTGATCAATTTTGCATCAAATCATTATTACAATTTTCTAAATCAAAAATTAAAATATGATTTTAAGAAGAAATATATATATCATCTATTAAATTTGCCTTTATCCTTTTTTGACAATACTTCATCTGGTGAAATATTGAATAGAATAAGAGATACTGATTCTATTCTTGATATTATTGATAATTTGATTTTTGATTTTTCTATAAATTTATTATCATTTATTATATTTTTTACTTTTGCATTGTTTATTAATCCTTTTTTATCAATTATTTCATTGATAGGAGTTCCTATTTTTTTCTTTTTTAATTTATATATGGGAAATATAAAGAAAAAAAGGAATCAAGAATTATGGGTTAAAAATAAAAATTTTGAATCATTTATTTTAAAAACAATTGATTTAATTATTAGTTAAAATCCTTTGTAGTTGAAAACGATATAATAAAAAAAGTCAAATATTTTTTATTGGATATTAGAAAATATTTATTAAAAACAAATGTGATATATCAAACAGGTAAAATATTTAATAGTTTTATAAAATCATTTTTTGATTTAATAACATTTTTTGTGGGTATTTTGTTTATAATTAAAGGCAAATTAACACTTGGTAATTGGTTTGCATATAATAGCGTTTCGACAAGTTTTGTAAGTTATTTATTAGTATTATTAGATTCATTTCAGATTTTTAAACAAAATTCAGTTATAATTGAAAGAATAGAAGAAATTACTAAAATATCAGAAGAAAATATTAATAATAAGTCAAACTTATGTATAAATGAAGGCAAAATTGATCTATATAATATTTCTTTTTCTTATAATAAGCATGAATTTGTTTTAAATAATTTATCATTAAACTTCAAATCCAAAACTATAAATTCTATTATTGGGAAAAATGGTTCTGGGAAAACAACGATTTCAAAATTACTTAATAGATTGTATGAGATAAATTCAGGGAAAATTTCTATAGATGGTATAGATATAAGGGAATATAATTTAAATTATTTAAGAAAAAATATAGTAGTTATG
Organism: uncultured Brachyspira sp.; assembly: GCA_964581895.1. Taxonomy (GTDB): domain Bacteria; phylum Spirochaetota; class JAAYUW01; order JAAYUW01; family JAAYUW01; genus Exilispira. Next base: position 332,594 of record CAZOPR010000002.1, read on the forward strand.
AATCAAAAAATAGAACTATTTAATGAATCAATAAAATATAATATTTCACTTGGCTTATCTTGTTATTCTGATAAGCAGCTTATTGATGCAGCGATTCTTTCAAATTCGTATAATTTTATAATTAAATTACCAAAATCATTTGATACTATTGTCGGATCTGATGGAGTTAATCTTTCCATAGGACAAGAGCAAAAGATTTTATTGGCTAGAGTTTTAATAAGAGAACCCAAAATAATTATTTTTGACGAACCAACATCTCATCTTGATTCAGAAACAAAAGAAGATTTTATTAAAATATTAAAAAAATTAAAAGAAAAATCTACTATTATATTATTAAGCCATGATAAAAAATTAATTGAAGAATCTGATTTTTGTTATTTTTTATAGGTTTATTAATTTAATTACTGGGAAAGTAGTCTATTAAATTTCAAAAATATAAATATTATTTTTTCACAGAAATAAAAAAATATATTGTGTAAATTTTTGCAAAATCTAATAATTTTTCTTTTCGATGTTTTTTGTTTTCATTAAACATATTTTATCCCTTATTTTTACTATATTTATTTTGCCTTTTTATTGAATTTTTTTTAATATAGATATTAACCTTTTTTTAGGAGGCTATATATATAAAAAGTTTCTTGAAGCAATGCCATTTATCTTTAAATCTATTATTAGTTATTTAGAAGATTTAGATAAAGTTATGGTTGAAGATTTTAAATCAATTGAGGGATATCCATATTTTTTACGATTGGCTAAAATAATAGAAGATAAAGGTATACAGAACTGAATTTTCTTGATAGTAAAAATTTTATATTTTTCAGTTCCTATTAATACTATTTAATTTGATTTATAAAAAATTTTAATTTGCTTTACTAACTAACAATCTTTGAAAAGTAATCTATGAATGATTCTATATCGCTTTCCTCTGTATCAAAGCTTGTCATAAGTCTTATTATATTTTTATCTTCATCCCAGATATAAAAAAAGTATTTTTCCAAAAGTTTTTCAATATATTTTTTATCCATCTTTACAAAAATACCATTTGCCTCTGTGGGATAAGCAAATTCAATATTTTTAAAATTATTAAGTTTTTGTGCAAAGAGTTTTGCCATATCATTCGCAATTTTCGCATTTTTTTTCCAAAGATCATCTTCGAAGTATGCAAGAAATTGTGCAGATAAAAATCTCATCTTTGATGCAAGCTGTAAACCTGTTTTATGCAAGAACTCAAAACCTTGTCCAATATTTTTATTCGCAAAAACAAGTATTTCACCACACAAAAGACCATTTTTAGTTCCACCGATTGTCCATATATCTAAGCCCACATCGACTGTAATCTCTTTTAGATCGCATCCAAGACTGACTGCAGCATTTGCAATTCTTGCTCCATCACAAAACAATATTAAATCATTTTCATGACAAAAGTCTGCTAAATCTTTAAGTTCTTGTTTTTTATATACAGTTCCAACTTCAGTAGTATTTGAAATCGCCACAACTTTTGGCTGGCTATGATGAATATCCCCTTTTACAGACAAAAATGGTTTTATATCTTCTATTTTAATTTTGCCATCAATTGTATCAACAGGTAAAATTTTGCATCCTGCAATATTTTCTGGTGCCGAAGTTTCATCTACATTTATATGAGCTGTTTGTGCACAAATAACCGAATGATATGGCTTTAATACCTGTTTTAATGCAAGAGTATTAGCACCAGTCCCATTGAAAGTTAGAAATGGCAGAATTGAATTTCCAAATTTTTCTTTTAATAATTCAAAAAGCTTTTTTGTGTAAATATCTTCTCCATAGCCTATACAATGATTTTCATTTGCTTTGATTATTGCTTGAATAACTTTTTTGTCTATGCCAGAATTGTTATCGCTGGCAAAGGATCTAAAATTATTTTTAATGTCTTTCATTTTTATTTTCTCCTTAAATTTAATCTTGTAAAATCTTTACTTAATCCTATAAAAGATTTAATCTTAATAAAAATTATTCTAAAAATATGCATAATTTTTTTTAATAAAATAATAAAAGAAGATTTTTTCTAAATAAATCAAAGACATTAAGTAAATTAACTAAATTTTTTAAAAAACTCAGAAAAATATGGATAAAGGATATCTTTGTCATAATTCTCAATAATTTTTAAACTCTTTTTTAGATAATCCTTGATATAAATTTTTGTCAGATCAAGACCAAAAAGATTTGGAAAAGAAAAATTTTCTTTTCCCTTTTCATAATCATCAATATCATCCATAAGTTGAAAAGCAAGACCAAAATTTAATCCAGCATCGTAAAGTTCCTGATATTCTTTAATTTTGTTATCTTCCTTATCTTTAGGTTTTAGTAAAGCACCACTACTCAGGCTAAATGCGAAAAATGATGCCGTCTTTTTTTCATATATTTTAAAAATTTTATCTTTAAGATTATCTTTTATATTTTTATTGTCTTCATTTTTCATAATTTTTTCTTTATTTAATTGCAAATCGAGAATTTGCCCATCAATTAGTGCAAAAACTGCAAATGCCGAAAATTCATTTATAAATCTCAATATTGCTGGATAGTAATCTTTTATAGATTTTGAATTAGTAAAATCACTGAATAATAAAAAAGGAAGAATAGAAAGAGCATCACCTATTAAGATTGCATTTGCTTCACCCACTACTTTATGAAGACTTTCTTTACCTCTTCTATAATCATCATTGTCTAAAGATGGTAAATCATCATGAATCAGTGTAAAAGATTGAAAAAGTTCGATGGCAAGAGCCACATTTTCTTTAATAGGAGAAGGTATTTCAAAAAGCTCACAACTTCTATAAGCAAAAAAGCTTCTTAAAAGTTTACCTTTAGAATCTGGGGTATAAAAGAGAAATGATTTTAAACTATCTGAAATTTCAAGATTTAACAATTTTTTCTTAAACTTTTCATAGTGGGCTTCGTATCTATCTTGGAATTTATTGTAATAGCTTAAAAAATCTTTAAACATCAATTTACTTTTGACAAACCTTAAATTTTAATAATTTATGACTGTTTCGAATTTTCCATCAAAATCTTTATCTTGCTCTATTTTATAAATATAATTATCCTGAATATATATTATGATATCTACTTTTCCATCGAAATTCGAATCAATTTCCTGTCTTACCAATTTCCCATTTTCAAAATAATAAAAATCATCATATTTCCCATCGAAGTTGGTGTCAAATTGTTGAAATTGAGGGATACTACCATCATCAGTTACAAAGTATCTATATTCAGCATCAGGAACTCCATCATAATTTAAATCCATTATAACCTTTTGTTCAAATCCATTGTATAACCAGATCCATCTGTCTATTTTACCATCTCCATTGGTGTCATATTCTTTATAAACAAGTTGAGCAAAAGCAACTTGATTAAATATAAAGAAAAGAGCCAAAAAAAGTGTTAAAAGAGTCATAGATAAAAAAAGTTTGTAACTTTTATTAAATTTGTAAATTTTATTAAAGTAAAAGATTTTAAATTTATTCATTTTTTGCGCCTACTATTAAGTTTTTATTTATTTATATCGGAGTAAAGAGGTTTTAATTAATGCTATATAAAAAATATTTTATGTATTCAATCTTAATGCTTTTTCGAAGTTTCAGTTTTATTTACTAACATTAATAATGAATAATAAATAATAAATAATAAATATTCTATAGGCCTAATCTTAATGGCTTTTACTATTCATTTTTATGCAATAATATTAAAAATATCGCATCAAACTATATAAATAATTTGCTTAAAATTTAATTTTATTTACTAACATATAATAAATATCAACCATATCTATTTTGGTACTTTGCTTGATACTATGCTCAAAGTTCAGTTTTAGACAACAATCTATGAAAAATATTTATAAATTAAAAATTGGTTACTAATTTTTTATTTTAATTTTTTTCTTTATCCAGTATTTCGCTTTTTTCTTTTAGTTTGGAAAGTTTATATTTTTTTATCATCTGATCAACAGCATCATTTACAGCTTCAGCTCTACTATTGTAATAACCATTACTTATCATTTCATCAATTTCTTTAAGAAGAATTTCCGATACCTCGATAAGTTCTTTTCCCATTAAATACCCTCTTTATTTTTCTTACCGAAAATTAATATATTTTAAATTATTGCTTATGTCAAATTGAAAATTAAATAGCATCATGATTGACAAAAAGGCAAATAACTGCTACTTTATTTAGGAGATAAAGATAAGTTAGAAGATTTAAAATATTAAAAATTATCTATGATAAAAGGAAAAGATACTGTGAGTAGGAAAAAAAATAAATATATTAATTTAACTTTCAAAAAAAGGGGTGAAATTTCAATTAAGATTTCTGATGATATTGATATAGAAGAGTTTGAATATTCTGTTATTTCTTTAATAGCAATAATAAGAAACAGATTGGAAAGCACAAATAGTCAACTTGATGATTTATCTCCTTTTCTAAATATATTAATAAGACTTCTTGATGAATTTGAATTCCCAAAGAGTAAGAATATAGATATATATGATAAAACAGAACTTACCGAACAACAGAAAAATATGGCAGAATCCTTTAAAGATCAGTTTACACTTAAATATAGTGATCTTTTTAAGTGATGGGATTTAAAAACATTAATGCAAAAGCTCTTTTTATAATTCCACCCTTTTCAGACTTTTATATAAGTCAGGATAGGCTATATCCCAATAATGCAATCTATGTTTCTAAAATGCTTCAAAAACTTAAAGTAAACACAAATATTGTGGATTTTAGATTTGGTTTTAAGCAGAAAGTTAAAATTCCAGATAATTTGTCATACTTAAATGACTATTATAAGAAAGACTTTTCAAAATTCTCTCTTTTTAATGATTATAATTATTATGGTATCACCAAAATTTCCTGGCAGTTAGAATTTTATGAAAAGTACATAAAGTTACATGGCTATCCAGATATTATCCTAATAACTTCAAATTTTACAGCATATAGGTCACATGCTATAAACGTTGTTAAATCAGTAATGAAATTTTTTGATGATAATACTCATATAATAATAGGTGGGAATGATGTTATTATAAATAAAACTTGGTATGAATCACAGATAAATGATATAAAAAATAATTTGAAATTAGATAATATTAATGTAATTATTTATGATAAATTTGAGTTAGATGAATTTGAGAAAAAAATTGAAGAAATATTAGAAAAGTTGAAAGAAGTAAAAGGGATTAAAACAAAAAAAGCTTTGAATAGTTCATTTCATACAAGCTCATTCAAAGAAAAAAGGAAAAAGATTCTTGGAAAAATCTACAAGTTTTACTACTTAGATAAAATTTTTTATTATGATAATCATAAAAAAGAAATAAAAGTAAGTAATCCAAAAAATTTATATAAAGCTGGTTCTATATTGTTATCCTCTGGCTGCCCTTATAGATGCTCTTACTGTTTTTATTCAACAAAGAAATTTGATAAATTTTACTATAGAGATAAAAATGAGATATTGAAAGATTTATTGGCTCTTAAAGAAGAATCTTTCGATAAAATCCATATTGAAGATGATAGTTTTACAGCCATTAAAAAAGAAGCAATAGAAATATTGAAAATTCTTGAAATTTTTACCTCAAATATTCATAAATTTACTTTTGATTTCCCAAATGGGGTAAATTACCACAAAATTGATTTTGAAATTTTACAAAAATTTGAAAAAGCAAATATTAAAAGTATATCTATAGCTCTTGGTAGTTTTGATGAAAAAATTTTGAAAAAAGAAAACAGACCTTCATTTAAAGAAGAATTCTTAAAATTCAATAGAATAATTAAAAATTATAATATTGAAGTATTAACATATATTATTGCAGGAATTCCAACTCAAAGTTTTGAAGAGATACTATATTCTTTTTTCTTAATATTTGAAAATGATTTAAGTCTTGGCTTTTCACCATATTATCCAGTCATAAATTCTGTTGATTATATTAGATATAAATTTGAATCTCAACTTCAAAAAAAAGGTTACGATGAAAGATTTTTTGCTTCAAGTTCTCTATTTCAGTTTGAAAATACTATAAGCACAATGGAAAAAGCAACATTGTTCAAAATTTATAGAATACTTTCATTTTTATCACATGAGAAAAAAAATGAAAAAGATTATAAAAATAAAATTTATAATGATTATTTAAAAATTATTTCTAAATGTAAACAGAAATTTTTGGAAACCCTAAAAGAAAATGAAGAAAGTAGATTCGATTTGATAATAGAAAAAGAGGATATAAAATTTTTAGAATCTTTTTTATTTATATTGTTTCTAAAAACATCAAATATTTATATTTGTTACGAAAAAAAGATAAAAGGAAAAGATTGTATAGCTAAGTTTGAAAAATTTTCTGCCTCTGAAAAAATTTTATTATTTTATGAAAAAGCTAAGTCTCTATTTTTAATTTGTTAATAATTATAAATAAAGGTTATTAAATGTCAATAAAATTATATAATAATCAGGGATAAATATTAGTAAATTCAACAAAATTTAAAAAATAATCTTTTTATCATAATAAAAATAGGTAAAATTTTTTGGCATAAATAGTTCTAACTTAAAAATAAATGGGAAAAAATAAAAAAAATTTTTTTTATATTGCAAAACAATAAAAATTTAATATAAAAGTCTCATATACATCTATAATAAAAACTATACAGGTTGTCTTTTAATTTGTAAATTTCTAATTTATAAAAAAAATATGTAAAAAATTGAAAAAAATATTTAAAATACTCTTGACAAACATATTTTATAACTTAAGAAGTAAGTATGGAGCATAAAAAAGCTACTAAAAAAAGGAAGGAGAGAGTATGAACAAAGCAGAACTCATTGATTCTATTGCAAAAGACACCAAACTAAAAAAGAAAGACATTGAAATGTTCCTTGGCTCATTTATGAAAACTGTTAAAGAAACAGTTAAAAAGGGGCAGAATGTACAGTTGATCGGTTTTGGTACTTTTACAAGAGGCGAAAGAAAAGCTAGAGCTGGTAGAAATCCAAGAACTGGTGATGCCATTAAAATCCCTGCTACAAAATACCCAAAATTCACTCCTGGTTCTGATTTCAAAGCTATGGTTAAAGGCAAATAACTTTAACTTATGAGAAGCTGCCTCGAAAAGAGGCAGCTTTTTTATTCTAGGTATCTTTGAACACCTACTACCACACCTAAACATTTAAAACTTTCAGGACTCACTATTATATCTGAATAAGTTGAATTTTCAGGATGTAAAACAATCATATGTTTATTGTAATCGTAAAATATTCTTTTAAGTGTTACATCTCCATCTATCAAAGCTACAACGATATCTTTATCTTTAGCAATCTCAGTTTTTTTAACAATAACATAATCTTGATCGAAAATACCAGCTTCTTTCATAGAATCACCTCTAACGACAAGTGCATAATATTCACCATCTGAAAATCTTCTTTTATCAATAACAATCTCACCTTTTATATCTTCGATGGCTTCAATTGGTTTACCTGCAGCAGTTGTACCATAAATTGGTATTTTTCTCTGATTTATTTCGGAAATTGCTTTTTCTGTAAGCAACAAACTTCTTGCAATCCTCTTTTCTTTTATTATATATCCTTTATTTTCAAGTCTATCTAAAAATTCATGTGCTGTTTTTAAGTTTATTGAGAAGGTATCTGCTATTTCAGTAATAGATGGAGGGTATTGGTTTGACTCAATGTAATTTGCAATAAAATCAAGAATCTGTTTTTGCCTTTTTGTTATTTCCTGCATAAACTCCTCCCTTTAATCTTTCCATAAAATCAGGGACAAAAGGTTGCATTTTCTGAATAATAAGAGAATTTGAACTTTTTCCCTCTATTTCTATATCTAACTTAAAAAACTTATAGTACTTAAGTAAATTGTAATAACAGCCATATTTATTTGGGAAAATGACTGTTTCCAGAAAATTTTTACCATCAAAAAATGTCGCAAATCCCATAAGTTTGCTATCTTTTGTGGCTGCACTTCTGTAAGTTATTAGCCAACCTAAAACTTTAAGGTTTTTATCTTCAGGTTGGTTTCTGTTTTTAACTTTTGTATATTCAGAAAATTCCTCAATTTCAAAATCAGTTAAAATATTATTCTCAATCATCTTTTGTAAAATATTAAAAGGGGTAATATTAATAAATAACCCAAGAAACTTATATCTATAATAGTATAGATTGAACTTATTTTCTGTAAAGTAAATTTTTAAATTTTCAAAATCTTTTTCCTTTAAAATAAAATTGTTTAAGCTTTTTTCTTTTTCTAAGAATATATTTTCACATATTATTTTGGCAAAAGAGCTGGATTGGTAAAAATCTGAGAAGTAACCTACTTGAATTAGTTTTAATACTTTTTGCTTTTCAAAATTGGAAAGGAAAATAAATTTTGCTAAAATATATTCCTTTTCCTTTTTGAAATATTCTCTTAATAAAATTAAGGTCTCTTTTTCATTTTCAGCTAAAAAGAAGAAATTGCAAAGCCCTATTACAATTTTTTCTCCATCAAAAATTGTATTTTTATTTGCATTTTTTATTTTGCATATATCTACCTTTATATTTTCCATAATGGCAAGGATATTGTATGCTATTGAAGGATAGTAGCCTCCAAAGTTGTTCAAAAGTGCAGCATAAAAGATAGGGGCAAAATGTGTCCTTATATAAGCAAGTTTGACAGAAAGGATTGCATAGGATGCAGAGTGAGCCTTACAAAAAGCATAACCAGCGAATGACTCTATCTGATACCAGATCTTTTCAAGGTTAGTTATAGAATAATTTTGTGAAAGTCCACCTTTTATAAATTTTTCTTTCAATCTTTTTATCTCGCTTTTGCTCCTGCTTTTACCACTCATGGCTTTTCTTAATAAATCTGCTTCTGAAAGTGAAAGTTTTCCGACAAAGCTTGCAACTTTTAATACATCTTCCTGATAAATCATTATGCCATATGTTGCACTTAAAATATCTTTTAATATTGGTATTTCATATTCAATTTTTTTAGCTTTTGTCTTCCTCTGTATATATTCATCTTTCATCCCAGAATCAGAAACTCCTGGTCTTATAACTGAGGATGCTGCAACAAGTTCCAAAAAATTTTTAACATCAAGATCCCTTAAAAGATTAACCATAGCGGCTGATTCTATGTAAAAACAACCTCTACAATCTCCATTCCTAATCTTTTCCCATGTTTTTTTATCTATATTCGCTTTATCAAAATCAAGAGTGAAATTTTTATCATATAGTTTTTGAATATTTTCTATTGAATCTTGAAGGACCTGCAAAGCTCTTTGTGATAGTATATCTATCTTTATAAGTCCTGCATCTTCTATATAGTTGAGGTCAAAATGTGAGATAGGAACGCCTTTTGTGGCATATAAATATGGAGTTGAACTAAAAATATCTGGAGATGAAAGGATAATCCCTCCAGGATGAACTCCTTTTGCATAAGGTAAACCTAAAAGTTTAATAGTCATATCTATTATATTTTTTTCAACACCAATATCTCCAAGAAGATTTTTGATTTTATCTGTATCTTTTATATAAAAAAAGGATGGAATTAGTTTGGAATATTTTGTTATTGATTTTGAATCCATTCCAAAAAATTTTGCACTATTTCTAAATGCCGCTTTTAAGTTCATTCTAATTGTAGTTGAGACCATACAACAGTTTGCATGGTATCTATTAAAAAGATATAAAAAAAGTTTATCCCTTTCTTTCCATGAAAAGTCTATGTCAATATCTGGGTAAGATTTTCTTTCTGGATTTAAAAATCTTTCGAAATAAAGATTTAACAAAATTGGATCAACTTCAGTTATATCAAGTAAGTATGAAACAAGGGAAGATGCACAGGATCCTCTTCCAATATATTCAATTTTGTTTTTTTTTGCATAGTTAAGCAGTTCATATACAAATAAAAAATATGAAGAAAAATCTTTCTTGGATATAATGGAAAGCTCATAATTTAACCTTGATATGTAATTCGGATTGTTTTTTAAGTTTTTTCCACTTAGTTTAAGAAGGCATATCTGTTTCAATTTATCATCTGCATTTTCATAAAAAGATGGAAAGACAGCAGGTTTTGGTTTTATTTCAGAAAATAAAGAATAAAAGTTTTTAGCATTTTCAATAGAGTTTGTTATCAATGATTTTGCTGATTTTGAAAGAATATTGTATGGATTCATTTTATCTTTTAAGAAACTTAAATCTTCAGAAAGGTAGTAGAATTTAAGTATTGATGAAAAACTTTCAAAAACTGACCTTCTTTTATAAAAGATCTGATTTTTTCTTTTTACAATCCTGTTAAATCTCAATGTATATAAAAGATCAATAAACTGATCTTCAGTTTGAGAATCAAAAAAAATCTTGGATAAAAAGATAGGATTTAAGATATTTAATTCTTCAAAAAATTTTATCAGCAAGGGGGATAAGAAAGGCTTTTTAGTAAAAATATCTTCAATTAATCCAAAGTACAGGTTCTTTTCTGGTATATGAAGAAATTTTAATATATTATAAACATTTGCTGTTAATGAAATAAATATTAGATTATCAAGTTCATTTTTAGAAGAAAGTTTTGAAATTGTATCATAAACTTCACTGAAAGATTTTCTGTTTGTTGCACTGCTTATTATTGAATTAAATGAATGATAGCCATCTATCGATTTTAAAAAGAGGAGAAATCCGCCATTGCTATATATGTTTTGTTTTATGTTGTATATTTTTTGGGTTAATTTTGGTGCAATATGAACCCCAATTATAGGGAAAATATTTCTTTGTTTTACTAAATTAATTAATTCCCACATTCCATAGATATTGTTTTTATCTGTTATAATGCAGTATTTTTGGCCTATTTTTGAAAGATTTTCCAATAAAACTTCTATGCTAAGATTACTTTCGAAAAATGAGTAATTTGTATGTACAAAAAGTTGCATAGATTATCCTGCAAGATGAACTTTTTCTTCGCCAAATTTTTGGATCAGATTTTCAAATAATGTAAGAAGTTTTTCATCATCTGCTTTTAAGTCATCTTCAAAAAGTTGTTGACAAGATCTTTTATCAAACTCAAGACTTATCAAGGTAACAGCAGTCTTGCTTTTCAATCTTGATACAATCATTTCAGAAATCGAATTGAAAAAAGATAGAATATCCAGATTTTCAAAAAATAATTCGAAATGTTCGATAGATAAGTTGGCGAATTCGATTGTTACTGAAATCTGTTTTGACTTTGATTTAAGCCAGAAAGTTTTTAAAAAGTAAGATTCGATAAAAAGTCTTTTTCTTATTTCTGATTGAATAGCATTTTTATTGTTTGTTGGTAAAGTAAAATTTATGGTTATTTCATATCTGGTGTCTTTATCTTTATCAAAGATTTTTTGCATAATATTTGCGATAAAAAGATCAAGAAGATCATTTTTTTTAACGGATTGAAAAGCCAAAAGAAGTGGTTTTAATCTATTTGCAAGTTTGATACGGGAAGAAAGCGGCGAAGAAAGAAGAAGTAAACTTAAAAGTTTTTCCTGAAAAGAAGATGGAAGCCTTATAAAATCTGAAAAGTAAAAAATGCCGCTTTCTTCAAAAAAAGTAAGGGGGGATAGGATATTTGAAAGTTTAATCAGATTTGGTAATTGATTGGAATTGTAAAATATAAGCGATAGATTCTTTTCTGAACTTAAGGCTATATCTGAAGGGACAAAAAGAGAGAAAGAAAAAGAATTTGATGTAAAAAATGAAAGATTAAGCCTTTTATCTATTTTTATGCAGGAGTTAAAAAGTGATTCTAAAAATACAAATATAGGTTTATAAAGAATCTGACAGCCGGAAAAATCTGCTACTAAGGAAAAAGAATCATATGAAAAAGGGTTAACTGTATAATAAGGGATATCATAAACAGCAAATGCATAGGACTTAAGTTTATCTTCAAGTAATTTTTTGAAATAATTTTTTTCTTCGATAAATTCATAACAGGGGAGAAGAAAAAAGTCATTTGTTATCTTCTTTACAAAATTTAGAGGCATACCAGGTTTTATGCCGAAATAAGATATAGACTTTGAGCAGGTATATATATAGTTATTACCTGCGCTTTCATAAAAAAGTATGATATCTTTTCTTTTATGTTTTTTTTCCGCTAAAGATAAAGTAAAATAAGGTAGATAAAAATTTGTAAAAAGGGGGTATATTTTATCCTTCATACTATTTACCATATCGCCAAAATTAGTATAACCCAAAAAAATATGGGTGTCAATAGGAAAAGTAATAAAAGTTGCAAAAAAATAATGCTGGTATATATCGTCGTTAATGATAATACTATTTGGATATGTTGAACTTCATATTGAAGAAGCAAAATCTCTTAAAGATAAAAGGAATGTTGTCCGCTCTGTTATAGATTCACTTAGAAATAAATTTAATGTTTCGGTTTCTGAATGTTTAGTCGATGATTTTCATTTTGCTAAAATTGGTATTTCAGCCATAACAGATAAAAGAGCTTCTTCAAACGCTATGAAGGAAAAGATTATTAACTTTATAGAATCATATTACCCTGGGAGAATCTGCGATTACCTTTTTCAAATAGAAGATATAGAGATAATATAAAATAACAAAAAATAGGATTTTTAAATGCGAATTCCTTACAAAATTGGCAATTATTTAGTTAAAAAGTTTATCTTCCCTTTTATTGTTGTATCTATATTGGTAGTTTTTTTATATATAATGCAGGAGTTTATCTTCAATATAAATAAATATATGAAGATGGATTTAAATTCTTTAATTCATTATTTTTTATATTGGACTCCATATATTTATTTTCAAATGTTTGGTGTTGCAATGCTTTTTAGTACTATCTATGTTTTATCATCTTTAAATAGTTCATCTGAACTTTTAGCAATTCATACAAATGGGGTTTCGACAGTTTCTATGTCGGTTATGCTGATTATTTTTATATTTTTAATAAGTTTATTATTGATAGTTACACAGGACCCTTTTGTCATTGATAATTTTAAGCATAAAACAGAAATTGAAAATAAATTCTTTCCTAAAGAAATAGTAAAAGATAATTTTAATCTTACATTAAAAGGAACAAAGGGAAATATATACTATGTAAATAAATATATTGATAAAACAAAAGAATTGATTGATGTCAGAATAATTCAATATGATATAAATGTTGGAATTAAAACTGAAATAATTGGGAAATCTGCAAAATATATTTCAAATGGGAATTGGATGCTTTACGATGTTTATGAATATCAATACGATCTAAGTAACCAAAAGATATTTAAAGAACATTTTAATGAAAAAGAATATTATCTTATAGATGAACCAGAATTATTCCAAAGATCGTTTTTTAATATGGAACTATTGCATATTTATGAAGGATGGAAGACTATTCAGATGATGAAAAAATATAAGCTATATAACTATAAGGATGAGTTTAATTTTTGGGCAAAATTTGTCTTTCCTATTTCTGGCTTTTTGATCTCACTTTTTGGAATTGCAACAGGTTCCTTTTTCAGGAAAAATACTCTTATAATTAGTTTAATTGCCAGTATAGTTGTATATGGCTCATATTATTTTGTAATAAATACATTATATGTGTTAGGTAAAAGAGGGGTGGGGAATGCCTTTGTTTCCGCTTTGATTGGTCCTGTTTTCTTTTTAATACTTGGAGTTTATTCTTTAATAAAAGTAGATAAAATATATTAATAACAAATGTAATGGAAATTAAAAAATCAGAACTTAAATTTACTATTTTTAGTATAGAAAATCTTGCAGAAATAGATTTACCAGCGATATGTATAATAGGTAGATCTAACGCAGGAAAATCATCTTTTATAAATACTATTGTTGGTAAAAAAAAGTTTGCATATGTATCATCAACCCCAGGAAAAACAAGAAGTTTAAACTTTTATTTAATAAATGATCAATTTTATCTTGTCGATTTCCCAGGTTATGGTTATGGAGCTATAAGTGATCTGACTAAAAAAGGATGGAATCAACTTATCGATTCTTTTTTTCAAATCGAAAAGATTAAAAAATATATATTTTTTCTAATAGATTGTAGAAGACAACCTGATAATATTGATTATGAGCTTATAGATTATTTAAGAGAAAATAAATTGCCAATTTTATTTATTTTAACAAAAATAGATAAGATTACTAAGTCAAAAATTAGTGGTATTAAATCCTTTTTTATTGAAAGATTTAAATGCGACAAAAACCTTGTTATCCCTTATTCTTCATTGACCAAAGATGGAAAAGATAAAATTTTCAATTATATTGAAAATATAGTGTTGGAAAATTAAATTTTTAATTTTAATATCTTTTTATGGGAAAAATATGAAAAAAAATCTATTTTATAACAAATTTGGTAGAATATTTTTTACCTTTTTTATTTTTTTTATTTTAATTCTTTTGCTATCCTGTCAAAGTGGAAGCGGTATTGAGATAAAAAGGATTAATCTATTTAATGCTAAATATACCCCCAATGAAAATGTTGGTGAAAAAGAAGTTTATCCGAAAGATTATCCTTCTTATATCTTTTATAGAAAATATTATATCTACTTTTTTGATAATTCGACAAGAACATTATATAAATATTCAAGGAATGGAAACGCTGTATTGGTTATTCAAAATAGTTCTATCACATCAAGTGGTTTTGGTGTAGATAAAGAAAAGATAATGAGCAGTTTAGATGAAAGCCAAAGAACAATAAAAATAAACAGATCTTTCCCTCTTCCAGAAGTTACAGGTTTGTCTGTCGATTTTAATGATAATATTTACCTAAAAGTAGTTATTAAAGGTACAACTGGAATAAGTAGTGATGATCTTTCTGGTTTTTTATCCAACTATTCAGATAAAAATCATCCAGTGTTTTATGTTTTAAGTGATAAAAATTCCGCAAGTCTTGTTGAAAAAATAGATTACATAGAAAATTTATCTCAAAAAACAAATATGAGTGATATCGATATGATCAAATATTATACCTTTTATCTGGTTTTCAATCAGTACGGAGATTTTTTGAAAGTTCTTGCATTAAGTGAGTCTCATCCCTCTTTCCCGCATAATTCATATATTTATCATACAAAGGAGGATCTATCTGAAGGTTCCAACAAAGATGGGAAAAAGCTTGATGGCACCAGTTA
Source organism: uncultured Brachyspira sp. (assembly GCA_964581895.1). Taxonomy (GTDB): domain Bacteria; phylum Spirochaetota; class JAAYUW01; order JAAYUW01; family JAAYUW01; genus Exilispira. Next base: position 347,738 of record CAZOPR010000002.1, read on the forward strand.
TATCCATTTTGTTCTTCCAACAATATATGAAAATTCAGGTTTACCTTCTGCCTTAGCTAACATGACATCAATCGCCTGTTTTATTAAATTTTCCTTAAAATCATCTTCTAATGATGAATCTATAATAAATTTTCCTCAAGAACTAAATATGAGTAATGAAACAGATATCGAAAATGAAAAAGATAAAAGTCTATTACAGAAAGAGCAGCTTTTGGATTCGAATATTTCTCAAATCTATAATTTTTATTATAGTATTTGCCCCAATAGTTTGTATATGTTATTTGATCTTTCTGAATTATTAATACCAGAAGGGAATAAAGATACTTTAAGCTCAGAATTTGGAGATGCGATAGTAACTCCAGATGGATATATCGGTATTCAGGTGTATTATTATGAAAGAGGTTATATTCTATACGATGCTATTTATAGATTATCATTTACAGATGAAAAAAACAAAATAAATCTAAGTAGTTATAAAAGATTATTTAACGAAAAAGTTGAAAATGGAGTTCAAAAAATTACTCTTTCTTCCGTAGATACATATTTGGGTAGTTCAGAAGGGAACTTCTTTTTTTATATTAGATATCTTGAAAAGCTACCAACCCCAACGGCAAAGTTGATTATTAAAAATGAAAAAGGGGAGCAGATAATTACAAGAATAATGAAGGTTAAAAACATATTGACAACAGATAATATGGTAGTTGGCGAAAATGGTAGTATCTATGGATTTTCAAAAGTTAAAGACAAGATTTACTTCTTCTATTATGCTTCCGAAGTGGCTGTAAGCAAGGCAAAAACTCAAAATTAAAGGTAAAATTTGATTATTGAAAAAAAATTATTTTAAACATTTGGCAAGAAAAAAGATTTAATTAAATGTGAGTTAATGAAAAATTGAGTTAATAAAAGAAAATACGAAAATCAAATATTCAAATTAATTATAAAAACAAGATTAAAAGGAATAAAATTGCGACTTTTTAATTTCGAGAAGATTTCTGATTTTGAAAAAATTCTTATAGATAATCTTGACTACAAAAATATAATTTTGATGGAAAACGCAGCAAGTTCAATTACTAATATTTTGATAAAACTTTTGGATGGAGATTTCATTGAGTTTGAGCCAAAATGGCTTAATGAAGAACTTAAAAAAAGGTTTTTCGAATCCAATAAGGTATTTAAAAAAAATAATGAATTAACTTTTTTAGTAGGCACGGGGAATAATGGAGGCGATGCCCTTGCTGTTGCCAGAAAAATAGCTTTAAAAAAAAATTATAAAATAAATATTTTATTTTTTGGTGAAGGAAAAACAGATTTAAGAATTTACCAGGAAAAACTATTAAAAAACTTAAACTTTCAAAATATTAATTTTATTAGGATAGATGATGAAATTATAGGATCTATTTTAAGTGGTAAGCAAAATTTAAATGAAGAAATTCAGATGGCATTAAGTAATGCCTTTTTAATAGATGGAATAACTGGCATTGGATTAAAAGCGCCAATTGATGAAAAATTAAAAAGAAGAATAGAATTCATTGAAAAATATAAAAACAATTATTCATTTGTAATATCAATAGATTTACCAACAGGTTGTGCAGAACTTTCAGAAAAGATACTAAAAACAGATGTCACTCTGATGCTTTCCTGGGCAAAAGCTGAGTTTTTCTCATCTGAAAATAGAAAATATTCTTTATCTTATAAGGTGATTGATTGCGATATGCCAGATTCTTCCTATTTTGAAAAAGAAAGCGAGGATATTTTTAAAGTTGTAAAAAATGATGTTGTTAAAAAAGATAATAATAAAAAATTAGAACTTATTGAGTTAGTTAATATAAAAGGCATTTTGAAAAAAAGAGAATTTTTTTCTCATAAAGGGAATTTTGGAAGAGTATTTGTAATTTCAAGTTCATTATCCACACTTGGTGCTCCAATAATAGCATGCAAATCTGCGATAAAAACTGGGGCTGGTTATGTTTATCTTTTGTTAAAAAAGGAATATGAATCAATTATTAAATCATCTATACCATATATAATAACAATACCTTTTGAAAATTCAGACTTTTCAGGTTTTGAAAAAATTTTAAGTAACAACTCAAAAGAATATAATGATACGGTATTAATTGGATCTGGATTTGGCCTTCAAATTGATCTTTTTTTCAATATTTTAAGTAAAATTATAGATAAAAAGATAAATATCCTTATTGATGGAGATGGCTTAAATATAATAGCCAGTGAATTTACAAGATTTATAAAACTTGCTAAAAAAAGAATGGCTAAATTTACTTTCACACCCCATAAAAAGGAGTTTGAAAGATTATTCAACTCTTATATCAGTTTTATGAATGAAAATCCTGATGAAAATAAGGCAATATTTGATAATTTAATTGATAATAATTTAATTGAAGAAAATCTTAAAATAGAAAATTTAAATAAAATCAGTATGCTTGAAAAAGGGAAGATTTTTTATAACTTAAATATCTTAGATGGCTTACTAATGAAAGATTATATAAGTTACTTTATAGGTGAGCAAGGAGTTTTTTGTAATAATGGTTGTTTTTCTGGATTTGCCAAAGCTGGAACTGGGGATTTTATAGCAGGGGTTTTTGCATCGCTACTTTCTAACTATAAAATAGATGATGCAGCAAAAATTTTACTTGCCATTCAAGATCAACTTGCCTTAGATTTCTATAGTAAGGGGATCGCTAGTGAATCAATTATTTCTGAGGACTTAATAAATCAGCTTGAATATTCAATAAAAGCAATTTTTGGTTAAAATAAATTTCCTACAATTAGAGGAACTTATGTCGGATCATTTTAAGTATTTCTTAAAACCAGAAGAAAGAAAAACCAGTAAAATAAAAAATAGACCTACAAGAAAATGGAATGTCATTTTTACTTTATCTAATGTTGCACTTTTACTGCTTATCATTTTTCTTGTTTATAAGCCAGCTATGGACAGATTAAATAAGGAAAATAAAGTATTTATAGATGGATTTTCAATAGATATAGATTTCGAGCTAACAGAAAACAACCTTTTTGTAAATCTTTATATATTTAATGAAAGTAGAGATAATTATTTTGATTTTTCAAGATTATCATGCAGTCTTGTCTTTGCAAGTAATGAAGAAATTTTTCCACTGAATATTAGAGAGGATAAAGAATTAATAAATCAAAATAGCGGGATCCATTATATTTTATCTTTTTCCTTGAAAGAGAAAAAATCATCGACTTTTTTTATAAAACTTAAATATGATAACAAGACAATCTACGAATCAAAAACAATAAAAAGTCAAAATCAATAAGTAAATTCAAAATTTGAAATTAAAAAAATCAAAAAAGAAATTATAGAAAAATTAAAAAAATTCCTAAAAAAAATAAAGAAAAATAAAAGAAAAATTAAAATAATAGGGCTTTATTAATGAGTACAAAAAAAACTGTAAAATATATATTTAGTTCATCTTCTGGGATTTTTGTTTCAAGAATTTTTGGATTACTTCGCGACACCTTTGTCACCCATTTTTTTAAGCCATCTGTTCAGGATATTTTTAATGCTGCCTTTAAGGTTCCAAATACTTTCAGATCTATCTTTGCTGAGGGAGCGATGACAAACTCTTATATTCCTATTTTAAAAAGTATATCAGATAAAAAACAGCAGGATGAATTTCAATCTAATTTTTTTACTGTTTTTATCTTTTTACTTTTAATTATAACTACTATTTTGATTATATTTGTCCCTTTTTTTATGCCATATCTTGTCAAAGGTTTCGATAAATTTTCACCAACAAAAATTTCAAGCACAATCTTTTTATCCCGTTATTTTTTTATATATCTTTTTATCATATCTTTAGTCTCTTTTTTCTCTTCATCGATGAATGCTATTTTCAAATTTTTTATCCCTTCCATATCTCAATCAATTTTCAATCTTATTTTTATTGTTGTAATAGTCTATTTTGCTTTTATAAAAAAGATTTCACTGAATCTTTTTATTTATGCAGTGGTATTTGGTGGTATTTTTCAGCTTCTTTTTATCCTTTTTTTTGCTTATAGATATGGTATTAGAATAAAAATAAAATGGCCTAAACAATGGAAACATATTTTTGAAGTTTTCAAGTTGATGGGTCCCTCTTTGATAACCTCAGCAACCTATCAGGTTAATATCTTTATTTCAACTTACTTTTTATCTATGTTTGATGGTGGGCAAACTTATCACTACCTTGCCCAAAGACTTTTTCAACTTCCAATAGGTCTTTTATCAGTTGCAATGGCTCAGGTATTTTTGCCATCCTTTTCGGAACTTGTTCAAAAAAATGATAAAATTTTGCTTAATACGACATTAAAAAGGTCGATACAACTTTCACTTCTACTAACGATACCTATAGCTGGCTATATGATTGGATTTGCAAGACCACTTACTCAGATAATTTTTTATCACGGGGCTTTTTCTTTAAATGATGTAAAGACAACCTCTATTATTTTTTCTTACTATATGCCAGGAATAATTTTTATAACTATTTCAAATATGTTTACTTCATTATTTTATTCTCATAGAATCTGGAAATCTCAGGTTCTTGTCTCATCTATATCTATTTTTCTTTTTTTTATCTATATCAAAATTTTTACCCCGATTTTTGGGATAAATGCAATAGCTGTTGCAAATACATTAAATACATTTACGCAGTTGATTTTACTTATTTTACTTGCTAGATTATTGCTTAAAGTTTCTATTGGCAATGAAAACTTTGTTTTTGCTCTTAAAACCATCTTTTTAACATCTATTTTAACTTTACTTCTTTTGTTTTTCGATAGATTTATAGGATACAGCAAGACCTCTTTTACAATTTCCTTTTTATTAAACCTATTAAAACTAATATTTTTTTCTATCTGTTTTTTAATTTTGTTTTATCTTGGTTCAAGGCTTTTAAGGTTAGATTTCTTAAAAGATATTGTGGATTCTTTTATTAAAAAGATAAAAAGATAAAAAAGGAAAATATAAAATTAAAAAAACCAAAAAAATGAAACTAAAAGAAAAACTAAAAGAAAAATTAAAATAAAAATATAAAACTGGATAAAAAATAATGATCTATTTTGATAATGCTGCTACTACAAAACCTATAGATATAGCAATAAAAAGATTCATAGAAGTATCAAATAGCTACTTTGCAAACCCATCTTCTTTACATAGTGAAGGAAAAAAATCAAGGCAAATTATAGAAAAATCTGAGGACGAATTAAAAAATATAATAGATGCAAAAATCGGAAAAGTAATCTTTACCGCAAGCGCAACATTATCAAATAATATTGCGATATCTGGCATAGTAGAATACTTAAAGGGGAAGATAAAAAATAGAAAAGTAAAAATCTTATATAATGAATCCGACCATCCATCTATTGTAGATACTATGAAAGCACAAAAAGATGTTGAATTAAAAAGAATAAGGTTTGATAAACTTTATAAAAAAGTAAATGAAAATATACTAAATGAAAGTATAGAAAATGAAAATAAAGAGATTGAAGATTATATTTTATCAATCTATTTTGAAGCCATAAAAGAGTTTGAGCCAGATTTTTTGGTTTTGCAGTGGGTAAATAATGAAAATGGATTGATTTTACCTGTTGAAAAGATAGCTAATTTTGCCAAAAAAGTTAAAGATAATATTGCCATTCATATAGATGCCGTCCAGGGTTTTTTAAAACTTCCTTTTTTTAACATTACTGATATCGATACAATTTCTTTTTCATCACATAAATTTGGAGGACTAAAAGGAAGTTCGATTTTTTATATAAAAGATTTAAGTAAGATAAAACCGATAATTTTTGGTGGTGGGCAGATGGAAAATCTTTTCCCATCTACAGAAAATGTTGCAGCAATAGCAGCAACTGCTGCTACTTCAAACTTTCTTTACAGTAAAATCGAAAAAAATTATGAAGAAAATTTGTCTAAAAAGATTTATCTATTTAATTTAATTGCTAATAATGAAATTTTATCCAAAAATCTATTTATCTTTTCAGATAAAGTTTTTTTAAGTGAAAAAAAGCCAAACAAAATTTTAAAATCCTTTTTTTCACCTTATATTATTAAAATTTACAATAGAAAAATACCATCACAGGTTCTTCAAAATATCTTAAATGATGAAAAAATTATGGTATCTATTGGATCTGCATGTTCTTCAAATAAAAAAAAGATGATGAAAGACAAAGAATTTTATGGAATACCAGAAACACTTTCAGATAAGGGGATAAGGGTAAGTTTTTTTATAGAAGAGACAAAAGAGCAGATTGATATATTTATAGATAAGTTGAATAAAATAATAGAAAAATATGCAAACTGGTAAAAAGACTATTCGCTTAATAGATTGAATTTCTGATTTAAAAAGAAAAATCTTTGTCTTAATTTCCTGCTTCTAAGAGCAGTTTCGACATCATATTTTATAGGACTTGCAAGTATTGTTACAAGCTTTGCCATTTCATATTGAGAAAGTCTTGAAATATCCTTCTTAAAATAGTAGTAAGATGCTGCGCCAACTCCATATATTCCTTTGCCAAATTCAATATAATTTAAGTACAACTCAAGAATTCTTTTTTTTGGCATTATAAAATCGATTTCAACTGCCGCAATAATCTCGAGGTATTTTCTAATATAATTCCTATCTGGTGTTAGAAAAAGAGTTCTTGCAAGCTGCATCGTTATAGTGCTTGCTCCCGAAATAATCTTGTTAAATTTTTTATTGGTTTGGTACGCTTCTTTTAAGGATTCGAAATCTATACCATTATGTTTATAAAAATTTCCATCTTCAATATATATAATCATCCTTTGAAAGATTCTTGGAATATTATTAATGGGGACAAACTTTATAGGTTTTGCCTTATATTGATAAAAAATGCTTCTATAAATCATCAATGAACTGATTGGTGGATTTACCTTTATATATATTAAAGATAAAATTCCTATGGTAAAAATATAGATAATATGCAGGATTATTATTGATATAAGAATAAAGTAAATCAGTTTTTTAATTTTTTTTGCCATATTTAAATGAACTCTTCTATACTATATTTGGTATCTTAATATATTTGATTTCATATTATGTTAACTTAGATAGTATCTTTACTTAAATATTATCCTTACTTAGCAATTATCCTTACTTAGATGCTGTCTTTACTTAGATACTATCTTTACTTAAATACTATTCTTACTACGGTTTCATTTTTAGATTCAATCAAACTGTAGTTTTATTCAATCTTTTGTTTCATGTTGTTTTTATTCTCATTCTGTATTTCTTTCTATATTTAGTTTGATTTTATATTTAGTTTCTTTCTATATTTATTTTTAATCTATATAGGTTTTCATTCTATATTTATTTCTATTCTATATAGGTTTCCATTCTATATATTGTTTTATTATCTATATGATTTTATTCTCTATTTATGTCAATATAGGTCATTGCCTATTTATAGGTTCGCCCAATATCTTTTAATTAATTTATTGAAAAAATTAAGATAGTAAAGAAATAATCTTCTTCCTTATTATGCCTCAGACCACCCCACCACCCACCCTGAGATATGTTAGTTATAAATTGCTATTTTAAAAAATTGTTTAATTATAAAGTTATATCTTCATATGAGTGAGCAATTTTTATGCCAGTAAGAACAATTCAATTATTTCAAAAAATTTTCCAGATTCATTAAGATTGCTAAAAAATAAGAATAAAAAAAGTAAGAATAAAAGTAAGAATAAAACGATATATCATGATTAATAATCCTATGATATAAGAAGAAGAAATAATAAAAAAAATAAAGATAAAACTAACAAAAAATTTTTCAAAATAATAATCTTATTTAGTTATAGCGAATATTTCAAAAATTTGTGCTCAAATATAATTTTAAGCAGTTTATATTTAGCATTTCATTCTTGCTCAATTTTATTTTTAGATAAAAAATAATTTCAATAAATAATAATTATTATTTTTAGCTTTTACAGCCCTATTTCAGCAAAAAAAGGATTTACAATAAAAAATATGATTAAAACAAAAAAATAAAAAAATGAAAAATGTCTATAAAACATTAAAAAAGAAAAAATCAAAAAAGATAAAAATTGAAATAAAAATAAAAAAAAATATAAAAAAATATATTGATAAAATAGTTGAAAATGAAAATAAAAATGAAAATATAAATGTAATTAAATTTTAAAAAATAAAAAAAAATTTTAAAATTTTTCAAAAAACACTTGACAAAAACAAAATATAATATATAAATTTAAATATGAATAAGCAATATCTCTTATCTCTTATCTCTTATCTCTTATCTCTTATCGCCATAATTCTCGAATCTTAGCTA
>CAZOPR010000003.1:162-316653 GCA_964581895.1 uncultured Brachyspira sp.
AAGAGAAATAGTAGTTTGGTAGAAATAGTAGTTTGGGAGAAATAATGAATGCAAGCAATTGAAGTTCTGAAACTTATCGAAAAAGGTGAAGATAGTTATGTTCAATTCAAGGAAAATGTACATAATGAACTAAGCATTGCACAGGAAATGATTGCTTTTGCCAATACAAATGGTGGAATAATTTTAATTGGTGTAGATGATAAGAACTGGGAACCTAAAGGACTCAAAAAAGAGGATCTTCATCGTTTAACTAATTTACTGGTAAATGCTGCGCAGCAGCATATTAAACCATCAATTTATATAACTACTGAAACTGTTGAAATTGATAATAAATTTATAATGATTGTCAAAGTTCCTAAAGGGATTGCTATTCCTTATAAAGATAAAGATGGCATAATATGGGTAAAAAATGGAGCAAATAAAAGAAAAGTTACAAGCAATGAAGAAATAGCAAGATTACTTCAAAGTAGTGGTTATCTTTATGCTGAAGAAAAAATAATAGAACATTCAAATATAATGGATGATCTTGATTTTGATAAATTTATAAGGTTTTATAAAGAACAATATAATGAAGAAATTGAATTAGATAAAATTGATAAATATATTTCAAATTTACGATTGGGTAGCAATAATAAACTTAATATAGCTGGAGGATTATTATTTGGAAAAAATGTTCAAAAAATATTACCTCAGTTTTTTATTACAGCAATCTGGTTTTGGGGTAATGATATAACTGATAATTCTTATCGAAGCAGTGAAAATATCTATGGTACTTTAGATCAACTTTATAAAAAAGGTTTTGATTTTATTGTATCAAAATTAGACAAAATTCAACCTGATGACCGATCATTTAATAGTTTGGGTAAATTGGAGATACCAGAAATCGTAATTACGGAATTATTGGTCAATGCTCTTATTCATAGAGATTATTTTATTAATGATTCAATAAAATTATTTGTATTTCAAAATAGAGTAGAAATTATAAGTCCAGGATGTTTACCTAATAATCTAACTGAAGAACAGGTAAAAAAAGGAATAAGAAGAACGCGTAATAGCATTATTTCTTCTTTTGCTCCATATCTGATGGAATATAGAGGGGCTGGAAGTGGCATTTTAAGAGCATTGAAAGCATATCCACATTTTGATATTAAAAATGAGAAAGAAAATGAAAGAGTTATTATAATTATAAATAGACAAAAGCAATTTGTTTAGTATTAGAAATTTTAGTGTTTGAAATTTTGGTTTTGAAAATTTAAGGTATTATAGCTTATTGTATTTTATGGTTTTGCATTGCAAGAAATGCACATAAAAATTTTTATATAAATTATATTACTAATATTATTTACTTATCTTATCATAATATTCTTTAAGCTTTTCATCACAGACAGTTTTTATCCAAGTTTTTTCTTCTTCGGAAAGTCTTTTCCAGATAAAAGGGTTGAATTCTATATATTCTATATCTTTACTTTTTCTTAAAAATCTCATATCTTCAAATCTTTTGAATGGTTTTTCAAAAATGTTTCTCTTTGCCAATTTTCTATCAATTGGATCTTTACAGTAAACGCTATCTGGTTTTTCGACAAAAAGGTTTTTATTTTTTCTATATTCATAAAAATCTATAAAATAATCAACTATATCTTCTATTAAAACCTTTCCATTTTCATCACAGTAATCAAGCATTGCTTTTAATAGAACAGGTTTATAAGAATATGTCATATCCATTTTTTTAACATAATCTATAAAAATGTCTTTGATATTGCTCTGATTGATAATTTTCCAACCAAATTGCTTTGCATAATTTTCGATTGTTTCCATCTTAAAATAATTAAAATATTTACTACCAATTGGAACTTGAAAATCAGGATTTATTTTGCCTTCCTTTATATATGATGATATTGTTTCGCTCTGAACATCTACCAACCTAACAAATTCTAACTGCGATATAAGGTTTTTTACATTTTCTTGCCAATTGAATAGATTTATATATTCGTAATCCATAACATCAACAGGAAAGTCTAAATATACAATAGGTTTTTCTCCTTTTTTAAGCATATTGTTTTCAATATTTTTAAGATTTTCTGGCGCTAAAACATATTCTGCGGGTCTATATTTATCAGTATTAAATACTCTATGTAAGGATAAAGGAGTATTAAAAAGATTTGCATTATCTATAAAATCAAAGACCATTAAATATTCCTTTCCTTTATGCTTCCTTGTACCTCTTCCTAACTGTTGAAGATAGATCGTTTTTGACATTGTTGGTCTTGCCATAAATAAAACTTCAGTTCTTGGACTATCCCAACCTTCATTTAATAAATCGCAGGCACATAATACATTTACATCACCATATTCATATTCTTTTAATATTTTCTGCCTTAAATTTGAATTCATAATACCAGAAACAGCATAAGCATTTATATTATTTTCCTTTAACATATTTGCTATAAGGTTAGCATGTTTTACTGAAGCACAAAATATAACAGTTTTTTTATCTTTTACATAGTTTAAATAAGTATTTACAATAACATTATTTCTTTCTGGAATAAATATTTTACTTTCAAGATCTTGAGAATTATAGGTTATACCATTAAATCTGACATTTGAAATATCTACATTTGTTTTAACTCTTATGCATCTTATAGGTACTAACTCTCCTATCTCAACTGCTGTTTTTAAGTCTAATTTATGAGCAACATTCTTAAAAAGTTCAAGAATATTTTCCCCATCCATTCTTTCAGGTGTAGCAGTCAAACCAAGAGTAAATTTTGGTTTAAAGTAACTTAGTATTTTTCTATATGTATCAGCCGCACTATGGTGAGCCTCATCAACAATAATATAATCGAAATCATCAGGTTCAAAACTTTCTATGTTTTGACTTACACTTTGAACACTACCACAAACGACATATGCATTTTTATCTCTATTTTCTGCAATATAGATGCCTACTTCTTTTTCTGGCCATAATTCTTTAAACTTTTGTTTTGTTTGATATATCAAATCTTTTGTATGAGCAAGATATAAAGTTCTACTGTTTAATCTTTTTACATCGCTAATAGCAGTTATGGTTTTGCCTGTCCCTGTCGCATGGTATAAAAGACCAATAGTTTCACCATTTTTTCTCATATTATCAAGGTTTTCAAGTGCTTTTTCTTGATGCTCTTTTAATATAATCGCTCTGCCCTTTTGTTTTGGCAAAAAATCATCGAACTCATTAAATAACGGTAATTCTCCTAAGAATGTAATCAACTGGTCTTTAACTTTTTCTCTTTCTTCTTTAAGTTGTTTATATGTCCATCTATAAACTTTCCAGTTTTGATATATCAAACTATTCTGTTTTAAAAGTTCATCAAGATATTTACTTTCATTTATCCTATATGGATTATGGTACCTTTCTCCATCTATCTCAATCGCTATTTTATGAAAATCATGTATTAAGGCAAAATCTATAAACCTATTATTTCCATAAATATCAACAACTGGATATTGAATAAAAAGATAATTTGTCTTTTCAACCCCAAAAGTATCTGAAAAAATATCTATAAATAGTTCTTCTGCAATACTTTCAAGAGTAATTTCATCTTTTCTCATATAAAATTATCCTTAATGAGATAAGTTTTAATTTTGACTAAAATATATTTCAATAAAGGTATATCATAAGTTTACTATTTTTTCAAAAATATTGTTAGAAATAAAAAGTAGCTTTAAACTTTAGACATTTATTTTAACAGAAATGAATAAATAAATTATATGAGAAAATTGAAAAAATATATAAAATATATGAAAAATTATTTGCTTTTTTCAAAAATAAATTAATAATTTAATTGCTTTTATTTTTGATTCTTCAATAGTTTTTAGAATTTTTAAAAAAGAAAAAAATAAATATTGAAAATAAATAAAAAAAATTAAAAAATAGTAAAACTAAAAGGGGAAAAAATGTCGAATTTTATTTCAAATAATCCTTCGAAAAAACTTTCTGATAGAATAAAAGAGCTTATTTTTTTAAGTAAGGAATTAAAATTTTTAGTTGGTTTTTTCTACTTTTCTGGTATAGATTCTCTTTTTGAATCATTAAAAAATAAAAAGGATTTGCCAATAAAAATTTTAGTTGGACTTGATGTTGATAAGATAAATTATCAGATTGTTGAATATTCTGATAAAAAAGCAAAAAAATATTCGACTGAGCAACATATAGAAAAATTTTTGCAATCTGTTAAAAATTCGATTAATTCAGATGATTTTGATAATGAAAAATTTATAAATAGAATAACCTTTTTCTTAAACAAAATATTAGATGGATCTATTACTATTAGAAAAACTTATGATCCAAATCATTCTAAGCTTTACCTTTTTAAGTTAGGTGAAAACCAATTTAGGCAATCTGTTTTTATAACAGGTAGTAGCAATCTCACTAAAGCTGGGCTTGAGCAACAAAATGAATTTAATGTGGAAATATCTGACTTTGGATGTGATGAAGCAGAAAAATATTTTGATAATTTATGGGAAAAGTCAATTGAAATAACCGAAGATGATAAGATTAAAACTCAACTTATTGATATTATCCAGAATGAAACTCATCTTAGAAAATTTACTCCATTTGAAGCATATCTTTATATACTTCAATCTTATATTGAAAGCTATGATTTCAAAAATATTTCAGAGCAAACAAAATTTTTGATGGAAAATAAAGGATATAAACCTTATAATTATCAATTGGATGCCGTTAATCTTGCATTAAATATTATTGAAAAGTATCAAGGAGTAATACTTTCTGATGTTGTTGGACTTGGAAAAACTGTTATAACTTGTTTAATAACCAGACAACTTCAAAAACTTGGACTAGTTATATGCCCGCCGAATCTTATTGGTGATGAATACAAAAAAAGTGGTTGGCGAAAATATCTAAATGATTTTGAGCTTTATGGATGGGAGGCTAAATCTTGTGGTGATCTTCAAAATGTCTTAAATTATGTAAAAAATAATCCACAGATTGAAGTAATAGTTGTTGATGAAGCTCATAGATTTAGAAATGAAGATACTCAAAGTTATGAATATCTTAGAAATATATGCAGAGGTAAGATAGTTATTCTTTTAACGGCAACTCCATTTAATAATAGGCCTTCAGATATTTTTGCATTATTAAAACTTTTTACTATACCAAGGCAATCCAATCTTGCTTTTGATGATAATATCGAAGCTGTTTTTACAAGTTACAAAACAATTTTCAAAGATTTGGGATATATTACAAGATATTTCAACTCAAAGGATTATGAAAAAATTAAGAAGGTCAAAAGTTTATATAAAAAATATTTTAATGAAGAAAATATTAAACTTGAAAAAGTAAAAAAAAGAACTGCTACTGCTGCAAACGAGATTAGAAGTATCATAGAACCTATAATCATAAGAAGAAATAGAATAGATTTAATAAAAAATCCTAGATATAAGGAAGAAGCAATAGATCTTCCTAAAGTAGAGGATCCAATAGAATGGTTTTATGAACTTGATGAAGAGCAGATAAATTTTTATGATGAAATTATAAATAAAATATTTGCAGATCCAGAAGATAATGGAAAATTTACAGGTGCTATTTATAGACCATTTCATTATGAAGAAGGGGTTTCTTCAAAAGATGTAGTTAAACTTACAGATGAAGAAAACTCAAATGAAAAGGGGCTTGAAAAAAATAGAGAGTTAATGATACAACAAAACCTTTTTGACTTAATGAGAAGAATTTTAGTTCGAAGGTTTGAAAGTTCATTTGGAGCATTTAAGCAAAGTATCGAAAATTTTAAGTCTATCCATGAAAAAGTACTAAAATTTATAACAATAACTGGCAATGGAAATCCTCTTGAAGGTAAATACTTTTTGATTAGAGATTTAATAGATAAAGTAAATGAAGCTTCTGAAGAAGATTATGAAGATATAGAACAAATAATAATAGAATATGAGAACAAATTTCTTGAAAATTTCAACGATAATGAAGATAATATTTTGCCAAGAAATTTAAAATCTTATGTTATAAAAAATTTCAAACAACCAGAAAAATTTATTAATGATATTAAAAATGATATTAATTTATTTTCTGATATTTTAGAAAAAATTGAAAAGTTAAAACTTACAGAAAATGATCCTAAAATAAGATGTTTAAAAGAAAAGTTAAAAGAAGAGTTAAATAAAAAACCAGAAAAAAATGAACCAAAAAGAAAGATTATAATATTTTCTGAATTTGCTGATACAGTTAAACATATATCTCAAGAACTTGAAACTGATAATTTTAGAGTATTGACTATTTATGGAAAGATATCTGATAAAAAAATTAATGAAATATATACTAATTTTGATGCTTCATATGGTAAAAGAAATGGTACAGATCAAGCTGATGATTATGATATCTTACTTGGTACTGATAAGATTTCTGAAGGATTCAATCTTAACAGAGCTGGAATGATTATTAACTATGATATCCCTTGGAACCCTGTTAGAGTGATTCAAAGACTTGGAAGGATTAACAGAATAAGTAAGAAGGTTTTTAATAAACTATATATTGTTAACTTTTTCCCTACTGAAAAAGGGGCTGATATAATAAAAAGTAGAGAAATTGCTCAAAATAAAATGTTTATGATTCATACAATTTTAGGTGAGGATGTTAAAATTTTTGATTCTGATGAAACGCCTACTGCATCTAAACTCTATTCAAAACTTGTTCAAAATCCAGAAAAATTTGAAACTGAAAGCCTTTTTACAACTATATATGAAAAATATCTTAGATTGAAAGAAGAATATCCAGATATAATTAAAAATTTAAAGAATCTACCAAAAAGAATAAAGGTTTCAAGAATAAATGATTATAATAATCTTATAGTAGTTTTTAAGAAAAATAGACTTTTTTCAATAGTCAATGATTATCAAACAAATACAATTCGTGAAATGCCTATTGAATCCATAATAAATATGATAGAATGTGGTAAAGATGAAAAAGGAGTTGATATTGATTCAAGATTCTGGGATGCATATGAAAAAATAAAGGAATTTAAAAATCCTCAAAGATCTGCTTCAAGCGAGCAAAGTATATATGTAAAAGCATTAAATAACTTAAAAAAGATATTAAATAACAAAGAATATTCTCAAAAATTTAATCAGGTAAGAAAATTTTTAATGGATCTTAGAGAAGATATAACAGATTTTGGTACTCTTTCTGATTTTACATTAAGAAGAATAGCAAATCTAAATACCGATTTTAAGGATGAAAAAGATTTTGACAAGACAATAAAAGATATAAATGACATAAAAGATCTAATTGGAGAAGATTTTCTTGATATTGAAAAAGCAAGAATAAATAAAGTTGAAAAGGAAATAATTATAGCTTTTGAAAATAAAAAAGACCAAGGAAATATATATGGCGAATAATGAAAATACAAAGGAAATAATAAAAGATATAGTAAAAAATCTTACAGATAATTTTTCATTCGATTCATTAAAAGATCTTTTTAGATCTTTACCAAATAAGACATTTAAACCAATTGAAGAAGATATATTTTATCTTTATGAAAACCTTTTCAATAATAATAATGATAAAAATATATTTGAATATATCAATATTTTTGGCGAATTGGAACTTGAAGAGGGAGATTTTTGCATAATTGTGTGCAAAGTCAAAAATGAACTTAAAGAAAGAAGCAGCAAAAAAAAGCAGTATGATCTTGCTAAAACATTTCTTAAAAGAAAAAATAAATATATTGGTGGATTTTTTATATTTTATGATGAAAATAGTAATTTTAGATTCTCTTTAGTATATGAAATATATTTTGGCAAAGGGAAAAGAGGATTTAGTGATTTTAAAAGATTTACCTATTATGTAAGTAAAGATCAAACTAATAAAACATTTATAGAACAATTTTCAGAGGCTGGTTTTTCAAGTATATCAAGCATAATAGAAGCATTTAGTGTTGAAAAGGTTACAAAAATATTTTATAAGGAAATTGCAAACTGGTACTTCTGGGCTTTAAAAAAATCAAGATTCCCAGATGACTGCGAGTTTGAAAAAAACGGAAGAAATATTGCATTATTGAGACTTATTACAAGACTTATATTTATTTGGTTTATGAAAGAAAAATCTTTAATTAAAGATGATTTGTTTGATGAAGCAAAACTTAAAAATATTTTGGTAAATTTTAATAATGAAAATGATAATTATTATAAAGCTATTTTACAAAATCTATTTTTTGCAACATTAAATACACCTATTAATGAAAGAAATTATGAACAATTAAATAAAAATATTGAATCTGAAAAAGTTAGACAAGTTTTTAAGTTTCACTCAAAATTTAAAGATATAAAGATCATAAAAGAGATATTTGAAAAAATACCATTTTTAAACGGCGGTCTTTTTGAATGTCTTGATATGAATAAAGATCATCCACTAAATGATAATGGTAGATATACATATATAGATGGGTTTACAGAATATAAAGAAAATCAACCTAAACTTCCAAACTATCTTTTTTTTGATGAAAATGATACAGCTGACCTTCATGAAGATTATCAAGATATAAAATATAATAAAACAAATGTAAGAGGGATAATAAATATATTAAAATCTTATAATTTTACTATAGAAGAGAATAGCCCTATAGATCAAGAAGTTGCACTTGATCCAGAGCTTTTAGGAAAGGTTTTTGAAAATCTTTTAGCAAGCTATAACCCTGAAACATCAACAACTGCAAGAAAAGCAACAGGAAGCTTTTATACTCCAAGAGAAATTGTTGACTATATGGTTGAAAGCACTTTGATAGAATATTTTAAGACTAATTTAAAAGATAAAATAGATAATATTGATGATAAGTTAATAAATTTATTTGATATAAATAAGTCAGAAAATCCTTTTGATGAAGAGCAAACTGATGAGATTATAAGCCTTATTGAAAAAGTTAAAATATTAGACCCTGCTGTAGGTTCTGGTGCTTTTTTAATGAGTGCTCTTCATAGTTTAACATTTATTTTAAGCAAACTTGATCCGCATAATAAAAAGTGGAAAGAAAAAAATATAGAAGCTATTGAAAAAAGTGTTTTTGATCCAATATTGAAAAAAGAACTTATAGAAAAAGTATATGAAAATTTCAATAATAATGAACTTGATTATGGAAGAAAACTTTATATAATACAACATTGTCTTTATGGAGTAGATATACAACAAATAGCAATACAGATATCTAAACTAAGATTTTTTATTTCTTTACTTGTAGATGAAAAAATTGATAAGAATTCTTTTAATTTTGGATTAGAGCCACTTCCTAATCTTGAAACAAAACTTGTTTGTGCAAATAGTTTAATATCTTTAGATGATAAAGATGAAAAGAATCTTTTTGAATCTAATGTTTACAAAGAACTTGAAGATCAATTATTTTCGATAAGAGAGCAATACTTTTCTGCCAGTGATATGAAAAAGAAAGATACTTTAAAAGAAGAAGATCGCAAGACAAGAAGGAAGATAGAATCCACTTATTTAGATGAAAAAGGTAAAAATTTTCCTGAGCAGATTAAAGAAAAATTACTTAAAATTGCAAGATGGGATCCTTATCAAATCATTACATCCTCAGATTGGTTTGATCCTTTTTGGATGTTTGGAGTAAAAGATGGGTTTGATATTGTGATTGGAAATCCGCCGTATATTTCTACAAAAGGAGTTGATGATAAAGATAAAAAAATATTTGAACAACAATTTGGTTTTGCTGACGACCTTTACAATCACTTTTACTTTAAAGGTATCCAATTGCTTAAAGAGAAAGGTATACTAGCCTACATATCCTCAAAAACATTCTGGACTATTCAAACAAAGAAAAATCTTCGCAAACTAATATTAAAAAATAAATTGTTGCAACTGGTCGATACTGCTAATCCTTTTGAAAGTGCAATGGTTGATACCTGTATTACCATTGTACAAAAAGATAAAGTCAATGACTATGAGATACATTTTATAGATATTAGTAATGGTTGGGACAAAAAGCAGGAATACAAAGTAAAAGACAATGTTTATAAAAATGTTGTAAACAATGTTTTCTTTAAGCCCAACGAACTTAATATGAAAATCTATGAGCGTGTTGCTAAAAATATAAAACCATTAATTGAAAAATGGTGGGACAAAATATCTACAAGTAAAAATATAGAAAAATACAAACGCGAATTAGAGCAATACCGGCAATCATTGAAACCTGGCGATATTACTCTATTAGGATTAATTACAGAAGGGGGTCAAGGACTAGCCACAGCTAATAATGGCAAATTCATTGGTGTATTGGAAGGTACCAAATGGGCTGATAAAGTAAGACAGGAAAGGTCACAAAAACTTTTTGAATTTATAGAAAAATTCAGTCCGAAAGAATTATCTGCATTCAAATCCAAAAATCAGATACAAAATTATTTGAATAATCTATCAGAAAATCAAATCAGAGAACTTTTTGATAGTTTAAAAGAAAAATATGGCAGGGATATTTTTGGACAAGGGTGGTTATATAGAATTGTAAGTCAGGATGAAATTGCAGATGTTGAAAAATTAACTGACGACGAAAAACTAAATGGTATAAATGGAAATAAGACTTTTGCACCCTACGATAAAGGCGACAAAGACGGCAACCGCTGGTGGGCTCCAACACCCTATTATATTGACTGGAGAAGAGAAAATGTGAAATTTTTGAAAGAAAATTCTGGCAAAAAAGGCGAAGGTATGCCCGTTGTTCGCAATCCACAATTTTACTTTCGAGAAGGGTTTTGCTGGACAGATGTAAATTCAACGTACTTAAAATCAAGAATAAAAGAAAATGGAGTATATGATGTTTTGACTATGTCATTATTTACAAAAAGTAATTTACCAGATTGCTATTATGTATGCATGATTAATTCAAAATTTATAAGTGAATATGTTGATGATTTTGTTAATTCAACATCACATTTTCAAATCAACGATGCCCGCCAACTTCCGATAATAATTCCAGCTTCCGAGCAATTAAAAGAATTTGAGCTTATTTTTGACAGAGCCAAGAGAGTTCAGGAAGAAAAATTTTCTGGCAAAATAAGCGAAAAAGAAGCCGAGGAAAGATTGGAAAAGATACAAATGGAGTTGGATGAGAAGGTGATGGAGTTGTATGGGTTAAAGTAAAAAGGAGTCAAATATGTTTAGCAAATTTATAAGAAAATTTATTTTGTCTTTAAATTCGCTTTCACCAGTAGCTATTACTTTTTGGTTCAAAGATTTTTCAAAAAATTTTAACATATTAGATGGGGGGTTTTATCTTTTGATTTTTTTGATAATTATTGTTATTTCGTTTCTTATGATTAGATTAGCAAAGAAAAAGTTAGAGGTAATTAAAGTGACAATTCATTCAATTCAAAACTCTGATACAGAGGTTATTTCCTATATATTTGCTTATATATTACCGCTCATAGATTTTGATATAAAACTAATTCTATTTATTTTGTTTTTATATCTGTTTATAGTTTTTACAACCAATATTTATCACTTTAATCCCATTTTAGGATTGTTCGGTTATCACTATTACACAGCTTCATTTGATAATGGCACTACCTTTGTACTTATTACAAAAAAAACTTTAATGAATGCAAATGAGATAAACAGTGTGGTTCAATTAGATGACTACACTTTATTAGAAGTAGATAAATCAGAAGTTAATTAAAAAAGGAGTTAAATAATGAATCTTATAGCAATAATTAATGATGGTACAATTAGAAGATTACCTATATCACAGGATGTTCAAAATGAATTAATTTCTCACTACAATAGAATTAAAGAAAACTTAATTAGCGGTAGAAACAGTGTTAAGTTTGAAGGTAATTATAAATGTGAAGATAATGAGATTTATGAATTAAATGAGTTTGACTGGAAAAACAAAATCAAGATTATAAATTCCAATTTAACTAATGTGAATTTTGAAAATCTTGTTACTTTAAATCAAATCAATAATAATGATATAGAAAAAATTAAAATACTTATTATTAAATATGAAAATTACCTGTTTTTTCAAAGCATAGACAATAGAAAGTTTATTAAACCTAAAAGTTTTTTATTTTATTCAAATAATACTTTTAATTATGTAGACAAAAAAGGTATAAAAATAGATGATAATATTGATTGTATTATTGATTTGGACTTAACAAGCCTTTTATTTACTTCATTTCATAATGCAAATAAAATATTTGATTTATCAGATAGTTATAGAGAAGCGACAAAAGAAGAAATTTATGATTTTATGAATCATGAGACTTTTAGCGGAGAACTAAAAGAAGAATATCTAACAAGTACTATTAGAAAGAAAATTTTTCTAATTACTAAAAATAAAATACTTCAAAATGTTAATCAAAACTTTCATAAAGTAAAAGAATATGCAGAACAACTGGGAATTGACTGTTTTGCAAACGAAAAAATTGAATTTCCTGAAGATAAAGAAAAATTTAAAAAATTAATTAACTTCTTAAACGAAGATCTTTTTAAATCACCTATATCTGATGTAATATATGAAACTAATTCGAAAAAAAGGATAAAATAAATTAAGATAGTTATAAGTTTTATATTATGCATATTATAAAAACAGCAAAATTAATTTGTAATGTGAATTCCAAAGAAAATGATACCGGTTGGGGTAAATTAAAAGAAGTAGCAAACAAGATAATAAATCTATGAAAGTCTTATTAGATACAAATATCATCATCCACCGGGAAACCAACAGAATCATCAATAAAGATATCGGCAAGCTCTTTAACTGGCTGGATAAAATAAAAGCTGATAAATATATTCATCCGGTTACTGAAAGAGAAATAAACAAGTTGGAAATAGACAGGGAAAGATATCACCGATTAGTTTATAGGTTGTATGATTTGACGAAGGAGGAAATAGAGATATTAGAAGGTGGTAAATAAATTATGATTATTCAAAAATATTCAGTCAATCAATATCCTGTTCAACATATTCTTACCTGGGTGCAAACAGGTGAAGTTGCCATTCCCGAAATACAAAGACCTTTTGTCTGGACTTCTACACAGGTAAGAGATTTTCTTGACTCTTTATATCAAGGATATCCAGTAGGTTATCTTATTGCTTGGAGGAACCCTAATGTCAGATTAAAAGATGGAACTATTTCTCAAGGCAAAAGAATTTTGATAGATGGCCAACAACGAGTCACAGCTCTTATGACTTCTATCTTAGGCTTAAAAATTATAAATAAAGATTATGAAACTATTACTGTATCGATAGCATTTAATCCATTAGAGAAAAGATTTGAAGTTACAAACCCAGCTATTCAAAAAGATTCAAAATGGATTGCAAATATTAGTGAAATATTTAATCCAGATTTTAAGTTACATCAGTTTGTAAAATCTTATTGTGAAAAAAATAATATAGATGATTTTGATTCTATTTATAATTCTATAGAATCTTTAAGAGGAATTGTAAATAATCCTATAGGTCTTATTGAACTTAGTTCTGATCTTGATATTGATACTGTTACAGAAATATTTATTAGAATTAATTCTCAAGGTCGTATTCTTAGCCAGGCTGATTTTGCAATGTCAAAAATTTCTGTAAATGAAATTTATGGTGGTAATCTTTTAAGAAAAGCAATAGATTACTTTTGTCATATGGCTACTGATCCAGATTTTTATAATCAATTAATTGAAAAAGACAAAGATTTTACTAAAACAGAGTATTTTCAAAAAATGAGTTGGCTTAAGGATGAGAATGACGACTTATATGACCCTTCTTATACAGATATGCTTCGTGTTGCTTTTGCATATAAATTTAAAAGAGGAAGATTACAGGATTTAGTAGCTTTATTATCTGGTCGTAATTTTCTTACTAGAGAATATGAGGAATCAATAGCCGAAGATTCATTTAAAAGATTATCTATTGGAATAATAGATTATATGAATGAAAACAATTTTAAGAAATTTGTCATGATTATAAGATCGGCTGGTTTTATAGATAGTTCAATGATAAGATCACAGAATGCTATTAATTTTGCTTATATACTCTATTTGACTTTAAGAGAATTAAACTATAATCAAGCTATTATAGAATCTTTAGTAAGAAAATGGTTTGTTTTTTCAGTATTAACTAGTAGATATTCTAGTTCTCCTGAATCTCAGTTTGACTATGACATTAAAAAGATAGCAGAAAACCCTGAAAATTACATAAAAAACACATTCAAAGCTGAATTATCTGATGCTTTTTGGAACCTAGGTTTACCTCAACAAATGAACACTTCAGTTGCAAGTAGTCCACTGTTTCATGTTTATTTAGCTTCTCAGGTCAAAATGAATGATAAAGGATTTTTATCAAAAGATATAACAGTTAAAGATCTTATATCACTAAAAGGTGATGTCCATCATTTATTCCCTCGGGAATATCTTAAAAAACAAGGCTACAATAAAAGCATGTATAATCAGATAGCTAACTATGTTATGGCTCAAAGTGAAATAAATATTGCAATAGGTTCAAAAGCCCCTAATATTTATTTTAAAGAAGTCTTAGACCAATGTAATGGTTCCAAATTAAAATATGGTGGAATTAAATCAATTGATGATCTTAAATCAAATATGAAAATGCATTGCATACCTGAAAATATTTTTGATATGGATGCTTCTAATTATCAAGAATTTTTAGAAAATAGAAGAAATCTAATGGCATTAAAAATAAAAGAATATTTTGATATATTATAAAAACTTCCTTGGTTTGAGCATAAGTTTTCAAAATTTTTAGGTATAATTTTTTAAAATTTCAGTAATATTATTTTATAAAATCTTGACAATGTTTTGTTAATAGATAACTAACCCGATTATCTTTTAATAATAAATATGGATACGCTTACAAATTATATGATAGATTTAAAAAAGCTTATAACTTTCATTCTACCCTTCCCCCTCAATCCTTTTCGGGGTGGGTGGTGGGGCGGTCTGGGCGAAAAAATAAGATGAAAAAAGATTTACTTTCAATTTAATTTTGATTAGATAAGGCATAAATAAAAAAATGCTATTGAAATCTTTTGATATAAGAACTTTCGCAAATTAACTTTTAATATTAACTTTTGACGATTAAAGAAAATTTGAGAAATTAATTTTAAGATATTAAGTTTGAGAAATTTGATTAATAGGGGAAAATATGATTTTATCACTTATTAAAAGTGCGGTTTTTGGGATTGTTGAAGGGTTGACTGAGTTTTTACCTATAAGCAGCACAGGGCATTTGATTTTGCTTGATTCTGTTATGAAGCTTTCGAATAATATTGCTTTTACAAATATATTTGAAGTTGTGATACAAAGCGGGGCAATTTTGGCTGTTATTTTGATTTATTTCAAAAAGCTTTGCCCTATCAATAAAAATTTTGGCTTGGATAAAGCAAAGTTAAATCTATGGCTTTATATAATAATAGCGTTTATTCCAGCAGTTGTTTTTGGTTTTTTGCTTAAGGATTTCATTGCTGAAAAACTTTTTAACCCTATTACCGTTAGTATAACTTTGATATTCTATGGGTTAGTGCTGATAGTTATAGAAAAATTCCTTAATAAAAATCGTGGCGAAAATGAATGGGAAATTCCTAACAAGAAGGAGAAGAAGCAAGACGAGAAACAGAAGGAGAAGCAATACGAAAAACACAGCGAGAAACAGGACAATAAATCGGATAATAAACAAGATATTACACAAAATCTTTCCATAAAAAAGGCTTTAATTATTGGGCTTTTTCAGGTTCTTGCTATGATACCTGGGACTTCTCGCTCTGCTGCTACTATTATTGGTGGACTTTTGGTTGGATTATCAAGAGAAAATGCTGCTACTTTCTCATTTTTTCTTGCTATCCCTACGATAATAGGAGCGGGACTTTTTTCTATACTTGATGCAAAGATAGCATTTACAGCTGAAATGATTTATATCTTGATAGTTGGTTTTGTATTTTCTTTTATAGTTGCATTAGTTGTTATAAAAGCATTTATAAAGTTTATTCAAAAACATACATTCAATCTTTTTGGATGGTATAGAATAGTACTTGGAATAATTGTTATAGCGCTTCTTGTTTTATAGTATATATTTCATGATATCTTTCTTTTCGAAGACATCTGAAACTTTTGATTGTATGAAGTTTTTATCTACAACAACTTTTTGTCCAGCATATTCATTTGCCCTGAAAAGAAGGTCTTCCAAAACAAGTTCCATTATTGTGTGAAGTCTTCTTGCACCAATATTATCTGTTTTAGTGTTAACATCACTTGAAATCTCGGCTATATAATCTATAGCGTCTTCTGTAAATTCAAGATCGACATCTTCAGTTTTTAAAAGTGCCTGATATTGAGTGATAAGGGCATTTTTTGGTTCTACCAGAATTCTTTTGAAATCTTCTTTTGTTAAAGGATTCAACTCCACTCTTATAGGGAACCTACCCTGAAGTTCTGGTATCAGATCTGAAGGTTTGTGAAATGAAAATGCACCTGCTGCTATGAAAAGAATGTGATCTGAATTAATAGGTCCATATCTTGTCATAACAGTAGTTCCTTCGACAATTGGAAGTAGATCTCTTTGAACCCCTTCCCTTGAAACATCAGGACCACTTTCTGATCTTCCACCAATAATCTTATCTATCTCGTCTATAAAAACAATCCCCATGTTTTCTACTTTGTCTTTGGCTATTTCAACTGCCAAATCTTTATCGACCATCTTCTCAAGTTCAATCTCTTCAAGAATCTTTTTTGCTTCTAAAACTTTTACCCTTCTTTTTTTCTTCTTCTGTCCAAAAGGAGGGAAAATCCCACCTATTGCAACACCAATATCTTCCATTCCAGGGAGATTGAACATATCCCCAAAATTCTGTTGCTCTTTCACCTCTATTTCTATAATCTTATCATCGAATTTTCCTTGATTGTAAAGTTCCTTTATCTTTTCATAAGTAGCACTTAGTTTTTTACTTACTTCACCAACTACTTCAATTCTACCATCGTTTGTAGCATAAGGTTCATCATCAGAAGGCATGAGTTTACTTAAAATGATTGATTCGACCTTATCTTTTGCCTTTTCCTTAAAAAGTTCCATCTGTTCTTTGATAACAGAAGAAACTGCACCTGACATCAAATCTCTTATTATCTGTTCAACATTTCTTCCAACATAACCTATCTCTGTATATTTTGTTGCTTCGACTTTAATAAATGGTGCACCTGTTAGTTGAGCTATCCTTCTTGCTATCTCTGTTTTACCGACACCTGTTGGACCTATTAAGATTATATTTTTAGGAATAATCTCATCCCGCATCTCTTTGGGGATTTTTTTCCTTCTGCTTCTGTTTCTTAGGGCTATGGCAACTGCTTTTTTAGCTTTTTCTTGCCCTATTATGTATTTGTCAAGCATCTTGACTATTTCGGCTGGCGTAAGATTGTCTAAATCTATCTTGCTATTAAAATTTTCTTTGGTTAATTCAAGTTTATTTTCAGTATTATTATTTTCCACTTTCAATCTCCTCAATAATGATATTTGAGTTTGTATAGATACAGATATCTGAAGCAATTTTCATAGCATTTTCACATATTTTTCTTGAGTTTAAGTCTGTATTTTCATACAAGGCTCTTGCTGCTGCATAAGCATAAGGACCACCTGAGCCTATGGATACTATTGGTTCATCTGGTTTTATTACTTCACCTGAGCCAGAAAGCAAGAAAAGGTCATTTTTATCTGCAACAATCATCATAGCCTCGAGTCTTCTTAAAATCTTATCTGTTCTCCACTCTTTTGCAAGTTCATAACTTGCCCTTTGAAGATCACCAGAGTATTTGTTTAGCTTTTCTTCAAATCTTTCAAGAAGTGCAAAAGCATCTGCAACTGCACCAGCAAAGCCAACCAATACGGAATCTTTATAAATTTTTCTTATCTTTCTTGCTGTATGCTTTATGACTATGTTGCTTAAAGTAACCTGGCCATCTCCAGCCATACATACTGATTCATCTCTTTTGACACATAATATTGTCGTTCCATGCATCTGTTCCATTTTCCCTTCCATAATCTTATTATTAAATTTTTTTATTCAATTTTATTTAAATTTTAACTTTTATTAATTTTATAAAAATAAATTCATTAAAATCTTAATGAAAAAATTTTATCTTCAAAATATTTAGGCATGTGGATGAAACTTTTTATATAACTCTATCTTTCTTTGTTTATCTAACTGAGTATATTTTTCTGTTGTAGCGATGGATTCATGCCCTAAAAACTTTTGAATCATCCTTATATCTGCCCCATTTTCTAAAAGTAATGTCGCAAATGTATGCCTTAATTTATGTGGATGAATATTTAAAGCAACCCCATATTGCTGCATCCTTTTAGATAATATATAAAAAAGACCACGCCGAGTCAACCTTATTTTTCTTCTATTGCAAAATAAATATTCGAAGTCGTTAATACTTAAAAGTTTCAGATATTTTTCAAAAATTTCTTTTAAGCCTTTTGGAAAAGGGATAATCCTTTGTTTTTTCCCTTTTCCAGTAACCTTTATAATATTATGACTCAAATCTACATTTTCTTTTTTCATCATTATTAGTTCAGAGGCACGTACCCCGCAAAAGGTCAAAAGAAGGATTATTATATAGTCTCTATATGAAAAATAATCATTTTCATCAACTTTTTCTTTGATAAAATTTATAAAGCCAGAAATCTGTGATTTTGTAAAAAATTCTGGAAGTTTTCTTGCTCCTCGAAATCCTTTTGGAAAGGTTATTAGACCTCTTTCTATAAAGTTTCTTTGCTCGCAAAATCTTATAAATGAATGAATGGCTGATCTTTTTCTTATCAAAGTTGTTGGTTGTCTTTTAAGAAGGCGAAGTTCAGATAAAAATGACCTTACAATCTCTGTAGAAAGCTCGTTTAAATTTTCAATTTTCCAGTTTTTTTTTGCAAACTCATAAAATTCAACTAAATCAGAGTAATAATTTTGATATGTATTTATTGAATACTGCTTTATCTTTTGAATATAATTGCAAAAAACCTCAACTGCATCTATTATCTTTATCTGTTTCATCTTAAAAATTAAATATCATTTTTTTCAAGTTCAATTTTATAATCGCATTCGGGATTCAAACAGATTATAGATTTTGTCTTATCATCATTATACATAAAGCTTCCACATTTAGGACATTTTAATAATTCAAGCTTTTTGTTTGTTATAAAATCGCATTTTGGATATCTTGAACAACCAAAGAATGATTTATTCTTAAAATATCTTTTTACTACAAAACCACTATTGCATTTTGGACAAACACCATAAGACAATGCTTTAGTATTTGTGCAGTTAGGGTAATTTGAACAACCTAAGAATTGTCCATTTTTTGATTGCCTTATAAGCATATCTCCGCCACATTTTTCACATTTAAGTCCAGTTTTGACTATAAGTTTTTCTTTCAATGACTCCATCTTATCTGTTGATTTTAAAAGTGGTTCAAATTTTGAGTAAAAATCATTCATTACATCTAAATATTTTAACTTGCCTTCTTCGATTTTATCAAGATTCTCTTCCATCTTTGCTGTGAAGCCATATTCAAAAATATCTGCAAAATATTTTTTCAAAAAGTTTACAGTAAGCCTTCCAACTTCTGTTGGAACAAGTTTTTTATTTTCTTTTATCACATAGTTTCTATTGTAAAGTATATCCAATATTGTAGCATATGTTGAAGGTCTTCCTATCCCTTCATCTTTAAGTTTTTTTATCAAAAGAGCCTCATCATATCTGGCAGGTGGTTCTGTCATCTTTTCAGCTATCTCTATATCTGTTATTTTAACTATATCCCCTTGCTTGAAATCTGGGAAATCCTCTTCTTTGCGCTCTGGCTTTAATAAATTCAATATTTGAAGTGAATTTTTCTCGACAACAGACTTAAACTTTATTTCAAAAAGCATATTTCTTGCAGTCATCTTTATTGTAAGATTGTTATATACCGGTGGTTTCATAAAAGCCGAGACAAATCTTTCCCATATTATCGAGTAGATATTGTATTCTTCTTTTGAAAGATAGTTTTTCAAATCTTGGGGT
Organism: uncultured Brachyspira sp.; assembly: GCA_964581895.1. Classification (GTDB taxonomy): domain Bacteria; phylum Spirochaetota; class JAAYUW01; order JAAYUW01; family JAAYUW01; genus Exilispira. The sequence goes on from CAZOPR010000003.1 coordinate 20,223, forward strand.
CTTAAAAAAACATCGGTTGGTCTTATCGCTTCATGAGCATCCTGAACATTTTTAGTATCCGATTGGTAATTCGAGATAGATTGAACCATAGATTGTCCATAATTTTCCCTTATAAATCTTTTTGCTTCATCAACCGCAATGCTTGAAACTCTTACAGAATCAGTTCTCATATAGGTTATCAAACCTTTTTGCTCTTTTCCAACACTGACACCTTCATATAATTTCTGTGCGATAGTCATTGTCTTTTTTGGGGAGTAATTAAATAGTCTGAAAGCTGTTTGCTGCAAAGTCGAGGTTACAAATGGAGGTATATTTTTTGCAGAAGATGTAGTTTGTGTAAGACTTTCAATTCTACCTTCTTTTAGTTTATCCGGGTTATTTATCCGATATTCAGCTTCATCTTTCTGCTTTTTATCTTTTGGATCATAAGTTTTATTATCTATTTTTTTAAGTTCAAATTTATATTTTTTCTCAACAGTCGCATATATAGGCCAGTAGGGGGTTGATTTGAAATTTTCTCTTTCTTCCTCCCTTTCAACGATATATCTTAATGCAACTGTCTGAACCCTTCCAGCTGAAATCCCTTTAAGGACTTTTTTCCATAAGATTGGGGAAACCTGATAACCAACAAGTCTATCCAGCACCCTTCTTGCCTTCTGAGAATCAACTTTTTTTATATCTATTTCACCAGGGTTCTCAAGTGCTTTAAGTATAGCTGGTTTTGTTATCTCGTTAAAAACTATCCTTTTAAAATTTAGGTTTTGGCTATTTTTTTCTTTTATTATTTCGCTTACATGGTAGGCGATAGCCTCCCCTTCCCTATCATTATCTGAGGCAAGAAAGATATTTTCTTTCCCTTTTGAAAAATTGACCAGTTTTTCAATAGTTTCTTTCTTCTCTTTAGGTATCTCATATTTTGGCTCAAATGAATTTTTAATATCTATTGCAAGACTATATTTTGGTAAATCCCTTATATGCCCTTTTGTAGCAACCACTTCAAAGTCTTTACCAACATAATTAGATATTGTTTTTACTTTTGTTGGACTTTCAACAATTATAAGATTTTTTTTATTACTCAAGCTTTTTGCACTTTCATTATTTTCTTTAGTTTCACCCTTTGTTTCAGAAGTTTTTAAGGTTTTATTTTTAGCATCTTTTGTCAATTTTGAATTTAATTTTTTTTGCTCTGTATTCTTACTATCTATTTTAGCCATGAAAAATCCCTTATTATTTTGATATTAATCTTATTACTTGAAGTTTTTAATATTTAAGAGTTCTTTTGTCAAGTAAATTTAATTTATTTGACAATAAGTTTTATGGCATCTTTAAGGTAGTTTGGATATATTCGATTTGATTTATCTATTTTTATAAGATTTTTACTTAATAGTGATTCGTAAGATAAAATAGTTGTTCTAACATCTTTACCAATCTTTTCTATATAATATTCAAGCCTTCTATTTGGCGAATCAAATATTTCCTTAAATAAAACAAAATCATCGGAATCATCTATTTTATATTGAAATTCAACTTCATTTTCTGCACTTTTTGAAGTGTTATAACCTTCATTTTTTGAAGTTCCAAGATTTGTATTAATATTAGCAGTATTTTTTTCAATATTTTCTATTAAAGATATTGAGTTTTTTAGATAAATCTTACCATTATATACCCCATATAGAAGGCTTGCTTCATTTGCGAGGAAAAGATTTTTATTCCCTTCAAAACCAGTTTGTTCATAAGGGTAAAAGACATATATATTTTTATTCAATTCTTTTGCATATCTTGTAGTTATTAATGCACCAGATTTTTCCCCAGCTTGAACGCATAAAAGTTTTTCCCCAAGTGCTGCTATTATCCTATTTCTTATTGGGAAATAGTATTTTTTTGGAATAGTATCATCTGCAAATTCGGACAATATAAGATACTGCTTATCTTTAAGTCTTCGATATAGTTCCAAATTGCTTTTAGGATATATTATATTTACTCCACAACCAAAAACAGCGATAGTTGGGATATTGTTTTCAATAGCAAATAAATGTGAGTAGTGATCCATCCCATTTGCAAATCCAGATACTACAACTTTTTTAAGATTTTTTACAACATGAGATGTAAATTCGATCGATATTTCATCTGGTCTTCTTGTTCCAACAATGCTAATTCTTGGTAGACTTAAAATTTTTGGGTCACCTTCATAAAAAAGAAGAAATGGTAAAATCTGGCATTGCTTAAAATCAATATCATCTTTCTTCCAGCAATCAAAAGGGAAATATTCTGAATCAACTGTTATAAAATTTTTCTTTCTTACTATTTCCTTTGCTTTTATAAAATATTCTTTTAGGTCTAATTTAAACGAATCCTTTTTTTTAAGAATAGATTTGATCTGTTTGATATCTGCATTAAAAATTTTTTTTATATCAAAATCAAAGCTAAATAAAAGATTTACCTTTTGTTGATGTGTCAGTATTTCATAAGGGATAATACCAAAAGCGATAATCTGTTCAATGTCATTTAATTTTAATAGATTCATCTATAGCCATTTAAGAATAATTTTTTTATCAATCTTAATTTTAGTATGAAATTTTAGCTATTTATTGCCAAGTTCTCTATCTATTTGGGCGATATTGTCCAAAACAGTTTGCCTTCTTGGATCCTTTTTTGAAATCAAAGATAAAATTTTCACATAATAATCTCTTGCAAGTGCGAGATCCCCTTCAAGGTAGGCTATCTGGGCAAGGACAAAATGAGCTCTTGCATTTTTTGGTTCAAGTCCTAAAACTTCTAAAAGTTCTTCTTTTGCTTTTTTATAGTCTTCTAAAGCCTCAAAATAGAAAAAACCAAGACCATAATGAGCAGAAGTAAGTGATGGAACAATTTCTATCGCTCTTTCATAATGTGCTATGGCTTTTTTCTTATAGTCTTCTTTTAAGTCTAAATTCATTTCGGTAGACCATAGATTAGCATAGCATACACCTATGTAATAATGTGCTATATACTGAGTTGGATCCATTTCCAGAACCTGTGAAAGGAATCTTACCCCTTCTCTAAACTCTCTATTTATAGTATAAGAAATGCCAATACTTTTACTTACGGCAAGCAACCCTTCTCTTGCTTGCGGACTTACAGAGGCATATTTAAGATAGATTTCATAGGCTTGAAGTCTTGGTTCAAGTTGAACGCTTGAAGCAAGCCTGTTTGCCTTTAAAAGTTCCATATCCTCGGCTGAACAGGAATAAAAAAAGATAATTATACTGGTTATGAAAAATAAAGTCAGAATTTTATTAATTTTATTTGTTACCATTTTATTTGTTGCCATTCGCATTTTGATTCCCTAAATAAGTTGAGATATAATTACCATCACTTTTAAGTTTTGAAATCAAATTTTCCATCACTGCAAACTTATAAATCAAGTTATCTCTGTAAATTTCCAATTGGCGATTTAATGTTTCTATTCTCTTTTGATTTCCTGTAATCAAAGTTGAAAAATAATCAGTTCTTTTTTTAATGGTACCATCTGAAAAATTTGTCATCCCTTTTAAATAATCAAAAAGTCGTTGCCCAATACCATTATCTGGAATTTTATCTCCATCTGAATCAAAACCGAAAAATTCTTTTACCTTTGCAGGATTTTCTTTCAAAGCTTTATCCAGCATTGCTTCGTCAATCTCAAGATAACCACCTTTTTGAGCAGGAGTATTTCCTGGTTTTCCAGTTGAAATACCAAGCTGAGCAAGCATCTTATATGGACCTTCGCCATAGGTTGATTGCATAAATCTTTGAATAGTATTATGAAGCATCATAAAAGCTGTATCACCAGCAAAAGTACCGTTTTCCCCACCTTCTCTGTTGATTTTTGTTTCGTTAACAATAAAATCAATCATATTATTATAGTGTCCAACCCATTCAATAATCTTTTCTTTCATAAAATCAGTATTTGGTTCAATAGATAAGGTTTCCTCCTGTTTTGTTTCCTTTTTTAAGGTTAAAGTTACGCCTTTAATAACATCATCTATAACATTTGATTCTTTTTCTATCCTTATTCCATCAACTGTTATTATTGCATTTCTGCCTTCTGATACAACATTTTTGGCAACAAAGCCTTCCTTTTCCTGAACGCTTTTAACAGTTAAATCTGTTATAGTATAGCTGTTGCTGGAATTATTAACAAATTCAATAGATTTTATCTCTCCTATTCCAAGCTGATCTTTATCTATTGTAAAATTTTGTGTAGAAGCATTGATCTCTATGATTTTCTCACCGTCAGTTCCAGTCACTTTTACCTGCATTGGCTGATTCGAAACTTTAGATGTATCAACTATCTGACTTGCATTTACAGGATCTGGATAAACTGTTTGAGGATCAATAGTTATAGGAGTGCCAGAGCCTGTTTCTTCTGGAACCTGAACTTGCGATGGTGTTGGAAGATTAAACTCTTTTTTTTGAACATTAAATGTCACAAATAATTTTTGCCCTTTTACACCCTCTGGAAGATCGACTTTATTTTGTTTTCCAGAATCCAGTAAAATTGAATTCACCTTCAGCAATGTAGATTCAGACTTTTGAGATTTGATTAAAATCCCCAACTGTTCAAATATTGGTTGGATCTCTTCAGAAAAGACGATATTGCTATTTGCTCCTTCTTTTTTAGCTTCAAAAGAGACATAGACAGTATCTTTATCTTTATAAGTAAGATTGACATTTACAATATCTTTTGCCTGTTCTTTTATTGCATTAACTAAATCGATTATGGTTCCACCTTCAAAGGATATTCTTCTTATAGAATCGCCAACCTGTATGCTAAAATTTACCTTTCCTATTTTAGTATCGACAGCTATTGGGTCACTTGTTATTCTATAACTTCTTGCAGTCTGTAAAATTTCTATTCTTCTTTTAGCAAGATCTGCTCCTCTTGATGCTATCGCAGTGAAAAACTCTTCATTTGAAGATTTTGCAAGCATTTCATCGAAAGGAGATCTATAATCAAACAAAGATTTAGAGGCATCTTGAAGTTTTTTCATCAAATCAAGAAGTTCATTTAATTTTTTAATCTTATTATTATATGAATCATTTTGAGTTTTAAGATTGTCGATAGGTTGAGATTTTACTTTGACAAGTTGCTCTATTAAATTTTGAACATCAATTCCAGAATTACTAAGATTATTAATTGTTAATTTTCCCATCTTTTTAGCCCTCCTTGACTAAAAGAGATTAAAACCAAATCTATATATATTAAATAGAACCATTCTATTAATTTTCAACTGGTTTTTCTTTTTAAATATCGGTTAAATAATCAAAAGAAAAATTATTAAGGTTTTTCAATATAAAGTTTATTTACTAAAATAAAGTTAATTTACCAAAAAACAATTTTTAAGTTTTTAGCATATCCATATGCTTTTGTACTTCATCAGGTAAATTTCCTTCTTCATCTTCGAATTTTCTATATCTTGATATACTTGATTTAAGTTCCATCTTTCTTTTATTTATAAATGTAGTAACAAGTTTTTCATAAGCTGGTAGACGCTGCAATTTCAGTAAAATATCTTTTTTAAATGGAATTTCAAAAATAAAGATTCTTCTTAAAAGAAGATTCAATTTTAATATCCCTTGTGATTCAAAGAAAATCCACTGAATATAATCATTTGCAAATTTTTCTCTATCTGTTCTAAATTTACTTAAAGATTCTCTAAGTTGTTGCTTTGCTTCCATAGAAAGTTCGTTGCTTTTCTGGTAGGTTTGCAAATAATCAAGATATTGACCTGTAATCCCTCCAGAAGTAGCATCAGCCCAACCAGGTCCTTTCATAGTTTTATTACTTTCCCATCTATATGTAGCGCATGCCTGAGCTATCGATTTACTTAAATCTGAACCTGTAAAAACAGAAGGGAAAACAAATCTTGCAGGCATATACTTATTTGATCCACAATCTTGCCACATAATAACTCTATCACCAATTCCTGGCAAAATAATTATATATGGAAGAATTTCCTTTTTATAAATATCATAAATATCACCTTGAGTATAAATAGCTTCTCTAAAAAATAAGGTGTAATCTATATCTCTAATCTGATTAAACTCATTTGCTATTTTTTCTTTAGAAAGAATTGAATCTTTTAAACCTCCCCTTAAATTTTCAGAGAAGAAAATAGGGATCGCAGTTAATGGAGAAGAGGTCAATATTCTATATGCTACCTGATAAAATGATTCTATTTCGAATTTCAACTTTCTAAGATTTGTTGGAAGCTCAGAATCTTCACTTTTTTTATATCTTTTTGCTTCCTCTCTTTCCATATCTGCGTAGCTTTGTCCAAGTTCATCTATTGAAGGTTCTGCCTCTTCATTGTATATTAAAGTAAACCATTCGATAGGGTTATATATTTCATAATCGATTTTTGAATTATCTGAAAATTCCATAATGCTGTTCATATCTTCAGGACTTACAAGTCTTTCGTCTATTATCCCAAATTTTAAAAATCTCTCAGCTATTTTAGGAGGATTTTTTTCTTCGATATATCTTAAAAAGATAGATTGATAAAACTTAAAATAAACAGTTCTTATTGCTTTATGAATCTTTCTAACTGTTTCATTATCTGCTAACTTGTCTGGTAATTTTACAAAAGCATCTAAAGCTTTACCTAAAAGTTTTGAATCATCTTCTTTTATCTTACCAAAATGACACAATTCATTGAAAATTTTTGATTGAGTTGTAGTTGAAGGTTTTTGTTCTTTTAATATTATTGAATCAAGTGAAAAGCTATCACTTTTATTATCTTCTAAAATATCTGAAATAATTGAATCTACTGAACTATCTTCTTTCTTAGCTATTTGAGGTTCAATTTTCTTTTCTTTCTTTTCAGTAAGGTAAAGCAAATCACTTTTAATATTTAAGTTGAATGGAAGAGATATTAATTGAAAGAGATCTTTATATCTTTCACTAAAATTCTCATAATACTTAAAAAAATAATCAAAAAAAGTCTTTGTCTTTTCTTTACCAAATTTATCCTGAATTCCTTTTAATAAAATATAAAACAAATTGTTTTGATTTGAAAAAAGTCTATCGAGTTTTAAGTCTAATTGTTTGATTTTTTCTTTGTATAAAATAATGAGGTTGTTTACCTGTTTACTGCATAGCTTACATATGGAATAAGGTAAATCTGGATTTTGTTTGAAAATATTATTTTGATTTTCATTCTCTATTTTTCTAAAACTAAAACCAAGATTTAAGATTGTCTGATCGATTAAATCTTTATCTAGAAGAATTTCATATTTTTTACCTATAAATTTAGAATTATCAGTTTCAAAAAAGGTAAAATTATCTAATCCAGGAAAAAAGCCATTATTTTCAATAAATAAAGATTCATATTCTTTTGCTATTTTATAGATATTGAAAGAATCTTCTGAATAAATGATTAGATTTTGGTATATCTTAGATAGAGAAAAATATAAAATAATATTGTCAAAAAGTTTTTCTACATTCAAATAAAAACTATAGAACAACTTATATTGATTTAATAGTTCATTAAAATCGGATAAGATAGCTACCATTATTGATTTACCCATTTGAAAATTTTGAGAAAAAAAGGAAATTGGATGTTGTAAAAATGGATAAGAATTAATAACAGATTCTTCAGATGATATTAATTTAATAGGAATTTTATTTTCTAAAAATAATGTGTATGGAAAAACAATTCTTTTTGCTTTGGCTATGCAAATGGATCTTTCCGTTTTTGAACCATCGATCTGGATAAAAAGTTGAACAGACCCAGATTCTAACATATTTAATTTATTGAAATTGTCTTCAAAAGAGAAAATTAATGCCCCTTTTGGAATAACTAAATCTTTCTGAACTTTTCTGGGATCTAATAAAGATGACAAAATATCTTCTCCTTTTCCTAAGTTTCTTCTTTAAATTTTTGAATCTTTTCTTTTCTTAAAAGCATTTTTTGATAAAACTCAACCTGATTTTGTATAAGCATTGTATTTTTACATACAATTCTATCTTCATATTCTTCAAATTTTTTAGTTTGCAAAAATTCAGATTTATATCTTGTAGCTTCATGTTCAGGAAGTCCAACCATCTTTACAAGACCAACAAATGAAAAAGGGAAAGTGAAACTTGCGTTATCTTGGGGCAGGATCCTATTTTTCTGAAGTTGAATTAGCAAAGTATCCCACATTTTAGCTATAGGTTCAGATAGCAATGAATTTTCAAGTTGTCTATATGCAACCCAAGATCTTTCAGATAATAAGGTGATTAATTTGGTTGTTAAGCTTGGTTGACTTGTAACCATTGCGTCGAAATTTTTCCTTTCAACGATTAAAAAGGAACAATCTTCTGCTGTTATAGCATTTGCAGTCCTTGGTTTGTTCTCCAAAAGTGCCATCTCTCCAAAGATATCCCCTTCTTTTAATACAGCTATAAGTATCTCTTTATCATTCATTATCTTGGTAATATTTACCTTCCCTTTTTGAATGATAAAGAGTCTATCACCAGGTTCACCTTCTACAAACAAAAGAAAATCTTTTGGAACATTGGCATTTAAGCCATTTGCTTTTATCTCCAAAGTAAGATTTTCAACATATGGTTTAAGATTTACTGCTTTTTGTTTAACTTCATTTGCATATTTTCCATTTGGAAAATGCTTTAAGTAAGTCAAATAGATCTTGTAGGCGAAAGGGAATTTTGAATGCTGTTCATAATATTTAGCATTGAAAAAGATAGTATCTTCTTCATTAACATTAGATTGGTTGATTGCTTTTAATGATAAAGAAGCAATAAAATGGTCATATTTTCGTAACTTTTCAGAGAATGATTTTATTATCTTAATTGGTATAGTAGGAGACCTCTGTATAAGTGATGAAAATTGTTCTCTTTGAATTGAAATAATGGTAGTTGGGGAAGTAGTAATAGCACCTTCTATCCTTGGTAAATTTGCCATACAGGATTCTACACCAAAAAAATCCCCTTTTACCAGGTCAGTATCTATATCATCAATAATTTTAGATAAAGGACTTGAAAGTCTAACAGAACCTTCCTGTATAATGAAAAATGATTTATTATTGATATCTCCACTAATCATTACTACAGCATTTGGATTATATCTAGAAATCTGAAATCGAACATTGTCGCTCATTCTTTGTTGCCTTTCTTTATGTTATTCATCTTTTCTTTTAATTGATTGAATTTTAAAATAACATTAGCATTTTCACCTTTAGTATTTGAAAAACCTAAATACTCTAAAAAGGTTTTTTTAGGTTGTTCTTTTCCTGCTTCCAACTTAATAGCATCAATAGTCTCTTGATTTTCTATTTTTTCTAAAATATTAATATCATTTCCTATTGAAATTATATAATAGGATCCGAAAAATTCCAGAACAGCTAAAGAAATATTTTTAGAAACTTGCTGCTTCAGCATAATAGAAAAATTTTTATCTGTCGCTTTATTTTCTAATGATTTTGAAAATCTGTACTTGATGAAAAAGTAAATCACGATTAAAATTAATAAAACTATCAGGGTTCTTAAAAAGAAAGAAGCAATAGAATTCGATTCTTTTTTTTGCTCGACATTATTTTGCCCTGAAAGATTTTTATTTATTACATCTATATTTTGATCTTGACTAGGGTTTTTTCCGTTATCTTGACTAAATATTTGAATAGTAGAAATAAAAAACAAAAGGATTAAGAATGTAAAAAACAATTTTTTTTTTGTAAAATTTTTTATAATTTTTCCCATATAAATTTATTTAAGCCATATAAGTTTATTTAAGAGAAGATATTCTAGCTTCTTTGCTTAAAATTTCTGTTATTCTGACACCAAAATATTCTTCAATGACTATTGCTTCACCTTTAGCTATAGGTTTGCCATTAACAAGAACATCCAAAGTTTCACCAGCTAATCTATTTAATGTAATAATAGTTCCTTCTCCCATAGATAGTATCTCTTTTATTGTTTTCTGGGTCTTACCAAGTTCAACAGTGACTTCCATTTCGACATCTAAAAGTAAGGAAATGTTTTTATTTTCTTCATCTGAAAGCACTGGTTCCAGTTTAGAAAAGGCAGCTGGTTGATATGTTCTTGTGGCTTTTGTTCTAGCTTCACCAGGCATTTCATAACTTTTAGATGTATCAACCCTTTCCTGTTGTCTTGCTGATGGTTTAGTCCCCTGTTTCAAGCTTGCTAAAACTTGTGCTATTGAAAGAGAAATAATATGATATAAAGTTGTAACAGTTTTATCAATTTTAAAATTATAAGTAATAAATACAACTATATCATCAGATGGCAAAACTAAATCTGAAAAAGCATTTGCCTGCAAGTGTTGTGGTGAGCCAGTATTGATATGTATTTTAAAAGTATTTGAAAAATAGGTAATTGAAGAACCAATTATTTGAGAAGTAGCCTCAGAAACAGCAGAGGAAATCATTTCAGTCAGTTCTTTACTTTCCTGCCCCATCATTTTTGAACCAAGTAATAGAGCATCTGATACCTTATAAATATAAGTGTTAAATCCAGGTAGCTCATCTTCAAATGGTAAACTTACCTGCAATACTGGAAATGGAAGCAAAGTAGCAAGACCCTCTTTTGAAATAATATCAATTTTAGGGTTAGAAATTTGAACATCACTATTTGTAGAAATCTTTAAAGTTGTACTTTGAGCGTCAATTATGGCATTTAATATCTCTTTTAATGTAGCGATATCATTTTCATTTAATGCAGATGATTCTGGACCACCAGAAGACATATCTAAGAAACTATCAGTACCTTGTAAGAGAGCATCTATTTCACTTTGAGAAAGAGCACCATCACCCATTATCTTCCTCCTCGGATAATATATCTTCAAAAGTTGGAGATTCAAGAACTTTTGTTATCTGAACAGATAACTTGGAATCAAAAATACCAGGTCTTCCAAGAAATTTGGTATGATTTCCAACTTTTATATTTATATCATCGGTTACTTTTACATTATGAAAAGCTACAATGTCATCAACTTTTAAATCTAAAACATCTCCAAATCTAATCTTTGTGCTACCAAGTTCGGCTTTTATAGTTAAAGGAATATCCTCTATTCTTTTCTTCAAATAAACAAAATATTCGGATCCCTTGCCTTTTCTATAAGAAGAAAACCAATATGTCGGAGTAAGTTTACCGATTATAGGATCCAAAGTCAAAGCTGGAATACAGAAATTGCTCATACCTTCATTTTCACCAATCTTAGTCTCAAGAGTTACAAGTGTGGTCATTTGTGTAGGTGCTATTATAGTAGCAAATTGAGGATTTACTTCTATAGTGCCAAGTCTTGGTCTTAAATCAACATAGTTCGCCCATGATTCTCTTAAATTGGAAAGCAACTTTACTATAATATTTTCCATTACTGCCTGTTCTATATCTGTTAATTCTCTGGTTATTTTTTGAGTGGTTTTGCCTTTTCCCCCAAAAATTCTATCTATTATTGCAAATGTAATTGCTGGATCTATTTCAAAAATGGCTGATCCTTTAAGTGGATCCATATTAATTATTGCCATAGTAGTTGGAGTAGGAATTGATCTAGTAAATTCCTCAAAAGTCAACTCGTCAACAGATGCAACATGAAATTGCACAGGTGCTCTTAAAATAGCTGACAAAGTAGTCTGAGAGAGTCTAGCGAAAGAGTCATATATCATCCTAATGGCTCTTTGTTGATCTTTTGAAAATTTAGAAGGTCTTTTAAAATCGTATATTCTAATCTTTTTTTGGGTTGTTGTTTTTGAAACATCTTCTATTGTAGTATCACCAGCACTAATAGCAGATAATAGTTGATCTATCTCATCTTGAGACAGGACTTCTGTCATATTAACTCCAACAAAGCCTTTTCTTTTTTATGAAATAAAGAAATCAATAAAATAAACATCTTTTATTTTACCATTTACTAAAATATTATTTATAGCATTTTTAATCTCGTTTTTTAAGTTTTCTTTACCTTCAATAGAATCTATTTCATCTTTTCTTTTAGAACTTAATATTCTGTTGATTATATCTCTTATTTGAGCTTCTCTTTGAGCCAGCTCTGCACTAACGGCTGCATCTTTTTGAGTATATGCAAGGGCAATTGTAACACGAATAACATGCTGTTCATCAACATCTGAAGTATTTATAGTAAAATCTGCAAGTCTTAATGTATCATAAGGGGGAGTAACATTTTTGTATGTTTGTTCGATGCTAATCTTATCTGGCTTTTCAGCTGTTTTTGAGGCTACAAGATAAGAGATTGTAACTGATATTGCGATCAAAATAATGATCCCAATAACATAAAGAATTATTCTAACTATACCTGAAGATAAACCTTTAAATCCTTTTTTTTCCGCTGGTTTTTTCTCTTCTCCTTTACCAGCAGCACCTTCAGTTTCATTTAACTCGGCTTCATCTTCAAAATTCAAATCGTCTAATTTGTCTTTATTATCTTTATCCCCCATCCTGTTTCTCCTTATCTTACTTATATAAATAATTTAATATAAAAATACAATAGCTATAAACATTTTTATTTACTTTTGTATTAATAAAACAAATAGTTATAAAGTCAATAGATAAAAAATAAAAAATGAAGAATCAATCCTTTTCTCTCATAATAACGATCTCTACTCTTCTATTGTAAGCTCTACCCTCTGGAGTTTCATTTGTTTCGATAGGTCTAGTATCCCCATAAGCAACTGCAGATAATCTTTTTGAAGGGATTCCTAAAAATTCAAGATAAAGTAAGACATTGATAGCTCTTTTAGCTGACAAATCCCAGTTGGTAGGATATTGCTTTGATAGTTCACTTCCAAAAGGTATCGTTGTATTATCTGTATGTCCTTCTATTCTAATTTTATTTGGTAGCAATTCAAAAGCCTTATATATTTTTTGTAAAACTTCTATTCCATTTTGGTTTAATTCTGCTGATCCTGGTTTAAAATAAAAATCAGAACCAAGGGTTATGACTATCCCTCTTTCCTCTAATTGTATTTTCATTTTTTTGGCAAGTATCTCTGGTTGAAATAAAGATACCGCCTTTTCCACCGCTTTTGCAAGGCTCTGTCCTTTTTCGCTTGAAGGAAGCGATTCTATTCTTGAACCCATTTCAGCAAGCTGTCCGGGTTCTAAAGAATTTCCACCAGACATAGGGCCAAGTCCCCCCTGAAAAGGTGAAGGGAAAAATCTTGGAATATTTTCAACCTGAACATCTGTTAAAATATAAAGTAAAATAAAAAAACATAGAAGCAAATTATTTAAGTCTGACATTGTTGTAATCCAGGAAGGCGCTTTGCCTGGCTTTTCCTTTTTTCTGCCCATCTTTATTCCTGTTTTAAATTTTATTCACCAAGTTCTTTACTTATAGCTTCTCTTAAAGTTGGTGATAAGAATGATACAAGTTTATCTTTTAATATTCTTGGGTTTTCTCCTGCTTGAATAGATAATATTCCTTCAAGCATTATTTCCTTAATAAGGATCTCCTGAGTATCTCTGTCCTCAAGTTTTGTCTTAAATGGATGTGCGATTATGTTAGCTCCAATTGTTCCATAAAATGTAGTAATAAGAGCTGTTGCAAGAGATTTACCTAAAGCCTCTTTATTACTTAGTTGAGTTAACATAAGGACAAGTCCTATAAGAGTGCCTATCATACCGAAAGCTGGGAAAAAGCTATCAAGTTTATCAAAAATTAGTTGATTCTGTGCGTGTCTTTCAAGTATTTTATCCATTTCTATCTGCAGAACATTTTTGATCTTTTCTGGTTCGGTTCCATCGACAACAAGTTGTATCCCTTTTTTTAAAAATGGGTCGGTAAGTTCTGCTATATCATCTTCAAGAGCCAAAATACCTTCTCTTCTTGCTTTTTCGGAAAATGTAATAAGCATTTTGATAATAGAACTTGGATCAAAAACTGGCGTTCTAAAAACAAATTTTGAATATTTTGGTATGGATAAAAATCTTGAAAGTGGTACAGATGTTAAGGCACAAGCAAGTCCACCACCAAAGGTAATAAAAATCGATGCTGGATCGAAAAAGTATCGAAGTCCACCAGGACCACCTGCAGAAATAATACCAAAAATTAACATTACAAATGCTGCTATTATCCCTATCGCCGAAGCTAAATCAAGCATTAATACCTCCTATCTTTTCTATCTTTATATTATTTTGAATGAAAGAAAACTTTTAATCAAAAACATATAGTTTTATAATTCATTCTTAAATAAACCAATTCTTTTTCTATAATCAACAATTCTATCGATAATCTCTTCTGGTTTCTCTTTTACATACAAGGTAGTCCCATTTAGTAGTGAAATAAGTGTGTCTGGAACAGATTCTATATATTCAATTATATGAGGATTTAAATAAAAAGTGGTCCCATTAAGTCTTGTTAATTTAACCATTCTTTCCTCTTTTAACATTACTCATCCTTAATTAACTGAAAATAAAAAATCTACATAATAATAAAAAGGAGCACTACAATTTATAATTTTTTCTAAATTGCCATGCTCCCCCTATAAATTTACTAAAAATATTTTTACAACATTTTATTAGATTATCAAAAGATTTTTAATCTAATTTTATCTTTTCAATCCCATAATTACTTGAAGCATTTGATCTGCCGTCTGAATAGTCTTCGAATTTGCTTCAAATCCTCTTTGGGTTACAATCATATCAGTAAATTCTTCAGATAAGTCAACATTACTCATTTCAAGAGCACCAGCAACCAAAGCACCTTTACCTGCTGTATTTGCTGCAGAAACATTTGCTGTTCCAGAGTTTATGGTCTGTGCAAAATCATTATCTCCAACTTTTTGAAGACCTTCAGGGTTTGTAAAGGTTGCAAGAGCAATTTGGCCTAATGGTAATTTTTCACCATTTGAGTAAATACCAGTAATAACTCCCTGATTATCTATAACAAATGTTTCAAGATATCCCATGCCATAACCATCCTGATCCACAGCTTTTGTAGTTGTTGGTGATGCAAACTGTGTTATCCCATCATATTGCCCACTTGTTCCAAGATTTAGTGTTATAGCCTGCTGTTGACCATCAGGAAGAGTAAAGCTAGCATTTGCTATTAAATTCCCTGTATTTGAAAGATCTGATGGAGCACCAGGTTCATTTGGATTATCTTTAACACCAATTATTGCTCCTTCATTGTTAAATAAAAGGCCAACTGTATTTGAATCATTTATATTTGCACCAGGGACATCAAGTTGAACTGAAACATCTGGTAAATCAAGTAAAGTTGCCTGGCAGGTCCATTGATTTACAGTTCCAGGAACTCTTGTAAAAGAAAGCTGAAGTTGATGTTTGTTGCCTTTTGAATCAAAAATATCAATTGTGGTTTTATGAACTGAAGCAGCAACTTCATCCGCAGTTGGTTCTCTACCAACAGGAAGTGGCTGAGTTTCTGAATTTAAGTTTGATTTATAATCTATCTTTGTTGTTGCCTTAGCTGGCGATTTCCCACCAACTGGAATTTGTATTTCACCTATAGGATTAGCTGTATTTATAACATATTTACCATCAACAAATTCTGCATTCCATCCTTGAACTCTATAACCATTTGCAGGATTTACTAAAACACCATCTTTATCGATACCAAATACTCCAGCCCTTGAATAAAAGACATTTTCACCTTTTTTCAATATGAAAAAGCCTTCACCAGTAATTGCAAGGTCAAGGTTTCTTCCAGTTGTCTGAAGTGCACCTTGAGTAAAGATAGTACCTATCTGAGCAATAGACATTCCAAGTCCAACCTGTTTAGGGTTAATTCCACCGACTTCAACAGTTGGTGCTGCTGCACCAGACATGTTTTGATATAATAAATCCTGAAAGCTTACCCTATTTTTCTTATAACCATAGGTATTAACATTTGACACATTATTACCAATGACATCCATCCTAATTTGATGATTTTGTAATCCAGCAACTCCTGCATATAAACATCGCATCATAATAAACTCCTTTTTCTTTTTATTTAATTTCTTTCATTTTCTTCGTATGAAGCAGCAGTATTTGGTTCATTTGTGCTGTTAGAAGTATTTGAATTATCACTTACCTGATTTGAATTTTCTGTTTCGGACTCTGTTTGTAATGTTGTAGGATCATTAGAAACATTTGAATCGTCCACTTTGCTATTATTGTTTGTTGAATCATTTTGCATATGATAACCCTGTGGTAAACCAATAGAAAAGATAAATGATGTTGGATAAAGATTTCCATTTACTGATACCTTTGGAATTCCACCCTCGAACACTACGCTTTCAACTATACCAGTATCTACACCATAAGGGGTTTGAATATTAACCTGGGTTCCAAGCAGGGCTAATGTTTGATTTACTAAAAATCCTTGATTTAAAAGAGACAATGTATCATTAACCTGTTTCATCTGCTCAAGACTTGAAAATTGAGCCATTTGAGCTATAAATTCTTTATCTTCCAAAGGTTTAGTTGGATCCTGATGCTGTAGCTGAGCAATTAAAAGCTTTAAAAAATCATCTTTTCCAAGTTCATGTTTTATTTCTTTACCATCAACCATTAATGATTTATTGAAAGATTCGACTAAAAGTTGAGTTTTCGCATATTCTTCCTTACTTTGAAAAGTATTTATGGAAGTTAATCCGCTCATTTTTTCTCCTTTTTTGTATAAAACCATTTTTATTGGCTAAACATATTTATTTATTAGCCTGCCAATTCCTTTGAAGTAACCAAACTTTTTAATACTACTGATGCTTTTCTTTCCTGATATGTTTTCGTCATTATCTACCAAATTAAAACTATTTTTATTCTCAGCGATAATTTTATCAAAATTTTCGAAATTTTGATTCTGGTTATCATTTTTAACTTCGACCATTATCTGTTCTAGATTATATCCTTGATTCATAAAAAAATTTGAAAGATTTTGTGCATCATTCATCATTACTTGCTTTGCTTCTTCATTCATAACAAAAGCTATCAAAGATATATTCATTCCTTCTTTTTTAAGATGCAATTCTAGTTCACCAAGTTCTTCAGGGTATAACCTCATCTTCAATGCAAAACCTGATTCTATCGGTTTGAAACTGATATTGTCAAATGAGTTGATTAGTTTGTCTAAAGAAATAGAATAGTTTTGAGAAATATTTTGGGCTAAATGTCTTAATATAGGCTCGGTAAATTTTGATTGATCAGATGAAAAGTTATTGAAATTTATTCTGGAATCATCAGAAATAAAATCAAGGTTGAAGTTAAGATTTGTTAAATCTGATTTCGTATTAGATCTAATAGAAGATGGGTCATCTGAGAAATTTTCAGATTTTTCATTTTTTGAAAAAGCTTTTAATTTGTCTGAATTAACTGATCTTATAGTACTGCTTTCTTCAATAATATCAGATTGATTTAAACTATTAGGTTCAATACTCTTGGAAAAATTAGAAAATTCCTTTTCTCTTTTGAATTTTGAATCTTGGGTATCACTAAAAGTTTGTCTACTGATCTTAGAATCTGAAAAATGAATCTCGTTTGCTTCTTTTGAGCTTGAAAAATACTTTTCACTTAAAATTGCTGAATCTTTTTTACCCTTATTATTTTTCAGCAATCTGCTCTCTTTTAGAGCATTACTTTTTTCTTCCTCAAGACTGGAACTTAAAAGGTCTTCTAAAATGAATTTACTTAAAATGTTATTATTTTCATTTTGAGAAAACCTTGTTTTACCTTTTAAAGCAACTTTTTCTGTTAAAAATGTCTTAAAATTATTTTCCTTCCCTGGAAATTGTTCCGCATCCTTGCGCCTTAAGCCAGATTCAACATTTTGGATGATTTGAGCATTCATCCATGATTTTGAAAGTTCTCCCTGTTTTGCGCGCTTTTTAGAAGGACTTGGTGATTGTTCATCTTCTTTTAGTAAATCATCAAATTTGACATTTAATTTTGATTGAGACTTTGTCCTCTTAATCAAGCGAGCTGAATCTTCCCCCCCCATATCCATCTTCTGAATATTGGGAAGAGTTAACATGACAATTCCTCCTTGTTTGGCTTATTATGGCGCTGGGCTAAAGGTTGTAGCTCCTTCAATCTTATATTCACTTAATTTTGCAGCTCTATCTGGTGGCATCAAACTTACAAGATATGGTACCAATGATGTTTCACCGATAGAGGCAAAATACTCATCCATCGCTCGAAGAATATCTACAACTTTAAGAATATTCATATTATTCAGTACCTTAACAGCATCCGCTGGGGACATGTTAATAAACTGAATCGCCTCTTTTTTGATATTCTCTTTATAATCATCGTATTCTTTTAATTTCCTATAAATATTTTCTTCTTTTTCTTTTAAAGAGGCTTCCAACTCTGATATGGCTTTCTCTTTTTCATTTGTTTGTTCTTCTTTTGCCTTTAATTGGTCTTCATACTGCTTTAATTGAGTAAATTGAGATTCATAGGTAACTTTAAGTTTATCGAAAAATTCTTTTTCAAGTAAAAAAGGATCGGCTATATCTTTTCCATAAGGGATAGCTGGAATTCTTGAAACAATTTTACTATATGCTCTTGGCAAATTGACAAGTCCAAGATAATTAAACCAATAAACAACTGCAAATAGGACTATTATTAATAAAATCAATAAGAACATAACAGTAAATCCATGTTTAGCTTTCATAAATATCCTACCAGTTTCATAATTTTTTTATGTTTTTTAACTATATATTTTTTATCTTTTCATATAGTTTTTCATATAATTTTTTATATACTTTCATAAAACTTTCTTGTTGAAATTTCATCAAGTATTTTTGATTCTTCTTTGAAATATTCTGCAATATAAGTTTTATGCCTTTTTTCTTTAAGTTTCTCTAATATTCTTTCTTCCTTCCTTGCAGCAATGTATTTTTCTTTTCTTCTATTATATTCTGGTGTCAACTTTTCAATCTCGTTTTCAAGAAACTTAATCTCAGCTGCAATAGCATCAAAATACCTTCTATATTCTATATCTAAACTACTATCTGAAATTGGAGGAGGATTTTCCAAAAATTCCTTATATTCCAATATTTTCCCTCTCATTTTCTCAATTATTAAGGCAATCTCACTAAATTCTAATTCTCTTTGCTTTCTGATAAAACTCTTAAGATGAAGAATTTTTTCATATCTATAAGAAAAATTTTTCATAAAATACCTTAATAATTTTATATTTTCTTAATAATTTATTTGATTTAATCATTTAATTATCTTAATTTTTCAAAATCTTATAAATAATTATCTTCGTTCTCTTCAATTGTTGATTCAAATAATCTTTTTAGTAGAGCCAAACTTTCATCAAAGCTATAACCTTCTGAAACATCCTGGCTTAAAAATGAGTAAATATCTTTTATTTTATCTATGGCAAAATCAATATCTTTATTTGTCCCTTTTTGATATGCACCTATTGAAATCAAATCCTCATTTTCAGAATATATGGCAATAATTTGCTTAAGTTTCTTTACTAATTCTTTATGTTCCTTATCAGTTATAGCTGGAAATAATCTTGAAATAGATTTTAGTATATCTATTGAAGGATATTGCCCTTTTTCCGCAAGATTTCTTGAAAGAACAATATGACCATCCAATACGCCTCTTACAGTATCAGAAATCGGCTCATTGACATCATCACCTTCTACTAAAACAGTGTAGATACCTGTAATACTGCCTTTATCTGAACAACCCGCCCTTTCAAATATTTTAGGTAAAAGAGTAAAAACAGAGGTGGGGTAACCTCTTGTTGCAGGCGGTTCTCCTATCGAGAGACCGATTTCCCTTTGAGCCCATGCAAATCTTGTAATACTATCGACCATCAAAAGGACATCTTTTCCAGCATCTCTAAAATATTCTGCAATAGTTTGAGCAACATAAATAGAGCGAACTCTTTCTAAAGGTGATGCATCAGATGTTGCTACTACGACAACTGATCTTGCTAAACCTTCCTTTTGCAAAATATCTTCGATAAACTCCTTAACCTCTCTTCCTCTTTCTCCTATAAGACAAATGACATTGACATCAGCTTCTGTATAATGAGCAATCATACCTAAAAGAGTCGATTTACCAACACCAGAACCAGCGAAAATACCTATCCTTTGCCCTTTACCTAAGGTTAATGGGATATCAATCGCCTTTACACCAACTGCTAATCTTGTTTTTATTCTGTTTCTATCCAATGAAGATGGAGCTTTATTAAATATAGGATATCTAATAGGGGAAAAAATTTCTCCAAGATTATCAATAGGCATACCCATTCCATTTAATACTCTGCCTAATAGTTTTTCTGAAACAGGTATGGATAACGGTTCACCAGTTGCTATAATTACTTGTTTTGGTTCGATTCCAACCATTTCTGAAAGAGGCATCAAAAGCATTTCATTTTCATTAAAACCGACAACTTCTGCAGATATATAGTGTTCAAAATCATCTGGATCTTCTTTATTTTGATATATCTTACAGATTTCCCCTACTTGAGCATGAGGTCCATTACCTTTTATTAAAAAGCCTCTGACTTCCTTGACTTTCCCTCTGTATTTTATTGGATCAATTGTCATTATGGTTTGTTCGTACTTATCATATACTGACATTATTATTTAGACTCCTCTATCATTCTTTTTTTGATAGGCATAAGTTCAAGTATCTTGTCTTCAATCTCTTTCAACTGTAATGAAATTCTAGCGTCTATTTCACCAAAGTCAGTTTCAATAATGCATCCACCTCTTTCAATTGATGAATCTTCCAAAAATTGAATCCCTTCTAATCCTTCTATCATTCTAATAAAATCTTCTTTATGTTTTGTGACCATTGCGATGTCATCAAGATTAACTCTAATAATGACATTTTTCGAGCCTTTTACTTTTTTCAGAGCCTCGACTACATTGTTTATGATAACTGTTTTCTGATTTTCAGTAATAATTTTTATGATTTTTTTAACTATCAAAAGAACTATAGATATAACTTGATATTCTGTCCCCTCGATAATTTCTTGACGCTTTGCAATAACTTCGGAGATGATTTTATGTAATCTTTCAATCAAATGTTTTATTTCATCTGCGCCTTTTGCAAAACCATCTTCATATCCTTGATCGTATCCCTGTTTTTTATTTTGTTCTATTATCTCTTCACTCTTTTGTTCTGCTGCTTCAATTATTTGTTTTGCTTCAAGTTTGGCTTCATCTAATATTTTCTGAGCTTCCTGTTTTAATTTTTCGATTTCAATATTAGCTTGAGCCTTAGATTCTTTGATTTTTGCGAAAGCCAGATCTTCTGCCTTATCTACAATTTGCTTTGCTTCTTCCTCTGCTTTCTTTCTCATATTTTCATATTCAATTTTCCACTCTTGCCTTAACCTATCTATTTCAAGTTTAATATCTTCAACAGAAGGTCCTTTATAGGCAGAAGAAATCTCGCCTTTCTCAGATCCCTCGACAACTTCTTCCTTTGATTTTATTTTTGGAGGAGGGATGATATACTTTTTTTCAATTTTTTTTATTTCATCATTTTTTAGGACATTCTTTGCCATTTTATCTTCCTAAAATTAGTAAATAATCTCATCTTCACTACCACGAGAAATAGTTATTTCACCTGCTTGTTCAAGTTTTCGTATAATAGAAACAATTTTTGATTGTGATTCTTCAACATCTTTCAATCTAATAGGTCCCATAAATTGCATATCTTCCTTTAACATTGTTGCACCACGCTTCGACATGTTTCTAAAAATTTTATCCTGTACTTCTGCTTCAACATTTTTAAGTGCTTTTGCAAGGTCATTTGTATCAACTTCCCTTAATAATCTCATAACTGAACGATCATCAAGTTGTACAATATCTTCAAAGACAAACATATTCTTCTTAATCTCTTCAGCAAGTTCTGGATCTTCTTCTTCTAATTTTTCTAGAATATTTTTCTGAGTTGTCTGATCGGATGAGTTTAAGATATTGACAGCAGCAGGAACACCACCGACACTTGCAAATTCTTCTGAAGCTATTGCAGAAATCTGTCTTTCAAGGATTCTTTCGACCTCTCTTACTATTTCAGGAGATGTTCTATCCATTTTAGCTATTCTTCTTGTAACATCAGCCTGCAATGTTGGATTTAATTGCTGAAGTATCGTTGCTGCCTTTTTCTGGTCAAGGTAAGATAATATAAGAGCAATTGTTTGAGGATGTTCATTTTGAATAAAGTTTATTAAATGCTGAGGATCGGTTCTTCTTGCAAATTCAAATGGTCGAACAGCCATTGTGGTGGTAAGCCTATTAATAATATCAACAGCTTTTTGAGATCCTAATGCTTTTTCCAGTAATTCCTTTGCATAATCAAGTCCACCAGTCGTTATAAAATCCTGTGCCATCATCAACTCTTGAAATTCCATAAGGACTTTATCTCTTTCTTCTGGATCTACTTTTTCTATTCTTGCAATTTCATATGTGATAGAATCAACTTCTTCTTCTTTTAAGTATTTTAAAACCTGAGAGGCAACTTCTGAACCTAAAGTAACAAGAAATATTGCTGCCTTTTTCTTTCCAGTTAATTTTGTTTTTTCTTTAGCTTTTGGAGCAGCCTTTCCCATTTTTAAACCTCTTTCTTTTATCTTTCTTTTTAGCTTTTATTATTTTATTTTTTTATCTGTTATTTTTTGTTTTTGTCTTTCTTCTTAACTTTTAGTATTTTATTTTTTTATCTGTTATTTTTTGTTTTTGTCTTTTTTTTTATCTTTATCTTTCTTTTTAATTTTTAGTATTTTACTTTTTGTCTGTTATTTTTTATTTTTATCTTTCTTCTTAGTTTTTAATTTTTTTGTTATCTTTTATTTTTTGTTTTTATCTTTTAATTTTTTTAATTTTAAATTTTCTTTTCATCTTTTAATTTTTTTTCCTTTTGACATTGTTTTTACAGTGAATAAAAATTTCAACAAATTAACTCACATCTTCAGCAAGCCAGGTTCTAATAAGTTTAGCGACTTCTTCTGGATGTTCTCTTGCAACATTGATAGCATTTTCTTGCATTTCAAGTCTTGCTTTTTCTTCCATAGAAAGCTCGACTTCAATGCCTTCTTTTTCAGCAGCACGAAGTGCTTTTTCCCTAAGTTCTTGCTGTTTTCGAAGAAGTTCTTCTTCTTTAAGTTTCTTCCTTCTTTGAACTTCAGCAGAAATAACTCTATACAAAACTATGATGAGCAAAAATACAAGAATTGAAGCAAATGATGTTATCAAAGCTTTTCTTAATAAATCTTTTCGTTTGATAATTGCATCTTCTGCTGCAAATTCAGCCTCATGATTAAATGGTATATTTTGAACTGTTACTATATCTCCCCTTGCTTTATCATATCCTATGGCACCTTTAACAACCTCTTCTATTTTTTTAAGTTCATCATCCGATAAAGGTGTATATTTTCTTTTATACCCAAGTTTTGTTTTATCAACAACAAGATTTCCTTTACTATCAACCTCTACTTCCCATATTCCATCTACCATTACAGAACATGAAACTTTATTTATTTGATATGGAGTCATTGAAGATACTACCTTTTCAGTAGAAACTTCATAATTTTTTGTCTGTTGATTTTCGTTAACCACAACAGAACTTGGTAAAAGTTCTTTATATCCTGGAGGGACATTTGGTTCGGTTCCAGGAGGTCCTTCTGGAATAGTCTGAGGACCTTTGTATTCTTTTTGAATTGTTTGTTCAGATATGGTAACATTAGGGACAATGACTGAATCATCATAAGGAGTATTTGGATTGTCCGGCTTAATAACTACAGGTATAATTTTGTTGGCTTCACTTTGAACCTGATCAAATCTTATATCTATATCCAATTGAATATCTATCTTGTTTTTACCTATAATCTTTTGAAGTTGATCCCTTATTCTTTGCTCGATTTTAACCCTTTCTCTTTCCTTTATTTGCAGTTGTTGTTTAACAATTTCAAGGTAAGCAGTATTATCCTGCGAACTAAAATCAGAGACAATATTGCCAGAAGGATCTGTTATGACGACATTTTCTTCTTTAAGTCCGGGGATACCAAAGGCAACAAGTTTTTTAATACCTTCTATCTGTTTTCTATTTTCCAGAATATTTGAATAAGGTTTTGGAATAATCGTTAAGGAAGCAGTAATCTCCTGAGCAGTATTTGAAAAAAGACTTTCTTTTGGCCATGCTATATTAAGGTAACATTCCTCAACTCCATCAAGAAGTTTTAACTGCCTTTCTATTTCACCTTTTATTGCTCTTTTAAGATTAACATCTCTTTCAAAATCCGTAGTTGTCCATTTTTGAGTATCAAAAAGCTCCCATCCTGTAACATTATTTGGGATAATCCCTTGCTGTCCAAGTTTCATCCTCAAAGTTTGTGCAGTTTTTTGATCCTTTACAATGATATATTTATCTTCTTTTGTTGAAAAATCAGCATTCAAATCTTGCAAAGCTTTTGTTACTTTTGCATAATCTTCCGGAGTTAAAGGTTTTTGAAACAAAAGAGTCTTATCTGGTTTTGAAGAAAATGCTATTATTATTATTAATGCTATTACAATAACGCCTAAAACTGAAAATATAATGATTTTTTGTGTTTGATTTAATTTTGACAGATTTGATGAGAAAAACTCACCAATTTTTTTGAAAAAATCTCCCATACCCCCTCCCCAAAAAACAGCAAACAAAAAACTATTTTTTTAAAAATCTACTTTTTATAATCATTACTCCTTTTAGTTTTTCAATATAATTATAAATCCTTTTATAAATAATTCAAATTTGGTTTTTATCTGATATTGATTAATTCTTTATAACCTGTGATAAGTTTATTAATAACAGATTTTGTCAAATTTAAAGCTATTTCAGCTTCTTTGGCTGCTATTGTAACTTCATCTATACTTGTATTGTCTGGATCCTCTACCAATTGCTGTTGTAAAAGTTCTGCATTGACTATGGCATTATTTGTTCCATTAATTGAATTTGTCAAATAGTTTAAAAAATTTGGAGAATCATTGCTTTTTTCAACATAATTGAAATGCTTTGATGAAGTTGATTTCATTGGAACATTGTAACCTGATGGAGTAACTGTTTTTGGATTTGTTACATTTGAAACATTGACATTACTAACAACATTTGAAATAGAATTAAAAAAAGATTGCATCCCCTCCCCCTTAAAAATATATTAAAAGTTTCAAATATTTTGTAAATGTAAAATAAAGCTTTTTATATTATTACACATCTATTTATAAAATATTACTTTAATAAGTCAATACTTTTCATATATAATTGTTTTGCATTATTTATTACAACTGTATTTGCCTCATAACTTCTTGAAGCACTTATTAAATCTGTCATTTCTTTTACAATATTTACATTAGGCATCATTACATATCCTTTTTTAGGACCGGATTGTATTGCATCTGGATGATTTGGGTCCCAGACCAATCTAAAAGGTGCACTATCTGCTTCAATCTTTACGACTTTAACTCCTTTACCAACATTATTTTCATATCCTGCTGGTGTAAAAGGAGATAAGAATTGAGGCTGCTCATCATATGTTCTGAAAATAACCATCTTCCTTTGATATGCTCCGCCTTCTGGTGTCCTTGTTGTATTTGCATTGGCAATGTTATTGGCTATAACATCCATTCTTAATCTTTGAGCAGATAATCCTGTAGATGCAATATTAAAAGCTCCTAACATAATATTAGCCTTTTTAAGAGATTTTATTATGTATCGGATAAATCTTATTTTCGATAATAAGAAATTTAGAAATATTTTTAATTTATTAAAGTTTTTAATTTATTAAAGTTTTTAACTTAGATAAATTTTATAATGTAGAAAATTTTTTTCTCTATCTTTTGGTTTGATTTATCTATCTAATTATTAGATAATTATCTAATTTTTTTTATAATCTAATTTTATTTTATATATTTATTTATTAAATAATTATTTAATTTTATTTATAATCTAATTTTACTTATCGCATTTGCAATTTTTGAGGCTACGGCAACATTATTATAAATTAAAGACTTATTTGCATTTAAAGTCTTACCAGAACTTAATTTCGAAAGCCTTTCCAATAAAAATGGGGTCACTTCTTTTCCTGAAATTCCATTTTCTTCAAGTTCAAAAATAGCCTTATCTATAATCTCTGAAACCTGTTCAAAAGGGATTTCATCATCTTTACTTATAGGATTTACTACAAGTATACTACTTTTCAAGTTTAGTTTTTCATTATAAATATATGCATTTGCTATATCATCTACATCATCTGCCTTGATTTGTAAATTAAAACCAGATTTCCTTGAATAAAAAGCTGGAAACTCATCTGTTTTATAGCCAAATACTGGAACTTCGTAAGTTTCAAGAATTTCAATAGTTTTAGAAATATCCAAAATAGATTTACATCCAGCACAAACAACTATTCCTCCATAAGAAGAAAGAGCATGAATATCTGCTGAAATATCAAAGGTCTTTTCAGCATTTCTATGGACACCTCCAATCCCTCCAGTTGCGAAACAATCTATTTTTGATTTTCTTGCAAGAAATAATGTTGCAGCAACTGTAGTGCCAGCATTTAATTTTTTAGCATAACAATATCCCAAATCTTTTGTAGAAGCCTTAAAACATTTATTTGCGTTTGCTGCCAAAAATTCTATCTCTTTATCATCAAGTCCTATTTTTGCTATCCCATCTATTATACCTATAGTCGCAGGTATCGCTCCATTTTCAATGGCGATTTTCTGACAATTTTTTGCAACTTCAAGATTGACTGGATAAGGAAGCCCATGGGTAATTATTGTTGATTCAAGAGCGATAACAGGTTTTCCTTCTTCTATAGAACCTTTTATACTTGGTGAAATTTTTAAAAACTCTTCATTCATAAATATCCCCTTTTTAATTTAATTTTAATTTAATATTAATTGACGCCATTTTTTATCTTTCTAAATATTATTTAACTCTTCTAAATATATTAAAACTTCATCTGTCGCTATTTCAACAGATTTTTCAATAGAAAAACCTTCTGAAAATAGCTGGACTATCTTTGAAAATAAAAAATCTCCAGCTCCAGTTGTATCTTTAACATTTAAGACTCTTTTGGGTTTGTAAATCAAGTAAGATTTTTCTTTTTTCTTAAATAAAGTTGAGCCATCAGCTCCATCTGTTCTTAAAATATATTCTATATTTTGCTTTTCCATATAATCAAAAATAGATTCATAACCTTCTAAGAGCTCATTAAACTCTAAAGTATCTGGTGAAGTAAAATAAATATTTTTTATTATATCTTTTGCTCTTTTTGTCTTTTCAAGTGAGATTGTTTCAAAAAATATTTTGATTTTTCTTTCACTTAAATTATTAATAATTTTTTCAAGTTCATCTTTTTGAATATTTGAATCTAAAATAGCTAAATCATTTTCATTTATATTTTTTAAGATAAAAGAAATTTTTGAAAAGATAAGATTTTTTTCTATTATTCTAAAATCTGCAGTAGCAATATAGCAACTTCCTTTTTGCATTAAAACATTATAAATAGAGGTGGGAAATTCTTTTGCTATCATAAATATTATTGCTGGTAAATTACTTAAATTAAGGTTTTCCATCTGATTGATTTTAATAGCATTGGCATAATTATTGTTATAATCATTGAAATAAGCATTGTTATAATCATTGGAATAAGAATTGTTATAATAATTAGTATAATTATTGGTATAACCTTTGTTATAATCATTACAATAATCTTCAATAAATATTTTATTGATATTTTTAATATCTGAACTTTCTAAAATAATTTTACCAAAAGGATCATTACCAACTGTTGTAATAAAAATTTTTCCTTTTATTTGCAAAAACTTAAAAATATTATATCCAACTCCACCTATTCTATATGTAAAATCTGATGGGTTTGATGTTCCTTTTATAAAATTTTCTTTAGTAAAAATAAAATCTAAAGATATTCCACCAAAAATATAAATCATATAAAACCTTCAAGATTATTGTTAAAAATATTTTTAACCAGGATAATTTAAGAGAAAATTTAATCAACAATTTATGATTAAAATCTGAAGTTAACAAGAAGCTAAATTTTGAAATAAATTTTAATCCAATAGTCTTGCTTTTTGCAGATTAAATAGCACTAGATAAAATACCATTAGATTAAATAGTATTGGACAAAATAAGATTAGATTAAATAATATTTGGATAATATTGTATTTATTTTATTTGAGAAATTTTATTTGAAATAATAGCTTTAGAGAAAATCTTGCTTTTAAGTAAATACTACTTCTGTGTAAAGGAGTATAACCAGTTGGAGTACTTAAAAGTCGCTATAACTTTATCTTTAGGAAAATTTAATACCTTTTTCAGGTTTGATTTCATAGATGAAAAATCTTTTGTTCTCTTTAATATGCTATTTGGAGAGCTTATAAATGGGTAACCTGTTCCAGATCGAATAAACCAATGGGTTGCTCCTTTGCTTATAGCACCTGGAGGGATAATATAAAAACCAGTAAAGAAATAAAAGGCTAAAAACAAAATAAGTATCAAAAGAATAACAAATAAAAGAGTATTTTTTCTTTTTTTACTCATAAAAAATCCTTTGTGTCTTATCTTTCTTATGCTTCATCACAAATAATTATTGTATATTTTCAAATTAATTCAAATTGATCAAGTTTTAAAATTTAACCAGGTTTTATAATTTAATTTTTGCAATTTTTAATGTTGAAAAGCTTAGCAAATTCTGAAATTTTAAGCTTATCTTTTAAAAAGAGACTTAACAACAAAAAAATAAATTGCTTAGAAAATAAGGATATTGGAGGTGGGGAGAGTTGAACTCCCGTCCTACAAGGTTCGTTAACCGATATCTACATGCTTAGGAATTTTTTAATCTCGTTTATTTCAAGAAAAATTCCAAACTTGAAACAAACCAGTCTGTAGTTTTACTTCCTTCTCCCAGACAAAGAAGAAAGTTCGCTTCTGTATTCGGGGGAAGTTCTGAAACCAGAAGCAATCTCAGACTTCCCTGCTACTTTTAATTAAGCAGCAAGTGCAAGTGAATTGTTGTCAATTCGTTTTTTTCTGAAGTTTAAAGACTTTCAGAAGGTCTGCATGCAATCTGTTACCTTGCCTTACAGTCGAAACCAGATTCACCCCCAAAAAAGGTGAATTTAATCAAAAATAAGATTTTATTTATATTTATATCTCGATTAAATAGATAACAAAATAAATGAAAAATGTCAAATTTTTTTTAATTTTTTTATTGCTAAAATAAAATATTTTTTTATACATAAAGCAACCAGCATTCAGGGAGATAAAATGGTTAAGTTAAAAATTGATGGAAAAGAAGTTGAAGTAGATAATGGTACAACCATACTAAGAGCTGCTTTAAAACTTGGAATAAATATACCTACTTTATGTTACCATGAGGATTTACCACCGACTGGAAATTGTGGAATCTGTGTTGTTGAACAAAAAGGTGGAAAAACTGTTAGGGCTTGCTCAACTCCAGTTGTTGAAGGGATGGAGATTTACACCAGGACACCAACACTTTTAAGGGCAAGAAAAACAGTTGTTGAACTACTTTTATCAAATCATCCAAATGATTGTCTTGAATGCCCCAAAAATGGAGTCTGTGAACTTCAAAAAATAGCTGCAAGTCTTGGTATCAGAAAAATTTCCTATGACCATATCGATAGGACTATCACAAAGGTTGATGATTCATCACCATCTATAATACTACGACCTTCATATTGTATTCAATGTGGTAGATGTACACAGGTCTGTCAGAATGTTCAAAATGTTCATGCTCTTGAGACAAGTTTTAGAGGTTTTTCATCTTTTGTTGGACCAACAATGGAAAGAGTACTTAATGAATCTGAATGTGTTAAATGTGGGCAATGTTCGGCAGTTTGTCCTGTTGGTGCTATAGTTGAGAAGGATGACACTTCTTTAGTATGGAGTGCATTAAATAATCCAGAACTTATAGTTGTCGCTCAAGAAGCTCCAGCTGTTAGAGTCGCCTTGGGTGAAGAATTTGGCTTACCAGTTGGAACAAATGTTGCTAAAAAAATGTATACTGCTCTTAGAAAACTTGGTTTCAAATATGTTTTCGATACAAACTTTGGAGCAGATTTAACTATTATAGAGGAAGCATCTGAATTTGCTGAAATTTTTAAAGAAAATCCAGAGGAGTTCCCTTTAATAACAAGCTGCTGCCCATCATGGGTTGATTATCTTGAAAAATTTTTCCCTGACTTAATTTCACATTTCTCTACCGCAAAATCACCTCATCAGATGCTTGGAACTATGGTTAAAACATATTGGGCTCAGAAGATGAATATACCTGCTGAAAAGATCTTTCTTGTATCTGTTATGCCATGCACAGCAAAAAAATATGAGATTGATAGAATGGAAGATATGTATGCATCTGGTTATAAGGATGTTGATGCCACTATAACAACAAGAGAATTGGCAAGAATGCTAAAACAGGTGGGAATAGATCTTCCAACCTTAGAAGATGGTGAAGCAGATAGTCCACTTGGTGAATATTCAGGGGCAGGAACTATTTTTGGAGCATCTGGTGGTGTTATGGAAGCAGCACTTAGAACCGCTTATTTTTATATTACAGGCCATGAACTTTCAAATCCAGATATTCCTTTTGTTAGAGGTGCAAAAGGTATAAAAGAAGGAGAAATAGAGGTTTTAGGTAAAAAAGTCAGGATTGCGGTTGCATCTGGTCTTTCAAATGTTGAAAAGACACTATTAAAAGTAAGAGAGGCAAAAGAAAATAAAAAGGAAATGCCATATCATTTTATCGAAGTAATGGCTTGTTTTGGTGGATGTGTTGGTGGAGGTGGTCAACCTTATGGATCTACAATAAAGAAAAGAGAGCTAAGGGCTCAGGCTCTATATAGTGAAGATAAATCTTTACCTCATAGAGAATCTCACAATAACCCATCTATTCAAAAACTTTACAAAGAATTTCTTGAAAAGCCACTTTCAAGTAAATCAAAAAAATATCTGCATACTCACTATATCCCAAGGCCACTATATAAAGGTGTGCATGGCGGTAAGTGGAGAGAATAAAAAAAAGGGGCATTCCTTATTTATAAGGATTGCCCCTTTTTTTTGAGAAAATTCTTTAACCTTTTATTATAAAATTAATTATCTTGTCTTGCACAAAAATAATGTTTATTATCTTATCTTCCGATACATATTTACTTACATTTGGCATTTTAAGGCTTTCTTTTACAACCTGCTCTTTATCTATGCCAGCTGCTATTTCTAATGTTGCTCTTTTTTTACCATTTACCATAATGGCATAGGTAACGACTTCATCTATTATCTTTTCTTTATCATATTTTGGCCATAAAGGGTTTCGACTTCCTATAGGCAAATAAATTGGTTTTCCATCGCCAACTTTAGTCCAAATCTCTTCGGCAATGTGTGGAGCAAAGGTGGAAAGCATAATTATATAATCTTGAGCAACTTTTTTAGGGATAGAATCTAACTTTACAAGTTCATTTAAGCAGATCATAAGGGCAGAGATTGCGGTGTTGTAAGCAGAAATTGACTCAATATCTTCTGAAACCTTTTTAATTGTCTTGTGAAATAATTTTTCAACATTTGAAGGAAGATTTTCAGAATCAAGGGAAACCTTACTAAAATAAGAATAGACCTTTTCTAAAAATCTTCTTATCCCACCTATAGAACTTTTGTTCCAAGGTTTTGATGTTTCAAGTGGACCCATAAACATTTCATACATTCTAAGATTATCTGCTCCATACTCCTTAACTATATCATCTGGATTGATAACATTTCCTCTCGATTTTGACATCTTTTGATTATCTTCTCCAAGTATGATTCCCTGGTTTCTTAACTTTATAAAAGGTTCAGCAGAATTTACAAGGCCAAGGTCAAAAAGAAATTTATGCCAGAATCTTGAGTATAAGAGGTGTAAAACAGCATGCTCTTTACCGCCAACATATATATCGACTGGCATCCAATAATTTTGTTTATTCAAAGAGGCGAATTCTTTATCGTTATGAGGATCTGTATATCTTAAATAATACCAGCAACTTCCAGCCCAGTTAGGCATAGTATTTGTTTCTCTTTCGGCATCAGCTCCACAGATAGGACATTTTACTTTTACCCAGGAAGAGACCTTTGCTAAAGGAGAGTTGCCATCTCCAGAAGGTTCATAAGATTCAACCTCTGGCAAAAGAAGTGGAAGTTCGCTTTCTTTCAAAGGTACATGTCCACATTTTGGGCAGTTAATAATAGGAATAGGCTCGCCCCAGAATCTTTGCCTTGAAAAGATCCAGTCTCTTAATTTGTATGTAATAGCTGCCTTGCCCTTACCTATTTTTGTAAGTTTTTCAATGATTCTTTTTGTACATTCTGATGTTGGTAAATTTGAAAACTCTGCACTATTTATAGAATATCCTTCCTCTACATAAGCTTCATTTAATTCAATGGTTTTACCTAACTCTGGTGTGACAACCTGAATTATTGGAAGATTAAATTTTTTTGCAAATTCAAAATCCCTTTCATCATGGGCTGGAACAGCCATTATAGCACCTGTTCCATACTGGAGAAGGATATAGTCGGAAATAAATATAGGAATCTTCTTCCCATTTAGTGGATGAATGGCATAAGCACCTGTAAAAGCACCAGTCTTATCTTTATTTAATGAAGTTCTTTCTAAATCTGATTTATTTGATGCTTCTTTCTTATATTTTTCAACCTCAGTTCTTTGTGAATCTACCGTTATCCTATCAACTATGGGATGCTCAGGGGATAAAACAAGATATGTGGCTCCAAATAATGTATCTGCCCTTGTTGTAAATACTTCAATCTGCTCATCTTTCCCATCGACTTCAAATCTAATAATAGCACCTTCAGATCTTCCTATCCAATTTCTCTGCATCGTTTTAATATCATCAGGCCAATCTACAAGATCTAAATCTTTTAGCAATCTTTCAGCATAAGCTGTTATTTTTAATATCCATTGATCTATCAATCTTCTTTCTACAGGAGTACCACATCTTTCACATTTACCATCTACAACTTCCTCATTTGCAACACCTGTTTTGCATGATGGACAGTAATTTATCGGGGCTTTAGATTTATAAGCTAATCCTTTTTCAAAAAGTTTTAAGAATATCCATTGAGTCCATTTGAAATAATCTGGATCCGTTGTACTAAAAGATCTTGACCAATCATAAGAAAAACCCAATGATTTTATCTGTTTTGTAAAGGTCTTAATATTTTTTGCTGTTGTAATGGAAGGATGAATCTTTGTTTTGATAGCATAGTTTTCTGCTGGAAGGCCAAATGAATCAAATCCCATTGGATGAAGGACATTAAAACCATTTAATCTATAATACCTTGATAATATATCTGTAGCAGTATAGCCTTCTGGATGCCCTACATGTAAACCTTCTCCAGAAGGATATGGAAACATATCAAGAATATAGATTCTTTTCTCTTTAGGAAAAGAGCTATCCTCTTTTACTTCATTGCACT
Source organism: uncultured Brachyspira sp. (assembly GCA_964581895.1). GTDB lineage: Bacteria > Spirochaetota > JAAYUW01 > JAAYUW01 > JAAYUW01 > Exilispira. The sequence goes on from CAZOPR010000003.1 coordinate 53,683, forward strand.
TGTTTTCTTCCCAATATTTTTGCCACTTTTGTTCGATTTCAATATGATTGTAACCTTCCATATAAACCTCATTTTATCAATTGCTCATTGTAGTTAATAAGTAAATTATTTAATTTTTGAATACTGTCAATATAAAAGTAAAAGATTGCGTAGCAAATTTTGAAACTTTACACTTATCTCAAAAAAAGAGACTTAACAACAAAAAAATAAATATAACATATAGATAAATTAAAATGTCATATAGATAAATTATTTAGTTAAATTTAATTAATAATATTCACATTTTAATGTATAACTTTTTGTCTGATTATAAGATTCATTTGAACCATAAACTAAAATATAAATATTTTCTATTTGAGATAAAAGTTGCTGATCTATAATAATTTCTTCGGTAGAATCATCTGGAAGTGAAGACTGCAAAATATAAAGTTCAGAATTTTTATAATAATAAATTTTAAGATCAAAGTCGCACCCTTCTAATGGAATCAATGTTATTTTAATACCTGTATTTTGTAAAGTGGTAAATGTAAAATAATCATAATCATTTTCACACCATATAAAAGATTGAATATTAAAAGGGATTTGAAGAGAATATGCATTTACTTTTGAGCCATTTGGTTCATAAGTATCACAATTTTCAATACCACTATTATTATATGATAAAAGAAAGCCAAGATAAAAAGGATATTTTTCACAAAAATATACATTTTCTGCATTATAATAATTTATATAATTGTCATAAGAGGGATATTTTGGAAAGTATATGGATATCCCAGTCAATGAGTCTGGATATTTTAATAAAACTATCTTTGAAAGTTCATAGCTTAGTTCAGAAGATATTGAACTAAAAACATTAAAATCAACCGTTGTCTGAGAAAAGTTGCTTACTTTACCTCTTTGCTCTCTTATATTTGATAAAGAAATAGCAGGTAAAATATTTTTGAATTTATCAACAAAAGATGAAAAAGCCCTATCTTTATCTATTTTTAATCCTGAAATAGATATATCATTATTATTATTTTCAATGTAATAATTTATATATGAATTACAAATATCTTTGACAACTTGTTCAATATCTTTTTTAGAAAAAATTGAAGAAATAACTTCTTTATATGGCATACCATCAGCTGGAATGGGCTTTTGCGAAAATATTATATAATCTGTCAAATCTATAAAATTAAAACCTACTTCAACTGTTGCCATGTTGCATGCATCAAGAATTATTAAATCAAAATGAAGATTTTTAACTTTTAACAAAGATGCCCGTAATTGTTTCATATATATTATAGATTCTGATTCTTCATCACTGCATATTTCTTTATTTTTAGATCTCCATCCTCCTCCGTGATCCCAGATATCAAGAAAATAGTGACTTGAATGATAGTTTTTAATGGCAAAATCACAAAACTTTTGGATTGTTTCAGGATTTCCCATATCAAGATCTTCATCTATATATAATGTTGTTAGCCCAAGTTCTTCTGATGATAATTCCTCAACTTTTGCATCTGGTTCATATGTTATTTTATAAAGTCTTGTATCATCCCAATCTTCGTAGTTTATTGGACCATCATACATCCTATCAATTAAAACAAGAGCTATACAATTATCTGCATTTTCACAATATCCACCAATTATTTCATTAAAATCCTTTATTGCAAAGTCATCAAGATTGTTTGCTCCATCAATATAGAATAAAAATACTTTATCATAGCTACTTTCGAAAAATATACATCCACTAAAAGATAGTAAAATTATAAGTAAAAATATTAATAAAATTATAATTAAAAAATATTTTTTCATAATATATATTTGCCCTATATGGAATATTTGTTATAGATATTCAGCTATATAAACTTCAATATTATCTTTTCCCCATTAACTTTATTTTGAGATAATCTTTCTTTTTCTAAAATATTATATTTTTTAGATATATTTTCCTGATCTAATATTTCCACTTTTTTTTCATCTATTTTACTTTCTACATTTTTATCTTTACTCTTTTTCTTTTTTCTTACCTTATATCCCCCATAAAATATAAAGCTTATTATAAGAAAAATTGGTATTATTAAATATTCTACTTTATATTTTTCACTTATTTCAAAACAATAAAAATATCCAATCCATGAGGCAACATATATTCTATTTCCAACAACCCATAAAGGATTTTTAAGACCAAATGAGGTATATATATCTTCTATTCTTCCAATTTTTTTACCACTTGCAATATCATATATTATTATTGCTGCATTTGAATATACAGGTTGTACATACCATTTATTGTTCATTATTGCTCCCATACCATGATTGTCTTTACCCACATCCATTGATGGATCTTCATATAAAGAATTATCTGTAAACCATAGTAGTTTACCATCATTGATGTCAAAACAACCAACATAATTATTAAAACATGGATATATTACCTTACCATTGAAATATGTAAGATCAGCTTCAGGAGCTGAACTTTCTATCGATGGTGTCATATCTGATGGGCTTTCCCATATCTTTTCATAATCATTACTTTCATCATAACATATAAATCGAAAATCATTATTTTCACAAAGATATGAACTAATTACTTTATTATCTATGACTTTTGGAGCAAGCCAGGACCACACATAATCCACTTGTTCCTCTTTTGTTTTTATTATACACTCATCATCAGTATAGGAAGGATTAGAAAGTTTATCACAGTCAAGAACTATTAGCGTGTTCTTTTCAGGATATGTAGAATTTAAATACATTTTCCCATTATGTATACATTTATATGAAAACATAACAACTTCTTTTTCAAAAATTCTTTTAGTTAAAAGTTTTGGCTCTTTACTATTTTTATCAAAAGAAAATATTGTGAGTCTATGATAATTATATCCAGAATAATCACAACTTAATACTACAAAATTTGTTTTACCATCAGTATCTGGTGCTATTGAATCAAAAGCACCTCCTTCTGTTAAAAGATATCTTCCATAATATTTGCCATCTTCTGCATCAACTATATTTAGATAATATTTATGGGATGGAAGACCAAATTCTGCTGAAATTACATATAAAAAATTTTCAAGTTTTTTTACGCTTACTATATCATTTTGCGATGGATCTAAAGATAATTCTGTTATATTTATCTGCCATTTTAAGTTTCCATCTAAATCATATTTTAATATATATACTTTATCATTTGTCGAATCACGAGCAACAAAATAAAAATATTGACCATCAAAATCATTATAATAACTTCTTTGTATAGATAGGTGTTGTGAACCATCTGCTGTATATTTTTTCCAAAGTAATTTATGATTTATTGATTCCTTAAATTTTCCATCATTATTATTATCATTCCACCATATACATCCATTAAAAGATAGTAAAATTATAAGTAAAAATATTAATAAAATTATAATTAAAAAATATTTTTTCATAACTTACCTTCTTAATAATAATTAATAATTATAGGGGGGGGAATAAATCCCCCCTTTTGATTTTTTTCATTAATTTTCTTAAATATAATAAATATGAATAATATTTTATTTAAACTTCATTGACCATTGATAAATTGACCATTGATAAATTTATATGACCCCTTTAAGGAGCTTTCTAATTGGTCTTTAGCATCATCACTTAACGAACCAATAAGTTCATCTATCCCAGAATCTGGAACAATATGATTAACAGCTGGCATATTAAATTCGGCATCTAATTCATTATTTCTAAATCCCACAATTTTCTGGTTTTCTGTTGGTATTAAAAGGTCATGAGAATTACTATTTTTACCTCCATTTGTTACCCAATAGGTAAAATCTGATGGAAAATTTTTCCATAAAATATAAGCTGCAATATTTAGTACACTTTTGCAAAAAAAGTATGAAGCACTACAGAATTTAAATGTTCGTAAACATATAATGCCCAAAACAATTGCTGTCACTGTTAAAGTATTGTGTATTGAGCATATTGCATTTATAGTTTTATTTGCTTTATCAACATTCATTAAATCACCATTTTGTCCAATTAATGCTGCCCTTTTTATTTTATAATCTCCACCAGTTTCTAACTTAAGATTGTCTGAATTATTTAAATCATTTAAAAATTTTGAACCTGGTCTAAATTCTGAGGTTATTTCTCTTATATTTTGTGATACACTTGGAAGCTCAAGAGCTCCTGAAAGAATTTGCCCAAACCATTTTGTTTCTGGAATATTAATTAATTTATTACATAAAAAATTTAAACCTGCATCTGTTAAAAAAGCAACTCCTTTTTCTTCATCAGATTTAGAAAAATTTTTAAAATATTCTTCAAGTTCATTAAAATCAATTTTATCTTTCAAATTTTCCTTTGTATATTCATATAATTTTGAATTTATATTCTCAAACTCATTCTGTTCATCAGTGGATAAAAAATATGAAATTATACTTATAATCTCATTAGGTCTAAAACAAGCATTAACACTTGCGATTAGATTCCATCCAACTCTATTACAAACAGCTTTTGCATTTCCTCTTTGTGCTATATATCCACCCATATTTGGTGAATCAAGTGTTATAAAACCCTTGAATTTTTTTTCAGCTATTAAACTCGAATAATTTTTTGCTATATATTGTGCCATACATCTAACTCTAAGTCCACCTTGTGAAAAACCAAGAAGAATAAAAGGATTAGTTATTTTTCCGACTAACTCTTCAGCCATTTTATTCGATTTTGCTCTTATGAGATGAGCCTGTGGATTAACATATTCATCATGATCAAAATAGTCAGCTGGATTTGATATATCAGTGGCCCAATAGTTATCGTTTGTATATTGAGTAATATCAGAACATGAAATATCAGAGGATGAAAGTAAATTAGCTATAGTGCTTTTCCCATTTACTAAAATAACCTCTGTCTTAACATTATTATTTGCATTATCCTCTGCTAAAATAGGTGTTAAAACAAAGATTAAAAGAAAAAAAATTGTAAAAATTGTCTTTGTTATATTTTTTATTTTATTGTTTATTTTATTCTTTATATTTTTCATAATTTTACCTCTTTATAATGAATATTCAAATGTCATTGTTGTAGTATACTGGTCTGAAACATCAGGGAGAATGCTTGTCTCTTTAGTTTCAATCTTAGTAAGATTTATATGACCATTTTCAATGGTATAAAAATAATTCATATCTGTAAGCATTTTAGTGGATGAATCAATTATTTTCATTGAAGTTATCCTGTTTAGTTTGCTATCAACAACAATAGAAATTGAAGATTTTTCTATTGTTTTTGAAAATTGATAAAGATTATCTGAAATTTTTACTGGCATACCAAAAACAGTTATAAATTGATCTATTATATTTTCATAGCTCAGATTTTTATTATTTAAACCTTTTTCAAAATTTTGCATAATCCCTTGTATTAAAAGTTTTTTCTCACTTTTATTATTAAATATTTTTTTAGAATTTTCAACTTGATAAATATTACCATCTTCAATAGAATAATGTGTTGTTCCATTTTCATCTGTTAAAGTTATATTTGTAATTTCATCAACTTGTTCTATTTCTATAATTGTCTCATTTTCATCAGTCCCTTCTTTTGTAGAAACCTGAGTATGAGTTTTTATCTTTGTCTTATAATTTTGATCTGACACAAGCTCAGCATATTCATCACCTACAACAAGTTTTTCACTATGGTTAACCTGTTGACTATTTGCTGAATCGATAGCTGTAACAGAAATTTCATAGGTTTTTTTTACAGATGGTATCTGCCAGTTTATCTTATCTGAATTATCTTGGACAAGATTACCATCAATCTTCCATTGATAGATTACATCTTTTGTCTTATTTGCCTTTGCAAATATTGTTATATTTTGCCCTGGCGATATAGCCTGCGAAGATGGATTATCAATACCAAAAGATACAATCTTTAATTCTCTTGAATTTTCGGTTTCATTAAATGTGCAGGCAAAAATAAAAAGATAAAGAACAACAATAAGAATAAAAACATTTCTTTTCATAATTTTCCTCCCATTAACTTAATTAATATTAAAAGTTAACTATTTATTATGTGTTTTTTTTTTTTTTTGTCAAGTGATTTTTTTAGAATAAAAATATAATTTTATAATTTTAATAATTGTTAAAAACTAAATTAGATTAATTGTTTGATTAAATTTAAGTTATTTAAGAAATTGTAAAAAGAATAAAAAGTACTAAATAAAAAAGGAATAAATATTAAAGATAAAACTAAAAATATAAATATAAAATATGAAATATGAAATATAAAAGTAAAAAACAAACAAAATACAACTCAATTCCTAAATGAATTAAATTTAATACCGATATTTGAATAAACAAAATCAAGGAATTTTTATGCAAAAATTGGTGAATCCAAAGACAAATGAAGTTTTTTTCGGTAAAATTGATGGTGAAATATCCATAAATTATGAAGATTATAGACTGAAATCGATTTTTGATAAAAATTTACCTAAATTAATAGAAAAATTTAGGTTCCATAAATTTAATTTTGCTTTGGTAATAACAGATTCGCATATTCTTGGAATAGGCATAATAGGTTTGAGTTATATTTCAAATATTTTTGTTTTTTCTTATTCTTTTCAAGATAAAAACTACTTTGAAATAGATAAAAAAGTTCCTTTCGAATTGAACTTAAAATATCCAGTAAATCCGGAAAATTATATTATTTCATTTAAGAATAAAAATGATTTTTTACAGATTGAAAAAAATAAAGAAAATTCACAACTTAAGATAAATATTGATTTTAATAAAGAATTTGTGATAGATGGACAATTTTTTTATGGCAGTAAAACAAACAATCCTTTAAGAATTTGTGCACCAAATGGGATAAACTGCTGGACTTTCACAGAAAAATGCAGTTGCATCGAACCAACATTTTTGAAGATAAAGATAAAAGATAAATCTATTCAACCAGATTTATCTAAAACCACCTTACTTTACGATTGGTCTTGTGGTTATATGAAAAGGCTTACTAACTGGCATTGGGCAGCATTTTCAGCAGTAGATCCAAATTTAAAAATGACTTTAGGTGGAAATTTTGCTTCATTTATAAATGAAACCTACATCACTGAAAATGCGTATTGGATAGATCATGAAATGTTTAAGCTAAACAAGGTAATATTTAATTTTGTAGATAATAATCCAGATAATATATGGACTATAAATAGTGATGATAATAAAGTAATATTAAAATTCAACCCAATAAAGAAAAGGGTTCAAAAACTAAATTTAGGTATTTTAAAAATATATTTTAGACAATACATTGGTATTTTTTCAGGGACTTTACATGCTGATAATAAAAAAGAGATTCATTTTGAAAATGCCTGGGGAGTTACAGAAATCCAAAGAGCACTGTGGTAAATAGATTTTGTCAAATAAATGTTGGTAAATGAGCATTTTGCTAAATCCTTTAAAAACTTCCCTGTGGAAATAAAATGACATCTTCAATAGAATTTTTACATAAAAGAACCATCAAAAATCTATCAATTCCTAATGCAATACCACTTGTTTTAGGCATCCCTTTTTTTAAATTTTCGATAAATCTTTTATCTATCTCATATTGATTCATATTTTTTTCTCTTCTAACCAAAAGCTCTTCTAAGAATCTTTTCTCCTGCTCTGTACCATCTGTAAGTTCATCAAATGCATTGGCTATCTCAACCCCATTTATGTATAATTCAAATCTTTCTGCAATACCTTTTGAACCATCTTGTAATCTTGCTAAAGATGCCTGATAATAAGGATAACCAATCAAAAAGGCGGCTGGTTTTGTCTTTAAGTATGGTTCGATTTTAGTTACCATATCTATATCAAATCTTTTGGGGTCATAAGTTTCGACAGGATCCCATCCAGCCAGATCTTTATAAATTTGCTGAATTTCTATTTTTTCAAAAGGAAATTTAATTTTATTAAAAAACTCTTCGCATTTTTTTTTATCTATTTCAAATGTTTTTTCTTTTTCAAGAGAACTTAAAATAAAATCGATCTGAAGTTTAGTTATCTTTTCGCAATCATCCATAAGATCATAAATAGAAGCTTTTACTCTGTACCATTCACACATTGTAAATTCTGTTTGATGAAGGTTGCTACAATCTTCTTTTCTAAAACAATGAGTAACTTGAAATATTTTTTCATAACCAGCCATTACGAGTAATTTCATCTGAATTTCTGGTGATGCAATTAAAAATCTATCTTCACTTTTATATGTCTCGATATTTGCCTCTGGGGCTGGATATTTTATTCTGATTGGTGTTTCAACCTCCAAAAAATCCTGTGAAATAAAAAATTTACGAAAATTTTCTAAAAACCCCATTCGTAGTTTAATGATTGGTTTTTTTCTTTGCAAAATAAATCTTTCCTTTTCTACTAATATTTCGCCTTCATTTAAATTCATTTAATTTCCTTTTAACATTTTATTCACAACTTACTAACAAAATTTTTTTTGCTAAAATTTTGTATTTTTTTTTATTAAAATTCTTGACATTTGCCTAAACCTTATTTTACAAGCCAAGAAAAAAAAAGTTTTTTAATAAAAGATTTTAATAATTATATGACAATATTTATTCACATCTTATTCACATTTTTTTAAGTTAGATTTTTTATAAAATTTTATTCTAGCGTATTTAATTTATGCTGTATTATTTTTAATCTTTTTATCTTTTCAATCTTTTTAATCTTTACAATTTTATTAAAGTTGAATACCAGAGTTTTTTAAGGATTCCATATCTAACCCAAGCATTTCTGGCTTAATCTTACCACCTTTCATCTTTTGCATCATCTTTTTCATATTATCAAAATCCCTTTGAAGCTGTATTATATCTATCAGCTTTTTACCACTTCCTTTCGCTATCCTTCTTCTTCTTGAAGGGTTATTAATAAGTAGTGGATTTTCCCTTTCCTTTTTAGTCATCGATTGAATAATTACTTTATAGCTTATAAATTTTCTTATCTGAGTATCAACCTTACTTTGATTGATTTTAGCGGCACCGGGAAGCATAGATAGAACCTGGTCAAACCCACCCATTTTGGCTATACTTTCAAGTTGAACAAGCATATCATTATAATCAAATTTATTTGTTTCTATTTTTTTAGCAAGTTTCTCAGCCTCAGCTAAAGAAAACTCTTTCTCTGCTTTTTCTACAAGGGTAAGAACATCACCCATCCCTATTATTCTTTGAGCGACTCTATCAGGATAAAAATACTCTATCTTATCCAGTTGCTCTCCGCTTGTGACAAAAACTATTGGAACCTTTGCAATATGCTTTACTGAAAGTGCTGCACCACCTTTTGCATCAGAATCAAATTTTGAAAGAATAACACCTGTAAGTTTAATATATTTTGTAAATTCGGAAGCGACATCGGCAGCAACCTGACCAGTCATAGAATCAACAACAAGCAAACTTTCATCAGGCTTAGAAATTTGAGAAATGATTTTTAATTCATCCATCAAATCTTTATCTATCTGCAATCTTCCGGCAGTATCTATTATTACTAAATCCAATCCTTTTGAATCAGCATAATTTATAGCTTCCTTTACTATTTTATCAGCAGTTTTTTTAGGCTGACTAAATACCTCAACCCCTACTTGCTCACCAAGTATTTTTAGTTGGTCTATAGCTGCTGGTCTATATATATCTGCTGCAACTAAAAGTGGGAATTTCTGCCCTTTATAAAATCTAGCCAATTTTGCAGCAGTCGTAGTTTTACCACTACCTTGAAGTCCTGCAAGAAGAATGACACTTCTATTCCCTTTGGATTTAATCTTTATCTCTTTTTTCCCTTCCCCAAGAAAATATACTAACTCGTCATATACTATTTTTATAAATTTTTCTCTTGCAGATATTCCTTTTATTATCTGTTGCCCTATAGCTTTTTCTTTTACATTTTTCAAAAATTCATTTACAACCTCATAGTTTACATCAGCATCTACAAGTATCTTTTTTAACTCTTCAAGTGCTTCATTAATCTTACCTTCTGTTATTAATCCTTTTTTAAATATAAAGGTTAGAGCATTATCAAAACCTTTGGCAATAGCTTCAAGCATTAAAAAACTCCTTCTAAAAGATTTTATCTAAAAATTCTAATAAAAAAATTAATTTTTTAATATAGGATTTAACTTAATGAAAATCAATAAAATTTGTTTCAATATTTTTTATCATTTCCTGAACTTGATTATAATATTCGAAAGAACTATTTGTTATCTTTTTTAAAAAACTATAGGCAGTAAGAAAATCTTTTCTACCATCATAGTAAGAGAGTGCAAGAAAATAATTGAAATAATCCTTAAAAATTGATTTATCAAGTATATCTATTTTAGGATAGATAAGTAAAATTATATGTTCATAGTCTTTTTTCTCATAATAAATAGATGAAATAAGAAAATATGAATTGTCATACAAAGAATTGTCTGGATTTAGCTTATAAATAAGGAAAAACAAATTATCAAGAGCAAGGTCGTAATTTTTTAACATTATCTGAGTCTTTGCCATATAGTAGTATGAATAAATTTGAATATCATTAACAGTTGAATTTTTTGCCTGAGCAAAATATGAAGATGCAACATTGTACTGTTTTAGGTTAAAATAGCAAACACCAAGATAATAGGCTATTTTAGATGCACCTATTTTCTGAAAATTTAACGGTTCGTTTTCTCTCCCTTTGATAAAATAATTTATAGCATCCTGGTACATACCATTTGAAAAAAGAAAAAAAGCAATATCAAAATATGAAGTTGAGTTAGAATTATTTGAAATATTTGTACTTTCAACTAAAGAAAAAGCAAAGCTTGGATTTATCTGCACATTTTCAGAGATATTTATGTTATATTTTATAATCCCTTTTTTATACATATCATAAAATTCTATCGTAGTTTGACCAACTTTTTTAGGCTTAAAATGAAATGATACAGTATCATAAGCGATATCTTTAGAAACCAATGTGAGATAATCTTTGTCAATTGTCTGAATTATCCAGCTATTTGAATCAAACTGGATAGAAAAAATTGAATTCATCAATACATCTTTTGAATAATTGCTATCCTGACCGTATATTATTGAGCCAAAAAGATTGAAAATAAAGAAAATAACTGGAATATAAAATAAAGATATTATTGAAATTTTTTTTAAAAAATAAGATTTTTTCAAATTTATCCCTAATTTTTTAATTATTCTGCATTTTTCAAAATTTTTCCTGATTTTTTAGTTATTCTTCATTTTTTAAAAACTGATTTACTTTTTTTTCATAAAATTGCAAATTTAAAAAATAATCTGTAAAATCGCCAAATTCATGATATTTTAATAGGTTTTCAAAATCATTTATTTCCAATTTTCTTATCTGGTTATTAAATAGATTCAAATCATAATTTTCTTCAATAATGTACTCAGGTTCAATTAAGTCCATATCTTCTAATTTAGGAGCTATCTTTTGCGTAGGTTCCTGTTGTATTATATTTTTTTTTGAATGCCTTACTATAACAAATGTTATAACTGTTGATAGTATCAATAAAATCAGAATAACAATAATGGCAATTATTTTAATTGTATCTTCGGGGAAAAGAAATTCAAAAAATTCTTTAATTTTCGATGGCTTCATACTTTTTATTTCTTTTAATTTTTTTCATTAAAATAATTTATTTTGTTTATGAAGTTGCATTTTTAATCTCTTCAAGTTTTACAGAAACAACCTTAGATATTCCATCATTTTCCATTGTAATACCATATAAAATATCTGCAATTTCTAATGTCAATTTATTATGAGAAATCAAGAAAAATTGAGTATCTCTTGAAAATCTTTGGAGAAGTCTCTTAAAAAGCATAATATTATTCTCGTCGAATGGCGCATCTACTTCATCCATTATGCAAAATGGAGATGGATTATATAAGAAAAATGCAAAAAGAAGAGAAATCGAAGACATAGCGGTTTCTCCACCAGATAAAAGAGAAATATTGGATATATTTTTACCAGGTGGCTGTATTACTATCTCGATTCCGGTTTCAAAGATGTTATCTGGTTTTGTTAAAATCATAGATGCATTTCCACCTCTAAAAACCTCGCAAAAAATTGTCCTAAAATTTTCATTAATCTTATCAAATGCATCCATAAATTTAACTTTAATTTTTTCATCAAGTTCTTTTATTAACTGGATAATTTTTTCTTTAGCTTCAATAATATCTTGTTTTTGCTTAGTTATAAAATTGTATCTTTTTGATACTTCTTCATATTCTTCAATAGACAGGAAATTTACCTGTCCTATTTCTTCAAGAATTTTCCTTGATTCAAAAATTATATTTCTTATCTCAGATTCCTTGATATTTGAAAACTTTTCACTATTTATAAAATCATCAGAAAGTACTGTTCTATAATTTTCGTAAAAACTCATTCTAATTGATTCACATTGAGTCTCTATCTTTGTTTTTGATATATTAAAGTTTTCCCTTATAGATAAAAGGTTATTTTTCTCTTTTATGATAGATTCATTTTCAATATAGCATTTTGTAAGTTCATCTTTATATTTATCTATTTCTTTTTCATATTCTCTTATCTTTCCATCTATTTCATTTTTATTCTTAAATATTTTATCTTTTTCATCAATTAATTCTATCCCTTCTTTCTTTATTTTTTCCAGATTGTTTCCAAGTTGGGTAATCTCATCCTCTTTTTGTTTTATATTGTAAAGCAATTCGACTTTTTCATTTTCCAATCTTGCTTTATTTGATTCATGATTTTTTATTTTTTCTTCAAGTTGGAAAATCTTTCGATTTATCTCCTCCAATCTTTTATAGATTAGATTCTTTGTTTCTAAAGATGAAATAAGTTCCTGTTCTATATAAGATAAGTTATTTTTTTCAACATCTATTTTTTCATCAAGCTCGGCAATTTTATCATTAAATTCCTGAAATTTTGAAAAAATTGAATCTTTTCCAAATAGCAAGGATTCAATCTCTTTTGATTCAGATAAAAGTTCTTCAAATCTGTTTTTATTACCTGAAAGTTGTTGAACTAAAAGTTCAATTTCTTTTTTAATTTCATCTATATAGTTAATCACCTTATTTAATTGAGCCGAATCAGAAAATTTCAATATATCTTCTATTCTTTTTTTTAAGGAAACTAACTTTGATTGAGTAGTATTTGAATTCTCACTTAAAAGATTTGCATTATTTGAAAGATTTAAAACTTTTAGCTTTGCTATAGAAAGATTTGAAAAAAGATTTGTTATCTCTTCATTTAAAAAATCTTCCTGCTCTTTATATAGCTCTTTTAATTGCTTTTCAATTTTTTTTACTTCGGCCAGTGTCTTTTCTTGAGAGCAGTTATAGTTATTAATCTTTTCATTTACTTTTGCAATCTCGGATTCTATTTCTTCCTTTTTATTAATTTCATATTCAAGTTCTTCTTTTATTTCATTTATTGGGAATGAAAGAACTTCATCTATCTTTTTTAACCTATTTTGAAAAAATTGAAGATCTTCTAACTTTCTTCTTTTTTCAATTCCTAATTCTTCATATCTTTTTTGAGAAAGAAGGATAGTCTTTTCGATTACTGCTATATCTGATTCTAACTTGAAAATATTTTCTTTTTTTTCATTAATATTTGCTTCAATCTCTTTTATCTTACTACCTATATTTGATTTCAAGTTTTCAATCATTAAAAGCTTTTCTTCAAATTTTTTCAAATTTTCGGTGCTACTATCAAAATCTATCTGTAACTTATTCAAATTATCCAGTAGCTTTTTGTATTTAATGATTGCCAGAGCCTGCTCAGAAAATACTATTTTTTCATCTAACTCTTTATATAATCTGGCTTTATCTGCTTGCTGTTTTAATTTATTAACTTCATTTTCAAGTTCTTCTAAAAGAAGTGAGACTGATTTAAGATTCTCTTCAGTTTTTGAAAGTTCAACAAATGCTTTTATCCTATCATTTTTGATATTTTTAATTCCTGCAGCAGCTTCTATAAGTTCCACCCTATCTTCAGGTTTCATATCAATTATTTTTGATACTGAACCTTGGGCAATTATAGAGTAGTCTATTGTATTAATAGAGTAATTTTTTAAGAATTCTGAAATATCTTTTGGTCTAACCTCTTTTTTATTTAAATAATAAATTACTTCTCCTGAGGGGTATAATCTTTTTTTTATTGTAAACTCTTGGTTGAAATCTTCATTATCATTTGTTTCATTGGTTTGGGAATCATAAACATTAAAAAATATTTCTACCTCAGCAAATCCAGCAGGAGGTTTAATATCATTCCCCTTAAAAATAAGATCCTGTTTTTCATTTGCTCTTAATGTTTTTAAACTATGATTTTGAAATACCCAGTAAATAGCATCAACTATATTTGATTTACCACAACCATTTGGGCCAACTATCCCTGTAATATTTCTATCAAAGATGAATTGAGTTTTATCAGCAAAAGACTTAAAACCATAAATATATAATTTTCTTAATTTTATTCTCATTGAAAAATTTTCTCCCATTGATCAAAGTATTTATAACCTTCTAAAAAGCTTGATATTATATATATTGAATAGGAAAGGACAAAATTGTATTGAGAACTATCAGAAGATAAAACAAATGAACCTGTTATTTGAAATTGCAATGTCATATCATGAAGGTATCTTGTAATTGATAATGACAACGATCTTAAATTGAAATAGGAGTTCAAACGAGCTTCATAATCAAAAAAATTGAAGGAATTTAATAGATCTAAAAAAGCTTCCTCAAAAGAAGAGTATCTATAAAGAAATTGATTATAAGAAGTAACATTAAAAAGAATTTGAATCTGATTTTCAATAGAAAAAGCAAGGCTAAAATTGTTTTCAAAAGAGTTCAAAAAAGGATTTGCTTCATCTATTTTTAAGCTCATGCTATCTGATAAAATTATCCAGAAAATCCATAACTTTGTTTTAGGGATATTGATTGAAAAATTAAACTGATGATACAAAAATCTTTGAATAGAAATATAATACCTAGAATTCCATGATAGTGAATAGTATTGATCTTTTAATTGACCAGAAAGGTATAAGTTATCGAAGTTATCAATATTAATCTCCCATAGATCTTGAGTTGCAGTATCCAAAAAGTTATACCCCAAATTTGCAGAAAAACTTATAAAATTAAAAGGATTAAATATTATTGAGGCAGTTGCCTTATTTGATAACCAACCAAAATCAATAGGTTCTAAAATGGAATTTCTGTAACTTTGAGAAATATTAAATGTTAAACGAATAAATGGTATTTGAAAGCTAATTGAATTTGAAATAGTGGAATAATAGATTAGAGTTTCATTAATAGTTTCGGTAGTACTTTCGGTAACTGTTTCAGAATAGGAAATATTATTATTCATTGAAAATGAGTAAGAAAAAAAGCTAAGCTTAAATGAAAAAGTTGGATTTAAAGAACTATTAGCCATTAATGTCGTTTTAGTTAATTCAGCATCAGTATTATAAAATGAATAATAATTTGAAAAAATTGAATTATTAAGATTAAAATTTATTAAATTATCTGAAAAACTTAAAAGGTTACCACCAAAACTTGCTGAATACCATTTCACAGAACCCAAATAATACTGATAATATTTAGGAGAATATAAATAATTTGTTATAGTTCCTTCATCTAATAGAGTACTTTTTGTTGCTGTAAAATTTAATGCAGAAGAGATATTCAAACTATAATTTAATATTTTAATATTAGCTATAAGTTCTTCATTAAAACTCAATATTGTTGAAGGAAAAAGATCATAATCATTTTCCCAATCGAAAGAAGTAAATTGAGTAATATCAAATCTTAAAAATCTTTCTTTTAAAAAATAATCATACTTAAAATAAGGATCGGAATAATAAGCATAATTGAAGGTAATAGCTAAATTAGAGAAAGGATTTAATTTTAGACTCCCATAAAAAGCTGCTCTTAAATTTATATTATATAAAGAAAATTTATTGTCTGGCGGGATAATCGTCCAGCTATTATCTTCTTTTATATAAAATAAATCAGGACTAATGGCTAACCCAGAAAGTAAAGAAAAACTATTTTTTCCCCATTTAAATGAAGTATTAAAACCTATATATAAACCAAGTCTTTCATATAAATCGAAATACATTTCATAATTCTTTTTAATCAGTGTATTAAAAATCATAAATCCTTCACGATATCCATAATCCATGCCAAATAATAAAGGATATTCATAACCTTTTTCATATGAGATATAAATAGGTAAATAAAGCATTTTTTCATTACCGATGAAAAACTCAATTTCATAAAAATAGATTATGGATTCAGAATATAAAACTCTATTTACTTGGAAAAAATAATGTGGATCATTATAATTACATTGAGTAACAGAAGCTTTTTCTGTTGTCAGCATACTATTATCTGAAATATTTGCCTTTTTCGTGGATATTATATATTTATCAATGTAGATTGTAGCATTATAAAGAATACCATTTTTTTTTGGCATCGAATACTCAAAAGATTCTGCTGTCGCTTCAAATGAGGATGATTTAAAACTTACATTTCCATAACCATAAAATGTTTCTTCATTTATGTAAAAAATTATTCTATCTGCTTTAAACATATATCCTTTATAGATTATAACGTTATTACCTATAAGATCTATTATTTTATCTTCTTCAGAAATATTAATTATATCAGTAGTTTTAATATAAATAACTTCTGAGGAATTTTCTTTTTTTATCTCCTTAAAATTATAGTATTCATATAGAAGTTTTCTTAATCCATCAATTGTTATATCCTCTGAAAAATTTATACCAAGTGCTGTAGCTATTTTTTTTAATTCATCTATATTAGAGTAAGTTATAATAAAATAAGCTTCTTCTGGACTTAAATAAGTGTAAATTGATTCGTTTTGTTGGTTTTTATCTTCTGTTGTTTCCTGAGCATATAAAGAAAAACAAAAAGCATTTAATAGGATCATAATGATACTAAATAAAATAATAAACAAAAAAATACTTTTAATCTTTAACAGATAAAATCTATTAATGAATCTTAAATTCATGCATACCCCATTAAAAAACCAAGGCGATTATAATCGAAATAATAGAAACGACAAGAGAGGAAATCGAGACATATAAAGCTGTCTGATTTTTTTCAAGAGCTTGAACTCTTAACTCTAAAGATTTGTATTGGGTTTCCATAGAAATTAATTCATTTTTGAATTCATTTATAAGATCTTTTAATATCTTTAATTCTTCTTCAGTCAATTTTGATTTCTGCAAAATTTCAGCAATTATTTTATCGAAATTGTCATTTGTTAAATTAGTATTAGTCAGATTTGTACTTGTAAAATTTGCATTTGTACTATTTATCTGAGATTGAAGGTAAATCAGTAGCTTATATATTATTAAAGCTATTTCATATCTTGACATAGATTGATTTCCTTTATAAGTGCCATCTGGATAACCAGTAATTAAACCCAATTGATACAATTTCAATAAAGCCTGGTAAGCCCAATGACTTGAAGGTACATCAGTAAAAAAATTTGGTGGAAGAGTTGGAGCAACCTGGGCATAACAATTTATAGAGGTTATAATAAACAAAAAAAATAATAATGAGAATACTATCAGATTAAAATTTAGACTAAAAAGAAGTCTTGATCTTGTTTTCATATTTACCTCTAATATTTTAATTTTTATTTTCTTCGATTTCCTTTTTTAAGTAAAAAGAAGTATACGAATTTTCAAAAGATAAAAACTGCTCCATATAGCCTTGAAAGACAAGATTACCACCTTGATCTCCACCTTCGGGTCCTAAATCAATAATATAATCTGCCGATTTTATTAAATCAAGATTATGCTCTATCACTACGACAGTATTTCCATTGTCTACCAATCTTTGCAAAATTGCAATCAACTTTTTAATATCATCAAAATGAAGTCCAGTAGTTGGTTCATCAAGAAAGTATATGTTTGAAATACCATTTTTACTTGTTTTCCCGAGTTCTCTTGTCAATTTCAATCTTTGAGCCTCACCACCAGATAAAGTGGTAGCAGACTGACCAAGTTTTATATATCCAAGGCCAACATCAATTAAAAGTTTCAATTTATTGGCTATTGATGGTATTGTACTGAAAAAATCATATGCTTCGTCGACTGAAAGATCTAATATATCTGCTATATTTTTACCTTTAAATAAAACTTCAAGAGTTTGAGAATTAAATCTTTTCCCCTTGCATACTTCACATTTAACTGAAATATCTGGTAAAAAATGCATATGTATGGTAGTTTCACCTTCTCCTTGACAATGTTCACACCTTCCACCTTTAACATTGAAAGAAAAACGCCCCTGATTATAACCTCTTGCCTTTGATTCTGGCAAAGAAGCATAAAGTGCTCTGATATGATCAAAAACCTTTGAATATGTTGCTGGATTTGATCTTGGAGTTCTACCAATTGGAGACTGATCTATATGGTATACAGAGTTGATAAATTCAAAACCTTCTATGCTTTTGTAAAAAGAAGCAAGTTCAGAATTCTTTTTTTTAAATGATTTTTCATATTGTAAAGCTGGATATAATAAATCTATTATTAAACTTGATTTGCCAGACCCTGAAACTCCAGTTATGACAGTAAATGTCTCTAAAGGTATCTCTACATTTATATTTTTTAGGTTGTGAAGGGAAGCTTTTTTTATTTTGATGAATTTGCCATTTCCTTTTCTTCTTTTTTCAGGTAGTTTTATGGTTTTAGTTCCAACTAGATAATCAGCTGTAAGAGTCTTTGATTTTAAAAGCTGATCAACTGACCCTTCAAACATAACCTTCCCGCCATTTAACCCTGCTTGTGGTCCTAAATCTATTATATAATCTGCTTCAAGCATTGTCTGTTTATCATGTTCAACTACAATTAAAGTATTTCCTATGCTTTGCAGTTCTTTCAATGCATTGATAAGTTTTTCATTATCCTTTTGATGAAGTCCAATGGTTGGTTCATCAAGAACATACATCACACCAGAAAGCTGACTACCTATCTGAGTTGCCAGATGTATCCTTTGTGCTTCTCCACCAGATAATGTATAGGATTTTCTATCTAATGTAATATAACCAAGGCCAACATCATTCAAAAATTTTAAACGACTTATTATTTCTTTTAAGATTTCTTTTACAATTATCTGTTTAGTTTCAGATAGTTTAAGATTTTTTATGAAATCAAGGCATTTTTCGACAGAATTTCGAGTAAATTCTATAACATTAACCCCTTCAATTTTAATTGAAAGAGCATAACTATTTAATCTATCGCCATTACATTTTGTGCAGATACTTTCTCTCATATATTGCTCTAACCATTGGCGAATATCTTCTGAGTTTGTTTCATTATATCTTCTATATAGTAAAGGAATAATTCCTTCAAATACTTTTTTCCCTGTATATTCACTTTTTTCAGATTTATAGGAAACTGTTATCTCTTTTTGACTTCCATATAAAAGTAAATCCATTTTTTCTTTAGGTATATTTTCTAATGGCTTATCTAAAGCAATACCATAAGATTTGCAAGCTGAGCTTATTATTGAACCAAACCAGCTATTTTCATCGTAGGAAAATGGTATTATTGCACCTTCTTCTATTGATAAAGTAAAATCAATAATTTTTTCAACATCAAATTCTAAATTTACACCAAGCCCATGACATGCTTCACATGCACCTTCAGGGGCATTAAATGAAAATAGCGCTGGAGTAATATCTGGATAGGATATATCACAGTTGGGGCAGGCAAGTTTTGTCGAGTAGAGAATATCTTTATTATTTTTATTTTCTTTATTATCTATATTTTCTTTATTTTCTTTTTCAGCATCGATTATTCTTATTAAAACTTTATCATTACCATATTTTATTGCCTGTTCGACAGATTCAAATATTCTTTTTTTCTTATCCAAAGCTATCTGAATTCTATCAACGACAATATAAATATCATGCTTTTCATTTTTATTCAGCTCGATATTTTGATCTAAGGTGTATTCCTTATCATCAGCTATGACTCTATAAAAGCCAATTTTTCTTAAATTTTCAAAGTCATTCTTATAGGTTCCTTTTTTATTTATGGCATAAGGAGATAAAATCATAATTTTAGTTCCTTGAGGCAACAAAAATATAGAGTTAACAATCTGGTCTATAGACTGTTTTTCAAGTTTTCTACCACATCTATAGCAATATACTTCAGCAGCATTTGTATATAAAAGACGAAGATAATCATAAATTTCTGTAATAGTTCCAACAGTTGATCTTGGATTTCTATTTAATTTTTTCTGCTCTATGGATATGGCTGGCGATAATCCTTCGATATAGTCAACATCAGGCTTTTTCATCAGTCCCAAAAACTGCCTTGCGTATGATGAAAGACTTTCAACATATCTTCTTTGCCCTTCTGCATATAATGTATCAAAGGCTAAAGAAGATTTACCTGAACCTGAGACTCCTGTTATAACTGTAAATGAATTTCTTGGAATAGTAACAGAGATGTTTTTAAGGTTATGTTCTCTTGCACCAACAATTTTTATATCTTGTAAATTAATCTTTACTTTTCCCATATTATTTAATCCTGATCAAATAAATTTTAGTAGTATTTAGATAATAAAGTTAAAATAAATATCTTTTGTTTTTAAAATTTTTTTTAACTTATTTATTTTATAAATATTTTACAAATTCTAAAGATTTAATATTCTTTCTGTGATAAGCTAATTTAAATAAATTTGATAAAAAGAAAAGAAGATTATTTAAAATTTTTATTTCATATTTTTCCAGGATATTAAGGTGATAATAGATTTTATCAAAACTTTCAGCATTAAAATCTAGAATAGAAAATATATGCTTTGGACATTTTAAGTAATTTTGACTTTGAAAATCTAATCCATTGAATCTTGATTGATTATACAAAGGTTTATTAAAATCATTTTGATTTGACTTCGTTTGATCAGGTTCAAATTGATTAAAATCTAACTTATTTGTTATGATAAATTGATTATGGTAAAGATCGAAAAATAAATTTGATTCTGAAATCATTTCCTGTTCATAATTATCAAATGAAAAACTAATCTCTCCAGAATTCGATATAAGATAATAAATAAATAAAATGACTAATGATAAATAACTTTTTATATCAACATTCAATTGCTTAATCAAAAAATCAATAAAATATTTTACCTTTTTATAATCAATATTTGATTTTTCACCTTCAACTAGAGAGTTTTTTAGCAAATCAGATAAAATTGCACAGGTAATGATTTTTTTGTAGTCAGTTTTTAAGGCTGAAAATTCATCAATAATTTCAAAATCAAATCTATTACCTTTTTTTTGAATTTCATACGAAATAATCATAAAATAGTCTAATCTATTATATTTATCAAAAAGATTAAAAGAATTTTTAGGTGGATAAATGAAAAATTTTTCTAAAATTGAATCCTTTGAAAATATTAAAATAGTTTTATTATTTATCCCGAAATTTATTGTATCAATTACCAATCCTTCATTCATTATCCAGCTCTTTTATTTTAAGAAGAACCTTATCTATTTTGTATCCAGTCATTGAATGAATCAAAAATTCACAATTTTGATATGTAAAACTATCTCCTTTTTTGGGAATATCTCCTAAGTTTTCCATTATGAAACCTCCAAGAGTATCTGCCAGATCCTCTGGAAGTGAAAGTTTTAACTCTTCATTTAAGTCAAAAATTGAGATTTTTGAAGTTATCAAAAATTCATTTTCAGAAATTTTTTCTATCAGCTTTTCTTCTCTATCATATTCATCAAAAATTTCTCCGACTATTTCTTCAAGTATATCCTCAAGGCAGACAATACCAGAAAAGCCACCATATTCATCCAATACTATAGCTATATGTATCTTTTTTTCTTTAAATTCTCTCAATAGATCTGAAACCTTTTTTGTTTCTGGTATAAAAAAAGGTTCTCTTAATATCTTTTTTATATTTATTTCTGCTTTTTGTTCTTTGAAAAAATACTTTAACAAATCTTTGGCATATAAAACCCCAACAATATTATCTATAGATTCATCATAAGCTGGGATTCTCGAATGACCACAATCTATTATTTTATCAAAAATTTTATCAAGAGGTTCATTTACATCTATCGAATCAACATCTATTCTTGGTTTCATTATCTCATGAGCATAGGTATCAGATAGAGCAATAATACCATTTATCATTTTAATCTGCTCTTTTTTTAAGTCTTTTAAGCTACTTTGATCAGGAATTTCTTCATCTTTTGATTTTGACTCTTTTTTACTTGAAAAAAGCGAACGGAAAAAATTCATATACTAATATACCTCCCTAAAAGCTCTTCGGTTTTTTCCTCTATAATTTCATAGTCTTTATCTGTATCATGGTTATAACCAAGTAAATGCAAATATGAATGAAATATCATATATACTAAAGTATTTTCAACAGTTTCTTCTTCCATTTCGGCTCTTTTGATAATGTTTTCAAAAGATACTACTATCTCCCCTATAAAATCTTTTTCATTTAATGATGGAAATGATAGTACATCAGTTACTTTATCTATATTTCTATATTTTAAGTTCAATAATTTTATAGTATCTTCCTTTACAAAATATAAAGAAAAACCATTTTCATTTTTATAAATTTCAAAAATAGATTTTTTTATCTTATTTAAAATTTTTTCAAAATCTGGTAAATATTTTATTATCAAATCCTTCTGATTTTCATCTTCAAAATCATATAAAATGTTTATAAGCCTTTGCTTCATCTGTTTTCTTCTTCCAATTTTTTAAGTTCTTTTTCATCAGGATAATTTACCCTGTTGTGATACATTGAATACAAACTATTTATAATAGATTTTTTAATAAAATAAAGGTCTTTTAATGTTATTGGTGATTCCTCTAATTGTCCTTCTTTAGATTTGTTGGCTATCACATCTTCAACCATTTTTTCAATGCTTTTTTTATCGGTATTTTTTAGTGTCCTTGATGCTGCTTCTATCGAATCCGCAATCATAATAATTGCAGCTTCTTTAGTTTTTGGCTTAGGATAGTTGTAACAGAAATTAATCTTATTAACATTTTCAAGCTTTTTTTCAAGTGCTTTAACATAAAAATAACTTATTAAAGATGTGCCATGATGTTCTTCAATAATATCTATTACCTCTTTGGGAAGATGAAGTTTTTGGGCTTCTATAACGCCATATTTAACATGATTTTTTATTATTGTTACAGCCATATTAGGATTTAATACTTCGACTGTAGGATTTTCCCCATGTTGATTTTCGACAAAATATTTAGAGTATCTGATTTTACCAATATCATGGTATAGACCTCCAGCCTTAGCAATATATGGATTGCAGTTACAACTTGCTGCTGCTTTTTCAGCTAAAGTTGCAACAATAACCGAATGATGGTAGGTTCCTGGTGCTTTTAGCATAAAATCAGAAAAAAATTGGTTATTTAAATCACATATTTCAAGAAGCTTTGAATTGGTTGGGAAGTTGAAGATATTTTCTATGATTGGCGTCAACCCAAAAAATAATATCATAGAAATAAAGATATTCAAAATTCCAGAAATTAATAGCTCTACTATTTTATAACTTTTGAAAAATAGGAAATTTACCATTAATGAGAAAATAATAGTAACTAATAAAGAAAAAGCGATTCTTGAAAAAACAGTTTTTTTATAGCTATGAAGTTGTATTGGAAAGGAAACTAATGCTGTAAATAATAGAAGTCCATAAAATAAAAGTATATAATCAAAATTTGTTATTACAAAAAGTATAAAAAGAAGTGAAAGATATACTAGAAATTTTTCCTTGTCAGAATAAGCAAACTCTACTAAAAGGATCAATAATAATATAGGAAAACTAAAAAAAGATGGAATAAAACTTAATGATTTTAATTCATATAAGATATAAAAACAGTTAGATAAAAATAGAAGAATAAAAAAATAAACGGAATATCTTTTGTATAATTTGAAAGAATTTGAAAAACTAAAAAGATAAAACGCCAGTATTAAACCAGTAAACATTAATATTACGAAGGAAGATAGGATTATTATTATAAGGTTACTTCTAACTGATTTTTGAATAAGCATCAGCAGTCTTTTCTTTTCAGCACTGATTTTTTCGCCTTTCTTGACTAATATTGTTCCAGAAGTTAGATTAATTCTTTTTGGAGTAAAATTATCCAAAACATTCTTTTTTATTTCATCAGTTTGGAGCTGGTCATATATTAAATTTTCTTTTAAGTTGTTTTTTATAAAATCTAAAAAAATCTCTTTTTCATCAGGAAGTAGATTCTCTTCAAAATCTGTCCCATCAAATATTTGGTTGAAAATTTCTTCGATTTTTTCATCTTTTTTATCTTCTGTTATAAATGCATCTGTTGTCATCTCCTTTCTTATTGTATCAAACTGCCTATACCAATCAACATAAATCAGTTTTTTTGAGTTTGTTATTAAATCATTTTGAGACAAACTTGAAACACCTTTACTATAAATAGAATATATAAAAGTTCTCATGGATTTTACAAGAGATGAATTATCTGTTATTTGAATCAAAATAGGAATAACCCTGCTACTTGTTATATTTAAATCAGTTTTGCTTTTAATATATTTTTCAATCTCCTGTGGTATCGGCCTTTCTATTGAAATGTAATTGAAAAGTTTTTCAAAATATCCCCATTGACGATAAAATACAGAATCATAGATATTGTATACAGGTGGGATTTCCTGCAAAAATATTTTTTTCTCCTCTTCAGATTTTAACTCATCTACGATAGAGATATCTTTATTTATTATTATATCTTCTTTTGCTATATCATTAATATCTGGATTTATCTTAATATTATTAATGATAAAAGTCTGAAATAATAGATAAAAAATCAAAAAGATAAAATATAAAGAAAAAAATATGATAATTTGAGAATTTTTATTTGATAATATATGATTATTATTTCTGTATTTTTTGTTCATACTCTTCTAGAACATTTAGCATTTTTCTTACAAGACTATGTCTTATTATATCTTTTTTTTCAAATTCAATTATGGATATATCTTTTATAGTTTTGAACAATTCTATAATAGAAGAAAGACCAGAATCACTTTTCTTTTCAAGGTCAATTTGAGTAATATCACCTGTGATTATAACTTTTGAATGGAAACCCATTCTTGTTAAAAACATTTTTAACTGTGAATAGGTAGCGTTTTGTGCTTCATCAAGAATAATGATCGCATCATTTAAGGTTCTTCCTCTCATATATGCTAAAGGGATTATTTCGATTATATCAGAATGAATAAGATATTCATAAGTCTGAGCACCTACAATATCGAAAATTGAATCATATAATGGTTTTAAGTAAGGACTGATTTTTTCTATAAAATCTCCAGGTAAAAACCCAAGCTTTTCACCAGCCTCCACAACAGGTCTGGTTAAAATAATTCTTTTATAATTGCTTGAAAAAAGCTGTTGCAAAGCAAATCCTACTGCAAGATAGGTTTTTCCAGTTCCTGCTGGGCCATAACATATAGTAAGATCATAATTTGCCATTGATTCAAAATAATGAATCTGATTTTCAGTTTTTGGTTCGATTTTCTTACCAATTCTTTGAAGTTTGATGGAATTTTTTACTCTATTTTCTGAGGTTAATAGATTATTTTGCTCCGCCTGTTCAACAAGAAGTCTAACTTCATCGAAAGGTATATGACCATTTTTTTTTGCTATAGAAACTAAATTTTCAAATATAGCTAATATTAAAGATAACTTTTCCGGATAACCTTGAATTATATATTCATCATCACCGATATAAATATCTATCATAAAATGATTTTCAAGGTAACGAATGATAGAATCATTTATCCCATTTACTATTGGAATAAGATTGCTATCAACTTTTATTTTACCTTCTGAAATTTTCAAAATATTATCATCACTCTTTTTTGATTTCATTAATACTTGATTTCGCTATCGCTTATCCTTTAATTTCTTTTTTAGAGTATAATTTAGAAAATAAAAATAAGCAAATTATTAATTTATATATATCAAATAAAATAAAAGGCAATATGCCTGTAATAAATGCAATTTTTGGGTTTGTGAATCTTAAAAGACCTAAAAAACCAAAAAGATAGACTATAAAAATAGCTAACAAACCTTTTATTGTCAAATTTACTAAAATATTTTGATTTAATTCTTTATTATTCCATTTTGTAGCTTGTATTTTAAATTCACTTTCATTTGCTAAAAAAGAGGTAAATAGAAATCCTAAAATATACCCACCTGTTGGACCAAGTAAAGCTTGAATTCCAACAGTAGAGGAGAATACTGGAAAAGATAAAAGACCAGATAATAAGTATGAAAAAATAGATAAAAATGCGATTTTCCTGCTTTCACTAAAAATTATAAAGAAAATGATAAGCATTTGAAATGTAAAAGGAACCTGGGAAAATGGTAAATAAAATTTAATTTTTGCACTAATAGAAAGGCTAAAAAGATAAAATAATATTTTTATAAATATAAAAAAAAGCCTACCGAAATTGCTGTCAACATTTTCAAATTGAGCCTTATTTTCATTTCTATTCGATAATATATTCATTTATTCCTCTCAAAATTTGTTTCATGAACTTTTTTACTATTTTCATAAAATATTGCAACCAAAAAAAATTTGGGAAAAATTATATAACGAAAATTGTTAATAAAAATAATAAAAGAAAAACTAAAGAAAAAATTACTATTATATTTTAGTAAACAAACCGATAAAATAGATAAGAAAAGGAGTTTGATATGATAACCATGGAAGGTGTAAATGAATATCAAAACTCTCGAATCATCTTAAATGCACAAGTTTATTTTATCAAGAAGATGCTTGATGTAACAAAAGAACAACAGAATGTGATTCGAGAGAGTTTAAAAGACCCCCCAAACAATGCTGATTCAACCTTTACAAAGGTTGTATAATTAGTAAAAAAAACTGGTAAATAATTTTATTTTTTCTAGGTACCATTAAAGGGGGAAAAATGGTACAAAAATATTGCAAAAATGCATTAATATGCTTTTAATAAAGTAGCAGATGATTTTCATACTGCTACTTTTATATTATTATGAATATACTTGGAATAGAAACTTCTTGTGATGATACATCAATCTCCATCGTTTCAGATGGAAAAAGAATAATATCATTATTCTCTTTATCTCAAAATGATGCACATAAAGCTTATCAGGGTGTTGTACCAGAAATTGCTTCAAGAGAGCACCTTAAAGTCATCTACTCTTTAACTGAAAAAACATTATCAAACTCTAAAATACCAATTTCAGAAATTTCAGCAGTTGCAGTTACAACTTTTCCAGGACTTATCGGTTCACTTGTTGTTGGGTTAAATTTTGCTAAAGGTCTAGCATATCGTTTTAATAAACCAATAATACCTATAAATCATCTTATTGCTCATTTTTATTCAAATTTCTTTGAAAATGATATTAAATTCCCTTTTATAGGACTTCTAATTTCTGGAGGGCATACTGCTCTTTTTAAGTTCAATTCTTTTGAAGATTATACAATTTTAGGTAAAACTATTGATGATTCCTGTGGTGAAGCCTTTGATAAGGTTGCAAAATATTTTGACTTAGGATATCCAGGTGGTCCTATCATAGATAAAATAGCACAAGATGGTAACCCTATCTCTTACAATTTCCCTATTGCTCTTGCAGATATCAAAAAATACGGGTTAAACTTTTCTTTTTCAGGGTTAAAAACCGCTGTCATTCACTTTAGAAAAAAATATAAGATAAATCAAAATGAAGAAGAAAAACTAGAAGATATTTTAGCCTCATTTCAAAGTGCAGTAGCTAAAACTTTGATATTAAAAACCATAAAAGCAATAGAAAAAAATGGAATAAAAAGATTGGTAATCTCTGGAGGCGCTGCTGCAAATAGTGAAATAAGAAAGAGCTTTAAGATTTTAGAAAAACAAGGAATAGAAGTTTATTTTCCTCCTCTTAATTTATGCTCTGACAATGGTGCAATGGTAGCAGGACTCGCCTTCCATCTTGTTGAAAAAAGCTTATTAAACAAATCTGAATTCCTTTCATTAGATGCCAAATCCAGGATGGTTGAGATGAAAAGGAATAGTCTGGTTTCTTAATTTAATTTATTTTTTCTTATTTTTTCAAAATTTAATTAAGAATAACTTGAAAAAATTTATTTTAACTTTATATCTTTAAATGTAACAATGCATCATTTATTTCAATCCAATTAATAAAAAAAGGAGTTAATCTATGAGTAAAAAAATACTTGTTGCAACAGAAAAACCATTTGCCAAATCTGCCGTAGAAGGTATAAAAAAGGTCTTTGATGAAGCTAATTTTGAAACCATCCTTTTAGAATCATATACAAATGTAGATCAATTAAAAGATGCCATAAAAGATGTAGATGCAGTTATTGTAAGATCCGACAAACTTACTGCAGATATTATCGAATCTGCTAAAAACTTAAAAATTGCAGTAAGAGCTGGAGCTGGTTATGACAATATAGATCTTGATGCTGCAAATAAAAGAAAGATTGTTGTAATGAATACCCCTGGTCAAAATTCAAATGCTGTAGCTGAACTTGCATTTGGACTCATGTTATATATCGCAAGAAGAGGTTATACAGGGAAGGATGGAACAGAACTTAGAGGAAAAACTATTGGTATTCATGCTTATGGTTATGTTGGCAAATATGTTGCAAAAATCGCAAAAGGTTTTGGAATGAAAATTATTGCATTCGATCCTTTTGTAGATAAAAAAGTAATGAAAGAAGATGGTGTCGAACCAGTTGATTCAGTTGAACAGTTATATAAAGAATCAGATTATCTTTCAATTCATTTACCACTTCTTCCACAGACAGAAAAATCTATTAACTATAAATTATTATCTTTACTTAAAAAAGGTGCTACAATAGTTAATACAGCAAGAGCAGAAGTAATAGATGAAACTGATTTAATGAAAATAATGGAAGAAAGAGCTGATCTTTATTATTGTGCAGATGTCGCACCAGCAAATAGAAAAGATTTTGAAGATAAATTCGGTCTAAGAGTATTTTTTACAACTAAGAAAATGGGCGCTCAGACTGTTGAAGCAAATAACAATGCTGGAATTGCTGCTGCAAAGCAGATAGTTAATTTCTTTACCGAAAATGATACAACCTTTCAGGTCAATAAATTTTAGTTAATTGTCGAACTTTTTAGTTAATTTTTGAAATTTTAAGCATTATTTTTTATTTTTTTTTCAATTACAAAAAGGGTTGCCTTATAAAAAGGCAGCCCTTTTTGTAATTCTTCATCAATTTTTCATAGATTTATCAAATTTTTTTTATATTTCCTAACTAATTTATTTATGAAATCGAAAAGAGGAGATTTTATGAAAACAAAAAAAGCAAATTTAAACTATTTTATCGATCTTTTAATTGGAATCTTTTTTATTATTTCAGCTGTTTCAGGTTTAATTTTATTGTCAAATAATCAGATTGGATATGCTGGTGGAAGAAATCTTTCATTCAACAGAGGTTATTTTTACCAAAATCCAAGCAACTTTTATAACCATTATTTAACTCGAAATCTAACAAAAGATATCCATAACTGGTCAAGTATTTTAATGATTGTTGGAGTGATACTACATTTTCTTCTTCATTGGGATTGGCTAAAATGTATGACAAAAAATTTGATTAAAAAGCAAGCTGAATATAAGGAATGCGAAATTTAAAAATCTTAGAAACTTAAAAATTGTCGCTTAAAATTTATTGAAAAAGGTTCAATTAAAAAAGGGAACTGCTTATTATTTTGGCAGTTCCCTTAATTTTGCTTAATTATAAAACTATTTGCCCATAGTAGCGATCATAATTGCTTTAATGGTATGGACTCTGTTTTCAGCCTCATCAAAAACAAGAGAATGTTTTGATTCAAAAACTTCATCAGTTGCTTCACAGATATCAGGAAATTTTTTAGCAAGATCTGTTTCATTGTTGTGGAATGAAGGAAGACAATGTAAGAAAATAACTTCATCATTTCCTGTTTTTTTAATCATATCCATAGTAACCTGATATGGTTTTAATAATTTAATTCTTTCTGGAATCTTATCCTCTTCTCCCATGGAAGCCCAAACATCTGTATAAATAACATCAGCACCTTTTACACCTTCAGCAATATTATCTGTAATTGTTATCTTTGCACCAGTTTTCTTGGCGTATTCACTGCATTCATTTAATAACTCTTTCTCTGGATGAAGTGAAGCTGGAGCAACTATTCTATAGTCCATACCAACCATTGCAGCGCCTTCCATCAAGGAGTTAGCCATATTATTTCTTCCATCTCCAACATAGGCAAATTTAATCCCTTTTAAGTAACCAAACTTTTCCTTGACTGTCTGAAAATCAGCAAGTACCTGAGTTGGATGGAATTTATCTGTTAAACCATTCCATACTGGGACGCCAGCATATTTTGCAAGTTGTTCAACTGTATCATGTTTAAAACCTCTAAATTGAATACCATCAAACATTCTTCCTAAAACTCTTGCAGTATCTTTAACTGTTTCTTTCTTTCCAAGCTGGATATCATCTTTTCCTAAATATTCTGGATGTGCTCCTTCATCATAGCAGGCAACAACAAAAGCACATCTTGTTCTTGTTGATGCTTTTTCAAAAATTAAAGCGACATTCTTCCCTTCAAGATTTTTCCCAGAAATTCCAAGTCTTTTTTGTTTTTTTAAGTCGATAGCCATATCAATTAACATTTCGATTTCATAAGATGAGCAATCCATAAGTCTTAAAAAACTTCTTCCTTTCATGTTTACTGGCATATTTTTTCTCCTTCGTTTTTCATCTAAAAATATTTAAGACAATTTAGATGATTAGTTTTAACACAAATTAATTACAATGATAAAATTTAATGTCAAGTTAATGTCTGGCTTTTAATAAAAAGATCTGGATTTTAATAAAAAAAGATTAGCGGCGAAGGGATTTGAACCCCTGACCAATCGGATATGAGCCGAGTGCTCTACCACTGAGCTACGCCGCCATCTTTAACTTACGACTGAAAATTAATTAACATATTTAATATTATTGTCAAATATTTTATCTACCGATTGACAACATCAAACTCATACCTTTTCTATTTATGAGAATTATTATTTTCTTTGCTGTTTTCAGTTTCTCTAAAATCTGATAAAATTGCTCTGGACTTGTAATCTCATAATCATTTATTTGATAAATAACATCACCTTCTGCTATCCCTAATTGATCAGCTGGTGAATTCTGAGCAACAGCAAGAACTATAACGCCATTTTTAACTCCATATGCTTTATACTTTTCTTTTGTTTGCGGATCCATCTCTCCTACTAAAACACCAAGCCAGTTATTTGGTTTTTCTAATGTTGATGTTTTAGTCTGTTTTTTCTCAACAATTACAGTAACATTTAGATTTTTAATCTTTCCATCTTCTTTTCTTAAAATCTGTAAGTTTACTTTTTCACCTGGTTTTGTGCTTTTAACCTGAAATGCAAGATCTCCTGGATTTTGAATCTTTTTGCCATTGTATGTTAAAATGACATCTAGATTTTTAAGCCCAGCTTTTGCTGAAGGAGAACCAGGTTCGATTGATGCAATTATTACCCCAGTAATTTCTTTTAGACCGAAATAATCCGCTTTGTTTTTATCCATTGGATATACAGTAACACCAAGATAACCATACTCTATGGGTTTCCCATTGATTAAATCATTTAAGTTTTTCTTAACTATATTAATAGGAATAGCAAACCCTACTCCTGCATAATTTCCTGTTTGAGAATAGATTGCATCATTAATCCCGACAACTTCACCTTTGATATTAAGTAGTGGTCCACCAGAGTTCCCGGGATTTATTGCTGCATCGATCTGTATAAAATTCTCAAACTGATTTATACCTAATGAAGTTCTACCTTTAGCTGAGACAATGCCTTGAGTAAAAGTTCCATCCAAACCAAAAGGATTTCCTATGGCAAATATAATATCTCCAATTTCAATAGAATCAGAATCTCCCAATTTGACAACTGGTAGTATTTTACCAGGAGCATTGATTTTTATTATTGCTACATCAAGGTCCTGATCCACCCCTAAAACTTTTCCTTCATATTCTGAGCCATCCATTAATTTGATCTTCAAATCTTTAACATTGTTCACTACATGGTAGTTTGTTAAAATATGACCCTCTTTAGAAATAATAAAACCGGAACCAAAAACCTCTACTTCCCTTTTTGATGGTTGATTTTGAGAAAAAGGATCACCAAAAGGGAAGAAGAATGGAAAATTAGGAACTTCCTGCTCAATTAATGAAGTAATATGAACAACAGCTGGTAAGTTATCTTTTGCAATTTTCCTGAATTGCTGCTGCAAAGCAAGATAATTTGATGCTATATTTTCATCAGTATTTGTCTGATTTGTATTTTGAGATTGGTTTGAATCCTGGGCATTTATAACTGTATCTGCTATTTTTATATTTTTATTCAATATGGCATTGTTGATGAATAATGCAGCTGTTATTGAAGCTGTAAGAATAAGAAAAAGAACTAAATAAGGTAGTGCTTTTTTAAATTTCATAAAATCCTCCCGATTAACTTTTAGAAATATTTTGTATTTTGATAACTTAAATAAAATTTTTATAAAAAATTATCTACATCCAATAAAAATATTGGAATATATCCCTTTACTTTTAAAATAAAATATATTAGAAAAATTATCTAACCCAATCAATAAAATGGTTATAAAATATTAACTAATAGTAAAAACTAAATACTTATAAAAATTATAAAAAATTAAATTGATATACTAACTAAAATATATCAAAATTTTTATTTAATGGCAATATTCCTTTATTTTACTTAAAAATTTTTTATCTAAAAAAAGTTGCAAAAGTATCAAATAAAAGAGCAGCCAAACCTTTATCTTGAGAATCTTTTAAATAGCTATTTATTGTATCACCTCCAATATTATGTGTATCATTTTTTAATAAATTCATATAGCCTTTTTGCACACCAGAATTTGATTTATGAACAAATACGATGGTGCCATCATCTTTAATTTCTATAATTATTGCTACATGAGTAAACAGATCATCTTCTTTTCCATTTTTATTTCTGTCATAAGTATTATCAAAAATAATGATATCTCCTATATTAAATGATATCTCACTAATAGAAAAATAATTTTTCGCTATCAAATATAGCTGATGAACTCCACCTAAAGGAGTTTGATCAACAATATATGATGTTAAATCTATCCCGCTTTTATAGAAAATATAAAAAACAAAACCAGAGCAATCATATAAAAATGATCTTGAATCTGCAATAAAAGAAGTCAATCCTATTGATTGGATTGCTAGTTGAGCTATCTTCTGTCTTAACTGATCTATTTGCTCATTATCATATTTTTTTTCTATAGGATTAGAAATTATCTTAAAAGAATAAAAATTTTTTATGTAATCGTAATCTCTATAGTATTTATAAGAAGAAGAACAGCCAGACAATATAAAAACTATTATAAAAAAGAGAAAATATATAAGAAGGATAAAAAACAAAGTAAATTTATTTTTGCTAATATAACATTTCTTAAAATTCATTAAATTCATTTTAATTAAAATTCATACATTTCTTTATATATCGGTTTTTCAGGAGTTAGAATAGACTGATATAGTTTTAATTTATTTAACTTAAAATCTAACTTATCTTTTTCTAGTCCCGCAAGTTTTCCCCAATACTTAAAATCTTTAAAACTATCATAGCTACAATATTTAATCCTTGCAATTGTCAAGTGAGGCTTAAATCTTCTTACTTCTTTTTCTATTCCAACATTATTTAATATTTGTTCAATTTTCAAAAAATTTTTTTCTATCAAACTTTTCTCACCAAGAACTGGTAAAACTATTACTTTAGGTTGCTTTTTATCAGGAAATGCACTTAAGCCTAAAAGGTAAAAAATATAGTTTTCTAATGAAAAATCTTCTTTACTATTTTTTAATGAATTTATGATCAGTTCTGGATCTTCATCTTCAAAAAATTTCAAAGTTATATGAATCGAAGAACTTTCTACAAAGTTTACCTTAAAATTCTTGGCGAAAAGAGGATTGCTATTAAACTCTTTTCTTAAAAATAAAGAGATCTTTTCAATATCAGTAATAGTTTCACTTTCAAAATCATAAGCTAAAAACAATCTCATATAAAAAATTTTGCATATATTTGAAATTCTTCAACAAATAAATTATATTAAATCAAGAAAATAATAGATTTAACGAAATTGAGGCTAGCATGATAAAAGATAAAGTAAAATTATCTCCTATTGGTTATAATCTTTTTTTAGAAGCTTTAACATACTGCAAGGAAATTCTTGAAAAATCTCAGATCATTCATACAAGAGTTCTATTCCCTGCTAAAAATAGTGATGAAGTATATTTTATTGAACAGGCTAAATTGATAGATGAACTTATTAATAAGTTTGATATAAAAAATCCTTTTGATAATAGAAATTCCGAATACTTTGATTTCATTAAGGAAACAGCATTAAATATTATGAGAATAAAAATAAGTCAGGAATCACCAGATCATTATCTTTATCTTACACAATTTGAAGATAATAATATAAATATGATAATAAGAGATCCTGATTCTTTTGGCATTACTAAAGTGGTTTTAAAATATGTTAATAACGATTTTGATGTTGTTAAAATAGAAAATTTACCATCAAATCCATATACTAACCCTATGTGTGTTTTATCTACAGAGAAAAACTAGTATAAAAATATTGAATATCCAACATGAAGCCTTAAATAAATAAAAATATAAAAAGAGAAGCAAATAAATAAGAATAATTAAACTGAAGTTAAATAAATAAAAAGATATATAGAATAAAAAATAAAAGTGGAAAAACAAAGGTAAATGAATAAAAAGGTAATAAGATAAAATATAATAGCGGAAAAAACAAGGAAATAAGTAATAAGAAAAAAAATAAATTTAAATAAAAAATTTAGAGCCATGAAATAACAGTAAAAATTAAATAAATTTTAATAATATTAATAAATATGAAAATTAAATAAAAATGAAAATTGAAAAATTAAATGATAAAAGATTTATTATTCCTGCTACTGGTAAGATGAAAGTCCCTGTTATTCTTTTTTGTGATGATGAAATTATTAAAAATATATCTTTAGATAACTCACTTAATCAAATTATCAATGTATCTGAGCTTGAAGGGATTATTAACTACGCAATTGCGATGCCAGATATCCATCAAGGTTATGGATTTCCTATAGGTGGGGTTGCTGCTTTTGATGCACAAGATGGGATTATATGTCCTGGAGGGGTTGGTTTCGATATAAATTGCGGAATAAGGCTTATAAAAACCAATCTATCAAAAAAAGATATTGAAAAAAATTTAGAAAAAATATCGATTCAACTTTTTAACAGCATACCTTCTGGAGTTGGTTCTAAAGGTTTAAAAAAATTTTCTACAGGTGAGATAAAAAAAATTTCTGAAGAAGGTATAAATTGGATGGTAAAAAATGGTTATGCCGAAGATTCTGATTCAGAATACATAGAAGACTATGGTCATTTAAATGAAGCAGATAATCAAGTATTAAGCGAAGAAGCATTGGAAAGGGGAAAAAGTGAAATTGGAACTCTAGGTGCTGGAAATCATTTTTTAGAAATAGGATATGTTAGTGAAATTTTTGAACAAAAAATAGCAAAAGAATTAGGTTTGTTTTTAAATCAAGTAATAATCTGGATACATACAGGTTCAAGAGGTTTTGGTCATCAGATTGCAAAAGAATATATAGAAAAAATGAGAAAAAAAATGCCTCAATATAATATTAAACTTAAAGATCCGGACCTTGTTTATCTACCTATCAAAGATTCGTTATCTAAAGAATACATAAAAGCTATGAATTGTGCCGCAAATTATGCTTACTGCAATAGACAGATGATAACAAACATAATTCGTGAAGTTTTTCAAACTGTTTTCAATAAAACTTATGATAAATTAGGACTATTCATAATGTATGATGTATGCCATAATATAGCTAAATTTGAAAAACATAAAATAGGGAAAGAGAATAAACTTGTTCTAGTTCATAGAAAAGGAGCCACAAGATCTTTCCCTGCAAAAAATGAAGAGGTGCCAGATAGATATTTTAATATTGGTCAACCAGTTTTGATACCTGGAGATATGAAAAGAGGTTCTTTCATTCTTATAGGTACAGATGAATCGATGAAGCAAACTTTTGGTTCTGTTTCTCATGGCGCAGGAAGGGCGATGAGCAGGCATCAGGCAAAGAAAAATTTTGATTATTCAAAAATACAAAAAGAATTAAAAGATGAAAATATTCTACTTTTAGCTCAAGATATAAAGTTAGTTCAGGAAGAAGCACCTTTAGCTTATAAAAACATTTCAAATATTATTGATATTTTGAAGTTTAATAAGTTAGCAAAACCTGTTGCTAAAACTTTGCCAATTTCAGTTGTTAAAGGATAATCTTTTTTTATTAAATTTTATTTTTTTTTTATTAAAAATATTGACAAAATTAAATCATTAAATTAGTATGAAATCAAGAGTGTTAAAATTTTTATTAAGGAGAGTTGTTATGAAACGAAATTTAAGATTTGTTCTCTTCACTCTTGTTATCTTGTTAGTCATTGGACTTATTTTTTCTGGTTGCAAAAAGCAAGCAACAGAAATAGTAATCGGTGGTGTTGGTCCTGTTTCAGGAGAAGCTGCAACTTTTGGTCAATCCACCAAAGAAGGATGTGAACTTGCAGTTGAAGAATGGAATGCAGCAGGTGGTCTTCTTGGCAAGAATATTAAATTGATCTACCAGGATGATAAAGGTGACCCAACTGAAGCTGCTACAGTTTGGACAAAACTTATCACACAGGATAAGGTTGTTGCTATAGTTGGAACAGTTATGAGTAAATGTTCATTGGCTGGTGCTCCAATAAGCCAGCAGTACAAAGTTCCTATGATAAGCCCAACCTCAACTAACCCAAAAGTTACTGAAGTTGGTGATTACATTTTTAGAGCATGCTTTATAGATCCTTTCCAGGGAACAGTTGGTGCTAAATTTGCTTATGAAAACTTAAATGCTAGAAAAGCTGCTTGTATTTTTGATGTAGGTAATGACTACACAAAAGGTCTTGCAGAATTCTTTAGAGACAAATTCACAGAACTTGGCGGAACTATTGTAGCTTTCGAAGCTCATCCAACAGGAACTACAGATTTCAAAGCTCAACTAACAAAAATTATAGCTGCTAAACCAGATGTAATCTATATTTCAGATTATTACAACGATGTAGGATTAATAGCTAAACAAGCAAGAGAACTTGGTTTTAATGGACCACTTGTTGGTGGTGATGGTTGGGATTCTCCAGATTTAGTTAAAATTGGTGGTACCGCTGTTGAAAATGGTTATTTCACAAACCATTTCTCAAAAGATGATCCAAGACCTATAGTTCAAGAATTTGTTAAAAAATATCAAGCTAAATTTAACAAAGTTCCAGATGCTTTAGCAGCTCTTGCTTATGATGCTATGCAAATCATGCTTGATGCTATAAAAAGAGCAGGTTCAACAGATCCAGAAAAGATCAAAAAAGCTCTTGCTGAAACAAATATCAATGTTGTTTCTGGACTTATTACTTTTGATAAAAACAGAAATCCTATCAAATCAGCTGTTATTATTGCAATTAAAAATGGTCAACAAGTTTATCAAGCAACAGTTAATCCATAATTTTTATTTTTTCAGGGGGAGTAATCCCCCTGACTTTTTTCTATCAGGGGGATCAAATGGATATCAGTACAATTTTACAACAGATTTTCAATGGTTTACAATTAGGTAGTATCTATGCCTTAATTGCTTTGGGTTATACCATGGTCTATGGTATTGTAAGACTTATTAATTTTGCACATGGTGACTTTTATATGATAGGTGCATATGCATCCTATGGTCTATTTTTTGCTATAGGAACATTGGTTGCATCAAGTTTTTCTGGACCTACTGCAGCTATTGTATTATTTATAATTATTCTATTAGGAAGTATGATTAGCGGTGGAGCAATCGCTCTTTTAGCAAATCAGTTTGCTTATAAACCCTTAAGAAACAAGCCTCGACTTTCTTCTTTAATAACTGCAATTGGAGTTTCGATGTTTTTGGAATATTTTCTTTCTGCTCTTCCAGTCGTAGGACCTTCTTATAGAGGTTTTCCAGAACTTATTAAAAAAACAACATACAATTTTGGTCCAGCAATTGTATCGAATTTTGTCCTTTTAGATTTAGGGGTAGCTGCTATTTTGATGATTTTTTTAACTGTTTTAGTAAGATATACAAAAATAGGTAAAGCCATGCGCGCAGTATCTCAAGATAAAGATGCTGCTAAACTCATGGGTATTAATATAGAAAGTGTAATTGCAACAACATTTTTAATAGGTGGCTGTTTTGCTGGAGTTGCAGGTTTGCTTGCAGGTCTTACTTATCCAAGAATTTATCCATATATGGGTATTTTACCTGGATTAAAAGCTTTTATTGCTGCTGTTTTAGGAGGTATAGGCAATATTCCTGGAGCAGTTCTTGGAAGTTACATCATGGGCATAGCAGAAACTTTCGCAACTGCTATAAATTCTTTAATAGGAGAAGGAATAGCATTTGCTATACTTATTATTGTGCTTCTTTTCAGACCTCAAGGTTTACTTGGCGAAAAAGTTGCTGATAAGATTTAGGAGCAAAAGCTATGAAATTAAATAAAAATTCCTTTTTTTCACAAATCTTAAGTTTTTTTAAGCGTAGAATTGTATTGTTTTTTTTAGGTTCTTTGGTTGTGATGCTTATAATAATGCTTCTTCACCTATTTGATGTTCTTAATTCTTATATAATCCAGATCATAAATGTTTCTTTAGTATATGTTATATTAGCAGTCTCATTAAATCTTATAAATGGATTCACAGGTCAGTTTTCTATAGGACACATGGGATTTGCTGCTGTTGGTGCGTATACTTCTGCAACTATTACAACTTTACTTTTAAAAATCACACCAACTTCTTTACCAAATTATCTAATCTTCATCATTGCCCTTTTATTAGGTGGTTGTTTAGCTGGTTTAACTGGATTTATAATCGGATTTCCTTCACTAAGATTGAAAGGTGATTATCTTGCCATTATGACTTTAGGATTTGGTGAAATAATACGAACAATTTTCAATAATATTGATTATGTTGGTGGTCCTAGAGGACTTTTAGGAATCCCAAAATTTTCAACATTCCCTATCATCTTTATTACTGCAATTTTGACAATAATACTAATAAGAAATCTTGTATTTTCTACTCATGGTAGGGCTTTACTTTCAATCCGGGAAAACGAAGTCGCATCAGAACTGGTTGGTATAGATACAACAAAATATAAGATATTAGCTTTTGTTATTGGTGCATTTTTTGCAGGTATTGGTGGTGGACTTTTAGCACATCTTATTCAGATAGCTCATCCAACTCAATTTGGCTTTATGTATTCTATTTTAGTCTTGATAATGGTTTATGCTGGAGGCATGGGAAGTATCTCGGGATCAGTTATAGCTGCTTTTGTCTTAACATTCCTATCAGAAGGCTTAAGAGTTGGTCTAGCTTCTTTATCAAATTTGATTAAATTCACTGTTGGAGATCAATGGAGAATGGTTATATATTCTTTATTACTTATTTTCATCATGCTTTTTAGAACTGAAGGTTTGATGGGCATGAAAGAACTTAAATTTTTAATCCCTGAAGAGGAGGATATAGATGGGAAGTGTTCTTAAAATAGATAAACTCACACATTATTTTGGTGGACTTAGAGCAGTATATGATTTCAACATAGACCTTCCTCCTCATGCTTTATGGGGATTAATAGGTCCAAATGGCGCAGGCAAAACTACCATATTTAATCTTGTAACAGGTATATACAATCCAACTGAAGGTTCAATAAATTTTCTTGAACATCCAATTACCGGTAAAAAGCCTTACCAGATTGTCCATATGGGTATTGCAAGAACTTTTCAAAATCTAAGAATATTTAATTCTCTTTCTGTTTTAGATAATATTAGAATAGCAAGGCATTATACTACACAGAGTTCTAAACATGTTTAT
This sequence comes from uncultured Brachyspira sp., assembly GCA_964581895.1. GTDB lineage: Bacteria > Spirochaetota > JAAYUW01 > JAAYUW01 > JAAYUW01 > Exilispira. Next base: position 93,793 of record CAZOPR010000003.1, read on the forward strand.
ACAAGAGATGAAAATTATACAAAACAGTTTTCGCAAACTTCTTTGTTTGATTCATTATTTAGAACTTCAAGATACAACCTTGTTGAAGAACAAATTAAAGAAGAAGCTTATGAACTTCTTAAAATCTTTAAACTTGAAACTTGTATGTATGATACAGCAAAAAATCTTCCTTATGGTATGCTAAGAAAACTTGAAATAGCTCGTGCTTTAGCAACTCACCCATCACTTCTTTTATTAGATGAGCCTGCTGCTGGTATGAACCCCGCAGAAGTTGGTAATTTGATGGAACTGATTCATTTTATAAGAGATAAATTCAATCTTACAATACTTTTGATTGAACATCATATGAAAGTTGTAATGGGAATATGCGAATATATCAAAGTTATTGACTTTGGAGAAACTATTGCTGAAGGAAGTCCAAAAGAAGTTGCTAACAATCCAAAAGTAATAGAAGCTTACCTAGGAAAAGGAGAATAGCATGCTAAAAGTCGAAAATTTAGAAGTGGCTTATGGAGCAATAAAAGCTATAAAAGGGATATCTTTCGAAGTTCCTGAAAAGAAAATAGTAACATTAATCGGTGCAAATGGAGCTGGAAAGACAACTACATTAAGAACTATAAGTGGACTGATGAAGGCAAGTAAAGGAAAGATTTATTTTAAGGATCAGGATATATTTAACCTTCCTGCCCATCAGTTAGTTGCCCTTGGTATATCTCATGTCCCAGAAGGAAGAAGAATATTTGCAACATTGACAGTTCAGGAAAATCTTGATATGGCAGCATGGCTAGTTAAAACCAAAAGTGAAAGGCAAAAAAGGTATGATACGGTATTTGAATTATTTCCAAGATTAAAAGAAAGAAGAAGACAACTTGGAGGGACCTTATCTGGAGGAGAGCAACAGATGCTTGCAGTAGCAAGAGCGTTGGTAACTGGAGGGGATCTCTTATTGTTTGATGAACCTTCCATGGGTTTAGCTCCAGTTCTTGTAGAAGAAATATTTAACACAATTATAAAAATCAATAAGTCTGGATCCACAATATTACTTGTTGAGCAAAATGCGAAAAAAGCTCTTGAAATTTCAGATTATGCCTATGTTTTAGAGGTAGGAACTATTAGTTTCCAGGGTCCTGCAAAAGAGATAGCTAACAACCCAAAGGTCAAAGAGGCATATTTAGGAGTATAGTTTAAAGCATTCCTCCATCTTTTTGCTCTATCTTTTTACTTCGTATTTGCAAGCTTTTTAGATACAAATGGTTGGATAAGGAAAGTGAAAAAAATATTTTATTTTACTTTAGAAAAGAAATTAAACTTCTCGTTTGCTATATTATTGGGAGTCTTTGCTGCTATTTTTGTACTTATATTTTTGACATTAATCAAACAAAATAGTGATGCTATAACTATTAATCTTTTGGGCAAACAAAGAATGTTATTTCAGAAAATATCTAAAGAGATTCTATCAATAAAATATTTAAATATACCAGATGATCAATTATTAAAAACAATCTCTAATATAGATGAATCTTTAAAAGTTTTAAGAGATGGAGGAATTCTTTCAAATTCTATAAAGATATCTCGTGTTACAGATAAAAAAGTTTTTACGCAACTTACCATACTTATTAGATTATGGGATGAATACAAGAGTATTTTAGAGTATTATTTGCAAACTAAAGATGAAGGATTATTTGAATCAGCATTAAATAAGAATGAAAGATTGATTGAAGAAGCAAATGTTGCTACTAATTTGATGGAAGAAGCTTCTCTTTCAAGAGTATATTTTATTAGATATACCCTCTTAATTGGTTTATTAATCTATTTATTTATTTTTTTAATATCAAGAAGGATTATACACAAATTTATTGGAAATTTAAATATCTTTATAAGTTCATTTGAGCTTGGTTCATCAGGTGATCTTACACAAATAATAAATATCAAAGTAAAAGATGAGACTCAAAAGCTTGCATTATTTTACAATGACTTTATTTCAAAGCTAGTCTCCATTTTGAATCAAATTAAAGCGACAGTACTTCATAATCAGGAAACTTTTGAATCATTAAGTGATAAAACAAAATTTACTACTAATGCTGTAAATCAAATATTTAATAATAGCAATAATGCATTAAATAATTCAAAAGAATTGACAAACAACTACGGTAATATGTCTGATGAGATTTCTAAGATTGAAGAGCTTATAGCAAAGATAAATGAAGAAATCAAACTTCATAATAAAACTACTTTAGATGCAAGTAATATTACAAATTCTGTAGTAGAAAGTTTAATAAAATTAAAAGAAAAAACATTGAACTCGCAAGATGAAGTCAAAAATTTAAAAAGTATGATCGGTGATGGTGAAAAAGCATTAGATGATTTTAAGAACTGGATAATATCAATCAGTAATTCAGTCGATTCTGTTGCTCAAATGATTGTTTTGGTTCATAAAACAATAGAAAAAACTTCTATTCTTGCCATGAATGCATCTATAGAAGCCGCTCACGCAAGGGAATTTGGAAGTGGTTTTTCGATAGTCGCAGATGAAGTTAGTAAACTTTCAGAAGAAGAAGAAGAAAACATAAATTTGATAAACTCAAATTTACTGAAAATACAAAATGATATAATGACTACAAATGAATCTGTAGAAAATACCATATCTGTAATAAAATCTATCTTGAAAACCACCATTTTATTCAGTGAATCACAAATATTTATAAATAAAAAGATAGAAGAAATTGCTGATAATGGCAATCAAGTGCAACAGATATTTATGAAGCTTCTGGATTTTGCAAAAAATCTTGCAAATCTAAGTGATGTAATCTCAAATCATATTATAAATATCAATAAATACCTTGTTAATGTAAAAGAAAAAATTCAGGCAAACGAAATCTCATCTCAAAATATTAATAGTGAAATAGAAAAGATTAAAGAATCTTTAGACCAGTTCAATCTACTTGAAAAGACAAATAAAAATTATATTGAAAAATTAAATGAAATGATAGGCAGCTTCAAATTACCAGATAACAATCTGCCTGAGAATCCGCTTAATAATTTAAGTTCGGCTCTATCAAATGATCTACTTGACAATAAGAGCCTGTAATTTCTTGCAATTTTCTATATCTTCATGATAATCATCGCTTTTTTCAGTTTCAAGTAAAAATGGAATATTCTTAAAAGCTGAAAAATTTACAAAATACTTAAATGCGTCAAGTCCAATAAAACCTTCCCCGATCTGCTCGTGTCTATCCTTTTTGGAACCAAGTGGAAATTTTGAATCATTAACATGAATTGCTTCTATATTTTTTAATCCAACTATTTTGTCAAAATTTTGCATAGTATTGTTAAAAGATTTTTCATCTCTTATATCATATCCTGCTGAAAATGTATGACATGTATCATAGCATACACCAAACTGCCTTTTTTTATCGACATTTGATAAGATATAAGCGATCTCTTCAAATTTCGAACCAAGATTACTTCCTTGACCTGATGTTGTCTCGACTAAAATTTTTACATTTTCGGGAATTTTTATCTTATTAAAGGATTTAACTACCTGATCCAGACCATTCTGTTCCCCTACTCCCATATGAGAACCAGGATGTATTACATAAAAAGGAATATTAAACAAAGAGCATCTATTAATCTCGTCTTGAATAGAATCAAGGCTTTTCTGTAAGATATCATCATTAAAAGATGCAAGATTTATTAAATAAGAAGCATGAGCAACAACCTTAAAATAAAATTTATCCTTAATTAACTTCTTAAAATCTACAATATCTTTATCCTCTGGAGCTTTAGCAATCCATCTTGTAGCATTTTTTGTAAAAAGTTGAAGTGAATGAAATCCAAGATTTTTAGCAGTAATTAAAGCTGATGTCAATCCGTTTTTTATTGAAATATGAGAACCAAATCTAATATCAAATTCCATATTTTAATCAAATTTTATCTTTTACACTTTTATACTTTAAAATTAAAGGAAGAACCTTCAGAAGTATTATTTTTTATCTTTTGATTTCCAGTATCTTTTTTCTCAAGTTCTGCCCAGGCAGTTCGAAGCTCAGATAATATAGATACTACATTTGAAAGCAACTTGGGATCTTTTTTGATATTCCCATCTATCATCTCTTTCATACAAAAGTCATAAATAGCAAATAGATTTTGTGCTATATCTCCACCCTGTTCAAAATCAAGCGAGAGCATTAACTCCGATACTATATCTTGAGCTCTTATGATATTGTTATTTATGATATCGAACTTTATTGAATTTTTATTTATATACTCAATAGCAGTATTAAGGCATACTATAGCCTTATCGTAGAGCATTATAACCAATTGAATTGGGCTTGCTGTTTTTACTTTCATCTCAAGATAGCTTTGGGCTTGTTTATTGTCTGTCAAAATAACCCCCAATCCCTTAATTTTATTGTATTATCGGTTTAATTTCGAATGATTTTACATAAAATATCAATTTGATATTATATTTCAATAGATAATTTGCTTAATAATATTTTCGAAAAATAAATATAAATTCTTTTGCAAATCTTCCTTTTTATTTTCTGCCATATAAAGATAGGAAAGTATATTTGTAAAGTATTTTTCAATACAGTTATAATTATCTTCATAATGCTTAACAAAGCTATCTTTATAAATTTTTTTATTACTAATTTTATGAACCTTTAAATCATTATCTTCATAATGCTCTTCAAAATTATTTTTATAACTTAATATCAAATTTTTGTTTTTAATTTCATTCCATTCAGTAAGATACTGCTCAAAAAGGTATTTTTCACCTTTTTTTATACAAACTTTAGTTGTTATGCCAAGTGTTGTATTTAAGTAGTTCTGTCTAACATTGTAAAAATCAAAAAAGTAAGCATCTTTATAATAATATTTTTTCTTTTCAAATGAAAAATCTATCCCATAAGTTTTTATATCATTAAAACCAAGATATTTGGCGACAAGATAAGAGAATGCTCCAACATTTTTTACTGAAATTTGTAGAATAGGGATCTTTGAAAATAAAATTTTTATGAAATTTACAATTTCAACTAAATTTGATGATTCTTTTAGGCTGATTTTACTAAAATCGAAAATTTGGAAATCGAAATTTTGAGATCTTAGTAAAATTTGATCTATAAAAATCGGAATATCAGAAAAATATGGATAATTGAATATAAAAGGATTTTCAAACTTATTTAATAATTTTTTTGAGCAGGTTATTGGAAATATAACTGGAATTTTTTTTATTTTATAAATGTATTTATCTATCATTAAATTCAGAATATTTCTATTGTCTAAAATAATCAAAAGATCTACTTTAATATCATTAACTATACAAAAATTTATAGCATTATCCACAGCAATAACAAATTTACTCCCTTCTTTTACCTGCCTTACTATTTCTCTTATGATTTTATCATTATCTAATGTTGGTGAAGCCCCGATTATTATTGCTTCATTTTTCCCTTCTTTAGCTATTTTGCCAAATTCATTTTGATATAAAATCTTATCCTTTAATTTACCATTTTGCATTATACTTTCAAGATTACCAAAAATATTTTTCAACTCCAATGTAAAATTTATAGTAAAAGTTTTAATATTAAAAATAATCTCTTTTCTAAAATCTTCCCATTCTTCAATAATATCCTTAATATTGCTCTTGATAAAACAATTTGGATTTTCTTTTCTTATTATTTTCTCAAAAAATAAGGGATTATATGAATCCATAAAATAAGTAGATAATTCTGATTTTATATAATCAATATCCTTACAACCTTTTATATAAATATTGATATTATTCTTTTCAAATATTTCAAAAATATTTAAATAACAGCATGAAAGCAAAAACAAATCGAGATTTTCATCAATTAAAATAAAACTGGTTTTGCTATTTTTTAAGCTTTTCCGTTCAGCTTTATTATTATTTGTATCTATACCATAAAGAGTATACAAAAACCCTATGCCAAAAATCTCATAACAAATGCCTCTATCTTTATCTAGTTCAAACTTTATTGCTTCTTTTGTTGGATCATAAATAGAATGAATCCTTTTGTTTTTTCTCTTAAATATTGGAACAAATAATTTTTCATTTATTTTTTTTACTTCAAATTTTTCCATTAAATTGCTTAGATATTCGAAAAGAATATTTAAATCCTTTTCATTTAAATCTTTATCATCTTCAAAATTGAAGTTTACTTTGTTTTCAAAACAAGAATATGAGATAAGTTTGTTTAAATATGGAAGATATTTATTAATATTAAGCAAATTTTTTATTAAAAGATTTTTTTTTATTTGATCCATTTCTTTATTTATTTTAGTTTTTTTATTTTATGAAATTTTCTAAAAACTGATTAAAAAGATTATTTATAAACTCAATAAATGTAATCTTCTTTTCAAAATTATCTGTGTAGAAAATTTCAAAATTTATATTTTTTTCATTCAAGTTAAGCTGTTTTATTATTAAATCAATTAAACTATTAAAATCAGATAAATAATCTATAAGATTTAAGCCAGCTGCTTCATAGCCAGATAAAAAAGATATTTCGTTTATTTGTTTTATATCCTTTTTAAGTAAATTTCTTTGGTTTTCAATTATTGAATTTATCTTTTCAAGATATCGATCATTTAAGATTTTTTCATTTAAGAAATTTTCTATAGATAGATTTACAGAATAGGATATAGGTAAAAGTGGAATAATTAAAGAATTTTCATGTGCAAATAGATTATCTTTAACCAAACTACTTATAAAAGCGCCAGTCGAAATTATTGAATTTTGAAGGATATATAACTTAACCTTTTTACTCAGGTTTTGTATAAGACTTAAAATTCTTTCCCCTTCTTCAATATCTCCAAAGGAAGAATCATTTATAAATAAGACAGCAGTATAATTTTCATCTTCGATTTTTTTAACAATCTTTTCGACTTTATCATAACTAAGTGTTGACGAAAAACTTGATGAATTTTTATCCTTTTCAGAAATTACTAAACCTTTTAAGTAAACTATCGCAATCTTTTTACTTATTTTATTTTTATCTTTATATATTTTATTGTAATCGCTAAAAATGTTTTCTATACTTTTTATCTCATATTCATTTTTCTTAGCTATTTCTTTTATTTTTGTTATAATATCTTTATATTCACAAAGATAATCTACAAAACCTAAATCTAATAGTTTATCATTTGTTAAAGTTTCATTATTATTATTATCTTTCGCCAAGGTTTTATTACTATTATTATCATTATCATGCGATAAGGTTTGATTATTATTATCATTATTATTGAAAACAAAGTTTAAAATTATCTGTTTATCGATCTTTCTATTTTGACTGATAATTTCTATTAGATATTGAACTTGTTGGAAAACAAATTTGCCTAAATTTTCATCTTTTGATATATCACTTTTTAATATTTCTATTAGCTTTTCTATTTCGCAATCATAATTATTATAGATTTTTAAGTCATAAAATTTTAAGTATTGATAAATATCAGCTAAAAGCTCAGTTATTATCTTTTCTTTTAGTTTTTTATAAGAAAGATCAATATTTGATACCTTACTTAAAATGATAAAGTCAAAAGAAGAAGCTAAAGCAAGTTCATTTAAATCAACATCCTTTAAATATATATAACAAAGATTATTTTTCCTTAGCTTCTTTATTAAAGGGATTAAGTCTTCTATTTCAGGAGCTTTACTAAGATTTTTCCCTCCTATAAATAGATATATATTCCCTTTTTGTTTTGCCTTTTCTCTAAGCTGAAGAAATAGACTGGCATCTGGTTTAACTACATTAAAATCTATTATATATAAAACAGAACTTGCATTGCTTTGCCTATATCTTTTTGATTGAGAAAAACCAAGACCAAATGAATAACTATTGTTGCTTTGATCAATAGAAAAAGATAGAGTAAATGCACTAAATTTTCTATAAAATGCAAAATCAAACTGAATTATTTTATTTGAAAAATATGAAAAACCAAAGGAAGCTTGATCAAAATCAAAGATCAAAACTAACCTGTAATTAAAATAGTTTTCAAAAAAGTAAGATGGATTTAAATTTTGATAAAATATTGAATTATCAAGATAAAACTCCGTCCTAATTTTTATAAATTCAAAAAATCTTAAACCAAGTAAGATTTCATAATTAAACTTCTTATCTGGCTCTATATTTTCATCGTAAAGATAAAAAATAGATAATCCGCTCTCTAAAAAATCAAAAATTCTGACATAGTATCCTACATTAATAAATATATTTGTAATACTAACTCCAAAAGATAAAGGATAATCTTTAACCTTAAAATAAAATGGAAAACCTATTAAAAACCTATTACTTTCAAAATCTGGATAGAATAGATAACTTAAAATAATGCCATTTAAAAGATTTATATTTATTTGATTAAACTGGCTAAAATGGGATGAAAATGAAAAAGAATAAAGCATATCATCGAAAGAGTAAAATGCTGGATTTGAATATAGATTAATAGAATCAAAAAAATCAAGGTAAGATTGATTTTGCTGTGCATAAATAATAGTACTTACATTAAAAAAAGATAAACTGAAAAAAGTAAAAAAAGTAATAAATACAAAAAATATCAGAATAAAAATAATATTAAAAATAAAATTTTTGAAAACGAAATTTTTGAAAATAAAACTATTAAAAATAAATTTATTAAAAATGAAATTTTTCCTCATATTTATTAAAACCATATTAAAACAATCGGTATCTATTTTATTTCATTTATCAATTTATCGTTAATATCATAAGAGTAATATAGGAAAAGATTTAAAGATTTTTATTTTTAGAAAATTTTAAAAATTTATTCGAGTTTTAAGAAAAAATTAAGGTGTTAATATAGTTGGTAATTAAAATAAAAAAAGTATTGAAATTTTTTAGGATAAATTTATAATAATAGCTGATAATTATGATAGGAAATTATAGAGAATAATAGTTAATTAAAACTATTACCTCTAAAAATATTCAAAAAGATAAGGTGAAAATTGGATGAAAAATTGGCATAAAATAATAATTGGTGATTCAAGATGGATGAAAGAAATCGAAGATGAATCGGTTCATCTTATTATCACATCTTGGCAAATCAATATGCCCAGGGAACCAGACCAAAAGTAGTGGGACAGATGAGTGAATTAATTCAAGAATTTGAAGGAAAGACATTGCAAGAATGGGAAGAATGGTACTTGACGAAAAAACCTGATGCAATAAAAAATGCCACTGAAAAGATACTTAAAAAATTAAAAGAACTTAAAAATTCTCTGGATAAAATTGACCAAGAAACTGTCGAAAAATGGGTAAGAGATCTGATAATTGTAAAAACTTTTGCTGGATTAAGATTTCAAGAGGCAATTCTAAAGAAAGGATCAGAAATTAAAAAAACAAATTATAAGCTATCAGAACCAGAGGAAGAGTCAAAAGGTATAGATGGATACATTGGTGAAATTCCTGTATCTATAAAACCTTATTCCTATGATGTAAAAGCAGCCTTACCAGAACATATAGAAGTGAAAATTATTTACTACAAAAAGATTGATGATGGAATTGAAATAGATTATGAAGAGATTCTATAATAGGCTACCAAATTACCTAAAAATAATTAAAAAGCTTTTATAAACTTAGATAAAAATAGGTTCTTAAAATTCATATAAAGAATTTCACTGCATTTAATCGCAATATAATATAATTGAAATTAAAAAATGACAATAGAACAGAAAATTGAAAAGAGCACCTATGAGAGCATTATAATATATTTGTATTGAATCCAGATTTTATAAGCGAAAATTCCTATGAAAACTCTTGTCCTTTTAAAACAAAGTCCTAAATAAATTTTTTCATTGTTAACCTAAAAATTTTAAATTAAAAATCAAATTACTTGAAATTCTATAAAATGTATTTATAAATTTATTATAACAGTAGGTTTTATATGAAAAAGAAAATATTCGTTAATATTATTCTTTCTGCAATTATTTTCTTAATATTAAATGCTAGTGCTTGTTCTACACCATATCAAAAAGAAGGATTAACAGGTGGTTATACTGATAAATATCTAGGTGATGATAAGTGGATGATTACAGTACGTGGAAATGGCTATACAAGTATAGCGACACTTTAAGAATATTTTTATCGAAGAGCTGAGGAAATTTTATATGAAAATGGTTATAAAAGCTATGATGTTATAGATATTGCTGTTTATGATAGCACTGGTTATTTAATTACAAAAAGTAAAACAATTGTTAATATTACTAAAATTAGTAAATATACTTTGATTGGAATAATAAAGTGCTATAGATAAATATATAAAATTTAAAACATACTTTCAAAATATAAATTAGTCATATTTTTTAAATTTAAGCAAAAAAAAATAAAGCAAAAAAATAACTTTTTCTCGCAAATTTATTTTCTTCACCTTCATATCATAAAAATCACAAGATTTGCGATACTATGCGCCAAAAAAGATGGAAATAGATAATTTTCTAAACTATAAAGTAATGAAAGGATTAAGCCAGATAAAAAGTACAATAAAAAAGTGAAAATAGAAGTAAAGGGAAAATGCATTAAGCCAAAAATTAAGGCACTTAAAAAGACTCTTAAAAACCTATCGGATTTTCTTAAAATCAAAGTCATCAAAATATATCTATATAAAAGTTCTTCAAAAAAAGGGATGAAAATTATCCCATATATTATAAAAAATATATTTAACTCTTTTTCAGCAAAAACTTCAGAAATAGCGTTTATCTGAAGTAATATTATTACCAAAAGAATTGATGATATAAAACCTTCTGCAAAATGTCTTGGTAGTATTTGAGAATTTGTAAAATTGATCTTCCAACTAAATTTGTTGCTAAATAAAAGTATTAAAGCCAAAGATGGAGCAAAAATGGCAGAGTAACCAGAAATTATAAAATAACCTAAAAATTGTTCAAAAGAGTTACTGAGAAATTGAATCGTTAAAACTGAAAATCCAAAGATAAAGAAAAAGATGGTTAATATTAGATCTGATCTTAAAAATCTATTTTTATTATTCAATATTTTGTCTATTTCTTTATTGAAATATTGCAATTTTTCTATCTTTACCAGGCTTTTTATCTGTGAAAAACCACCATATTCTTCAGCTTTACTATAAATTTTATTCTGTTCAAAAGCTGATAGATGAGATATTATTTTGGACCTATAATTAAATGGAAGTATTGAAAGAAAAGACAATGCTTTTTTCAATCCATTATTTTTTGTAAGTCTTACTTTTTTCATTTATTTACTCAAATCGACTATATTTTAAAAAATTATTAAAATAATTTCAAAATTTATAAAAATTTTACTTGCTTTTTTAAAAAATATGATTATATTATGTTTGTTAACGGATAGTGTCAGGTTAATAAATTGTTAAGTCAGTATATCGAGTATATTCTTTTCTTAAAAATCAGAAATTTTCTCGTATTTGATTTACAAAATGTAGCCTTACGCTAATCTCGTAAGAATTTAAGGAGTTTTTAGTATGTCTAAGAAGATTTATGTCGGTAATATGAATTACAAAACCGACGAAGAAACATTGAAAAAAGAATTTGAAGCTTTTGGTGAAGTTGTCTCTGCTAAAATTGTTGTTGACCAGATGAGCAGACGCTCAAAAGGTTTTGCATTTGTCGAAATGGCAAATGACGCTGAAGCTGCTAATGCTATTAAAGCTCTTAATGGCAAAGAAATCGATGGAAGACCTTTAAAAGTCAATGAAGCAATTGACAAAGGTTCTAGATTTAACCAAAGAGGATTTCAAAGAAGAAGCTACTAGAATATAGATAGCCAATTTTAGGACATCTGATTCATTTCAGATGTCCTTTTTTTATTATAGTTATTTTTTTCTTTTATTCTTTCTATTTTCGCTTATTTTCTTTTTTCCATTTGCTATTTACTACTTATTGTTGCACCGTCTGCCTTAATATAAGGTAAAATAACATATCCATCATTTACAAATTCTAAGGAAATATCAGTAATATTTTTTAAAAGTTCTGCATAGTTACCACTTATCATAGTTTCTCTTATTGGAAAGGATATTTGCCCATCCTGAATGTAATAGCTGTTTTTTGCTACAGCAGAAAAATCACCATTTGGAGTTACTTCACCACCAGAAACTCTTTCAAGCAAGATTCCTTTTTTTGTTTTTTTAATAATATTATCTAATCTATCACTTCCCCCTTTGATTATTATCCCACTTCCATAATTTGGTGCTCTTGGTTTACCTGTTTTTAATGATCCATAGTAGCTTAACAATAGACCATTTAATTTGCCATTTTCAACTATATTATAAGGTTTAGCCAAAAAGCCATCAAATGTAAAATAGCTTTTTGTCACGAAATTATCGCTGAAAGGATTTGTTTCGATTGTTAAAATATTTGAAGCAACCTGATTACCAACAGCATTTTTATATATGCTTGTCCCACTTATTATATCATGGTCTTTCAAGCTACCAAGAAGAAAAGATATTAACTCCCAACAGCTAGATGGAGTAAAAATTATTGAGCCTTCAAATTTATCTGTCAATAGTTTTGCATTAATCTGCTCTGTATTTTGTTTCAATAGTAAATCTATATTTTCCCAGTTAATTATTGGCTTAATAAGATCTTTTTTAGAAATATAAAAATAGTTAAATGATGAGACATTTTCATCTTTCCTTGAAGAAAATGTCGCAGCTATTGAAAATTTACCTTTTTTATCTAAAAACTCTGTTCCATTTGAATTTATAAGATAAGAGTATCCTCTTGTATAATCTAAAATTGCATCTTCAAAATTTAAAACTGGATATTTGGTCCTACTTGTCTCAATAAATTCGTTAAGCCTATTTACCATTTCTTCCTTTGAAAATTCAAGGTTTCCGCTTGTAAACTGCCTTTTGTCTTCAAAAGGAGCAAGTTCATTTGCTCTATCTTCAAAAGAAGATTCAATAATTAACTTTAAGCTATCAAGTTGCTTTTCAATTTCATCAAAACTCAAAGAGTTTATGGATATTGAGCCTTTTTTATGCCCGATATAGCCTATTATACTTATTGATTCAGTAAAAGTGGTTCTAAAAAGATCTATCACATTTGCATGAACATTTAATTCATGGGATTCACCTCTTCCAACATTTACTTGAATCTTTTCAATCCCTATTTTTTTTGATTTTTCAATTGTTTTTGATGCAATAATTTTATCTTTTTCTATATTATCAAAAATAGACATTATCTTCCTCCTACCATTACTTCACATCTAATAGCAGGACCACCCAAGCCTACAGGGATGGGTTGCTTTTTCCCACAAAAGCCAGATGAATCCCAGATAAAATCATCAGATACCATATCGACAGTTTTTAAAAGTTCAAAGGCTACACCAGAAATAGTAGTATCTCTTAAAGCTTTTTCTAATTTACCATTTTTTATTTCATATCCAAAAGATATTGAAAACATAAATTCGCCGGTTGTATCAGCCTGACCATTTCCACTTAATATAAAATAATATCCATCATCAATTGAGTTAATCATCTGTTCAATTTTATTCTTACCAGGCAAAATTGCAGTATTTCTCATCCGTACAATTGGTTCATCGTTATATAGATAGGCTCTTGCATTTCCTGTTAGTTTTTGCTTAAAAATATCACTATTGTCTTTTGAATTTAAATATCCTTTCAATATCCCATTTTCTATTATTATAGCATCTTCAGCGATAGTTCCTTCATCATCAATAAAAACAGGTACTGGACAAATATCACTAGAAAAATGGTGGGCAAAGTCAACAAGGTTTACTAAAGAAGATGCAACCTGTTTATTCATGTAATCTTTTGCAACAGAGCCTCCGAGCACCAAATCAGCCTCAACAGTATGACCTATTGCTTCATGTGCAAGCATACCAGAAATTCTTGAATCAAGAATACATTTTTTCATCCCTGCCTCTGGAAAAACTCCTTCAGATTTTTTTCTAAGATTTTCATATATATTATTGACTTTTGGATATAAACTTTCTAAAGATGAAAAATTATGCGAAAACCTGCCTATACCACCAAAGACATCGTATAATTCAATTGGCTGCTGATCTTTTAGCAAAGTTAAAATAACATAAATATAACTTCTTGGATATAATATACTATAAGAGCCACCATCTGAAGTTGCAAGATCCTTTTTTAATACTTGCTGAGAAAAAACAATATTTCGTGATTGTAAATCTTTAAAATTTTTCAGTATATAATTATCCAGCTCTTTTAAGAAATTTACATAGATGTTTTGATTTTCATTTATAGAAACCCCTTTAGTTTCATCGTAGTTAAAAAAATATGAAGATGGTCTTGATGGAAGGTCTATAAAAGAACCTTTTTGAGAGATAAAGTAGGCATTGTCTTCTGCTTCTTTTATCAAATCATTTGCAACCTTAATACTTATTTCAGAATTAGATGAAAAACCCCATTTGCCTTTACAATAACTTCTTGCTGATATCCCTTTAACTTTCGTAGAACTATTATTTATTATATCCCCATTTAATAAACTTATTCTTATATCTTGATTTTCTTGCACTCTTAATTCACAGTATTGTTTACTTTTTTTCACAATTTCAGAAAGTTCCATAGGAAAAAACATAATTTCCTCCAGATATTAAATACTTAATAAAAGAATAAGATTAAATTAATTTATTTCAATAGATAAATGTTTAGACGCCTTGCATTTTTATGCATTTTCACATACCCTAACTCAGACTCTTTTTATTTGACATTTTGTAAAATGAAACTATTAAATTCGAGATAAAAGATCTTATAAAGATGAAAAGCTTTTATTCTTAGTTGTTTTAGTTTTTTATTTACTGCAGTTTTATTGTAATTATAGTTATGTATTTATTTATTTTTATTATAGTTATAGGCTCTCAGTTTATATAAATTTTAAAATGAAATATATTTTAAATTAAATTTAAGGAGAAAAACTCCAATGAGAAAAGAAATTGCAAAAAATTATTTTTTAGGCGGCTTTAACTGTGCTCAATCTGTTTTGGTATCATTTAGTGATATTATAAATATAGATGAAAAGGAACTATTAAAACTTGCAAGTTCTTTTGGTGGTGGTATGGGAAAAATGCAATTAACCTGTGGCGCAGTTAGCGGAGCTTTAATGGTTTTAGGACATTTTTTTGGTAAAGAAGATAAAGACGATAGAAAAGCCTTAGAGAAGAATTACCAACTTGTAAGAGAATTTATGGAAAAGTTTATAGAAGAATTTGGTTCTGAAAATTGCAAAAGCCTTATAAAATGCGATTTATCAACTGATGAAGGAAGAAAATATTTTGTTGAAAATAAGATTGGCTCTACTTTTTGTGTAGATCTTGTTACAAAATCAATTGAAATTTTAGAGAATATTCTTAAAAAAGAAGGGGTTATAAGTTAAATAAAATTTTTAATAAAAATAAAGATTCAAGGTAGTGTAAAAATAAAGTCTAAAAAATTTAAAAACATTAATAGTTAAATAGCTTAAACTTAAATTCAATATAGAAAATTAAGAAAAAGTAAAATAAAAAATAATAACAAATAATGATAGCTAAAATAAAAGATAAAAACAAATAATAATAGCGAAAAGAAAAGATAAAAATAAATAATAATAGCGAAAAGAAAAGATAAAAAAGCTAAATTTGAATTGAAATAGAAATCAATTGAAGATTAAATAGGAAATAAGATGGCATGAATTAAAATAATAGGTTAATACAGGATTTAGCTGAGGAGGAAATTTTTATGATAAAAATCTTGTTCATATGTATTCATAATTCCGCAAGAAGTCAGATGGCTGAAGCCTTTGCAAATTTTTATGGCAAAAATAAGCTAATGGCTCAAAGTGCAGGGATTGAACCTGGAAAATTAAATCCTTTTGTCATAAAGGCAATGGGTGAAATAGGGATAGATATTTCAAATAATAAGACTAAAAGTGTTGAATCCTTTTTGAAAAGCAAAGAGACTTTTGATTATGTTATAACAGTCTGCGATGCTACTTCTGGCGAAAGATGTCCTTTTTTCCCAGGGCAGGTCATTCGACTTCACTGGGAATTTGACGACCCTTCTGCTTTTACTGGAAGTGAAGAAGAAATCATGATAAAAGTAAGAGAAATAAGAGATAAAATAAAAGATAAAGTTATTGAGTTTATTAATCAAATCTAATGGGGTTATATGCAAATCATATTTTCTGTTGCAATCGGAGGTGCCATTGGTGCCATTTTGAGGTTTTTATTATCCCGATTTATCGGTTCTACATTTTCAACTGTTTTCCCGCTTGGAACTTTTGTTGTAAATATAAGTGGTTCATTTTTGATAGGTTTTTTTTACTCTATTTTTGATAAAATAATAGCAACTTTTGAAATTAGAGCATTTTTACTTATAGGTATAATTGGAGCATTTACCACATTTTCAACATTTGTTCTTGAAACATTCAATCTTTTTAAGGATGGTGAAATTTTACAGGGTTTTTTAAATATATTTTTAAGTCAAGTTGGAGGGTTGATAAGTCTTTTTTTAGGAATAGTTTTTGCAAGAATTTTGATGTTGGGAAAATTTTGATTTAATTTTTATATTAAATTTACTTTTATATTTAAATTTAGAATAAGGGATAAAATATGAAATTGGCTGAAAATTCTATGCTACTTAGAATATTTATTGGTGAATCAGATAAATATAAGGGAAAACCCCTATATGAAGTCATAGTTCAAAAAGCAAGGGAACTTCACCTTGCAGGTGCAACAGTTATTAGAGGGATTTTAGGATATGGAGTAGATAGCAGGATGCATAAGGCAAAACTTCTTGATTTATCTGAAGACCTTCCAATTATTATAGAAATAGTAGATAGTCAAGAAAAAATAGATCTACTTATCCCTTTTTTGGATGAAAATGTTACAGAAGGACTTATAACTTTAGAAGAAGTCAAAGTCATAAAATATAGGCATTCTTAAAACCAATATTTATAATGCATAATAATAGTATGTAACTTTTTTAGTAATTAACTTTTTATGGTAATTAATTTTATTAATATTTGATTTTAACATTTATGGTATTCAAAAATTCGATTCTAACATTATTTCTAACATTATAAGGATATTTTATGGAAACAATCAGAACAGCTATCACAGAGGGAAGATTATTATCATTGGAAGAACTTTCGAAAGATGATGCTATCAAAGTTTTATGTGAGTCAATAGAAAAAAGTAATCTTATTCCAAAAGAATTTAATATATTGAAATCTGTACTGGAAAGGGAATCACTTACAAATACTTATCTTGGATTTAATATCGCCTGTCCTCATGCTAGAGTTGACTATTAGGGAGATATAATATGTGCATTAGGTTATTCTCATGAAGGAATAATCTATAATGAAAGTACAAAAGATATAGCAAAATTAGTCATTCTATTTATAATACCAAAAAATAAAAGTAATGAATACTTAAATTTAATGGCTAAACTGATTAAATTTTTAGTGAAATATGAAAAATTAAGAGATTTTGAAAATATCTTTGATTTAAATGCGATACAGTCAAGAATACTTGAATGGATATATATCATTGAAAATCCAGAAGATGAAGAGGTTGAATCGGTTTCTGCACATGCAAATACTTCTTTAATAATAGATATGATTTTACCAGATATAGAAGAATTAATTGAGGCTAAAAGATTTAGTGAATTGCAAAAATTCTTAAATGAACAGGATCCAGTTGAAATCGCAGATGTTATTAATTCTCTTCCTGAAATATCTTCTATAAAGGTTTTTAGATTGTTATCAAAATCAAAAGCGGAAGAGGTTTTTTCTCTTCTTGAAATTGATTCGCAAAATGCATTAATTAACGACCTTGCAAAGGAAGAAGTCCGACAGGTCATTTCCAATTTGGCATCTGATGATAGAACCACCCTTTTTGAAGAGTTGCCAGCAAAAGTAGTTAAACAACTTTTGGAGCTTTTAGATGAAAATGAAAGAAAAAAGGTGCTTTTACAGTTAAATTACCCAGAAGATAGTGTCGGAAGATTTATTTCAAATAAATATATCGCTGTTTTACCTGATTGGACAGTTGAACAGGTACTTGAACATATTAAAAATAAAGGGATTGATTCTGAAAGTATTGAAATGATTTATGTTGTCAATGAAAAAGGAAAACTAATAGATGACCTTCCTCTTAGAAAAATCATACTTGCAGATCCTTCGACACCTTTAGAAGAAATCCTTGATGGACATTTTGTATCTTTATATTCAAACCAGGACAAAGAAGAAGCAGCAAAGATATTTAAAAAATATGATATGTATGCTATGCCAGTTATAGATTCAGATGGTTTATTAATAGGTATCGTGACAAACGATGATATTTTGGATGTAGTAGACGAAGAAGCAACTGAGGACTTCCACAAGGGAAGTGCTATTTTACCTTTAGATAAAAAATTCTTAAATACACCTGTAATAGAATTATGGAAAAGAAGGATCTCCTGGCTTATAATACTTGTATTTGTAAATATTTTTTCTGGGGCTGGTCTTGCTCATTTTGAAAATTTGATCAGTTTTGTGGTTGCTCTTGTTTTTTTCCTTCCTTTACTTGTAGATAGTGGTGGTAATGCAGGTTCTCAATCTGCTACTATTGTTATAAGAAGTATGGCTTTAGGTGAACTAACAGAGAAAGATTTTTTTAAGGCAATAGGCAAAGAATTTTTTGTCTCATTATTACTCGGCATAGCTATGGGGATTGCTGTATTTATATTAGGAGTTATAAGGTCGAATGTAACAATTGGTTTAATAGTTGCAATTTCCATGACTGTTATAATAACAGTTAGCAGCTTGATTGGACTTCTTTTGCCATTTTTATTTCATAAATTTGGAATGGATCCAGCTGTCGCAAGTGGTCCACTTATCACATCTTTAGCAGATATAATGGGGATAATTTTATATATGAATATAGCATCTATGTTGCTAAAGCTATTTCATAAATGATTTAATATAAAAATCTAATCTGAGTAAATCTAAAATGAACAAATTTAAACTAAATTAAACTTTATAAATTAATCTTTATTAAATTTATAAATCTTTATTAAATTTATAAAGAATCTGTTTTTTTAGTGAATGCCAATATTTCCAAGCTTTCTACATCTTTTATCTACAGATTTAAAATATATAATTCCTAATAAAGGCAAGATTAATACAGATATACTCATAATAAATATTTCAATGTTTGAAGGGATTAAGGGCTGCATTTTTAACGATATAACCCTTAAATAATCTATAAAATATGTTGCTGGAATAACAAGTGAAATAGATAGTAAAAACTTAGGGAAAACCTGTGGAGGATTTTGAGCACCACTTAAAGTCATAACTAAAAATGATGATAAATCAACTAAGGTATTTGGATTTTTTAGTTGAAGTATTAAAGCTGCAAAAAATATTCCAAAGCCATACATAACAATGGTAAAAGGAATAAAAAGATAAAATGCCTGCCAGAATTCAGCTGGTAAAGTAAATCCAAAAACATACCGTATAATTAAAACTGAAGCAACTTCAGAATAAATAGTTTCAAAAAGGTTATAGATAGATTCCCCAATAATAAAATGAATATGATCCAATGGATAACTCCAGATTGTTTCAAGAACTCCAATATCCATAAGTCTTTTTAAAGAAAAACCCATCCCCCAAAATATTTGAGTTATAAAAAGACCACCAATCATTCCAATTAGGTAGTATGAAAAAAACATTTTTGTTCCGGTATATGAATAAAGGCCGTAAGATATTCCATCCGGAGCAAACGAATAAATTAAAAGATAGATAGGTAAAGTCCAAAAAATGGGGAATAAAACTACGAAGATAGAATTAGCAGGATATCTTATCAATTCTAAAAGATTTTTCTTTAATGAAGCTTTTGCAACAAGAAAAAAATGGTAAAATTTATGGCAGTATTTTTCTTTAAATTCCAAAATATTATTCATTTCTAACATATTTCCCATTTCAATAACCTCATTTATTTTTAAAACTTATATTTTTAAAACTTAAAATTTAATTTTTCTTAAAATTTTTCTTTATAAATTAATATCCAGAAATAAAACCTTTACTTCTTGCATTTTTTTCAACCAATACGAATGTAAAGATTCCTAAAAGTAAAACAAAAAACCCAGAAATAACCATATAATATATTGAAGGCAGTTTATCCGAAAGTTTTACTCCTAAGATGATAGAATCTCTTATACAGTTTATGTAATGTGTAATAGGGACAAAACTACCAATTTTTTGCAAAAATTCTGGTAAAACCTTTATTGGTAGTTGTAAACCACAAAGAATAGATAATAAGACTCTCATTGTCTGGACTATTAAACTTGCTTCTTTAGATCTTAATGATAGAGATGAAAAAATAAGTAAAAATCCTATTATAAATGGAAAGATAGATAAAGAATAAATTAATATATCTATAGTCTTTGTATTGAATTGTATTACTTTTATAATCTTAAAAAAGAGAAATGAAAATGCCATTGGAATAAAATTTATAATCAAAGAAGATATTGTAGCCCCAAAAATATATGAAAGTTTTGGCGCTGGGAAAGTCCAGATTGTATCAAGCATACCTATTCTTCTTTGATTATTTAAAAAAAGTCCGGCATCCCACATCAATATATTTAAAAACATCCAGACAAGATTTCCAAGTATTATAAATGAACCAAAGTCTGCTGTTCCTGTAAGTTTAGCAAAATTATAAACCCCTTCATTTGAAGGACCTGCAAGACCCTTACCTAAAAATAGAAATGTAAAAGGAAATACAATAGGCCAGATGAAAATAGAAATGAACCAGGACTTATACCTGAAAAATGTCAAAATATCTCTAATCATAACCGCTTTCATAGCCTGTAAAAAGTGTAAAACTCTTTTCATTTTTAGCCTGCCTCTGCTTCGGTAAATTTTTTACCTGTTTTTTTAATAAAGACATCTTCAAGAGTTGGTTCAGATAAGGTTATATTTTCAAGGGTGATATTTTCAGTTGAAGCAAGTTGAATTATTTTAGATACGGCATCGTTCTTTTTTCTTAAAGGGAAGGATATCTTAATTAGACTATCTTCGGCTATTTCTTTAATGACCTGGCAGGAAAAAAGATTTTTGATTTGATCAATAAAAGTTTCAGATATTTTTTTTGATGATACTGTAATATTTCTTTCTATATCTAAATTCTTTTTTAAGTTTTCTGGATTGTCTAAAGCTACAATCTTTCCTTTATTGATTATAGCAACATAGTCAGAAAGTTCATCTGCTTCAAACATATAATGAGTTGTTAATAAAATGGTTTTACCTTCTTTTTTTATTTCCAAAATCAAGTTTCTTAGGTTTCTTGCTGCTTCTGGATCCAAACCTAAAGTAGGTTCATCTAAAAGCAAGACTTTTGGATCTGAAAGAAGGGCTCTAGATAATACTACTCTCTGTCGAAGTCCAGTAGAAAGTTTTTCAACAAAAGTATCTTTTCTATCTTCTATTTCAAATCTTTTCAATAAATATTCTATTCTTTTTCGGGAATAGGAAGGTTTTAAGCCATACAAATCTGCAAAATAGGATAAGTTTTCTTTAATAGATAATTTCCAGAATAGTGTTCTTTCTCCAGGCAAAACTGTTCCAAGATTTCTTCTAACTTTTAAATCTTCTTTCACAACATCATAACCACAAATCCTTGCATATCCTGTATCTGGTAGCAATAATGTTGCAAGTATTTTGATTGTTGTTGTTTTCCCTGCTCCATTTGGTCCAAGTAAAGAAAATATTGTGCCTTCTTCTATTGAAAAGCTGATTTCATCAACTGCTTTTATAAACTCCTTCTTTGATTTGAACCCTTTTGAAAGTCTTTCGATTTCGACGCTTTTCATCTTTAATCCTTAATCTGTTTTTTGTTTACAATTAAATATATAAAACATTTTATTAATTTTGTCAATATTTATTTTAGTTTTATTTATTTAATTTTACTTTTTATTCATTTTTTTAATATTTTTATTTTATTATTAAATTTTTTGTTGCTTATTTTATGTAAAAATTAATTGCAAAATTTATTTTGATTTTATCCTATATTTTATAGTTTTATTTTTTCTGTTTGATTTTTGATAGCAAAGATTTATATGTTAAGTAGCTGATATTTGGATGCTAATATTATATATTAATATCTTTTTTACATTAAAAATATTATAAAGATAAAAATTGCACATTTAGGCATTTCAATATTAATATAATTTTTATAACAAATTTTTTTAATATTTTAGTAAGTAAAGATATTTTGTTAAACAAAGGAGCATAGCATGAATCCAGATTTCAAAGTAGATGAGCAACTAAAAAAAAGAGCAATCCTTTTGATAATATTATTCGGTATCATAAGTCTATTGGGTGATATTATCTATGAAGGGGCAAGAAGTATCTATGGACCTTATACTAAATCTATAGGGATGGATATCGCATTAGTAGGTTTAATAACAGGTCTTGCTGAGTTTTTTGGTTACTTTTTAAGATTGGTTTCTGGTTATCTCGCAGATAAATCTAAGGGTCACTGGACTTTTACAATAATCGGATATTTCCTTTTGATTTCTGTTCCACTTATGGCATTATCCAGTTCGTGGCAAATAATAAGTGTATTTATTATTTTTGAAAGAATAGGGAAAGCCATACGTTCGCCTGCAAAAGATACAATCCTCTCTTCTGCCACAAAACAGATTGGCACTGGATTTGGTTTTGCCATTCATGAGTCTATGGACCAACTTGGAGCAATAGTTGGGCCTTTGATTTTTAGTTTGGTTTTACTTTTAACAAAGAAATCACAGGGTGAAATTGTAGCATATAAAAAAGCATTTTTGGCGATGTCTATACCTTTTTTAATATTGATGGTAACTGTTATTATCTCTAAAATAAAAGTTCCAAATCCAGAAAAGTTTGAGATTGAGGATAAAAATATTGAAGAAAAACTTTCAAAAACTTTTTGGCTATATTCTGCTTTCACAGTTCTGACAACAATGGGATTTATCTCATTCGCAATATTAGGTTATTTTTTTAAGGAAAAAAATATCTTAAATGACTTTCAGATACCTTTTTTCTATGCTATTGCAATGGGTGTTGATGCAGTAGCTGCATTGATAATCGGAAGACTTTATGATAAGGTTAAAACAAAACACAATAATGTAAAGGCTGGATTAAAAACCCTTATTGTTATACCGATACTTACAATATTTATCCCTATTTTATCCTTTACTGGAAAATATTGGGCTGCAATATCCAGCATAATGCTATGGGGAGTTGTAATGGGATGTCATGAAACAATCATGAAATCTGCTATTGCTGATTTGACTCATCTTAAAAAAAGAGGAACAGGTTATGGGATTTTCAATACATTTTATGGGATAGCTTTTTTTGTTGCAGGTTCTCTTTTTGGTTTATTATATAAAATAAATTTTTATACAATAATTATAGGTATTATTGCATTTCAATTGATTTCTATTTTCATCTACTTTGCTTTACTTAAAAATGTTAATGAAAATAATAAAGCATAATCTATTTATTTTTCAAAAACATAAATGTTATAAATTTGGATAAGAAAAGAATAGCAAGTATTATTAAGTAAAAAGTATCTACAGTATTACTATATTTTATTTGAAAGTCTTTTGAGGTTTTAAACTGATATATTTCGTTTATGTTAATATTTTTATAAATCAATCTATCCTTCTTTTTATATAATATTGATGTGTAGTTTTGTTCTAAAATATCCATATTTTTGAGCTCTTTTTCTTTTCCAGTTAATTCTAATACAAAATTCGAAAAAGAAGATTGGTAAGGTATCATTTTATTTTCAAATACTCTGGTTAGAAGATAAAAGTAAATTATAGTTTGAGGTTTCATTAAAAACTTTTCAGATATAGAGATTGGAAAAGCAAGTATCTTTTTATCATCATTATAAAACAATGGAGAATCAATAATATTGATATTTTGTTTTTTAAGTTTTTGAAAGTCTTGCATTAATGCACTTTCATTTGTAGCTAAAAGAAACCCTGCTGTTAATTCTGTGTCTAAAATAATATTTAAGTTTTGCTGATTGAAATCTACATAACAGATTATCTTTTCAGAATTTTTATTTTTTTGTAATTTTTTTAAAATATTTTCTTTAATATCTTCTTTTTCTTTCATATCACCTTGATAAATAAATAAAATAGGTAGAAAATTCTTATCTAAGATAAATCCCCTTTGCTTAAGTTTTTGCAAATCTTTCTCATATTCAGAAGATTGAAAGATAACAGATTTTACAAGATTTGCATAGTTACCAGAAGATTCCACTATAGGGGAAATATTTGTTAAATCTATATAATACGATTGATTAAATAGGGAAACCTTGAATAACGATTTTTCTTCTGTTTTTAAGGATATTGAATTTTCATTATTAAAATCTAATTTTACCTTATCATCAGCATTGATAAATAGCTTATTTTTATCAAAAATTTCAACTTTTGGTAAGTAATTGCCTTTTGATTTTAGAAAAATGCAATAAATAAAATCTGTCGCTGGCTCATAAATAATCGAAATAGGATAAAAAAAATCCTTTTGAACAGAACCAACTTCTATTATTTCGTAGTTCCCAACTTTGTTTTTACTAATGTTATATGGAAACAGATCTGTTAGAAAAATCACTTTTTTGTAATTTTTTAGCCTTTTATCTGATAATTCATTTACATTAAATTCAAATATAGAAAATTTTTTATTAAACTTATCAATAAAAATCTTTGGGTTGACTATCCTTTTCATTTTATTAAGATTAACTATTTTAGATTTCGCATCATTTGCATCGAAAACTGCTGCATATAAATCGTAAGACTTAAAATCAGTTTTATGGGAATAATAATATAAAACAGCCTTCTCAAAAGGAGTAATCCCATTTGAATCTATCTTCATCATAGAATAAGATCCATCTAAAACAAATGCCACCTTATTTGATTGATTTATATAAATAATTATATTAGAAAAAATCAGAGCCAATATTATTGCAATTAAAATATCAAAAATTATATCATAAAATAAATGTATAATTTTAAGAAATATCTGCTTAAGTGACGGACTTTTAAATCTTTGTAAAAAAGTAAAGGAATATGCTACCTTTCTTCTTTTTATTTGTCTTACAAAAAGAAGGATAAAGATAGGTACTGCTAAAATTGTTAAAATTAAAAAGAAATCACTCATATATTTTTTCCAAAATCTGCCAGTAAATATCTTTTACATTATCTTTCAATTTTTCTTCGATTATTTGAAAATAAAAAGTATTTAATGACTTTGAATTTAAAATACTAATAAATTTTTCTTGTTTTGTTTTTAGTTCATAAAAAGTCGATGCATCGTAAGGTATTATAAGTCTATTAGTCTCTTCATAATCGAGAACTTCGTAATCAGTATATGAAGTAAATATTTTTTCAAAAGGGATAAAAAAATGAATAATAAAAAGCTTTTTTAATAAGCTTTTGAACAACAACTTATTATTGACATCAAAAAAATCAGAAAAAATAAATAATATTTTAGGTTTGAACTGCTTATATATATTTTTAACAGCGAGATTTATATCTGTTTGACCGTTAAAATTAATTGATTCAACAAAAGATGAAAGTTTTGAATAATTATTTTCCCCTTTCAACATAGATAATATTGAGCTTATCTGAGAATTAAATGTTATAATATTCAAGGTAAAATTTAATTTAAGAAGCATATAAGATATCGAGCAAATTGTTTTTAAGAACAATGATTTGTCAGAGATTAACTTCATTGAAGCAGATGTATCTATTGCGATATAGATTGGAAGCATCTGCTCTTCAAAATAATCTTTAACATAGTATCTTTCTGTTCTTCCATAAAGTTTCCAATCTATCTTTTTAAGGTCATCTGTCAACTGATATTCTCTAATATTCTTAAAATCGAAGGAACTACCCTGTTTTTTATATACTGGGTTTTCACTTCTAACATGAATTGGAAACTTATGTTTCACCGTTCTTTTAGAAAAAGATTTAGCAATATAAATCGCTTCGTTATCTGGATGAATCATTTTATAGCCTTTTTCTATAATGAATATTGTCTTTTCGCTCTATATAAAAGATCCTCGATAATTCCTTGCTTATCGATTGCAGCAGATTCACCTTCAAAGTTAAGAATTATTCTATGGTTAAGTATATCATAGGCAAGATCTACAATATCATCAAATGAAAGATTCAATCTTCCATTAATAATGGCATTCCATTTTCCCCCTCTTATTAATGCTATAGCTGCTCTTGGGGATGCACCATAAAGAACATAGTTTTTAACTATTTCTGATTCAGATTTATCAGGATGAGTTTGAGCAACGACAAAAGATATCAATTGTCTCAATTCTTCAAGAACTATAACCTCTTTTTCAAGAGATAAAAGATTTTCAAGTTTATTGTATGGGAAAAAGTAGTTTTTTTCTATCTCTTTTTCTGTTTGAATAATCTCATTTTTTTGCACAATCTCTTTTAGTATCTTGAATTCAGGATAATCGACAAATAGTTTCATAAAAAACCTATCTACCTGAGCTTCTGGTAAAGGATATGTTCCTTCAAGTTCTATGGAGTTTTGCGTAGCAATAAGCATAAAAGGATCTGGAAGTGGATATGTTGTACCTAAAAATGTTATTCTTTTTTCTTCCATTGCTTCAAGACAAGCCGATTGTGTTTTTGGTGTCGCTCTATTAATCTCATCTCCAAGAACTATATTGGCAAAAATTGGACCTTTATAAAACTTGAAAGATTTTTTCCCTTCGCTTTCTTCTATTATATTTGAACCAATTATATCTAATGGCATTAAATCAGGGGTGAACTGAACCCTTGAAAAATCAAGATCGAAAAATTTTGAAAAATGTTTAACAAATGTTGTTTTCCCAAGACCTGGTGGTCCTTCTATCAAAAGATGTCCTTTTGACATAAATGTTATAAATGTCTTTTTTATGATATTATCCATACCAATCAATCTTTCACTCATATACTTAAAATAACTATCATAAATATCTTTCAATTCGGCAATTTTTTCAGTCTGCATATACATTACTCCTTATATTTTGATTGATAGTTAAAAATAACAAAATTATATTAAATAAGAGATTGAATATAAAAATAATTGTATAGATAGCATTAAAAGATGGGAGACTTGAAAAATACAATATTAAAAATCTATAAAACAGGCTTAATAACAATGAAATAATATATATAAATGATTTTTTAAGTCCAAAATATAGATAAATTAAAATAGAATTTATCTCTGCTAAAAAATTTATTCCAATAAGTATCAATAAATTTGTTCTTATAACTGCTACTGACCCATATTTTAAGATTTCATAGATGTTAAAAATATTTTTGTATAATGGAAATGATAAAGATAAAATTATTGGAATGTAGATAAAGTTAAAATATGCTGGTGAATAAAAACAGAAAGTTCGAAGTTTAGCAAGATTTGCATAGTTTATTTTTTTAGCATTTTTACTGCTTAGATTTATCAGGTTTTTTATTCTATTTATCTCAATTTTACCAAAATCAATCCTCATAAACAAAATTATCAATATCTGATAAAAAAGGAAAAAAGAAAAATTACAAAGCTGCTGAAAAATCAAAAAATATGCGCTTGATAGTTTTTTTTCAAGATAAATTGTTCCCGTAATAACAAAAAAACTTAAAACTAAAAGAAATATTGTTAAGATGAAATGTAAATAATCCATTACTGAATATCTAAGTAGATATTTTTTTAATTTCATATTTTCCTTTTGTTCTGTCTTCAAACTTATTTATTTTTAGTTTTTGATTTTTTTTCTGCTTTCTATCTTTTCTTCTTTTTCATGCTTTTATTTATTTTGCATTTGCTTCATCTGTTCTAAATATAAGAGTATTAATTTGTAGAAAAGTTCTTCATCAAAACTTATGGTCGAAGAGCTTATATTAAATTGCTTAACAAGATAATTAAATATTTCTATCTTTTGTGTCTGGGTAAGCTGATTACTTAAAGAATACGAAAATTCTGATGAATTTGCATAAATAGATTCTAACATTGTTGAAAAATCAACCGAAGGATTCTGTGAACTTTTAATATCCTGCGATTCATAACCAGCAGGTCCTTGGGCTTTTGGGTTTTCAGGATGAGAAAATTGGTTTTTTAAAAATTCTAAAAAATTTTGCTTTATATTTTCACCAGCAGTTAAGACTTTTGTTTTAGATTCAACAAAATTTTTTTCATCCTCTTGTAGCTGTTTTTTATATTTTTGAGCAAGAACTGATGATTGATTGTCATCCTTTTTTTCTTTACTACTACTTTTAGTAGGTTCGACATTAGAAGAAGATGCATAGTTTGAACTACTGCTTTGTAAGTTTTTTGATTCACCAAGCGAAGTGCTTTGTTGAAGTATTTGATTAAGTCTTTCAAGATATTCTTTCTGATTTATTCCATGTTTAGAATATGAGGCAGTCGCTTCTTCATACAATTTGCTTAAAAACTTGTATTGCTCAGAATCTTCATCTATCTGTTGTAAAAGTTTTTCCACTATAGATTGCATCGTTAAAACTTCTTTAATTTCGAATGGGACAACTTTGTAAACAACCTTTCCATACTGGTAAAAAGAGAAGATTGAACCTATTCCAAAGATTATTAAAAATATAAAGAAAATAATTAAAAGGGTTTTCCATTTTAACTTCAGATTCAATCTTTTATATTCATTATTTGAGACATTATCTTCTAAAATAGAAGAAAAATAATCTGCTTCACCTTTATTTTTCCTTTTTATTACCATATATGCTTCATATATGGTTTTTACATCTATTGACCTTAAATACTTTCCTAGATAATTGCTGTAATTTCCAATAAAGAAAACTAACAAACTAAAGATTATGGAAAAATAATAAAAAACAAAAATTATGTAATATCTAATATTGAAAGTTAAAGAGATTAACCTTAGTAAAGAATAACCTACCAAATATAACAGTACAATAATTAAAAATCTATATAAAATAGATTGATATACTGCCCTGTTAAAGTCTTCAAACAAATATTGCTTAAATAAAGGAAATCTTTCTTCTTTTTTTTTAGCCATATTATTGATTTATTTAACTTATTTAATATATAAAACAAATTTTCTATATGAAAGCAAAAAACCAAAAAAGAAAATAGAAAAGATCATGGTATATAAAGAGAGTTTTAATCTTTCTATAGTAAAAAGAGCAAAAATCAAAAATATTACAAAAAATAAACTTTGAACAAAAACTGAATTTGTTTTTAACTTTTTATTTTCTTCTTCATATTCTTTATCTTTTTGTTTTATAAAATTCATGGTCAAACTAAATAAAAACAAAAAGTAAAATAATTGTAATAAACTATTTATGCAATAAATAGAAGAAGCGAGTGCTCCTATTCTAAGTGAAAATGCAGTGAAAAGAAGATCAAATATAAAAATTTTGATAAAATCATCAAATTTACTATCACTAAAAAATAGATATATCATACCAATCAGATAGGAAAAAATCAATACCATCAACTTATCAATTGCTGGTTCATATCTTGAAACAAATGCAAAAATTAAAAAAAGAACAAGCTCAAAAAAAATGAAAAATAATATTAAATTATAATTTGTCTTAATTTTCACCTTTTAGCCTTCCAAATAGAAGTAGTTTATTTGTTTCAATATAATAGTTATCATCCTGAAAAATTATCTTAAAATACTTTGGTTCTGATATAAAATAAGTAAATTCATTAAGATTTTCAATCAAAGGAATCTTCGAGTTCTGGAAAAATATCTTTGAAAATTCCATATCATAATCTTGCTGATAAATTTTCGTTAATTTTGTCTTACTTTTCAATAAATCAAATGATAAAATTTTTGTATATTCATTCTTCATTTCGCTTTCAATAGTAAGCGGAATATTTAATAAGTCATTAAAATTTAAGTTTTGATTATCAATATTTTTCTCATCTATAGGATTTTTTATGTAACCTTTCAATATAAAATTCTGTTCATTATAAAAAATTATAAATATTGAAAATATAAAGATAATTATGAAAAATAAAATTATTACTATCTTCTTATTGGTTAACATCAACAAAAACAATCCTATCAAAGATAATAAAATAAATATCAAAATGGAGTTTTTATCTATCTCTTTTTTATCAAAATAATGAAGTAAAGTAGTTGACATCATGCTATAAAAATTGGGATTATACTGGTTTAATATTTTGTAGTATGAACTTTTTGCTTCAGGTTCTACTATTTCATAAAAATATTTTTCATTAAAGTTATATTTTATTAAATCTTTTTCTGCTTCTTTATTGATTTTTACTTTATATTCATACCTGTATTTCTCAGAAGAATCAAACTGTAATAATAGTTCTATTTTTGCAAAATCTGGATGACAATAGAAATAACAGGTGAAATTTTTAACATAATAATCTAATTTCGCATAAAAAATTAATTCTTTTTTATTTTCATAAGTATAAGCGTAAATCTTAAAAATTGCTTCTTTATCAAATTTCAGATTGGATAATATAATAGAATTTAGTTTGTAACTTTGAATTTCATTAAAATTTGTTGAAGGTTCTGCTTTTATATTTATTGAAATCGAAATAATAAAAAGAATGATAAAAAATATAAAAGAAAATGATTCTTTTTGATATTTTTTTTTCTTCATTTTTTTTCTTTATTTTTTTAGATTAATTTTTCATTATCCTTAAATAGTATGTGGTAAAAATTGAGCTTAAAAAGAATAAAATAAGCCAAAAGTTGGCAGAATAAAATTTCTTAAATTTCATTTTTTTGTAGTTAAGTGAATATAATATCGAAGAATAATTGTTGCTATGTGTTATTGCATTGTAATATATAGGGATTTTAAGTATACTATTTCCAATGTCCTTTATTTGTAAGGTATATAATCCACTATTTATATTTGAAATTGAAAAAGAAAAATAACCTTGAGAAACATTTGTTAAATTTTCTTCATAAATTTTTTCCTTATTTGAAAACAATATACCATAAGGTTCATGCAAATCTGCTGAATTTATTATGACTGTAAAACCTCCAGCTGTTTCTGTAACAGTAACCTTGTTAATAAGATTTGAAAGTTGACTTTCAAAATATTTATTGAAAATCATCTTAACATAATTTTTATTTAATAGATTTTTTGTGTAGACACCTTTAGAATCTGAAAGAAAAACAGCAGAACCTTTTGAAGCATTCTTTATAAAAGCAAATAGAGGATCATCATATTGATTTTTTAAAATAACATTAGACTTATCTTTTGCAAAAGTAATATTCATCCCGGTTATTGTTGCTACTGGATCTTTATATGAATCAAAAATTGTATAGTTCTGCTTTAAAAAAGGTGGCCTTGAAATTCTTTTCCTATCTTCAAACAAAATAGTCGGAATAGCATTAAAAGAATTTGCTGAATAAATATTTCCACCTGTAATTTTAGCGATTTTTTCAGCCAGGGATGAATTTATATCTGTGCCAATTTGTATGACTGAAATAGTTATATCATTTTCAACAGCCAGGCTCAAAATCTCATCCCATGATGCTGGTTTGGTTTGAAAATCAGATATTATTACAACATGTCTATTTATGGAAGAAATCTTTAAAAGATCTTTTAAACCCTTTTCAAGGCATGGTGCAAGATCAGTTCCACCAGTTGCTTCTATCTTATCGAAAGAAAAAAAAGTTGAAACTTCTTTAACTGGCATAAAATTGAATAATTTTTCAAATTGATCCCAGAAAAGGTAGATGCTAACTAAATCCTGTTCTTTTAAGTTTATAAGCATCTGGCTTGCTGAAACCTTTGCAATAGATAACTTTTCACCCATCATAGAAGATGAAACATCTAACAAAAGTAAAATCGCAACTTTTGGGTCCTGCTTCAAAGATTTAGGGGTTAATTCAACAGGTAAAATTGATTCTATAATTGGATTATCATCAGTTTTTCCTACTTCCTTCCCTTCTGAAATGAAAAATAAACCAAAATTATCTTCCTTAAATCCGTCAACAATTTTTTTTGAAATATCTTCATCTAATTTTTTTAATGGAATCCCATCGAATACTATTAGAGAATATTGATTTAAATTTTTATCTTTTATTTCATTTAACGAAATTTTTTCCATATCAAAAAGCTGGTCAAAATATCCTCTGGATTTTTCTTCACTTATAAACAAAATATTTTTATCCAGTTGCCCTGTTAGTGCTATGGAAAATGGATATATTTCCTTTTTTTCTCCAACTAATTCTATAGCAAAATCAACCTTTTTTTCATTTGAATAATGGTATTGAAACTCTAAAATATTTGAATTTTTTATAATATCTTCAACCGATTTATAGCTAATAACAACCTGTTTTTCTCCTTGAACTTTCAAAATATTTATATTTTTAAAATCCTTAATATCATCAGAAAGTAAAATATTTATGACAATTTTCTTTTCATTTAATAAATGTTTGGTATTTATCGCGAGAATGGATAAATTTTCTGATTTTTTTTCAATAACTATATCAATAGGAATTCCACTTTCTTTCTGGATAGATTCAATAAACGAATATTCCTTTGAGAAAGGATAAAAAGGAAGAATCAACTTAACCTTTTCATTCCATCTTGCATAGTCGACGCAAAATTTGACAAAATCATAAAAATTTATCTGATTTTCAATTTCAAATTCTTTTAATTTAAGAGCCAATTGCAAATCTGATTTATAAAATTTTTTATCAATATCTAACTTAAAAGAGCCATTAAAAATTGTGAATTTACCATATTTTTCAAGAAGTTTATAGTAATAATCAACACTTAAAAAGTTTAAGTAAGGAACAAAATAATGATTTTGCAAAATATTGGAAGGTAAAACTGATGGTAGATTAAATATAGATAACAAAAGAAATAATAAAGGTAAAATAAAGACAATATTTTTTTTCATTAAATTTTATTAAGTATTTCTATAGCCTTCTGAGAAAAATTCAAAAGACTTGATGATTTATTTAGGGCTGAAAGCTCAGATGAGACTCTTTCTAATTTTTTTACAACCTCACTTTTGAACTCTGGATCAAGAAGTTGCTCTATTCTTTTGATCATCTCAGAAGTATTGCATTTTTTCTGTAATAGCTCTGGTGCTATCTCTTCTCCTGCTAAAATATTACTCATCCCAACATGATTTGTTTTTACAAGCATTTTCCCTATAAAAAATGTTAACGCAGAAACCTTATAGCATATAATATGTGGTATTTTAAGTAAAAGAGCCTCTAATGTAGCACTGCCAGATGCCATAAGGACAAATTTTGCATCTTTATATAAAGAGTAGTAACATTTATCAAGTATTTTTATGTATCTTCTATTTCCAATAGCATTGGTTATTTTTGGTAAGAAATTATTGTTAGCAACTGGAAGGTAAGCGTAAAGCTTATATTTATCATAAAGGTAATCTGCTACCTGAGTAAAAGGGATAAGCAAATTATTTATTTCCTGATCTCTTGAACCTGGAAGTAAAAAATAGAATTTATCAAAGTAAGCATCTTCTGGTGGTTTTTCTGAAAGTTTTTCATCAAGATATTCTTTATCAAAAAATGGATGACCATAGAAAAATGCATTTTCAGTAAGCTTAGAATATTCTTTATAGTCTGGTAAAAATGGAACAAAAAAATAATCTATTGTTTTTGCTAATTTTTTCCCGCTCGATTTACCCCATATCGAAAGTGGAGGTGGGAAATAGTATATTGTCTTTATACCAAGTTTTTTAAGTTTATTGGCAAAAGGAATATTAAAACCTTGATTATCTATTAATATAGCTAAATCTGGTCTATTACCCTCTTTTTCTATATACTCCAAAGCTTTTTGCATAACGATAAAATGATCAAATATATATGGTACGGACTCAAGAAAACCAACTGAGGATCTGTGAGTAAAATCAAAAATTATTTTGACTCCTGCATCTTCAAGAAATCTTCCTCCAAAGCCAAAAAATTCTATGGAACTATCAAGTTTTTTCATCTGCTTTACAAGTAAAGAAGCTTGAAGATCTCCAGAAACTTCCCCTGCAGAAATAAATATTTTTTTACCCATAACTTTTCCTAAAATTTTTGTTTTTTTTAGTTTTTCCTATCCAAACTAATTTTATTGTTTATTTATTTTTTTTTTATTGCCTTTTTTTCTATTTTTATTGTTTGTAACCAAACTTTCTTAAAATATCATATCTTTCTTTCTTTTTATTTTCATCTTCAATACCAACAGGTGTTTGCCCATCTATTATGCCTATAATACCCCTTCCATTTTCATTTTCAGCGACAATAACAGAAAGTTCATTTGCACTGGCACAAAAGATATTGCAGACTTCTGGAATTGCCTTAATAGCGTTTAATATCTGTATAGGATAGATATTTTTTAATACAATGCAAAAAATATGACCTGCAGCGATCTCTTTACAATTTTCAATAGCATAATCTATCGCTTCTTTATTTGTTCCAGTAAATCTTATAAGTCTATCTGTAGAAGCTTCATTAAAAGCAATCCCGAACTGGCCATTTGGAGCTATATTTTTTATAGCCTCATATATATCTTCAACACTTTTTATAAAATGAGTTTGCCCTATTATTATATTATCATTTTCAGCTTTTTTGATTTTTACTTCTAAAATATTCATAAAACCCCCTTTTTTATTTCTTATTTAATAAAAATTTTAATATCCCATTTATTCTTTTATTATAAAAATCTGTTCGTGTAATTAAGACCTATTCATATAATAAGAACTATCCATATAGCAAAATCCATTAACATAACAAAATCTATTCACAAGAATGCTTACTTCATAAGAACACTTACTCATAAATTACCCTTATGTTTTTAATCTCTATCTTTGGGATTTTACTATCTACAACTGATAAAATTTTTCCAAATATCTCGACTTGCTGCTTTACAAAAAGGGGATAAGGCTTTGGCAATATGCAATTAGCTATCCCATCTATGTATATAGGATTTTTTGAATAAATCATCACTGAAAAATTTAAATCATCTATAAGTTCATATACGATAGCTTTCCATTGAACAAAAATATTTGAATACAATAATGGATTTTGAATAACTTCATTAAATGATGGATTATATATTAATTTATTAAAAAAAGGTTCGGTTAATAGATGCTCTAAATTTTTAGATTTTTCTTTATATTTTTCATCGGCATTTGAATATATTATTTTATTTAACAACAATCTAGCATTGTTGTAATCTGACTGAGTAATATACCTTTTAGCTAAAGCTATATCTTTTTCTACCTGTTTGTTTTCCTTGTATTGATAGATAATAGCAATAGGCAATATCAGTTTTTCGTTTGACTGAGAATCTTGATTTATAGTAATCTTCTGGTTTTTATTCAAATCTTGCTTAATTTTCAAGTTTTCATTATTTAGCAATAACAAAACTGCAAAAACTACTATGACAAAAATAGATAAAAAAATAGCGATTTTATTCTTCTTAAAAAAATTAAAATTAAAAGTATTTTTTTTATTATCAAAAGCAGAATATTGGAAAGATTCATTTTTTATCTGCTTTTTTATCTTCTTTTCAATATTTGCAGGAGGGAGTTGCCCACATGCCTTATTATACTTTAAAAAAGTCAGAAAAGCTTTATTATCCTTTGATTTTTTTAAATCATTTAGTAAGGATGCTGCAATTTTATTTCCTTCTTTTGAAAGTTTAATCCAATCATTTAACGACTTTTCTAAAAAACCCATTTTGGCATAACAATAAGCCCTTAGCAATCTATACTGATCAGAGTTTATTGATAAATATTGCCTATATACAGTTAAAGCATCTTCATATTTTTGCTGTTCAATCAAAGCGTATCCATAGTAAAGAACAATAGTTTCATCAAAAGGTAATGTCCTAATAAGATTTTGTAAAATAGACTCGGCTTTTTGATATTGTTTTTGATGTATATATTTAATAGCCAAATTAAAAGATGAGTCCTGTGACATTACATTCCTTTATAAATTCTAAAAAATATTAAATAAAAAATAATATATGAAAATTTATTTCTTAAATAGATGCTCGCTCTACATAGGAACCATCTCTTGTATCTATTTTCAAAACATCTCCAACCTTGATAAAAAGTGGAACGCTAACTTTTAAGCCAGTTTCCAAAATGGCTGGTTTTGAACCTCCAGAAACAGTATCACCTTTAAGACCAGGTTCTGTTTCTACAACAGTCAAATTTATAAAAGTCGGAGGATAGACAAAAATAGGTTTATCATCTATATACTCTATCTCAACAATAAAACCTTCTTTTAGGTAATAGATATTGTCTCCCAAATCATCAACATGTATTTGAACCTGTTCATAATTTTCATTATCCATAAAAGTATAAAAATCATTATCTTTATATAGAAACTCTGCTTTTCTTCTAAAAACAGGGACATCATCAAATTTTTCTTCTGGATTAAAAGTATATTCAAAAATGTTACCTTTTTTAAGATTTTTTAACTTAACTCTAACTATTGCATTTCCCTTACCAGGTTTGTGGTGATGATAATCAACAACAAGATGGTATTCCTGGTTATAATTAATAACCTGACCTTTTCTTAATTCATTTGCCAAAAGCATAAAAACTACTCCTTAATTTTTCTTTTTATTAATCTTAAAATATATATTCATTATCTATGATGTATGAAATTAACAACAAAATCTAATTTTGCAACTAATTAAAGTAATTCTATTTCAATAAAATAAAATTTTTAATAATCAAATAGTTTAAAAAGTTAAGATTTGAATAATTAAAAAGCTTAATGCTCTATATTTTAACAATTAAAAATTTTAGTAGGTAATAATTTCAATAAATGAACAAGTTAAAAAAAGCCTGGTTGAGAAAAACTTAAACTTATAGCGATTTGCAAAGGAACCCAACCATATTTTGACCGTTTTATAATTAAATTAATAATAATCATTTTTTTGGCAGAGTTAATATAATAGTTTTGAATTTTTACTAAATCCCCTTGATATATTCCATAAAAAAGAGATATTTCTGTATTAAATAATTTTTCTATTTTATAGTATTCAGATTCTCTGGTTAATTTTGCATCAAAAAATATAGAGAGACAGTTATTTATTTCATCATTTAATATACTATAATAAATTGGATATTTCGGTCTTCTTTCGGTTGATAAAAAGTGAATCTTCTTTTCATAAAAAAAAGGAACAAGAAAAGCTTCTGGCAAAATACTTATAAAATGTTGAAGTTTTATATAATAATCATTTTCTTTTATATTGGAAAAGTTGGAATACAAAAATTCTAAATTTTCAAAATTATTAATATTATTAGAATTAAAGTATTGATAGTTTTTAGTTCCTTTAACCTGATAAAGTAAATTATCTTCATAAAAATAAAACCCAAGCCAAGTTCTGGTGATTTCTGTCTCAATCCCAAGTTTAGGTAAATCATCCAGCATAAAAGAAACAGGAAGGATAAAGTTCAAATTTTGAGTATTTGAAATAGAAGCGAATGCTATACCAATAAGTTCAAATCCTGGCTTAAATACAGGTCCTCCAGAATTGCCAGGATTTAATGATGCATCTATTTGAATGACATTACCTATCTCTAAAAATTTCCTATCTATATTTGATACAATCCCTTTTGTATTTGAAAAAGATAAACCAAAAGGGTTTCCGGAAGCAATAACTTCATCACCAATTTTTACATCCTTTGAAATCTTGAAATACTTAAAATCCTTATTTTCAAAAGGAACTTGTAAAATAGCCAGATCTAAAGATTCATCAAATAAAACTACTGAAGCAGGAAAAGTTAATGAATTTAATTTAATAGATAATAGATATTTTTTACCTTCTCCATTTACAACATGATAATTTGTTATTATTTTATCTTTATCGATAAAAAAACCAGTCCCTATTGAAATATCTGGCATAGATTGACCATTTTCTATTTTTATGCCTTTATCCAGAATCACCATCACACTATTTTTGTAAACATCTTCGTATGAAGAGATAAATTTGCTATCATCAAACTGCTTTTTATATAATTGCTCAAATTTTTCAATGTAAAATGGAAAAATAGTTGTTAAATAACTTAAATATGCAGTAAAAAGGTAATAGTTATCAACTTTGCTTATTTTATCTATAAGATAGTCAATAGCATCATTTATTAGTGGATCATTTATGTTGTAGTTTATCTTTTTTTGATCATAGTTATTTTCAATAATAAAAATCTTAAAAAATAAATAATTGTTTATATCCCTTGCAATTGCGGTAATAGTATTAGATTCAATTAGATCTTTTTTTATATTCAAAACTAAAAAATCATGCATCTTAGAATTTAACTTTTCTTTGAATAATATATCCTGCGTATTTTGGAAATAGATATAGTAACTTATTATTTTATTGTAATCATTGGAATTAAAAAGATCTTCCAATTCTTTTTGTTCTGGGAAAATACTATAGGTTTTTACTACTTTTTCTTCTGATTTACAAGATAAAAAGAGAAGAAATAAAAAAATAAGCAAAAAAATAAAGTAAAATCTGATTTTCTTAAAATGCATATCTTATCCCACCCTAAAATATTGCTATTTTTAAACCTATCTATTTTAAGTAATGAAGAATTTATTTTCATAATTAATACCAGTATAATTTCAAAAAGCAAGAATTGAAATATTTGACATTGTTAATATTTTATGCAAATTTGTTTAGTAAGTTTATTGGAAAAAATTTTTATTTTTATTTAATAACTTTTGGAGGATTTATGAGTATTGTTGCGACTTCTTCTAACATTAGAAATATCATTTTTTTAGGTCATACAGGTTCAGGTAAGACCATGCTGTTAGAATCTATATTATTTCATCTTAAAGCAATAAAAGAAAAAGGAAACATAGAAAAAGGAACCACTGTTTCAGATTTTGATGAAGAAGAGAAAACAAGAAAAATATCATTGAAATCATCTGTTGCTGCTGTAAAATTTCAGGATTATAAATTCAATTTTATTGATGCACCAGGTTCTGCTGAATTTGTTGGAGAAGTTAGATCTTCAATACAGGTAATTGATGGAGCCATAATTGTTGTAGATTCTGAAGCTGCTGTTCAAATTGAAACTGTTAAACACTGGAAACTCTGTGAGGACAAAGAAATACCAAGAATATTCTTTATAAATAAAATGGATAAAGAAAATGCCAACTTTGAAAAAGTTCTAAAAAATCTCCAGGAAAGCTTTGGAAAACCTATTGTTCCTGTTGTGATTCCAATTATTGAAAATAAAAAAGTTACTGGTTATATAGACATCCTTTTTAAGAAAGCATATATAAAAAGTGGAGATACCTATAAAGAGTCGGCTATCCCTGATGGTAAAAAAGAAGAAGTAAATAAGATATTAGATACTCTTATGGAAGCTGTTGCAGAAGGAGAAGATGCATATATCGAAAAAGTTCTTTCCGGGGAAGCATTAACTGATGCCGAAATACTTGATGGCTTTTCTAAAACTGTGAGTAAGTGCAAATTTATTCCAGTAGTTTGTGGTTCTTCATTTGAAAATGGCGGAATCTCAAATCTTCTTGAAATAATAGCTAAATCCTTCCCTTCATATATTTCAAAAAAGTCTTTTAGGGCTATTTCAAAACAGGAAAACAAAGAGATCCAGGTTGAAATTTCTGAAAATGGAAATTTTTGTGGTTTTTGCTTCAAGACAGTTCTTGACCAATTCAATGGTAAACTATCCTTTATTAGAGTCTTAAATGGTGAGATTAAAAAAGATGATGAAGTTTTAATTGTTGAAAAAAACAATAAATTTAAAGTAACTAAAATATTACAACCTTTTGGAAATAAAATAGAAGAAATGGAAAAAGGAGTTGCTGGAGATATTATTGTTTTACAAAAAATAGATGATATTAATACAACTTACACTGTTGGTAGTAAAGATATTTCATATACCTATGCTTTTGATAAACTTCCACAACCAGTATATTCTGTTGCAATCTCGGCTAAAGATAAAAATACAGAAGACAAACTTATCTCTGCTTTACACAAATTTAGCGAAGAAGATCCAACCTTAATAGTCAAATATGATCCTGAAACAAAACAAAATGTTATTTCTGGTATGGGAGAACTTCATCTCGAAGTATATTTTTCAAAGATTAGAAAACAGCTAAAATTAGAGTTTGAAACATCTATCCCAAGAATAAATTATAAAGAAACAATCACCAAACAAGTTGAATCAAGATATAAACATAAAAAGCAATCTGGTGGACATGGTCAGTATGGAGAAGTTGCAATAAGAGTATCACCAAATAAAAGAGGTGAAGGTTTCAAATTTGTTAACTCAATTGTTGGTGGTGTTATACCAAAACAATATATTCCAGGAGTTGAAAAGGGTCTTATTGAAGGATTGAATAATGGCGTACTTGGCAAATTCCCTATCATAGATATTATTGTTGAGCTTTTTGATGGTTCTTATCATGAAGTTGATTCATCTGAAATGTCATTTAAGATTGCAGCAAGACAGGCATTAAAAGATGCAATGACAAAGGGTGATTCTATTTTACTTGAACCTATTATGAATCTTTCAGTTTATGCTATGGATAAATATACTGGTGATATCATATCAGACCTAAATGGTAAAAGAGGTAAAATTCTTGGAATGGATCCAATCCCTGGTGGTTTGACATTAATAAAAGCAGAAGTTCCTCATAGTGAACTTTTAAGATATGCGACAGATTTAAAATCGATAACTCAGGGAACAGCATCATTTGAACTTGAATTCTCACATTATTCTCCAATCACAGGAAAACTTGCTGAACAGGTCATTGAGGAAAGGAAAAAATTCATTACAGCAGAAGAAGAAGAATAATTTTCAAATCTCCTTTTTTTAAGGTAGCAGTTTTTTCTGCTACCTTTTTTTTAATTTTTTTATTATCTTTTAAAGTGAATATAGTTAAAATTTCAAAAAGATTATGGATTAAGAATAGTATGAAAAATTATTCAAACTTTAGTCTTGTTAATATTAAATCTTTTATAAAAAATATCTTTAAGAAGAAAAAGATCATTAATTGCAAGTATTGTAATGAAAAATTAAGGATTCCATATCTTAAAGGTAAGAGATTAAGGGTTTTGTGCCCACATTGTTCAAATACTTTTGAGGTTTTTTTCCCTAAATAGTAGAATTAGATGATAGAACTATTACATTTGGGATAGGTATCTTGTCTAATTTACGATAAATTTCAGCATTTACTTCATCTGTTGTTTCATCTTTTATATTTTTCTTTTCGTTAAATAAAATTTTTATTATTCTTTTAACAAGTTCGATTGCTTTTATACCTATCATATTTATTATTAAGGGATATTTCATAATTTCTTCTATTGGTTTATTCATTTTAGGATATGTTAACATATATTTTACAAACAAAGAAGAAAATTGATCAATATTATTAAAATAGAAAACTCTTTTAACTTCAAAAGGCATTTTAAATAACCCATAGA
The DNA here is from genome assembly GCA_964581895.1 of uncultured Brachyspira sp. Lineage (GTDB taxonomy): Bacteria > Spirochaetota > JAAYUW01 > JAAYUW01 > JAAYUW01 > Exilispira. The sequence goes on from CAZOPR010000003.1 coordinate 135,253, forward strand.
TACATATCTTTTTAATAATGATTTTATAATATCTTCCATCATTATAAAACATCATTGGTGGATCACCTGGAATTTCAATATCTATTTTTCCCCAACAATATGTTAAGCGTTTTTTTAGTAGTCCCAACCAGATTCTTTTTACTATTTTGAAATGGATCTTTAGTTTATCTTTGATAGATTTATTAATTATATTTTTTAATTTGACCATTTTACAATTCTTTGCTCCATTTGCATAATCTATTATTTTTATCATCCTTTTCTCCCTACTATTTAATTATTTTTGCAAAAAAGTGTTACCTTAAAATCTTTACATAAAATGGACTATTTTTATTGACACTTAATCTTAAGAACATCTTATAAAACCTATTTTCACAAATAGGAGTTCTATAAATTAACGTATTTTTTATTATTGGATAAGATATATCATTTATATTACTTATTCCACCATAAGAAAAGTCATAAAACAAAAGCAAATCGCAAAATGAATCTACATTGTTCATTTTATAAATTCTTTTACTTTTAACTAAACGAAACCTTTGAATATAAATTTTTTTAACCAACATTTTATAATATCTTCCATCATTATAAAATTTCTGAGCACCTCCTTCTGGTATAACAAAATATAAATTACCAGAAAGGAAGAATAATCTGTTTTTTAAAAATGCTTTTATAAATATAACTATGGTAATAATATTTTCTCTTAGTCTTTTTAAAAATGAAGATCTTTTCAAATAATTAAAATTATGATTTAATAATATTAGTTTCGATTTTTCCATATTCTCCTCTTTTAATAACAATAATTTTGCTAAACTAAATAATATGACAAAAAATAGTTGGAAATATTACAAAAAAACAAAGAAAATATTAAAAAAATATATTTAAAAAATTTAATAAATGAAGAAAATTAAGACTTAAGAAGAAATACTGATTATTTTTGACAAATAAAAATCGTGGAAAATTGGCTTTTTATCTTTTCAACATTAGAAAAGTATTTTACCGAAAAATCATATATTTTATTATCAGAATGGTTGAAAAATTCAATGTAAGTTTCTTCCTTAAAAAATGGCAATTGAAATCCTTTCTTTTGTTCAATGTTGTTAAATATAAATATTCCACCATCATTTAGGTTATTTTTTACATTTGAGAAAAAATTGTCTACATCTTTTATATGGACTAAAAGAAAAAAAGAATAGATAATATCAAAAATTTCATCTGGCTTTTCTCTTTCAAGATCTAATTTTATTAACTTAACATTATTTTTAATCTTTTTATTGGCTGTTTTAATCATCTTTTCAGATATATCTATACCGAAAATTTGAAAATTTAAATAGTTTTTTTCTTTTAAGTAATTGCAAACTCTTTTAAGAATTCTACCATCACCACAGCCAAAATCACCTATTTTTATTATATTGCTTTCTTTATTGAAAAATAGATCTATTTTTGAAAACAAAATCTCTTTTATAAGATTCCAATCAAATGAATCGAGATGTTCATATTGCTTATTGTAAAATGGAGCAAAATAATCATAACCTTTTTCGGCTTTTAAGATCTTCATAGATTAAATTCTTCAAGATAAACATCTAATTTTTTATAATTTATAGATTTTTATTAATTTATCATAAATAAAAAAAAATTCTTAAAAATACAATTTAATAAATAAAACTGATTGGTAAAAAGGATTAATATAGTGGTACAAAAATAGAAGTTATTTAATTTTTAAAAAACCCAGGATACCGGCTCCGAAGGTTATGTTAACCCTTGAGTTAACAAAGGCTCTCTAATGCAACCGCCGGTAGCTAATGCTAAGCAAAAGCCGCCAATTGAATTGCCATCGAGAATCCTTCCCTTTTATGTGTAGGTTCACATATTTTGTTCAGATACCGAATATCCCAGGTCAAATTTATGATATCACATTTTTTTGAAATATCAAGGTAGAATCTTGAACTAAACAGACTTTTTTAACTTGTAAATTAATTTATTTATTATAAAATTAGTTTAAATAAGGAATAATTGATTAAGCAAATTTAGGTTTTTTTATCTTATAAATCAAGGCAAAAAAAATAAGATAAAAAAAAATTATCTAAAAGAATAAATAAAAATGAATAAAGATAAAATAAAAGTAAAAATATTTATAAAATAATAAGGCATAATGCAATAAAATCAGAATAAATAATGGAAAATAAAAAGCAATATCGAAAATAATAAATAAAAAAAGAGTAATTAGAAAAATTAATAAGGAGAAAGAAGATGGCTATGCGTTTAATAACAAGATCAGATTTCGATGGACTTGCTTGTGCAGTATTATTAAAAGAAGCTGGAATAATAGATCATTTTAAATTTGTTCATCCAAAAGATATACAGGATGGTCTTATTGAAGTTACAGAAAATGATGTGCTTGCAAATGTCCCATATGCTAAAGGTTGTGGATTATGGTTTGATCATCATCTAAGTGAAGATGAAAGACAGGCTTTCCCTTATAACTATAAAGGTATGAGTAAACCTGCTCCATCTGCAGCACAGGTTATATATGACTATTATGATGGGGATACAAGATTTAAGAAATTTAAAGGACTTATGAATGCTGTAAATAAATCTGATTCTGGAAATTTGACAAAGAAAGAGATCCTTCATCCAAAAGGCTGGATTCTTCTATCTTTTATCATGGATCCAAGAACAAGTCTTGGTAGATTTAAAGATTATAGGATTTCAAACTACCAGTTGATGGAAAATCTTGTAGATTACTGCAGAATAATGCCTATAAATAAAATATTAAAACATGAAGATGTCAAAGAGAGGGTTATAAGATATAAAGAGCAGGAAAAAGAATATAAAAAAATGCTATTAAAATATAGCTATCTTAAAAAAAATGTATTAGTAATAGACTTAAGAACAGCACCAATAATATATACTGGAAATAGATTTATAGAATATTGTCTATTTCCAAAGGCAACTATATCAATAAGAGTTATGTGGGGTAAGCAAAATCAAAATATTGTTTTTGCCGTTGGACATTCCATAATAAACAGAAAATCAAATCTAAATGTCGGTTCACTCATGCTGAAATATGGAGGTGGAGGGCATCCAAAGGTTGGAACATGTCAGGTTCCAGTTGAAAATGCAGATAAAGTTTTATCAGAATTGATTGAAGCATGCATAGAAAAATAGATTTATTAAATACTTCTTTCATTACATTGACATTTCACTAAAAAATTCCTGCAAAAAATAAATAACTATTACAATAAAAAAATATTAAAACAACAGGATTTGCAAAATGAGTAAATTTTTATTTGGCGTTGATTATTATCCAGAGCAGTGGGATAAATCCTTGTGGGAAGATGATGTACAAAAAATGGCAAATGCAGGTTTAGAAGCTATAAGAATCATGGAATTTGCTTGGAGTTTGATAGAAAAAGAGGAAGGTGTTTTTGATTTTTCATTATTTGACGAAGTTATAGACATTTTTTCAAAATATAATATTAAAGTAGTTTTAGGAACACCAACAGCAACAATACCTTTCTGGTTATATGAAAAAGATAGATCAATATTGCAAGTTACCTATGATGGAAAGCAAAAACAATTTGGCGGAAGAAGATCTCATTGCATAAATAATCCTACATATATCGAACATGTGAAAAGTTTAATTGAAAAAATTGCCATTCACTTTGGTGAAAATGAGAATGTTATTGGCTGGCAATTAGATAATGAAATAGGTCATGAAGGTTCTGATTTTTGCTATTGTGAAAACTGCGAAAAAAACTGGAATATCTGGCTAAAAGAAAAATATAAAGATATTGATAACCTGAACAAAACCTGGGGAACTGTTTTTTGGGGAACAATTTACAATGATTTTAACATTCCTGTTCCAAAAAACACTTTTGGTTCATTACAAAACCCTACTCTTTTAATTGATTATTCACGATTTATGTCTGAAAGCAATGTTAAATTTTTAAATTTACAGTATAAAATCTTAAGAGAAAGGATTAGACAAAGTCAGTGGATTTCTACAGATATTTTCATGCCATCCTTATCTTCTTCCATTGACTTTGCAAAGTTAACAAAAGATCATGATTTTATAGGAATAAACAATTATCCTGTTTGGGGAGAGCAAAACGAGCCACTTCCTTACTATTTTGTTTCATTAAACCTATCTTACCTAAAAGGCTTAAAAGATAATAATCATTTTACTATTTTTGAGCAGATTTCTGGAATTCAAGGGCATAGCTGCCTTGGTTATCTTCCAAAAATAGAAGAGCTGATTTTATGGACAGATAAATCAATAATTTTTGGAGCAGATAAACTTTTTTACTTTAGATTTAGAACTGCAATTTTTGGTCAGGAACAACTTTGCTATGGTCTTTTAAACCCAGATAATACAGAAACTGAAATTTTTAAAAAACTTACTTTAAACATAAAAAGAAAAAGAGATATTTTCGATAGGATTAGTTCTTCCAGGCAAAAAGAATCCAAAGCTTGCTTGATATATGATAAAGATAATGTTAGACTTTCAAGATATCAGTATCAAACCAAAGCATTGTATTATAAGCCAGTAGAATATATGCAAGCAGGTTTTGAACTTGAATTTACAAGATGGTATGCTCCTTTTTCACTTTTCAATATTTCAGTTGATGTAAAGCCATATGAAAATGTAGAACTTGATAGATATAAAATAATTAGTCTACCTTTATACTTCATGGTTGACTATAGTTTTTACCTTAAAATTGAAAAATGGGTTGAAAATGGTGGGATACTTATACTATCCTGGAGATGCGGGATTAGAGATAAAAATAATAGGGCTTTAACTGAAAAATTACCAGGGAAATTCAGCAAAATAAGTGGAATAGAAATAGAAAAATTTGAATCACTAAACGAAACAAAGACAAAAATAAAATCCGGGATTTTCAGTTTTAAGGTTGAAGCATGGGCTGATATTATTGAAACAAAAGGTGCTAAAATACTTGCAAGATATTATGATAAGAAAAAACCTTATTTTAAAAAACCAGCTATTACTGTCAATAATTTTGGTAAAGGTAAAGTCTATTATTTTGGAACTTCATTATCACCAATTGGACTAATATATTTCTATTATAAAATCTTTAAAAAAGCAAAACTTAACCCAAAATTTTATGGTTTCGGAATAGAATCTATTGATTATATAGATGAAAATGGAAAAGAATTTAAAGTTGCTATTAATAATACTAATAAAACCAAAAAAGCTTTTGGTAAAAAGATAAAACCATATGGTTTTAGTATTTTTGATAACTGATTTTTGATTTTTCAAAATAAAAAAGAGGCTTACTTATAAGCCCCCTTTTTTTTAAATTAACTTTTTGCTATTGTTTTTATTAAAAAACTATACTAATCCCTGATCAATCATAGCATTTGCAACTTTTAAGAATCCAGCGATATTTGCACCATTTACAAGGTTACCAGGAGTGCCAAATTCTTTTGCTGCATTTTGACATGCATTGTGAATGTTTATCATTATGCCGTGAAGTTTTTCATCAACTTCGTTTGCAGACCATGATAATCTCATGCTGTTTTGTGACATTTCAAGACCAGAAGTTGCAACGCCACCAGCATTAGCAGCTTTAGCTGGTCCAAAAAGGATATTATTTTCAAGGAAATATTTTACTGCATCCAATGTACATGGCATATTTGCTGCTTCAACAACACATTTAACACCATTTTTAACCAATTCTTTTGCATCATCAAGATTAAGTTCATTTTGTGTAGCACATGGAATAGCAACATCAACTGGAACAGACCAAGGTCTTTTGCCTGCTTCAAATTTAACTTTGAATTTATCTGCATAATCTTGAACTTTATCTCTACCAGAAGCTCTCATTTCAAGCATGTAATCGATCTTTTCGCCTTTTATGCCATCTGGATCATGGATAAATCCATCTGGACCTGAAAGAGTAACAACTTTTCCACCAAGTTCAGTTATCTTTAATGCAGCACCCCATGCAACATTACCAAAACCAGAAAGTGCAACTTTTTTGCCTTTGAAATCCATCCCTTTAGTCTTAAGCATTTCTTCTGCGAAGTAAGTTACACCAAAACCAGTTGCTTCTGGCCTTATAAGTGAGCCACCCCAATTTATACCTTTACCTGTTAAAACACCGGTGAATTCATTTACAAGTTTCTTATATTGGCCAAAAAGATATCCAATTTCTCTTCCACCAACTCCAATGTCACCAGCTGGAACATCAGTATCAGGTCCGATATGTCTGAAAAGTTCACTCATGAAAGCCTGGCAAAATCTCATAACTTCTGCATCTGATTTGCCTCTTGGATCGAAATCTGAACCACCTTTACCACCACCCATAGGAAGAGTTGTTAAACTATTTTTAAAAATCTGTTCAAAACCAAGGAATTTTAAGATAGAAAGATTTACTGAAGGATGAAATCTTAGTCCACCTTTATAAGGACCAATAGCTGAGTTAAACTGAACTCTATAACCTCTATTTATCTGAAATTCACCTTTATCATCCTGCCAGCTAACTCTAAAAGCAACAGTTCTTTCTGGTTCAATTATCCTTTCAAGAATTTTGTTTTTTTTGTATCTTGGATCTTTATCAACAACTGCTCTTAAAGAGTTTAAGACTTCTTCAACAGATTGAATAAATTCATTTTCCCAGTAATATCTTTCTTTTACTGAGCTAATAACTTCATCAACATAATGACTCATATTTCCTCCAAATTTAATATTTTTTAAGACAATTTTAGTAAACTTTATTTTGTTTTTAAGTCAAGTTTTTTAATATTTAAAGAGTATAATAATTTATGAATTGATAGTACTTGTATAATTCAGTTAATGAAAGTATTTCGAAAATAGTAAATGTAATCAATCCTATGGCAACAACTGCTGCTGAACCATAAAGTCCAACAGTTTGAGCTGGATATAAAGAAGAATTATTGAATTGATTAAAATAATTATACAAAATTGAACCGACAATCGAGCCTGCTAATCCATAACAACCATACCAAAAATAATTATAAACCTGAGTTAAAATAGAATTGGAATAATTAATATAAAAAGAGGTTGTGTTTTCTGGCATCAAATAAACATATATCTCTTTTTCAAAATCTTTATCTTCGATTGTAACAAAAACCTCTTTCGATTCATATCCAGATGCACTTACAATAATAAAATGATTACCTGATGGCAACTCTAAAATTAATGGACTATTTCCTACATATTGATTTGATATCTTAACACTGGCACTACTTGGAAATGTATTTATTTTAAGCTTGCAATGGGTAATCTTTTTATTTAAAAAAACAGTTATTCTTTCATTTTTTTCCATTTTGATTTTTTGAGTTGCACTATCATACCCATCTTCAAAAACTTTTATATTATGTTCTCCTTCTTCTAAGACAAGTTCACAAATTGATGGATAATTTTCATCAACAAAATGAGTAGTAACAGTACCATCTACTTCTATATAAGCAGATGAATTAAGTTCAATCTCAAGATTGTAAAATTTCTGATTTAAGAAAAATGACATCAGATTATTTATAAAAAGATTCTTAAAATCATTATAAAAACTTAAATATTTATAATCAAAAGAGAATTTTTTCTCTGAAATTTGATTGTCAAATAGTGAAACTTTTTTGCAATTTAATAAGATTTTTGAACTTTTGAAGTCATATTCGTAAGATACTTCATATTTTATAAGAGAATAATCAGATTCTTCTTTTTTATCTGTTTTAAATAAAATAAAATCTTTTTTGTTAAGTTCATCAAAAAAAGTATCCTTAAAAGCAAATTGATTATTAACAGTTCTTTGTTTTTGAAAATATATTGCAAGGTTATTAAATAAAAACAAAACAATCTTCTCTTTTTCGTTTTCATCTAACTTTATTTTTCTATCCTTAAAGTATAAATCAAAAAAGGAAGATAACATTGAACCAATAAAATTAGCCCTATTATCATTATTTTTATTGATTATATCAACAGTATAATTGATCTTAAAATCAAAAAGATAGTTATAAGGGAAACTAATAGATATTTTTTGAATCTTTTCAGGATAAATTAATAAATTTGAGGGATAAGCAAATGTATTTATTGGCAAAATCAATAATAAAATAAATATAGGCAAAATTAATTTGAATATCTTCATAAATAAATTTAATAAATAAACTAATGTCTTTCTAATGCTTTTTTTATTGCAGAAATCAGTCTTTCTTCTTTGAAAGGTTTCACAATAAAATCTTTAGCACCAGCTTTTATAGCTGAGACGATCAATTTCTGCTGTCCAAGAGCTGAACACATTATGACTTTAGCATTTGGATCAGCAATGATAATTCTTTGTAAAGCTTCAAGACCGTTCATTACAGGCATCGTTATATCTAAAAGCACAACATCTGGTTTAAGTTCGCTATATTTTTTTATGGCTTCTACACCATTTGCAGCTTCGCCACAAACACTAATACCATATTTATGTAAAATATCTTTTATCATCATTCTGACAAAAGCAAGATCATCAACAATAAGGACAGAAGATTTCATAATAATTCCACCATTTTTTATTTATTGTACTTTGTTAATTCTTACTAAATAATGTTATATTTTATCTTAAAGTCAAGAGAAATCATTGAAAAAATAAAATCTTCTATTTCTCCATCAAAAACTTTATCTGGTTGAGGATTTTCATATTTTGTCCTGTGATCTTTAACCAATGTATAAGGTTGCAAAATATATGATCTTATTTGATTTCCCCATGAAATATCTTTCTTTTCAGCAAATGTTTCTTCTTCAGTTTTCTTCTTTTCTTCCAAATAATATTGATATAACCTTGATTTTAGTACCTTCATCGCTTTTTCTTTATTTTGATGCTGGGAACGTTCATTTTGGCATACTACTACTATTTTTGAAGGTATATGATAGATTCGAACAGCTGAATCAGTTGTATTTACATGCTGTCCACCTGCCCCTGATGCCCTGAAAGTTTCTATTTTAATATCTGCTGGGTTAATTTCAACCTCTATTTCATCTTTAATTTGTGGATACACATAAACTGATGCAAATGATGTATGCCTTCTTGCATTACTATCGAAGGGAGATATTCTTACAAGCCTATGAATTCCAGTTTCATACTTTAAGAAGCCATAGGCATAATCACCTTTAACTTCAATAGTAGCAACCTTTATTCCACCACCTTCTGCTTGAGTGAATTCTATGATATCTACATTAAAGTTTTTCCTTTCAGCATATCTTATATATTGTTTTAATAACATCTGCGCCCAATCTGTAGATTCTAATCCACCGGCTCCAGGTTTTATAGTTATATAGGCATTAGATCTGTCTATATCTTCAAAAATAGAAAGATAAATAAATTGCATAAAATTATTTTTAATATCACTGAAAAGTGAATGGATTTCTAAAATTTCATCAGTTTCATTTGCTGAAGTAGAGTTAATCAAATTTAAAATATCTTCAAAATCTATCTTTAGTTTTTTTATAAGTTCTATTTTTTTTTGTAAGGTCTTTTGTTCATCTAAAACTTTTTGTGCTTCTTTTGGATTATCCCAAAAGTTGTTGGCGCAAATCTTGGCATTAATTTCATCATTTAATTTTTCAAGTTTTTCTAAAGAAAAAGATTCTTCAATATCTAAATATTGTTCTCTAAGTTTTTCAATATCTTTCTTTAGTTCATAATAATCTATATTGGATTCTTGTTTCTTAACTTCCATAAATGAAACTTATAAAAAAGATAAATATTTTCAAGTTATTATTTATTTAAAACCAGCTTAAAAATAACGAACACTCAGTCTTTACTTTTATTGAAATTATTTTATTTATTAATTCATGGAAGCAAAAAAACTAAAAATAGCAATTGTACAATTTAACCCAATAAGAGCAGATATAGAAAAAAATATAAATAAAGCTTTTGATTTAATAGAAAAATCAAAAGGTGCCGATATTTATCTTTTCCCAGAATTATTTTTAAGTGGTTACCTTTTTGAATCGATAGATGAAGTTAAAAAGCTTTCATTACTTCAAAGCGATCCAATTTTTGAAAGATTTTATAATTTCACCAAAATTAACAAGATTGCAATTGCTGGTGGATATATAGAAAATGAAAGTGGACGATTCTTTAATTCAGCATTTTTCATAGCAGAAGGCAAATTCTTATTAAATTATAGAAAAGTTCATCTTTTTAATGATGAAAAAGATTTTTTTACTCCATCTGTAAGTGGATTTAAAGTTGCTGAATATAAGTCTATTAAATTTGGTATTATGATATGCTTTGATTGGCTTTTCCCTGAATCAGCAAGAACCCTTGCATTAAAAGGTGCACAGGTAATTCTCCATCCTGCAAATTTGGTTTTACCATATTGCCAGGATGCCATGATAACAAGAGCAATGGAAAATAAAGTTTTTATTGCAACAACAAATCGAGTAGGGATTGAAAAAATAAAAAATAAAATGTTAAAATTTACTGGAAAATCTCAAATAGTTGATCCTAACGGAAGAAGAATAGTAAGCTTATCATCCAGTAAAGAAATGGTTAAAATTATTGAAATAGATGCAGAATTAGCTAACAATAAAATGATTACAGCAAAAAACAATGTTTTATTGGACAGAAGACCAGATCAATACATTTTGTAGAATCTGATATTTTTTTATATTTTATATTTTTTGACTTTTTTGTATTTTTTTATTTTTATTTTTTTTATGTCGGAGTGGTGGAACTGGCAGACACGCTAGATTCAGGATCTAGTGAGGCAACTTGTAGGGGTTCAAATCCCCTCTCCGACATTTATTTTATGATTTCAAATATTTTATAGATATATTTATTCCTTTTGCGAAAATATTCTTTTTCGAGGTTAATCATGGAAGATGATGGGAAAAAGCTACTATCAATAATTTTTCAAAAACTTGAAAAAAAAATTGTTGGGCAAAAAGAGGTAATTCAAAAAATCTGTATAGCACTATTTGCTCAAGGGCATGTTCTTTTAGAAGGTGTCCCTGGTATTGCCAAAACATTGATATTGAAAAATATTGCCTCATTATTTGACTTTAGTTTTAAGAGGATACAATTTACGCCAGATCTTCTTCCTTCAGATATTACAGGTAGCATGATTTTTAATCCTTCTACACTTGTTTTTAATGCATACAAAGGTCCAATATTTAATTCTATTATACTTGCAGATGAAATCAATAGAGCTCCAGCAAAAGTACAATCTGCATTATTACAGGCGATGCAAGAGCATGAAGTAAACCTTGGAGGTGAAAATCATAAACTGCCAGAGCCTTTTTTTGTAATTGCCACTCAAAATCCTATAGAACATGAAGGCACTTATCCTCTTCCAGAAGCTCAACTTGATAGATTCATGTTTAAGATTTTAATAAGTTATCCAAGTAAAGAAGAAGAAATTGCTATATTAAAAAATCTGCAAACAATTGAAGAAGATGAAATATCCTCTGCTTTTGATCTAATTAATTATTCCAAAATTGTAGAAAATATAAAGAAAATCTATTGCGATGATAGAATACTAAATTATATAACAGATATTGTTTATGCAACAAGAAATCAAACAAATTATGCCCTGTCACACCTATCAAATTATATCCAATGGGGTGCTTCTACGAGGGCGACTATTTATTTACTAAAGGCATCAAAGGTAAAAGCTTTTTTTGAAGGAAGAAATTATGTTATTCCAGAAGATATCTCTTATATAGTACATGAAATACTGCGACATAGAATAATTCTATCTTATGAAGCTATTGCTGAAAATATCACTACCGATTCAATTATTGATGACATAATTGAGCATATTCAGGTAAGATAGATTGAAAGTAAAACTTGCAGAAGATATATTTTTCAAAAACCAATTGCTCTCCCTTTATAAAATGTCTAACAAGACTTTTATTGGAGAATTCAAAAGTGCCTTTAAGGGAGTAGGTCTTGATTTTAATCAAAATAGAATTTTCACTGAAAATGATCCTGTTAGACAGATAAACTGGAATTTATACGCAAAGTTAAGAACTTTATATGTTAAAGAATATATTGAAGATAGGAATAGATTTAATCTTATAGCTGTTGATATATCTAAATCTATGTTCCAAAAATTTGGTAAGAAAACTAAAATTGAAATAGCTTTAGAATCAGCTTTAGCTTTAACCTATTCTTCCTTAAAATCAAATGATAACACCTGCTTCTTTTTATTCAACAATGAAATAAGATATTTTTTCCCTTTCAACAGAAAATTTGGATATTTCTTTAAGATTTTAAGTACCTTAAATTCAATCTACATAGATTTATTACCTTCGGATAAAATAGAAAAAATATTCAAGAGTATATATAATATTTTAAAAAAACGAAGCCAAATATTTCTAATATCAGACTTTTCTTTTCCCATATACTTTGAAAATATAGAGTTTATAACAATGAAACACAACCTTACTTCAATATTGATAATGGAAAAAGAGGAAGAAAAATTATCTAGCCAGTTAAAAAATTTTTCGTCAAATGAAAATCCAAATCTTTACATTCAGATCCCTTATCACCAACTTGTCGAAAACGCAACAAAAGAGATAAAAAAAGCAAATAGTGATTTTATTATCATAAATACAGATAATGACCCATATGTAATTTTGCAAAAGTTTTTTGAAAATAAAATAATAAAGCAATATCAATAATGAAAAAAAATATTATTATTTTATTTTTCCTTTTTTCTATATCTATTTCAATGCTATCAAGTAATTTTTATATTAATCCTAAATCCCCATATTCAGGTCAAGTTTTTACTTTAACTATAAATCTATATCAGTATGGAATATTTAATATAGATTCTTCAAAAAGCTTTTTGAAAACTACAAATCCATATATAAATATCATTTCATACAGAATTTTAGAGAAAGATAGCAAATACTATATAAAAATAAAATTGCAACTTTTCTTAACTGGTCTTATTGATTTATCTGAATTAATTTTTTTTGATGGTAATTCATACTATAATTTTAGTTTAATAAAATTTAACTTAAATTCCAATATTAAAGAGCTGTATATTTTACCTAACTTAAAAAAATTTCAAAAACTTCTACTTATTAGATTTTCAATTTTTTATTTTATTTTTATTTTAATTTCTATTATTTTTATTATCATTTTTTATAAAGTCAGCAATTATTATATTTACCTTAATAAAAATAAAAAAGAAATGGTATTTGTTCTGAATAATTTAAAATTATTAAATAAAATAAAATCTAAATTATCAGATGAATCTATCTGCCAATTAGATTTTAAGCAAAATTTAATAAATTTTACCTCAACATTGACTCAATTATTAAGCTCAAATTTGAAAATACTTAATTATTTTAATAAAAACAGCAACTTAAGCAATAATAATAATGAATTAATTTCTTTTACATATAAGAGTGAAAAAGATATATTTTCATCAAAAAATAATATTATAAATTGCATTTCTTATATTTTAAGTGAAATAAATAATTTAGTAAAAAGTGAATATGGGAAATATAAAATTTGAAAATCCAATTTTACTACTTTTATTAATACCAACTTTCTTCTTAGGATATATTATTTTAATAAAAGGTTTTGTTTTTGATGGTTTTCCATTAAGTTCGTTTCCAAAAAAACCATATAAAATCAATATCATAAAGTTCTTAAAATATTTAACTTTTTTATTATCAATATTTTTTTTAATACTTGGTTCAGCAACTCCACTTTATCTTTCATACAAAATACCTATTGAAGAAAAAGGACATTCTTTTATTATTTGTCTCGATATTTCATCAACGATGAAAGCACTTGATTTTGGATCTCAAAATAGGCTTGATAAAGCAAAGGAAGTTATAAATGATTTTATAAAAAGCAGGAAACTTGATTTTTTTGGAATTATCATATTTGCAAAGTTTGCTATTCCATTTGTACCTTTAACTTCAGATAGTCTATTTGTTCAAAAAAAATTAAGTGAAATTGAAACTGAGATGATTGAAGATGGGACTGCAATAGGAAATGCAATAATAATGGCTATACAACAATTGCAAAATTATAAAGGGGAATCAAAAAATATAATTCTGTTAACCGATGGAATCAATAATGAGGGTTATATCCATCCAATTTATGCAGCAGGTGAAGCAAAAAAATATAATATCAAAATCTACCCAATTGCGATAGGTTCAACAAATCCTGTACCTTTTCCTTTTAAGGATTCAAGAGGTATGACTTACACAAGGAAGATAAGCATACCTGTTGATTATGAACTTTTGAGTCAGCTTTCACAAGTGGCTGGAAATGGAGAAAATTTTGTAGCAAAAAATTCTAAAGACTTGCAAAAGATTTTTAAAGCAATTGATAAGCAAAAACCAATAGTTTCAAATATTAAAACTTATTATAAATACAAAAAAATTGATAATATTTTATATTTAATATCACTTATTTTTTTTGTAATATTTTTTTTAATTCAAATTTTTACCTTAGAGGTGCAATATTAGATGACAAAGATTTCTGTTATAATCTTTTTATTTCTTTTATCTTTAACAATAATAGTTGTCATCAAACATTATTTCTTAAAATTAAAAATCAAAAAAAATACCGATAGATTATTAAAAATTTTAAATCTGACAAAAATAATATTATTGATTTTGATTTCTATTTTCATATCATTGACATTTTCAAATTACAAAGCAGGATCAAAAAAAGTTGTTAACTACTCTACTTTTATTGATAACATAATTTTAATTGATTACTCAACTTCAATGCTTGCAAATGATCTGAAACCTACTAGATTTGATCAGGCAAAAAATCTCGCACTATATTTGGTCGAGAATTCAAGTAACTGCAGATTTGCCCTTATTCTTTTTGGTGATGATCCGTTGCTTGAAGTTCCGCTAACAGATAATATTGATTACTTAAAAAGTATAATTTCAGCAATTCAAATAAATGATGATTATTATAGATCTTCAAATATTTTGTTGGCTTTTTATGCGGCATTAAACCTTCTTGAATCAAGTCCTTCTTTTTATAAAAATATTGTTCTTTTTTCAGATTTTGATTTTGATCAAGCAATTTCAGAAAAATTAAACGAAATGTTAGTGAGTAATATTCAAAATCTATATAGTGTTATTATTTCATCTGAAGAAGGTTCTAAAATATGGTTACCTAATAAAAAAACCTATCTGGTAGATAGGTTTCAAAATGAAGTCTTCTCATCACCAAACAGACAATTTATATCCGCTATTTCAAAATTGCCAAATTCTTTAGTTACAGATTTTACGAATATGTCATATAATAGTATAATCTCTATAATCAATTCTAACAAAAAGCTTACAGTAAAAATGGAAAAACATGAAACCTATGCTCCTAGAGAATTAAATTATATTTTTGGTTCAATTGCTTCTTTTTTAATGATTATTTTTGTTATTCTAGCTACACCACTTTTTCAAAATTTAAATTACAGGACAAAAAATGACAAAGATTAAAAATATTAAATATTAAACTAAAATGAAGAATCTTTTTAAAAATTTTATTTTCATTTTACCAATATTAAGCATTATTTATTTTATATTATTACTATTTTTGCCTATAGGTAGAATATTTTTGTTTTCCTATTTTTGGAAGGATGATATCTCATTTTGCAATTATTCTGAAATTTCTAATTCTAACCCAAATTTTAAAAATATTATTTTTATGGATATCTCTTATCTTTTATTGAAAAATGATATTTTTGATAAAGGAAAATTTTATCTTGATTCAATAAATCTTGAAAAACTTTCTAAAAAAGAAATAGCAATGGTCTTTAATTATTATGGTTACTTATATTTTAAGAGTAATAACCTGGAAAAATCTAAAGAATATTTGATAGAAGCTTGTAAAATCTATCCATCGAATTTAATTTTAATAAACAATTTAAATTATATCCTTAGTTTAATTAATAAAGAAAGTCCAAATAATAATGGCAATAAAGATTATAAGTTATCAGATATAATTGAATTGCAAAATTTAAGTAACCTTCAAAACGCTGAAAACCAGATAATCAAGTTTAAAACTCAGAAAAGAAAAGAAAATAAAAGTAACAGATATTGGTAAAATATAATATGAGATATATTATGAGACTTAAATATAATATGAAATATAATATGAGACATAAAATATATTATGAGATCTAAATATAATATGAGATATAAAAGTAATATGCAATATAAAAGTAGATCAACTATAATATTTTTAATTTTTCTAATTTTGATTTTTATCTCATTAAATAATGAAACAATAACTATTAATGCGAAAATCGAACCAGATACTATCTATGTAAATGAAGAGTTTAAGATAATAGTAACTATTGAATCAAATGAACCTATCAATATACAAGAGTTGCCAGAATTTGATAAAATATATGAAATTAAAATATTAAAACCACCACAGATAGAAGAAAAGTATGAAGCCACTTATTTAAGTTACAAAATAAATAAAAAGTATACTTCAATAATAACATTTTTTCTAATCTGCGAGGAAGAAGTAAATATTCAGGGTTCATCATTAAAATTTAAAATTAATAATAAAAATCATATTTTAAAAGATTTTGTTATTCCAATAATTTCAAGATCCTCAATTTTTAATGATCCAAATTTCCAAAATATTTTGTCATTTAGTTATGAACCAAAACAGATATTTATTGGACAACCTTTTATCTGTGAATACAGTTTATTTAGCAAACAAGAGATAGATAGATTAGATCTAATAAATTTGCCATTAATCTCTGGTGGGGTCTTTCAAAAAATTGAAGTTCAAAATAACAAAGAAGTAATCTCTGTGTTTGATGAACAAATAAATAAGTATATCGTTCTAAGGCTTCTTATTTTGCCTGATTCTACCATTTTGTCATTTGATAAATTTGATTTTAAGGTTTATTTTAATATAAATGATGAAAAAAAAGAATATAACTTAACATTCCCAGAAAAAAAAATAACTATATTTTCATTGCCATCTTCACCTCAAAATTTTTTCGGACTTATAGGAAATTATTCTGTTAGCTATAAATTCGAAAGAAAAGAAAATAAAAATAATATTTTTTATATTCTTGAAATAATTTTTTCAGGTAAGGGAAATCATAAATATATAAATTTCAAAAACTTAAAAATAGAACAGCAATATTTCAATATTTTTGGCCCAGATACAATAATATCAGACGATAGTGTAATACTTGATTATTATCTTTATCCAAAACAAACAGGATTTATAAATCTAGATCAAATAAATATTCCTGTTTTCAATCCTGATAGAAAAGATTACGATACTTTTATAATACCAAAATCAACATTTTATATAGCCCAAAATTTTGACCAATTGTTTAGTAGTTTTAATTTTTCAAAGAATATTCAACAATTTTCTAATAAAAAGATTTCAAATTTTTTTGATTTATTTAATTTTATAGATATTTACTCTATTTTTTTTATATTATTTTTGCTGATTGTTATCAATTTATTTGTAATTAAATTGTTAAATCAACTATCTTTTAAGCAAAATATTAAAAATTATGAAAATCAGGATATAATAAATCTATGGCTTACTTTTTATAGATTGAATAATTTTAAAAATGATTCCGAAATAGAAAAATGGATAGATAATCAAAACCTCAAGACAAAACAATTAATTCAAAATGTGCATTCTATTTATACCTCATATTTTTTGAGCAAGTCAATTGATTTTAATTCAAGAAAAATCAAAAATTTAACAAATAATTTTAAGAATTATTTAAGAAAAAACTATAAAAAAAATAATTAAAAGGAAAAATGAAAAACAATAAAAATAACCTGTTTACATTTCTTATCAAATTTATTGTATTAATATTATTTTTTTTATTTTCTTTATCCTTCTATTACTATTTAATGAAAAATAGATTTAACCAGTACGATGTAATGCTAAATAAAGCATTAGATTTAATAGATAAACAAAATTTTCTTGAGGCTTTATCTATTTTTGAACAAACCTACTTAAAAGGATATAGAACATTTACTATATTAAAAAACTGTATTTACGCTTATCAAATGACAAATCAGATGAATAAGATGTATATATTTATCCGTAGAGCTTCTATAGATAATGGTTTTAATCCAATATTTACTAAATATATTAATTCTATACTTGCTGAAGATTATAGATGGTTAACCAAAATTAACTTTATAGATTATTTGAACAAATTTATTCTTTTTATAATACTTTTTATTTCAATTATATTAGCAATTATTTTTTATTTTACAATTAATGATAAAAAAAGATTATTAGTCTTTTATCTTATCTTAATTTTCATAAATCTTTTTTTTATATCTTTATTTTTCATAAAAATAAGTTATTATTTACATAGAGATGAAGCTATTTCGATAAATTCAACAGATATTTATAATTTTCCAATAAAAGATTTGCAACCTTCCTTTACAATAAAAGAATATATAAAGCTAAAAATAATTAAATATTATGGTGATTTCGTTTTAATAAAACTTCCAGATGGTAAGGAAGGCTGGATATTAAAGAAAGACATATTAAAGGTTTTAGATGATAAATGAAAAAAATAGTGTAAACGAAATATTTAAGTTTATTGTTACTGAAAGAAAATCATTTTTAATAATAGCTGTTATAATAATTTCATTCCTTTTGATATCAATATTTTTTTACAATGATCTTATTAAAGAAGAAAGAACATTTTTTCAAAATAGAATAATTGCAAATTTCAATACAAAATTAGATAGCACTGTATCTTTTATCTCAAAATCAATTTTATCTCTTAATTTGGATACTCAATCAAATTTGACTTTTTATTCATCAATATTGAATCAAATTGATCAGAATTATTTTATAAATTTTGCAATTATTTTTCCAAGACTTAACAACTTAATTGAAATTTCACAGAAAGAAATTGAAGAGGAAAGTAAACAAGATGCCTATTTAGGCTATTTATCTGCTTTAAGTGCATATGAAAATAAAAAATATCCACTGGCTGAATCTTATCTTCTTGAAAACATTCAAACCCAGGGGAACTTTTTATATACAACTATTGAATCATACAAATTACTTATTCAAATCTATCAGGAGACAAACAATCTTTCTCAATTATCTATCTATTCTAATAAGGCGTTATCATATATTTTATTCAATAATATTAAAACTCCTTTTTTAATAGATATACTTGATATTTTATATAATGTTAATCAAAACACAAACATTAAAAAAAGTTTAATAATTCAGGCGTATTTGTTTTCAAAGATTTATAATCTAGAAATCCCTGAAAATTATAATATAAGCAAAAAAAATGAAATTAAATCAAAATATATTTTAGATTACATCACTTCTCAATCATTTCAAAAAGAATATTTGACATTAAAATCTACTGTCAATAATTCTGGAATTCACTTTTTCAGTTTATTGGATCAGAATAATGCGATATTTATAAGTTTTTTCCCTATTAATTCTCAAATTATTACTTTAGTTTACTCCTTTGATCTTGGATATTTATCACAACTTATGCTAGATAATTTAAAGACTTATGAATTCAAGTTTTCAATAAATATTGATGAGTTTTCTAAAGAAACAGAGGCATATACCCTTTTTAAGGTCTCAGATATAGCAATTGGGACATATAGAAAACTCTATATGGCATTATATGTTAGGAATAGTGAACTTTTAGGTTATTTAAGCCAGAAAAGATACAGAATAACTAATATTGCTTTTGCCATATTAGTTTTTTTAATATTTATTACAATTTTGATTCTTTTTTCATTTACACTGAAAGAATTTACTTTAAATAAGCTGAAATCTGATTTTATATCTATAACATCTCATGAATTAAAAACACCTATTACTGCAATGCAGCTAATGCTTGAAACTATTATAGATAGATACCAATCATTAAATGATGATAAAAAAGTTGAATACTTAACTAATATTTTCAAGGAGACAGAAAGATTATTATTTTTAATAAATAACTTATTGATATATTCTAGAAATGAAAAAAACAAGCAAAGTATAATTATTTCAAATGTAAATCTTTATCAAATTTTAAACGATGTAGTAGAATTTTTCAAAATAGATAAAAAATTTATGAAAATATATATTGATTTTCCTGAAAATGATATAATTATTGAAGCAGATGCTCATTCTTTAAAACAGGTTTTTTATAATCTTATAGATAATGCTTATAAATATAGTAAAGATGAAAAAGTATTGGAAATTATGGTAACAGATGAAAAAAGTAATGTAAAGCTAAAATTTAAGGATAATGGTATAGGTATTAATAGCAAGGAATTACCTTATATTTTTGAAAAATTCTATAGAGGCAGTGAAACCAATTTTATCCCAGGAACTGGCCTTGGATTAAGTCTTACTAAATCTATTATAGAAATGCACCAAGGCAAAATAACAGTTTCTTCCCAGGAAGGAATTGGAACAGAATTTACTATTATTTTACCTAAAAGACAAAAAAATTATAAAAGGAGGCTTTTAAATGAATCAAAAGAAAATCTTACTGGTTGAAGATGAAAAAGGGATAAGGAATGTTCTTAAAGATAACCTAGAGTATGAAGGTTATAGTATTATTGAGGCTGAAGATGGTGTTAAAGGTCTTGAAATTGCAAGGAATGAAACTCCAGATTTAATTATACTTGATCTTATGTTACCTCAGATGCATGGATATGATTTTATAAAGCAATTGAAAAAAACTCATCCAGCTATACCAATAATAATAGTTTCAGCAAAATCCGAAGAGATTGATAAAATTAAAGGACTTGATCTTGGTGCAGATGACTATATCACAAAACCTTTCCAGATAAGAGAATTGGTTTCAAGAATCAAAGCAATATTCAGAAGATACAATAAAACTCCAGAAACAATCCAGAGTTTTTCTTTTAAGAATTTCATGATTGATTTTGATAAAGGGATTTTTTACAAAAATGGAGAAAAGGTAGATATTTCTTTCTATGAATTTGAGATACTAAAATTTCTCATTCTTAATAAAAATAAACCAGTTACCAGAAATGATATAATAGAAACAGTCTGGAAGGCAGAGGGAGCTATTTCATCAAGAAATATTGATACTCATATTGTAAATTTGAGAAAATTAATAGAAGATGATCCAGCAAACCCAAAATATATAAAGACCGTTTTTAGAATTGGATATAAATTTGAAATTTAGTTAATTATTTCAAAAAAATAGTTTTATCTTTTGTAAGAAATTTAATGATTTCTTCGATAGACTTTAATATTTGTATAAGCTTGTTTTATTCAATTTTATCCAATTTTATTTAATTTAATTTTATTTTATTTTACATGGCCAAATTTATTTTTTTATAAAATAGATTCTGATTGAATTAATATTATAAATATAAGGTAATTTCACCATTTTAAAGTGTATCTAAAGAAGAATCTAAAGATTGTTGAATAATATTTTCGATATTTTGTTCTGTTTCCTTTAGTGAATTGAAAAGTTCTTTATCTATCAGCTTTACTATAAATGGATCTTTTTCAAGAATAAGAAGAGTCTTAGAATCTTCCCATATAAATTGTTTCTGATTTACAGTTGGTGTTCCATATTTTGAATATAATCTTGAATATTCTTCATAAATAGAAATATATTTGGGGTCAAAAAAGAAGATAATCATAGAAAGTATATCTTTATAAAAAAAGAAAAGTATTTTCCTAAAGTATGGTGGAAATATTGTGGCAACAACACTTTTATCTGGTTGATTAAAATAAACATCAAGTTCACCCTGAATTGTTATCTTTTTTTCATTTGCGATTTTTTCAAACTCAGATCTCTGAATACCCAGACTTATTCCTTGGAAAGATCTATTAATAGTTAAACCTTCATTATTTTGTTGAGCTACAAGATTAAGACAAAAAAAGAAAAGAAAAATAATTATAAGAATTATTTTTTTAAACATAATTAACTAAATCCCTAAAAAAAACATATTTTTCATCTAATTTTTATAGTTGTAACTCAAATAAGCTGCTGCAATTGAAAAAGCAGATGCGACATTGATTACATTTTTAGTGCCAAATTGAGGTATCTCCAATATTAAGTCTGCTTTTTCTAAAAGGTTTTCACTAACTCCAAACTCTTCATTTCCTATAACTAAAGCAATTTTCTCAGTTATTTTAGTTTTCCATAAAATTTGTGAATCTTCTCTTTTTTCCAAAACAACTAATTTATAGTTTTGCTTTTTTAAAAAACCAAGTAAATCATCCAAATTATCTATAAATATTATTTCAATTAGTTTTTCGGCATTCATAGATGTTCTATAAATTTTTTCTAATGGCAGTTTAGATGAAATTCCATATAGAATCACAATACTAAATCCAAAGGCTTCAGCGCTTCTTATAATTGACCCAACATTAAAAGGGGACCTGATATTATCAACAATAACTGCAAAATTATTTAAACTTTTAAGAGAATTGCCATATTTTATATAATTTACATAATCAGATTCAAAATTGCTTAAACCAATTTTATCTGATATACTTTTCCTTATTTCTAAAAGTAAATTCTTTGCCAGATTCTGTTTTTCAAAATTAAAATCAATAATTATGTTATATAAATTAAATTCCAATCCAGATAATTTACTATAAATTTTTAAGTAATTATCTAATTTTAATAGATCTACCAATAAATAGGAATTTTCACCAATACTTAGGTCTAGTAAAATTTTATCTATCAGATTAAAGATTTTTTTTGCTTGATTTTTCTTACCAAGTTTCTCGAAATTTTCTAAATTTCCCATTATTCTATAAAAATAAACCTTTTTGAAAAAATGCTAAAATCTACTTTTAATTTCGCTTCGTTGAGTAATTTGATTATATTAGTTTGATTTTCTTTAAGTTCTGTTTTTAATTTTATTATCTTTTCATTAAAATCATATCTGATTTCTAATAAATTTAATTCTTTATTCTTAAAAATTTCTTTAATACTATCATTCAAGCTATTTATCTTTGTCTTAAAAGTTTCATTTTCAGTCAAATAAAGCTGAAAAGGAATTTCCAGTGACTGAAAAACTTTGATATTATTTCTCCATGATTTTATTGATTCGACTTCATCTATCTTTTCAAACTTAAAACCTTTAGGTAAAAATTTATTGTAAAATTCACAGAAATTATCCTTATCAACTATAAGATTAAATGATTCAAATAGTACAATATCATTAAAAGACTCCATCCCTATAGGTGATGGGTATGGGAAAAAGATTTTAGGCATTGGATTAAATCCCTTAGAATATTCAAAATCAATCCCGATCATTTTTAATATTCTTATAAAAGTCTGGTAAAAATCTAGATGCCCTAAAAATCTATAATAACTCGACTTAGAAAATCTTAAAAGATAAGTCTTCTTCTCCTCTATTTTGGGTAAATTTTGATTTGTAAATTCTTTACCAATATCTTCTATTGCAGCCAAAATTTCTTCTTCAGTATATTTTTTTGAAACTACATTTTGAATATCATCATTACAAATAGTACAGCCTTGACAAACAGAATTTAAACAACTTTTTGTAATCTCTCTTTCTAAATATTTTTGTTTTTCTTTTTTAAGATAGTTTGAATAACCTACAGTTTCGAGAATTGATGTCAAATCGAGTTTTTCCGAAATACAGTAAGGTTTTTTTGAATAGATATCAAAGTTTTTATAAAAATCTTTATTCTGTTTTTCATCCCATGCATCAAAACAGATATTTTCATTGTAAGCAAGACCTAAAAGGTAAGAAGCATCAAAAGAAGCATTGGCAAAATAATACTCAAGAAAGGAAGAATATGGATCGTGATATTTAATAGAAATTCTACTTCCTTTGAAAATACTTTTTATCTTATTTACCTTTTTAATAAAAAAATCAATAGGCAACTGCTGATCAAAACAAAAAGGAGTAAAAGGTTTTGGTATAAGTAAAGCTATGCTAACATTTACATTTAATTTTGGAAATCTTAGTCTTATCTTTTTAAGAAGATCAATAATTTTATCTTCTTCATCTGATATTTCTGGAAAACCTATTATAAAATATAGTTTTACAAGTTTCCAGCCTTTTGCATAAAGATTTTCTAATATATTGAAAAATTTACTTTCATCAAACTCTTTATTTATTTTATCTCTAATTTCGTCACATCCAGCCTCAACAGCAAAAGTTAAACCTGCTTTTCTGACAGAACTAAGAGAATCAAAAAGATTCAAATCAAAAGAGGAAACCCTTAGTGATGGAACAGAAATTGAAATATTTTTATCATTACAATATGCTTCAAGAGCTTGGATTAGTTGTCTTACACTAGAATAATCTGCTATTGATAAACTTGATAAGTTACATTCTTCATATCCAGTCATTTTTAAAGATTTTATAGCAAATTTGGCTACATCAACCGCATCTTTCTCTCTATATGGTCTATAAATAAAAGAAGCCTGACAAAATCTGCAACCATTTAAGCATCCTCTTGCTACTTCAATTGATAACCTATCTTGAATTGTCCTGACAATCGGTAGAATATTAACTAAAGGATAGTTAATTTTATTTAAATCCTTAACTATTCTTCTTTTAACTTTAATATTTTTTAAATCTGGAAATCTAACTTTATCTTTCAAATAATTTAAGAACTGAATATGAAAATCATCAATTCTTAAATCATTTTTTATACTTTCATTTTTTACAATTTCCTTTTCTGTATTTTCTAGTTTTGCATTTTCGATTTTTGCAATTTGAGTTTCTATATTTTCTTCTTTTATCTTTTCATTTCTTATAACTTCATTTTTTGTAATTTTTTCTTTTATATTTTCATTTTTTATTAAATCTATTTTTTCTTCTATTAAAGTTTTATTTTCCCTAAAATCATCATAATATTTTCGAATAATTTCATTAAATGAGAAAAGACCTGGAATTTTGGTTAATTTTTTTATTCTTTCTTCTTTCGATAATTTTCTTTTTTTGCTTTCTTTATCAAGTTTTACTATTTCTAAGATTGCTTCCTCTCCTTCTCCAAGAAAAAAAAGATCTACAAAAGGTGATAAAGGTAAAGGATTAAAAGTAGAAACACCACCAATTATAACAATAGGGTCTTCTTCTCCTCTTTGAAATGTAAATGGCGAAATTTTGGCTAATTTAAATAAAAAAAGAATATTTGTATATGTCAGTTCTGTTTGCAAAGTAATAGCCCAAAGATTGAAATCCTTTATCGGGGTCCAGGATTCTAAAGATAACAAAGGGATATTTTCTGAAAGTAACAAATTATTTAAATCTTCATCAGGTAAAAAGACTCTTTCGCATGCTACATTTTCAATACTATTTATAAAATCATAGAAATATTTGATAGTTAGATTTGACATTCCTATTTCATACATATCTGGATAAGTTAAAGCAACATTATATGAGATTTTTTTGTTATCTGAAAAGTTGCTTTTTTCTATTGCAACTGTATTACTATTGGCAGAATCTTCCTGTATAAATTTATGAATTGAATATGGTTCTACACCTATATATCTTGCTGGTTTTAATACTTTTTTTAGGATAGATTCATATCTATCCTTATATTTATTATTTTTATAATAGACCTGATTAAAATATTTTTCTTGAATTTTATCTATCATCAGGACACCGAATATTTTTTCATTGAAATATTTAATACTATCATATAGGCAAATATTGAAGTCATAAGACTTGAACCACCATAAGAAATAAAAGGAAGCGGAACACCAGTAATAGGCATAAGACCTATTGTCATACCAATATTTAATATTGTCTGATTAAAAAAATAACCAAATATGCCAGCAAGAACAATTTTATAATAATATGATGTAGTAATCTTAATCAAAGTCAAAATTTTATAGTATATAATTCCCCACATTATTAAAATGGCAAAGGAAAGTAAAAATCCACCCTCTTCACCAATTATTGAAAAGATAAAGTCAGTACTTCTTTCAGGTAAAAAACCAAACTGGCTTTGAGTTCCCTTAAAAAGACCTTTACCCAAAAGACCTCCTGCACCTATGGCGATTTTACTTTGAATTATATTATAACCAGATCCAAGTTTATCCAGTTCTGGATCTACAAATACTAAAAGTCTCTTTTTTTGGTAATCTGCTAAAATTTTATCTGCGATAATGCTTAATATCAAAGAAAATCCAATGCCTATAAAAACTATAGAGATTCTCATCAAAAACTTGGATTCAAAGTTTATAGAAATAAGTAATATTATTATCCCTGTTATAATTAATAATAAACTTATAATCAAAAAGTATTTATTTGAGAATATTATATTTTTAATAAAAACAGAGGTATCAATAATTTTAATATATACTCTAAGTAAAGGTAATGAAAAAATAAAAATTCCCATAACTATCATTAAAATTAACATTTCAGTATTTAAATCCGCAAAAAAACCAATAGTTATGAAGATTAATAAAAATATAAATGCAGAACCGAAATCCGGTTGTTTAAGTATTAATAAAACAGGGATAACTGTTATCAAAAGTGCAATAAAAAAGAATTTAATCGATTTTCTGTATTTATCATCATTTTGATATAATGAAATTATTTTAGATAAAAATAATATATAGAAAATTTTCATGAACTCTGATGGCTGAATACCTATTGGTCCAAATCTAATCCAGCTTTTTGAGCTTCTTACTCTTGTTCCAATAATTAAAGTTAATATCAGTAGAAATATTCCAAAAAGATAAATAAATTCAGAAATATCATTTATCTTTTTTAAGTCGATCAATAACAAAAATATTCCAAATACCAACCCGATAGAACCATAGATAATCTGATTCAAATATCTATTTTTTAAGCTTGATATATTTTTAGTTCCTGAGTAGATAAATAATACGGAAATAACCATAAATATTAGAAGAATAATTAATAATGGTAAATCAATAAAAGATATTTTAATCTTTTTATCAGTCATTTTTTTTATTTCCAAAAATAATTTTCATAAAACTTTTACTCATCATCGGTTGTTTTGAGACCTTTCGAAATAAGTTTTAAGTATTTTTTATACCATGCTTTTTGAATATCTATTCTTGCTTGTTCTAAAGTCTTATTTCCAAAATACATATCAAAAAGTATAGATGCTATTGGAGCTGCTATTGAAGCGCCATAACCAGAATTTTCAACCATTACTGTTATTACAATCTGTGGATCTTCATAAGGACCGAAGGCAGTGAACCAGGAATGAGGAAGTCCCATACTTTGAGCAGTTCCAGTTTTGCCCGCTATTTCAACTTCTGCGGTTGTTCCACCATATCTTGCCGTTCCTTCTTCTACTACCTTTTTCATAGCCTTTTTTACATACTTCCACACCCAATCTGCTATACTAGATTTCAGATAAATTTTAGGTTCTATTTTATGGATAACTTTATTTGAATTTAAATCTACAATCTCATTTACAACATGTGGAAGATAGTTAAAACCTTCATTTGCAATCATGGCAGTTGCAAGATTCATTTGTAAAGGTGTTACCAATAAAAATCCCTGTCCGATTGAAATATTTAATGTATCTCCATCAAACCATGGTTCATTGTATTTATTTATTTTCCACTGAGCAGAAGGTATAAAACCATTTGATTCGCCTGGTAAATCTATACCACTTGCTTTTCCAAAACCTAAGATTCTTGCATATTGATTGATTGTCGAGATAGATGTCTTTAGTGCTGTATTGTAAAAAAATATGTTACATGATTCTTTTATTGCATTTTCCAAATCAAGTAGTCCATGTCTACCAAGACATTTGAATTCTCTATCACCTAATTGAAATATATGATTACAGACGAACTTTGTATTTGTATCAATTGCTTTAGAATCTAAAGCAATAACAGACATAAATATCTTAAATGTTGAGGCTGGAGGATATTCTGCACTTATTGGTCTAAATAAAAATGGATTATCTGGATTATTATTTATTTGATTGAACTGTTCTGTTGTCATACCACTAATAAAAAGATTTGGATCTATTGATGGAGAAGAAGCAAGAACTAAAATCTCTCCAGTTTTAGCATTAGAAACTATAACACTACCTCTGTATCCTTGGATAAGTTGATATGCTGCCTGTTGAAGTCTTGAGTCTATTGAAAGTCTAAGAGAATATCCATTTTCAGGCTCAGAAACAATATTAGAATCTATTATCTGCCCCATTGCATTTGTTTTTAATGCTTTTTTACCCTTTTTGCCTTTTAAGTACTCATCATAATACTTTTCTAAACCAAGCTTCCCTAATAAATCATTTCTATCGTATCCTTTTTTTGAAAGATAAATCAGTTCATTTTGATTAATTGAACCTAAATAACCTAATAAATGAAAGATCTCTTCGCCAAAAGGATAATATCGGTAATAACTAGCCTGCCATCTTATATCTGGATATTCATATGAATTTTCAAGTAAAGCAGCTAAAATTTTTTCGTCAGAAATCTGACAGATTAATATTTTATCTCCAAAAGATATTTTTCTATATTTATCTTTTAATGAAGAAGAATCAAATTGTAATATCTTTTGTAAAAAGTTTATTTGTGGTTCAACTTCAGAAAAGTCTTTTCTTTTTTTTATAAGATAAATCTTCCATAAAGGTCTATTATTAGCCAACACAACATTATTTTTATCAATAATAAGACCTCTTAATGGCTCAATTGGTTCATATGTCTCAAGATTTCTAATAGAACTTAAAAGATAATTATAATTCGATATTATTTGAAGATTTAACAACCTGAAAGAAAATAGCAAAAGAACAGTTATAGTAAATAATATAAGAAAATTAACCTTATTTTTCATACATTCTTTTTGAAAGCAAGTTAATAACTGGAGGAATAGTGATAATAATGTACATAAAAGGTACTATAATTAAAGTATATACAATATGTATCCCATACGATAATAATGTAGACGAATAAAGAGTAAATATCTCTTTAAAGATATAGCCAAAAAGATAATAAATAAACAATTTAACAAATAAACTTAGTAATGTTAAAAGTAGATAAAAAGGAAGGGTTTTAATATATAGCAAAGATTTAAACTTAAAAAGTAATGCAGAAATGATTGAAAAGGTCAAGGCATTAAGTCCTGCAAGATTACCAGAAAAAACATCGAGTAAAAAACCACAAATAAATGAATAAATTAAAACTTCATAATCATCTGCAATTTGAAAAAGTAAAATTATTGAAACCAAAATCAAATCTGGCATTACATTTCGAATTGACATTATTTTATTAAAGATTGCAGAAAGTTGAATAAATAATAATATAGAACCCAAAAAAACATAAAAAATAATTCTTCTAAAAGTCATCACTTATCCAATTTTTTTTATAATATTTATTAAACTTAACCATTTATACTCATATCTATTTTATTAATTTCATCAAAATTCAAAATTATTAAGACATAAGATATCATGGACAAATCTAATTTGGGTTTAAGTTTGATTTTTTGGTAAATTGAGAAATTTTGTTTCTGTATATCTATTGCTTTACCAACAATTAGACCAGAAGGAAAAACACCACCATATCCTGCGGTTACAAAAATATCCTCGTAAAAAATATCTGCCTCATTTGGGAAGTAATCAACTTCAAGATATTGACTCTCTGGAGAATCTCCTTTTGCAATACCAGAATAATTTGTAAAAGTTTCTTTAACAGAGATAAAACATCTAGAATCAAAGATTGTCATAACTTTAGAATAAAAATAATTTGTTTCTATTACTTTGCCTACTAATAGTTTTTCTCCATCTAATATTGCATAAACTGGATTTCCTTTTTTTACTCCATGGATTGATCCTTTATTTAAAATTATAGTGGAATAAAGATTAGATGGATCTTTCATAATTATTTCTGCAGGAATAGTTTTATATTCAGACGATTGCTGAAATTCTAGTAATTTTTTTAATTCTCTATTCTCTTTCTCAAGGCTTTCTGCTTTGAATTGAAAATCTTTAAGCTGGTTAACTTCATTTTTTAACTGAATATTTTCATCTTTCAATCTTTTCAATTCACTAACAGAAGAAAATAGATTAATTATATTTTCAAAGATAAAGTTATATGCCTTTATAAAGGGATAAGCAATTGCTCCAAAAATAATTTTTGGAGTCAAAATGAAACTTGAAGTCGTAAAAAACATACTGGTAATAGAGATCACAATAAACAAGATGAAAGTAATACTAAACTTATTTTTTACAAAGTATTGGTTCATAATAGTAAATTTTACTAGATAGTCTTATATATCTTGCTTTTGTCGAGTGCTTCAAGAAATTTTGCAGTACCCATAACTATCGCTGTTAGTGGATTTTCAGCTAAAAATACTGGAACTTTTGTTTCTTCGGAAATCAATTTGTCTAATCCTCTTAAAAGAGAACCCCCACCAGCAAGGACTATTCCCCTATCTACTATATCTCCTGCAAGCTCAGGAGGTGTTTGATCTAATGTTTTTTTGATTTCTTCGACAATCTGATAAAGAGGTTCTTTTATAGCCTCTCTGATCTGATCAGAATCAACAATAAGAGTCTGAGGTAATCCTTTTATTGCATCTCTACCTTTTATCTCATAGCTTAATTTTTCATCCCCATGAAAAGCACTACCAACTTTTATCTTTATATCTTCAGCTGTATTTTCACCAACTATGATATTATGTTTCTTCTTTAAATAATTAATTATTGCTTCGTCAAATTCATCACCAGCGACTCTAATTGCATTTGTTACAACCATTCCACCAAGAGAAATAACAGAAATCTCAGTTGTGCCTCCACCTATATCAACAATCATATGACCAGCAGGTTCATCTATAGGAATATTTGAACCAATTGCAGCTGCAAGTGATTCGGGAATTAAATGGATATCTCTTGCACCAGCCTGCTCTATTGATTCTCTAACTGCTTTTTTCTCTACCTCTGTAATACAAGTAGGTACACCAACAACTACTCTTGGCTTAACTAAAGTGGATCTACCTATAGCTTTTTTGATAAAATCTTTTATTAATTTGTTTACCACATCGAAGTCTGCAATAACACCATCTCTCATAGGTCTTACTGCTCTTATAGCTTTTGGAGTTCTACCAAGCATCTGCTTTGCTTCATTTCCTATAGCCATTATCCTATTTGTCCCAGTTTCTATAGCAACTACTGTTGGTTCATTAACAACTATACCTTTCCCTTTGACATAAACCAGAGTATTAACTGTACCAAGATCTATACCTACATCACATGAAAAAAGATCGACAACACCCATCAATCACTCCTTTAAAAAAGCTTTTTATTTTAATGCTTTCAATAAATTTTTTGCTAATTCATTATTATTATTTATTATTATGGCTTTAGTTAGATAATTAATTGCAGTTTTTGAATCATGTAGTTGACTATAACAATATCCTAAATAATAGTAACTTGTATCTGAGTTCGGAGAAATATCAACACATTGTAAAAAATATTCAATTGCTTTTTTGTAATCTTCTAATTCAACATAAATTTTACCTTGAATAAATAAACTATCCTTTTTTAAATCTAAATCATTGGTATTATTTTCAATCTTTTTTAAGAACTTTAAAGAATCATCAAATTTATTTTCGTTCTTTAAAACCAGTGAATAATAATATAAAAATTTATAATCATTTTCAAAGTAACCATAAATCTTTTGCATGATCTTTTTTGCTTTTTCAAATTCTTCAACTTCAACATACATTATAGATAATTTATATAAAAAATCCTGCTCAGATATCAAGGATTTAGAACTGTTGATGACTTTCATATATTTTTCAAAATACTTTATAGCATAAGGGTAATAACTTTTCCCTAACTTATAATAGTTGTCTCCTATATAAAAATTTATATCTAAGGGAATCCTTTCAGAATCGCTGTAAAAATTTGCACTTCGAAAATAAAGTAAAGAAGTTAAATAATCACTTTCATAGTAATAAATAATTCCAGCTTTATAAAAGTACCACCAATTTAATTCTTCCGAAGAAGAAATATTTTTTAATAGTATTTTTAATGCTTTATCATATTCTTTATGGTCAATCAAGTTATCTATATAAGATTTGGAGTAATTTCTTTTAAAAAAATCTTTGATATCCCCAAAGAATAAAAAATAGAAAGCTACTGCAAAAATTAAAATTAATATTAATATGATAAAAATTATTTTTAAATAGGATTTATTTCTCTGATTTTGATATGAACTATAATACATCTGTTATGACCTTAATTTTATGAAGGTAATTTATAGTAAAATTAGTAAGAAAAAAGTCAATAAAGAATAATTATTTCAAAACAAGGTTTATTAAATTATAATCATGCTTTAATAAATCTAATATAGCTGAATAGACCATTGTGGTTTTAGATAGTTCTGTTGTTTCTCTATCAATATCTACATTGTTTCCATCATTTCTCATAGATGAGGCATAATCCAATACTATCTTTGGATTTATATCTTTCCAATTTACTGGTACTTTAAATGGGATATGTTTTTCATTACTAACATTAGCCTGTAAAGTTTGATTGTTTTCTGACTCAAATGCCCTTTTTAGTTGAGCTTCGAATGTGACATTGCTTCTTTTGAATCCGGGTGTATCCGCATTTGCAATATTATTTGAGATAACCTGAAATCTTTTATTATTAACCTCTATTCCCTTTTTTAATAGTAGCAATGTTTTTTCTGAAAATTTATTTATAGCAAAATTATCCATAACCACTCCCATTTCTTATTTCGGTATAAAAATTAAAACTTAAGTAAAGAATTAATTGAAATTACGATAAATATAAAAGGGAGGGGAAGATTAGTGAAAAATTTTTTCAATTATAACTTTGTTATAAAAATAATAATAATTTATTTTTTTCTGATCTTTTTTTCTCAAGTATGTCTGGCTTACAGTGTTGATGATTTTTTACTCGATATATTGATGTTATATCAAAATGGATTGGATTCGACATTAAAAGAAGCAATTATTACAAGAATTTCACTATTTTCAAAAATTATAGAAAAGGATAATGATAAACTTGCAGAATTAGCAATAAAATTATCTACTTTTACCAAACCTCAGAAAATTTTAATTTATAATATTTTAAGAAATTATTTAAGTGAAAGTCTTATAAAATATTTATTTCCTGATATTAAAAAGCCAATAGAATTTGACATAAACTCAAAAATTAATGATAAGACATCAAGTATAACTGTTATTGATCAGAATTATATCTATACTAATAATGAAAACAAAGAAAAAAGCAATGAAGAGAAGAAAGATGATAATAATAAAATAAATAATGATTCACAAAATAACAACCAGGCAAAAGAAAACTCTTCTCAAAGTAATAATAATCAAAACAATAATAGTCAAAACAACAACAATACCAACAATAATCAGAATAATAACCAAAGCAATAGTCAAAGCAGTTCTTCAAATCAAAAAAATGAGGAGAAAAATAATCAAACTAATAAAGATGGAAAAACTGGCTTTAGTCTTGAAGGGCTAAAAATTCCGCAAATTCAAGAGATATATAATAAATATACAACATCTGAACTTGATAGTATTTATAAAGATGCAGTAAAACTTTATTACAACAATGAACTGGAAAAAGCATTTATCGATTTCTGGATCTGTCTTGTTAATAATTATAATCCAGAAAATTCATCATATTACCTTGCTTTTATTTATGAAAAAAACCAGGACTTTGACTCTGCTATTATTCTTTATAAAAATTCGATTAACTTATTTTTGGCAAAACAATCAATTGATTCTAAGTTTTTAAGTTACCTTTTCAAAAGATTGGGGATATCTTACAATCAAAAAAAGCTTTTTGAAGAAGCGATACTATATCTTAAAAAATCTATAGAATATTACCCAGCTGATGGGGAAGCTTACTTTCAAATAGGACTTGCCTACTACAACCTTCAAAACTATGATAAAGCAAAAGAATATTTCCAGAAAGCTCTACAATTCGGATACCAAAAAGCACAGGAATATCTTAAAAAGTTAGGATAGCTTTTCTTTAATATTTCTTTTATACTTTCTTTTAATATTTTCTATTTCTTTTATTAATTCACTTTCAGCCAAAATTTCTATTCTTTTAAGACTATTTCTATAAGTTTCGAATTTTTTATTATTTAATAATTTTTGTATAGATTCCCAATTTATTGCTGTGTTTAAGTAAGCTGATTTAGATATTATATATTTATATAAAGGATATCTTTTGTGATGAGTTCGCTCTTCCTTTGCAAGAAATGAAGAACCTACTAAAAATAAATTATCTTTTTTATCATTATAGATTAGCTGAAATTGTCTATATAATGTCGGAAGTGTTGATCCATAAAAAGGAAAAACAGGAAGTTTTTTTAATTCATTGAACTTTTTTTCTTCTTCAGTTTGCAAATTTACAAAAATAGGATTTCCCTTTATCCTTTTTAATATTGAAGGATGAATAATAGTAGAAAGAATAAAAGGGATGATATAATCTTCAATATTAAAGTATCCAAAGAATCCTGCATCAAAAAGAACTTGATAATCTATTTCAATCTTTTTCTCCAAAAGTAATTTTACAGATGAGACTATGCATATTGAATAAAAATATTCATTTATAATTTTTATATCTTCATTATCAAATTCATTTAAGACTTCTTCAACTTTATTTGAAGCGCCCCAAAAGATTATTCCTTTTTTCTGACTAAAATCAAAATCTATTTCACTATGCTCAAAATTCCAGTTTTTCTCTTTAATAATTTTTAAGTTTTTAATAATATTTTTTTCCCATA
This sequence comes from uncultured Brachyspira sp., assembly GCA_964581895.1. Classification (GTDB taxonomy): domain Bacteria; phylum Spirochaetota; class JAAYUW01; order JAAYUW01; family JAAYUW01; genus Exilispira. The sequence goes on from CAZOPR010000003.1 coordinate 169,951, forward strand.
AAAAAGAAAAATATTTCTCTGTCGAAATAGATTTATATCTTTTTTGAGCTTCTTCATTTATTATTTCAATCATTTTTTTTAGATCTACTTCAAAAAATAAACCTTTAAATTCAGATAAGGAAATTAGGTTTAGTGGATTTTCAAGTAATAACTTAAATTTGTTAAAATCATCATTATCATTAAAATTATCTTGAAAATAAGACTCTATGAATTTTTCAAAATCAACTATGCTTTTTATTTTAATTAAATAAATTTTATCATTATTTATTTTACTAGTATCGCTATAAAATTTTTCTATATCGATTCCTATTTTTTCGTTTTCTATAATATAACCACTGCCAAGCAATATAAATAGTTTTTTCAAAATGATTTTTGAATAGTCTATTATGAAAAGGCTTAAAACAAATGAATTAAAAGATGAAAAAACTATTGTAATTTGTAAATCTTTTATGAAATATGGATTTAGATAAGATGAATTTAACAAATAATTCAAATAATAAAAAAAGGAAAGCCCTATACCATTTTCAAAAAAGATAATTTTATTTTTATCATTTAAATCAATCTTACTAAATTTTTCACAGGGTTTATATTTTGAGTATAAATACTTATTATTTATCTTAAAAGTTGGATTTCCATCTTTAGCAATTTCAAAATTATTAAAATATTTTTCGAAAAAAAAGTTTGCTAAATCTTCGGGAAAAGAAAAAAAGAATGAATTATTAAAAAATATGGTTTTTAGTTCATCTAAATTCATTTTTTTTCTAAGTTATATTTTATTGCATTTTCAATAAAACTTTTAAATATAGGTTGCGGCTTAAAAGGTTTTGATTTAAATTCTGGATGAAATTGAACACCAATTCCAAATGGGTTATCTAAATATTCTACAATTTCTACCAAATTTTTTGTTATATACTTTCCTGAGATTATAAGTCCTGCATTTTCAAATTGTTCTTCATATTTACTATTAAATTCATATCTATGTCTATGTCTTTCAAAAATAATAGTTTCACCGTAGATCTTTTCAGCCAATGTCCCCTTTTTAATATTACATTCATATACACCAAGTCTCATTGTGCCACCTTTATTTTCAACAGAATACTGATCTTCCATTAAATGTATAACAGGATTTAAAGTTTCAGCAAATTCTGACGAATTTGCATCTTTAATTTTTAATACATTTCTTGCATATTCTATAACCATACATTGCATACCAAGACATATACCAAAATATGGGATTTTTCTCTCTCTCGCTTCTTTAATTATTGCAAGTTTTCCTTCTATACCTCTACTTCCAAAGCCTCCGGGAACCAAAATCCCATCTGCTTGATTTATTATTTTAATTAAGTTTTCTGAATTTTTTTCTATCTCTTCTGAATCTATTTTTAAAATATTAAGATCAACCTTATTTGCAATTGCAGCATGTTTTAATGCTTCATAAACGGATTTATATGAATCTTGAAGTTTTATATATTTTCCAACAACTGCAATAGTTATCTTTGGCTTTTTAGAATCAATAATGCTTATTATTTCTTCCCACTTTTTTAAATCTGGTTTATTTGATGGGATTCCAAGCTTTACTGCTATTTTATCCTGTAAACCTTGCTCGGTATATATAATTGGTAATCTATATATAGAATCAACATCAGGAGCTTCAAAAACATCCTCTTCAGCAATAGAACAAAACATCGCTATTTTTCTTTTCATTTCTTTACTTAATGTACCAGAAATTCTTGTCATTATTATATCTGGCACTATACCTATCTGTCTTAAAACACCAACACTGTGCTGAGTCGGCTTTGTTTTATATTCTCCAGCAACTTCAATCTTTGGAATAAGAGTTAAATGAATGAATATTGTATTGTTTTTATTTATGAGGCTAAACTCTCTTGCTGCCTCTAAAAAAGGGATAGATTCTATATCACCAACAGTTCCACCTATCTCAACTATCTGAATATCTGGATTTACTTTTTCTGATAAGCTTCTTATTAATCTTTGTATCTCAGAAGTGACATGTGGAATAACTTGAACAGTTTTCCCAAGGTAATCCCCTCTTCTTTCTCTTTCTATAACATTAAGGTAAACCTTACCTGTAGTTATTGAACTCAACTTGGACAGCTCAGAATTTGTAAATCTCGCATAGTTCCCAAGATCAAGGTCAGTTTCAGCACCATCATCTGTAACATAAACTTCTCCATGCTGATATGGTGACATAGTGCCAGCATCAACATTAAGATAAGGATCTATCTTTTGCATTGCAACTTTATATCCCATAGATTCCAAAATGGCTCCGATAGAAGAAGCAGCAATACCTTTACCTAAAGATGAACAAACTCCACCAGTTATAAAAATATATTTTGTCATATATACCTCTTATCTTTCTTTTCAAATTCTATAATCATATTTACAAAATCAATGATTGAATTGAAAACTAAAACTTTCCCTTCCTCTTCAAAAATTTCTATTTGATTAAAATCATCATATATCTTTTTGTCTTTGTATAAATAATCAACTCTATGAATTATAACTGGAATTATAGAGCAATTTTGAGCAAAATATATGTCTGAAAGTCTATCCCCTAAATAAAATGAGTGAGTTGAATCAATGCTAAACATAGATTTAAGTCTATCAAAAAGACCTTTAGAAGGTTTTCTGCAATTACAATTATATTCTGGAAGATGAGGACAATAAAAAAATCCGTCGAAATTAAAATTATACTTTCTATTAAGTTCTAAATTAAGATTTATGTAATTTAACAAAAGTGTTTTTTCTTCAAAATTCCCTTTTGAAATACCTGATTGGTTGGATATTATAAATAGACTATAACCATTTTCTTTTAATTTGATACAGGATGGGATCACATCTTCAAAAAAATATTTTGTTCCAAATGCAGGATTATAAACCTGATCCTGCATTAAAGTATCATCTTTATCAAAGATAATTGCCTTTAATTTCTGCATAACAATATATATCATTAAAAGAAAAAAAGTGAAGATTGTAGTTATGAAAATTTTTCAAATTTTTCAGAATTGTTTTTAATCTTATAAATCAATTATAGATATTAAAAGAGTATATTTTTTCTATCTCTTTTCTCTTTTTTTCTTTTGGAATCTGATCAGTATAACCTAAAGCGATAAGAACTATAATTTTTCTATTAAAAGGAATTTTTAATAATTTTTTTATCCTTTTTTCATCAAATATACCAAGTATACAGGTAGCCAAGCCTATTTCTGTCGCAGTAAGACAAAATTGCATAACACTGCATCCAATATCGAAACTTGCAAAATTTCTACCTAAAGCCACCTGCCCTATTGAAAGTTCAATATTTTTTGGTTCTTCCGTAACCACAATAATTGCAGAGGCATCTTTTGCAAATTGATTAAATCTTATGTTCCCTATCGTTAAACTTTCAATAACTTCTTCTTTTAAAAAAGGATCATCGACTACTGTATATTTCCAAGGTTGACTGTTAGATGCAGAAGGCGCTAACCTTGCTGCCTCAAGACATTTTAATATTTTCTCTCTTTCGATAATTTTATCTTTGATAAAATTTCTGCAGGAAAATCTTTTTTTAATAAGTTCAAGAAATTCTTGCTCCATTTTTATTCCTTTAATAAATTCATCTCATATATTTCACCAAATTCATCTCTGTCAATTTTATTGAATCCTATTTTTTTTAAATATGATGAGTGCAGGTTATGTGAAGCATGTGTTCTAAGTTTTGTATATCCATTTTGAAAAAAATAGTTTTTATTTTTCATAAATAAAAAATATGCAATCTTAAAATCCCTATATGCAGGAATAACATAATCAAGATGAATATAATCAAAATCCTGTTTTTTTTCTATTATAATAAGCCCTGCTGGAATAAGGTCTCTCAATATAAAAAAGTATCTTATATTTATTTCTTCAATAGAATTTGCCAATTTTATTTTACTTTCGTAGTCAAAGGATGGGAAAAATTTTTTAATATCCTTATTATAAAATTCTATAAATTTTTGAAGATATGAGGAATTTGACAAGACTTCAAGTAAAGAAAAGTATTCTGAAGTCTTAGACATCATTAAAAGAAAATATATATTGACAAGACAGATAAATAGGTTAAGAAAACCAACGGGATATGATTTTATTATAAAACCATAAATAGAAAAAATAAGGCTTCCAGCAAGATTAAGTAAACGAAGTTTTACAACAGAACTCATCATGATTGAAATAGCAACAATAACTGATGCAAGATAACCTATAAGTTCTATTATTTGCATATAAAACCCCGTTTTTCTTAAATTTAATTAATTTTTTATTTTTATCAAAAAAATATTTTTTGAATTTTTTAAAATATTTAAACTTAAAAAAATATATTTGATTTTTAAAAATTTTAACGAATAATTTATTAAAGGTATTAAAAATGGTTCAAATTTCAAAGATTCAGTCTAAAAAAGTAAAAAAAGAAAATTTTCTATTTTTTATCACCTTATTGATACTTTTATTAACCTCTTTTTCCTTTTTTTCAGAGGCAGTTCCAAAGGCAATAAAATTTCCTGAAAATACAAAAGGAAATTATTTTGTAAAAATATTTTATGAAAAAGATGGGGAACTTTTCAACTTTTACTCCGTAAATCTTTTTGAAGTTCCTTTTCAATTTAAGATTTATATAGATAATTTAAGTTCATTTAATTATTCCGAAACTTTCCCATTTTACTTTATTTCAAAGGCAAAAGAGGGTAAAAAGTTTTTGTTTTCATTAAAAACAAGTGAAAAAGTTGAACCAAAATTCTGGCTTGAAACATGTATAGGTGATCCTTTATCTTCATCTATGGATAACTATATTTACACACTTCCTTATGAAAATAGTAAAGAATTTTTTGTTTATCAAGGATATAACTCAAATTTTACTCATAAAGGTTCTGCCTCGTACTCGGTCGATTTTTCTATGCCTATAGGAACCCCTATATGTGCGGTAAGGGATGGTATAGTGTACAATGTTGTAGATAACAATAATAAAAGTGGTCTTTCAAGCTATTATACTAAATATGCAAATTTTATTTCCATATATCATCCAGATGGAACATATTCAATCTATGCCCATATAAAATATAAAGGAAGTTTAGTTAAAATTGGGCAAAAAGTAAAGGCTGGACAGATCATTGGATATTCTGGAAATACTGGAAGGACAAGTGGACCCCACTTACATCTACAGGTCAATTTACCAATATACATGTCTCATAAAAGCATTCCTGTTCCATTTTTAAATATAGATGGCAATGGCTATTATATAAAAGAGGGGGAAACTTACAGATCAGTTCATATCGAATATCTTTCTGAACAAGCTTATCAAACCTTTTTGAATAATATTAATTCCCAATTTACAATTTTCCCTTTTGTTTACTATGTAAAACCAAGACATCAACCTTTATTGGATGATGATACTATAATAAATTATCCAGAAGAAGAATTTGAAGATTAATTAAAAATTTTATTTTAATCCTTTAGCAATCTTTATAACATTAATTGCCCCATCATATATGCCAATCTTTTTATTTTTGACTATATTTTCACAAAATAAAGGTATTAGATCATCCTCTTCTATTAAAAGTGAAAGTGTCTGTAAGATCTGTCCTTCCTCCTGACATTCTATAGTTCCATCCCCTATTTCAGCAGATCTTATCGCACCCCATGCTTCATGTCCACCAACTCTATGAATAAAAAGTTTGGGAACTGGATAGTAACTTAATTCACTTGGTTTTGTTATCAATATATCACTAAACCTCATTAAAAGATTTGTAAAATATACAGCTGAAAAAATATCTTTATCATAAAATAAAATCAGTTCAGCTTTATTTAAATTTTCTATTTCACTTTCAAAAAACTCTTTAGCACTTTCATAACTTTCATATTTTCTATATTTCATATCAAAGCTTTTAAGTAAATTTTCAATCTCATTTTTTCTATCTATATGGTCTCCACAGTTTATAAAAAGGGTTAGTTTATCTTTTTTTATATATTTTATTGATTCACTTATTATTTTTAATATAAGATTTTTTTGTGCTCCAGCCCCACCAATAGATATTAGAGCCCTTCTTGGGGCTTTATTCTTTACTCTTTCTATCCTTTTTTGACAATCATTCTCAACATTTTCAAGTATTTCATAGTCAACATAATGACCAACAAGGGCAATATCATCTGCTGGTATTGGATTTAATATCTGATTTTTTTCTCCCATTTCTCGCAAGATTCTGTATCCAAAGTAACTTGAAGGTCCCTGAATACAATGTTTTGAGCCAGGTGCAAGATGAAGAGCCATTGGCCAGTTATCTACAATAGCATTCACCACATTTGAAAAACCAGCATGAATAGCGGCTTGTGCAGGCCACCCATGAGCAGCAACAAATGGAAAATTTTTGGGAATAGAGGACAAAACTGGTGCAAAAAGTTCAGTCATATTTAAGTCATCTAAATTATAAGTTAATTTCTTGAAACCGATAGAATTAAGAGGTTCCCAGTACAATTTATCAAAAATTGGAAATTGCTGTGATAATCTTGAACCTAAAGAATATAAGGAATTTAAATGAGCAATTATTTTACTTGCAGTAGAAGCTTTTACATTCATAAAATCAAGCCAGTATGGAGTAAAACCAAGAGCTTTTGCAGCAGAAGCAAAAGCTAAAGATAATCTATAATGCCCATATCCCATCCTGATTGTTCCAATTATCACTCCCTTATCTAAACTTAAATCTTCTATTTTTTGCTCTATCTTTTCACTGTTTTTATTAACTAAGACTTTTATATCGAAATTTTCAGTAATATTATTTTTAACGCTTATTGGACAAAGTTCTATATTTTTATCTGGTACGCCAAATTTTTTCTCCAGTTTTTTCTTTTTTGCAATTGAATTTTTAACTTTTTTATCTGAAAATTTATTACCAAAAATGCTATCTATCATAGAAAGCTCCTTTTCCTATTTCTTGACAAATTATAACATTATCAAAAATAATTTCAAAGAAAACTAAATTTATTTTGATAAGATAATTGATAAAATAATTGATTAAAATGAAAGTGATTTATACAAAATAAAAGGATTAAAAATAAAAATAATCTGGGGTGTAGGGACTCGAACCCCAAACACTCGGAACCAAAATCCGATGTTCTGCCACTTGAACTACACCCCAATCGACATAAACAAGATAATAAAATTTTATAAAAAAGCAAGAGGGTTTGATTTATTTATATTTTCTAATTAAAAGATAAGGAGTTAAAAGGATATCAGGATAATAGGAATTTTTGGCAAATCTTAACTCGGCGATACCAAGATCATCCTCTCTATTTATATATTGGTACTTACCTAATAGATGTTTAGCAGTTAGATTGTTTATTACTTGTGGAATTCCAATATAATTTATATCAAACTTTTCAAAATGAATTGTTGCCATATCTTTATTTTGTCTACTGAAAACAGAAAAAGCAATAATTGAGGAATCAATCTCCATTATTAGTAATCCTATATCTAAGTCCTTAAAATAGTTACAAGAATTTTTAAGTACTTTTAATTCTACTTCTAATAATTCTTTTTTTAAATTTTCATCTTTTTCAAAATTATTGTTTTCATTATTTTTATTATTTAATTTGCTTTCCTTATTTTTAATCCACCTTTCTGCAAGTTCTGCACATTCCTTAAATTTTGAGCAACCGGAATTTGACCTATTTAAAATATAGAGATTATATTGAGGATAATTTCGCATGAATTGAGATATTAAGTTTCTTTTATTATGAAACTTTCTTCCACTTAAAATAGCAAGTTTTTCAGTAAGATAAATATAATTTGCATTATCTTTTGATTCAACAAGATTAAAATAGTTACTTAGCGTATTTTCATTTTGATATTTAAGATTTTTTATATATTCTTCATCAAAAAAGCAAAAGTTACCTGAATAATTGGAAGATATAAATGAATCTGAGATATATAAAATTTCATTTAATGGAAAAGGTTCGCCTATTGGTTTAAAAATAAAACCTGTGGATTTATTAAATATAATTAATCTTCCTTGATAGATAGCCCAATAGTAATCATAAACTATTGACCAGGAAAGAAGATTAAATAAATTGAAATCGCAAAAGATTTGTGGAAACTTTTCAAAATAATCTAAAAATACTTCTTTATCTTTTATGTCAATCTTCTTAAATTCACCTATATTTTCAATTATCATTTTCTACCTTTAAAAATTAACTTTTAAATATCATTGGTGTAAAATCTTCCATCTTTTCAAATCCAATTTTCTTATAAAATTCAGATGAATCTGGTGATGAAATAAGCCCAATCCAACTTATACCTTTACTTTTAAGGTAACTTAATATGTAAAAAATAAGTTTTTTCCCAATCCCTTGTTTCCTAAAATTTTTTGATACTACAACATCCTGAATATATGCATCAGAAATCCTGTCTGATATTACTCTTGCAATCCCGACAAGCTCTTTATTATAAAAGGCTCCTAAAAAAATAAAACTATTTTTAATAATTTTTTGTATTTTATCTTTCTTTATTTTATTGGAGCCTTTTTCATCTTCTTCATCCCACCAACCAGCTTCTTTATATAAGGATATCACTTTTTCATACTTAATTTTTTTAATAATTCTTATTTTTATCTTATCTTCCATAAAAAATCAAAACAAACTATCTTTATCTTTTATTTTTACCCCAAGAAGTTCGTACGCCTTTGGGTTGGCGACCCTTCCTTTTGGAGTTCTTTTAATATAACCCATTTGTATAAGAAATGGTTCATAAAAATCTTCTATTGTTTTTGTATCTTCGCCGATAGATACAGCAAGAGCATTTAAACCAACTGGTCCTCCACTATAATCTTCAATAATTGTTTTTAAAAGTTTAATATCATTCAAATCGAGCCCTTCCTCTGTTATTCCAAGTTCATGCAAAGTTTCTTTTACTATTTCATCAAAAATTTCTTTTTTATTCTTATAGGTGGCAAAATCACAAACACGCTTAACAAGATGAAGAGCTATTCTTGGAGTTCCACGACTGCATCTTGCAATATGTAAAGCTGCCTCAGAATCAACATTAAAACCAAGTTTAGTAAAAGCATTCTGAACAATTATCAGCATTGAATCTATTGAATAATAATCTAACTTTAATATGAGACCAAATCTACTTCTAAGAGGTTTGGAAATATTTCCAGCTAAAGTTGTTGCTCCAATAAGTGTAAATGGTGGAAGATTTATCTTTATGCTTTTAGCTGTTGCACCTTTGCCAATGATAACATCTATATGATAATCTTCCATTGCAGGGAAAAGTATTTCTTCAAGATTTATTTTCAATCTATGAATTTCATCAATAAAGATAAAATCATTTGCTCTGATTGAAGATAGTATTGCAGCCAGATCTCCAGATTTTTCAACAGTTGGAGCAGAAATTATTTTTATATTCGAATTCATCTCTTTTGCAATTATTTGAGCTAAAGTTGTTTTCCCAAGCCCAGCAGGACCATAAAAAAGAATATGGTCTAACTGTTTTCCTTTTGATTTTGCAGCAGAGATAGCTATTGTAAGTTGTTTTTTTACATGATTTTGACCTATAAAATCTTCAAGCTTTTCTGGTCTTTGGATTATATTTATTCTTTCATCTTTTTGAAAAATTTTTTCTGGCTTTTCTTCGTTTATCATCTTAAGTTTTTTTAATTTTTTCTATTTTATTATTTGGATTTTAATCAATATTTTTTTATTAATTTTTATTATCACCCAATTTTTTCCCAACTTTTCTTGTTTTTAATCAAATCCATTTTGTTTTATAAAAAATTTTTCATAAAAATAGATTTTATTGAAATTTAGATAATAATGATAAAACAGCCTTAAAAGCATCTTCGAATTCCATCTCTTCAATCTTTTTACTGCTCTGTTTCTTAAAATTATTAATTGCTTTTTCTATTTCCACTCGAGAGAATCCAAGTGTTTGAAGTCCTTCGGTAAGTTCATTAATTATTGAAATATTTTTGCTGGATAACTTTCCTAACTTACCTGTTAGTTCAAGTATCACTTTTTGCGCCTGTTTTTGACCGATTCCTTTTACTTTCACAAAAAAATTTGCATCCTGATTTTCAATAGCTTCGATAAATTCTTCTGGTTTTCCAAAATTAAATATCTCAAGGGCTTTTTTAGGTCCTATCCCTTCAACTAAAATAAATTTCATAAAAAGATTTTTCTCTTCTTCTGTATAAAATCCAAATAATGAGAGCTCATCTTCTTTGACATTAAGATATTGATATAATTTTATTTCACTTCCCAAAGGATAATCTTTCAAAGAATTATATGTATTTAAGGATATTTTGCATAGGTAACCCACACCACTGACATCAATAATGCATTTACCTATAGCAAGTTCTGCCAATTTACCTTTAAGATAGGCATACATAAAATACCTTTTTATCTTTTATATTTTTATCTTTTTATCTTTTTATTAAAATTTATCTTTTTTTTAATATTTGTTTTTATTGAAAGCTAATATTATATTTTTTTATAAGATGAGTAATACCACAAGCAATAGCATCGGCAGCATCATCTGATTTTGGCGATTTTTCAAGATTAAAAAATCTTTTTACCATACTCTGGACCTGTTTTTTGTTAGCTTTACCGTATGAAGTGACAGAAAGCTTAATCTCCAAAGGTGTATAGTTATATACTGGTATTCCTCTTTTTTCACTAAGATAAAATATAACTCCTCTTATTTCAGATACATGCATTGCAGTAGTTATATTTCTTATGAAAAAAAGCTGTTCAATAGCTATTTCTTGTGGATTATACTTATCACAAATTGAAAGAAATGAATCTCCAATTTCGGCAATTCTTTTTTCAAAAGATTCAATCTTAGTAGTTACAGTGCCATATATAACAAGTTCTGCAGAATTTTTTTCAATATCAGCATCAATTATAGAAAAACCAAGGATTGCATATCCAGGATCAATACTTAAAATTCTCACAGATTAACCTGAAGTTTGTTCATATTTTTCAATTATTGCATCATCTATGTCGTAGTTAGCATAAACATCTACAACATCATCATTTTCATCAAGAACATCCAAAAGTTTTAACATTCTTATGGCTTCATTTTCTTCAAGTTTAATTGTATTATCTGGAACCATAGTTGCTTCAACCGAGGTATACTCTATTTTTTTAGAGTCAAGGATTTCTTTTACATTTTCTGTTTCATTAGGGTCTATATAGATTTCCCAGATATCTTCTTTTAATGCATAATCATCTGCATTTATTTCTAAGGCAAGACCAGCAATATCATCTTCATTATATTTAGATTTTTCGAGTGTGATGACTCCTTTATACTTAAACATCCAGCCTACACAGCCGTTTTCACCAAGATTTCCACCATATTTAGATAATGTTGCCCTTATTGCAGATGCGGTTCTATTCTTATTATCTGTCAAAGTTTTAATCATCATAGCAACACCTGCTGGGCCATAACCTTCATAAAAGATTTCTTCGTAAGTTTCTCCCTGAATTTCACCAGTTCCTTTTTTTATTGCCTTATCGATATTATCTTTTGGCATGTTCGCAGCTCTTGCTTTTGAAACAACTGCTCGAAGTCGTGGGTTTCCATTAATATCTCCACCACCTATTCTTGCTGCAACCTCAATTTCTCTAATAAATTTTGTAAAGAGTTTACCTCTTTTAGCATCATTAGCACCTTTTTTATGCTTAATAGTTGACCACTTATTATGACCTGACATTTTTCCTCCTAACTAAGTAATACCAAAAATTTATATTTTTACAAGAATGTTACAATTTTATTATTTATAACAAAAATAATTTAAATTAAAAATATTGTGTTTTTTATTAATTTAAATCTTTTTCTATAGTTTTTCTATCTATTATAATCCATAATCCAAGGATAATAAAAATAACTGGCCAAAATTTTAGGACATTGAAGGAAATAAAAAATAGGCATAAAGATACCAAAAAAAGTATAATTGCTGGTATTACTAAATCTTTTTGTTTTCCAGCAATAGATGAAGTAAAAAAGGAGATACTAACTATTAACATTAGTATTGGCCATAGTTTATTAAAATTTTCCCAAGAAGTGAAAATATTATAAAAGAAAAATATTGAAGATAAAGATAAAATTATAGCAGGGATATAAAAAATATACTTTGTTTTTGAAGAGATTGTAAATAAAAATATGCCTAAAATCAATAAGCCTAAAGGCCAAAATTGAATCTTCCAGTTATACATATTCCCAAGTATTAGAAGAGTCCCTACAATAATCAACAAAATACCTAGGATTTTTTTCATAGCCTACCTCGAATTCTATTCTTTTATATCTTCCGATTTTGTTTTTATATCTTCAGCTTTTGCGGTTCTTTTAAAATTTTTGGAATCAAAAATTATCCATAATCCTAAAATAATAAGTGCGACAGGCCATAATTTCAATAATTTTAATGAAATGAAAAATAATCCAACTGTTATAATGAGAAGAATATTTGCTGGAATAATAAAATTTGATTCTTTACCAAAAATTGCAGCAATATAAAAAGCAAGGCTTACTGAAAATACATACAAAGGCCATAAATATTGATGGTAACTCCAATCTGTGGTTACATTAAAGAAAAAGAATAAAGCCAAAAATGTAAGTATTGAACCTGGTATGTAAAGGCCAATATTTTCTTTACTTGCTCCAAAAAAGAAAAATATCCCTGGTATTAAAAGAGCAAGTGGCCAAAGCTCTAAATTCAAGTTTAGCGAATAATTAAAAATCAAAAAAACACCAACAATAATAAGCAAAATACCAAATATCCATCTATTCATTTTTTCCTCCTAATTTTACTACTCTTTATGCTTATAATTTCTTTCTAATTTTATTAACTTTAAATTTTATCTATTAAATTTTATCTATTTTTTGTTATCATTTTTGTTTTTTCTTTTAATAAATTTTTCCTATTTTATTAAAACCTACTAATCCTTCTCTTGCTATCTATTTGCGCTATAAGAATATACCTTTTTAATATAAAATAAATAAATATCAAAAGTGGGATAATTGCAAGTCCATATAAAATATGAACAAACAAAATATAATCATATAAGCCATGAAAGAAAGATGAAAGAAAAATAGCTAAAAATAGAAAACTGTATTTTTGGGTCTTATTGAATGCAAATTTTGCTCTACCTATATAAAACCCCATTATTGCAGCGAAAAACGCATGAGCTGGAACAGAAAGAATAGCCCTGAAAATACCAACAGAAAAACCACCTTTAAGGACATAAAATATATTTTCAAAAGTGGCAAAACCTAAAGATACAGCAGCAGTATATACTATGCCATCCATAATTTCATTGAATTCAATAGATTTATAAGGTCCAATCATAACCATAAAATATTTTGAAAACTCTTCTACTAACCCAACTACTATAAAAGCTTTTATTATATGTACCCATATTCCAGAAAATAGATTTAATAGAGTCGATTCCAGTAAGATCTCAAGAACAACAGCAATAATAGCAGAAACAAACCCTAGAAAAAAAGAGATAAATACTTTTTTTATAGGTTCTGGCTCATATTTATCTTGTAAATAAAAATAGATAATTAAAAATACTGCTGGAGCTACTGCTAAAGCAAAAAGGCCAAATAGCATCTTTCACCTTCTTTTTAATTTTTTTTACTTTTTTATAAAAAATAAAATTTTTTAATTTTTTCAAAACTTATAAGTATTTAAGTAATTTACAAGCACTTTAAGTAGATATAATTTAATAGTTTTTTCTATATTTAAGTATGCATTCGATTATCAATAAGTCAATTAAAGCTAAAAGATTTTTCGTCAAGTTTTATAATATAAATTGCGGGCTGCTCATATGGATGAACTTTTTTTAAGGTTTTTAAAACATTATCAATGCAATTTTCATCAACAATAGTTTCAAACCTTATTTCTTCGACAAATTCATCTTTCCCTTTTTCACCGATATATGGATTTGCATTTTCTAATGGTCTAAATCTTCCAACTCCTTTACAGGTAAAAGCTGCTCTATCATATTTTGAAAATTTCCCCGCCCCTGCATTAAATAAAGCTTCTATAACATTTTCACTATCCTTTTGAGGAATAAATGTGATTAAAAGATACATCAAAAACCTCCTTCTTTTTTTTTGATTTTTTAATAATTTCATTCTCTTTTTCTTTATATAATATAAAGTCATTAAAATAAAATTGCTTAAACTACAAAATTTTTTTAATAGAAGGAACAAAATTTATTTGAAAAATTATAGAGTATTAAATTTATTATTATAGATTTATTAAATTTATTATTCAAGTTTTATTCATTTTTTTATTAAAGTATAAATAAAAATTTATTTGACTTTTTCATTTATGAATTTTACCAACTGCTCTTTGAAAAGAGCGGGGTTTTCAACCATAACCGAATGCCCTATATTATCAAATTCAACAATATAAGAATTTTGAAATTCATTTTTTGTCTCTTCAACCATCTCTTTGGTTATTATGGTATCTTTCTTTCCCCACATAATTAATACTGGCTTTGTAAAATTTTTAAATCTCCCTTTATAGTTAAATTTTTCTAAAGATCTGGGATGAGCAGTATAAGCAAAAGTAGCCATGAGCATTGCATCATCTGTTAGTTCATTTAAAAATCCATAATCTTTAAGTTCTGGTGCAATAGCAGATAGTGCCTTGTACATAAGATCCCTACTTGTTTTATACATCTCTATTATCGGATAATGTTCTTCTGGTGTTTTAAGACCAGTTACAGAACTGCTATCAACCAATATAATAGCTTTTGGTATATCAGGAAATTTATTGATAAAAGAGATTACTATAGCACCACCGAGGCTATGACCGACTATTACAGGAGACTTTAGTGAAAGTTTATCAATAACTTTTTTCAAAATATCTGAATAATCATCTATTTCGGCAGTTTTCATATGAGAAGACCTTCCAAAATTTGGTAAGTCTACCGCATAAACTTTATGATTAGGAATATCCATGACTTTTTTCCACCATCGAGAAGAACCAGTATTACCATGAATATATAATATAGGTTCTCCTTCTCCTTTTTCAACATAATATATTTTCAGATCATCAACTTCCAAAAATTTACTCTCCATAATCTTTCTCCTTTGATAATACTTAATAACTGCAATGTATGGTCGTTGAAAATATTTATGGTAAGCCATAATTAGACCCCACGCGATACCTCTTGGAAAAAATAAAGTGAAAAAGATTAAAAGAAAACCTATTATAACTGATAGCCATGGACCAAATCCACGACTAAAGAAAAATCTAAGCCCTATTATGACAATGGCTCCAGCAAGGCTCCCATCTAAAGAAGCTAGACCCCCTATCATGATCATTGCAAGTAAATCAAGGGATCTTGAAAGACCAAAATCTGAAGCTCTAATATAGCCTACACAGTGAGCATATAAAGCTCCTGCTATACCACTGAAAAAAGCACTTATCATGAAAGAAGAAAGTTTAGATAAAGAAGTATTTGTTCCAAATGAGATGGCAACTATTTCCTGATCTCTTACCATCTTCCATTTAATACCAGAAGGTCCTTCGACAATATTTCTTAAAATAATTAAAGATATACAAAAAGTGATTAAAATAGTTAAGTAAGTATAAAATTCTGAATCTGAAATTTTTGGAATGCTTCTAATTCCATCATGAGCTCCAAAGTAAGGCATAACTGAAATTAACTGCTCTATTACAACTCCAAAAGCCATTGTCGCAATTGCGAGGTAAAAGCCTTTCATTCTAAGTGATGGAAAACCGATTATAAGTCCAAAAATAGAAGCGATAAATCCAGAAATCAATATAGTTAAATATATCGGAAAGCCAAATTTCATCGAAAGTACAGCACTTGCATATGCTCCGATAGACATAAAAGCAGCATTACCGATAGAAACCTGCCCTGCAAAGCCTGTCAATATATTTAAGCCCATTGCGGCTATTGTAAAAATCAGTATCTGTGATAGTATTATCAAAATAAAACTTTGATTTATAAAAATCAAACCAAGAATTACGCCAATAATTAAATATATTATGCTATTTTTTATCCAAGACATATTAGACCTTTCCTTTAAATTTTGCTCCAAAAATACCTGTTGGTTTTATGATTAAAGTTATAATTATTATAAGAAGTATTATCGAAAGTTGTAAATCAACAGAGTTGATTGAAGAGATACCAGATTTAGTTAAAAGCTGGTCTAAACCTAAAATAACAAGCTTTTCCAGTACACCAAGGATAAGACCTCCAGCAAATGCTCCAACAAAACTTGAAAATCCACCAAAAACTGCTGCTGTGAATCCATAAAGCTGAAAATTGACAAGCATGATAGGATTTACAGTTGTCTTTGGAGCTACTAAAAAGCCAGCGAAAACTGCTGTTGATATACCCAAAGCCCATGCCAAACTATCTGTAAAATTAACATTAATGCCGACTACTTTGGCCCCCACCTCATCTTCAGATCTTGCCATAAGTGCAAGTCCTGGTTTTGTCCATCTTGAAAATAATATTATCATAACAGATACTAAAGTCGCAACTAAAAAATTTGCGAAATCATTTGCAGGAATAATAAGAGGAAAATTGTTTGGATTTAGTTTTTGTGGTAGATATAATAATTTTGGCGGGAATGAAAAAATATCCTTAAAAAGAAGAGGTTGTGTTCCCCATATTATTAAAGCGATTCCTTCAAAAATAAGAAGTACTCCAAGGGTTATTATAAGCATAGAACTATGAGATAACCCATTTACTTTTTTCATCAAAATTTTATCCATGAAAATACCAAGAACTGATCCAAAAATAACACCAACAAGAATTGAAAGGAATAGGTTTTTTGTCAAAGCAAGTATTGTCCAACCGACAAAAACACCTATCATACCAGAGTTGCCATGTGCGAAATTCATAACTCCAGTTGTTCGATAGATTAATGATAATCCAAGGCCAATTATCCCATAAAGAGATCCGGAAAACAACCCGAATATTATAGATTGCAAAATCCTAACAAGCATTTTTAACTCCTAGATACCTAAATATGCCTTTCTAACAGAATCTTCATTTAAAAGTTTTTTAGATGCTCCTTCTACCACAACTTTTCCATTTTCAAGTATATATGCTCTATCAGCAAATGATAAAGCTTGATATGCATTTTGCTCTATCAATAAAATCGAGATCCCTAATTTTTTTAGTTCACCCAAAGCCATATAAACCTGATCTACAATTATTGGAGCAAGTCCTAAAGATGGTTCATCAAGCATGAGCAATTTAGGATCTGCCATTAAAGCTCTCCCTATCGCAAGCATCTGCTGTTCACCGCCAGAAAGATAACCTGAAATCTGTTTTTTTCTTTCGTAAAGTTTTGGAAAAAGTTCATATACTAGTTTTATCTGTTTTTTGACATTACCTCTTGAAAAAGATCCAAGTTTTAAGTTCTCTTCCACAGTTAAAGAAGGAAAAATTCTTCTTCCTTCTGGACAAAGTATCATACCATTTTTTACTCTTTTGTTATATGGTAGTTTTGATATATCTTGCTCTTTATAAAAAATCATACCTTTTGAATCGACAATACCAGAAATACCGTATAACAAAGAGCTTTTACCCGCACCATTTACTCCAATTACAGTAACAACTTCTTTCTCAGTTAAGTTTAATGAAACAGATTTAACAGCTTCTATCTTTCCATAAGAAACTGAAAATTTATTTATTTCTAATATCATATGAATTCCCTAAATATACTCTAATTACATCTTCATTTTTCGATATATTTTCTGGTTTTCCACTGGCTATAAATTTTCCAAAATCCATAACAGTCACAATATCTGAAATCCTCATAACAAGATTCATGTCATGTTCAACCAATAAAATTGTTAAACCCATTGATTTTAATTTTAGTAAAATCTCATCAAGTTCCTTTTTTTCATCTGTATTTAATCCAGCTGCAGGCTCATCAAGAAGAAGAATTTTTGGTTTAACGGCTAAAGCTCTTGCAAGTTCAACTTTTTTTAATATTCCATAAGGTAATGAACCTATATAAGAATTCATTCTGTTTTGAATACCAAAAATCGCTGCACTATTAAAAGCAATTTCTTCAGCTTCTTTCAAGAATTTCGAATATGATCTGAAAATTGATGATAAAATATTACCTTTATACTTATATGTCAAAGCAGCTATTATATTATCTTTTATTGTTTGATATGGTGAAAGTTTTAAATTCTGGAAGGTCCTGACAATTCCATAATTTATTATCTCATATGGTTTTTTATCGAGGATATTAACATTTTCAAAACTTATTTCACCAGAATCAACATCAACAATTCTTGTAATTGTATTAAAAAGAGTAGTTTTTCCAGCGCCATTTGGACCTATAAGGGCATGAATAGTTCCTTTTTCTACCAAAAGATTCATTTTATTTACAGCAACTAATCCACCAAAACTGACTGTTATATCCTTACAGTTTAACATTCTGTTTCTCCCAAATCAATTAAAAAAGCCACTGAAATCATATTCAAGATAAATCTATTAAGATTTCAGTGGCTTAAAATAGGTTATCTACTAATCCATTGTAATCCAATCAAAAGCTTTTTCCAAAGTTCCATCCTCTTTAAATCGCAAGATATACATTGTTTGAACACCCAATCTTGCCTTGTTTCCTTTGACTTTTATAGGACCATAGGTAATCATAGGGCTTATTTTTCCGATCCACTTATCCATTGACTCTAATGCTGTTATCAATTTTTCTCTTGTGAGATTTTTTCCTGCTCTGTTAAGAGCTTCTGTGAAGATTTCTGCAGCAATCATACCTGCAACAGCATAAGCATTAGGAATTTCACCAGCGAAAGTTGCTTGATAAACTTTTATAAAATGAGCATTAGGATCTGTAAAATCAACATTTACCCATGCTAAAGCTTCAACCCCAGCAGCGATATTTGCACCAGCAATTGCTGCAAATGTTGGATCTGCATTTGAGTAAGTCAAAAGATAATTTTGTTTTGTTAATCCAAATTGTTTAGCCTGTTTAACAAAATTTGAAGATTGTGGAACAAATAACATAACTATTACAGCATCTGCATTGGCTTCAGTAAGTTTTACAATATTTGATGAGAAATCAGTAGCAGTAGGTTCAATCGGTATTTCAGCTGCTAAACTCATACCTTTCTTTGATAGAGTGTTTTTTACAGATGCAAGTTCTTCTTTCCCATCATCTGTATTTCTATAGACGATAGCAATTCTTTTTGCTTTTTTCTGCTCAACAAGATACTTCGCTGCAATAGCACCTTCTGTTGTATAGTTTGGTTGTACACCAAAAATATATCTTTTTGGAGGTATTGTTAAAATACCAGCGCCAGCTGCTTGATAAACATAAGGAATCTTTTGTGCTTCGACATAATCCATTATAGCAAGATTACCAGGAGCACCTAAACCACAAACAAGAGCAAATACCTTGTCGGATTCGACTAATCTTTTAACTTCAACGACAGTGTTGGAAGGGTTGAAAGCATCATCTGCGACTATAATGTTGATCTTTCTTCCAAAAACACCGCCATTTGCATTTACCCAGTTAAAATAAGCATCAAGACCTTTTTTAACTGGAACCCCTATCGCAGCAACAGGACCGGAAAGGGCTTGAAAAGAACCAATTTTGATTTCAGTAGCTGTGATACCATTTGTATCACCTGGGTTAGCCTGAGAAAAGACGATCGTTACAGCTAGTAGAATCAAGATAGCAAGATAGACTTTTTTCATATATCCTCCTATAAAAAGTCAATATTTTATTAACTGCTTATCAATCTTAGAAATTCTTAAAAAATCTTAAAATAAAAAGTTACTCTCTAACATCTCCCCATTTTATGACAGATGCAGCCCAAACAAAACCAAGTCCAGCTCCAACAAGAACAATATTTGAATTTTTCTTTATTTTACCAGTTGCCAGTCCCAGTTCAATAGATAGTATTTGGTCATTTTGCCCAAGATGGCCATATTCTTCAAGATATGTTGTCTGACTTTCTGAAAGACCTAACTCCTGAATTATAGCATTATGAGCAGATCTTTTAAAATGAAGAATTGCAAGATAATCTATATCTTTTCTTGTTAGATTTCCAGATTTTTCCAGAGCAATATCAATAACTTTGAAAAAGTTTGGCAATGTCCTTTCATTAAGTTTTTTCTTAAATTCTTCTTCATCATTAACTACAAAATGTGCCTTTTTTAAATCTTCTTCTTTAACAGGCCAGTTTTTGGAACCAAATACAGGGAAAATGCAATCTGTGGAAAATGAACCATCTCCTAAAAAACTGGAAGCCAAAATTATATTTTTTTCAGCATTTTTTTGCAATACTGCCGCAGCGCCACAACTCCCTATATCTAACATAAATCTTGTTGTTGGTTCACTCAAATCTATTAAATCATTATTTCTATATCCCGAAACAAGCAAAACAGTATATAAATCATCCCTTGCTATCATCATAGATTTTGCGACATCAAGAGCCATCATGAAAGAACCGCACATTCCCTCCATATCAAAGCTCCAAGCATTTTTTGCCCCTATTTTATCCGCTACATAAAGTCCAGCTAACCAACTTGGATAATCCTTATGCTGAGCACCAAACCAGATAATCAGATCAATCTTTTCAGAAGAAATCTGAGCTTTTTCTAAAGCAATTTTAGCTGCTTGAAAGCCCATTTCGGCAGTTGTCTCGTCTTTATTTGCAATAGGCTTTTTTATTACTCCAAATTTTTCTTTAATAACATCTTCTGGAATATCTGTTTTTGAGGAAATCTCTTTGGCTGTTATAAAGTTTTTAGGTATATATATCCCTGTAGATATTAAACCAATATCCATAATCAACCTACCTAAAAGAAAACTTTTTTTAATAATTTATAACATTCTTCTTCAAATATAATAATAATATAATTCTTCTAAAATAATATAATTCTTCTAAAACCTTTTGGGATAATCAATTCTAATTTTTTGAATTAAAAGTGATTCATCTCTCAATTTATTCATTTAAATAAGATTTAAATTTTTATTGTCAAGAGATTTTTTTAAATTTTTTAATTTTTTTTATATCAATTTTAATAAATTGAATTTTATGTTTGTTTATTAATATTTTTTTATTATCAAAATATTTAACTAATTTTTTTAGGTATTTACTTATATTTATTTAATATTTTCCCTTGATTAATTCAAATATACATTTATATTATTTTTCGCCTTTTCCCATTTTTCAAAATATTTTTCATTTGTTTTTACAAAATACTTGAAATTTTTTTGAATTATTTTATTATTTATTTGTTAAGTGAATCACCTCTTAATTTCACTGCTATAACCTTTTTTATATTTAGGTTTTGAGTAAGTTAAAAGCATCTTAGAAGGCTTACAATGGTTAAGATAAAAAAAGATGAGTCAGATTCCTTTAATAAAATTATCAACTCAGCTATAAAGCTTTTTTCTAAAAATTGGTACTCTTCAGTATCGATAGCAGCTATCTGTCGAAAAGCTAAGATTTCAAATGGTCTATTTTATCATTATTTTTCAAATAAAGAAGAATTAATAAAGCATATTTTAGAAAAAACTGTAAATGAAATTGAGCAAATGCTTAGTAATATAGATGGGAAAAATTTGAATGAAAAGATAAGTAGTCTTGCCAATTCTCTTTATAGATATACTTCAAGTAACAAAGAATTGATAATAGTTTTTAGAGAGGGACAATATAGATATTTTGAATATGAAAGAAGACTTTTTCAAATCTATAAAAACATATTAAAAAAAATATTAAATAAAGATATTCCTCTTTCTCTTTATATTTTTATATTTGGCGGTTTAAGATGGGTTTGCATAAGAAAAGAACTTTATGGTTCAAATCTTTCTATTGAATATGCAAAAAATATAATAATGAATGGTATTTTTAATGACTTCGATTTTGATTTAAATAAAATTATTAGTCTGCCTATAAGATTGCCTGATTTAAACTATCCACTTCAAAGTAAAGATAGACTTATCGATGCTGGGAAAATACTATTTGGTCAAAAAGAGTATTATGAAGTCAATATCTCAAATATTACTGAAAAAGCAAATCTTGCTATTGGTTCATTTTACAAGTATTTTCAAAGTAAAAAATCATTCTTTGAACTTTTAGTTGAAATATCTGGTAAGCAAATCCGACATTTTATAAATGAAAATTTAGGTGAAAATTTAAACAGATTAGAAATTGAAATAAGAGGAATATTTTTATTTTTAAATTACTTAAAATACGATAGAAATTGTTATAATATAGTTAGAGAAGCTGAATTTGTATCTCCACAAAAAGCAAAAGAGTATTATGAGGCATTTGTAAAAGGCTATAAAAAACAGAATAATTCCTTTATAAATGAAAGCAATTTTGACAACAATCCAGAATATCTTGAAACAATCATAGAATTTTTACTTGGTATCTCTCACTATTTTGGAATAGAATATATTTTTGATAACAGCAATATTGATTTATATCAAACATTAAACGAGCTTGCATTTTTACTCCAAAATGGATTGAAAAATGAAAAGTAATAAAAAAAATATAAAAGGGGGGCCAAGATATGAGAAAAATAGCCATTTTAGGTTCTGGTAGTTACTTCCCGGGAGAACCTATTGATAGTGATGAGCTTATGAAACTTGCAAATATATCATTTGATAAAGAAAAAATAGAAAATCTGATTGGCATTAAGAAGCGTCATATCGCAAAATTTAGAAAAATAGATGAAACTACTGCTGATTTTGCACATAAAGCAAGCTTAAATGCAATAAAATCTTCCAACATTAAAACAGAGGAAATTGATTTAATTATAGTAGCAACAGATACACCAGAATATATAAGTCCTGCAACATCAATTGTGCTTCAGGGAAGACTACAGGGTTATCAAAGTAATACAATGGTTTTTGATATATCGGCTTCTTGTGCAAGCTTTGTCACAGCATTTGATGCAGCAGCAAGGATGATGAAAAGTAATCAAAGTATTAGAAATGCCCTTGTTGTTGGTGTTTATAATATGACAAGATATGTAAGAAATGAAGATACTTTTGGCTGGTCTATTTTTGCAGATGGAGCTGGAGCAATAATACTAGGGGATTCAAAAAATATTAGTAGTAATAATAGAGATGATTCAAATATTTCTGATTATATTGATGGCGAATTTATTTCCGATGGTACGCAATGGAATTTCATTGGAGTTTATGCTGGTGGTACAAGAAAGATAATAACTAAAGATATTTTAGATAGTAAAAGCTATGGTCTTGAGTTAATTCAAAGGCTCCCACCAGATAGGAATATTAAACTTTGGCCTCCTTTAGTTCAATCTTTGTGCCAAAAAGTAAGTTTAAAACTTGATGAGATCGATTATTTTATTTTTACCCAGATAAACAAAAGTGTAATTATCGAAGTTATGAAAATATTAAATCAACCTATTGAAAAAGCCATAATGGTGATGGATAAATATGGTTATACTGGCTCAGCATGTGTCCCAACAGCTTTTGATGAAGCTGTTAAAGAAAGGAAGATAAAAAGAGGCGACAAGATACTATTTTGCGCAAGCGGTGCTGGTCTTGCCGTCGGTGCAAATATTTTTGTTTATTAGCAACTTTTTAAAAATATTTTTATAAAATAATTAAGGGGATTTTATGAATAGATTTGAAGAAATTTATAAATCCAAGCTTAGATCTATAGAAGAAGCAATCCAATGTATAAAAAGTAATTTTGATGTTGTTGTTGCGCAATGTGCCAGCGAACCTCAGGGAACAATGTCAAAATTGCACCTTTTAGCAGATAAAGTTGAAAATGTCAGAGTATTTTCGGTTTTAACATTAAAGCCTTATGATTTCTATATGAAACCTGAAATGAAAGGACATTTTGAGCTTGCTAGCTGGTTTCACGCTCCAGGTTCCCGCGAAGCATTAAAAAAAGGGATTGGCACTGTAACTTATGTTCCGAATATGCTTCATAGAGCCGCAACAGATAGAATTCATGCTCATGCTCCTGAAGTTTTTATTGGAACTTGCACTCCTATGGATAAAAATGGTTTTGTAAGCCTATCGCTTGGAATAACTTATGAAAAAGATATACTTGAACATGCAAAATTTGTTATTTTGGAAGTAAATCCAAGACTTCCAAGGACATTTGGAGATACTCATATTCATGTAAGTCAAGTTACTTACTTTGTGGAACATGAACAGGAAGTTCCTACTTTACCTGAACCTTCGCCAAATGAAACAGATTTAATGATTGGGAAATATATTTCTGAACTTGTAGAAGATGGATCCACAATTCAACTTGGAATAGGTGGAATACCAAATGCAGCTGCATTAGCCTTAAGAGATAAAAAAGATTTAGGAGTTCACACTGAAATGATGGTGGATTCTATGATGGAACTTTATGAGTTAGGAGTCATCACAAATTCAAAAAAAACCTTGAAAAAAGGAAAATTTGTATGTACATTCGCAATGGGAAGTCGAAAGCTATATGATTGGTTAGATGAAAATGTTGCAGTTGACTTTGAAAGAGGTTGTTGGGTCAATAATCCTTACATAGTATCTCAAAACAGCAAAATGGTATCTATAAATACCTGTTTGATGGTTGATTTCACAGGACAGGTTGCAAGTGAATCGATAGGTACCAATCAATACTCAGGAACAGGAGGTCAATCAGATACTGCACAGGGAGCAGTTGCAGGTTTTGACGGACTTGGCAAATCTATTATTGCTTGCTATTCTACAGCGAAAGATGGAGCCGTAAGCACAATAGTTCCTACTTTGCCTGAAGGAACTGCTGTTACTTTACATAGATCTTTTGTCGACTATATAGTCACTGAAAATGGGATAGCAAATCTTAGAGGAAAAACAGTTAAGGAAAGAACTTTGGAGTTAATAAATGTTGCTGCACCTAAGTTTAGAGAAGAACTTTTAGATAAAGCAAAAAAATTAGGTTACATTTAAATTTAAATTATTGGAAAAATTTTATTTTATTATATAATACTATTAGTAGGGGGTAAAAATGTCACAAGTTTACATCATCGGTGCTTATAACACGAAGTTTGGAAATTTCGTTCAGAAAAACAAAGAAACAGGCGAAATTACTGATACTAAATCAATCTATGATCTTATGATTGAGGCAGGTAAAGGTGCTATACAGGATGCAGGCATTACTGCCGATGAAATCGATGCTGTTTGGGTTGGTTCATGTGCGCCAGGGCTTTTTGCAAATCAGGAGCATTTAGCAGCGACAGCTGTGGAAATTGCTCCAGAATCCTTTAGATTTAAGCCAATGACAAGATGTGAAGATGCATGCGCATCTGGTTCTGTTGCAATTTATGACGCAATTTATGCTATTGAATCTGGGAGAATTAATACAGCTTTAGTTGTTGGGGTTGAGAAGATGAATCTACTTGATACCAAAGGCATTACTCATGCTCTCGCAACATGCTCATATTGGCCAGAAGAAGGTGGTAAGGGTATGACTTTCCCTGGACTTTTTGCAGAATATGCAAAAGGCTATAAAAAACAGTACAATATAGATGATGCAACTTTTTCAAAAATGCTTGCCTCTGCCGCAGCTTTATGTTACAGAAATGGACTTGAAAATCCTTTGGCTCATTTTGGAAAAGGAGGTCCATCAGATAAGCTTGGACTTACAACAGCTGAAGCAATACTTAATCTTCCACCAGAAAAAAATCCAATGATAGCAGAACCTCTTAAACTTCATGATTGTTCTTTAGTTACAGATGGTGCAGCTGCTATTGTTATAACTAAAAAAGATATAGCTATGCTTAAAAAAGAAAAATCTGTAAGAATAGCAGGTATCGGTCATGTTGTCGAAAGAATGGCAATTTCAGTTAGACCTCAGATGTATAGATTGGATGCAGCTAAAATTGCAGTTAAAAAAGCTTTAGAAGAAGCAAAAGTCTCTTTTAAAGATATTAATATAGCTGAAGTTCATGATTGCTTTACAATAAATCAGTTACTCTGCACGGAAGCTTTTGGATTTTCTGAAGATGGTAAAGCTGGTTATGATTACTTAAATGGTAGATTTGGTCCTGATGATTCTATCTCTATAAATCTTTCTGGTGGCTTAAAAGCAAAAGGTCATCCAGTCGGCGCAACAGGTGTTTCAATGCATGCTCTATTATACAAACAGCTAATAGGTCAGCCTATTGGTGTTACTCAAAAGAAAAAACCATCTGTTGCAGCAACATTAAATGTCGGTGGAAGCGCTGTTACAAATTGCGTTAGCATATTGATAAAAGAATAATTAATAAAATGCTAAAAAAGTCCCCCGAAAGAGGGATTTTTTTAGCATTTTTTAAGAAAATTTTTTAATCATACTGAAATAATTGATAAGAAAAATTTTTAAATAATAAATATATTTTAACTATCCCATATAAAAAGTATAGGTAAACCCAATGCCTATTTTAAAAGAATTTAATATTATACCCATTCCATTTGCAATTATGCTTGCTATCAATGAAGAGATAAAATTATCCTCTTCAACTACAATTGTTGGAAATGAAGTGAAGATCATACCAATTAAAATATTGATATTAAAAGCACCTTTCTCAGTTTCACTCATTATTAAATCAAATCTTAAAGCAATATATGGGTAGATCTCTTCTTCCATACCTATCATAGATTGATGAGTTGATGGGACAAGGTTATAGGTAATACCGCCTTCAAAATAAAATCTTCTAATTGCAAGTCTAATAAATGTATTTATATAAAGATCTTCATAAACAAGATTATATAAGGCATCTAAACCAAAACCAACTCCAAACCAACCCCCAAAATAATGTAAATATGATAAATCTGCCAAAATATTATGCCCCGAAATTAAAGAGGGAGCATAGCTTAAACCTAAGCTTAAAAAGGAACCATCAAAAGTCTGCTGTGCTAAAATCATCTTTGTAGATAAAAATATTAAGAGGATTAGTAAAAAAATTATTATTAAATATGATAATTTTTTCATAACTTTATGCCTCATATTAAATAAATAGCACAAAGTTTTAAATAATTATTTTAATGTTCCTTTTTCTACTATATAATCATAAATTCCTAATAATTCTTTAGGTCTAGTTGGTATATTTATATCATATTTATTCTGAAAAAAATAATTTATAAAAGCAAATTTCAAAATCTGACTGACTGGAATTCGAATCTTAACAATTATATTTTTACCATAAGGTAAATATCCTTTAAAAGTTGTGATTTTATCAAAATTGATATTTATTATATCCTTAATAATGATTTGAGAGTTTTCTGGTAAAGTAAATACCCAAAAATCCGATTTAATACTGATTTCATATTCTTTGAACCTCTTATCCTCTTTTTGATGTAAAATTTCAAAAAAATTGGAATTTGGGAATTTTATATCATTTATTTCAGATATCCTATATGAATTTTTTTCAATTGTCGGGTTTCCAAAAGATAGAATAGATTTATGCCAGGGATTATTCGAATATTTTACCTCATTGTATGGTAAAATTATAGATAATTGAGAACTATCTAGGTCTTTTTCGATAGTCATTGAACTTAAAATTGGTTTATTTTCGTCAAAATTGTAGTTAGTAATTATCAAAAATAAAAATATTATGCATAAAATAAATAAAAAGGTTGTTACAACTCTTTTATCATAGTTTCCAAGCTTTTTATAATTCCCTGCAAAAATTGGAATAATAGGAAAAAGCCCTATAAAGGTAAAAGTTATGTTTTTTAAGCCAAGAGCGATATAAGATAAATATGAAAAAGGAATACCAATAGAAAGAGTAATTATTGATGGAATAAAACTAAAAAGATAGTATATTTTTTCTTCAGATTTATTATAAAAAAACTTGAAAATAAGTACTATCAGAAAAATAAAAATAAAGGTAATGGATTGAAAAAGAAAAATTAATGAAATTCCAGAGATAAATTTTATGACAAGTAATGAAAGTATAAAAGAAAATAATGAAGAAGCTAAATAAAATGAATAAAAATCAATAAATTTACTGAACCTCGATACAATAATATGAGCTAAAAGAAAAGAAAAAGAATATATAAACAAAAAATACAGATGCTCATTGTATAAAGTTACATAAAAAATATTTAAGTTTGGAAAAATCAAGTAAAGGACAAATCTTGATATAAAAAGCAATAAAGCAAAAAGAATTAAAAAGACAAAATTCTGGAAAAAAGATATAAAAAAGCTTTTAAGTGAAAATAATTTTTTAATTATAGAAAAGATAAAAAGTATAGTTAAAATTAAAAATAAAGATATCAAAAGAATATAATAAAAGGTTTTAGAATAGATAAATAATTTTCCAAAAAGAGTAAAATAGATAAAAGGGTTTCTATTATTTTTTTCATTATCATTATTTTTGCTATCTTCAATATTTTCGAAATTTTCGTTATCTTTGCCATAACTATTATTTGTCGAATCTCTAATATTAAACTGATAATCGGAAAAGGCATTGATAAAATTTTGAACCTTTGATATAGTTTGCTCGATTGAATTTGTGCTTAAATTCTTAATATTATCTAAAAAGCTATGGTAAACAACAGAATTTTGTAAGAATGCGAAATTTAAGCCATCAATATTATTATCTAAAAAAGGGGTAAAATCTGTCCCGTTAGGCATTCTTTTATAAATATCATTGGCAAAAGAAAAGCCTATAAGATCCTTATCATATTTTGCATATTCTTTTAGGATAACTCCATTTTTATCATTTGATTGAAATAAAATAGATTTCCCTCTATTTCCTCTTGCATCAAGATTTAATATTGCTGCAATTTTATCCTTCTTGTCGAAATTTTTAACAAAATACTCAGCACCTAAAAGACCGATTTCCTCAGCATCTGTAAATAGGAAAATTATGGAATTTAATGGCTTTTTGCCATTTTGAATATCAAGACAGACCTTTTCAAAATTTGCAAGACTTGCTGCAACAGCAGTTGAGTTATCTGCGGCACCAGGGCCAAAAGGGACTGAGTCATAATGAGTTACTATAACCAATTTGTTATCAGTCTTACCAGGTATCTCAACATATATATTTTCAATTATTGCAAAAACTGTTTGACTACTTGAACCTGAAAATTTGTAGTTTTTTATTATAGGACCTTGCTGCAAAATTGATTTATAACCATATTTTTCAATTACAGAAACAATATAATTTTTAACATTTTCTTTTTCAAGTTCACCATAATAATGGGGGTTTTTGGCTATAACATTTAAATGATTTATACTTAAGTCATATGTATTTTTTATTTCCTGCTTTAAATTTCTATTGGATTCTGGAAATAATTGATAGGATGCTAATATTAAAATAAAAATAAAAACCATACATCCTAAAAGCCAATAAGGATTCAAGGATTTTTTCATAAAAACCTCTAATTCCAGTATTTTTTAATCCTCTTTGCAAGCTGTTTTCTATATTCTTCAAAATCAGTAATAGGGTTGAGGGCAATCCCTTCTTCACAAGCAGCCTTGGCAACAGCCACTGCTTCATACTCTATTACTCTTGGATCAAATGGTTTAGGAACTATGTAATCCTGTCCAAATTCAAAATGCTGATTATTATATGCTTTTTCGACGATTTTTGGAACAGGAAGTCTTGCAAGCTCAGCCAAGGCATAAGATGCTGCAAGTTTCATTTTTTCTGTTATTTTCTTTGCTCTAACATCTAAAGCACCTCTAAAAATAAAAGGGAAACCTAAAACATTATTTATTTGATTGGGATAATCAGAACGACCTGTAGCCATTATAACATCTTTTCTTGCTTCTTTTGCACTTTCATAAGAAATTTCTGGATCTGGATTAGCCATCGCAAAAACTACTGGATTTTTATTCATACTTTTTAACATCTGCTGGGTAACACAATCTTTTACAGAAACTCCAACAAAAACATCTGCGCCTTTTAATGCATCTTCTAATGTTCTACAATTTGTTATAGCAGCAAATTCTTCTTTCTCAGCAGTCATTCCTTCTTTTCTTCCTTTATATATGACTCCTTTACTATCGCACATTAAAATCTGATCCTTTGAAAGACCAAGTTTAAGAAAATGCTTGGCACATGCTATGCCAGCAGCTCCTGCTCCATTAAAAACAACTTTAATATTCTCTATTTTTTTACCAGTTACCTCTAAAGCATTTAATAACCCTGCCCCTGAAATTATAGCTGTACCATGCTGATCATCATGAAAGATTGGGATATTGCATTTTTCAATAAGAGTTTGCTCTATATAAAAACATTCTGGTGCCTTTATATCTTCAAGATTGACTCCACCAAAGGTTGGTTCAAGCAGTTTAACAATTTCTATAATCTTTTCAGGATCATGGGAATCTATCTCTATATCTATGACATCAACATCTGCAAATCTTTTAAATAAAACTCCTTTGCCTTCCATAACTGGCTTACTTGCAAGAGCCCCTCTATCACCAAGTCCTAAAATCGCAGTTCCATTTGAAACGACAGCTACAAGATTACCTCTATTTGTATACTTAAAAACATTTAATGGATCTTTTTCTATTTCAAGCACTGGTGCTGCAACTCCTGGAGTATAGGCAAGTGAAAGATCTGCTGCAGTTTTACATGGCTTTGTCAAAAGAGTAGCTGTTTTCCCTGGTTGCCCCATCTGATGATATTTTAAGCTTTCTTCTTTTAAGTTTTTTATTACCTGTTTTTTCATTTTATCCTTCTTTTATTTTATTTTATTTTTATAGCTATTTTATTGCTATTTTATTTTATAGTCAAATAGTATTGTCTTTCTTTAATATTACTTCAATTTAATTTTATTCAAATTTAATTTTAACCATATTTAATATTACCAATTTAATTAAAATGGAAAATCAAATTGCTTTAAGTCATATTTTGCTATAAGATCCTTTATCTGCTTTTGAAGAACTGGATCTATTGGGACTCCCCTATCTTTTCTATAAAGATATGCATCATATTCCTTTTCTCCAGCAGTCCATATCCTTTGCTGACCAGGCATCTTTTTAGAGTTTCTAAGTTTTCTCATTATATCGCCAGATGTTTTCTTAAAACTTTCAAGATCTATAAAATTTTCTATATTAATAGCAATAAAAAAATGTCCAAGTTTATAAGGTACCTTTTTACCATTTTCATCATAGCCTAAAAGAGATTTCAAATATGCCCCTCCTGCTAATGCACTTGATAAAACCTCTACCACAACAGCATAACCATATCCTTTATAACCACCTGTTTCTTCACCTATGCCACCAAGAGGGGTTAAGGCTGCTCTTCCCTTTATCAAATCTTCTAAAACTATATTTGGATCAGTCTTTGATTCTCCATTTTCATCAATGACCCAACCTTTTGGCATTTCTTTCCCAAGTCTTGCATAAACTTCTATTTTACCTCTTTGAGTTATAGAAGTGGCACAATCTATACAGAATGGAAATTCTTCATCTGTGGGAAATCCTATTGTTAGCGGATTTGTTCCAAGCATATTTTCCACTCCAAATGTTGGAGAGATTGATGGCCTTGCATTTGTTCCAGTAATCCCTATCATTCCATTATCACTTGCCATCAATGCATAGTAGCCAGCAATACCATAATGATTTGAATTTCTAACCGCTACCATCCCCATACCATACTTTTTTGCCTTATCTATTGCAATTTTCATCGATCTATATCCTATGACCTGCCCCATGCCATTATGTCCATCTATTACAGCAGTTGTTGGGGATTCACGAACAATCTCAAAAGTAGTTTTAGGATTAATTATCCCTTCGTTGATTCTATCTATATAAATAGGTTTAAATCTTCCAATACCATGAGAATCTATACCTCTTTTATCTGATGTTATAAGTACATCTGCACATATTTTTGCATCTTCTTCTGGAACACCAACTTTCTTAAAGACCTCAATCATAAATTCTGTTAACTTATCAAAATCGACCCATATACAATCTTTATAAAGTTCTTCATAATTCATATATAACTCCTATTCATTGAATTTTTATTAAATTAAATTTAATTCATATATCAAAAATTGCATTAAATTTTTATTTACTTTTTATTCTGCTTTTGTTATTTTTTTTTTGCTATATTTTTTATTTCATATTTCTGCATAATTTTATTTCATTTAATTTTAATTTAAGTAAGGAGATAAAAGATGAAAGATACTGTTATTGTTAACCTATCCAATCGACATATTCATCTTTCACAGCAAGATCTTGAAACTCTATTTGGCAAAGGTTATCAACTTAAAAAGATTAAAGATTTGCTTCAACCAGGTCAGTTTGCAGCCGATGAATCTGTTAAATTAATTGGACCAAAGGGAGAATTCCCAAAAGTAAGAATTCTTGGACCAACAAGAAATCAAACACAATGCGAAATAATGTATTCAGATGCCTTTGTTTTAGGGATTGAACCTCCTGCTGTTAAAGAATCTGGTGACTTAAAAGGTTCTTCCCCAATGACTATTGTTGGACCAAAGGGGAAACTTGAATTAAAAGAAGGTTTGATTATTGCTAAAAGACATATTCATCTTGACCCCAAAACAGCAGATGAAATGGGACTTAAAGATAAACAAATAGTATCTGTTGAAGTTGGCGTTGATGGAAGAAAAACAATCTACAAAGATGTTGTAATAAGAGTTAAGGACTCCTTTTTACCTGAATGTCATCTTGATTTTGATGAAGGAAGCGCTGCTTCTATTAAAAATGGCGATATAATAAAGGTCATAAAATAAAATCTCAATTTTTTTCAAATTGGCTATCTATATTTTTATAAAATTTGAACTTTAATTTTAAGTCAATTTTTATAAATTTTATTTTTGGTTTTTATATAGATAGTTAAAATTAAGAAATTTAATTGTTAGAGGTTATCCATTAAGATTTTAGTGGTAACCTCTTTTTTTTTTCAGCTTTAATTTATATTTTTAAATCTTATTAAAATTTTTACTCCCAAAACAATGCATACATTAAGACAAATCAGATATTTCTAAATTAATTAAAAATTAGATCAAAATTCTATTGCCTTTTTTAGGTAAAATTATTATTATATCATTGTATTTTTTTAAAACAGTTTAGGATTTTATAAGGAGTAAAAGATGGCTAGATATGTTATAGTTGGTGGAGTTGCTGGTGGTGCTACTACCGCAGCAAGACTTAGAAGGGTAGATGAAAAATCTGAAATAGTACTATTTGAAAGAGGAGAATATATCTCTTATGCAAACTGTGGTTTACCATACTATATTGGAGAAACTATTAAGGATTGGGATAATTTATTTGTGCAGACTCCACAATCTTTCAATGCAAGATTTAATATTGATGTTAGGGTAAATCATGAGGTTATTAAGATAGATCCTGCTAAGAAAGAAGTTCATTATAAAAATTTGTTGACTTCTGAAATTGGAAAAATTTCTTACGATAAACTTGTGCTTTCTCCTGGAGCAGAACCTTTTAAGCCTCCTCTTCCTGGAATTGATGATAAAAGGATCTTTACATTAAGAAATCCAAAAGATACATTAAATATCAAAAATTTTATTAAAGAAAAAAAGGTTAGAAAGGCAGTAATTGTAGGGGCTGGGTTCATAGGTCTTGAGATGGCAGAAAACCTTTATAACCTTGGATTACTTGTAACACTTGTGGAAATGGCTCCACAGCTAATGCCTCAGGTTGATTTTGAGATAGCTTCAGAAATTCATCAACACTTGAAAACAAAAGGGGTCGAATTTTACTTAAATGATTCTGTAGCAAGTTTTGATAATAAAGAAGATAAGATTGGCATAAACTTAAAAAGTGGAAAGAAAATTTATTCAGACATGGTGATTTTATCTATTGGAGTTAGACCAGAAGCAAATCTTGCAAAAGATGCTAACTTAAAACTTGGATCAAGAGGTGGCATTTTAGTTAATGAATATTTACAAACAAGTGATCCAGATATTTATGCTATAGGAGATGCTATAGAAGGAAAGCATCTTCTTTTAAGCGAAAATATAAGTATTCCTTTGGCTGGTCCTGCAAATAAACAGGGAAGAATTGTTGCAGATAATATTGTTTATGGACCAAAAAGAAAATATTTAGGCTCAATAGGAACAGCAATCGCCAAAGTATTTGATTTAACAGTCGCTTCTACTGGCCTTTCAGAAAAGACAATAAAACAGAAAGGAATCAATTATGATAAAGTCATAATACATGTTTCCTCTCATGCTGGATATTATCCGGGAGCGCTTCCTCTTACATTAAAGCTTTTATTCAATATTGATAATAAAAGAATTTTGGGAAGTCAGATAGTAGGCTATGAAGGGGTAGATAAAAGAATTGATGTAATCGCAGCTTTGATTCAAAAAGATGGAACAATTGAAGATATGCTCAATTTTGAACATGCCTATGCTCCACCTTTTTCTTCTGCAAAAGACCCTATAAATATTGCTGGATTTGTCGCTGAAAATATTTTAAATAAAACCTTAAAGCAAATTCACTGGCATGATTTGATTTCAATGGATTTAAACTCTATATTTTTACTTGATGTAAGAACAAACGAAGAATTCTTACTTGGAACTATACCTGGCTCTGTCAATGTCCCTGTAGATGAACTTAGAAAGAACCTTGATAAATTACCAAAAGATAAAAAAATAATAGTCTTCTGTGGAGTTGGATTAAGAGGGTATGTAGCATATAGAATACTTGCTCAAAATGGTTTTGAAAATATTTATAACCTTTCAGGTGGCTATAAAACTTATGAACATGTTACAATAAAACAATCGAATGAAGATATATTTGAAAAAGATTATATTGGTAAAGATGATATAATTTATCAAGCAAATCCTATGACTCAAAATCAGCCACTTCAAAATGCAGAAAAAGCCAGATTAACTGAAACCATAGCTATAGATGCCTGTGGTCTTCAATGTCCAGGTCCTATACTTAAACTTAAAACAACTTTTGATAACTTAAATCCTGGACAGGTAGTTGAAGTAAAGGCAACAGACCCTGGTTTTAAGAAGGATGTTTCTGCATGGGTAAACCTTACTAAAAATACCCTTATTTCATTAAATGAAAGCTCTGGTATTATTACAGCAAAGATTCAGAAAGGAACTTCTACAGTAAATCCTTCAGTTGGGCAGTCAATAAATAAAAAAGAATTTGTTAACAACCTTAATGATTCAACTATAATTGTATTTTCTGATGATATGGATAAAGCTTTGGCTTCCTTTGTCCTCGCTTTAGGCGCTGCAAGCACTGGAAGACAAGTAACAATGTTTTTCACATTCTGGGGATTATCTGTCATCAAAAAAAGAGCAAAATCAAAAGTTAAAAAAGATTTTATGGGTAAAATGTTCTCTATGATGCTTCCAAAACATGCTGGCAAATTAAGTCTATCAAAATTGAATATGCTTAATATGGGTCCTTTGATGATGAAACTTAGAATGAAACAAAAAAATGTTGCTCAACTTGATAAAATGATTCAGCAAGCAATTGATGCTGGCATAAATTTTGTAGCCTGCCAGATGTCTATGGATATCATGGGTGTAAAAAAAGAAGAACTTTTAGATAATGTAAAAATAGGTGGTGTTGCAACTTATATGGAAGCAGCTTCAACAAGTTCATTGAATCTGTTTATTTAATTTTTACAGGTAATATTCAAGACCAAAAGATAAATTTATTGTGTCAAAGATGCTAGTTGTTGATTCAGTTAAGATATTGGTAATATCTGCTTGATATAGTAGGTTTATTATAAGATTAACTTTTTCTGTTAACTTTATTCCTACTGTAATAAAAGGACCATCTGCAATAAATAATTTATCTTTTATAAATATAACTTGATTATTCTCAATATAAGGTAATGCAAAAGAGATAAAAAAACCTGTTTTTATAATAAAAATACTATTTTTGTCGTTGGCAATAGCTCCAAAAAGTATTGAAACCGAAGGATTTAACCATATTAGGTCTAATGTATTATCAAGAAAAGGGAAATAATATTTAAGTGATATTTTAGTACCAAAGAAAAACCAATTATTGCTTTTTAAAAAATAAAATGAAAATTGTTTATAAAAATAAGTTCCAGCATTATTGAGATCATAGTATAATATATCATTACCGTTTTCATTGAAATCATATGTTAACATTATGATAAATTATTTTGAGCTAATAAAGTTTTGCAATAGATAAAAATAAAAAAAATAGGTATAATAAATTATTAGCACTATCTTCAAAGTGAAAATATCCTCAAATTTAATCAAAGTAAGCTTTTCTAATAAAGTATAAACTTATCTATGATTTCATCTGGTATTTTTAAATTAGTACTTACATATAAGGCAGATTAAAAGTTTCCTATATGGTTTTTTATTACATCTGGCTACTTTTCTAGCACTTAATCCAACACAAAACAATGCTCTTCTTATATCATCAAGCATAAAAATAACTTTCATCCTTTTACAAATTTAAATGTGGCTTAAAATTACCATCCCAAAAATATTCTACCCTTTCTTTTAACATAATTTCTTCTAACATTTGTTTACAAAATTTTTGAAAATTCTTCTAATATTAGTTTGTCTATGTTTTCTTACTTCCTTTGAAGGGTTTTCTTATACTAATTATTTTTAAACCATAAACTTTAAGCCTTCAAGGCTTTGACACAATTATCTTGACATTACCTTTATATTTAATTTTTATTTTTTTATATTTATTTTTATATTCCATTTTTATATTGCATTTTTATATTGCATCTTGGCTTCTTTTCTTTCCCGAATTTTTTTATTTAATTATTTTTTTCTTTTATTTCTCTATCAAGTTTTTCTAATGGCTTTTCGTCTTTTATCTCTTGTTATTCAAGCTTCTTTTTTTATGAAACAAAATACACTGTAGCATAATAATTAATATTATTAATATAATAATTCATATTTATTAACTTTTAGCTAAAATAAAATTCTTTGTCAAATATTTTTTTAAAAAATTTATGCTTAAAAATTTTCTTAAAAATGTTAAGTTTCATTTTATGAGGTGTATGGAAAGTTTTAAGGTTGAGCAAAAGAAATTCTTGATAAATTTTTTCAGCAATTTATTATTTAAATCAATTTCATAATATTAGGAATAAAATTAATTTTAACCAGCCTTTTTATCTTTATACTTAAACCTTAAACATACAAGCTCAAAAGCCTTCTTAAAAGCTTGGTTTATATTGTAAAATTCGCTTGTATAGTTAAAATTCAAACTTAAGATTTGATAATAAAATTTATCATAGATCGGGGCTTGAATCTTTATATTACTTAATTTTATATTACTTAAGTTTACATTATTTAAGTCTTTATTACTTATATGGATTCTTTTATGCCCTTGTTTTTGTAAGACTTTACATGGTGAAAATATCAGATTATCGTTTTTACCTTTTTTAAAAGAAAACCCAAAGAGTCTGCAAATGGCTGGTCTTATTTTATAAATCGAGCAACCCCAGTTATCCTTATTTTTATTATAAAAAACGCATACTTGAAAAGTCTTATCATAAAAAAGTAGTTGTTTAACATTGGAAATTATAACCGAATTTTCATTTGAAAAATTTGAAAAATTATTAAATAAAAAATTTCTAAAAGATTTAGAAGATTTATTTTCAAAATCTTGCTTTTCTATAAGAATTTTATAAAAAATTAAAGCTGCTACAAGCATTTCAAATATTGTTGATTGAATATTTTCAACAGAAGTATTGCAACAGTTACTACAAAAGGCTGGACAATCTATATTTAGAGAATTTTTAATATTCACAAAGCTTTCATCCCAATCCTTATAAATATCTAACAAATACTTTAGATTCTCAAATAAATCAAGTTCAGAAAAAAAATTCAACCCCATATTAAAATTTTTATAATTTCATTAAATAATATTAAATTAAGCCATAATAATCTGTTTATTACACGATTACTTATTTCATCAAGAAGATTATTAAAAGAATTTTTAAAAATTTTCAAGTTTGTTTTTTATAGATTTTTCTCAAAAAAAATGAATCTCTTTTTAAAAGATAAGTGTAAAGTTTCAAAATTTGCTACGCATAAATGTTTTTATCCTTGACTTTATTTTTTTTTAGTTTAGTTAAAAGCAATAAATTTTTTAGGGTTTAATTATGGCTGAAATTAAAAAAGTAGCTTATACATTTGATGATGTTTTACTTGTTCCTCAAAAATCTGAAATACTTCCTAAAGAGGTTGATGTTTCTACATTTATAAGCGATAAAATCAAGTTAAATATACCTTTAATATCTGCTGGAATGGATACAGTTACAGAAGCTAAACTTGCAATAGCTATTGCAAGAGAAGGAGGAATGGGAGTTATACATAAAAACATGGATCCTGAGTCCCAAGCTGATGAAGTAGATAAGGTTAAAAGATGGGAACATGGTGTAATAACAGATCCTTTTTTCTTAGGACCTGAAAATACTGTTGACCAGGCAGTAAAACTTATGGATAAATATAAAATTTCTGGAATCCCTATTGTTGAAAATGATAAACTTGTAGGGATTATTACAAATAGAGATATCAGGTTTGAAAGTAATTATAATAGAAAAATAAGAGAATTGATGACAAAAGATAATCTTATAACTGCTAAAGTCGGGACAACTTTGCAAGAAGCTCAAGAGATTTTAAGAAAATATAAAATAGAAAAACTTCCTCTTGTAGATTCAAATGGTTCTCTTAAGGGTCTTATCACAATAAAAGATATAGAAAAAAATACAAAATATCCTAATGCAGCTAAAGATGCAAGTGGAAGACTTTTGGTCGCTGCTGCAGTAGGCTCTTCTTCTGATTTAGATAAAAGACTTGATCTTTTAGTAAATGCAAAAGTAGATTGCATAGTTGTAGATTCTGCTCATGGACATTCTAAAAGTGTGCTTTTAACTATAGAAAAAATTAAAACAAAATATCCAGATTTAGTAATAATTGGTGGTAATGTAGCAACTTCTAATGGTGTTAAAGATCTTATACTTTCTGGTGCAGATGTAGTAAAAGTTGGAATTGGTCCAGGTTCAATATGCACAACAAGAATAGTCGCAGGTGTCGGAGTTCCTCAATTTACTGCAATCTGTGATTGTGCTGAAGAAGCAGATAAACATAATAAAAGAGTAATTGCTGATGGCGGAATAAAATACTCTGGAGATATTGTTAAAGCCATAGGTGCAGGAGCTTCAGCTGTAATGATAGGCTCACTTTTTGCAGGATGCGAAGAAAGCCCTGGTGAAGAAGAGATTTATCAGGGAAGAAGATTTAAGGTTTATAGAGGGATGGGTTCCATTGGCGCTATGCAAAAAGGTTCAAGTGATAGATATTTTCAAACTGAATCAACAAAACTTGTTCCAGAAGGGGTTGAAGGAAGAGTGCCTTACAAAGGCAGCGTTTCTGATGTCATTTTTCAGTTGATAGGTGGTCTTAGAGCCGGTATGGGTTATTGTGGAACAAAAACAATCGAAGAACTTAGAAAAAATGCAAAATTCGTTATCCAAACAGCAAATGGACTTAGAGAAAGCCATCCTCATGATATACAGATAATTAAAGAAGCTCCAAATTATTCCCCTAACGCTAATTAATTTTTTACTTTTTATTAAATTTTTTATCAAAGTAGATAAAAAGCGTAATATTATTAAAAGTTTTGCGTTATGTTTTATACTATATTTTTAAGCTTTAAATTCTATAAAAAATTAAGGATTACAGATGAACTTAGAAAAAGTTATAGTTGTTGATTTTGGTGGACAGTATAGCCAGCTTATTGCAAGAAGGGTTAGAGAAGCAAATATCTATTCTGAAATTCTACCATATACCACACCTATAGATAAGATTGTTGATGAAAAACCTTTTGCAATAATTTTTTCTGGCGGTCCTTCAAGTGTTTATGAGAAGGATGCTCCAAAAATAGATGATAAAATCTTTAATTTAAATATACCTATTTTAGGAATATGCTATGGAGCACAACTTATAGCAAGACTTTTAGGTGGTAATGTCAAAAAATCGAATATTAGAGAGTATGGAAAAGTCAGTATAAATATAAAAAATTCTTCTCTTTTTGAAAATCTTCCAGATAGATTTAATGTCTGGATGAGCCATACGGATTTTGTAGATTCTCTTCCGAAGGATTTTATAAATACTTCATTTACAGATGCCTGCCCTAATTCATCATTTGAATGTACGAAAAAGAAAATATATGCAGTTCAGTTTCATCCAGAAGTTTACCATACCGAATATGGTTTTGAAATTATAAAAAATTTTCTGTATAAAATTGCCAAGTTAAGTGGCACCTGGTCAATAGAATCTTACCAGCAGCAGCAGATTAAAAATATAAAAGATCAAGTAAAAGATGAAAAAGTAATCTGTGCATTGTCTGGCGGTGTGGATTCTACAGTTGCTGCAAATCTTGTTGCAAAAGCTATAGGTAAGAATCTGATCTGTGTCTTTGTAGATCATGGACTTTTAAGAAAAGGAGAAAAAGAAGAAGTTAAAAAAAATTTTTCAAATAGAGATGATTTAAACTTTTTTGTAGTTGATGCCCAAAAAGAATTTTTGAAAAAACTAAAAGGTGTTAGTGACCCAGAAAAAAAAAGAAAAATCATAGGAAAAGTTTTTATTGAAACTTTTACAAAAGAAGCAAAAAAGCATAAAGGCATAAATTATCTTGTTCAGGGAACAATATATCCAGATATAGTTGAAAGTGGAACAAAAACAAGTGCGACAATCAAAAGTCATCATAATGTTGGAGGACTTCCTAAAAAATTAAATTTTAAGTTAATCGAACCACTAAAGTATCTTTTCAAAGATGAAGTTAGAATCTTAGGAAAAAATTTGGGACTTTCCGACGAATCTGTTTATCGCCAGCCTTTCCCGGGACCTGGACTTGCAATAAGAATAATTGGAGAAATTACAGAGAATAGACTTAATATCATCAAAGAGGCAGATTTTATTCTTAGGGATGAGATAAAAAAATCAAATTTAGATAGAAAAATATGGCAATATTTCACGGTTTTAACAGGTGTCAAAACTGTTGGCGTTATGGGTGATAATAGAACATATAATGAACTTATAGCAATAAGAGCTGTTCAAAGTGTTGATGGGATGACAGCAGATTGGTATAAGATACCTTATGAAATCTTAGAAAAAATTTCAAATAGAATTGTAAACGAAGTTACAGGTGTAAATAGAGTTGTTTATGATATAACATCAAAACCTCCTTCTACAATAGAGTGGGAATAAAGACTTTTAATGGGTAATTTTTTAACTCATATTGGTAAGATTTTACCAGAAGATGAAATCAAAGATTTTGCAGATTCCTGTAATTTACCAGTATTAAAATCAATAAGATTTTTTAGTTATGCAAATAATCAAAAAAAGAAAGTTGGATATAATGGTGATTTTTATAAGATAGAAAATAAGATTGATTGGACCGAAGATGGATTTTATCTTGAAAAAAACTCGAAACCTTCTAAATCTCTAGATTATATAAGAGGTGATTTTTACATCCAAGATGCATCTTCCATGTATCCAGTCGCTAGCTTAAAAAAAATCATCCCTAATAATATTGATATAAACTATATTTTAGACTATGCTGCAAGTCCTGGAGGTAAAACAACGCAACTTGCAGATTATTTTCCTACTTCAATTATACTGGCAAATGAGGTAATAAAAGGCAGAATCAATGCGATACTTTCAAATCTAGTTCGAAGCAAGTTAAAAAATGTAATACTTTTAAATAAAGATTTTCAGTTTTATAAAGATCTTTCTTTAAAATTCGATGTAATACTTGCAGATCTTCCGTGTAGTGGCGAAAGTTTGATTTACAAAAAGAAAACAAACATTTCAGATTGGAACTTAAATGAGGTTCTATTTAACGCTAAAAGGCAGAAAAAAATCTCGGGGGATTTACTAAATTTATTAAATGAAAATAGCTACTTTTTATATTCGACATGTACTTTTTCAAAAGAGGAAAATGAGGATATTGTTGATTTTTTAATAGAAAACAACCTGAATTTGATTCATCAAAAAAGATTATGGCCACATAAAGAAAGATGCGCTGGAGGATTTAGCGCTATATTAAAAAAAGAAAATACAAAAAATAATGATAAAAACATCATTAACCAAAAAAATACAAATAAAAAATTAGAATTTATTGAGAATCAAAATGAAAAACTTATCAAAATTCTGATAAAAAATCCATATTTTGATATAGATAAAATATTAAACTGCGGTTATCTTTATTTGAAAGGAAATACAATATTTTTATTTTCATTTCCAAAAATCATAAAACCTTTTTTTGAAAATGCTATATCAATAGGTCAAGCAATAGCAAAATTGGAAAAATATGGAACTATTCCTCTTTGGGGTAGTATTGATTATGTAAAAAAAGAATTTATCTTAAAATATGATAAAAAAACACTATATAAACTTTCAGAAGGAAGTGACTTAAAAGAACTAAACTTAAAAATCGAATCTAAAACTAATAATCAATATTTTATAGCAGCCGATGATGATTCTTCTTTATTTTTACTTAAAATAACTGAAAATGGTATCAAAAATCTTATTCCAAACTTTATGATTGTAAGATAAACATCAATTAAAGTAATTATATAAAAGAATAATTAAAATAGATGATCAAAACAAATAAATATTGTTTTTAAGTAAGATTATTAAAATAAAAAAGGGGCTATTATTTTTAATAATAGTCCCTATTTAAATTTGCGAGGGTAGGATTTGAACCTACGACCTTTGGGTTATGAGCCCAACGAGCTGCCAAACTGCTCTACCTCGCGTCTTAATGCATATTAATAAATAACAAAATTAACTATAATGTCAAGTTTATTATTGTTAAATATTTGTTTAAAATATAGAAAAAAAACAACTGGTGTTAATTCTTCTTATTATTTGTCATACGGACAGATTCTTTGTAAAACATCTGTAACCTTATTTAGTTGCTGCTTAACAATATTTAATTCGTTATCTGCATTATCGATTTGCATATAAC
This sequence comes from uncultured Brachyspira sp., assembly GCA_964581895.1. Lineage (GTDB taxonomy): Bacteria > Spirochaetota > JAAYUW01 > JAAYUW01 > JAAYUW01 > Exilispira. Next base: position 212,916 of record CAZOPR010000003.1, read on the forward strand.
TATTTAATTTCAATAAAGTAGTTATACCTGAAATCAGTGTTTGTTTCATTTTTGAGTCAAGATCTGATGATAAAAGTGAAAGTTTTAAAATATCTTCTTTGTTTGGTAATTTTTTCTCAAACTTCATCATCTCTATTTTTATATTATTTGCTAATTTATCGATAAGGTCAAAATCAATAGAGGTTTGATTAATTGATTCTAGTGTGTTTTTAATTGATTTTATTTCACTTTGCGGAAAATAATAATATTTAAATTCAACAAGATGAAAAACTTTGTTAGATATTTTTGTCATCCAGATCCCTTTGAAAAAGGAAAAAAAGATAAGATAACTTTTTAAGTAGTTTAATGATGGTAAATCAAATCTACTTAAAAGTTGTGATAATGATTCATTGGCGTCAAGAGGTTTTACTTTATCTGCACCTTCTTCTTTAAGAATATTATAAAATTCATTAAATAATTGACTTTCAACAACTGATTCAGCTTCTTTTACTTTTTCATCCAGAGCCTGTTCTATCTGCTTTTCAAATGATGTTTTCAAATCAAGATTTATTGAATAAAAAGGAACTCGAAGTAATGGATTTTTATAAATTATTCTATACAACTTATTAACTATATCTTTGGCGGCATAGTATTGTATCTGCTCGGTAAAGTTTACTAACCTTGTAAAAAAAGCATTTTTATCTATCTGCATATCTGGAAAAATCTCATTATAATAATCTATGAAAAATTTTAAGGAATCTTCAGAAAATTCATTAAAATATGGATAAACCATAAAAAGTCTGCTTATTGGTCTTATTATATTAGCAAATTTATCAATATGAACATCTGGAAATTGGTTTTCAAAAAAATCAAGTTGAAAATCATTGAAACGAATAGGGTATAAAAGCTTAAAAAGATGGTTAAAATCATAAGTAAAAAATATTATTAGATTATAAAGTTGGTTTAATTGCGATAATAGTTTTTCAAAATTATTTCTTATATGCTTTCTTATAAGAGAATACTGCTGGGCAAGAACTTTTTTATATTCTTTAGTGCTTTTAATCAAATCAACAAGTTTCTTTTCCTGAAAGATTTCAAATAAAGATTTATCATTATTTTGTTGAGTTTTATCGAAAAAGTAAAGTGAAAATGATATCAAGTTATTTTTTGAAGCAATAACTTTTTTCCAAAATTTAAAAAATTCACCATAATCGACAGAAATCTTCCCTGCATCATATAAAAAATTAATAAAACTGGATTGAATGAAAACACCATTTTTATCTAAAATTGGTGGGTTAAGATGTGATAGATATATTATTTCATTTCTGATGGCTTTTTTAAATACATATTGTTTAATACTTTCTCCAAATAAAATTTGCCTGAAAAAGGCAACAATAGTATCTAAAAAAGATAAACTAAAATGTGCAAAAAAAGATTCCTGTTCTTCATAAGATATTAGATCACTGACATCATCCATATTGCTATAAGATTGTAGATTATCTAATTTTTTTAAAAGTTCTAATCTTTCTTCAACTGTAAGGTTAAAATTTTTTGTTTGAGAAAAAGAATCAGACATCTTAATTTTCCCTATATTTTAATTTACTTTTGCTCAAGTCCTCTAATGATAGTGTAAATATGTTCAGATATCCTTAAATCAGTCTCGAATGTTTTTGAAGCAAGATTTGGAGTTGAAATAATTTTTGGATTATTTTTTAATATTGGAATCAAAGAAGAATCAGAACTTAAAACATCGATAGCTATTCCACCAATCTTACCTTTATTCAAAGCCTGCATCAACGCAACTTCATTGATAATGCCATTTTTAGCACAATTTATTAAAAAAACATTATCTTTCATCATTTCAAAATGCTCTAAATCTATAATTGGTTTATCTTTTTTTGGATCAAATGTAAGGTGAAAAGTAATGATGTCTGATTCTGATAATAGCTGATTTAACGGATAAAGTTTTACAGCAGGCATTGGCGACATTGATAGATATTTGTCGCAAGCTATGACATTCATACCAAATGCTAATGCTCTTTTTGCGACTTCTCTACCAATTCTACCAAAACCTACCACACCTAAAGTTTTGCCATATAATTCAAAACCTCTGAATTTTTCAGAATTGCTTTCTCCATTCTTAAAAGCAGAATCTGATTGAGGTATATTTCTTGTAATAGAAATCATAAGTCCGAAAACATATTCGGCAACAGATATTATAGGAGCATCAGGAGTATTTAATACATGAATACCAAGGTTATGAGCATAATCAGCATCTATTTTATCTATGCCAGCTCCACCCTTTATTATATATTTCAGCTTTTTGGCTTTATCTATGGTTTCTTTTGTAATGTATGTATTAGATTTTACAATAATTAACTCGCAAAAAGAAAGATACTGATCCTCATTTGCTTTATCTTCGCTAATATCGTATACTGTATGCCCGAGTGCTTTTATCTTTTCAACAACCGAAGGTGAAATTTGCTCATAAATTAAGATATTCATTCTGCTGCTCCCTCATATCAAGTATAATGTAATATTTTTTATAGTAAAATTTATAAAATAAATTTTTATTCTTCCTCCATAAAAGGATAGATAAAATCTTTAGGAGGGATAAAGTTTTCTTTAATACTTCTTGCACTTATCCATCTTAATAAATTCAAATACGAACCTGCTTTATCATTTGTTCCAGAAGCTCTTGCCCCGCCAAAAGGTTGTTGTCCTACAACTGCTCCTGTTGGTTTGTCATTTATATAGAAATTTCCGGCAGCATGCCTAAGCTTTCTTTCAAGATCTACAATAACATTCCTATCCTTTGCAAATATAGCACCAGTTAACCCATAACCTGATGTTTCATCGCAGATTTCAACAGTTTTTTCAAAATCTTTATCATCATAGATATATATAGTTAAAACAGGTCCAAATATTTCTTCCTTCATCAAAACCGATTTTGGATCTTTAGATTCTATTAAGGTTGGCTCAATAAAATAACCTTTAGATTTATCGCACTTTCCCCCTGTTATTATTTTGTATGTGTTTGACTCCTTTTTTGCTATCTCTATGTAAGAAGAAATTGTATTAAAAGCAGATTCATCTATGACTGCTGTCATAAAATTTCTAAAATCTTCAGGATCACCCATTTTAATTCTGCCGATCTGTTCAAGCATAATTTCAATGATTTTATCAGATAAAGAAGAAGGGAAATATGCCCTTGATGCAGCTGAACATTTTTGTCCTTGATATTCATAAGCGCCTCTGACACATGCTGTTGCAACTTCGTAAGGGTCTGCGCTATTATGAACAAAAACAAAATCTTTTCCCCCTGTTTCACCAACAATTCTTGGATAGGATTTATAGCTGGAAATATTTGAGCCAATGCTTTTCCACATAGATTGAAAAGTTTTAGTTGAACCAGTAAAATGAACTCCTGCAAAATCCTTTGAACTAAAGACAATATCACCAATTTCAGAACCATTAGCAGGTATAAAGTTTATTACACCAGCAGGAAGTCCAGCCTCCATAAGTATCTTCATAATAAAATATGCTGGATAAACCGCAGATGAAGCTGGTTTCCATAAAACTGAATTTCCAACAATGGCTGGAGTTGAAGGTAGATTACCACCAATAGAAAGGAAATTAAAAGGAGTAACAGCAAAAATAAATCCTTCTAAAGGTCTATATTCCATCCTATTCCAGTTATACTTAGGTGAATAAGGTTGATCCTCATATATCTTTGAAAGATAGTAAGCATTAAACCTAAAGAAATCTGAAAGTTCACAGGCAGAATCTATTTCAGCTTGAAATACAGTTTTGGAAAGATTAAGCATTGTAGCTGCATTTACCAATGCTCTATAAGGACCAGACAACAAATCAGCTGCTTTTAAGAAAATAGCGGCTCTATGATGCCAGTTCATATTTTCCCAATCTTTCTTTGCCCTTAATGCAGCATCTATAGCCATTGAGATCTCTTTACCTGTTGCTTTATGATAAGTGCCAATAACTTTTTGATGGTCATGAGGTAAAACACATTTACCAGTAATACCAGTCCTTACTTCTTTTCCACCTATAATCAAAGGTATTTCAATATTTTGATTTTTAAGTTCCTGTAACTTTTTCTTAAGTTCTATTTTTTCTAAAGATCCTTTTCTATATTCTTTTATAGGTTCATTAACAGGTTGTGGTATCTTAAATATAGCATCACTCATTTTGTTCCCTCCTAATTCAATTTTATCAACTAAAATATAACAATATTTAGTATAATTACAATTATTTTTTCAATTTCTAAGGAACTATAAACATAGCGTCACCATAGGAAAAAAACATATAATTATTTTCAATAGCGTAATTATAGTATTTTTTTATATTTTCATAACCAGCAAAAGCTGAAACTAAAAGCAATAGAGAAGATTTTGGCGTATGAAAATTTGTTATCAATCCATCAACAACCTTAAAATCAAAACCTGGATAAATAAAAATAGATGTTTCATCTTCAATCTTATCTATCTTCCCATGGTCTTGAAAACATCCTTCTAATGTTCTTAAACTTGTCGTTCCGCAGGCAATTATCTTTTTGCCTTTGACCTTTGCTTCATTTATCTTTTTAGCTGCTTCTTCATCAATAGAATACCACTCTTTATGTATATTATGATTTCTAACATCTTCTGCACGGATTGGGGCAAATGTTCCCCAGCCTACATGAAGGGTAACATAAGCTATATCAATATTTTTACCTTTAAGATTCAAGATCAAATCTTCTGTAAAATGAAGTCCAGCAGTTGGAGAGGCTACTGAACCTTTTTTTTGACAGAAGACATTTTGATAGTAAAGTTCATCAATTTTTTCAGCTTCCCTTTTTAAGTATGGTGGTATAGGTAGTTGTCCAAATTTTTCAATTGTATCAAAATCAAGCTCTTTATTGAAAGAAACAACCAATCCTTCTTTTTCTTTCCCTTCTACTATTATATTATATTCAATCTGCTCAATTTTATCCTCTTCCTTTTTTATTATATATATCTTTTCGCCTTCTTTGAATGATTTTTGATTCTTAACCAAGGATAAATATAGATTTCCCCTTATCTTCTTTATTATTAAAATCTCTATTAATTTTTTATTTTTTTCTCTAATACCAAAAATTCTACTTTTTATAACTTTTGAATCATTAAAAACAATTAGAGATTCTGTCTCAATGTAATCGATAATTTTATTAAAATAGGTATCTGAAATTATGGTCCCATTTTTATCAACAACTAAAAGTTTAGAACTTCCCCTATCTTTAAGAGGATATCTTCTTATTCTATCTTCTGGTATAGGAAAATCATAATTTTCAAGTTTATAATAATCCATCATAATCTCTTATTTCCATTTTATTTATCAAAAGAATTATATTCGTCAAGATAACTTTGGCTTTAATAAAATCTTACAAAAATTATTAACTTGATTAAAATTATTTTATTTGCATATTTTTTGAGAAGAGGAATCTATGGAATATTTTCGAGTTAAAGGACCTACTAAAGTAAAAGGCACATTTGTCCCAAATGGAAGTAAAAATGCTGCTTTACCTATCATAGCCGCATGTTTTTTAACGGATCAACCGATACATCTCACAAATGTTCCAGAGATAGAAGATGTAAAGGTAATGATTGAAATATCCAAAATGCTTGGTGCAAAAGTCGAGCATCCAGCAGTACATGAATATATTATAGAAGCTAAGGAAATTAAAACTTCAGTTATAGATCCAAAACTTGGGGGACTTATAAGAACCGCAATGCTTTTTGCCCCGGCACTTCTGCTTAGAACAGGAAAAGCAGTTTTGCCTAAGCCTGGAGGAGATAGCATTGGAAGAAGAAGGATAGATACTCACTTTCAAGCCTTAACAAGCCTAGGTGCACAGGTGAAAGTGAACTCTTATTTTGAAATAGAGGCTAAAAAACTTAAAGGAACATACATTTATCTTGATGAAGCGTCAGTTACAGGTACTGAAAATGCCGTTTTGGCTGCTGCTTGTGCTGAGGGGATTTCCATAATTTATAACGCTGCATGTGAGCCTCATGTCCAGGATTTATGCAACTTCTTAAACTCTATAGGGGCACAAATAGAAGGAATCGGAACAAACAAGATAACAGTAACAGGTGTAAAAAGCTTAAAAGGTGGAAGCTGGAAAATTATTTCTGATCATATTGAAGTTGGTTCAATAATAGGTCTTGCTGCAATTACTCACTCAGAAATAACAATACCAGATATTTACCCTGAGCATTATCATATAATCAAAATGTTTTACAATAAGCTTGGAGTTGATTTCAAGTTTGAACATAACAGTATCGTAGTTCCATCGCATCAGGAACTTGTCGCTCATGCAGATATTGGCGAAGGAATCCCGGTAATCACAGATATGATATGGCCAGGTTTTCCTTCAGATCTTACTTCAATAACTGTTGTTATGGCAACACAGGTTAGTGGAACAGTTTTAATTTTTGAAAAACTTTTCGATAGTAGACTTTTTTTTACAGATAAGCTTGTTGCATGTGGTGCAAAATTGGTTTTATGTGATCCACATAGGGTCGTTATCTCAGGTCCTACCAGAATGAATCCTGTAACAGTCACATCTCCAGATATCAGAGCTGGTATGGCTTTACTTATAGCTACAATGCTTGCAGATGGTGAATCCAAAATATATAATATAAGACAGATAGATAGAGGTTATGAAAGAATTGATGAAAGATTAAATAAAATTGGTGCCAATATTATTAGAGAGGATGACCAATGTCAATAATAACAAAAAAAGGAGATAAGGGCTACACAAGATTATTCGATGGAACAAAGGTACTAAAATCAAGCATCAGACCAGAAACTTATGGTGCTGTGGACGAACTTTTTTCATTCTTGGGAATAATAAAATATAAATTAAAAAATGAAAAAAAATATATTAAACTGAATTTTCAGAATAAATTAAAAGATTACCCTCAATATTTTGCTATAATTTCCAGCGATGAAATTCTTTATTTAGACTCTCTTATAAATCTTATCCAAAAAAAATTAATGGTTGCAATGACTGAACTTGCAGTTAAAAAGAAAAATGTTGAAAAGTTTTGTAAAGATAGAGTTAATCTTAATGATATTTTTGCGATTGAAACAATCTGTCAGCATCTTGAAAATGAAATAGGAAAATTAAACTCCTTTATAATCCCTGGTGAAAATGATTTAGAAGCCCATTTAAACTATGCCAGAGCTTTGACAAGAAATGTAGAAAGAAAAGTTGTAAAAATGAAAAATCTGCTAAGAAATGACTCTTATATAATTGTTTTTTTAAATAGATTATCAGATCTTCTTTTCCTTTTATCTCTTTTCATTTTAAGAAAATAGCTGCTGGTTTTCATCATCTTCAATCTCTTTGATAATTAATTTACCATCTTTTTCATCTTTTATGGAATCTTCTTTTGTTTCTTTCCCTTCATTCTCTTTATCTGATTTAGTTTTCATACTTTTTTTATTTATAACTTTACCATTATCTTCTTCTCTACTTTTTGCCAGATCATTATTTTCCATTTTTCCCTCTTGCTCAATCTCAGATTCTTCTAACTCAATCTCCTTTTTAAGTTCTTCTTCAAAATCTTTTTCAGAAAATTTTCCTTCTTCAAAGTTTTTATCTAAGATTTTTATTTTCCCTTCATACTTAGATAAAATATTATTTAAGTAGATCGAAAGCTTTAGCCCTTCTTCATATAGGTTAATAGCCTCTTCTAAACTAACATCCTGCCTTTCCATCATTGAAACAATCTGCTCAAGTTTTGATAAATTTTCTTCAAAGCTAAAATTTTCGTATTTTAAAGATTTTTTATTTTCCATATCTTTCCTTTAATATTTTTTAATCTTTTATTTCTTTTACGAGAGAAATCAATCTACCTTTACTAAGTATAGTTTCAATCTTTTCATCATCTGAAAGATCTTTGCTATTTTTTATCAAAGTACCATCGATTTTTCTTGTTATAGAATATCCTTTGGAAAGGATTGTCTGTACAGATAAGTTTTGCAGTAATTTTGTTGAGGATAACAATCTTTGTTTAAAATCTGAAAATCTGGAATTAAAAGATGATATTATCTTAGATATATCAAAATCTATTCTCATCTTAATGTTATCCAATCTATTTGTTAAAATTAATTTACATCTTTTCTCAAATTGGGATAAAGAAATTTTTTCGGTATAATATGATAAAATTCTAAAAATATTATTCTTAAGTCTTGCCTCTGATTTTGCAATAAATTCTTTAGCATTCAAATATCCCTGGCATACTATAGCAGCAGCTCCTGTTGGAGTCGGAGCTCTATAATCTGCAACCAAATCAGCAATTGTAAAATCAGTTTCATGCCCTATTCCACTAATTATTGGAATCTTTGATTCAGCTATTGCTCTTGCAACAACTTCTTCATTAAAAGGCCATAGATCCTCTATAGAACCACCACCTCTTGCAAGAATAATAAGATCAAGAATACCAGTATATTTTTCATTTGCTAATTTTATAGCATTTTTAATCATATCAGCAGCGGTTTCTCCTTGAACAAGGACTGGGAAAAGATATATATCTATGTTAGCAGCTCTACTTTTAATGGTGTTAAAAATATCCTGCAATGCTGCCGCATTTTCAGAAGTTATAATACCGATTTTTTGAGGATACTTTGGAATCGGCTTTTTCCTTATAGATTCAAAAAGTCCTTCTTTTTCTAACTTTTCTTTGAGCTGCAAAAATCTTTTCCAGAATTCTCCTTCTCCGCTAAGTTCAATAGAGTCAACAATTAGTCTATACTCTCCACCTTGAGCATATAGATTGATTCTACCCTTACATATAACCTTATCCCCATCTTTTATTTGATTTTTCAGGTATTTGAATGAGCTTTTCCATATCACTGCTTTCAATAGATATGTATCATTATTTTCTTTATTAGTTTCTTTCAAGTTAAAAAATAGATGACCACTTTGAGACATTGAACAGTTTGAAACCTCACCGCTTACAGAAATATTTGAAAATTCTTCAGATTCAAGTTTTAATTTTATTTTTAAGGTTATTTCTTTTACCGATAAAACTCTGTTTTCTAAAGGATCTGCCATCTTATTTTTAAAATTCCTCTTACAATTTTTTAACAGAATTTAATTTATTTTCAAGTTCCTTTTTGTTGAAATTATTATAAATTGATTTATTTCTTTTTCATAAGTTTCTCATTTAATTAAAAAGAATGGAAAATTTTGAAGAAATTAACTTTATAGATCTTTCAAAAAGGCTTAAAAATAAAGGCTGTTTGATAGATTCTTCGTCTATTATTTATTTAGATAGAATAAGTTTAATCTCTATTTTAGTGCAAAACTATAAAATTAAAACAATAGATGAGATAAATATCGAAGTAAGATCAAATAATGATAAACAACTAAATGATGTTGCAGTGCTTAATAAAATAGAAATGGTAAAAAAAAATTTTGATGAAAATTTTTATAGCTTTTTACATACAAAGTTTATCAATATAGCTCCAAATCAACTTTCTAAAATAAGTGAAGCAGATAAAGACTTAGTTTTTTCTTCTATTTATTATGATTTATCTATTTTTACAGATGATAAAATCATTTCAAAAATATGTTATCAAACAAAACGACCTTATTACAATTCATTGATTGCAATTTTGCTTTTATTGTTTGACAACCTTATTACCACAGATAATGCAATTCAATCTTTTTATAAAATTAATAAATTTGGAAGATATAGTAGTAAGATTTTCAATTTCGCCTTTAATCTTCTTGAAAAAATCGTAAAATCAAAGAATATTTGAATTTTTTTATTTTTTTGTTAATTTCTTTTTAGTTTTTTATTTTAATTATAAAAAGCAAATTAAATTTTTCATAATTGAATATATTGCAAGTGAAAATTAAAAACTTGAATTGTTAACTTTATCCAAATAAAAAAATAAAATTTTTTATAAAGAGAATAAAATATGAGTTTAATAGATTTATTAAAACTAATTTTACTTTCAATTCTTCCTATTTCTGAAGTCAGAGGAGCATTACCTTTCGCTTTTTTTAATAAATTTCCTTTTTACCTTGCTTTTCCAATCTCAGTTTCAGCTAACTTTTTAATTTCTTTCTTTATCTTTTTTTTCCTTGACACAATAAATAAATATCTCCTTAAAATCCCTTTTTATAATAAAGTTTTCACTAAGTTTGCTTTTAATGCTAAAGAAAAAATAAATAAAAAATTTGCAAAATATGAGTATTTTGGTCTTACTCTTTTCGTTGGTATTCCTCTTCCTATAACTGGTATCTGGACTGGGACTCTTGGAGCTTGGATACTTCAATTAGAAAGGAAAAAAGTATTTGTCGCTTTATTTTTTGGTGTTTTGATAGCTGCGATAATAGTTTCTTTGGTTTTATTTTTTGGTTTATATTCATTTAAAGCATTTAAAATATTCCTTGGAAAATATTTTTAGTAAAACTCGAAAAAGAAATAAAAATAAGAAATAATAAAAACTAATAAAAACAATAAAAATTAGATAGCAAAATTAATAATATAAGGCAACAATAAAGTAAACCAAAAGAAACAAATAAAAAGAAACAAATAAAAAGAAACAAATAAAAAGAAACAAATAAAAAGAAACAAATAAAAAACAAATAAAAAACAAATAAAAAACAAAATAAAAAAAGGTAAGTAAACATAAAAATAGAAGAAAGAAATTAAATAGATTAAGCAGGTAAGTAAATATAAAATTAAAAGGTAAGTAAATATAAAAATAGAAAAAAAAAAATTTAAATAGATTAAGCAGGTAAGTAAATATAAAAATAAAAGGTAAGTAAATATAAAAATAGAAAAAAAAATTTAAATAGATTAAGCAGGTAAATAAATATAAAAATAAAAGAAAGAAATCAAATAGATTAAACAGGTAAATAAATATAAATTTAAACGAAAGAAATTAAATAGATTAAACAGATAAATAAATAAAAAGAATTAAGATAAGAGGCTAAGTAAAAGAAAAAAGCGAATAAAATTAATAAAAATATAAGATTAATTAAAATACAAAACTAATAAAAATATAAAAGGTAAAAAAATGAATAAAAAATTATTAGAAATAATTCAAAAAAATATCCTTATATTTATATCTTTAGTTTGTGCATCAATCTCATTTCTTTTTATTGGAGTCAATTTCCTTATATTTATAGCTTTTGTTCCTCTTTTTTATTATTTAAATGAAAAAAAGATTTCAGCAACCCAGATTTATCTATATTTCTTAGCTTTCTATGGTGTGACTTTATTTTTTATTAATAAGATTTCTATAAATGTTAGATTCTCTTATTTAACCTATCTTGCATTGATTTTTGCTCTTGCTACTGGTGCATATCTTTTTTTTGGTGTTTTTAAAAGAGGTATATATAAATTTTTTCAGCTTGATGATCTACCTCTTATTTTTATACTTTCTCAAATTCTTTTTGAAATGATACTTGAGAATAAGTATCTTGGTTTTCCATGGATAACAGCTTCTTTGCCTGCTGCAGTATATCCTGCTTTTATATCTACTGCTTCAATTTTTGGCACATACTTTATCTCATTTGAAGTTTATCTAATAAATTATCTATTGTACAAAATTATTAAAAATGCGATAATCATCTATTTACAAAAAAAAGTCAGCATTTCAACTGTTATAAGCAGGCAAAAACATATAATTATTTATATTATTATCTTAATTTTAATTTTCACTTTTAACTTTAGCTGGTATCTTTTCAATCCATATGATTCTAAAATAGAAAAAACCGAATTAAATGTTTTTGTAGGCCAACCAAATATTCCTTTAAATTTTAAGTACAGGCATGAATTTTTTGACCTTGCTGTAAGTAGAATTACAAAGATGTCTTCATTTGCAGCGATTCAAGATGCAGATATTGTTATATGGCCAGAGTCAGCAATACCTACATACTTAAAAAATAGACAAGAACTTTTGCAGCAGTTTAAGAAAATATCTATAAACTCGAAGCTTGGCATTGTTCTCGGAACCCCAGATTTAGAAATCTATAAAGATAGCATTTCTTCCTTTAATAGTGCCTTCTACTTTACAAAAGAAGGCGAATATCATATATATCATAAGATTCAATTAGTACCTTTTGGTGAATTCATTCCATTCGCAAATAAACTTAAATTTTTAAGAACTCTGATTCCAGAAGCAGGTATTGACCAAACCTTTGGAACTCTTGGTTCTCCTTTTATTATTACAGATAAAAAAGATAAAACTTATAGTTTTTATCCTACTATCTGCTTTGAGGTGGTATTTACGAATAATATAAGACTTATGGCTGAAAAAAATCCTTCGTTTTTTATAAATATTGTAAATGACTCATGGTATGATGATACTTTTGAGCATGAACAACATCTTTATCATAGTGTTTTGCGAGCCGTTGAAACTAAAAAAATGGTTTACAGATCAGCAACTACTGGAATATCTGCTATAATAGATCAGAAAGGTAATATTGTTAGAAAGATGCATCAAGGAGAAGAAAACCTTATCAGTTATCCATTATCTGTTTATAACGGCAAAACATTCTATGTTAAATTTGGCTGGATATGGATAAAATTATATAAATACCTTGGAGCTTTTGTTCTTTTAACTGCTATTCTATCTATATTATTTCCTAAATTTTCTGTAATAAAATTCCTTACAAAGATTTTAATCTTCCCTAGATTTTTAAGAAAAAAATAAGACTTTTTAATGAATGAAAAAATTATTGATAATACTTTAAATTTCCTCAAACTTGATTTTCATATTCACTCCTGTCATTCAGCCTGCGGTAGCCTTGATATGAGTCCTAAGAATGTAATTTCTATATTAAAAGAAAAAGGTATCAATATAGCAGCCATTTCAGATCACAATTCTATAAAAAACAGCTTTTCTTTTATAAGTTATGGCATGATAAACAATATATGTGTTTTTCCTGCATGCGAAATACAGACGGAGGAAGAAATTCATATAGTTATAGTTTTTCCTAATCTTGAAATTGCTCAAAGATGGCAAGACTGGATAGACAAAATAATTCCTAAAATAACACTAAATCCAGAGCTTTTCGGTGATGAACCGATTGTCGATGAAGATGAAAATATACTGGAGCTTCCAGAAATTTTATATTCTGTTTCTTTACCGGTATCATTTGAGGAAATTGAAAAAAAAGCATTTTTAGATAATCTTATCTTTTACCCTGCACATATTACTGATCCCTCCTACTCCATAATTTCTCAAATAGGTTTCATCCCTGAAAATCATCTTTTTACCTGTGCAGAGGTTTCAAATTCAAAGGATTATGAAAATTTCAAAAAAAGCGAAACAGATTTTATGCTAATAACAAACTCTGATGCTCATTACTTAAATCAAATAGGATTAAGGTACAACTGCTTATTCTCGAAGGATTTAGAAAAAGCATATAAGGAATTTGTTGACATACTTCAAAAAGAAAATAAAAATAAAATTGGAAAAGATATTGAAAAGATCAAAAATGAAATATTTTTATTGATAAAAGATATTTTTTCAAATAAAAATAAGATTCAAAATATGGAAGAGATCTTAAAACCAATATTTAATAGATAAAATTTGATTTTTTGTCTAATTTGTCTTTTTAACTATCTATTCAACTATCAATTGGATGAATAGTCCAATCTTTTTCTGGATAATATTCAAAAATCTTACCATCTGGATTTTTAAGTATAACTCTTTTAATCCCAGAATTTGCAATAATAGCCTTACATTGATTACAGATAAAATTATGCCCAACAATATACAATGTGGCTCCATTTGTGCTATGCCCATGTTTTGCTGCTAAAACTACAGCATTACTTTCAGCATGAGAACCAACTGCTCGGCAGAGTTCAAGCGAGGTCCCGGATTTAATGTTATTTTTATTTCTATAGCAAAACCCTATTTCAAGACAATTTTTTTGGTAAGAAGGCGCACCATTGTAACCAGTAGATATTATCTCTTTATCTTTGACTATAACTGCACCAACTTTATTTCTAAAGCATGTTGAACGACTTGAAACTGTTTTTGCTATTTCTAAAAAATATTCATCCCAAGTAGGTCTATTCATCTTTATAAAAATTTTTATTTATTATACAAAAAACAGGAGACCTGATGATTATTTCCCATATCAACTAATTCAGGTGAATTTTCTTTACAGATATCCATATGTTCAAAACATCTATCATAAAATTTACAGCCCTTAAAAGTATCAGCAGGATATTTTACATCACCCATTAAGATTATTCTTTTTCTAGTTCTTTCCTTAACTGGATCTGGTATAGGTATTGCCGATAGTAAAGCTTTTGTGTAAGGATGCATAGGATTATCATAAATCTCTTTGTATCCTGCTATCTCAACAATTTTACCAAGATACATTACAGCGACTCTATCAGATATATGTTTAACAACCGATAGATCATGTGCAATAAATAGATATGTTAAATTAAATTTTTCCTGTAATTCTTGTAAAAGATTTACTATCTGAGATTGGATAGAAACATCAAGAGCAGAAACAGGTTCATCACAAAGTATTAGTTTTGGATTAAGTGCTAAAGCTCTTGCTATGCCTATCCTTTGTCTTTGCCCTCCCGAAAACTCATGTGGATATCTATTGATAAAACTTGCTCTAAGCCCAACAATGGTGAGTAATTCTTTTACTCTATCTTTTATCTCTTTTTTTGAAAGTTCCAGTTGACCTCTTGATTTAAATACTATCATAGGCTCTGCGATTATATCACCAACTGTCATTCTTGGATTCAAAGAGGCATAAGGATCCTGAAAGATCATCTGGAAATTTCTTCTATATGAATTCAAGGTCTTTAAATTCATTCTAACTATATCTTTCCCTTCAAAAATAACTTTCCCATTTGTTGGTTCATGAAGCCTTATCATGGTTCTTGCAACAGTAGATTTACCACAACCAGATTCTCCAACAAGACCCAAAGTTTCACCTCTATAAATATCAAATGAAATATCATCAACAGCTTTTAGGTAAATCGGAATATGATTAAATAAACCTCTATGTCCAACGACAAAG
This sequence comes from uncultured Brachyspira sp., assembly GCA_964581895.1. Classification (GTDB taxonomy): domain Bacteria; phylum Spirochaetota; class JAAYUW01; order JAAYUW01; family JAAYUW01; genus Exilispira. Next base: position 227,959 of record CAZOPR010000003.1, read on the forward strand.
TATTTTTTTAATTTTGAAACTTCAATAAGTTTTTCTTTTGTATCCATGCTCATATACCTCTATCTGGTCTAATTTTTTCTAAAAAGGATTAAAACAAGCCAATCTATGATTTTCGTCAATCTGTTTAAGAGGAGGAACTTCTTTAGTACATATTTCAAGTTTTCTTTCACATCTAGGATAAAATGGACATGCCTTTGGTAAATTCACAAGATTAGGAGGAGTCCCAGGAATAGAATACAGTTTATCCTTTTCTTCTTCATCTATTCTTGGAACAGATTTTAAGAGTCCCCTTGTATATGGATGAGAAGGATTTTTGAAGATATTTTCAGTTGTGTTTTCTTCAACTATATAACCTGCATACATAACTATTATTCTCTCAGTCATTCTTGCAACAACCCCAAGATTATGAGTTATCAAAATAATAGACATTTGAACTTTTTCCTGAAGTTCGTGAAGTAAATCCAATATTTGAGCCTGAATTGTAACATCCAATGCTGTTGTAGGTTCATCAGCAATTAAAAGTTGAGGATTTGTCGAAAGAGCCATTGCTATCATGACTCTTTGCCTCATACCGCCAGAAAACTCATGAGGATATGAAAATATCCTTTTTTCAGCGCTTGGAATCCCTACAAGCTTAAGCATTTCAACAGATTTTTCTATGGCTTGCTTTTTAGTAAGATTGTCATGCTCGATAAGAACTTCTGTCATTTGAGTAGAAATTCTAAGGTATGGGTTCAATGAAGTCATAGGGTCTTGGAAAATCATCGAAATCTTCTTGCCTCTAATCTTCCTTTTATCAGAATCTTTAAGTTTTAAAAGATCTGTTCCATCAAATATCGCTTCTCCATTCAATATTTTTCCAGGAGGAGAAGGGATTAAACCCATTAAAGATAGATTGGTAACTGACTTACCACAACCAGATTCGCCAACAATTCCAAGGGTTTCTCTTTTATTTACATAAAACGATACTCCATTTACAGCTTGAACAATCCCTTCATCTGTCTTAAAAATAGTTTTTAAATCTTTAACTTCAAGCAGGATTTCTTTTTTCATATATCATCCTCAAATTATATTCTATTTTTTAATGAAGGATCTAGAGCATCACGCAATCCTTCGCCAAAAGCATTCATTCCAAACAAAGTTAAAGCTAGCGCAAGACCTGGAAAAATAATAAGATGTGGATAGTTCTGAATAGCACCTAAAGTTCCACCAAAAGTTGCTAAAGAACCCCAGGATGCTTTTGGAGGTTGAATACCAAGTCCTAAAAATGAGAGAAATGCTTCTTGAAGCATAATACTTGGTATGGTTAATGTCAAGTATACTATTATAGGACCAATAGCATTTGGAATTAAATGTCTAAATATCAATCTTCCCTTCGAAACACCTATGGATTTTGCTGCTTCTATATATTCATTATTTCTAAGTGTTAATATTTGCCCTCTTGTGATTCTGGCAATTGTCATCCAGGAAACAGCACCTATACCTATAAAAAGCATATAATCTTTTCTACCAAAAGCCACCATTAAAAGTATTACAAAAAACATGTATGGTATGCCATATAGGATATCTACAATTCTCATCATTAGTTCATCTATTTTAGCTGGAGCAAAACCAGAAATAGCACCATATGTTATACCAATAAGAAGTGCAACTAGGGCAGTAACTATACCTACAGATAAAGAGATTCTACTACCATATATTACTCTTGAAAACATATCTCTTCCCTGCTCATCTGTACCAAAAGGATATTTAGCAGATGGTTTTGCAAATTGTTGATTATCTTCAAAATTAATATAATCATAAGGATATGGAGCAATAAAATTAGCAAAAATAGCAACCAATGCAAAAAATATTATAATTATGGCACCAAAAACTGCCAGTTTGTTTCTAAGTAGTCTTCTAAATGCATCAACCCACAAAGATACGCCCTTTACTTCTTCTGTATCGATTGTTGTTCTAGTCAATTTTTTAGACATAAAAGATTCTCCTTATTTAAGGATTTTATTTAAAGTTTATTTTAACTATATTTTACTCTAGGATCTAAGAATCCATATAGTATATCTACAACAAAATTCATAACAATAATTAAAAGGGAATATGTAATAACATCACCCATGACTAAACTATAATCTCTATTGAATGCTGCTTGAACAAAAACTCTTCCCATCCCTGGAATACCAAGTATTTGCTCGACAACAACAGAACCTGTTACAATACCAGCAAATGCTGGACCAACATAAGATACAACAGGTATAATTGAACCTTTCATAATGTGTCTAAAAAGGACAGTTGAATTTTTAAGACCTTTAGCTTTTGCAGTTGTAACAAAGTCTTTTCTTATTATATCCATCATTCCAGCCTTTGTCATCCTTGTAATATAAGCCGTATATGGAAGGGAAAGTGAAAAAACCGGAATTACAAGATAAGGTATCATACCTATTATACCAACATCGGAAGCTCTTTTCCAGCCGCCTACAGGTAAAACTTTCAATCCAATAGAAAATATAAGAAGAAAAATAGGTACTATTACAAACATAGGAACAGAAATTCCCATTATAGCAAAAGACATAAAAAAATAATCCCCAAACTTATTTTGATTCAATGCAGATATCATACCGAAAGAAACACCTAAAATAACAGCTATAATCATCGCCAAAGAACCAATTAATAAAGAAACAGGAAAATATTGTTTTATAAGATCATTTACAGAAAACCCCCTCGATCTAAAAGAAGGACCAAAATCAAAATGGAAAACAAGATTATTTAAGTAAACAAAATATTGTTTATAAAGCGGTTGATCAAGATGAAATTTTTTATTTAAGTTTTCTCTAATCTCTTTTGGCATGTTTTTTTCAGAAGAAAATGGATCTCCAGGAACTGCTCTAATGAGGAAATATGCCACAGTAATAATTATAAATATTGTTATTATTGAAGAAAAAAATCTTCTAACTATGAATTTTAACATGAGTCTAACCCCTTATAATTTGGATTCGACAATAAAATTTTATTATACAAAAAAATAATTGCAAGCATAAATTCGAACCTTATCAGTATTATATTATATGATTCATATTCTTATGTAAAATTATCTTAAAAAAGATTAAAAAAAGGACTGCCTCAAAATGAGACAGCCCTTTAATTGTTTTTTTAAATCAGGTTCTTAAAAATTATTTTTTAAGAAGATATACTTCTTTTAATGGATGCATTCCAAGAATATTACCATAGAATCCTTTTACATAAAGTTGTAATGTATAAACATTTACATAGAAGTAAATAGGAATAATTGGTAATTCTGTCATAAGAATTTTTTCTGCTTCATAGAAAATTGCCATCCTCTTTTTTGGATCCTGTTCATATTTTGCTTTATCGATTAATTCATCATAATTTTTATTGCTCCAACCAGTATCATTATTCCCACCACCTGTTAACCACATATCAAGGAAAGTATTTGGATCGACATAGTCACCTATCCAACCTGCTCTTGCAACTTGATAATCATGCTGTTGTCTTCTATCAAGGTATACTTTCCATTCCTGGTTTTCAAGAAGGACATCTATTCCAAGATACTGTTTCCACATTTGTTGTATTGCTTCAGCAATCTTCTTATGTCCAGCTGATGTATTATAGAAAATAGTAATCGAGCCAAGACCTTTTCCGCCTGGATATCCAGCATCAGCTAAAAGTTTTTTAGCTTCTTCTACATTTTCACTAAAGCCTATATATCCTTTATATCCTGGCATATTTGGAGGAACAAATGAATAAGCTGGGATTTGTCCTGCTTTTAAGATGTTTTCAATAAGATATTTTCTATTGATACTCATAGCTAAAGCTTTTCTAACTCTTACATCAAGTAAAGCATTATTTGTTTGTTTTGCTGGATCTACATTGATCATATAATAATATGTTCCAAGATATGGATCTGCATGATATTCTGGTTTTGTTTTCCATGTGTCCATCTGTTCTGTAGGAACTCCTTCTTGGAATTCAAGTTCACCTGCAGCAAATTGAGCTAAAGATGTACTATTGTCTTCATTTGCATAGATAATAACTTTTGAAAGTTTAACTTTTGCTGCATCCCAGTATCTATCATTTTTAACTAAAGTAATATGATCATTTGGATACCATTCAACAAGTTTAAATGGACCATTACATACAATATTGTCTTTTAAGTACCATTTGTCACTTCCAACTTTATCTATAACATGTTTAGGAACTGGCATATATGTCTGGAAGGACATTAAAGAGATAAAAAATGGTGTAGGAGATTCTAATGTAACTTGTAAAGTATATTTATCAACAACTTTGATACCGACATCTTCAGCTTTCCCTTGACCTTCTGTATAAGCTTGTGCGCCTTTTATATACCAGAGTTGATATGCATATTCTGCTGCTGTTTCTGGAGCCAATGCTCTTAACCAGGAGTACTTAAAAGTTTCTGCATCGATTGGAGTGCCATCAGACCATTTAGCATTGGTTCTAAGCTTAAAAGTATATACAAGACCATCTTTTGAAATAGTCCAGCTTTTAGCAACACCTGGAAGTGGCTGCAAAGTTTCTGGATGATAAGCTGTAAGTCCTTCAAAGATCTGCATAGCAATTCTAAACTCTGGAACACCAGTCATAATGGCTGGATCCAATGTCTGAGGTTCTGTTCCATTGTTCATTCTAAATACCATCTCTTTACTTTGACCGATTAAAAAAGTTCCAGCTACAACAAAGAGAATGGCAACGACAAAGAGAATAATAAGTTTTTTTTTCATGAAAGATTTCCTCCTTATTTTAAGAAATCTAAATAATATATGCTATAAAAATTTATCTTTGTCAATATTTTATAAAAAATTTTTTAATTCTTCTAAAAAATTATTAAAAATCTGTTCATTCCCTTTTCCAAAAGATATTCTATATATCTTCCCACTTTTCATTTCAATCGAAATCAAATATTCTTTACTTTTACCTGAATAATAACCAGAAGGAACATTTTCTTTGTTAATAGAACTATATCTTCTATCAGCCTTTTCTAAAACATCAGATGAAATACAACTGATATCCTTAAAATCCAATTTTTTGCTTATAACAAAAGGGAAGATTCCCTTTTTTCTTATAATTTGTGATTTTGTTAATAGAAGTAAAAAACTATCTACTAAAAATGAATAAATAAAAGCCAACATAAAAATTAACCCAAAGATAATAACCCCAAATATATTTAATTTTCTGCTACTTTCAAGAATCTCAAAATAAATCATAATTAAGGAAAATAAAAGTAAAAAAATAGCCTGAATTCTTATTGAAAATGAAAAAAAGATACTATAACCATCTTTAATTTTTCTTAAATCATACCATTTTGTATTTTTCTGCATAAAAAAATTTAAACCTCCAACTTGACTTTAATTTAATTTAGAAAAAATAAAATTCAAAAATTTTTTAAATTTACTTTTTAAAAAAAAGATAGCACTTGCATATTTGAATTGTATGTCTAATTTCTTAACTATAGAAGACAAAAAAGTGATATAAAAGTGATACGAAAAAAATAAAAAAGTAATAGAAAAAACAATACAAAAACAATAAAAAATATAATACAAAAGCAATAAAAAAGTCATATTGATATATTACAAAAAATGTAATGTAAAAAATATATTCAAAACATAAAATATAAATATGAATTTAGGTTGGTTAAATTTATGAGTAAAATCTTTAAACCCACACTTTATTCTCCTGCTGGTGATATTAAAAAAGGATTAAGTGCTTTATTCTATGGCGCAGATGGCGTTTATATCGGGCTTGATAAATTTGGTTTAAGGAAAACTCAAGAAATTGATTTTAATGAATTGAAAGAATTTATTAATATTGCTCATCAAAATGATAAAAAAGTTGATATAACATTAAATGCCTACTTAAAAAATGATGAAATAGAAGAGCTTAAAAATTATTTAGAAAAGATAATTTCGTTAAAACCAGATTCAATAATATTTTCAGACCCTTCAGTTATTCTTATATATTTTGATTTAATTGAAAAACTTTCCAAAAGCTTAAAACTAGAATTTTTACCTATACTTACATTATCTACCCAATCGAATACAACAAACTTTTATTCTATGAAATTCTGGGCGAAACAGGGAGTTAAACGAATAGTTTCAGCAAGAGAGTTGACTTTACTGGAAATTTATCAAATAAAAAAGGAAGAAAAAAAACAAAAGTTAGATTTTGAATTAGAAGTATTTGTTCATGGGGCGATGTGCGTTTCTTTATCTGGAAGATGTCTCTTATCTTTATACATGACAAATAAAAAATTCTCCAAAAAAGTTAGTGAACATCAAAGGGATGCAAATAGAGGAGAATGTGTTCATCCTTGTAGATTTGCATATCTTGTCGAACAATCCCGAAAAGATGAATATTTCCCAATTGAAGAGGATGGTAGATATTCTTACATTTTATCTTCTAAAGATCTTTGTCTGCTTTACTATATTCCTCTTTTTCTCTTTTCTTCGGTGGATGCATTTAAGATTGAAGGAAGAATGAAATCCTCTTTATATACCTCATCAATAACCTTTGCATATAGAAAAGCCATAGATAAGGCATATGAGATTTTTAAGGATATTGAAGTAGAAGAAAAAGATTTGATTAGATATTTAGAAAACCCTTCATCTTTCCTATATGATTTTTCAGATTGGAAAAATTTCGTGGATAAAATAAATATTTATACAGATCTTGCATCTCATAGACCTTACACAACTGGTTTTTACTTTTTCCAAGAACATCCAGATTATATGATGCCACTGGATAACAGCCAACTTATACAACCTTATTTAATAGTTGCCGAATATATAGGTAACAGCTTGGGAAAAGAAAGATTAAAACCTAACCAATTTGTTATTTTTGCAAAAAATAGCATTAAAATTGAAGACTCATTATTTTTTCTCTTTTGTAAAAATGGAATCTTTAGCTTAAAAAACTTTAAAATACTTGATTTAACTCAAAATCCAATAACTTTAATACAACATTCTAAAAATTATATTATAGAATTTGAAGAAAACTTATTAAGTTTAACAGATTTATCAAAAGATCAGATATTTTTTATTTTTTGCGAAAATAAAAATAAATGAATACATCAAAAAAAAATGAAATTTTTGACAAAAGTGATTCTGTAATTTTTTTGATACATGGATTTTCTGGTTCAAGCTTAAATAATAAAATTCTTGAAGATAATTTTATTAAAGATGGATTTAAGGTAATATCTTTTGACCTTCCAGGGCATGGTGAAGATTCTGATAATTTTAATAAAAAAAACTGGAAGGATTGGTTAAAAGAAGTTGAATATCAGTTTGATAAAATTAAAAGTTATAAAAATATCATAATAATTGGTTTTTCAATTGGTGCAAATTTAGCATTAATCTTATATAATAAACTTGATTTTAATTTTAAAGAAAAGATAAAATTAATACTTTTAGCTCCAGCCTTTTCAGCAAACAAAAAATTTTTCCCGAGCTTACTTAATGTTTTGATAGGATATTTATTTAATAAAAGATACAAGCTTAAATCTGCAAATCCTGGTTGCAATAGCCCGACTTATAAAAATTATTACAAGAACAATATTTCAAATATCTCTACTAAAAGATTTTTTGATCTTTATTTATTAATAAGAAAAGGAAGAAAATTTATTATAAAAGTTGATTCTCCTATTTTGATCTTTCATTCAAAAAAAGATGTTATAAGCTTTTATAATGAAAGCTTAAAAATTTTTAAGAGGATAAAATCTAACTTTAAAGTATTTATAACTCTTAAAAAATCTAATCATTTCATACAATTAGACTATGAAAAAGAGATTGTTTACACTTTATCTAAAATATTTATCGAAAATGATTTTGAAAGTTTTATTTCTAGTAAAATTGTAAAATTTTATCTTATTTAATCAACCATTTCCACCACTACTGCTACTACTTAAAGCTTGCAATTTTGCAGTACACATTTGAATATAGTTTTGAACATCTTTATAGTTTGGATTATATTTTGCAATCTTTTGAAAAAGCTCTAATGCTTTATCATATACTTTTTGATTAAATAGTTCAACAGCCTGGTTATACCATGCAAGAAGTGTATCATTTATTCCTTTTTGAATTTTAGAATATAATTCATTTATATCCTTATAATTAGGGTCAAAATTAAGTACCTTTTTAGCATAATCTTCAGCAGCAAAATAATCCTGTTTATTGAATGCATCAAAGCATTTCTGATAATATTTTTCAATATTCAAAATAATATCTATCTTATCAAGATAGGGTTTTATTGCTTTTTTATCATAGCCAAGATCAAGCGCTAATTTAAAATATTTTTGAGCCGTATTATAATCTTTTTTCTCAAAAGCTTCTTTACCTTTATTAAAATAGCTTAATGCTGCTTTTTCTCTTTCTTCTTTAACTTTTTGAATTCCGTTTTTTGCTTCTAAATTATTCGGATCAAATAAAAGTACTGTTTTATAAAGTTTCTCAGCTTCATCAAATTTTTGATTTTCAAGTAACTTTTTAGCATTTTCAAGATATTTTTGTATCTCTTTTTTTATAATTTCATTATTCTTAGCAAAAAAATCTTTAGCTTGTTTATTTTCTGGATCTATTTTTAATACCTTCCCCCAATAACTTGCTGCAGTAATTATGTCTTTATTTTTTTCATATTTTTGTGCTAAAGCAATATAATCTGATAGTTTTTTACGCTTAAATTCTCTTATTTTATCAAGATATTCTTCAGCTACTTTAGAACCATTAGTATAAACCCAAACATATAAAAATCCTAAACCTGCTTGATAAAGCATGTCATAATCTTCATCTGCGATAGCAGTATTATATAGGGCTATAGATTGATTCAATATTGAAGATAGAATTCCATCGAAAGTTAAAAATTCTACTGGATTTTTTTTTAATATAGTTAAATCATATTCCGAGTATTTCGCTTTTGCCTTTTTTACCATTTCTGGATCGGCTTTTATAGAACTTGTAGCTGTTTGACAGGATGATAGCAATAGCAAAAAAATTGATAAAATAATGATTATAGAGATAAAAAAATTTTTTTTCATTTTTTTGTCCTTACTTTTAATTTTTATACCTTTTTCTTATATACTGGAAGTGGTTGACTTTTCCCTTTTACAGAAATCATCTCAGGACCTTCGAATCCATTGATTTTAGCTGTCTTATAAGTAGTTTCACAGATTACTAATTCTTTAGGTTTTGCATGACTACACAACCTTGATGCTGTATTTACAATATCTCCTATCGTAGCAGCTTCTTTTCTTTCTGAACTACCAATATTTCCTACTATTACTTTACCTGTAGCAATCCCTATTCCAATATAGACTTTATCTGTTATCCACTCCTTTTGAATTTCATAAGAAGCTTTTAATGCATTAAGTTCTTTATTTTCACCCTTGAACAATGCCATTACCGAATCACCAATGAATTTATCTATATCTCCCCCATATTTTTTTATGATATTTACCTGAAAATCAAGCAAAGAATTTAATAAATCCATAACTTCTTTTGGATCATGTGACTCTGAATAGGATGTAAAACCTCTTATATCAGAAAAGAAAACAGTATATTCCTGATAACTTGGTTCTATATTTTCCGAAAATTGTGCCGATTTTTTAACCATTTCTATTGTACTTTGAGAGACATATGAACCTAAAAGTTGCCTTTCTTTTATAGCATCAAGCATATTGTTAAATTCTTTCATTAAAGATTCAAGTTCATCTTTACCGCTTGGTGGAATTTTAGTGAATTGACCTGCAGAAAGATTTTTTACTGCACCAACAATGATATATATTCTTTTTGTAAGAAGCAGAGTTATACCCCAAATAAGAACCAATGCCAAAGTTAAAAATAACAGATTAACAATAAATGATTGTGTTCTTAATTTGCTTTGTTCTTTATAAAATCTATCATAAGAGATAACTGTGGCTACATAACCAGGATATTCAGTACCACCAGACCACTGAAAAGGAACTCTGTAAATCAAAATACCAAGATTATTTAGACCCTTCTTATATTTTTTTGAGTAAAAATTGTTTTCATTATTAAAAAAACCAGAAACTTTAGGTGAAAGAGTATTATTTTCCAAGATTTCGAAAGGGAATTTTTGGTTTACATCAGATATATTTTGTGGAAAAGACAAAACTCCATCTTTATCAAATATGACAATATCTTCTAAATCATGAAATTTACCTTCATTTCTTTTTACTTCGAATATTTCTCTTCTTACATCATTTATGGTCATTTCATCAATTTTAGCAAGTCTAAAAGTTGTCAATGGTGAAGCAATACTTCTTCCAACAACAAGCAAAAATTCTTCAAAACTTGCGTTTGCTTGATCAACTAACATTTTTTGACTTTTATTTGAAATATACAAAGTCAAACTTGTTGCAGCAATAAGGTATATTATTAGAAAAGATAAAATATACTTTGCTTTTAAGTTCATTTTTACCCCTTTACTTTACATAGATTAATATAACTCAAAAATTAAAAAGCACAAGAGAATTAGAGATTTATTTATGTTTTTTATTTATAATTATTATTAATTTAATTTAATTTCTGTTAAAGTGTTTCATATCATCGGGAATTTCAATAGAAAATTCAATTAATCCAGCAACTTTACCATCTTTATACCAGGGAGTTTGATGTATTAGTTTTTTTATACCATTTTTTAATATTGTATAAGTATTTTTTTCTCCATGTTCAATCAACCTTTGTAAAATTTCTTTTGAATTATTATTGTGGCAGTTCAAAAGATTTTTGCCTATAAGAAAACCATACTTCTCGAAGGTTTTTTTCGCTTTTTCATTCATATAGATAATAGTGAAATTTTTATCACATATAGTTATAGAAACATCAATATCATTGAAAACCTCAATATTTCCCTTAATATCCATTTTTTCTCCTTTTCTTCCTTATTTTTGAATTTATTCAAATTTTAAAATGAATTAAATTTAACTTTGTATTTTCCTAAATAATTTACATAAATTATTCAGGTTAAAAATCAGATTTAAAGAAGCAAGAGAATTTCAATATAAAATAAAACTAATTTATACATTAAAGCAATTGACAAGTTAGACCTAAAATTCTTATTTTCAATCTTTATTCTATTTTGATTTTTTATTTTTATATGTTAATAATTTAAGTAGATATTTATTTAAGCGATAAATATTTAATAAATATAGTTTTTTCTGGAGAAATTAAAATGGGAAAAAAAATATCAATTATACTCATTTTTTTACTACTTTTTATCATAGTAAGTTGTTCTTCTGATCTTTCAAATATTATTAAAAAAGTTGAAAATATAAATATTAAAGCATATAAAATCAAAGGAATTATAACCAAGATTTACTTTTTAGATACTGATAAAATATATTTATATGAGATTTCGAGTGAGAAAGTCGAAAAGAATTTCGCTCTTTTAGTAAGCAATAATAAATATAGAAGAGGAGATAAGTTAGATTTAGTTATAGAAGCTTTTAAGTTATCCTCTAAAACTTATGAACAGACAAAGGAAGATTATTGGTCAATATTAAAAAATTATATACAGAAAAAAACACTATTTTCAAATACAGAAATCATTTTGCTTGTAAAAAAAATTGATATAATTGTTAACCAGTATCTTTTGAATAATGAATCGCTTGTTATTCTTTTAGAGTCTCACCAAAATACAACTACTGAATAATTTTTAAACTTTGATTAAAATATATTTTGTAATTTTTCTTTTCTTAACATTTGGTAAAAATAAATTCTATTAAAATTTAATTTTATTAAAAATAAGTTTTACTAAAAGCAAATTTTATTAGGAAAAAATTTTATTATTAAAAAATTTTTAATTTGAAAAATAATTTTGATTAAAAAATATTTTTGGAAAACTCCATTAAATAAATGCTTTTTATACTAAAATAATTTTAATACAAAAATGATTTTAATATAAAAATAATTTTAGTAAAAAAATAATTTTATTATTGAAATATTTTTTTTAGCAAAAAACATAATATTTTAGATGATTTTATAAATTATGAAGGAGAAACTATGAAAAAAGTTATTACTTCTGCATTGATTTACGCAAATGGACCTTTGCATCTTGGACATCTTGTTGAGTACATTCAAACTGATATTTATTCAAGATCCTGCAAGTTACAAAAAGAGGATGCAATTTATGTTTGTGCCGATGATACGCATGGAACACCTATAGAAATAAATGCAATGCAGATGAAAATAACTGCCCAGCAGTTAATAGAGAAGTTTCATAACGAACATAAAGAAGATTTTGATAAATTTTTTATAGCTTTTGATGAATACTATACGACCAATGGTATTAAAAACAAAGAAATTGTCGAACTAATCTATAAAAAAGTTAAAGAAAATGGTTACATATATGAAAAAGAGATAGAGGCAACATATTGCGAGCATTGCAAAAGATTTTTACCTGATAGGTTTGTTAAAGGCACCTGCCCAGTATGCGGAGCTGAAAATCAGTATGGTGACACTTGTGAAAAGTGTAATTCAACATATAAACCGCAGGATTTAAAAAACAGTTATTGCATAGTTTGCGGAAATACTCCTGTCTTAAAAAAATCAAAACACTTTTTCTTTAAATTATCCAGCTTAAAAGATCAGATAATTGAATATTTCAAAAGAACAAGTTTTCAAGAAGAGATAAAAAATTACCTTGTAAACTGGTTAAATGAAGGACTAAAAGACTGGGATATCTCTCGAGATGGTCCTTATTTTGGATTTAAAATACCGGATTCTGAGCAATATTTTTATGTCTGGTTTGATGCTCCAATAGGATATATAGGATCAACCAAAGAATATTGCGATAAAAATAACCTTAACTGGAAAGAATACTGGACATCTAAAGATTCTGAAATATACCATTTTATTGGCAAAGATATTATTTACTTTCACTTTCTTTTTTGGCCTGCCGTATTGATAGCTGCTGGTTTTGCTTTGCCAAAACATATACAGGTTCATGGATTTTTAAATGTAAATGGGCAAAAAATGAGCAAATCAAGAGGAACTTTTATCACTGCAAAAGATTTCATTGAAAGAGGTGGTGATCCTCAATATTTAAGGTATTATTATGCTTCACTTCTTGGAAATTCTGTAAATGATTTTGATTTCAATGATTATGATTACAAAACAATTATTAATTCTAATTTGATAGGTAAATTTGGGAATTTAGTAAATAGACTATCAACATTTTTACTTAAAAATTTTGATGGTAAAACAGATGAAAATATTGAAGATATTTATAATCAATTTAGTTCATTAAAAGAAAACTATTTTGATTTGCTAAATAATTTTGAATATAGAAAAGCCATAGAACTATTTCAAAAATATACAGATATAGCAAACAAATATTTTCAGGATAATCAACCCTGGCAACTTATTAAAACAGATAAAATTAAAACTCTTACAATACTTACAACAACTCTTTCAATGATAAAAGATCTTACAATATGTTTATATCCAATAATACCACAGTATTGTAATGAAATCGCAAGACAACTCAATTTTATAATAGATATTGATAATATCGGAAAACCACTTTTAACTCATAAGATAAATAGCAGTAATATTATCTTTAAGAAAATTGAAGATGATTTTACAATTATAAAAAAACCAGCAATTGCAGAAGTTCAAATTGTTGCTGGTAAAATATTAGAAGTTGGGGATCATCCTGCTGCAGACAAATTATATGTATTAAAGATAGATATAGGAAATGAAGTTCGAACTGTGGTAGCTGGAATAAAGCCATACTATTCAAAAGATGAACTTTTAAATAAAAATATCTGTCTTGTTGCAAACTTAAAGCCAGCTAACCTTAAGGGGATTAATTCTAATGGAATGATTTTAGCTGCAAGTTCTAAAGATGGAAAAGTTGGAGTGCTAACTCATAATCAAAAACCTGGAACTAAAGCAATATTCGAAAATGTAGATTATCCAGAGAGTTTTGAACAGATATCAATAGATAAGTTTAAAGAATTAGAAATTGTAAGCAGTGGTGATAATATTTTTTGCTTTGACAATAGTCTTATTTGTGGAAACGAAAAGGTTTTTGCCGACAAAAAAATTGCAGGGAAGGTTTCATAAGCATTCTTAATTAATATGAATAAGGAAAAAGTAAAATAATAAAAAAAAATTAAATAAAAAATTGCAAAAATAAAAATAAATAAAAAATAAATTAAATAAAAAATTACAAAAAAAATAGAAAAAAAGAAAGAAAAGAAGAAAGAATATGAATAAAAATAATAAAAAATATAGGCAAATCCTTTTATTAACATGGTCTTTAATGTTTTATTTTACTCTTATTTTTACTTTTTCCAATATTTGCTATGCCCAGGATCTTTTCATTTCAAAATATGGACTTGATAGGCAATCGATAGCATCTATTGCACTTCTGATATATGAATCCCCTATTTTTGTTTTACCAGATTCAATAAAGATTTTTATCGATAACAATAAGGGGAAATTTGAAAAACTTTTAAATATTTACTTAAAAAATTTTGATAATGATTTAAGTCTTGAAATAGATCATAAAATTTATGATAGCAGTTCTGCTTCGATTGAATTTGAAAGGATAAAATCTGTTTTTGAAAATTTTGATTTAGATGAATTTAAGCTATTTTTACTTGATTTTGCAAGTCTTACCTTTACAAAAGATCAACTTTGTCAAAATTTAGAAAGACTTTTTATAGAAACTGCAAAAGAAAGAATCTCTTTTTCAGCTTTAACTATAAAACTTTCAACAAATGAAAATCTTTTCCTACACATAAAGGAACCTAAAAAATCGATAGAGCAGTATATTTTTTTCAAAACTGATAATTTAAATGATTTATTATTTGAACTTTTAAGATTTGTTTTTAAGCAAAGACTATTTTTTACTACAATTTTACCTAAATCAATAGAGTTTAGTAAAGCAGAACAAACAAAATATCTTAATCTTACAGGTAGGGCATTTTTATATCCTGAAGCTGAAAATATGCTTGAATCAGCATTTTTATTGTATAGTTTAAGTGACATAATGGATTTGGTAAATAAATATACTGGACTTTCAATAAAAGATATAATCGAAGCAAAAACATTTTATTATAAATTAAGCTGGCTTAACGAAATAACTAAAAGATGGGATTCATTAAACAATAATTCATTATTTAAATTCCCAAAACCTTATGGAATGATATTTGTTGATTTTATCAAAAATGAAAATGATAAAATACCATCTGTCAATTCTTTTGACAAGGTTTTTCAATTAAACCAGGATTTAATATCTATTGTATCTTTAGCCCAGGACCTTGGAATTTCTGAAAAACAAAAAAATCTTATAGAAAAAAAATTACTAAAGATTGGCTTTTCAAAAGTCATTTTCAAGTATGATTATGATAAAAATATATCGAACTTCATAAATAAAAAAGTTGTTTTTATATATTTAATGAAAAAAAATAGTGATAATATTTCTCCTTTTTTTATAGTGAATAAAGACAAGAATTTTCAGTTACAAAACATTTATATAAAATCATTTTCAGAAATTTCGGCAATTTCCTATTTTGATAATATTGATATTTTGCTTCTTGTAAACAAACCTACAACAGATTCCCTTATGAAAACAATAAATTTAATCCTTAAATTAAAATCAGAGCCAATTATTGCAAAAAGAAATCTCTTTCAAAGAATTATAGATAAGGTTATAGCCTTTTTTTCACCTTTATCTTTATAATTTTTCTTTACTTATTGATTCAAATTTATTATATATATATTGAGGTTTTAAAAAAAGAAAAAGGATTAAAATGAAAAAAGTTTTTTTAAATAGAAATCTAAAAAAATCTATTAAATTTACCTTTATATTACTTTTCTTTCTTATTCTGCTTTTTTACTTTTTACCAGCATCTGTATTAGCTCAGGATATTGTTGAAAAAATTATAAGTTCTAAACCAGAAGGTTATGTTGCTGATTTTGCGCAAATTCTTAGTGATGATGATGAGCAGCAGCTTTTCATATTATCCAAGATAATAGATGATAAAAGTAAGGATCAGATAGCTGTAGTTACAGTTGATACCTTAGGTTTATATTCTATAGAAGAATTTTCATATAAACTTTTAGAAAAATGGGGTGTTGGACAAAAGGAACTAAATAATGGAATTTTGATAGTTTTAGCATTAAAAGAAAAAAAAGTAAGAATTGAAGTTGGATATGGATTAGAACCTTTAATAACAGATAGCATTGCAGCACTTATTATACAAAATTATGGTCTACCTTATTTTAGAGAATCAAATTATGGTAAGGGTCTATATAACATGGTTTACCAACTTGGCAATATTATAGCAAAAAATATGGGGGAAAATTTTTCAGACTGGGTAAAAGAAGGTGGGCTTAAGGCTCAAGGAGGTAATGAAGGTATGGGATTTTTCTTTATTGTTCTAATCTTTATTATCTTTTTCATTTTTAGCTCTTTATTACGAAGACCAAGATTTTATGGTTATAGAAATAGGAGTGTAGCAAATCAGCTTTTTGGTGCTTATCTTGCTTCAAGAGTTATGAGAAATACATTTTTTGGGAATAATATAGGCAATACTCACAATTCTGGTTTTGGAGGATTCCATGGTGGTGGTTTTGGGGGGTTTGGTGGCTTTGGTGGAGGTTCTTCAGGTGGTGGTGGCGCAACTGGCGGGTGGTAAAAAAATAATTATAATGTTAGAAAAAATATCATAAAGGAATTAAAATGAAAAAAATTGAGCTTTTTAAGGATTTATTTAAAGAAAACCTTTTAGAGATTAGAGAATTTAATGAATTATTCCCTGTTTTAATATTACAAAATTCTAATCCAAAAGAGATAAAGATATTTATTGAGCAAAAAAAGAAATATAATCAATTTTATAAATTTTTGCCTATCTTTTTAAGCATAGAATTTATACAAAATGCCAAAGATACATTCCCTGCTGATATTTTATATATCAAGGATTTCTCATCTCATCTTTTTGGTGAAGATTTATTCAAAGATATTCAAATAAATAACAATTTTTTAAGGTTAAATATAGAAAGAGAATTAAGATCTAAAACCTTTGTTATTACTTCATCAAGCTATACTTTTAATTCAAAAAGTGATATTGCTCATTTCACCAAAGATTTATTGTTTTCGCTAAGATATGTTATTTATGCTTATTCAAAAATTAAAAATTTTAATATCTCTTTTAAGGAAGAATCTGAACTTTTTATTTCATTATTGAATCTACTAAATTTTTCAGATACTTCTAAAGTTGTAAATGTTATAAATTCAAAAGGGGATTATGATTCAACTCAAAGATTTGAAATTCTTTACAACAGCATAAATTTCTTGATTTCTAAAATTGAAATATAAATTTAATGAAATAAATAAAAAATTAAAATCAATAAAAGGAAATTTGGAGGAAAAATGAAAATAAAAGGTTGGATTATTGTAGTAGTTATTCTTGTTATTCTTATCCTTGTTTCTATTTCTGCTTATAACAATATGATTTCTCTTACTAATTCTGTGGATGAGTCATGGGCTCAGGTTGAAAATCAACTTCAAAGAAGGTATGACCTTATACCAAATCTTGTTGAAACAGCAAAAGGTTACATGAAATTCGAACAAGAAACCCTAATTGCAGTAACAAAAGCAAGAGCATCGGTAGGACAGGCTCAAACAGTTGATGAAAAAATCAATGCAAATAATCAACTTGAAGGTGCATTATCAAGACTTTTAGTTGTTTTTGAAAAATATCCAGACTTAAAAGCAAATGAAAATTTTGTAACTTTAATGGCTGAACTTTCAGGAACTGAAAATAGAATTGCAGTTGAAAGACAGAGATACAACCAGAAGGTTAGAGAATATAATACTTATATAAAAAGATTTCCAAATGTTATTATTGCATCTTTGTTTAATTTCAAAGAAAAGCCATATTTTAAAGCTGTAAATGAGGCAAATGAAGCGCCAAAAGTGCAATTTTAGTTATAAGTATTGATTTTACTTAATTTTAATTCTTTTTAATATTCATTCTATTTTTTTATTTTATATTTTTTATTTTATAAAACTGAAAATTTTATGGAAGAAAAACAAAACTTTTTTGAGGATAAAGTTGAAGTAGGAGCAAAAAAACTTAAAAATATAGCCGAAACTTTACGCTCCCCTCAAGGTTGCCCATGGGATAGAAAACTTAAAATAGAAGATTGTGCCGAATATATTTTAGAAGAAACATATGAAGCAATAGAAGCCATAGATAATAATGATAGTGAAGGCTTACTCGAAGAACTTGGAGATATTTTATCTCAAGTTTTTATGATATCCCAAATTGCAAGCGAACAAAACTTATTTGATATATCTGATGTTTTTAATAATATCTGTCAAAAACTAATTTTCAGACATCCACATGTTTTTAAGGATGAAAAGGCAGATAGTGCAGAAGATGTACTAAAAATCTGGAATAGACAGAAATTAATCGAAAAATCAAAAAGAAAAAATATAATAGAAGGAATCCCTAAAAATCTTCCATCTATTTATATACTTATTAAATTATTTCGTAAAATTAAGCAGCATCCAGAGATTTTTCAAAAAATTAAAGATTCGGTATGTTCTTCTTTTGAAAATATTAAAAATCAAAAGGAACAGTTTTTTCAAAATATAGACAAAGAGTTTGATAAAAATATCGATAAAAATATTGATCAGCAAGATTTATCCATGGATAAAGAAAGTTATTCTAATATAATTTCAGATTTTTTATATCTAATAATATTCATATCTTTTTTATATGAAATCGACCCTGAAAAACTTTTAAGAAAAAAAATTGAAAATATTTATAAAATTTTCGAAGATAATGAAAAGAATACTAAAAAATAGTTAAAAATCAAAATGCTAAAGCTATCTATAACAAAAATGAAACCTCCCTTACTTTTAAGAAATAACGGATTTTTATCCGTATTTTTTTTAGGAGTCGGCTCTGCATTTTCAAAAAAAATTTATCAGAATAATATAATTATTATTAAGGGTGAAACATCAATTTTTGTTGATTTTGGTACAAGAGCACCATTTGCCTTAAATGAGATTGGACACAATGTTTCATCAATCAATAATCTTATTTTGACTCATTCTCATGCTGACCATATTGGTGGTGTAGAAGAGATATTTTTATTTAATAGATATGGTTTTAAAAAAAAGGTGAATTTAATTGTACCAGAACCATATTTAAATATTCTATGGGAAGAAAGCTTAAAAGGTGGTTGCAGTTACTCTGAATATAAAGAATCAAGTTATCTTTCAATTTTTGATTTTATAAATTATATAAAACCAGAACCACTTTCTATTAAGTATAAAGAAAAAAGACTTTTTTACCAGGTAAAGATAGATAAAATAAATATTATCTTTTTTCAAACAAAACATCTTCCATCTGATACCGATGACCTTTACAAACATCATCTTACATTTGGTTTAATAATAGACAATAAAATTCTTTTTACCTCTGATACAAAATTTGATAAAGATTTTATGGAATTTCTGGTCAATTTTTTTAAGATTCAATATATCTTTCATGATTGCCAATCCTATAAAGGTGGAGTGCATGCAAGTTTTGAAGAAATTTGCTCTTACCCTTCTTATATTAAGGAAAAGATATTTTTGATGCATTATCAGGACGATTTTGAAAAGCAAGATATAGAAACTCATAAATTTTTAGGATTTGCAAAGCAATGGCACTACTATAACTTTTTTTGAATTTTGTTTAATTTTTTTTTAATTCTGTTATTTCTTTATTAAATAAAGCAAAACTAATTTATCTATTTTTTGGAGGATATTGATGCACAGTGTTAAAGAATTACTAAATTCAAGTTCTATAGTTAAAGATGTAACAGTTGCTGGCTGGGTTAGAACAGTTAGAGATATGAAGAATATCTATTTTATAGAGTTAAATGATGGTTCTACTGTAAAAAATATACAGATAGTATTTGAGCAAGAGGAAAATTTACTTAAAGAACTTGAAAGATTGACAACAGGAAGTAGTATAAAAGTTAAAGGAGAGCTTGTCGAATCTCCTAAACCTGAACAAAAGTGGGAAATAAAAGGTAAAGAGCTAACAATTTACTGTATCACACCAGCAAACGAGTATCCACTTCAAAAGAAAAAACACTCATTTGAATTTTTAAGGACAATAGCTCATCTAAGACCAAGGACGAATACTTTTGGTTCTGTTTTCAGAGTTAGAAGCACTATAGCTTATGCTATACATGATTTTTTCCAGAAAAATGGATTCTTTTATATTCATACTCCTATTATAACAACTTCTGATTGCGAAGGTGCTGGTCAGATGTTTCAGGTCACAACCTTAAATATGGAAGAGATTGCTAAATCTGGCAAACTAAATTATGAGGAAGATTTTTTTGGCAAAAAAGCTTATTTAACAGTTTCTGGGCAACTTGAAGTTGAAAATTTTGCTCAAGCTCTTTCAAAAGTTTATACCTTTGGTCCGACATTTAGAGCTGAAAATTCAAACACATCGAGACATCTTGCAGAATTCTGGATGATAGAACCTGAAATGGCTTTTTATGAATTGGAAGATAATATGCAACTTGCTGAAAGTTTCATAAAATATATCGTAAAATTTACACTTGATAGACATCCAGATGAATTTGAGTTTTTTGATAAATGGGTTGAGCAAGGTTTATTAAAAAGATTAGATAATGTTTTAACTTCAACATTTGAAAAGATTACATATACCCAGGCGATCGATATACTATTAAAAAGTAATAAAAATTTTGATTTCCCTGTTTCATGGGGGATAGATATGCAATCTGAGCATGAAAGATTTTTAACAGAGGAATATTTTAAAAAACCAGTTTTTGTTACCGACTATCCATTTTCTATAAAGGCTTTTTATATGAAAAGAAATAATGATGGTAAAACTGTTAGAGCAATGGATTTACTTGTTCCTGAAATAGGTGAAATCATAGGTGGTTCCCAAAGAGAAGATGACCTTTCTATGCTATTAAAAAACATAGAAGAAAAAGGATTAAATAAACAAGATTATTGGTGGTACATAGATCAAAGGAAATATGGATCAGTTCCTCATTCAGGTTTTGGACTTGGATTTGAAAGGACAATTCAATTTGTCACAGGTATGAAAAATATTAGAGATGTCATACCTTTTTTCAGGGTTCCAGGTTCAGCGGAATTTTAACCATTTTTTCTTTTAATTCATTTATAATGCTATCAATATCTAACATTAGATTCTTCTCGCATGGGCTTAAAAAAGAAAAAGAGATGTAAAGTTCGGCTTTTTCAAAAAATTCTTTTTTTGAAGTTTTATTGTAAAAATTAATAAAAGAACTTTTAATTTTTCCTTTTAAGGATTCTTCCCCATATTTTTCAGCAAAAGGTAAGAAGATAAAATATTCAAAATCTGAAATATGAGTCATTAAGTCTTCACTTCGAAGTAGATGATGTAAATTAATAACAAATTCATTTAACTGATTTTTAACTTCATCATCCTGGTATATTTCCTTTGGTAAATTTATTTTAATATAACAAAAACCAAAATTATGCCCTTCTTGACAACAATTGAAAGATTCTCTTATTACAATTTCCTTAAATACTCTAAATCTATAAGTATGATCATCTTCTTTGGATAGATTGCTATATTCTAAGGAATTAATTATTATTGAATTAATTACGCTATATGAATTTGAAATTGAAAAGATAATCTCTTTTTTGGGCTCTGTTGTAAAAATTAAAATTATAAAACCAAGATAATTCTTTCTAATTCTTGATGTTAATTTTTTTGCTCTAGTAGAAGGTAATCTTGAAATTCTATATAAAGGGATACAAACTATATTTTCATTATCATAAGATAAAGTTGTTACTTTTTCTTCGTAAAGAATTCTTAACTTTAATAGCTCGAAAATAGTTTCTTTATTTGAAAATGAAGTTAGATTTATTGGAGAATATTTAGATACAATCTTAAATTCATTATTTGGATAAGAAAGAACTAGATATGATATATCTGCATTTGTGTAATTTGTAAGATATACTAAAATTTCTTCATATACTTTTTCAAAATGAGGATTCTGATCAACTATATGTTGAAGAGAGTAAACAAGTTTTAACGAAATGTCGTCAAATGAAACTCTGCTGTTTCTCATAGTATTAAAATAGTTTGGTATCTTTGAAAAATCTTTGGTTTCTAAAATCATGGAAATAGTACTGTTCATAGAAAGAATCACTTCTTGGATTTTGCTCATATAAAATAGAAGTTCTTCCTTTTCTTCTTTTGTGAATTCATAATCTTTTGATAAAGAACGTAATAGGTAAAAAGCCCTTTCATAATTTCTCAGTTCAAATTCTGCTTTAATCAAAAGAATCTGCGAATCTTTATAATATTGCTTAGCGTCAAGAACCTTAAAGATATGTGCTGCCTTAAATGTTTTTGCTATGGCTTGAGAAAAGTTTCCTAATTTAAATAAAGTCAAAGCTTCATAATATCGTATTATGCCTAAATCAAATCTATGATTTAATTCTTCTTTTAATTTAGATGCTTTCTTTAAATATGACAAAGTTGAATTGTAATTTTTAAGATAAAATAAATTAAGAGCAGTTAAAGTAAAAAAATCTGAAAGATATCTTAAGTTATAATAATTTTCGCATAAAGTTATCCCTTTATTAATCCAGGATAAGCCTAAATTATATTGCTTTTCAAAGAGGGCAAATTTTGCTTGAAGAAGGTATATTTCCATAAAATATGGAATGGATTGAAAATCATTCTTTTTTAATTCTGCTTTATTAATCATCTCCTTTGCTTTTGCGACATCATTTATCAAATAGTAACAGTTAGCTGCACAAATATAAAAATCTTTAAATAAAAAGACATTATCTTTTTCTTTTAATATTAAATCATATAATTCATCAATAAGGTTGATTGCTTTTTCTTTTTCATTTTTTATACAAAAAATAGGAGCCTGTATAAATCCAATCTTTATTTTCAATATGGGATTTGAATAGATTGTCTGCTGATATGCTTGAATAAATTCTTCAAGCGCATCATATTCTCCAAGATAAAAGTAGTCATAGCAAATATAATAGTATATATCTTCTATTCTTTTTGAATAAGGAAGAAGTTCATATAACATTGTGAGCGATTCAAACCATAAAGAAAGATGTGAAAAAATTTCTGCTTTTTCATAAAGCAGATCAAATCTTAATTGGGCTGATAATGTAAATGTTTGAAGTACTTTATCTATATAGAAAAGAATTGGCTCAAAATCAAAGACTTTTTTATAATAATCAATGAAACTATTCAATGATTCTAAGGTTTTATTAAGGTTTTTTGAGTTAATATAACAGTAAAGAATTAATTCATTATTTTCTTCTATTGATTTATAATAATCTCCACATGCTTCATAGATTTTATTTGGTTCTGGATAATCTGGTATATAGGGTAGCATCTCTTTATAACTTAAATACATATGTATTGCTTTATTTGATAAAGTTGTAGAAATAAAAAAAAGATTTTTTAATTTAATAATTGAGCTATAAATATCATCATAATCGTATTTTTTATCTATACATATTGGAGCAATATATTTGAATGCTAGAAAAGAAAGTGGAATCTTAAATGTCTTGAAGAGAGAAAGTATAATAAGATCAAGATCATTTAGTTTAGATATCTCTTCTGAGTAGATTTTATTCAACGACTGCCTTAAAAAGGATTCATCCCACCCTATTTGTCCATAAGAGATTCTTGAGAGAATAAATTGAATTTTTGGTAAATGCCCTTCTGTTATTTTATATAAATGGTGTAGTAAGTCATTCTGATTGGAATTATCACTATTATTTTTTATTACAGGTAAAAATGTGGTTAATTTTTTAAGCTCAGTAAATGTCACATCCAGCATTTTTCTAATAAAACTGTTTCTTGAGAATTCTTCTGATATTAAAAGATGAGATATTCCATTTGTAGATATAAGACAAAAGGTTACAGGATATCTACCAGGATTTAGTTGTATTATTTTATAAATTCCTAAAATAAGAGTTTGAACATTTTTTGAAAGTAGATCAATATTATCAAAAATAATTGAGACTGGCTTTTTAGAAGCAATTGAAAGAATTTTACTGGCAAAAGAGTTTTGATATTTTTCTGGAAAATAACCAAACTGGATTTTTTTTATCTGCTTCTCTTCTTCTTCTTCCTGAGAGAAATCTTGTCTCATATTGTTAACAATCTCAACATCTTGAACAAGCTTGAATATCGCCGTAAAAAAGAAAGTTTCGTAATTTTTTATTACAAAATATATATTTAATATGTTTGCAAAGTAACTTTTGCCAGAAAGATTTTTCCCATTAATTACTAATAATTTTGGATTTGCTTCTTTTTTAAGAAACAAATTTAAATCTTGACTATCATAATCTAAATAAACACCTCTAATCTGTGAAAGTTTTTCAAATTCTAAGGGAAGTACAATAAAAAGGTTCCCATTAAAACCTATGAAACATGAAATAATTTCTATGGGGTTACCAATATCTGCTGGTATCAAAATCTTATATATTACATCGTTTGGGTTATCAATATTTAACTTATCAATATAAAATTCAAAGATATTTACCTTATTTTTTTTCTCTAAATAACCTTCATGACAAAGAAACAAGTCCTTTGCATATTTTGTATTTGCGATCGTATAGTTTTTAATCTGCATAATTATACCTCTTTTGCCTAAAGGCTATCTTCAAAACTATCTTTAAAAAATATTCTTTCAAAACTAAAATATATCAAAAATTAAACAAAGTTACCTCTATTTTTCCATTGTACAATTTTCTCTTTTTCTTCGGTTGTTTTTCCAATAATGCTGGTAAAAATTTCATCGAACTAAGAAGATATTTTTCACAATCAAAATCCTTGAAAACTTTCTGAATAGCTGCAAGACTATTATTATTGGTAAATTTTTTATCGAGCCTTTTTCCATAGGGCAAATTGGATATTATTATAGAATTTTCCTTATTTATTTTTCTTAAAATTTCAATTTTTTCAATTTCATCTTTTAGTCTATATGAATCAATATTAGCCAAAATGATATAAAAATTGTCATTTTTTTCACTAACTTTGTAGATGTAAAAAATATTTTCAACCTTTTGAAACTTATAAGAATCATTAAAATAAATTTTCAACATCCTTTCTATATTTTTCTTTGAATTTTCAATGGCATCTTCATCAATATCTGCCCCAATAAAAAATTTACAATTGTATAGATTGCTATTAATCTGATAATCTTTCATTTTTTCATCTATTTCTCTATTTTTAGCATTATCTATTATAAAATTTGCATATTTATCTTTATGTTTATATTTATCTATATTTTTGTCTTCTTCTTTATCTTTTACATTTATTTTTGTAAAAAGATAAGGATTTTTTTTCATATAAACAAATAATATAGCTTCAGTTAGAATTGTTCCGCTGCCACAAAATGGATCTATTAAATACTCATAATTAAATTTCAATGAATTTATAACCAATGATGCAGCAAGATTTTCTTTGAGTGGAGAAATTCCTCCTTTTAGCCTATAGTTTCTTTTATGCAAAGATTTCCCGAAACAATCTAATCCAATATATATCCTATTTTCAACTATAAAAATAGATAGATTATTGTTGTTTTCATCTTTGCTTTTCTTGTTAACAATATTATTTTTCAAAGCCTTCATTGATATGGCTTTTATTGTTTTTTTACTGTATAATTCTGTATTTTGTGTTATAATATCAATATCATTTATTCCATCTTTATTTTGGAAAAAATCTGTTATTTTTATTTCCTTAAATATTTTATAAATATCATCATAATTTGAAATTTCATTTTCTTTAATAATGTAATACAATCGGTTAATTGATTTTAAGTATTTTGCTAACTCTATAAAATCTAATGAAGCATTAACAATTAAAAAACCATTGTTTAATTTAATATTTTCCTCATTAAAAAGTTGCAACTCTTTTTTGCAAATAGATTCAAGACCAAATGAACAGGTAATAAAAAATGTATGATTTCTCATCTTTTAATAATTAAAAAAATTAATAGGATTGAAGATCTGTCTATTGGAATAACCCAAATCTTTCATAGTTGGATCATAAAGTTCTATACTTTTAGGTTCAATTTCAATAATAAAAATATCGAATCCTAATTTTTCAATATTTTCTTTATTTAATCCTCTAGCATCCAAAATATTTTTTATTTTTTCATCATCATGGCTGAAAATATTTGCCATACCCTGCACCTGAATGCTTTTAGTTCTTCCAGATAATGGTATGGAATCAAAAATGGTCAAAGCAACATTTCTATTACATGCCAGATTCGCATATTTTTCACCTGCTTCAGAAATTATATAGAACTTAAAGTTTTTGAAAATATACTCTAATGTTGTTGATCTAATATAATCTTTATATCCAGTTGCTAAAACGCAAACTTCATGTTCTAAAATGAATTTTAGTATTAAAGAAGAAAGTTCTACCTGATTCATTGTTTTTTTTGGATATAGCGTTTGAATTCTAATATTTCTAAGATAATCAATTAAAAGATCCCTTTCTTCTACATTAGGTCCCAATAAAATAAACCCATTTATGAAGTTGCTTAATGAATTAATCTCATCAATAAAAAGATTTGTATTTACTAATTCCTTCTTTTCTGATGGTAAATCTATATATTGTCTTATGAAAACAAAATAAATATCTTTTGATTCATTTAAATACAAATATTCTTTAATCTTTTTTATCACATCAATTTGCTTATTATCAATAAAGGAATAAGCTAAATTACTTTTCAATTTTTGAATTGTTGTTTCTACTAAACTTATATATTCTTTCTGTTCTGCTTGAAAACTATTATTATAAAATATTGGAATACAAAAGATTAAATATCTTGAAAGACTTTTTATTTTTTCTTCATCAAGACTATTTATATCAAAAATTTTCGAAGGTCCACAAATCTGAGCTGCATAAATAGAGTATTGATAAGAAGTTTCATCATTTTTATCATGAAACACTGTGACTTTATTCATAAATTACCTTTAACATCTTTCTAAAACAATTTTATTTATTTTTTAAATATTTTCAAATAAAAATACTTTCAAAATAAATTGCTCTTGATTTATAACAATTTATAAATTATAATAATAACAGGGGTTTGTATGGATTTAAAAAAGGTTAATAATTATACCACCCAAACTCAGCAGGTGACAAATCAAAAAACCGAACAAGAAAAAAATAATGAAGCTGTTGAATCTGCTAAAAAAACTGAAAACCAAAATAGTTCTAAGCAAGATTATGTTAAAATGCTAAATGAAAGCGGTGTTGCAAATAATGTAAATCAAACTGTTTAATAAAAAGCAGTAAGTTTTATTAATATTAAGATGATTCTATTTTCTTTATATAAGTTTCACTGGTATTTTTATCAAGAAGTTATAGGGTGAATCTGTTTTAAATTTTATCTCTCCTTTAAGTAAAAATACTAGATGACTTAAAACTATTTTAATAAAATCAAATTCACTTAAATGGGTAATTATTTCATTTTTACCAAGTAATTTTTCGTTGATAACATTTAATGAAATAATCAGAAGTTTTTCATTCCAACCTATTAACTTAGAACTATTTATGATATTTATATTTAATTCTAAAAAATCATAATTTTTATAGTTATCTATGATAAAGGCTATTAGTTTTTTAAAAATTATCAGATTTATCTTGATATTAAGTTGATTTAAAAGTAGTATATTGCTTTTAATTGCTATTTTGCATGCATTATTTATATAACTTTTATAATCTTCTACAAAAGGTTTTAAGTTTATCTCCATTACTTCTTTATCTTTGTCTGCAAATGAACTTGATGATATAATCTCTTCTATTATCTTTTTACTTTTTTCTACATTTTTACTTATGCCATCAATTTTATTAGCAATTTGATCCTCATGACTTTCTAATTTCAACAACTCAACAAATCCAGAAATAATATTTAATGGAGTTCTTATTTCATGATTTATGTTATTTATAAGTAAATCTATTTTTTTTAATAAATTCTTTGAATTCTGTAAATTACATAAAAGTTCATTTTTACTTAAAATATTATTAGTTTCATCAATGAAAATAAAGGCAAATAGATAAGGATTCTCTTGAAATAATGAGTAACTAAAATTATTAAATAAAGCAAAACAATAAATTGAAAAAATTCTATTTTTCAAATTGTTATTTTCCATTTTAATAATTTTACTTAAATAATCTTCTGATAAAAAAATATCAGTTGTATTTATTTCAGTTATATTTTCCAATTTTTCTCCTGAAATAATATAATTCCCTATAAGTATTAATTCATTATTTAATATCTTTTTATAATTGTCTTTGATTACTTTTTCTATGCTTTTAGATAAGCTAAAAATATTTAGCCTTGGAGGAATATTAAAGTATTGAGTAAATTTTTGATTTACAAGGTTTATAAAGCCATCTGAATCTGTAAGACAAATGGGGTTTAAATTTTTATTTATAAAAATATCAAAGGTATTAATATACTTTTCAAGAGCTAATCTATTTTTATGAATTTGTGAGTAATCATTGATTATTATTAAATATTTAATAGTTTTTTCACTATTCTCTTCAAAGATTCCTTCTATTTCTTTAATTTGAATATTATAAAGATTATCTTTAAATAATAGATTTCTATTTTCTTTTAGTTTTCTGATTAAATTTTCAGCTTCTTCAAATTTTTTTTCATTAATATTTTTTTCATCAAAAATCTGCAAAAAACCTAAATCCAAAAAAATTTTTGATACATATTCTCCTATTATTAACTCTTTCCTAATTTTAAACATTTGAACAAATTTATTATTTGAATCTTCAATAATTCCGCTGTTATTTATCAGTAATATGGCTTTAGGGAAATATTCTAAAAGTTTCTGAAAAAGAATCTTAATATTTTCATATCTTGTTTTATACTCTTCTTCATTTCCTTTTTTTTCTTCAATAATAAAATCTTCTTTTAAGGATTTAACTAAAATTATTTGTTTTATTCTGGTTTTAGTCTTTAAAGGATATATTTCATAGTTAATAGGTATCTTTTCATTATTAAAACAACTTAGCACTCCTTTTTCAAAATCTATAATATTATTTATGCTAATATTTTTAACATTGCTGAAATCACCTTGCCAAATTTTAAGAAAAGATTCATTTGCATATAAAATATTATCATCTGAATCAATAAAAATATAAGGTAATTCAACTTTATTTATTATGAAATTTTGCCAGACTCCACCGACATATTCAAATAGCAAAAATTTTCTTATTTGAAGCAAAAAGGTAACACTTAAGAAAAAAGGAAAATACTTAAACAGGTTAATAAATAAAAATATTAAAGTTTCAAAAAAATTAGCAAAAATAATATTTTTAAATAACAAATTATTCTCAAATAGAATCATCACAATCGAAATTGTTAATGAAATTAAGTAACTTGAAGAAAAAATATAAAAAATTATATTCCCTCTTCTTAAAATAATAACTGATGAGATATAAAGAATTATCAGGAAATTTAATAATGATATCAGCATTAAAAAAAGTTTAAAATAAATAAAAAAGGTAATAAATAGCACTAATGAATAGAAATAAAATAAATAAAAATATAAATTAAATTTTTTCTTATCACTATAATTAATAAAAAAAACAAAATAGTTAAGTATAGATGAAAAAAGTAGAATGCTAAAAAAAATAATTTTCATCAAAATCTGATTTTTATTATCTATGAAATAATAAATATTGGCTAAAGAAGAAAGACCAATCATTAAATATAAAATAGAAATTATTATGAAGATCTTTTTCTTGTTTGGTAAAAATAATAGGTAGAAAAAATATATGAAAGAAAGTATAGATGAAAAAATATTTAGTAAAATTATGCAAATTTTATAGATATTTAACATAATTTTTATTATTAATTTTTATTAGTATTTTTCTATTTTACTTAAAAAATCTTCTATATCAAATGGTCTTATAATAGTAAAATCAATAAATTGGCTAAATTCCTTTATTTTTTTATCATTAAATGGAAAAGAGTATAAAGCCATAAAAATAACTCTTTTATTTTTGTCTGGCATCTTATATTTAATTTTCTCAATTACTTGAATCTGATTTTCTTCATTTAAATCTAAATTAATCAAAACAACATAAAAATCGCTTTTTTCTAAAATTTTTTCCAGATCATTTAAATTTTTTATTATTTCAAAATTGGATTTTAAGTTTTTACAAATAATTTTAATGGAATCTAAAATATTTTCATCTTCAAATGTAATAATAAATTTATAATTTTGAGTATTTATCTTATCTTTCAAATCAAACTTTTTAGTTTCCATCAATTCAGATTTCATTAGTGGAAAACTCAAAGTTACTTGAGTTCCTTTATTTTCTTCAGATTCTATTATAAGATCTGAGCCTAAATAGTCGCAAATTTTTTTAGCATTATAAAGTCCCAAACCAAGGCCACTAAATCTTTTTATAAAAAGATCATCAACCTGATAATATTTATCAAAAATAGAGTTTACCTTTTCTTTTTCGATTCCGACACCAGTATCACTTATCTTTATGATAAGCTCATAATTTTCGTTACCTAGTTTTTTTAAATTTGCTTTAAAATCAATCGAACCTTTTCCAGTAAATTTGATAGAATTTGAAATTATATTATCTATAATAATTTTTAAAAGTGCAGGATCTATGAATAAATATAGCTGATTTTCTTTTTTCACTAAATTTTTAATTAATTTATTTTCAATAATATTGTTATCAAAACTTATAAAACTATTGAAACTTAAGTTTTTACTTTCAACTTCTTTTTTATATTGTTCTAAAAGACTATTTAGGAACCTAAAAATTTCTATACTTTGATAATTGTATTCATATTTATCTTTTTCAAGAATTTCATAAAGAATTATTGAATCTATTTGAGAAAGAAGATTAATAGAACTTTCTTTAATCTTTGAAAGAAAATTTCTAAGAGATTCTATTTCATAAATGCTCAAGATATTAATTTTCTCAATCAGATCTACTATATTTTTTCTAAATTCAAATGAAAGGGAATACAAAAACTTAGTTTTTTCATTTATATTCTTATCAATAATATCCTTTATTTTTTGCACTCTTTTGTAGTACGATAGATTTTTTTCAATATTTTCTATGATAAGTCCATAAATCTTATATTCATCGCTAAGTTTAATCAGATGTAAATTGCAATGAAATTTTTTAGTATGTTTAACATTTAATATCTTAGATAAATCTAAAAAATAGTTTTTTAACTCCGAATACCCTTCATTTTCTAATTTATCAAAAAGTGTATTTAATGCAAAATCACTTTTCATTTTTGATAGATCTATTTTCTCTAAATTTTCTTTTTTATAGATGTAACTTAAAAGTTTTTTAGAGTATAAAAACAATTTTTCTTCTTCATCAAAAATAATTAATGGAAAAGGAAAATTTAATATGATAAATTTCAAATCTTCAAAGATTTTTTCAAGATTCTTCTGAATATTTACTTTATCAGTATAATTTTCAAGTAAACATATATAACCAACTGGTAATTCCTTTTTTTCAGAAACAAAATTTAAAAAATATTTATAATAAAAATTTTTATCTCCGTCAGAAAATTCGATGATTTTTTCAATATTTTTCTCTTTTGAACTTAAAAAATCATCCAGATCCAATATTTCTTTTCTTGCTTTTTTATAGATGTCAATAAAATTTTTATTTGCTGTTATCAATCTTCCTTTTTCATCTAATAAAGATAATGGTTCCTCTATTTTATTGAAAAAATTTTCCAACTTTTTAAAAAATTCATTATATTGAGATTTTGCTAATATTTCTTTTTGACTTTGAATTTCAAATTTTCGTATTGTTTCTATATCACTACAAATTATAATATAACCTTTTATCTCGCCCTTGTTTGTTTTAATTTTACTTAGATATAACTCTACAATAATCTCTTCATTATCCTTTTTTTTAAGCTTATAGATTCCAAAAGTTTCATCATTTTTTAAAATATCGGATTTTATTTTTTCATTTAAAAAATCTAAAAAAATATAATCGATTCTTTTACCTATGATTTCTTCTTTTTCATAGCCAAGCTTTTTTTTTGTTTTTTTAGATGTATCTACTATATAAAAATTCCTATTAAGCAAAAACTGAAAAGTATTTAACTCTTCTGCAAAATCAACTTGAAACTTAAAAAAATTTACGACCTCATTTTGTAAATCTTTAAGTGAAAAAAAATTCAATAAGACCCAGATCATTATTATGACATTTTGAATCAAAACAATAAATATTGAATTTTCAAATTTTATAAAATAAATAAAAGGTAATATAAAAATAAAAGAATAATAAAGGTAAAATTTTATTGTTTTATAGTTTTTATTAACAATCAAAATCATAAAAAAGGCCAGAATAATACTAAAAAGTGAGAGAAAATAAAATAACAACAAAAAAGCCGAATCATTAGCTTTATAAATATAAATCCAATAATAACCGTTATATTCAATAGAAATAGGAGTTTCTGTATTAATAATCAATATTATGGAAGTTATAATTGAAGAAAAAAGCATTATATAGCATATTTTTTGATAATTTTTATAATATTTTTCTGATAAAAAACTTGAAAGATAAAACAAACTTATTGAAGTAGCAATTAATAGAGATATTAAAGAAATATTACTTAGGATTTTTGCCAAAGTTTTATCTTTTACAAGTTGCATTGTAGCGAAGATAAAATAATAAAGACAAACAATACCAACAACAACTGTAAAAATTCTTCTTTTAAAATCAGATTGATAATTAACATAAAGATTTATTATTATAGCAATTAAGACTATAGCATAGATAAATTCAATTAAAGAAAAGATAACTGAAAGCATATTTTAATTTTAATAATCAACAATAAGTATCTGAACTCTTCTGTTTTTTGCTCTATTTTCTTCTGTATCATTTGGAGCTATAGGATTTGATTCTCCATATCCAATGAAATATGAAGTTGCTGAACTAATTGCATTCATATTTAATAAAAAGTCAAATATTGTTTTTGCTCTTTTAGTTGATAGTTCAAGATTATACTGCTCGCTTCCAACATTATCTGTATATCCTTCAACAATTACTTGATAACCGTAAAAATATTTTTGTAAAATAGAGGCTATAATTTTTAATTTTTCTATTTCTGACTTTTTAATGTCATATTTATTAAAATCAAAAAATATTTCTCCTAAATTTATTAAAATACCTTTATCTGTTTTTTTTACTTCTACTTTATCTTTAAGTTCATTCGGCAAATCTTTATTTATGTTTTGTACCAACTCATCTTTTTTCTGTTCATCCCACTTATGAATAACATTCATATTACCATCTGTCGTGCCTGTAAATTTCCATCTTGATCCATTCATAAGTACAAGGTAAATAGTATATATATCTGAAAACTTGACGATATAACCAAGTTGCTTATCCCAATAAAGAGTCATCTCAACATTAGCTGTATATAATTTTGGAGCATATTCTATATTCATCTTATAGACATTATCTTTTTCAAAACCATATACATTTGTATAATAAGCTTTAATAATGGCTAAATTCCCTTCATCTCCTAAATATTGATATGAAACCTTAAATGGGACAGCTATAGAAAAATTTGGTATGCCTATAGAACTAAAATCCACTACCTCTTCAGCCTCAGCCCACCATCTTTCTGAAGGCACAATATCTTTATCTAAAAATACTGGCACATTTCTTAAAGTCGGATATATTGAAGGATAATTGAAAAACATCCTTCCAAAATTATCCTGTTCAAAATTAACCATTTGAGTTTCAGAAAGTATTTTATTTCCAAATTCATCCTTTTCAAAAAACTGATATTTTCCTTCAATTTTGAATCTATTCCCATTAACATCTGTAACATATAACTTATCAAGATGTTCATAATCCCAGGTTCTATAAAGTTCTTCCTCAAAATAAACATATTGTCTTGAAGAGCTTGAAATTTGAATTATATCATTTTTCTTAAATCCAAATTGAAACTTAAAACCAAAAAGGATTATAAATAAGATGATAAATAAAATTGAAAATAATATTTTTTCTTTTTCTCGATTTTTATTTTTTACCATAAAAAACTCTTTTAAAATAAAATTTAAAACAGAAAATTCCTTAATCCAATTTTATAACAATTTTAAAAATCATCCAATAATCTGGTAAAAAATAAAAATCATTTCCTGTGCTAGAAAATAAATAGCACTTTCGATATATCTTTCTGACTTTATGGCTTCTTTTAGCCAAAGAATTTTTTCTTCTTTTGTCATATTAACATCCTTGTTGAAGTATGTTTTTTATATGAATAACCAAAATCGTACCCTCCATGGTAACGATTAAAATGCCATCAGTAAAAACAGATTCAGAGTTATATTTTGAAGAAATATACTCTGATAATCTTTTTAATCTTTCAAGTTTTCTATTTGTAAATCTTTCAAATATTTCCTCCTTTTTCCTACCTCCTTTCACCTCAAAAATATAGTAGTCTTTACCCTTTTTAGCAAGTATATCTATTTCGCCAAATCTTGTATATATATTTTTATCTAATATAATATATCTATTTTTTAATAAGTACTTTATGGCAATTTTTTCAAATTCATAACCAATTTTTCTTTTTGATAATTTTATACCATTTTGAGTTTCGGATTGCATAATTTTTCTTTAATGTTTTTTTATTCTTTAATGAGGTCAAATAAATTTAATGTAAAACAACTTTTAATTCTTTATATAATCTTAATTTCATTACTAAATTTTATAACAATTTTATCTGATTCAAATAAATCAAGCAAAACTTTGTTGGAAAAAATTTCAGAGAATCTTTATTATTTATCCTCCCCATTACTTTTTGAAAATCTTCAAGATAACATTAATTTTTCAACTTCTATTTCTGAAGAGGATAATAGTTTAAAATATTTTTTAGATAACCTTCTAAAAGAAAACAAAGTAAATATTTTAGAAGGATTTTCAGAAAATATTAATAAAAAGTTCTATCTTGTCATTAAAAATGATTACAAAGATTTAGATAAATTATTTTACACCTCCTTTTTTGAATTTAAAAAATTTTATCTTTTTATTGATAACGAAATTTTAAGAATTCCTCCCTATTTAAATTTGAAAAATTTAATAAATGGTGGAAATAAAAATCTTTTATTTAAGGCGCATATTATAAATGAGAAAAATATAAACAAGTCTTTTTTAAAAGATAAAAAAGTATTAAAATCACGAATCCAAAGGGCAATAAAAGAAAGAAGCTGCAATGTAATAATAAATTTGACTAAAAACAAAATAGATACAAGTATTAGAAATGAGCTTTTTTCAAAATCTTTCTTTATAAAATCTATCAAAACAAAACAAAGATTATATCTTTCAATAGCAGTATTTGCTATCATACTCAACCTACTTTTAATATTAAAGTTATCAAAGATATTTAAATTGCTTTCAAATCATTTTCTTTTATTTTATAAAATAAATAGTATTTTTTTGCTCTTATATTACATTTTTTCTTTATTTTTCTCTTCAATTTTTTATTTGAATTTTCATTTTTTAAGTTTTTTTATTTTATATTTTCAGATTTCTTTCTTTTTCCTATTTCTTTTATTCATAATAAAGTTTTTAGAAAAAATAGAGGAAAATGAAGATAAAAACTATCTGATTTTGAGATTTCTTCTTATTTTTATAGTAACTTTTTTAATTTCTATAATAATAAATACTTCATTTTTCTCTAACTTAACATATTGGTTGAAACCAGTTCAATATCTTACATATTTTTTTTATTTTTTCCCAATTATTCTTTTATTAATCTTAAACTTCAAACAAGAAAAACTAAAGATAATAATATATATTATAGGTGCAATCTTTTTATATTTTCTTTTTAAGTTAAGAGATTCTGGTTTTTTCCTTACAAATACAGAAATCTATATAAGGGATTTTTTGGAATCATTTTTACCAGCTAGATTTAGATTTAGAGAATTTTTATTTTACTTTTTCTGTTTTTTCTTCTTTTTTCTTTCTGTTTTTAATAAGAAAATATTGACTAAGATAATAAAACTAAAAAACAAATATCCTACATTTTTTACTTATATCACATTATTTCCTTTTCTTTCTATAATTAACTCTTATTATCATAGCTATACACCAATGTATATTAGTTTCTTAAGGACTATTTTCGCATTTATATTTGCATTTTTACTTTCTGGTTTTGTTTTTCTAATATTTATTGGTTTTTATAAACTTTTAAAAAAATATATTAAAAATGCTCTTTAATTAATGCATTTTACGATAAATTAATTAAGTTAATATGAAAAACCAAACTATTATTAAATTAGTAAATTTTTAAATTTAATAGCTGGATAAATTATTGAATAAAATGGTTTATGGAAAAAATAAATCTTTATTTATAGTTTGTTATAATAATGATAACTTCGGGGATGACCTGCTAAAACTATATTATTTAAATGAAAGTAATAACGATTCTTTATTTTTAAAAATAAACTTATATAAAAAGGTATTTTTCTTAAATAAAAAGAAAATATTTTTATCATTGTTTAAACTTATTTTATCTGATGATATATGCTTCATTGGAGGGATTTTTCAGGATTATTCATCTAAAAGATCTCTTCTTTTTTATTTAATAATCCTATGGATATCTATTGTTTTTAATAAAAAGATTTATATATTAAGTTCCACTTTTGAGATAAAATCAAAAATCTTGCAAAACTTTTTTATTAAAATATTAAAAAATGCTACCAATAAAAATTTAATAAAGATAGTAGAGGTAAGAGATTCTAATAGTTATGAGATTATCAAAAATTTAAGTTGTAATAAAAAACTAATAAAAGATCCTTATGACAAAAATGAAAGAAAATATAAGGAAGCGATAAAATATAATAGATTAATTAAATATAATGAGTCAATAAGATATAATAGATCAATAAAATATGCTTTTATCAATGATATAAAGAAAAATCAAAGATTTAATAAAAAGATATTTGATTTTTTTAAGATAAATTTTTCTAATCTTTCAGGAATTTTGATTCTTTCTATTAATAAATCTTACCAAAATAATAAAAATAAAATCTTGCTAGAAAATATTTTAGTAGAAGCAAAAATTAAAAACTTAAATTTTATTTTTATTATATCTGATCCTAAAGATTTTGACATAGTCTTGAAATTTATGAAAAATAAAAAATTGACATATCATATAGCAAAAATTTCGCAAAAAAGTATAAATTCTCTTATTGAATTTATAAAAACTTTCGATTTAAAAATAATATATACTGAAAGATTACATTCTCTTTTAATATTAGAAAAATCTGTCGATTTTATTATTATTAATGGTAATAAAACTGAAAACTATGTAAAGACCTGGTTTCAATGATAAAATAAATTAGTAAAAAAACAAAACATAAAATAAAGGATAAACCTTAACCCTTCAAGAGGGGTGAGGTAATTAATAATACATTACCTAAAATAAAGAAAAAAATGATAAAAAAGTTTGATGTTAATAAATAAATATTAAAAAGTAAAAAAATAAAGAAAAACAAAAAAATGAAAAAAAATAAAAAGAAAAATTCCAAATTGATATCGTATTCTTTTGTTACCTTTTTTATTTTAATTATTTTTTTATCAGTAATAATTTTATTTTTTGGGATTATTAAAACTCCAAATGATGATAACATTGCTTACAATGAAGGGACTACTTATTATGAACAAATTGACATAAAAAATATTAAAAGTTCAGAAAATAAAGATGATTCAGTTGGAAAAAGTAATTTTGCAGTTTTGCAAAATCCTCAAGAGAAAAAAGAAGAAAGAGCAAAAAAAAGCATTTGCATAATAATTGATGATTATGGATATCAAGATACTTCATCAATTCTTATGAATCTTCCTTTTAAGATTTCGGTATCTATTTTACCCGGTCTTACTTATTCTAAATCTGGATTTGAAATGTTTGCAAATTCCAAAAATATTACTCCAATGCTTCATATACCTATGGAATCAATAAATCAATATGCACAAAGTGAGAAAGATGAGATAAAGACAAAAGATGATAAAAATGAAATTGAAAGAAAATTAGATTTATTTTTTTCTCAAATCCCGGCAAGTTTTGCCAATAATCATATGGGTTCTAAAGTTTCTCTTAACCAAAATACAATTAAAATTATTTTAGATTATCTTTCAAAAAAGGGGATTAGATTTATAGATTCTCATACAATAAATAATTCTCTCTTCGTTCCGATAGGTAAAAGTCTTGGTTATCCTATTTTTGAAAATAATCTCTTTTTAGATTACAATAGTGAAGAAGATTTACCAGATAAGGAATTCATAAAAGGATTGAATATACTAAAAACCAGGGATTTTATCATTATTATAGGACATAATACAAAAGAGCAAACTATTAAATTTTTGCAAAAACTTGCTTCTATGCATTTTTTCCATGATTATGAATTTATTACAGTTAGAGAACTATTTGAAAAATATTAAAGTATTAAAATATTAAAATTCTAAGTTTTGTAGATTTTTTTTTTAAGAATCAATACAGGTCTGAAATGCTTTCTTCATTTTGATAAGAGCTTGAATTTCTATTTTTCGAATTGATTCAGAAGTAAGTTTATATTGATGTGCTATTTCTTTTAATGTCATAGGAATAGTTGATGAAAGACCGTATCTTTTTTCGATAATATCTCTTTCTCTTTTATTCAATATTGATAATAAATATTCAAAATCTTCCTCATTTGCTTTATTTTCTAAATATGTTACCGGATTATCATTAGACGGTATCTTTTCGATAAGAGAGTGGTCCTCTTGATTGAATCCAGAG
This sequence comes from uncultured Brachyspira sp., assembly GCA_964581895.1. GTDB lineage: Bacteria > Spirochaetota > JAAYUW01 > JAAYUW01 > JAAYUW01 > Exilispira. The sequence continues at coordinate 266,862 of CAZOPR010000003.1, forward strand.
TCATCTATTGAAATAAAACTAAAATTGTAATCTACCAAAGAACTAAATTCATCCTCATTTTTAATATTTTCTCTTTTCATCTTTCTTAATTTTTGATGTTTTCTTATTGGAATTCGAATTAATGAACGTGATTTGTCAGCCATTCTTGAGATAGCTTGTTTTATCCAAAAATATGCATACATTCCGAAATTTTCACTTTTGTTTATATCAAATTTATTTATAGCACAATATAATCCTATAATTCCTTCCTGGATTAAGTCATCCTTATATGATGGATTAGAAGCAAATTTTGCTGCCAAAGAGTATATTAAAGGTTTAAAGACATTCAAAACTTTTTGAAAACTTGAATTATCACCGTTTTTTGCCATCTCTACTAAGTCAGATAACTCAATTTTTGTAAAATCTTTAATAATGATCTGCTTCGTTGCCATCATGATATTAAAAACTCCTCAATAAAATATTAAGCAATTTTTATGCCATTTAAATTTATAAAAAAGGCTAGATAATTTTTTTGAGCTTAAAATATATTGTAGTTATTTATAAAATGAAAATTATAGAGTTTTAAATATTTAATGACTGTGTGTGTTATAAAATTTTATACAATATTTGTTGAAAAAAAAAGACATTGTTGGATTATTAAATTGAATCAAGAATTTTTATAGTTTTATAACTAAATCATTGAAATGAATATCTTTTCAACAGAGAATTGATATTATCAAAAGCTATTTTATCTATATTTTTATTTTCTTGAGTAGATAATTTCAAAGTATCAATAGGCTGACCAAAACATACTCTTACTTTTTGATTTACTTTTAATGTAAAACCACCAGGGGGAATAACATCTCTTAAACCTATTAAACCAATAGGTATAATAATTGATTTTGAAAGTTGCGCAGCTATTAAACCACCTCTATTAAACTCTTGAAGGTTACCATCTTTTGACATCCTTCCTTCTGGAAAAATTATAATATGTTGTTTGTTTTTAAGATTTTCAAGTATTTTTTTAAGGGTTGATACTTTAGATTTTTGATTATAAATATCTACAAATACTGAATGTGCTTTTCTCATCCAGAAATTCATTACTGGCATTCTTGATAATTCTACATTTGCTACAAATCCAGCAAGAATAGGTAAAGTCCCATAGATAACAGGAATATCATATGGAGATGTATGATTTGAAATAAAAACATAGGATCTATCTTTTTCAAAATTAACTTCACCAATTATTTCAAGATTTATCTTTGCAATTTTTATTAAAGCTTTACCCCAATAATTTACTATTTTATATGTGTACTGTTCATCTTTACCTTTAATCTTATGATAATAATAAGATGGAATATATAAACCCATCATAATTGTTTGAATTATGGCTGAAATAATAGGATTTGAAGGATCATATTTTTTTACCTCGTTTAGCAAAGTTTTCCATCTATTTTTAGAACCATCAAGAACCTTTGTGTATTTCAAACCGCCAATAAATCCAGTTGTTGTTGATGAAAAGTCCTTGTTAGTAATATTCTCTTCTTCGCTTATTAAATCTTTATCTTCATTTAATTCACTATTAAGTTCCACCTGTTGCTCCAACTGAAATTTATAAATTTTTAGCAAAATTTCAAGATTTCTTATTTTTTAAGTTTTTTTTACTTTTGAACGAAAGGGATAAGTTTAAGGGTATCATTAAATTCTGTAAGATATTTATTTACCAGCAGTTTTATACCCTCTTTCCCCCCGCCAGCAGCATATATTGCAAAAGGTCTTCCTATTAAAACATAATCTATATTGCAAAGTAAAACTTTTACTATATCTTCGCCATTTCTGACTCCACCATCAAAACCAATTAAGAAATCTGGGAATTCTCTTTTTAAGAATTCAATGTCTATACTTTTCAATATTTTTATGGAGGATTGCATAGAAGAAAGTGATCTTCCACCATGATTTGATATTATTATTGAATTTATTCCATATTTTGCAAGTTTTATACAATCATATGTATTACTTATACCTTTTATTATTAGCTTTTTATTTGTAGCTTCTCTTAATATAGCAATATCTTCTATACTATATCTTTCAATCTTTACATCACTTTTTTTTATTGTTGGTAAAATAATTGAATCTAAATCAATTGCAATGGCATTAATAGGAGTCTGTTCAAAATATCTTAATTTTTTTATCATTTTTTCCAGAGGGATTCTTGGTTTCAATGTGATTATCCCATCATAATTAACCTTTTCAAGAATTTTTGACATCTGTAAGTATTTATCATCGCTTGAACCATCTCCAATAAAACCTAAAATTTTAGATTCAATAGCGCCCTGTAATATCGAATTATAATATTCCTCCTCATCTAAAACTCCTCCTAAATTTGAAACAACCCCAGAAATAGGTGCAATCCCTATTGGGATTTGAACATTTTTCCCAAATAAATTATTCTTAAAATTAAAAGATTTATTATTTAAAAGCTCAATCTTAAGAGGCATTGCTCTCAAATCATAGTAATTTGCGATAAATGCTTCATTTCTATAAGCCCCACCCATACCAGGTAGTTCACCTATACAACCTAATCCATCACATACTTTACAAACTTTGCATCTACCAGCAAAATTTTTCACAGCATTTACAAGAATCTCCTTTTCAAAGGATTCCTCTTTTGCCTTATAAATTATTTTTATCTGCTGCTTTTTATTTGAAAAAGAATAATAAATTTTATCGTAGTATTTTGAAGAAAGAACATCTGGCAATTCCCTTTTAATAGAAAAAGAATAAAAAGAATTTTCTTTGAAAACAAAAGTTTCCTTAAAATAAATTTTATAAAGTGAAATGCTATTTTTCTCTTTTTGAAAGCTAGCTAATCTTTCTATGGATCTTACTTCTGGTTCTTTTCCAATAATTGTAGATATATAATTTGTTAGAATATCATAATCCAGATAGTCATGATATCTCTCATCAATAAAAAACCCTCCTTCAAGTCTAAGGTTTATATCCAAAAAATATAATTTCCCTTCACTGACAATATATTTTATTTCACATGGCATATGATAGATTTTTAATCTCTGAATAATATCTAATGAGTAGTCTACAAGAAGCTCTGCTATTTTTTTGGAGACTTTATCTTCTCTTTTTCTTTCTATTAAAAAATTAGAATCCATATTACTAATTTTCCAGAGATTCAATATAGCAATATTTTTTTCACCTATTAAAAATTGTATTTTATATGTATCTCCTTCAACAAAAGGTTGAACCAAGACTTCTCCAGTTGGCGAATGCTTCTTCGCATACAAAAAAGATTCATAAACATCATTATTTTTTGCTTTTATTACACCAAGTCCTCCCATATTTTCAGTTGGTTTTAATACTAGTTGATTTGAACTTTTGTTTTCAAGATTTAAGTTGTAAAACCAAAATATCTCTGACGGTATTATAGAAAGACCTGGGAAAAAGCCTTTCTCATTGTATCCCTTCATCAAATTATAAAGTTTGTACTTGTTAGTTATCAATTCTGAAATTGTATAGTTAAAATGTTTTAAGTTCAGGTGACTGGACAAAGCCGCTATTGTGGCGTGAACATCAGAATCTACTGAACCAATTCCTTGAATTTCAGAAAGTTCAGATGGAGAAAGGGTATCTATAAACCTTTTTATAGATTCTATATCTCTAGTACTTAAATTTATTGAAAAGTCCGCAACAGTATGCCCAACTGCTTTGGAATCTATATCAACAAGATATATAAAATATCCCATTTCCTTTGCTTTTAATAATAGTGGTAACTCGAACATCGATCCACCAAGAATCAATAATCTTTTTTTCTCCATACAATCCCTTTTTTTACAACTAGTTTGCCAAACTTTTTATTTAGCTCATCAATTTTATTATATATTATATCATCTTTTCCTATCATATCGAAAAGATTGGAACTATCTTTAATTAACCCTGAAACTTTTATTCCAATTAGCCTTATTCTTTTATCTTTAATTTTTGATTTCATTATATTTTCTACATTTTTATAGGCAATATTTGCAATATCATTTTCATTAAATGTAGCTTCTTTTATGCTAGTTTGCTTTTGATATGTTTCAAAATCTTCATCTCTCACTTTAGCTGATATTGTAGTTGCTTTATAACCCTCATCTCGAAGTTTTTGGGCTAGCTCTTCAGCAAAGTTAGAAATCAAGTTAAAAATATCCTCTGTGAAATCTATATCCTGTTCAAAGGTAGTTTCCGTTGAAAAGGATTTAGTTTCAGATTTTTCCTCTTTTATTCCTTCATCTAAAAATCTTTTTAAGTAAAAATATTCAATAAATGAACCTAATTTTTTTATTAAAAAAGATAAATCATAGTTATAAATCTCTTTAAAATATTTTATTCCAAGACTTTCCAATATCGAAATTGTTTTCTTGCCAAAAAAAGGTATTGTTTGGACTGGACTTGCCATCAAAAAATCTTCTTCTTCCTCTGGACCCAAAATTAGCATACCATCTGGTTTACATCTATCAGAAGCTATTTTGGAAATAAGTTTTGATGAGCTTAAACCAATAGAACAGGTTAACTTAAATTTATCAAATATTGCATCTTTTATAGCCTTAACCAATTTTTCATAACTTTCATAAAGGGGGACCATCCCTGTCAAATCAAGGTAGCCTTCATCTATTCCAACCTTTTCTATACAAGAGGAAAAGTTTTTTAGGATTTCGAAAATTCCTTTTGACTGATTAACATATTTTGAAATATCTGGTTTTATAAAAATTGCATTTGGGCATAAAATTTGAGCTGTTTTGACTGGCATTCCAGATCTAACGCCAAATTTTCTTGCTTCATAAGAACAAGTTGAAACGACACCTCTTGCAGGTGGTTTACTTCCTATTATAACTGGTTTCCCTATTAGCGAGGGATTGTCTCTTATTTCAACTGAAGCAAAAAAAGCATCTAAATCTAAATGAGCTATTCTTCTTTTTTGATATTGCATTTTTATAAAATAATATTACCATATCTTTAGATTGAGTAAAGCAAAATGCCTTTTTTAAGTTTTTTATTCGATTTATTTTTTTCTAAATCTGACACTCCATATGCAAAATTAAAAAAAATTAAAAAAGAAATTAAAGATTTTGTTCCTAAATATTATAATCCTAATAAATTAGTTTTCTATGGAAGCTTCGCTCATGATTTATATTCACTATATAATTCATGTCAATATTTTGAAAAACCATTAAATCATCTATTTTTAAATAAAAAAGTATTTGAAACTTTTGTTATTTTAATACTAAATATCTTTTTGCCAAAAGAAGTTGCTGCATATATAATAATGCTTGAAAAAGAAAGAGTAGATGAAGTAATCAAAAAGTATGGTTTTGAAAAAACAGAAAAATACTATCAAAAGATGATTCAATACATAAAATCTTACTTAAAACCAGCTATAGCAAATGAGATTGATAGCTCTATCAATAAAATAAAACAACTATATGAATTAACCAATCATAATTATAACGAACTATTTTTAATTTTTAATCCATCATTCAACTCAACTCAAATTAAAAAAAGTTTAAATTTCAATGATATTAAAATTTCTCCAAGATTTATTTCTGCCTTTGAAGATTTAAGCTTTTTAATCGCAAATACCAACATCGATGACTCAATAGTAACTGTATTAACTACATACTTAAAAAAATACTCTGAAAAAGATTCATCCTTTACTTTTGATGAATCAAAAATTAAAAAAGAGATTCAAAAAATAATTAAAATATTAAATGATAAATTCAATTTTGCAAAATTCGAAATTATTATAAAAGCATTAAAAGAGGAGATTGATTATAAGATTAAAATAATTCCTCATAACGAGACATATGTCTTAAAAATAGTAAATGAAAAAGTAAAAAATATCGAAAACTATTTTGTTATATATAAAAATAATGAAAAAAATAAAAGTATCAGCCTCATAATGCAAAACTTGTTTGCTGATATTCAACTAATCAAAAGCGAAGTTTATAATGAAGAAGTTTCTACTGTTTTTTCAAGTAATCTACTACCTGCTCTTAATTTTGTAAAACCTTTTGAAATATATCGAACTTTTATAATTTATATTTGGGAAGGGAAAATCAAATCGAACTTAAACTCTTTTATTTTTAAAGCTCAATATGATGATGAATTATTAAGAGAAAATATTAATAATTTATTTCATGAGGGATCTTCCTTTGTTGATAAAATAAATGATTTAGAAACTTCATTTGAGAATTTAAAAAAGTATTACTCCATTTTGCAAAAAAAACCTGATTCGGTAATCAAATCTTCATCTCAAAAAAACAATGCCATTAATGTAATAATGAAATCTAATAGAAATGTTCAAAATTTTCTTCAAGAAGGTCTTACATTTCTTAACCAATTTTATCTTGTTCTTGAAGATATATTTAATCAAATCGACAATAAAGATCAATCTAAAATTTCAAATCTTTTACTAATAGTGGATATGAATACCTATAAAACTTTAAAAACCTATAATGAAAAAGTTAAACAGGTAAAGAATATATTAGAAAACTTTATGCAAAATTAAATATCAAAATAAAATTTTAATTAAATAAATTAAGGTATTTTTATGCAAGAAGATAATCTTATCGTAGTTTCAAATCCATTGGTTCAGCACTATCTTTACCATTTAAGAGATAAGACTACCAAACCGGCACTTTTTAGAACCTTAACAAAAAAATTAACATTACTACTATGTTTTGAAGCTGCCAAAGAAATTGAGTTAAAGAAAAAGAATGTTGAAACCCCTTTAGAAAAAACTGAGGGTTTTATTATAGACAATGAAATAGTACTAATACCAATATTGAGAGCTGGACTTGGAATGATTGATGCGATTTTAGAACTATTTCCAAATGTTGATGTTGGATATATGGGTTTTCAAAGAGATGAATCAACAGCTGTTGCTAAAGGATACTATTCTAAACTCCCTGTACTTACTAACAAATTGGTTTTTATTGCAGACCCGATGCTTGCAACAGGTGGCTCTTTACAAAAAGCAATAGATGAAATAAAGCAACATAAACCAAAAAAAATAATAATAATATGTATTGTTGCTGCCCCCGAAGGAGTAAAATTAATTTTAGAAAATTATCCTGATGTTAAAATATATACTGCATCATTGGATAGACAGCTTAATGATAAAAAATATATACTTCCAGGTTTAGGTGATTTTGGAGACAGACTTTACGGAACTCAAAAATAATAATATTGATTACAATCAATATTTCGGTGAAATTATTCAAAGACTTTCCAATTATTTCGAAAAAGAAAATCTTCCTTCCGTCTCAAAAATAAAAGAAGAAGGAGCATCTGCGTTTGAAATACTTATTTCTACAATTATTTCTGCAAGAACAAAAGATGAAGTAACTTATCCTGCATCAAAAAGATTATTTTCTATTGCAAATACTCCTGAAAAGTTGACCATGCTTAGTGAATCCAAAATTGCATCTCTTATTTATCCCGCTGGATTTTATAAGGTAAAAGCAAAAAACATTAAAAAAACTTCACAAATTTTGGTTGAAAAATATAGCTCTAAAGTACCAGAAAATATGGAAGAACTTTTAAAATTACCTGGCGTTGGAAGAAAGACCGCTAACCTTATACTTGCTGTGGCATTTAATAAAGAAGGTTTATGCGTTGATACTCATGTTCATAGGATTTCAAATCGTCTTGGAGTTGTAAAAACCAATACCACTTACGAGACAGAAATGGCACTCAGATTGATTTTACCCAAGCAATACTGGGAAATATACAATAGATTACTTGTAACCTTTGGTCAAAATGTATGTACTCCATTATCTCCCTTTTGCTCCATCTGTGTCATAAAAAGATATTGTAAAAGAATAAATGTAGATAGATTTAGGTAAATCATAATTTTAGTAACCTATTTTAAGATTAAATTAAAAAAAATAGTGGCAAAACATAAAATGAACAAAAAATTTAATGTAAAATTTTGCATTATTTTATCTTTTCCGATTATTATCATCTTTTTTTTGATTTCTTGTTGCCCTATAGGACCTTCTATAAACATTATACAGGATTGGCCTTCTGAAACTATATTGCAAAAAAACAAATCCTGAAACCTTAGATATCACTGTTTCAGTAAAACTAACGAATGTAGATCCATATAATCCAACTATCCAATCGATTAAAGATAAGATTTGGAAAGAATCAAATGGTATAATCGATTATGTCTATAGATGTTTTCATTATATAATAGATAATTTCGATTATAAAAATCCTGGTATGGGTTTTATGCCTCTTGCTTATGTTCTGTCTAGTGGTGGAACAGATTATGGAAATCTATCTTCAATCCTTGTTTCTCTTCTTAGATATAAGAATATTCCATCAAGTCATTTAGTCGCTATAAGACCCGACGGATCTTCGCATGTATGGGCTGATTTTTATATGGAAGGTTACAGATGGATTCCATTAGATGTTTCAGCAGAAAAACTATGGGGAACAGATTTTTTTGGTATTCAGCCTATAAATAATAATGGTATCATAATGACAAAAGAAGTTAACATGCCTTTAAATAACGGTGAAAGTATACAGTATATTACAGGATTACAAACATTTTGTTTTTGGTATTGGGGCTACGGTACAGGATCTCTTTCATATTTGTATGATGTCATAAAAAAATGAAAAATTTTTAAGATTCATTTACTATTTTTTTTTGTATTTGAGTTATTTTCACAACCTGTTCAAGTGCAACATCGAGCATTTTTAAAAATTGATTTTTCCCGAAAGATTCTCCACCACTTCCAGCGGAAATATCTATGAGTTCTCCATTATCTGTGGCAACTACATTCATGTCGCAATAAGCTTTTTCATCCTCTTCATACATTAAATCAAGTAATATATTCCCATCAACTATCCCTATTGATATTGCTGCAACATAATTTTTTACTGGATTTACCTTTATTAAACCTTTTGATAAATATTTCTTAAAAGCCAAAGCTGCTGCAACGAAACCACCAGTTATTGAGGCTGTTCTTGTCCCACCATCTGCATTTATAACATCAGTGTCAATATATATAGAATAACCAGGAAAGCATGTTAAGTCTACTCCACCTCGAATGGATCTTCCTATCAGCCTTTGAATTTCTACGCTTCTACCATCTATTTTGTTTCTATCTCTTGCTTTTCTTTTCAAGGTAGATCCTGGAAGCATACTATATTCAGAAGTTAGCCAACCAATCCCTTTTTCTTTTGCAAAATTTGGAGCTTCTTCAGTAATCATAGCTGTGCATATGACTTTTGTATTACCATAAGATATCAAGCAAGAACCATCTGCATTTTTTATGTAGTTCGGTTCAATTATTATTGGTCTTGGTTCATCCCATTTTCTTCCATCTGATCTTTTAATGCTATTTAAAGCATATTCAGAACTATTCTGATTTTTAGTTATACCTATCTTTTCAAGCTCTTTTTGTAAATTTCCCATAGATACTCCTGTATAGACAACTTCTTGTATTATTGATCTCTTTAATTAATAACATCTTTTACTATTAATATCTTTTATCAACAATTTTTTTATCAATAATCTGATTCTTTCTTTTTTATATCATGAATCCCTTCAACAAACTGCATTATCCCATTTTCATTTTCAACTATATAAACTATCTTTCCAGTTCTTAAAAATTTAATATTGGTAACTCTTCCATACCCATATTCTTTTGTTCCTATATAATCTCCAACTTTAAATTTTGTTTCGATCTTTTTTTCAACTAAAAAATCTGGAATTATAGGATCTAAAAATTCGCTCATTTCAAGTTCAGAAGCTCTTAACTCTATACTATTTGAATGCAGAATATATAAATAGTCTTTAGCTCTTGTCATACCAACATAAAGTAGTCTTCTCTCCTCTTCAACATCTGCTATTTTATTATACCTTGCATATGGTAAAATAGTCTCACTTACATAAGGCAAAAAAACTGCATTAAATTCGAGTCCTTTAGCAGAATGAAGGGTTCCAAGTATAATTCCATTATTTTCGTTTTCATTTTTAAAAAATGGTATTACCCTTGATATAAAAGATTGAAAAATATCTTCGTTTTTTCCTTCGTTTTCCTCTTCAATCTTTTTAGCAATACTTATTAATAATTCATAATTTTCTTTTCTTTCTAAAAACTCTTCTTCCTTCTCTTTCTGCCACTCTTCTAAAAATCCACCTTCAGTTAATAATAACTCTAAAAATTTTACTATGCTTTTTTCTTCAAATATTCTATTAAGGAAATTAAAAAACTTTTTAACTTTATCATTATTAAAGTATAAAGCAGTTTCAAAAAGACTTTTCAATGATTTTTCTTTCTCTTCTAAAATTGCTTCAATGGTTTTAGATCCAATTCCTTTTTTAGGATAATTACAAATTTTTTTGAATAAAAATTCATTATCCTGATTTAACTTAAAGGTAATATAGTAAATTGCATATTTTATTTCTTTTCTTTCAAAAAAATTAACCCCTCTTAGCATTTTATATGGAATATATTTTTCTAAGAATTTATTCTGTATTTTTAATAATAACCATGCTGCTCTAACTAAAATAGCTATTTTATCATTAGAAATATTTTTTTCATTTAAGTATCCTATCCTATCAATAATATAATCTACCATTTGAGATTCAGATTCAAATGATATTAATTCAACTTCTCCTTCTTCAAGTCTTGTTGGTTCAGTTTTTTTATCTCTTCTAATTTTATTTTTTGAAATTACTTTATTTGCACACTCTATAATTTTTTTCTTACTTCTGTAATTCTGATCCATATAAATTATTCTGGCATTCTTAAAATTATTTTCAAAGCTCATTATTGGTTCAATAGATGCACCTCTAAATCCATATATGGACTGATCTTCATCGCCTACTGCTGTAATATTGGCTCCATTTGATAAGTTTATTAAAAAATTATTTTGCAGGTTATTTACATCCTGATATTCATCTACAAGTATATAATCAAAATGATTTCTTATCTTTTCTCTCACTTCAGAACTTAATACCATAGTTAATAAAGGATATAAGATTAAATCAGCATAATCAAATAGATTAGATTCATATAAAAATTTTTGATACTTACAAAAGATCATTATTTTTAATTTATCAACTTGTTTAAATTCATTTATGACATTTAAATTAATTTTTGAATCTTTACTTAAAAGGTGATGTGCATCTTTAAAACAATAAAAGATAATATCTTTTTGATATGTTTCCTTAGCAAAATTAATAAAATTATATACCTGATCTGATGAAACTAAATCATATTTTTCTTTTAATATTATCTCTTGTATAATCTCTTTTGAATCTTCTTCATCAATAATTGTTGAACCTTTTTTAAACCCAAACAAATTTTGATTTTCAACCATTAATCTTAAAGCAAAGGAATGAATTGTAGAAATATAAGGATGGTCTATAAATCTTGAAATTTTACTTTTTAATCTTTCAGACATCTCATTGGCAGCTTTATTTGTAAATGTTATTGCGACAATTCTTTCTGGCGAATAACCAAGATTATGAAGATAAAGATACTTTTCAACTATTACTCTTGTCTTTCCTGCGCCTGGTACTGCAATAACAAGTGTCGGGAACTGTATTGATTGAACGGCTTCTAATTGTTTAGAATTTAATTCCATTATTTTTTATCCAGATCTGCAAAAATCTGCCTTATTATTTCTCTTAAGTTACTATATCTCATTAATATTAAAACTTCATGCTCTTCAAGTTCATTGACAAATTTACCTTTAACTCTCGTCAAAGCATTTTCACAACTTTTCTTATTAAGATTAAGAAGTGCAGATATCTGAGAAGGTCTCATATTGTCTATATAACATGAAAAAACCTGGTTTTCCAGAGGTGAAAATTTTGAAATTATCTTTTTTAATTTTTCAAAAATAGAAAATTCAAAGGCAAAAAGATCAAAATTTGAATCACTTCCATTATTTAACTCAATATTTATATCATAAATGGATTGAAGATTTTCAAGGTTTATCTTTTTTCTAACTTTCAGATAATTTATTAATCTGTTTTTAATAATATTTCTTAGATAAACAGAAAAGTGAACTTTTGATTCTGAATTATATGTTTCAACAGCACTTAAAAAAGCAATATTTGCTTCTGCCTTTAAGTCATCTATTTCAAAGTTTAAATTTGTTTTATTCGCAAATATAAGAACCAATTTGGTAATATACAAATCATACTTATGATATAATTCTTCAATGGCATCCTTATTTTTATTTTTTGCCTTTTCTATTATCTGTAAATCTATAATTTCCCCCTATACTTTTAAAAATCCTTTAAAAAAATAAATAAAAAATTCAAATTAAATTTTTAATAAATATTAAAATGTTTTAAGTAAACAATAAAATAATAGCACAAATGATAAAAAAACTAATAATTGTTGCAAATGCAGAAAGCATATCATCAATCATTATTCCAAGTCCACCACTTATTTTTTGTATTTTTTTTATTATAAAAGGTTTCAAAATATCGAAAAATCTGAATATTAAAAACAAAACAAATGAAAATAAAATATAAAAATATCTATTACCAATAAATTTTTCAATATTTAATTTGTTTAAATTTAATAAATCTATAAAAAATTGATTAAACTGATAAAATGCCACTACAGGGATAAGTGAAATTAGCATTCCAACAACTTCATCAATTACAATAATTGAAGGATCTTTTATCATTAACTTTTTTTCATGTTTGTCAGAAAAATATAAACCTAAAATAAATAAAATTATTATAGAAATAAATAAAAGCCAAAAATCTGGTTTTAATATGATAAATATTATTAATGTTACAAAAGAAGCAAAAGTTCCACTTGCCATTGGAAAATATCCAGAATAAAAAAAAGTCGAAAAAGTTTTAGTTAGAGTTTCAAAGGCAAAATTAGGATAATTTAATATATATTTAATACTCGAATAGTATGCAAGTATTATAGATATGGAAAAAAGTAGAAGTGGTATATAAGAAAGATAAAATAAAGTGTTAGTAAAAATCGCAATATGAATAAACTTTTTATTTATTGCATAAAAAAAATAGAATACAATAATAGTAAACATCTGAAAAGCAGTCTTAAACTTGGCTTCTTTAGAAGTAACAAATTTTACCTTATCTTTTACTTCATTATTTTCTATCTTTTTTTCAAATTTATTGGAAATATCTATTTCAACCCTCATCATTGTTACAAAATATTCTCTAAAAAATAGAATAAAAACAAGAAAAAATGGTAAATAGACGTATTGCTTCAAAGAAAATACTATAAAAGCAGATAAGGTTAAGATCTTGTCAGCTAGTGGATCTAAAAAGGCACCTATTTGACTTACAGCATTAAACTTTCTTGCAAAAAAGCCATCCAACCAGTCAGTTATAGAAGCAACAATATAAATAACTAATGAAATTATTATAAATTGCGGCTTATCCAATAATAAAAAGATTATATATGGGACAACTAAAATAAATCTTAAAATTGTTAAAATCATAGGTATTTTTTTCTTAAAACTCATATGATTTCTCCATAAAAATCATAAAAAAATGTATCAGATATTTTAACCTTTATTTTTTTGTTTTTATTTAATTCAACTATTTTTTTTGATTTATCATCTTTATAAATATAAGTCAAGCCATCTAAATCAGGTGTTTGTACCCAAATTCTTCCTATATAGTAATTTTCATCTTCACCTTCTATGTATATTTCATCCGTAGTTCCAATAAATCTTTTAAGTCTATTTTTCAAAGTCTCTTCAAAAGAGTTTATAAGATCATTTCTTCTTTCAATAGCAATCTCTGGTTTTACTTTGTTTTTTAGTTTGAAAGAAGGGGCTTTTTGCATATCTGAATAGGCAAAAACATTAAGATAATCTATGGGTAAATTCAATAATCTTTCTTTTAATATAAGATAATCTTTTTCTGTTTCTCCAGGGAAACCTGTAATAATAGAAGTTCTTATAACTGAATCATTAAACTTTTCTTTAATCCATTTTATTATAAATTCTATTTTATCAAAATTAATATTTCTACCCATTTTTTTTAAGATCCGATCAACCAGATGTTGAAATGGAATCTCAAAATAAGGTATCACTTTTTTTGAACTATAAATTTCTTCTAAAATTTCTACTTCTCTTCCTTTTTCAAGACTATCAAGGTTGAAATATAGTATCCTGATCTTCTCTATTCCTATTTTGTAAATCTTTTCAATAAGTTTTTTAAGAGGATTTTCTTTGTGATTTTTATTTAAATCTAATCCATAATATGCCGTATCTTGAGAAATAATTATAATTTCTTCAATTTGATTTTCTTTTAATATTTTGACTTCTTCTATTATTTGATTTATGTCAAATGAACGATATCTCCCTTTTATTAAAGGGATAGTGCAATAAGTGCAATTCTTACTGCAACCTTCTGAAATTAATAGATATTCCCATTTCCTATCAGATAACTTTCTATATATGCTATTTTCATAGGTATTTATATCAAAAAAATGATAAAAATCTTGATAGTTTAAAATATAATCAGCCTCAAATAGATCTTTTTTTAACTGATCTTTATATAGATTTACAGCACAACCTGTAAGTATGATCTTTGAATTTCTTTTTTTTAATTTGCTTGTTATTATTGTTTCTTCGATGGTTTCAGAAAGAGCATCTTCTATAAAACCACAAGAGTTTATTATTATATAATCTGCATCGTATTCATTTTTAGATTCAACATAACCTTTTCTAACAAGAGATTCTGAAAATTTAGAAGATATAACTTCATTTTTTGAACAACCAAGAGTTAATATGAAAAAAGAATTTATATTTTTCTCCCACTTTTAAAGTTAAAATTATTAAAATAATAGTATTTGCAAAAACAAATACTACTAACAAAAACAGATCTAATATTAACTTAAAAGAATTATTGTCTATGAAAATTTTATAAAAATTACTTTTTAAATTCTGTTACAAGATTATATTTATCTAACTGCTGATCATAAACCCATTTTACTATACAATATACTACAAATTCATTTGGTAATTCAATGGGATTGTTATTTATAATAACATCCATATAATTTGCATTGGTTATTTGTAAAATGACTTGCTTGCTTCCACTAATTTTTATAAAATCCCCCACATTTAGGAATTTTTCAAATACTCCTTGGGTATCAGATTCAAATCTTACATATCCATTTCTTTTAGCCTGAACAACAACAGAAATAATATTTGATGAAATAGAATTGGCAGTTGATTCTTCTTTTCCCTGCGATTCAGATGAAGATACTATAACAAAATTTTTCTCTGATATCTGTCCTATCCCTTTTTCTAAACTTAATCTTTCTATCGTAAGGACGATACCTGATGAATCTATTTGATTTACTAAAATCTGTAGATCATATTCGTTGTTCTCATTAAAATCGAATTTTATCAGATCTTTTTCTTTTATATTAAAAGTATTAGCAAGATTAGCAATATTTATTTGAGCAGTTTTTGATCCTTTATCAACGCTAGCAATCTTGATTTTATACTGATAATCTCCATCTGGTATTACAATAATTTGATCTGGTATAAAGGTTTTTACAACCTTTCTTTGGTTTAGTATAAATTCATTTTCATTTTTTACGGTTTTAGTTTTCACTTCATTTGAAGCAATTTCCACTTTTTCTTGTTTTGGTAGGTTAGAAATAATAATTATCCCAACAATTATTATTAAGAGAATAAAAGAAATAATAACAATAGGAATAACATTTTTACCAAGGCTTGGTAATTTGATCTCTTTTTTTAGAGGTTTAGTTAATTCTTCAATTGGTGCTGGTTCTTCAATCTTTTTTTGTTTATGATAATCATGAATCAATTGATTTGCATCCAAAGATAAAAGTTGAGCATAATTTCGCAAAAATCCTAAATAATAGACCTCCCCTGGAAATGTATCGTAGTTATCAGATTCAATTGCCTCAAGAAATTTTTTGGAGATTCTTGTTTTTTTTGAGCATTCTTCAATAGTTAAACCAAGCTCTTTCCTTCTATCTTCTATTATTTTCCCTACTGATCTGCCATTCATAAAATTTCCTAATAATCTATTAAATTCTTATTCAAAAATATTTTCAATAACTTGAACATTATCTGGTATAGTAAAATTAAACAAAAGATCTGACAAATCTTGATTAACCTTATATGAAGTAAAGTAGTACTTGATAAGTTTACCTTCTAAGTTCACAGCAGATTGAAAAACAATAAAGCCAGTTTCATCTACATATAACTCTAAAGATTTAAATCCGACTTCTACTCTTTTTGCCCATCCTTTTAATTTATATACCTTAAAGTTATTGAAAGTAGTTAAAGATTTACCTTCAGAGAAATTAAAAGTATAGGCATCAAAAATATATCCCAATGTTTCTTTAGATTGGCCATACTGAATATTAACCTGTCCCTTATTCAAGTTTTGAGTTGCGACAACTGCTAAAGATGGGTAGTAAACATATAAAGTCTTACCGTCGCAAACATAAGTTTTCTTTTCAGGTGAATTTATCTCAATCTTAAATTTACCTGGATATTTATAATATATTTGCCCTTCCTGGGGGGTGCCTTTATTTGTGACCTGCAATATTATGTCGCCTTGATAATCAGATATATTTGCATACCTGTTTTTCATCAGGTTGACAATCGAATTAATTGTATCCTGAGAAAAAATATTAGCTGAGCTAATTATAACTAAAGTAATAAAAAAAATTAATATTATAAAATGAATAAAAAAGTATCTTTTTTTCATATTATTTAACTCTTACCTTTTTTTAACAGATTGCTAAATTTGTGCAAGTTAAATATACTATGACTTATAATATTTCAATAACTTAAATATTTTTATAAAATCATTTAAGTTAAAATCTTCTGCTCTAATATTTAAATCAAAATTTTCTTTTTTAAGTATCTGATTTAAAATATCATAAATTAAACTATCATCCTTAAAATTATTAAGAAACTTTTTCCTTTTGTTAGAAAATGATTTTGATACAAAATCGAAAAACTGTTTTTCTTCATTTTCATCAAAAATTTTATTTTTAGAAGTTAAACAGAAAAATGTAGAATTGACTTTTGGCTTTGGATAAAAAGCATTGGCAGGTATATCAAAAATTTTATTTATTTCAAAGTGATATTGAGAAAAAATTGTTATAAAAGATTTATCAAATTTCCCTGTTAATCTTTCAAAATATTCTTTTTGGGTTGTTAAAAAAATTTTTTCAAATATTTTGTTATATCTTGAAATCCTTATAATTATTTGAGTTGAAATATTATATGGAATATTGCCAAAAAGTATAATCTTTTCATTAATCTTTTGATTTTCAAAGATTTTTTGTTCTATAAAATCAATTGATAAAAAATCTTCATTTATGACCTTTATTTTTTTCTTTTCTCTTTTTAAGTAGGTTTGAAATTCATCTAAAAAATTGTTGTAAAAATTATCTAAAAAATTGTCATTATTATTTATACTATCAACTTTATTATCTTTATATTCTTCAGTAATAAAAATTTTTGATAATAATCTTGAAAAATACCTATCAAGTTCGATTATGGCAAATTCTTTTGCCAATATTGATAAAATAATAGATAAATTTCCACTTCCCCCTCCGATTTCAATAAAGTTGTTATCTTTATATTGTGAAAGGATATCATAGATTTTTTTTATATAGTTTTTATCAACTAAAAAATTTTGAGATTTTTGTTTACTGAACCAGACATTATCTTTTATTAATAAATCTTTTAAGACAACAACTTTATAGAAAGGAAAATTTGAAATTATATAATCAACCAAAATTTTACCTTTAATCTTTACACAAAATAAAAAAAATATAGAATTAACAGGAAGATAATAGAAAAGGGAGCAAATTTAATGTTCACAAGTATTGGCAAAGAATCATTAAATAATTCAAGACATCTTCAAAATAATGAAAGAGAAGTTTTTTTCAACTTTTTTATAAATAAGAAAAAAATAGCAATAATTTCTCACAAAGATCCAGATGGAGATGCTATTGCAAGTCTTGCTTCAATCTACTTTTTTTGTGAAATATATAATATTTTTTCAGATATCTTTTTATTTAATATGCCGCCTTTTTACGATTATAACAAATGGAATCTAAATTTAAATTTTATTTCTAATCTTAATCAGAATAATTATGATGGATTAATTTTTGTCGATACTCCTTCTTTAATAAGAAGTGGTTTAAAAAATGATTTTTCTATCAAAAAACCATCTTTATGTATTGATCATCATATTGATAATCAATTTTTCTGTAGTAGTAATATTGTAGCACCATATTTTTGCTCAACTACTGAAATAATATATGAAATCTTACAATATCCAGATTTTCATTCCTTTTTAAGTTCAATATCTCAAAATAATAAAAAGGAAAATCTTATAAATAATTTATATGAAAGTCTACTTATGGGTATATTATTTGACACCTATTATTTTAATACTGAAAATGTAGATTCCCTTTTACTTAAAAGGTCTTCTGAACTGGAAGAAAAAACAGGAAGTTTACATAAACTAAAAAATAACCTTTTTAAGAATCAAAATCCAGCTATCTATAAATTTTGGGGTTCAATCTTAACTAATATTTCACTATATTTTGAAAATCAACTTGTAATAGCCAAAGCTGATAGAAATCTATTTATAAAATTTGAAAATGAATATCCACAATTTTCAGATGTAGTTGCAACCGAAGGATTTATAAATCATTTAATGAGTCTAAGAAATGTAAATTTGGCAATATTTATTAGAGAACTTGAAAATGAAGTAAAAGTATCTATTAGAAGCAATATAAAGGTAGCATCAAATCTAGCAAATATTTTCGGAGGTGGGGGTCATGCCAATGCTGCTGCTTTTACTTTAGAAAAGAAGAAAGATTTTAATTTAGATAATCTTGAAAAAGAAATATTAAAAGTTATAGAAAAAGAAAAATATTTCGAACAAAAAAAGGATACTTTATGATTTCAAATGAACTTAGTAATAATGAATATTACTCACATGCCATTGAACTATTATATACTTTGACAGTAGCCGAAGTAATGGAAAAAAATGTTATCTCAGTAAATGAAAATATGACTATAAAAGAAACTATGGATATATTTAAAAAATTTCATATTACAGGCTGTCCAGTTGTCAATTCTGATAATATTCTTGTCGGTATTGTTTCAATGTCTGATATTCTTGATGCATTATATAAAAATAAAGCAGAAGACTTAGTCAAAAATTGGATGACTACAAAAATATATACAATTCACCCAGAAGTAAACATAGTAAAAGCTCTTGACTTACTTTCTACTAAATCTGTTGGGAGAATTCCAGTAATTGATTATGATAGAAAGGTCATAGGTATTATTACAAATGGTATAATACTTAAAAGTCTTCTTCTAAGGGTAGAAAAATTCAGTGAAGCGACAGAAAAAGAAGCAATAAAATTGGCTTCTGCTTTAAATCTTGATGAAATAAGGATAGATCAACCAATTAAATTCAAATGGGAATTAAAGGAAAATGATTTTGAAAATGCTGGAAAACTTTCTTCTGAATTAAAAAAAATCCTTGCTAAGATGAATATAGATAGAATAATAGTAAGAAGGATTTCAATCGCCACCTATGAGGCAGAAATCAATGTCTTGATACATAGCGTAGGTGGTTATGCACTTATTGATATTAACTCTGAAAGAATTCATGAAGAATTTATAGATTTTGGTCCTGGCATACCAGATATTGATAAGGCAATGGAAGAAGGATACTCTACTGCAAGTCAAATAGCAAGAGATCTAGGCTTTGGGGCTGGTATGGGGCTTCCAAACATAAAGAAATCTGTAGATATTTTTAATTTACAATCCTCTGCAAATGAAGGAACAAAACTTATATTCGAAGTCTTCTTTGATAAGAAGCATTAATACAAGCGTCAATATGAGTAAACAAAAGATTAAAGATAATTCTTATATTTTAACCCAATATATCGACTATCTTTTTGGTGAAAAAAATTTTAGTATCAATACCATAAAGTCATATAAACATGACATATTTAAGTTTTCTTCAGAAATAAATAAAAATTTTTCTGAGATAGATGAAGAAGATATTATATTTTTTCTATTTTCTGTTCAAAAAGAGGATATGACAAATTCAACGGTGGCAAGATACTATTCTAGCCTGAGTAATTTCTTTGAATTTTTAATATTAAAAAATTATAGAAAATCAAACCTTATGTCTTTGATTGATTATCCAAAAATATCAAAAAACCTTCCAGATTATTTAACACTTGAGGAAATTAAATTATTATTTGACACTATGGAAAAGGCTGATTTGGATGAATTTACTAAAAAGAGAGATTTAGCAATTTTCGAGATTTTGTACTCCTGTGGACTAAGAGTTACTGAATGCTGTGAACTAAAATTCAATCAGATAAATTTTGAAGAAAAATTTTTATTGGTTTATGGGAAAGGTAAAAAAGAGCGATTTGTCCCTTTTGGAAAAAGTGCTGATAAGAAGTTAAATGAATATCTTAATATTAGGAAAATACTTGATGTTAAAACACCATTTGTTTTTATTTCGAGGCTAAAAAAACCTATATCGAGAGTTGGAATCTGGAAGAGACTAAAGTATTATAGCAAACTTGCAAATATTCAAAAAGATATCTATCCTCATATACTAAGGCATTCTTTTGCCACCCATTTAATAATGAATGGCGCTGATTTAAGATTTGTTCAGGAACTTTTAGGACATAGTTCAATAGTAACAACCGAGATATATACTCAAATAGACTATACTCATCTTAAAAAAATGTATGAATCGTTTATCTTCAATCTTGATATCTAATTTGTAAAAAATTTTCTATAATCTTGACATTTATTCCATTAAATTTCTATAGATTTTAGTTAATAAATCATAGACATCTTCAATTTTTTCAGATTTTATAGTAGGCTGGTCTCTTTTATCATCAATACAAACTGCTGCATAATTTTTACTAACTCCATCTATCCAGCTACAACAGATTATAGGTTTATTATATTGCCAAGCATAAGTAAGTTCGCAAAGGGTACCACTTTTGCCTCCAACTACAACGACAACATCAGCAGAGGCGACGGTGATACAATTTCTTGCATAACCTATTGTAGTAGGTATAGATATTGTGGAATAAATATTTCCACTATCAATAAAATCACCTGGTAAAATTGCCACGCAAATACCATTTGCATCATATGCACCTTTGGAACTTGCCTCCATTACACCAGTTCTTCCGCCATTAATCAATATCCAGTTATTTTTTCCTATGAAGTATCCAAGCTGATAAGCAGTATCATACTCAGATTTGCTGGCATCACTACTACCAATAATTGTGACTTGAAATTTTCTTAACCTTTTCATAATTAATTCTTTATTTTTTTGCTTTTTATTTTCTTTTTTTTATCTTTTATATTTTATATCTTTCTTTTAGCATTTTATTTACAATATCTGGAACCATTGCAGATACATCTCCTCCAAGACTTGCAATCTGTTTTATCAAAGAGGATGAAAGATAAAAGTATTTTTCATCAGTCATTAAAAATATAGTGTCCACACCTTTTGAAGATAACCATCTGTTTGCTAAAGCCATTTCAAACTCATACTCGAAATCAGACACAGCTCTTAATCCTCTTACCAGATAATGTATATCTTTATCCATTAGAAAATCTATTAATAAACCTTTATGGCATTCCACAGAGACATTTGGCATCTCTTTTGTTAGTTCTTTTGCTATAAAAAGCCTTTCATCTAAAGAGAAAAGCATACTCTTTGACGGGTTGGAACTTATTAAGACAATAAGGTGATCAAATAACTTTGAAGAGCGAACAATAATATCTAAGTGCCCCTTTGTAATAGGATCAAAAGAACCAGGATAAACTCCAATTTTCATGGTATTCCCTTTTTTGAAAATATTTACATACTTTTTCAGTTTTTCAAATTTTATTAGCTACCTCAAATTCTACCAGATTCTTAAAATTTCACCATTGAAAGATAAAATTAATTAATTATAATAAAAGTAGGGTTATGAAGGTGTTATCAAAGAAAAATTTTATACTAACATCAATTTTTTTGATTTTTATCATAATAATCTATATATGTTTAACCTTTTTTTTTAATAGAGATTTTTCATTTTTTAACCAAGATTTTCTTAAGATTAAAAATCTTTCTAAAATCTATTATTTTTTCTTTCTGATTTTACCTATTTTGATAATCTATCTTCTAATTAAAAATTATTTTTTACTTGAAAAATCATATTTCTTTGAATTTATCTGTCATTTATCAACATATCTTTTATTTGGCTTCCCTTTTTTATTTTTATCTTTTTTAGCTGATTTTCTTTTTAATCATAATAATAAAAAAAGAACTTTTTTTAATCTTTTAATTTCCTTTTTATCCTTTATAATAATTGATTATTCATTGTATTACTTTAAAGATTATGGTTATATTTTCTCTTTGATTGTTTTATTTTTCTCCTCTTTTTATATAAATTATTTAAACAATGAAAAATATATTTACTCAAATACAATTACCCTTTGGTTTTATACAATTTTTATAATTTTTATTCATTTTCTCTACTTTACTTTAGCCTTAAAAGAAAAATACTATTTCCCCTTTTTTATCTTTTCTTTTTTCTTTTTATTTTTGATAACTATATTAAATATTTTTTTCAATATAAAATCAGAAATCGAAAAGCAAAAGAGTAATTTTTTAGAAAAAATGTTGAACTTTACCTTTAATTCGGATATTAGCCTGGATAGAGAAAATTACTTTGAACAGATCAGTAAATTATTATTAAGCTATATAAAATATGACCTTTTATTTATTGGAAAGCTTTATAATAATTCAAATGATTTACAGATTATTTTTGCTACAGAAAAAGGAAAAATCTTAAAACCACAGATAATAAAATTAAAAAACACAATTTCTTCTCTGGCAATTAAATCAAAAAATAGTTATACATATTTTGAAGATATATCCAAAATACCAAATACAATGTATGCAAGATTGGAAGAAAGCAAAATAAATACAAAATCATTTTTAGCAGTACCTATAAAAGATAAGTACAAAAGGGATCTTGCAATTATAGGAATGGAAAAAGAAAATAGTGAAAAGATAAAAAAATCCCAGATAGAATTATTATTATTGTTTTCTAAATATATACAGTTTGCTCTGCAAAATTGTAAAGATGAAAATTAATAAAAAAATTTTATAAAGATAGAAAATTTTAAGATAAAGAAAAAGATTTAATATAAAAAAATAAGGAACAATTTTGAATCTATCTTATATTATTGAAATTTTAAAGAAAAAGATCGAACTATTAAATCAATATAAGGATCTTTTATATAAATTAAAGCTCTTAGATGTTGATAATGAAAACTTCACAGATGAAATTGAAGCAGTAATAAAAAAACAATCCTTTATTATAGATGAAATTAAGCAATATGATAATGTTTATTTATCTTTAATAAAAGGGAATAATAAGATTTTAATTGAAATGAAAAATCTAATAGATGAAGAAAATAAAATAAAAAAAGAAATAGATAATTTACTTTTTGTTGTTATAGAAAAATTTTCTAATGAAAAGAAGGAAGTTAAAAATATAATTGACAATATAAAAATTCAAAAAAATAACTTTCTATCGGAAGAAAGTTCAAGGTTTTTCGAAAAAAAGATCTGAAAATTTGACTTTTTATAAATCATTAATTATCTTGTTTTAAGCATAAAAAATAAGTTATATTTATAAAATACTAATTTGAACTATTTTATTCTTATTTTTTAAGAAATTTTTTTATTTTGTTTAATTTTATTAGGAGGGAATATGAAATCAAGTATTTCTCAAAAAATTATTTTATTTTTTTCTTTATTCTCTATTATAACATTTCTTACTTTTGCAATTTTGATAGTATCTTTTATACAAAATAATATAGTCACATATATAATAAATCTTGGATCTGAGATTACTCAAAAAGCAGGGCAGCAACTTGGAGTTCTTCTTGATGGATATATTCAAGAATTAAAACTTTTATCAAGAAACAGAGCTTTTCAAAATAATGATTGGAATCTCATAAAAACTGAATTTGATTATCTTGCAGATAAGATGAATCCAGATTTTGAAATGCTTTTTTATGCAGACATTAATGGTGATACATATACAACCAACAAAACTCAAGTAAACATTAAAGATAGGGGATATTTTATAGATATCTTTGTTAAAGGCAAAGATTATTCGATAAGCGACCCTATTATATCAAGAGCAACTGGAGCGAAAATATTTGTAATAGCTATTGCTGTCTATAATGAAAACAAAGAAAAGGTCGGAATTGTTGCAGCTACAATTACTTTAAATAAACTTTCAAAAATAGCAAATAGCATTAAATTTGGCGAAAGTGGTTACGTATTTATTTTTGACAGTGCTGGGACAATAATAGCACATCCAAACAAAGATTTTACTATGCAAAAAAAGATAGATCAACTTGATGAAGAAGGTTATAAAGGATTTAAATCTTCTTTTGAAGCTTTTAAAACCTCTGAAAATGGTTTAATAACTATTACTAACCCTCAAAAGAAAAAAGAAGATATTACTTTCGCGAAAATACCAAACTCAAATAACTGGAAAATAGCACTTTCCATTACTGATGAAGAATTGAGATCACCTATTATAAAAATCATTCAGATAATAGTTATAGTTTCTGCCATATCTGTATTATTGACAATTCTTGTATCATCTATTTTTGGAAGGTTAATAACCAAACCTGTTAAAAATGTTTCAAATTTCTTTATGCAAATGTCAGAGGGAGAAGGAGATCTTACTAAAAAGATAACACATACTTCAAATGATGAAGTTGGAATACTTTCCAATAACTTCAATAAATTTATTTCTAACCTTGCAGATATGGTAAAATCTATTAGAAATTCAACGGATAGTCTTTCAAAAGTTGGTGTTGATTTATCAGCTCAAATGACTGAAAATGCTGCGGCAGTAAATGAAATTTCCGCAAATGCACTAAGCATAAAAAAACAGATAGAAAATCAAACAGATTTCATAAATAATACAAAAAACAATGTTGATTCAATCTTAGAAAATCTTGAAAAACTAAATCAAAATATTGAAAATCAATCTGCAAGTCTAATAGAATCTTCATCATCAATAGAAGAGATGGTAAGAAATATTCAATCAACAAACGATATACTGCAAAAAAATAATGAAACTGTTGAACAGATGATGATGGGGGCAGATAAAGGGAAAAAAGGGATGGATGATGTTGCGGATCTTGTTAAAGAAATTTCAACAAACTCTGAAGGATTAATGGAAGCTGTCAGTGCCATCCAGAATATTGCTGATCAGATAAATTTACTGGCAATGAACGCTGCTATAGAAGCTGCTCATGCTGGAGAGTCTGGCAAAGGTTTTGCAGTTGTTGCTGAAGAGATAAGAAAACTTGCTGAAAATTCAAACACAAAAGGAAGATCTATAACAAATGTACTTGGTCAGCTTAAAAAATCAATAGATCAGGTGTCAGAAGCAACTTCGAATACTCAGAAATTGTTTGAATCCTTTTATGAACTGGCAAAAGTTGTCAACCAACAGGAATCAATTATAAAAAATGCAATGGAAGAACAAAACTCTGGTTCAAAACAAATTTTAGAAGCTATAAAACAGATTTCTAATATTACATCAAATATAAAGACTGATTCTTCTAAAATGGTGAATGATAGCACCAGGATAAAAGATGTATTTGAAAAATTGATGAGTGCTACATATGAGATAAATAAAAGCATTGAAGAGATGAGCGTTGGACTTTCTCAGATAAATACAAGTATAAGCAAAATCCAAGATTTATCCTTGGTTAATAAAGAAAATATTACAAAAGTTGCACAACAGATGAATAAATTTAAGATAGAATGATTTAGAAAAGATGCTTATTTTATTAATAAATCGTTTTATTGCAAATAGTTTATTATAAGTAATTTACTCTAATTAATTTAATATAAGAAGTTTATGCCAAGTAATTTATTTTAAAGAGTTTATTTTAATATAGTTTATTTTAAGTAGTCTATTTTAAATAGTCTATTTTAAATAGTTTATTTTAAGTAGTTTATTCTAAATACAATTTATTAGGAACTTTTTTAAGATAGTTTTTAATTTTACTAATAAATTGCTCCTCATTAACTGCAAATAAAGGGGATATTTCAACAGTTGCTTTATTTTCTTTATCAAATTCTATACCAGAATTTTTTAGCCATTTTTTAAATAGATTTGACATTCCTTCTTTACAGGTCTGGATAGAATCTTCACCTTCTTTGTTTTTTAATGGTGCAAACTCTTCTTCTCTTGTTGTTTCATAAAATATAGCATTTTTTGCCATAGGGATGGCATCAAAAACAAACTGTTCAAGTTTTATTCCATTTGGTTTTTCTGGTTTAATAATGGCATTTTTTTCATAATCATAATATGGAATTTTTTTCTTTGCTATATGATAAGGAAGTTGAAGTTTTTCAGTCGTTATTCTATCAATAAAATCAACTGAAAAAATATGAATTGCAATAGAACCAAAATTAAAAAGCAATCTGTTATCGCTATCCTTTTTTTCTGCTAAATCTTGAGGCAAATCTGAATATTCTATAATTGCAGGTTTACCATCTATTAAACAAGCCACTCCAACTTTTTCATCTGCTGACCTTTTGGGTAAAACTTTTGAGGAGACCTCGCTATTTTCTAAAATATGAAGTCCTAAAAATACAGGATCGGAAATATTTATTAAAGGATTATCAACTTGAAAATAGGAAAGATATTTTATTCCTTTTTCCTTCATTAAATCAATCATACCACTATTTTTAAGGGCAAGTAAAGAGCCTCCATGTCCATCTGGAGCAGTAAAAATAGTTAATCTATCACTTAAAATTAAATCATTATTTATGTCTAAAGATGGCAAGTCTCTCTGTTTGAAAAAATGGATTTCATTCAAATCATACCAATCTTTTCCATATTCATTAAAAAATGAAACAGTTTCCTCGTGATTTGTAGAACTTGTCATAATAAAAAGTTCAGGTGAAAAACCATAGTATTTACCAAAAGCTGCTACCTTTTCAGTATGAATTTGAAATAAGCTTTTTTGTAAAATAGGAGATATAGGAAAAAGACCTTTTGGATGTTCAAAACCAAGACGAGATCCCTGACCTCCAGCAACTATAAAAAAAGCAACTTCCCCTTTAGATAATGCCTTTTCACCTATTTCTTTATATTTTTTTGTGTCAAATTTACCTTGCTCAAAAACAAATGGTCTTTCAATTTTATTAAATCTAATTAAAGTTTGCTCTTTGTTTTTATTTATTATCTTAAAATAATTTTCAATATCAAGTTTTTCAAGGTTTTCAATAATCTTATTTTTTTCTTCATCTTTCAAGCTATTTAAATATTTGATTAATTTTTCCTGCCTATTTTTCTTTAAAAGATCAATTATCAAATCTTTTCCCATAATCTCCCCTTTATAACTTGAAACTCGCTTTTTATTCCATTTATAACAGCGCCAAATGTCCCTGCAAAATCAGAAGAAGTTGCATTATAAAAATTTACTTTTTCAAACAGAAACTTATTTGCATATTTTTCTGTACTATTATAAATTATTTTTGATAATTCTGTAACTTTTGAAATAGCTCCAGATATTATTATGGCAGAAGGATTAAAAATATTTATCAATGTTGCTGATAGTGCTGATAAAGAATCTATCCAGAATTCTGTGATTTCAACAATATCATTATCAGCTTCTTTTTTGATATATAATTTTAATGCATCCTCTGCGCTTAAATTTTTTCCTCTTTCCTTTAACATCCTAACATAAGCTCCGACCGAACCATAAACTTCACTGCAATTTATCTTCCCGCATGTACAAATATTCCTTTTTTCTCCTAATTTACTAAACCAAAGAGGAAGATGTCCAAATTCAGCAGCCCAGCCATTGCCTCCACTAATAACCTTATCTTTTGTAAATATCGCACCACCAATCCCTGTTCCTAATGCAATAAGCAAGGCGATATCATCTTCAGTTTTAAATATTTCTTTTTTCATATTTTGTTCATAATAACCTTGTGAAGTGACATCATTAACTAAATTCAAGTATAGATAATCTAATTGAAATTTTTTTATCGAGCTACTAAATTCTATTTTATCTAAAAAAGGTATATTGAAAGCTCCACCAATTACTTTTTTCAATCTATTATCTGGAAAACCTGGTGTTGCAAATGAAAAAGCAAAAGGTTTACTTAAGTTTAAATTTTTTTGGCTTAAAATTTTTTCAAATCTTTCAAATAAATTATTTATGAAGCTAATCTCAGATTTGTCAGAATCCTGAGTTTTCATTTTACAAGATTCAACAAGTTTGATATTTATTATAAATTTATCTATATTCAAGTAAATATTTAAAGGAGAATTTTCTTTAAGACTTTCTTTACTATCATCAAACCTTGAAATATTAATTTCAAATAAACCAATTTTCGTATAAGTTCCACCAATATCAACACCAAAGCAATAAAAACTTGTTTTTTTCATCTTTATCAAATCTTCTATAATTTCCTATTATTTTTGATTTTTATTACTTTTAAACCAAAAACTTTAACCCTTCAAGGGGGAGTGACACAATTATCTTCAAATTACCTTTCTTTTTTTGAGATAAATCTAAGTTTCAAAATTTGCTAAGCAAATATTTATTTTTATTTTATATTATTTTATATTGAAATTTTTTTATTGAAATTATTTTTATACTTATTTTTTAGGTCTAATAACTTCAATCCCATTCATATATGGTACCAAAACCTCTGGTATTTTAACAGAACCATCTGGTAATTGGTTCATTTCAAGTATAGGTATTAAAATTCTTGGTGATGCTATTAAAGTGTTATTTAAAGTATATGGATAATAAGTTGAACCATCTTTTGCTTTAACTTTTATTTTAGACCTTCGAGATTGAAAATCGTAAAAACTTGAACAGGAATGAGTCTCTCCATAATTATCTCTTGATGGCATCCAGCATTCTATATCATTCTTTTTTACCTGACCAAGTCCAAGATCTCCAGTACAAACATCCACTACCCTGTAAGGTAATCCAAGTTTTTCAATTATTTCTTTAGAATTCTGTAAAATAAAAGAATGAAAGTAATCTGATTCTTCCTTATTATTTTTACAGATTATTACCTGTTCGATTTTTTCAAATTGATGTATCCTATATAATCCTTTAGTATCTTTTCCATAAGTTCCTGCTTCCCTTCTAAAGCAAGATGAGTAACCAGCATATTTTATTGGTAGTATATTTTCATCTATTACTTCATCATAGTGATAAGAAACAAGGGGAACTTCAGATGTACCTATAAGATATAATTCATCTTTTTCAATTGAATAACTTTGTTCTTTACCAACCGGGAAATAACCAGTGCCTGTCATTGCTATATCTTTGACTAAAAAAGGTGGATAAAAAGGTGTAAAACCTTTTTTAATCAAAGTATCCAGAGCAAATCTCATTATAGCCATCTGTAAAAGGACTCCTTCATTTTTCAAATAATATGTTCTACTTCCAGAGATTTTTGAAGCTCTATTAAAATCAACTATGTCTAAAAGAAGTCCAAGTTCAATATGATCTTTAAATGATTCGAATTCTTCTTTTCTTTTTATTCCACCTACTCTTTCAATTTCAACATTTTCAGTGTCATCTTTCCCAACTGGAACAGATTCATCTGGCGGATTTGGAATAGTTAATAGAATTTGATTTATTTCATCTTTTATTTTATTAAGTTTCTCATCCAGCTCTTTTTCTTTCTCAGTTAATTTTTGCATTTCAGAAAGTTTTACAGCCTTTTCATCTTTATTAAGTTTGCCTATTTCTTTTGAAACAGAATTTTTAATGCTTTTAATTTTTTCACTTTCTGAAGTTAATAATTTTCTTTGATTATTTAATTCAAGCAATTTATCAATATCAACCTTAAAATTTTTTTTGATTATTCCTTGTTTGACAAGTTCTTTATTCTCTTCAATAAATTTTAAATCTAACATACTAAACTCCTATGATAAAATCATGATTTTTAAGGAAAAAAATACTTACATTTTGTCATAAAATTTTCTAATAAAAATTTACCATTTTAACAAAATTTTCCAATAAAAAATATTTATTTTTCTATTTTCACTTACCATTTTCATTTGATTATATAATTATTTTAAATCTACATTTTAATTAATCAATTACCGATAAATTAAAAAACTACTAAATTATTTAGTCTAAAATTACTTTTTATTATTTTATAACAGGTAAAAGGAATGATTAAAAAACAAACTATAGATAATATAAAATTAAATTCAAAAGAGATACTATCAAAGTTTCCTAAAATTGAACTTCACAGGCATCTTGAAGGCACAATGCCTATAGAAACTTTGTTTTATCTTTCACAAAAAAACAAATTAAATCTTCCAGATAATATTGAAGAATTTTCCAAACAGATACAGTTTCCAAAAGATGATAAACCAGATTTTTTACTATTTTTGTCTAAATTTAAAAACAACTGGTATAAAAGTTATGAAGATATAGAAAAAGTATGTTTAGATTCTATCAAAGCACTTGAAAAAGAATCAATATTTTATATTGAATTAAGATTTTCACCAGAGCACTACAGTCTTGAAAATAATTTTGATAGAATTGAAGTGACAAAATTAATAATTAATTCTTGCAATAAAGCAGCTAAAGAAATAGGCTTAAATATTAAATATCTCATTACCTTCAATAGAGGCAAGCAAAATCAGAAAGAAATGATTGATTTATATAAGAAAATTATAAAATCAAATATTCCTGATATAGTAGGTATAGATCTTGCTGGGGATGAAATAAACTTTCCACCAAAAGATTTTTCATTATTTTTCAATGAAGTTTACAATGATGGTATTTATAAATCCACTATTCATGCTGGGGAAGTAACTCCTCCATCTTCAATATGGGAAGCAATAATGTTATGTTATGCTTCAAGAATTGGACATGGAGTTGCTGCTATTCATGATATCAATCTTCAAAAGTTCTTAAAAGAAAAGCAAATCGCACTAGAGCAATGCATAACTTCCAATAGGCAAACTGGCTCCTGGCCTGATGAAAATACTCACCCTTGTGCAAAATTGATAGAAAATGGCGTACCAGTAACAATTAATACAGATGACCCAGTCATACAAAATTCTGATTTAACAGACGATTACTTAAAATTAATTAATTACTTTTCCTTTGATTTTAATAAACTTATTGAAATAAACAAAACGGCAATAAATTGCTCTTTTTTAAGTGAAAATGAGAAAAGTGAAATACTTAAAAGGTATCTTAAAAAAGTAGCAGAATTTGAGAAAAAATATTTACAATCTTAAAAAAGTAAAAACTTATTTTAATCCCTTATTTGAATTTTTTTTTATATATATTATAAGGTAATTATAGGATAAATTAAAAATTTTTTTAAAATTTCATTTATAAAAATATAATAAATATGAAGTTTTTAATCGAAAAAAATTTATCGATCCAGTCAATTCTTGAAAATATAAAAAAAAATAAACTTGAAAATATAAATGTAGATTTTTTAAACAAAGCCTTTGTCAATGTTCATCAAAAAATTGCTATTCTTGATAAAGAACTTGAGCATCTTAAAGATTCTACTAACCTTTCATTTGCAGATCTTTTAAAAGGCGATGTGTATTACAATACCGATGAAAATTCCTTTTGTGCCTCAAAACAAGGCTTTTTGATAGTAACTTCTTCAATTATTACAATAGAGCCAATTTTCATAGTATCCAATGATTCAATGAGATTATATTTAATAATGACACAAAGTATTTTAGCAAAATTGGATAAAGAACTTTTGTTACATGACCTTGATGAACTTCATAGCCCTTATATAGATAAAAAATTGATAGAAAATATATTTAATGAAAAAAAAAGTGGTATCTTCGTTATTGCAAAAGGGAAAGAACCAATAGATGGAAATTGTGAAAGAATTATCCCTCTTTTTGATGATAAAATTTCTGCTGGTAAACTTGATGAAAAAGGAAATATTGACTTTTTTGAAAGAAATTTCTTAAGAAGTTTCAAAAAAGGGGATACAATCGCAAAAGTCATTCCAGAAAAATTAAATGAAGATGGCTATGATATTTTTGGTAAACCAATCCTTTCAAAATATGATAATGATCCTCTTTTTATTTGTGGTCTTAATGTTGAAAAAAATGAAGGATTTGTCACAGCCTCTTGTGATGGAGTTCTTTCTTTAGCTGGTAAAGTTATAAACATCCATTCTCTTGTTAAAATCTCAGGAGATGCTTCTTTATACACTGGAAATATTAATTGCAAATCCTCTATTCTAATAACAGGCAATATATTGGAAAATATTGATGTTTATGTCGAAGGTGATTTGATAGTCAATGGAGTCATCTCTTCTTGCAACTCACTGCAGGTAAAAGGTAATATAATATGTAAAGGTGGAATAATAGGAAAAGCTAAAACACTTTATAACTGTGAAGGTACTTTATATTCGAAATATATAAGAAATGCAACTTTTTTTATTAAAAGAGATTGCATTGTAGATGATGATATAATGAATTCGACTCTTTATGTCAATAAAAACCTGATTTGCTATACAAAAAAAGGAGTGATTTTATCTTCAATAATTCATTGCTCAAAAGATATAATTGCTAAATATCTTGGAAATGAACGAGGAAATGTCAATAAAATATATTTGGGCCATTCATATCTTGCTGAACAAAACTTGCAAGTCATTCACAAATTAATAAATGAAACCCATAAAATTGAAAATGAGAAGATTAAAAAATTTAAACTTGAAATGCTTAGTAAATATGAAAAAAGAGTAAATTCTAAAATTTATAATCTTCAAAGCCATATATTTGTTATAAATACAATATATCAAGATAATAT
The DNA here is from genome assembly GCA_964581895.1 of uncultured Brachyspira sp. Taxonomy (GTDB): domain Bacteria; phylum Spirochaetota; class JAAYUW01; order JAAYUW01; family JAAYUW01; genus Exilispira. Next base: position 299,820 of record CAZOPR010000003.1, read on the forward strand.
TCTGATAGGACCTTTAAGTGAACATAAAGTTGAAAAAGATTATACAGAAGTTGCTGTTTATTATAAACCAGGCCCTGCTATTGCATTGATGAGTCTTCCTATTAAAATAAAAGAACGAATAGAAAATATTTTCAAATCATTGAAACTTCTCGAAATAATTGATGAAAAATTTAAGAAAGAGCAAGCTCTTGAAAAAGAATCTAAGAAAAGTGAAGAAGATAAACGTTGAAAGTTAAGAATTGATTAACTGAACCTTGACAATTATTGATTTAATGATTCAATAAATATGCGGGTGGTTAGCTCAACTGGCAGAGCACATGCTTGACGTGCATGGGGCTATAGGTTCAAGTCCTATACCACCCATATCTTCTATCCTAAAGCGACATCAAGAATCATCATTATTACAAATCCGAGCAAAGTTCCGATAGTTGCAATATCTGTATTTTTAGAATTCTGAGATTCTGGTATCAATTCCTCCACAACAACATATATCATTGCACCTGCGGCAAATGAAAGAGCATAAGGCAAAAGAGATTTTACATAGATTACCAAAATTGCACCTAATATACCAAAAATAGGTTCTACAATCCCTGATAACTGACCTATAAAAAAGCTTTTACTTTTGCTAAACCCTTCCCCTCTTAAAGGCAAAGAAACCGCTGAACCTTCTGGGAAATTTTGTATCCCTATACCCAAGGCAAGAGTTATAGCACCAATAAGATTTGCTGAAGTTCCTTGAATCCCAAGAGCTCCAAAAGCAACTCCAACAGCAAGACCTTCTGGAATATTGTGAATGGTTACTGCTAAAGTAAGAAGAACTACTCTTTTAAAGCTACTTGATAGTCCTTCTGGTTTATCTTCACCCATATGTAAATGTGGTAACAAAAAATCTATTAAACGAATAAAAAAACCACCAGCAATAAAACCTATTGCAGCAGGCAGAATCGGATTTTTGCCCATTTGAGTGGATAATTCGATTGATGGTTGAAGTAATGACCAAAAACTAGCTGCTATCATAACTCCTGCAGCAAAACCAAGCATACCATCAAGTGTTTTTTTACTGTAACTTTTAAATAAAAATACCACAGCTGCACCAGCCACAGTCATACCATAGGTGAATAAAGTTGCTAAAAAAGTCAAGAATATAGGAGAAAAATTTTGATAATCCATTTTCTCTCCTTGTTTTTGGAAAAAATTTTTAATACAACACTTATCAAAGGGAAAAACTTATTAAAAAGGGCAAAATCTTATAAATTGCAAAATTATCTAATCTGAATTTTTAAAATAAATTTCAATATCCAGCTGGCACAAATATTTAATTTTACATAATTATAATTAATTATACTTAATTGTATTCTGCAAAGAAAGAAGAGTAAAATTTGCTGGTAGCATATAAATCAGCTTTTGAAATAAGTTCGAAAGGCGAATGCATTCCAACTACTGGAACTCCAGCATCAATGGTATTAATACCATAATAAGCAACATATTTTGCAATGGTTCCACCACCACCTTCATCAACTTTGCCAAGCATAGCATATTGCCATGGTATCTTATTTGAATTTAAAAATCCTCTAATTTTACCAACAAATTCTGCATCTGCATCATTTGCACTATATTTTCCACCAGAACCAGTATATTTTGTAATAGCTACACCATAGCCTAATTTAGCTGCGTTTTGTAAATCATGAACCTGTTTATAAGGTGGGTTTACTCCTGCTGCAACATCTGAAGAAATGCAATTTGAACTTAAAAAGGATTTTCGTAAATCAGAAAATGAAAGATTTTCGCCATTTAAAGCATTTGCAATCATAGAAAAAATATGATGTATAAGGTAAGAATCTGATCCTGTAGAACCAGATGAGCCTATCTCTTCTTTATCTACAATTAAAGCAACACCAGTCTTTTTGAAATTTGAATTTGCAATCAATGAAGATACTGCAAGATATGAACATACTCTATCATCATGTCCATATGCTCCAATAATGGATCTATCGAATCCAACTTCTCTTACTTTTAATGCTGGGACTACTTCTATTTCACTTGAAATGAAATCCTCTTCTTTAATCCCATAATTATTAAAAAGATACTCTAAAACATATAACTTAACTTTTTCTTTGACTATCTTATCTTTTACAGGTCTATTACCAACAATTACAACCATATTTTCGGCAGAAACAGCTTCAGATAATTTTTTATCGGATTGTACATTTCTTGATAAATGCGGAAGCAAATCAGATATAACAAAGACTGGATCATTTTCTTTTTCACCAATAGTTATTTCAACTTTTTTACCACTTTCAAGCATAACAACACCATGCAATGCTAATGGAAGACTTAACCATTGGTATTTTTTTATCCCACCATAGTAATGTGTTTTTAAAAGAGCAAAACCAGAATCTTCATAAAGTGGATTCTGCTTCAAATCTAACCTTGGGGCATCGGAATGTGCTCCAACAATATTTATCCCATTTGAAAAATTTAAATCTTCACCAATTTTGATAACAGCTAAAACTTTGTCTCTAAAATTCCAGAAAAATTTATCATTTGCCTTAGCTTTACCATTAAATTCTAAGATGTTTTTATATCCTACTGAAATTGCTTTATTTTGGAGATACTTTACAGATTCTCTTTCGGTTTTGCATTTTGAAATATAATCCATATATTCACTACAAATATTTTCCATTTCATTTTCTTCACTATGGCTTAATGATAGCCATATTGATTCATTCTTGTATAAAAGTTTTTCTTCTAATGCCTGGTATTTTGACTTTTTTTCTTTTTGTTCAGCCATATTTTCCTCTTTAATTTTATATTTTTTAATAAAAATTGCCCCGCTTTTTAAAATTTGGCGAGGCAAAATTATTAAAATTTATATAAAGATTTCACAAAACTTAAAAAATGCAATGAATTTTCAATTAAAATAAAATTAAAAATAATTAAATTATTCCCAATTGTTTTCCAGCTTTTTCAAATACTTCTAAAGCCTTATCTATCTGTTCGATTGTATGGGTAGCTATATAAGATGTCCTAATTATACATTTATTTTCCGGAACAGCTGGAGGGATAACACAATTTGCAAAAACACCCATATCATAGATAAGTTTCCAGAACCTAAATGTTAATTCCATATCGCCAATTATAATAGGTATAATAGGTGTTTGAGCATTACCAATATTAAATCCTATTCTCTTAAAACCTTCTGCTGCATATTTTGTAATCTTCCAGAGGTTTTCTATCCTTTCTGGTTCTCTTATCATTATTTCAAGTGCTTTATCTACTGTTGCAATGAGGGCTGGAGCTAATGATGCAGAGAAAATAAATGGTCTTGAATGATGTCTTATATAATCAATGACTTTATAATCTCCAGCTACAAATCCACCTTGAGCAGCAAGTGATTTTGAAAAAGTTCCCATTATGATATCAACATCGTCTGTACAATTAAAATGATCTGCAGTACCTCTTCCATTTTTCCCAAGTACTCCTAATGAATGAGCATCATCAACATAAAGTCTTGCTCCATGTTTTTTACATACTTTGATAAGATCAGGAAGTGGTGCAATATCTCCATCCATAGAATAAACTCCATCAACAACAACCATCTTCCCTTTATCTGGATACCTTTCAAGTAGTTTATCAAGATGTCCCATATCATTATGTCGAAATCTAACTATCTCACCAAATCCAAGTCTTGTTCCATCAACAATAGATGCATGATCCAGTTTATCTATAAAAACTACATCATTTCTTGATATAAGAGCTGAAATAGCTCCTTGATTGGCAAAAAACCCAGTTGAATATATAATAGCATCTTCTTTTCCAACAAATTTAGCCAATTTTTTTTCGAGTTCCTCATGTAAGTCCAAAGTTCCATTTAAGAATCTTGAACCTGCACAACCAGTTCCGTGAATTTCAATGGCATTTTTTGCAGCTTCTTTTACTTCTGGATGAGAGGTTAAACCAAGATATGAGTTTGAACCAAGCATAATAACTTCTCTTCCTTCCATTAAAACCACAGTATCGCTTTTTGCATGGTGAGGTCTAAAGTAAGGATAAAATCCTGCAGCTTTTGCTTTTTCTGGCTCATCATACTTAAAACACTTTTCAAAAATATCCATAAAAGCCCCTTAATTGGTTGAATTATGAAATCAATCAAAAATTAATAGTATTATTACATGAGATAAATTAATAAATTTTATTGATTTGTCAATCAATTATATTTATTTTTCCAGATTTTCTGATACTAATTTCAACAGTTTTCCAAAATCCCTTTTACCATCATAAAATAATGTTAAAAAACCTTTATCTTTGGCACTTAAAAGAACATCAATATTATCATCAATTATTAATATTTCAGAAGGTTCCAAAGATAGATTTCTTTGTAAACTTTCTAAATACAAAGATTCTTGCTTAACTGCTTTTAACTTTGAAGAAAAATAGCAGATCTTATGAAGAGAAGGATCTTTTTTAAATATTGAACTTGAAATTGTGCTATCCAAATCCGCTGAGAAATAAATATCAATTTTTAGTAGATCTTTATAAATTAAAACATTTTCTTTTTTTTCAATAAAATATTCGAATGATTTCTTATATTTTTTTTCAAGCTTTTCTATATAATCTGCATCAAGAATAAGTTCATTGAATGCTGTTTTTATAAAAGTTTCAAAATTTATTTTTCCTATTGTAAAAAAATAAAAATAAGGTGCAAATAAAAGGTTTTTTATTTTTGAAATAGAAAGATGCAAATCTTTTTTTATTTTTAAGATCAATGGATCATAATGAATTTTTAATATATCTATTTCAATATCGTAAATCAAAGCCTTAATTGGCATCTTTTTTGCCTATATTTATTTATTCCATTTTAACAAATTATTCAATCTTACATATCTATTCCATTTTAACTATTTATTTCATATTACTTATTTATTCCATTTTACTTATTTTTTCAACTCTTCGTAGATGATTTCCATATTCAAACTCCGAGTTAAAATATGCATCAACAATTTTTTTTGCATAAAAAGGGGCAATAAATCTTGCTCCTATACAGATTATATTGGCATCATTATGTTGTTTAGCTAATGCAGCAGTTTCAGAATTCCATACATTGGCTGCCCGTATCCCTTTGACTTTATTTGCAGCTATAGAAACACCTATACCTGTCCCACAAATAAGAATTCCAGCATCTACCTGTTTTTTTGCGACTTTTTCCGCAACTAAAGCGGCATAGTCAGGATAATCACAGGATTCAGTCGAATATGTACCGCAATCAACTATATCAAAACTTTTTGATTTTAAGTATTCAACTAATTCTGATTTTAATATAAAACCAGCATGATCTGAGCCTATTGCTATTTTTTTAATCATCATACTACAAAACCTCTTGTAACTCTGGCAATAATGATTCCATTTTATTCAAAAGATTCTTATCACTATTTTCCATTATTATCCTGATAACAGGTTCTGTATTTGATGGTCTAATATGACAAAAACCTGAAGAAAAATTAAATCTAATACCATCAGAATCATTAAAATCAACTACATTAAAAGAGTTTTTCTCAAATATATCTTTCAACTTTTGCATTACATTTAATTCAAAATCTCTTTTCCTTTCAAACTTAAATTTCCTCATCTCAAATTCAGGTATCTCGGATGCTATCAAAGATATTTTTTTCCCTTCTTTTGCGATAAGTTCTAAAATAAATAGAACAGCAACTATTGTATCTCTACTATTTGATACCGGGAAATATATAACTCCACCATTACCTTCACCACCAAAGATTGATTTTGTTTTAAGCATTTTATTTGTAACATTTATTTCACCAACCGGTGCAAAGTACAGATTAAAACCATACTTTTCAGCGATATATTTAACCATGGATGAAGTTGAAAGATTTACTACACAATCTCCACCACCTTTATTTTTGCAAAAGTGAAGGTAAGATAATGCTAAAGTATACTCTTCCGAAGGAATAAAACCATCTTCGAATATAACAGCTACCCTATCAGCATCAGGATCAAAAACAAAACCAACATCAAAATCTGAACTATGCATTATTTGAGAAAGATATTTCATTGTATTTATATTTGGTTCTGGTTCTCTTTCAAAATTACCAGTGATCTTATCAAATATAGCCTTATAATTTATATTTAATCTTTTAAATAAAGTTGGAAAAACATTTATCGCAGTAGAGTTACAAAAATCTACGGCAACTTTCAGTTTTTTATTTTTTATTAAATCTATATCAAATTTGGAAAATGCATCATTTATATGATTTTCAAATGCATCAGAAGATAATTTTGTTAAACCAATATTACTAAAATCAGCAGAGTTAACAATAACTTCATCTTGCAATAATTCATCTATATATCTATTTATTTCAGAAATATCTTGTTGATCCAAAAAATATCCACCAAATTTACATAATTTTATTGCATTATACTGAATTGGATTATGCGAAGCTGTTATAGCAATCCCACCATCATATTTCCTATGTTTTACTTCATGTAAAACTGTTGGTGTCGGTATAATACCACCAAAATCAACATCTATACCAAAAAGATTGAATAATCCAAGGATGTAAACGGAAATAGCTTCTCCAGAATTTCTTGCATCTCTACCTATAAATACTTTTATCCTCTTTTTCTCCCCTTTTTCAAAACTTCTTTTTTCAAGATATTTTATAAATGCAACCAAATTATAATATAAAACCTTGGGAGTCAAACTCTTCCCAACAATTCCCCTTAAGCCAGAAATATTGTATCTCAAAATATTTTTCCCCATGACCTAATTCTCTAAAATTTTATTTTGCTTGATCTATATCTGAAACCTTCTCTTCATTATGATTATTTCTTTCGATATATTTTTTCTTAAAAGATTCAATCGTAGCATCTTTATGTGGATCTTTTATACCAAGAATTTCATATATTTCAGAGGCAACCAAAGATTCTTTTTCTACTAAATTTTGAGATAACAAATCAAGTTTATCAATATTATCTTTTATAATTTTTTTAGTTATTTCAAAAGCTTCCTGAATAATTTTATGAACTTCTGAATCTATTTTTTTAGCAGTATCTTCAGAATAATTTCTCTCTCTAACTAAATCTTTACCTAAAAACACATCATCTTTTTCCGAACCAAAACCTAAAGGTCCCAATGAAGACATTCCATACTTTGTAACCATATCATGAGCAATCTTCGTTGCTCTTTCAATGTCATTTTGGGCACCAGTAAATATTTCGTTAAATTTATATTCTTCGGCTACCCTTCCTGCTAATAAAACACAGATTTTATCAAACAAATAAGATTTAGAATAATGGTGCTGATCATCTAATGGTATATTTACAGTAAGTCCAAGAGCAGCTCCCCTTGGTATTATGCTTACTTTATAAACAGGCTCTGAATTTTTCATAAGAGCGCCTACAAGCGTATGACCTGCCTCATGATATGCGGTAACCAACTTTTCCTGCTCAGAAAGAACAAGTGATTTCCTTTCAGGACCCATGATTACCTTGTCTTTTGCCTCTTCGAGACAATGCATATCAACAGCAGATAAATTATTTCTTGCAGCCAGTATTGCTGCCTCATTAATAATATTTGCAAGATCAGCACCTGAAAAACCTGGTGTTCCTCTTGCTATTGCAAAAAGATCAACATCTTTTGTTAAAGGAACTTTTCTTGCATGAATCTGCAAAATTTCATATCTTCCATATAAATCTGGCAAATCAACAAAAACTTTTCTATCAAACCTTCCAGGTCTAAGAAGAGCTCTATCAAGAATATCAGCCCTATTTGTCGCAGCAAGTACTATCACAGAATCCTGAGTTTCAAAACCATCCATTTCTACTAGGATTTGGTTTAATGTTTGTTCTCTTTCATCATGACCGCCTCCAAGTCCTGCACCTCTTGACCTACCAACAGCATCAAGCTCATCTATGAAAATTATTGATGGTGCCTTTTCTTTAGCTTGATTGAAAAGATCTCTAACTCTTGATGCACCAACACCTACAAACATTTCTACAAAATCAGATCCAGAAATAGAGAAAAAAGGAACCCCTGCTTCTCCTGCAACTGCTTTAGCAAGTAATGTTTTACCGCAACCAGGAGGACCTTCTAATAAAACTCCTCTTGGAATTTTTGCTCCAAGAGAGTAAAACTTTATAGGGTTTTTTAAGTATTCCACAACTTCTATAAGTTCTTGTTTCGCCTCATCAATACCAGCAACATCTGTAAATTTTACTGATGTATTTACATAAAGCCTTGCTCTTGCCTTACCAAAGGAGAATGCTTGATTATTAGCACCTCCAATCTGCTTAGTAATATTCATAAAGAAAAATATCGAAAGAATAGTCAATCCAAGTGGTATTATGTACCACCAAAAAGATGAGGAATCTTTTTGCTCCTGCCCTTCAATATTCACATCATGCTGCTTTAAATAAGTTAAAAGTTCTGGGTCTATATAAGGTATAACAACTTTATATTGATCAGCTTTAGTTGATTCAGAACTTTTTTTCATAAAAACTTTTATCTGATTACCAACTATGATTACATAATCAACTTTGCCTTCATCTACATATTTAAGAAACTCACTATAGGTTTTCTTTTCAACAACATCTGTTATAGGGTTTGACATTAAAAAAAGTATTGCTAAGAATCCAGCAGCTATAAGAAGAATAGTCAAACCGCCTGATAAATTTTTTTTATTTTTTGGATTTTGATTTAAGTTACTCATTTTCCTTCCTTAAAAATATCTTTATAAATTAATACAGATAATTTTCTATCTTTTCGATTTTCAGTAAAATATAACTAAATTTTTCATTAAAATCAACAAAATAATCTTTCGATAGGATATAATTTCCTCTATTTGAAAAATTAAAAGGAATATAAAAACCTATCACATTTTTATCATTTCTTATAACAATAATTTTTTCCCTTAATGGTCTAGGAATCTTCCAATCCACAAAAATATCCTGTAGCTTTTTATAGTAGCCAGATAATTTTATCCTATCACCACTACCCCATTTAGAAAATATTATTTTCTCGCTACAAAATTCCTTTCTTATTATAAAACTTTCTTTTAATATACTTTTTATAAAAGTGTTATCTAAGTTGTTTTCAATTTTTATTTTTATTTCAAAATCATTAAAAAAAAACCTGTTAAATTCAATGCTGGATAACTTATCAACATTTATATCAAGTTGATTTTTTATAGAATATTTTTTTTCAATAAAATATAGGTTTCCATATGAAAGAAAAATATCAAATACAGGAAATTTTTCAACATAACCATTTTTTATTGTTTTAATTTTTTTTAATGCGTCATCTATTGTTTTTTTAGATATATTTAACAACGAAAAATCATAAAGATTAGTAAGACACAGTTCTTTTATTTTTTTATATAAAAAGTAGCTTTGCAGGTAATTTTTAATGGTTAAAAATTCTTCTACATTCCAATAATTTTTTGAAAACCAATCTGGAGTAAATGAATCTATAAAATCTAAGGTGTAATTTATTTCTTTGATAAAATTGAAAATCGATTTTGATGAATTTTTAAATCTACTATAAATATCTTCAAGTACTATATTTCTTATATAATTTCTATTTATAGTGTTATCTCTATTAGTTCTGTCTTCAAAATATTCAAAATTATTAAATAATAAATAATCTTTCAGTTCTTTTTTAGATATTTCTATGACTGGCCTTATTAAATAAGACCTTTTAGGTTGTATTGAAGAAGCTCCTATAAGACTCGCACCTCGAAATAAATTTAGGAAAAAGGTTTCGATTACATCATCTTTATTATGAGCTGTCGCAATATAATTAGATTTCAATATTTTCCTTGCTTTTTCATAAAATTTTAATCTTTCTTTTCTTGCCCATAATTCAAATGATTTGGTTGAATTTTTTATACTATCTGGAATCAGAAGATTATCAGTGTAGTATTGTATCCCCAGTTGATTCATCAATTCTATAAATGCTTTTTGTTCTAGATTCGATTCTTCTCTAATACCGTGATTCAAATGGCAGGCTGAAAGATTAAAACCATATTTTTTTTTTAAGCTAAGTAAAATATAAAAAAGTGCCATTGAATCAGAACCCATGCTTAAAGCTACTGTTATTGATGTGCTTGGAAATTCTTGAATGTATCTATTCAGAAAAAGATAAACTTGGTCCTCGAGAAATTTCATCTTTTATCTTGATTCTCGCTTTATCTAACTCATCATATGCAGAATCATAGCCACCTTTAATAAATCCTTTTATGACATTAAAAGTATAATTGAATATAATATTCTCAAGTTGATACTCTTCTACCAATGAAAAATCAGAAAGAACATATTCCTGTATAGAGGCAGAATCAGTTAATATTTTGCCATTTGGATCTTTAGGTTTACCAATCCCTATTCTAAGTCTTGTAAAATTTTCTTTTTTAAGCAATTTTTCAACTGAAATTATACCATTGTGATTTGTTTCATTTTTACTATGTCTTAATCTTAAATCCCCAAAATCAAGATCTGTATCATCATAAACAACAATTATATTTTCTTCATGTATCTTTAAGAAAGCAGCCATAAAAAGGATGCCTTCTCCTGAATTATTCATAAAGGTTAAAGGTTTGACAAGAGTGACTTCTTTATCTTCAAAATTAATAGTAATAAAATCAGCTTTCTTTTTCTTTGTTATAAAATTTACTTTTTTAGACCCAGTAACCCTTCTGGCTATATAGTCGACAAATTGAAATCCTAAATTATGTCTATGTTTATAGAAATTTTCTCCAGGATTTCCCAAACCTGCGACTAATATCATTGGATTATTGTTATCTGATTTATTCATTTTTTTGGATAATTACTCCATAGTTAATCAAATATTTCTTTCGCTTTTTCAGCCTCTTCAGCAGTCATACCAGCAGGACCTGTCTCAGCTTCTGTTGCTTTCTTTCCAGCAATTATAAATAAGACTTCTTGTGGATTGGTTAAAAGATGAAGATTTTCAGGTAATTTCAAATCTGAAGCATGGAATCTTGTACCGATATCCATATTTTCAATATTTATTTCGATAGATTCTGGAATATCTTTTAAACTACCTTCAACTTCTACTGAAAGATGAAATTTTTCAACTATTCCACCAGCTTTTTCACCTTTTGAATGACCTACAAAATTTAAAGGTATATGTGTCTTGATTTTTTCTGAAGAAGAAACTGCATAAAAATCAACATGAGACATTTTGTTATTTATAATACTATATTGAAAGTCTTTAATAATTACATCAATCTTTTTATTCTTTATACTTATAGTTAAAGGATGAGATTCTCCATATTTTTCTAGTATTTTAATAATCTCATTTTCTTTAACAAAGATATTTAAATTTTGTTTAATACTTTTACCATAAATACAAGCTGGTAATAATCCATTTTTTCTTGCTGAATTTAAATATGCCTTAGTAGATATCTGTCTTTCTTCAGCATTAATTAAAACTTGTTCTTTTTTCATGATATTTTTCCTTCCCTAATTGTTTAAATATAATTAACGATAAACAGATTTTATAAACAATGATAAAAATAATGATCTCAAAAATATTATAAAAGAGAAAATTATCAATATTCTTAAATATTATTTAAATGGAATTGCCAGGCATATTTCCTGGCAATCCACTTTTCATTTAATACTATACCACATTATCATACGCATCAGAGATAGAATTTGTTAAAAATTCTCTGAAGTCATTTACTGTGGGATGAGCAACATCCTTAAAATCACCTTTTGATGTTTTTCTTCTGGGCATAACTATTTTTCTGCCCTCTTCTCCATCATAAAGTGCAATGTTGTGAACAACAAAACAGTTGTCAAATGTTACTGAAGCGTACGCAAGCAGCTTTCTCTTTCCACCTGATGGGCGCTCGCTAGTTACTTTGTTAATTTTGATGTTGGTGATTTCCATCTTGGCTCCTTTACCTAAGTTAAATTTTACATGAGCAAATTTTAACACGCCCATGAACCTTTTTCAGATTATCGTAGCAGTTCTTCGCATCTTTATAATTTAAGAAAACTCCAAAGATAGAAGAACCAGCTCCGCTCATCTGAGCAAACAAAGATCCACTGAATAATAATTTCCAATTATTAAATTCACTAAAATTTTTAGAAACTATTAGTTCAAAATCATTGTTTGCTATATCACTAAGAGATGAAACATAATTTTTATTATTTTGCAAGTTTTTTTTAAATATTTTTATAAAATTTTTTTCACTTTTTTTATCAATTATTTTTCTTTTTTTTATTTCATCAAGCATTTCGTACATTTTTTCTGTGGAAATCTTATAAAATGGCTGAAAAATTACAAAAAATAAATTTTGATTTAATATTATAGGGAAAACTTTTTCTCCAAAACCGCTGACAATGGCTGGCTTATTTACAAAAAAAAATGGTAAATCGCTTCCTATCTCACACATTTTTCTTAATAGTTCTTTGTTGTTTTTAAATACTATGATTTTCTTTTCTAATAAAAACTTAATAAAGAAAGCAGCATCTGATGATGCTCCCCCAAGTCCGGAAGCCAATGGTATATTTTTTTCTATTGTTATCTCATAATTTATTTTGTTTTCATCAAGGTTTAATTTTTCAATTGCTTTTCTTATTATACATTTTTCTGTTTTAATCTTTTCTTTTTCTTTAATTTCACTTAAAATTGTTTCATTCACCACTGTTTTATTTTTTTCATTAATATTCTCAATTTTATTTAAATCTGTTTTAGCCTTTGATTTTATTTTATCCTCTAATTTTACTTTATTATTTAAGTTTATTTTATCATTTAAGTTTATTTTGTCTCCCAAACTTAAAAATTCATAATTAACATTGAATTTACCTGGTTTTATAATCATTCTATCATATAAAGTCACAGGAAGCATAACACTTAATATTTTATGGTAAAACTGCCCCCACCAGGTTTCTTCCTTTCCACCAACAAATAGATTCAAATTTATCTTTGCATTAGGATAAAGAATATATGTATCTTGAAAATCCATATAGAATCCGTTTTTTATCATTCAATATTGCAATATAAGTATAGTTTTATCAATATTTTTTTTTACTATTTTTTTATCAATCAAATATTTTTGAATTTTTGGTTATCACTTTTTCATTTTCTTTATAAATCATATAATAATCAATATTATTGCTTTCACAAAATTTTAATGCTTTTTCAACTCCCATCGCAAACACTGCTGTAGATAAGATATCTGACTCAAGGCAGGAATTTTTTGTAATAATAGAAACAGATTCAAGCTTGGAATCTGGCTTTCCTGTATAAGGATTCAATATATGATGGTATTTTTGATTATTATAAATAAAAAACCTTTCATAACTTCCAGAAGTTGATATAGAATAACTATCAATTAACTTTACGATCTTTATGATTGAATTTGAAAAAGGAGATTGTATACCTATAAGCCAGTTTTTCCCAAATTTATTTCCACTTACTCTAATCTCCCCACTTCCATTTACTAAAAAATTTTTGTATCCTTTATCAAGTAAATATCTATAAGAATAATCAACCAAGAATCCAGCGATAGCTGCACCTAAATCTAAATTTTCTGGATTTTTAATCAAAATATTACCATTTTTATTAGTTGTAAAACTGCTTTTTTTAATATCCTCAAGTATTTCTTTTAATTTATCTTCTTTAGGAGGAATAGTTTTTTCATTGAAATTATTGTAAGCTAATACCAATTTTCTCAAAAATGGATTAAAGTATCCATCTGTATATTTTTGATAATACTCGATTTTTATAAATAAATCCTTAAAATCATCTGGAACTTCGAAAATATCCTTTTTGCTATTAATAGTCAATAAACTATTTTCATTTCTCCAGTCAAAATTGTTACCAATTTCTTCTAACTTTATAAATAGTTGCGTAATATCATTTTTTGTTTTTTCAATCTCATTTGATATGACAGAAATTTCAAAGAATGAATCAAATAAAATTTTCTTTTCTTTAACAATACTTTCATTTGTATCTGTTTTGCAGCTAAAATAAAAGGTAAACAAAACTAAAAAGAAAAAAACAAGTAAAGGATATCGATATTTTTTCAAAATTAACCTCAAATATTAACCTTTAATTTTTGAAAATTCGCAACCACAAAATTTTTGTCTATATAAATTTAATTCTTTTGCTATTTTTATTGAGTTTTTATAAAGTTGATCATTTCTAAAACTTTTATCATAAAACATAATTTTCATATTTTCATTTTCATTAATATTTTCATATTTTTCAGATTTAATCTTATATTTTTCAAATTTACTTTCATATTTTTCAAATTTTTTAGGAAAATTAGCCATAAAATTATCTGCTGCTTTTTTTATCATCTCATAATTTTTGTATTTTGAAACACTTAAGGTAGTAGAAAAATATATAGGCTGAACTTTTATTAAATAATTTTCTTTTTGAAAATTTTTTAAGTTTTCAATCAAGTTTTCAAAAAGATTAATGAACCTATATTCAAAGCATAATGAGCAGCGATAGCCTCCCTCTTTTTCATTTTCAAAACCTTTAATAAAATCTAGGTATTTTTGATGATTATAAGGGATTGTTAAATAATTCTGGATTTTATAATAATCGCAAACCTTAAAAAAAACTTCCTTTCTTTTATCATATTCTTCTTTACAACAGATATTATCTCCTGAAAAAATAAAACAAATATCATAGTTTTCAAATTCCAATTGAGGGAAAACACCAAGTAGACATATACCACAACAGACATCAATAAAAAGGCTATTTTTCATTTTTTTAATTAATTTTTTTATTTGATATTTATTTTGATTTTGTTTTTAATTCCTACTTCCAATAATACAATAACTTGTTTTTATATTTTATATGAAATAAAAAGAGATATTAGTTTAGGATGTATATGTTTTTATCTTTTTTAATAGTAAATCTATATCTGGAGGTTTGACCATATAATCTTTGGCACCCAATTTTAATGCTTCTAAAACATCTTCTTTTTGATTTTTAACAGATAGAATAATTATTGGGATATCTTTAGTTTTTTCATTTTCATTTAGTGTTTTTAAGACTTCAAATCCACTTAATTCTAACATCATTATATCAAGTAATATTAACATTGGGTTTTCATTTTCATTCATTTTCTTTATATAAGATAAAAACTCATTCCCATTTCCAAATTCACGAGTAATATAGCCATTTTTTTCTAATACCATTTGTATCATTTTCCTGATATATACTTGATAATCAACTATAAATATTTCTCTCATATAATTTCCTTCAACAAAGGATTATATGAAAACATTAAAGAAAACTTTTACTTAAACAACTATCTAATATTTTATTTCAACTAATTTAATTATAATATTAGTTCTATGTAAGTCAATACTCATTTATTTTTTTGATCTTTTGGATTAGAATTTTTTATATAGGATAAAGTATGTTAAGAAGCATAGGTTTTTATCTTTTTTAAAAGCAAATCTACATTTGGCGGTTTTACCATATAATCTTTAGCGCCTAATTTTAATGCCTGCAATACATCTTCTTTTTGATTTCTGGCAGATATTATAATAACTGGAATATCTTTTGTTTTTTCATCTTCATTAAGTTTCTGTAAAATTTCAAAGCCACTAATCTCTGGCATCATTATATCGAGCAAAATCAGCATGGGTTTTTCATTTTCATTCATAGTTTGGATATAACCTAAAAACTCATTTCCATTTGCGAATTCTCGGGTTATATAGCCATTTTCTTGTAAGACCATTTGAAGCATTTTCCTAATATACATCTGGTCATCGACTATAAATATTTCCTTCATATACTTTCCTTCAATAAAAGAACTGATAAAATTAGGAAAAGTACTTTTTATAAAAAATTATTATATGATTTTCTTTTACTACTAATAAAATTATAAAAATTATTATAACTAAGTCAATACTATTTTTAATTTTTTTGATTTTTAATATAATTTTCAGCAAATTCTAAATCTTCAAGAGTATTTATACCAAAAAACTCTACTTCATCATAGACCTTAAAACCATCTATCTTAAGTTTTTCATCTTTTGCTAGTTTAACTATGTCTGTAAGATAATATTCTTTTTGAGCATTGTCTGTTTTTAAATTTTCAAGCAATGATAAAACCTTTTTATTGCATATCATAATCCCTGTGTTTAGTTCGGTTATTTTCTTTTCATTATCTTTTGCATCTTTTACTTCGATAATCTTTTCTATAAAGCCATTTTCATTTCTTACTATTCTTCCAAATGAAGAAGATTCCCTTCCTTCAACTGTTAAAATTGATAAATCATTTTTGTTTTGCATGTGAAAATTGATAAAATCTTTAATAGTCTTACCTTTAATAAAAGGCATATCTCCCATCAATATAAGGTTTTGTTCATTATCAAAATAATCTTTTGCCATCATTACAGCATGTCCAGTACCAAGTTGTTCTCTTTGCCAGACATAAGTGTACTTTTCACCTATTTTCTCTATAACTTTTTCTCCCATAAAACCAACTACTATGACAATATCTTTAGTATCGATAAAACTTATATTATCAAGAACATAAGATAAAATAGGCTTACCATTTAACTCTCTTAATGCTTTTGGAAGTTGAAACTTTTCAGAAAGTAGTCTTTTACCTTTCCCAGCTGCCAATATTATGCACTTCACTTTTCCCTCCAATAAAAGTTAAGATTCGATTTAATTTGCCTCCCTATTAAAAGACAAATTGGAAAGCACAAAAATGAAAAAAAATATATTCAAATTAAAATAAATTGTCGCAACTCAAAAAACAAAAAACAAAAAACAAAAAACAAAAAACAAAAAACAAAAAACAAAAAACAAAAA
>CAZOPR010000003.1:316753-330365 GCA_964581895.1 uncultured Brachyspira sp.
CAAAAAACAAAAAACAAAAAACAAAAAACAAAAAACAAAAAACAAAAAACAAAAATAAAAAACAAAAATAAAAAACAAAAATAAAAAACAAAAATAAAAAAAATTAAAAATAAATTATTAGACCATAAATTTATAGGTACTATTTATATAAATTATTGATTGAATACCTTTAAAAATAATTTATATTCATAATCAAAATTTGTTCTGCTTCTATTTACGCCAATTATAAAGTTATTTAAGTAAAGTTCTAAATGCAAATGAGGAGATGAACCTATATATTCAACTCCAGAATTCCCCATAAAACCTATCAAACTGCCCTTTGAAACCTTATCTCCAACCTTCAATTTTTTATTGAAATCATCCAGATGGCAGTAGATTAAAAGAAGATTGTCATATTTTACCTGAACCTGTTTGCCTCTAAAAATATCAAGATATCTATCATCAGTATATTTTTGATAAGAACAGATAGAAAGTAGTTGAAAATAATCTCTTTGGTGGCTGAAGTATTTATAATCAGTTATCTTAACAACAACACCATCAGAGATAGAATAGATAGGAGAACCTTTTGGCAACTTCACTTGATCTTTTGTATATGAGATATCTATCCCTTGATGAATGCCATTTCTATACCTTCTTGCGGCGCCAGGATAATAATAATCATTATAGACAAGCATTCCATTTTCTATTGGCATTGTAAAATCATATTTTTCCAGATCGTTGAATGTCAATTCCCAGCTGTTTTTTGAGATAATAGAATTTAATTTTTTACCTAAAAGATCTGCTAAATCCTTTTGCAAATATAACCTTGATATAATATCATAAACATCATTCTTATTTTTTCCACTAAGTTCAAGTTTTTCTTCAATCTCATATATTTGTTGGGGGCTAATTTTTTCATTTTTATCTATGTTTATAGATATTGAAAAATCATAGATTGGAGAAACTATCTCAACTGATTTTAACGAAAAAATATCTTTTAATGAAATCTTATATAACTTTGCCCCGGCAAAAAAAAGTATTATAGCAAATAATAAGAAAAAAATTGTTATAATCTTATCATTTGCAGTCATCTAAAAATTCATCCATCCTTTTTAATGCTTTTTCAAGACTATTTAAAGAATAAGAATAGGAAATTCGAATATAATTTCCGTTTCCAAATGCACTTCCAGGCACAACAGCTACAAGATTGTTCTCTAAAAGTTTGGAATAAAAAATATTATCATTTGTTATAATAGTATCTTTAATCTTTTTACCAAAAACTTTTGAAACATTTATGAAAAAGTAAAATGCTCCTTCTGGTTTAATGTAAGAAAGCTCATCTCTCTTATCAAGCCAGCTTGCAATAAAATTTCTTCTTTCTTCAAAAGTCTTTGCGTTTTTGACAAAATACTCCTCGGGTAAATCGAAGGCAGCAAGTGATGCATATTGACTTATAGATGAAGTATGTGTAGTTGTATTAGCCTGAATTTTTTTGAAAACATCTGTAAGTTTTTTTGGTGCAGCAGAATAACCAACCCTCCATCCAGTCATAGCACAGGATTTACTAAAACCATTAATGACTATTGTTCTTTCAAATATTTCCTTTCCAAGCGATGCTATGGAAATATGCTTTTTACCGTCATATATGAGTTTTTCATAAATTTCATCAGAGATTACAATTAGCCTATTTTCAACAATAAATTCTGCAATTTTTCTAAGTTCCTGCTCTGAATAAACGATTCCGGTTGGATTTGAAGGTGAGTTTAATATTAGTATTTTAGAGTTTTTAGTTAAAACTCTTTTTAAGTCATCAACTGTTAACTTAAAATTATTCTTTTCATCTGTATTTGCAATAACTGGTTTTGCTCCTGCTATCTCAGCCATTGCTTTATATGAAACCCAATATGGAGATGGTATTATAACCTCATCATTTGTATCTGTTAATGTCATAAGTGCTGTTGAAATTGATTGTTTGGCTCCACAACCGACAAGTATTTCTGAAGGATCATAAGTTAAATTGTTTTCTTTTTTTAACTTTTCAACAATTTTTTCTCTAAGTTCAAGCATTCCAGAAGTTGGTGTATATCTAGTAAAATTTTTATTAATAGCTTCAATTGCCTTATCTTTTATTATTTGAGGAGTTTCAAAATCTGGTTCTCCTGCAACTAAAGGTATTACATCCTTTCCAGCTTTTCTGAGTTCGATAACATCCGAATTTATCTTTAAGGTTTCAGAATCAGCAATTTCTGCTCTTTTAGGAAAATTAAACATAATTCCTCCTTGGTATTATTTGAAATTTTATTTAATTTTACTTTACATTAATCTTACTCTTTACTAATTTAACTTTTATTCATATATTTCAACTTGAGCTCTAACAAGGTCATGTATAGAAGATATGCCACAAAGCTTGTTGGTATTTTTTCTTAATACAAGTATTACAAAAGATTTATTATTTGCAAATTTATTTGCAATATCTTTTAAGATATCATCTTCATAACAAAAAGTAGGTTTATCAATATTTAATTTTATTTGAGAAACCAAAATCTGCTTATCTTTTATTTTATCTATTAAATCTTTTAATCTTTCTCTGGTTATTGTTCCAAGACAATTTTCAACTGTTTTTTCAGCATTTAAAAAAATAGGAAAAATTTTATAATTATATTTTTTCAAAATTTCATCTATCTCATATATATTTTCAAGATTAATACAAATAGGTTGAGAATTCATTATATTTTTAACCGGTAATGTTTGCCAGATAGATTTGTCTATATCAACTTTAATTTCATGGAATGAAATACCATCTTGCTTTATGATTGCATCATAAAAATTTTCTTTATTAATAAGTGAAGCTACAATTTGACTAATAAATACCGCAATAACAAGTGATGGAACCATTGAAAACTGGTGAGTCATTTCAAAGACTATCAAGATTGATGTTAGAGGTGCTCTAACTACTGCTCCAAGAAATGCACTCATTGCTGAAACAGAAAGAACTGTGATATCTGCTCTTGAAAGAGGGATTAAAATTGCAGCAATATTTGCAAGAAAATAACCTGAACTTGCACCTATAAAAAGGGATGGGGCAAAAATTCCACCACAGCCTCCAAAGCCATATGAAAATATGGTTGAAAAAAGCTTTGCCAATGTTATAAATCCAGCGATTATAAAAAGATAATTTCCACTTAAAATATCCGATAAATCCTGATACCCAACCCCAAATACCCCAAGCTTTCCAAAAGCAAGGAAGATGGATGAGCCTAAAACCCATGTTAAAAGGCCGCCAAAAAATGGATTTATAAATTGATATTTCGTTAATCTTCTTTTTACTTCACCTCTTAGACTTATTGTCCATTTTTGAAAAAGTGAACCAAGAAGTGATGAGACAATAGCTACAAATGGAACTACAAGATAATGGATGACACTAACTTTTTCTATAGATACAAGCCTGAAAGCTGGCTGGTTTCCTACCAATGCATGAACTGTCATTGCACCAATGACTGCTGCAAAAAATGTAAATCCTAAGTTCTTGTTATTTAAATCATTCAGAATTTCCTCTATAACAAATACTATCGCAGCTAAAGGTGTATTAAAGGCTGCAGCAAGACTCGCTGCGCTACCTATTAAGATTGCTCTTCTTCTAAAATTTTTTGGTTTTCCTAAAAATCCATCTAAATTTGAGGCAAAACCAGCTCCAAGATAAACTGATGGACCTTCTCTTCCCAAGCTTAAACCGCCACCAACACTTATTATACCACCAATAAACTTTACTAAAACTGGTTTAATTGGTATATAGCCCATATCTTTTTTATAAGCAACCTTTGCTTGAGGAATTCCTGAGCCAGCCGCTTCAGGAGAAAGCTTAAAAAGTAGAAAACCAGAAATTAAAGAAGCCGAAATTATAGTTATGAAACTATACATTAAAAATTGAAACTTCGAAAATTTTGCAAACTTTAAGTATGTTGAGCTAAAAACAAAATTTGTCCCTAATTGAAAAACTATGGCTGATATTGCTGCAACAAAAGCAAGTATTATAACTTCTAAAGTGTCACTTAAACTTTTTGTATTTTTTATTTTTTCAATGACTTTTATTAGTCTCATTTTATGTCCACCAAGATCAATAAATAATCTATTTCTATTTTTTAAAACTTAATTTTTATAACATAATAAATTAGAAATTATAAATTAGAAATTTTTAAAAGAAATTTTTTATTAGTCGCTATGTATCAAGATATTTATCTATAAACCAGTACTAAATTTTATCAAGTTTTACTTGCCATAAGGGTTTTTCTGTATTATATTATGAATTGAAGGGATTTGAAGGAGGCATATTTATGTCTAATTTCAGAACAGTAGATAAATATAGTAACTTAAATGATCCAGATTTACTAAACGATATAGCAACTGCTCCTGTAAGCGAAGATTTTGAAAGAAAATTTATATCAAAAACCTATTTATACATGGTTTTAGCTCTTGCCATTACAGCTGCTGTTGGCTATTTCACTGCTTCAACAGGTTTAATATTATCACTAATGCGTTCACCATTAATCTTTTTTGGTCTTATAGTAGCAGAACTTGTAGTTGTATTTTGGCTTTCAAGCCAGATTTTGCGACTTTCTACTACAATGGCTTTGTTTGGTTTTCTTTTATATTCAATCTTAAATGGTTTGACTTTATCATCAATATTTCTGTTATATACCCAGACCTCAATAGTTACAGCATTTTTGATTACAGCTGGTATGTTTTTAGTGATGTCTATAGTTGGTTTTACAACCAAAACTAATCTTATGGGCTTTGGTGGTTATCTTATAACAGGTTTATTTGGTATCATTATAGCATCAATAGTAAATATCTTCTTAAAAAGCTCTACATTATACTGGATTATTAGTGCAGGTGGAGTTTTAATCTTTACTATTCTTATCGCTTACTCAACTCAAAAACTTAAAATCCTTGCCAAAATAGCAGCATTTGAGCAGGGAAGTGCAAGATTTGCTATCTTAGCAGCATTAGAACTTTACTTAAATTTCATCAATCTTCTTCTTTATGTTTTAAGATTTTTAGGAAAAAGAAGATAAATATATTAGATGGAATCCTTTAAAAATAATCAAAAATAATAAAAATAAAAAAAAATCAGTATAATCAAGACTTTTTTATAAATCCAAAAAGGTATTAATTTTTAATTGCAATAACTTCGATTTCTATTAATGCATCTTTTGGAAGTTTTGAAACCTCAATGAAACTTCTTGCAGGATATGGTTTATTGAACAATGTAGAATAATATTCGTTAAATTCTGCAAAATAGCTCATACTCGATGAAAAAACTGTAACTTTAACTATATCATCAAAGGTAAATCCTTCTTTTTCTAAGATAACTTTGATATTATCAAAAATCTGTTTTGTCGCATTTTTTACAGAATCATTGACAAGAGCATTTGTCTCTGGATTAATCGGAAGCTGCCCTGAGGTAAAAATCATATTGCCAGATTTTATAGCAGCAGAATAAGGACCTACTGCTAAAGGGATTTTTTCACCAGCAATCTCTTTTTTCATCTTGTTCTCCTTTTTTATAAGTTACAAAATTTTTTTACTATATCAATATTTTATAATTTTAATATTTTATAATTTTAAGGTATTTTTCTTATAATATTTTCTTTTTCTCCCATTTTTCAACTTCACCGACAATGACTTCAAAAATCGGATTCACTTCTATAGCTTTTTCCTTAGCAATATTTTCAATTTCAAGATATTTTTGAAAATCTCTTCTTTTTAGCTTCATCTTCAAAAATTCAAATTCATACTTTACCTGCCCTTCTGTAACCTTAATCTTTTCGAGATTTAAGATATTCAAAACCTCTATCTTTTCCTCATCAATCTTGCTATAATCAAACTTATAAACTCTTTTTTTTCCCTCATCATAAATCTGTTTTAAGTAAATATTTATGTATAAAAGAGGATCTGAGCTTTGCTTGAATCTAATAAGCTGGGGATGATTTTTATATCCTTTTGTTTTACCTTCAAGAACTTTTTTAGCAAGCAAAGCTTCTCTCCAGAGTGCTAAAAGTCCTTTTGTGTCAAGATATTTTGGGCTAATAGACCATAATCTCATATTTTTCTTTTTTCGTAGTCTTTTATAAAAGTCCAGATAGACCTATCGTATTTTTTTTCAGATTCTTTTGAAAAGTAACATGCTGGAAGTTCGCCATTTCTTCTATGATATTCTATACACTGGCAACAAATACCTTTCCTTGGGCATGGCTCATAGGTACAATTACATTTTGCCAGGTTTTGGTTTACCTTACATTCCATATTTGACCTCTTTATGTTAATTTTTTTTAATTTTTAGTTTTTTATCGGTTTTTTATTATCTGAAAACTTTAATTTTTCAGATCATTTGCTTTTTAGCTTTTTTTTATTTGAATGATTTAATATTTTCATTTTGAAATTTTACAGTCTATTTTTTAATGGGTTACACTAAATTATTCTGTTTTAATAAAAAAATTGTCAATCTTCATTCAATATTTTAGTTTTTAGTTACATTAAATTAAACTTTTTTAATAAAATGCTAAGTACTTTAATTAAACCTAATTTGCAGAAATATAATGCCTTTTACTAAAATTAAATAAAAGATTGCTAAAGACTTTTAATAAAACAAATAGCATAAGTTGAATAAGCAAATTATTTAAGTTCTTATTTTTGTTTAATAGAAAAAGAGAAGGGAAATAAGTAATATAATAAAATGGGATTACGAATTTCAAAAGAAATAGTATATGTTTATTATAGAGAAAAAAAGGATAAAGAGCCAGCATTTGAATCATATAAATAATAATAGAAGGTGATTGCCTGCTTCTTTTTATATAAAAAGAAAATGAACCAAGAATAATAGTGCAATCACCTAATATTGAAGTTCCAACTATTATTTCAAATAACAGGAAAAACATATTGACAAGATGTCCAGTAATACTTAGCATAATAATAGAATAAATAAGAATTCCGATTGAGAATACCAGATGAATTATTCTTGAGATATCTATGTTTTCAACAATCAATATATATAAAGGATTTACTGGATAAAAGTTATATCTATCCCAGTTGCCATCATTTAAAAACTTTGGTAGCTGGTAAATACCAGAATATATCATCCAGTAAAACAATATTATTGTTTGAGAAAATCCATAATAAAAAAGCATTTCAAAGATATTCCAGGATGACTTTTTTGATATATTATTGTATAAGGTTAAGATAATTATTATATTGGTAAGCTGGAACAAAATATTTCCAATAAATGACAGGATATAGTTTATTTTACAAATTCTGAATCTCTTAAATGTTATTTTAATATATGTAAAAATTATTTTAATAAGCTTCATAGAATTATCCAAATATAAGTATTTTTTTCTTAACAGCATTTGATACAACAGCAAATATAATATAAGTTAAGATTAATATGATAATTTGCGGAACTAAAATTGTTGATAAAAAAGCATAAACATTTGCACTATTATTTAAAAATAATTCTAAAATTGGTTTATAACCTAAATACTTGAAAGGCAAAAGATTCGCAATAGTAAAAAACCATTTCGGAAACAAATCAAATGGTAAAAGCAACCCTGAAAAAATCATAAATATAAAATTATATATCTGAATAATTCCAGTATTGAAATATGATGAAAAACTCAGAAGAGAAAATATCATCAAAACAATATTGATAATAACAAAAATTATAGATAAATCCATGATAAATAAAAATAGACCAAAATAATTAATAGAATTTTTATAAAGCATTATATAAAATAAAATAAAAGGAATTACTTTAATAAGATTAAAAAGAAAATCTGATAGTAGATTTAACATGTAATAAGTTTGAATATCTATAGGTTTTGAAAGAACAAACAAAATTTTTCCTCGCTGGTAATCATTTTCAATACCTTTATATACATCTGAAAATGTTACTTCTTTTATAATAATTACAGATAAAACATAAGCTAAAATCTTATTATTTATAATGACCGAATAATTTCCAATAATTTTAAGAATACTAAATTGTATAAAACCAAAAACAATATTATTAATAAGAAGCATTAAATATTCGATGATAAAATAAAATGACTCCTTAAATCTAATGTATATAATATTGAAATAGTTAAGAATTCGTCTCACTAAAATTTCCTTTAATGATTGAAATAAATATATCTTCTAAATTAATATTGTTATTATTTTTAATTTCGGAAATTTTAAAGTTAGTAGAAAGATATTTTAATAAACTTTGATAATTTTCAAAATTGTTTGTACTTATTGTAATATTATTTTCATCCATTAAAACTTCATTTGTTTTGACAAAATCAGAAAATGTTTTTGAAATTTCTGGAATTCTATTACCAATTTCGTTTTCTATTTCGAAGGTGTAATTATATTTTTTAAATAATTTTTTTGCTATTGAATCGGTATTTCCATCATAAATTATTTTCCCTTTATCAATAACAATAATTCTTGTATTGACCTTTTCAACCCAAAAAAGGTCATGAGTTGTAATAAAGAAGGCTTTTTTATATTCAATATTCATTTCTTTGATGTAATCTCTAATCATATTTTTTGATTCTATATCCAATCCTATTGTAGGCTCATCCATCGCAATAAAATCAGGGTCATGAATAAATCCTGCTACTATTTCACATCTCGTTCTTTGTCCATGCGATAATGTTTTTGGTGAACGAGATAAAAATGGTTCTATTCCCATTTTTTTTGAATATTTTTCAATATTATTTTTTATTTCTTTATTGCTTAATCCATAATAATTGCCTAATAATTTAAATGAATCCATAATAGGTAAATCCCATATCAATTGTGTTTTATTTCCTATGACTATTCCGGTATTTTTTAATATATTTTTTCTTTCTTTTTTATTGTTGATATTCATCCCGAAGATGCTTATTTTACCTGAATCTATTGTTAAAACTCCAAGTATACATTTTATAGTTGTTGTTTTCCCTGCTCCATTTGGGCCAAGATAAAAAAGAATATCATTTTGATCCATGTTAAAACTAATATTGTCAACAGCAACAATTTTGTCTTTTCTTGTTTTATATGTTTTAGTAACATTTTGTATGATTAGCATTTTCATCACCTTTAATTAGATTTTTATAATAATTAACTATTAAAGTATATTTATCAGGATTGTTATATAATTCAATTATAATTTTATAAGTATTTTCTATAATGTATTATTAATTGTGTCAAAGCCTTGAAGGGTTATAGTTTATGGTTTAAAAATAATTAGTATAAGAAAACCCTTCAAACAATAAGATTAAAAATTTATAAGTTAATTTTAGAAAAATATTTAAGAATTTTCAATGGGATAATTAAAATTACGCTGATAATTACCATAATTAAATTTATGATATTAATTTAAATAAAAATCTTTGTTTAATTTTTTAATTTTAAAAATATAAAAAGCCAACAATAATAATATAGCTGATAATGTAATAAAAAATAAAATAAAAATGTTTGTTTTATATAGTTTAATAAAAATATACTCAGGAAAAATAATACTAAAAAGCTCAGAAAATAGATTTATTAAATAATGAATAATTATATTATATCTAATATTTTTATACTTTATATAGATTGGTCCCAAGATAGTATAACATATTATAAAAGCAAAAATCATTGTTGCTATTCCTCTACTTAAATGTAAAATGGAAAAACTTAATGAATTTAATAATATTGACTTATTATAACCTTCAAAATCAAAAAACTTAAAATACTTATATCTAAAAATATATTCTTCAAATCCATAAATTATAAAATATATTAGCATACTAAATATTAATCATATAAAACCTAATTTTAATTGCAAAAAAGTTCCAAAAATTGGTAAATTTTTATTTATTTTAAAAATTCCTTCATTTATAGCTTCTTTTATAAATTCTTTCTGAGTATTAGAACTTAATTCTATAGCAATTCTATTTTCCAAGATTTGCATAAAAAATGATGTTACATATACTAAAATAACAAACATTAATATATATGAAATAAAATGAAAATTTATTTTTTTAACTTTTTGTGATATATTATTTCTATCTTCTATATTAACTTTCAATGTTTTATCTTTAATTTTTGAAAAAAAATAAAAAAATATAGAAAAAAGGACTAAAAAAATAATTATAAATATTATTAGTATAAATTCTTCCAGAATCATTTGATTTACTTTATTTCTAAAATTGATAAATGAAGATAATTTGTTAAGTATATCAAAATAAAAAAATGACTTTGAATAAATATAAATCAGAAAATTCATAATTATTATTATAAAAATAAAAATAATATACATTAAATTAGTTTTTTCTTTCATTTTAATTTCTCCTAATAAATAATGGGGTTAACATAGTTAACCTCATTATAATTAACTTTATAGTTTATGTAATGATAGCATAACTTTATTAACTATATTCTGGTTAAATCCTAAACTAATCAAAGTACCTTCAATCCCCACTTCAGTACCACTTACAGTTGCAGATAATGTTAGAGTTTCAACAGTTACAGTAATTATACCATCAGAGTCAATACTTACAGTAATTTTAGCTACAAGAAGGCAACCTACATATAATCCTCCTGATAACTCTATAAATTTTATCCACCCTAATTCTCTCATTTCTCTTAGAGTTAAAGGTGATGCTCCATCTGAAGCTGATGTTATAACATTTCCTTCTATTCCCATCAACTCCTCTTCACTAAGTGTTGTCAACTCCATAAATTGCTGATCCTCGCTTGCTACCGCTAGTGAATTTTCATTTTCTAGTGTTGAAGCAAGTGCAGGTATAGCAAATAATAAAACATAATATTTACATTTTGAAAATTAACAAATTACTTTCTTATCAATTAAATTAATTATGCAAAACATATTCATCTATTTCTTTTAAGAAATCTATAAATTTTATTTTAAAACAATTTATAAATATTTCATCTTTTGTATTATAATATTCATTGTATAGGTACTTTAAATATTGATAGAATTTTTCAGTCCCTCTTGTATAATGTAAATATGCATTAAAAAAAACAATATATTTCGCTTGTTTTGATAATTCAAAAATATATTCATCATTTCCCTTAAAATAATTTTCATTTATAATATTCTGATATTTGAAAAAAATATAATTTTTGTTGAAAAATAATTTATCTTTATATAGATTAAGCATTATTTTTGCATCTTCATCATTAAGTATCATTTTATCATTTTTCAAAAATTCATTAAATTTATCTATATATTCGTAATAAGTTATTGTATCAAAATATGTACCAAAATAAATTGTAATTCCTTCATTGAGATAATATTGAAAAACATAATCATTGAATATTTCTTGATAACTATCAATATGCCTATAATAATAATTAGTTCTTATAAGATGGTGACTATATTCAATTATTAAATAAAAATATTTTAATATATTATAATCATAATTTTTAATTATAATAACAGGTATATAATATCTATAATCATGACTATAATAATATGCAGGTATATTTTTATCTTTTTCATCATTTTTAATTATATCTGCTATAACAGTATTGTAATCTTTAAACTCTTTTTTTATTTTCTCTTTACTAATTTTTTCTTTCTCCCATTCCTTAAAAGAATTAGCACATAGGATAATTATCATTGGTTCAAGTTCAATTCTTTTTGTCGTAAGACCAGTATTAACATAAAACTGGTTAACTTTATCATCATAATTTTCAATAAAATCTTTTATTTCATTTTTATCTATAGATTTATTATAGCATATTATATTCGACTTATTTACTATATAATTAAAATTGCTTTCATTTATATTGCTTTGATCTTGGTAAGAATAAAAAATCAAAAAGAAAAGCAAAATAAGTAAAATAAAATATTTGGTTTTCATAATGATTACCTTAGGAAAAAAGCCTATTTAAAACCTTAATTAATCTTAAATAGGCTTAAATGTATCATATTTAAAATTAATTTATAAAATTTTATTAATATTAATCAAATTGATTTCTTTTACAATTATATTTCACAATTTAAATTAAAAAAATTAAAATAAATTGGATATGTTTATCTTAAAAAAATATTAATATTCAAATACTATTTTTTTACACTTTCAGTCCACAAATTATAAAATGTGTTTTCATCAACACCAAAAACATTTTGAGTTATTTCGTTAACAGATGAATAATTACCAAAATATAAAAAATTAATAAATTTATTTAATTTATCAATACCAAATTTTTCTGCAATAAATATTGGGAAATATGTATAATATACAATCAATGATTTAAATGAAAGATCACCATAAAAAAATTGCTTTAATTCTCCTATTTCTTCCTTTTTATAATAAGTATTTAAAAATTGTTTATAATAACCAACTATATGAGAAGGATCGAAAATAAATCCTTTATTTAATATTTTATCTGGTTCTTTTATTAATTTTGATTTAAAAAATGTATTGAAATAGTAAAAATAAAAAGATGTAATTGACTCATCAAATAATTTTATTTTAGACAATTCATTATTAAATTTTGATTTTAATATATAATCAGAATAAGATTCACTAAAATTTTTTAAAAGATTTTTAGATATAATATAATGATTGTATTCAGAAAGTGCTAAAAAACATAGATTAGTTGAAATTTCATTTAAATCATTTAATTCATTTAGATAACCTAATCGAATAATTATAACATCACGAATGCTCTGAAAAATACCATTAAAATATGAATCTTCAGTTTTACCAAGATTATAAATAACATTTTCTGATAATATTGGTAATTTATTTCCTCTTTTATTTTGTATTTTTTTTAAAGTATTATTTTTTAATTTTATTAATTCATCGAAGCTTTCATTTAATACTATTATAACAAGGTCTTCTTTTAAAACAGTTTTTGTGCATGAGTCATTATCAAAAAGAGATTTATCTATTATTTTATCATAATAATTAATAAAATTGGAAATAACTTCTTTTTTAATATCTGCATTATAAACAATAATATTGTTTCCTTTATTAAAAATACTAAATTTAATTTCTTTATTTTGAGCATCACAAGGAATATACAATAAGCAAAGTATTAATAATATAATGAATAAAGACTTTTTCAATTTTTTCCCTCCATATATTTAAATTTTTATCAAATAATTTGGATAAAGATATAAAAATTTAAGGGTTACATTAGTAACCCTTAAATATCTTTTTAATGAGGTTTGCTTGCGCCACAATCATTTGATGAACTTGAAGAATTTGACGAACTTGTTTGCATGGATGTATTACAATCATTAGAGCTATTATTACTAGAACTGCTACTTGATGAATGCATAAGTGGTTCAAGTGTAAGACCTATAAAATCACTTGTGCTAATATGGATAATAAGCCATATTATCTGTAATATTATCTTTATATCCCCCATTAGTCTCCATCAACTCCTCTTCACTAAGTGTTGTTAACCCCATAAACTGCTGATCCTCGCTCGTAGGAGCTGGTGCATTTTCATTTTCTGGTGTTGATGCAAGTAATGTTTAAGTAAACTTATATAATAAAAATATTAATAAATAATTGATAATTTTTGCAACTACCATTATTTAGTTAAATTAACCAAATCAATTTTAAATTTATTCATGCAAAATGTT